>NZ_JBIBSY010000013.1:0-305669 GCF_043078065.1 Streptomyces sp. NPDC015532 | reverse complement strand
GCCCGCCCGGGGTGGGGGCCGGGGCCCCGGCCGCCGTTTGTGGGCGGGCGCCGCCACGGGGCCGCCCGGGGTACGAGGACTTCCGGAGGACTACCCCTGAACCTCGGGCACGGTGACGCCGAACCCGGCCGCGCTCTCGGTCAGTTCGCGCCACACCTTGGCCGCCACGGGCACCCCCTCCCCCGCGGGGCCCCCCCCCCCCCCCCCCCCGGGGGCCCCCCCCCCCGACACACCGGTTCCCCCCCCCCCGGCCGCGCCGCGGTTCCGTCCGCCCCACCCGTGGCCGCCCCGGGCCCCCCCCCCCCCCGCGCCCCGCCCCGCCCCCGCGGCGCGCCCCTCCCCCGGGTAGAACACGCCCCGCGCCCCGTCCGCCGGAGTCAGCGCCTTCAGCGTGGCGAGCGTGGCGTCGACGGCCGCGGTGAACTCGTCGGCGTCGCCGAAGGCCGCGGGGTCGATGGCGACGATCAGCGCGTTCTGGCGGTGCCTGCGGCCTTCGGGATCGTCGGAGTGGAAAGCGGCGAAGATGGGCGCGCCGACGAGGACGCTGGTCAGCAGCTCGAAGGCGAGCGACATGCCGGACCCCTTGGCGCCGCCCAGCGGCAGCGGCATGACCGCCTTCTCCGGATCGGTGGTGGGGGTGCCGTCCCCGGTGGCGGCGGCGCCTTCGGGCAGCGGGGTTCCGTTCGCCCGGGCCTGGCGGATCCTGCCCAGCGCGATGGTGGCGGTGGCCATGTCGAGGAGGAGCGGGGCATGGCTCCTCGCCGGCACGGCGACGGCGAGCGGGCTGGTCGCGACCGCCGCGCCCTTGGCGCCGGTGTAGCCCATGTTGGGCATGCCGGCGACGAACGCGATGCCGATCAGGCCCTGTTCGGCGATCTTCGAGACGTAGTAGCCGATGGCGCCGGTGTGCACGGTACGGCGTACCCCGACGGCCGCGATGCCGCTCGCCCGGGCCCGGGTGACCGCCTCCTCGGCGGCGGCGGTGAGGGCCACCGGGCCCGGCGCGCGGTCGGCGTCGAGGACGGCGACGGCCGGGGTGCTCGACTCGACCGAGATCTCGGGACGGGCGTTGGCCACTCCCTTGGAGAGCAGCTCCAGATAGGCGGGGACACGCGCGGTGCCGTGGGAGTCCACGCCGCGCAGCGCGGCCCAGACGAACACGTCGGCGGTGGTACGGGCGTGCTCGGGGCCGAGGCCGCCCTTCTCCAGGAGGGCCGCGGCGAATCCGCGGAGCTCCTCGGCGGGGACGAGCACCGTGCCCGGCTTGGGCGTCGGGGTGTCGGTCATGGTGGCGGGTGCCTCCTGGATCAGCGGGTGACGAGGACGTCGACGACGGCGGTGGTGCCCTCCGCCACGGCCTTGAGCGCGCGCTCCAGGGCGGGGGCGAGCGCGTCCGGCACGTCGACGGTCTCGGAGTGCATGCCGAACGGCTCGGCGAACTGGGCGAGCCGGGGCAGCCGGCGCAGGTCGGTGCCCAGCCACTCGCCGGTCTCGGCCGCCGCGCCTTCCGGGTAGAACCTGCGATGGTTGAGGTTCATCGACTTGTAGACACGGTTGTTGAAGACCACGATCAGCAGCGGCAGACCGTACGCGTTCGAGGCGTCGTACGACGGGATGACCGGGTTGTACGCGAAGGCGCCGTCGCCGATCGTGAGGACCACGGGCCGCTCCCGCGCGGCGAGTTTGACGCCGAGCGCGACCGCGATGCCCTGGCCGAGTCCGCCCTGGACGTAGAAGTAGGCGTCGGGCTCGGAGGTCCGCAGATGGCGTTTGACGACACGGCTGTGCGTGATCGTCTCGTCGACGACGATCGCGTCCTGCCCGTCCAGGAGGGTGCGCAGGGTGGCGGCGAGGTGCACGGGGTCGACGCCCTCGGACCGCGCCGCCTTCGCCTCGGTGGCCGCGATGGCGGCCTGTTCGTCCGCGTGCCGCTCCTCGTGCTCCGCGCGGCGCGCGGTGACAGCGGCCGTGGCCCCGGCGTCCGGCGGCCCCGGGTGCGCCCGCTTGGCGAGCTGGCGCAGGGTGTTGGTGACGTTTCCCTCCAGATAGCGGTCGGCGAAGAGCACTTGGTAGGCGACGTGCGGGCGTTGCGGAACCTCGTCGATGACCACGATCCGCGCCTTGGACGGGCGGCGCGACGGCGGATAGAAGGGAGCGCGGCAGTTGACCAGGAGGATGAGGTCCGCCTCGTCCATCCAGGGACCGATGTCCGAGCCCGCGTGGAGGGGGTGGGTGCGCGGGAAGTTGCCGCACACCGCCGAGTCGGGTTCGACGACCGGGAGATTCCAGGCCTCGGCGAAGGCGACCAGGGCCTCGAAGCCGCCCGCCTCACGGCCCGCCGTCTCGGTGACGATCACCGGGACGGACGCTTCGCGGATCAACTCGGCTACGGCGTCGGCCTCTTCGGGGGAACTGTGGGTCGAGCCCGGTGGGACGACGGGCTTGGCCTCGCGGCCGTCCCACTCCTCCAGCAGGATCTCCAGCGGGACGTTGAGGTAGGCGGGCCCGGCCGGTGCCCGCCATGCCAGTTCGGCGGCCCGCGTGACCATGGCGGGCAGGGTGTGCACCCCGGCGGCCTCGTTGGACCACTTGGTGAACGGCCGCGCGATGCCGTGCGGTCCGCCGACGACGGACAGGTTGCGGTACCACTGACCGCCGGGGTCCTGTCCGGGTCCGTCGCCGTAGGTGGTCGACTCGGAGGAGGCGACCACCATGGGGACGCCGGCCAGCAGGGCGCCGTGGACCGCCATGGAGCCCTGGAGCAGCCCGGGGGCCGCGTGCAGGAGCACCGCCTGCGGGCGGCGGGCGAGCAGGCCGTAGCCGGTGGCCATCCCGACGGCGACCGTCTCGTGGGTGAGGTCCAGGTACTGGGGGGCCGGCTCGCCGTCGCGGTGACGCCGGGCCAGGGATTCCCAGACCGGGGCCCATTCCGACCCCGACGAGCAGAAGACGTAGTCGGCGCCGACGGCGTTGAAGGCCGACACGAGCGCCTCACCGCCGTCCTTGCCGCCGGCACCCGGTGTGTTCTCGGTGTCCGTCATCTCCGGTGCGCCCTCAGCCTTCGATCGGCCAGTCGAGGACCTCGGAGATACCGCGGCCCAGAATCCACTCCAGTTCCTCGGGCGTGAAGTCCCAGTGCTGGGTGAACTGCTCGATGGTGTCGGTGTAGGTGATGCCGTGACCGAGCAGGCGGGTGATGTCGGTGCCGTAGAAGCACCGCTGGGGGCCCAGCTTGTCGACCATCTCGCGCACGTACTTCTCGATGTTCTTGTTCGGGAAGGGCTGCGTCGAGTAGCCGGGGAGCGCCGAGACCTTGACGTAGATGTTCGGGTGGACGGCCAGGTCGGCGGTCTCCTGGACCCAGTAGCCGATCGCGTCGTCCACACAGCGGGCCATGATGCCCATGTGGTCGATGATGATCTTCAGGCCCGGGTGCTTGGCGGCGATCTCGCCGAGCTCGCGCTTCCAGATCGGGGCGTGGACCATGGTGGGGATGCCGAGTTCCTCGGCGATCGGCCAGTACCAGTCGTTGGTGCCGTCGATCATCCAGTTGCGGTCCTGCGGACGGTGGAAGGTGAGCCGGGTCCCCTTGATGTACGGGTTCCGGGCGAAGTCCTTCAGCATCGCGGTGCCCTCGACGGCGTCGTCCTGCGGGACACGGGCCATGATGCCGAAGCGGTCCGGGTGGGCCTCGCACGCTTCGAGGGCGTAGTCGATGCGGTTGCCCTCCCACGACGGGGGCAGGATCAGCGCCCGGTTGACGCCCGCCTCGTCCATGAGCTCGAGGGCCTCGTCGTAGGAGAACGGGTCCTCGCGGTGTCCGTTGAGGCGGATGCGCTCCCGTGCGCCGGGGACCCAGGGGCGGTCCGGGGTCTCTTCCTTCCAGATGTGGATCTGGGTGTCGACAACGAACATGTCATCTGCCGTTTCTCTGCGGAGGGGTGCCGGGGTGGTGCGGAGGGAACGCTAGGTCGGCGGAAGGCCTTTGCCGAGCGCTGGGGGCGCAAGCAGTTCTTGCACGGAAGTCCGCTGCGCACGGGGCATGTTCAGGTTGCGCGGGTGTCGCCGAGGACGGTGTCGGCGATGTGTTCCGCGATCGCCATCGAGGAGGTCGCGGCGGGCGAGGGCGCGTTGCGTACGGCGGTGACGCCACCGGCCTGATGGATGACGAAGTCGTCCACGAGCGAGCCGTCCCTGCCGAGCGCCTGGGCGCGTACGCCGGCCCCGCCGCGCACCACGTCGGTGGCGTGGAGGGCGGGGACGTACGCCCTGGCGGCCTTCATGTAGGCCTCCGCCGACAGGGAGCCGCGGATCTCCTTGACGCCGGTACGCCAGTGTTCCCTGGCGAGACGCCACATGCCGGGGAAGCGGGCGATGCGGGCGAGTTCGCGGAGGTCGACGTCGGAGCGGCGGTATCCCTCGCGGGCGAGGGCGAGGACGGCGTTGGGTCCCACCTCCACCTCGCCGCTGACGCGGCGGGTGAAGTGCACGCCGAGGAAGGGGTAACGCGGGTCGGGCACGGGGTAGATGAGGCCGCGGACCATGTGCGCCCTGCTCGGTGTGACGGTCATGTACTCGCCGCGGAACGGGATGATGCGCGGCTCGTCCCCGTCGTCGGCGAGCCGGGCGACACGGTCGCTCTGGAGTCCCGCGCAGAGGACCAGGCGGCCGGCCCGCAGGGTTTCGGCGCCGGAGGCGACCTCGATGCCGCCGCCGGTGAGGCGGGTGACGCGGGTCACCGGGAAGCCGAGCCGCACCTCGCCGCCGGAGTCCACGACGTCCCGGGCGAACGACCGGGCGACGGCGGTGTAGTCGGTGATGGCGGTGTGCGGGGAGTGCAGGGCCGCCCGGCCCACCGCGTACGGCTCGATCTCATGGATCTCGCCCGCGTGGACGCGGCGCAGGCCCGGCACCCCGTTCTCCAGGGACGTGGCGTGCAGGGCCTCCAGACGAGGCACCTCGTCGTCCGAGACGGCGACGACGAGCTTGCCGCACTCGTCGTAGGGCAGCCGCCGTTCCTGGCAGTACGCGCGGATCATCGCCATGCCCCGGGTGCACAGGCGGGCCTTGAGGCTGCCCGGCCGGTAGTAGATGCCGGCGTGCACCACGCCCGAGTTGTGACCGGTCTGGTGGACGGCGACCTCCTGCTCCTTGTCCAGGACCACGACCCGCGTCCCGGGCCGGCGCAGGGCGATCTCCCGTGCCGTGGCCAGACCCACGATTCCCGCGCCGACGACGGCGATCGTCTCGTCAGCCATCCGCTCTCCTCTCCTTGTCGTCCACGGCCGCGTCAGGCACCGAAGTGGATGGCGACGGTCTTGACCCGGGTGTAGAAGCGCAGCCCTTCCTCGCCCTGCTCCTTGAACGGCGAGCCGGAGTCGCGGAAGCCCCCGAACGGATGGTGGACGTCCCAGCCGGAGGTGGTGGTGTTCACCGCGATCTGGCCGCACTCCGCCTCGTCCGCGAACCGGTGGGCGGCGCCCAGGTCCTGGGTGAACACGGCGGCCGCGAGAGCGAAGACCGAGTCGTTGACCGCCTCGACCGCCTCGTCGAAGGAGTCCACCGCGCGCAGCGCGACGACCGGTCCGAACACTTCCTCGCGCCAGATGTCGAGGTCCGGGGCCACGTCCGCGAGCACGGTCGGGTTCACGTAACAGCCGTGGCTCAGGGCCTCGTCCGCGGGCCTGTCGCCGCCGGCGAGGACCGTCGCGCCCTGCTTGACCGCGCGCTCGATGTCGGCGAGGACACCGTCCCGCTGCCGGGCGCTGACCAGCGGCCCCATCGTGGTGCCGGGGGCGAGTCCCGGTCCGACGCGCAGGGTGGCGGTCTCGGCGAGCAGCAGCGCGGTGAACTCCTCGTACACGGGCCGCTCGACGATGACCCTGCTGGTGGCCGTGCAGCGCTGGCCCGCCTGGGCGAATCCGGCGGCGGCCACGGCCCTGGCGGCGGCCCCCAGGTCGGCGTCGGCGAGGACCACGGTGGCGTTCTTGCCGCCCAGTTCGCCCTGGAAGCGGACGTTCGTGTGGGCGAGCGCGGACCGCAGGCCCTCGCCGACCTCGTTGCTGCCGGTGAAGGTGACCGCGGCGAGGCGCGGGTCGCCGAGCAGTGCCTCGGAGATGTCCGCGCCGCGTCCGGTGACCACGCCCAGGACACCGGCGGGCAGCCCCGCGTCGTGCAGGGCGCGGGCCAGGTGCAGGGCGGCCTGGGGGGTGTCGGTGGCCGGCTTGAGGATCGCCGCGTTGCCCGCCGCGAGGCAGGGGGCCAGCTTGCGGGCCGGGGTGATCAGCGGGTCGTTCCAGGGGGTGATCGCGAGGACGACACCGAGCGCTTCACGCTGGTGGTGGGTGCGGGTGTCCGGGCGTACGTCGTGCACGAGCGTGCCGTAGCCCTGGCGGGCGAGTCCCGCGTAGTAGTCGAGGAAGTCGGCCGCCTTGACGGTCTCTCCGGTCGCCTCGGCGCGGGTCTTGCCCATCTCGGTGCTGAGGTCCTCGGCGATCTCCGCGACGCGCTCGCGCAGCAGCCGGGCCGCGTCCGTCATGATCCGGGCGCGCTCGAAGGGGCTGGTGCGCTTCCAGACGGCGAAGCCCCGCTCGGCGTGGTCGTAGGCGTCGGTGACATCGGCGGCCCTCAGCGCGGGAACGCGGGCCACGGGGGCGCGCAGATCGGCGGGGTCGTGGACGTCGATCCACGCGCCGGTCGCCACCCACTCCCCACCGAGGAGGGTTTCCAGGGTTCGCATCACGATCACTTCTCTCGTCCGCCGCGGTGCGGGGCCGCGGTCAACCGGGTGGGACGGCCTCAGGGGCCGCACCGACAACACACGAGCGGGGGCCCGGTCGGCCAGTCCCGCGGCGGCAGACATTGCTTGCGCGCCGTGCGGGTCGCCCATCAGGGCACTCGTGCTGGAATCGGCGGGCCCGACGACCCCGCTCCTACGGAGGAAACCCATGGCTCTCGCCGTCGTCGCCCACTACCGCTGCGCGCCCGCCGACGCGGACACCGTGCGCGCGGCGCTTCTGAAGATGCGCGAACTCACCCCCGGCGAGCCGGCGAACCTCGCCTACGAGGTGCACGCCGAGGTGGACCGGCCGGGGTCGTTCGTGCTCTACGAGCGGTACACGGACCGCGCGGGCTTCGAGGCGCACCGGGCGGCGGATCACTTCACGGAGTTCATCGTGGGCGTCGTCCTGCCGCTGCTCACGGAACGCACGGTGACGTTCGCCGAGGTGCTGTGAACCGCCGGCCGGGGAGCCGGCAGCGCTCTCAACACGTGGGCCGGGGGCCGGCGGTGCTCTGAACACGTCGGCCGGGGGCCGGCGGTCCGCCGCACCCGCCGGCCGGGAGGCCTCTCGTGGCTCCCGGCCGGCACCGGCCACCGGGTCAGAACTCGTTGCCCCAGCAGTAGCGGGCGAGAGTCTCCACGAGGACCAGCTTGCGGCGCTGGTCCTCGGCGCCGAGGAGCGGTCGCGTCGCGACGTCGGCGAAGCCGCGGGACGGCGAGAGGGCCATGTCCTCGATGTCCTTGATCTCGGCCCCGGCGTCGATGCGGGCCAGCACCGTGTCGATCTCCTCCAGCGCGGGCGTGGTCGCGTCCACGACCCCGAGGCACGCGTCCCGGTCCTCCGGCAGTGCCCTGAGCAGGTCGAGTTCGGCGGCCGTCCCCTGGTCGTACGGGAGGATCCAGCGGTCGGCCGGGAGGTCGCCGTACAGCCGCTCGGCCCTGGCCCGGTTCACCGCGTCCGGTGCCCGCCAGCCGGGGCAGACGCCGATCCGTACGCCCTCGGGGCGCTCGTCCAGGCGCACCGCGAGTGCGTCCACGGCGAGCATGTCCTCGAAGGTCAGCGCGCCGGCGGTGGCCGGTTCGGCCGCGATGTGGCCGAGGAGCAGGGGGTTGTCGAACTGGACCAGCCGGACGCCGCGGGCGACGAGCAGGCCGATCTCCGCGTGGATGATCTCCGCCAGGGCCTCGCCGAGTTCGCGGGCCGAGGCGGGACCGCCGGAACCCGCGAGGGCGGGGTCGAAGGTGGTGGCGGCGAGGTAGGCCGGGGACGGCAGGGACACCTTGGGCGCGATCACCGTCAGCTCGGCCAGCCGGGCCGCCCGGTCGGCCACCAGGGGGCCGTCTGCCTTGGGCGGGGACTCGGCCACCCAGCGGGACAGTCCGTCGGGTCCGGTGTCGCCGGTGCGGCGGAAGCCTGAGACGGAACCGAGGACGGCACCGCGGAAGTCCTCCCACGGGAAGTCTCCGTCCGTGACGACGGTGGACCGCACCCTGCGCTGGAGGGCCACCGCCTCCTTGACCGCGTCGTCCAGGGCCGCGGGATCGTCGCCCGGGTCCGTGAGGCCGGCCGGGCGGACCAGGCTGCCGTGGTGGTCGATGCGGTAATTGAACGTGTCCGCCATGGCTCAGGCACCCTTCTCGGTGTTCTCGGCGTTCCGTGCCTTCTCGGTGTTGTCCGCGCTCCGTGCCTGCTCGGCGCCGTCGGCGTTCCGTGCCTGCTCGGCGTGCGCGGCGCTCCCTGTTCTCCCGTGGTCGCCTGGCGCCGTGCCCGCGACACCCCAGGCCGCGAACTCCAGTTCGTAGCCGAGGGATGCGAGGACCTCGTCGGCGACCCGCTGGTCCTCGTCCGCGGTGCCGCCCGCGATGCCGAGTCCGCCGATGATCTCGCCGTCCTTCTTGATGGTGACGCTGCCCTCGGTGGCCATGATGGGCAGGGCGGCGCCCGGGAGCTGGGAGAGCTGCGCGAAGAAGACCGGCTGGCTCTCCTGCCACTTCTTCAGCATCTTTCCGGGGCGCTGCATCACGGCCGCGGTGTACGCCTTGGCACGGGCGATGTCCGGGGTGAGGGGGCGGGCGCCGTCGCAGCGGCGGACACTGACGACGAAGCCGCCAGCGTCCACCACGGCGACACTGACCGCCTTCCCGAGCGCCTGGGCCCGCTTCAGCGCGGCGGCGACGATCTCGTCGGCGGCGGCGAGGGTGAGGCTGTTCATGCGGGTTCCTTCTTCTGTCCGAGGGTGCGGCGCAGGTGTGCGACGGCCCGGTTGTACGGGCCCGGTGTCTCCCAGTACATGGAGTGCGGGGCCTCCGGGACGATCTCCAGGCGGGAGCCCGGGAGCAGTTCGTGGGCGCGGGTCACGGTCTTCACGCTGAGCACCGCGTCCTTCTCACCGAGCAGGAAGGCGATCTCGACGCCCGACGCCTCGATGTCCCGCAAGGAGGGGCCGTCCGTGTCGAGGTTGCGCAGGTCGGCCATCCTGGCGACGTTGAAGGTGCCCATCTGCTGGAAGAGGAAGGTGCGGTCGGCGTGTTCGCGCTGGAAGCGCCGGGTGAGCAACCGGTCGATGACGGGCAGCTTGACGGCCTCGGCGCGGTCGGCCGCGGCCAGTTCGCGCAGTTCGGGGTGGCTGATGCCGCCGAGGGAGTGGCCGAGGACGACGGCCCCGACCCGGTCGGGGCGCAGCAGACCGGCGCGCAGGGCGGCCACCGAGCCGATGGACTGGCCCACCAGCATCACATCGGTGAGGTCCTCGGCCTCCAGGACGGCGAGCACGTCGCCGGGGAAGTCCTGGCCGTCGAACTCCGGCATGGAGGAGTCGGACTTGCCGAAGCCGCGCAGGTCCATGGTGACGACGGTGAACTCGTCGCGCAGCGCGGCCACTTGCTGCCACCAGGCGGCGTGGTTGCCGCCGCTGCCGTGCACGAAGAGAATCGCAGGGCCGCTGCCGTGACGCTCGTAGTAGAGGGAGGTGCCGTCGGAGTCGGCGAAAGGCATGGAGGGAACTCCTGGAGGTACGGGGGAAGGGAATCCGGGCCGCGCGCGCTCAGTCGGTGCGCCTGCCGTGGAAGACCAGCTCGATCATGGTGTGGTCGGGGTCGTGGATGTAGCAGAACTTGGACTGGTTCTCGGGGCGTTCGATGGGGCGGGTGTGCCGGATGCCCAGGTCCTTCAGATGGGCGAGGAACTCGTCCCAGTCGTCGACCTCGACGGCGAAGTGGTAGGGCGCCATGCGCTCCATCTGCTCGACCGGGGTGAAGTGGAGGTCGAAGTTGCCGCGGGTCATCAGGACGACCCGGGTGTTGGACTTGGGCATGATCCGCTTCATCCCGAAGACCTTCGTGTACCACGCGGCGGTGCGCTCGGGGTCGGTGGTGGGGAAGTTGACGTGGTGGATGTAGCGCGGAGCCTTGCTCATGCGGAATTCCCTTCTGGATGTACGGGGTTGGAGAGCACGCCGATACCGCTGATCTCGATGTCGACGGTGTCCCCGGGCTCGATCCGGCAGGTCGACTCGGCGCCCATCCACAGCACGTCGCCGGGGCGCATGGTGATGTGCCGGGTGATCTCGACGATGTAGTCGTACGGGTCGAAGACCATGTCGCCGGTCGGGAAGGCGGCCCGTTCCTCGCCGTTGACCCGGAGCGTCGTCGTCTGCGCGAGGGCGTCGACGTCCGTCTCGATCCAGGGACCCATCGGCTTGAACGTGTCGCTGTTCTTGCTGCGCCAGAACGTGCGGTCGCGCCGCTGCCAGTCCCGGGCGCTGACGTCGTTGCCGATCGTCCAGCCGAAGACCGAGGAGCGGGCCTCCTCGTACGTGGCGTGCCGCAGCGTACGGCCGATGACGGCGACGAGCTCGGGTTCGGCCTCGAACCGGCCGGACACGTCCGCCGGTTTGACGATGGGCGATCCGTGGCCGGTCAGCGCGCTGTTGGCGCGGTAGCCCACTTCGGGGCGTGCGGGGATCTCGGCCCCGCAATGCGCGATGTGGCGTGGGTAGTTCAGGCCCACGGCGTAGAACACGGGCGGGACGACGACCGGCAGCCAGACGGCCTCGGTCCGGGGCACGGTGCCGATGACGGTGAGGCCGGGATCGTCGTACCCGTGCCGGTCCATGGCCTCCAGGGGGGATCCGGACAGCAGCTCGACGTCCTCCTCCCCCACGCGGCCCCAGACCGCTCGACCGCCGGCCGACACACGGGTGTACCTCATGGTGTTCAGCCCGCCAGGAGGTGGGAGACGCGCTTGGTGACCAGATAGGCCTCCAGCGCCTCGGGCCCGCCCTCCCTGCCGTAACCGCTCTCCTTGACGCCGCCCGAGGGCGCCTCGGGGACCGAGCCGCCGCAGTGGTTGACGGAGAGGATGCCCGCCTCCAGTTCGCGCACCAGGTGTTCCGCGGTGGCCGCGGACTCGGTGAAGGCGTACGCGGCGAGCCCGTAGGGCAGTTCGTTCGCGGTGCGCAGCGCCGCGTCGAGGTCGCTGAACGCCGTGATGGGCGCGAGCGGCCCGAACGGTTCCTCGCGCATGAGGTCGGCGTCCGGCGGTACGTGGGTGAGGACGGTCGGCGCGAAGAAGTAGCCGGCGCGGTCGAGCCGTTCGCCGCCGGTGCGCACCGTGGCGCCACGGCGTACGGCGTCGGCGGTCAGCCGTTCCATCGCCCGCAGCCGGCGTTCGTTGGCGAGGGGGCCCATGGTCGTGCCCTCGGCCAGGCCGTCGCCGACGACGACCGCCTCGGCCGCCTTCACGAACTCGGCGGTGAAGTCGTCGACGAGGCCCTCGTGGACGAGGAAGCGGCTCGGCGAGGTGCAGACCTGGCCGGCGTTGGCGAACTTGGCCTGGGCGGCGCGGCGGGCGGCGCGGGCGGGGTCGGCGTCCGCGCACACGATCACGGGGGCGTGGCCGCCGAGCTCCATCAGGGACGGCTTCATGGCCTCGCCCGCGGCGGCGGCCAGCAGTCTGCCGACGGGGACCGAGCCGGTGAAGGCGACGAGACGGATGACGGGTGAGGCGATCAGGTGGGCCGAGACCTCGGCCGGTTCGCCGAAGACGAGGTTGAGGACGCCGGCCGGCAGGCCCGCGTCCACGAAGCAGCCGACGAGGGCGGCGGCCGTGGCCGGGGTCTCCTCGGAGGCCTTGATGACGATGGAGCAGCCCGCGGCGAGGGCCGAGGAGATCTTGCGCATCGGTCCGCCGGCCGGGAAGTTCCAGGGGACGAACGCGGCGACGGGGCCGATCGGTTCACGGCGTACGGACAGCAGGGTGCCCGGGGCGGAGGGGATGATGCGGCCGTAGGCGCGGCGGGCGTCGTCGGCGTGCCAGCGCAGGGTGTCCGCGACACGGCGGGCCTCCCCGGTGGCCTCGGTCAAGGGCTTGCCCTGTTCGAGGGTCATGATCCGGCCGACCTCGGCGGCCCGCTCGGTGAGCAGGTCGGCGGCGGTGTGCAGGATCGCGGTGCGCCGGGCGACGGGGGTGTCGCGCCAGGTCCTGAATCCCCGCGCGGCGGCGTCGAGGGCGCGGTCCAGGTCGTCGGTGGTGGCGAGGGGGACTTCTCCGATCACCTCTTCGGTGGCCGGGTTGACGATCGGGGCGGCGCGTCCGGTGCCGCCTGGGCACCATTGGCCCGCTATGTACAGGCGGACGGCGGGATAGCCGTGGTCGGTGGTCATGGGTGGGAGCCCTCTCAGGCCGGCGGACGAGACGATGGGAGCCCACGGCGCTCGGGCCGGGGCGGCGGGCGGAGCGCGGGTCAGGAGGCGGGGGCGGCGTCCTGCTGGTCTCGGTTGGTGCGCAGGGCCCAGATGTGGTGCGGCGGGGTGGCCGTGTGGACGCGCGTCTCGTACGAGTCGTCGACGCGGTCCATGTCGGCGGCGTACTCGACGCGCCCGCCGCAGGGCGCGTGCACGAAGCGGAAGACGTTGGAGCCGACCGTGTGGCGGCCGAGTCTGCGGGCCTCGCGCCAGCCCCGGTCGATCATGTGGTTGCCGCCCTCGACGACGTCGTCGAAGCCGGGCACCTCGTAGGCGATGTGGTTGACGCCGGCCTTGTCGGGGCGGTGGCAGAGCAGCATGGTGTGCTGGTCGTCGTCGCCCGGTGCCCGCATGAAGACGCCCATGGGTTCGACGACGTCGGTCGGCCGGAAGCCGAGGCGGTCCACGTAGAAGGCGACGGCCTCCTCGCGGCCCTCCTTGGGGATGTTGAGCGCCACATGGCACATGCGCAGCGGGTGTACGCGGGTGATCGGGTCCAGCGCGGTGTTCCAGCGGGTGACGCTGCCCAGCGCGTTGGCGGGCCGGGGGGTGACGTCGGCGGGGCGGGGCCGGGCGAGGGTCAGGCCGGCTCCGAAGCCGGTCTCGTCCACGGTGTGGAACACACCTGCGGCGTCCTGCCGGACCGGGCGGTCGCGGCCGGCCGCGGCGACCAGGCGCTCCAGCTCCTGGGGGGTGTCGACGCCCCAGACCACCTCCCGCAGGGTGGGCCCGTCCTCCACCGGGGGCGGGAGCGACGCGCCCGGTGCGGTGTCGAGGTGGAGGGTCTGGCCGGTGCGGGTCTCGAACACGGCGTGTTCGTCGGTCCGTTCCAGCGCGAAGAGCCCGAAGTCGTCGAAGAACCGGGCGCATTCGCCGAGGTCGTCGATGCTGTAGGTGACCGATTCGATTCTCTGGATTCCCATGGGTTCCTCGTTTCGCGGGTCGCCTGGTGAGCGTAGGTTTCGGGCGGCGGCGGGCTCAACGGTCCAGCCTCGACCGAATGCGCAATCGTTTCTTGCGGCCGGAGAACGCCGTGCGGACTTCTCCGTACGGGCGGTTCCGTGCGGACGTCTTTCAGGAACGGATCGTCGGAATGGGATTCTGGGAGAACCACGTGGTGAGGAAATCCAGGAATACGCTGACCTTGCGCGGAGTGCCCTGTCCGGGGCCGTAGATCGCGTACAAGGGGCGTTCGGGGACCGCGAGTTCGGGCAGCAGGACCTGAAGGGCGCCCGAGATGAGGTCGTCGTACGCCGGCCGCTGGGGCAGCAGGGCGATACCGCGCCCGTGCACGGCGGCCTTCTGCAGGGCGATGTAGGAGTTCGACGAGAAGGCGACGTTGCGGATCTTGTGCAGGGTGGAGGCGTGGCCGTGGCCGATGCGCCAGACCGGGTCGTTGACGTGCACGAGGCACTCGTGGGCGGCGATCTCGTTCGGCTCGGTGAGCGGGCCGCCTCGTTCGAGGTACTCCTCGGAGGCGCACAGGACGAACGGGAGTGAGGCGATCTTCTTGAGCCGGACGCTGGAGTCCCTCAGGTCCCGGGTGTGGAAGGCCACGTCGAATCCGCTGTCGAGGAAGTCGTAGGTCCGGTCGGACATGCCTCCCAATTCGAAGCGGACCTGGATTTTGGGGTGGGAGGCGGAGAACGCCGCGATCGCGTCACCGAGATCCAGACTCCCGATCCACTTGGGGCAGATGATGCTGAGAGCGCCCTCGGCGCGGTCGTGCAGCTGGGCTATCCCCGCGTCCTCGGCCTCGATCTCCTCCAGGATGCGCGCGGCGAAGTCGGCGTAACGCTGGCCGGGTTCGGTGAGACTGACGGAACGGGCCGTGCGGTTGACCAGCCTGACGCCCACCTGCCGTTCCAGTTCGGCGACATGGCGCGACACCAGGGAGCCGGAGGAGCCCAGCTTCTTGGCGGCGCCGTTGAAGCTGCCGACCTGTGCGACGGTGACGAAGCTGTGCATGAGGAGCAAGCGGTCCATGTTTTCCTCCGGAGGCCCACGACGGCCAGGGGTGGGCCCCGGCGGCGGTGCCGGTCGTTCGGGTGTGCGGGCGGTACTTCCTTCCCCGGGGCAGGCCTCACTGCCGTACGGGCCCGGTTCGCGCCGGTCCGGAATGCCCTGACGAGCGGCTCTGTGAGGACATTCCGGGGACGGCGTGACGGGCGGCTCGGGACGCGCTGAGGAAGGCGCCGCTCACCGTGCGGGCGCTACGACGTGGGGCAGTACTGCGGGGCCTTGGTCAGGTTGTCCTTGGTGACCAAGAGAAGTGGAATGTTGGCAATCTTGTCAACCTTTTCTCTGCCCAGCAGATCGATGGCGCTCTTCACCGCCGTCTGCCCGATGACCATGGCCGAGTTGGCCACCGTCGCGGAGAAGCGGCCGTCCTTCACGGCGGCCAGCCCCTCGTCGGTGCCGTTGACGGTCACGATCCTGACGTCCTTGGCGCCGGCCGCGTCGAACGCCTTGCGGACGGCGAAGCCCATCTCCTCGTTGGCGACGAAGGCGTAGTCCAGGTCGGGATGCGCCTGGATCATGTTCTCGGCGACCTCCTGGGCCTTGACCGGGTTGAACATGCCGGGCTGGTTCGCGACGACCTTCGCGGTGGACGGCAGCTCGTTGGTGAACCCGCCCACGAGGAGGTCGGAGGCGGCACCGGGCGCGCCCGCGACGACACCGACCTTCACGTCCTTGCCGGCGGCGTCCTTGACGACCCAGTCGGCGTCCAGGGCGCCCACCTTCTGGAGGTCGACGACGGCCGCGCCCAGGATGCCGTTGGCGTCGTTGGGGGCGACCGAGGTCAGGTAGATCGGGATGCCGGAGGCCTTGGCCTTGGCTATGTCACCGTCGAGCGAGTCGACGTTGACGGTCTGCACGATCAGCGCACTGACATCGCGGGAGATCATGTCCTCGATGTTGGACAGTTCGGTTCCCGCGTTCTGGTGGGAATTGGCCGTGTACACCTTGGCCCCTTCCGACGTCGCCGTCTGCTCGACGGCCTTCTGCAGACACGTGTGGAACGCGGTGTCGGCGCCGTTGACGAATCCCAGGGTGACGGAGCCGGAACTCGCCCCGGCCGAAGCGGTGTTGTCGTTCTTCGCGCAGCCGCTCAGCACCAGGGTGGTGCCGGCTGCCGCGGCGATCAGTGCGCGGCGGGAACGGGCGGAAAGTCTCATGGTCGTACGCCTTTCATGACGGGCGAGGGCAGGGGGGAGCGCACGCGGAAATCGGAGAGAGGGAAATCGCCCGCGGAGTGCGGGGGATGGATACGCGGCCGGGGCGGCGTCAGTTCCGCGCGGACCGGGCCTTGTGGAACTCGTTGGCGACGGCCGCGACGAGCAGCACCCCGCCGACGGAGACCGGCTGGTAGTTGCTGGAGACCTGAAGGAGGTTCAGCGCGTTGGCCACGACCCCGAGGAGCACGACGCCGAGCGCGGTGCCGGTCACGGTGCCGTGGCCGCCGGCCAGCGAGGTGCCGCCGATGACCACCGCGGCCACGGCGGTCAGCTGAAGGGAGAGACCGCCCGTGCCGGGGCTGCTGGAGCCGAGCCGGGACAGCAGCATCAGCCCGGCCAGACCGGACAGGGCGCCGGTGAGGGCGTACAGCGTGAGCTTGCGCGCGGTGACGTTGATGCCGCTGAGCCGGGCCACGTGCTCGTTGCCGCCGATCGCGTAGGCGTCGCGGCCGAACACGGTGAACCGCATGACCAGGGCCGTCGCGACGAGAACCAGGACGGCCAGGACCAGTAGATAGGGGATGCCGAGGATCTTGTCGTTGCCCAGCGAGAACATCCGGGTGCCGATGGAGACGCTGACGCTGTCGAGCACCAGCAGCGCGACGCCGTCGAGCAGGGTGGCCGTGGCCAGGGTGACGACGAACGGGGCGACGTTCGTGAACGTCACGACCAGCCCGTTCACCAGGCCGATCGCCGTGGCGAGAACGATCGTGGCGGCCACGGTGACGACGGTGGAGTGGCCGTGCGACAACAGCTGCGCCCCGAGTGCGGTCGTGACGGAGACATTGCTGCCCATGGAGAAGTCCATGCCGCCCGCGGTCATGAGCAGGGTCAGGCCGGCGGCGATCACGGCGGTGACGCTCACCTGCCGCAGAATGTTGATCACGTTCGTGTCGGTGGCGAACGCGTCGGTCCGCAGCACGGTGGCCACCACCACGACGACCAGGACGGCGGTCAGGCCGGTGTGCGGGGCGCGGCGCAGAGCGCCGAGCCGGTTCCCCGGCCGCCTCCGGCCGTGCTGGTCGGCGACCCCCGGGGCATCGGGAAGTGTCTTGACGCTCACTGGGGTTGACCTCCGAGTGCGGTGGCGACGAGTTCGTCGCGGGTGATGGCGGTGATGTCGTGCTCGGCGACCGTGCGACCCGCGCTGACGACGATCACCCGGTCGGCGAGCCGCATGACCTCCTCGGCGGACGAGGACGCGAGCAGCACGGCCACGCCGCGGGAGGCGAGGTCGTCGATCAGGGCGTGGATGTCGGCCATGGCGGCGATGTCCACGCCGTTCGTGGGGTCTTCGAGGAAGCAGGCGGCGGGCTCGGTCTGGAGCCACTTGGCGAGCAGCACCTTCTGCTGGTTGCCGCCGGACAGGGCGCTCACGGGCGGATTGCCGGCGAGTGAGACGACGCCGTAGCTGCGCCGCAACGGGCGGGCGCGGCGGGCGAGTTCGCCTCGGCGGTGCAGTCGCCTGCGGGCGAAGCGGTCGCCGGCGAGCATCAGGTTCTCGTCCAGGGACATGCCCGGGACCAGTCCGAGCGCCCGCCGGTCGCCCGTGACGCAGCGCAGACCGCCGGCGAGCGAGGCGTGCACCCGGCCGAACGGCACCGGGGCGCCGTCGACGAGGAGTTCCCCGGCGTCGGGGCGGCGCCGGCCGGAGAGCAGGTCGAAGAGGCGGGACTGTGCGTCGCCGGCCGGTCCGAGCACCGCGACGATCTCACCCCTGCGCACCTCGACGTCCAGGCCCCGGACGGCCCGGCCGTCACGGAGGGCGCGCACCGCGAGGCCGATCTCGTCCTTGGGGGCGGGCCGTTCGGCGCGCCGCGAGACGACGTCCCGGCCCACCATGGCGCGCACCAGTGACTCCGGGTCGAGTTCGGCGGCCGGCGCGCTGCGCACGACCGCTCCGTCGCGGAGCACGGTGAGACGGTCCGCGACGGCCATCACCTCGTCGATGTAGTGCGAGATGTAGACGACGGCCACCCCCTCGTCGCGCAGGGTGCGCACCAACCGCCTGATCTGCCGGGCGGCTTCCGCGCTCAGACAGGCGGTCGGCTCGTCGAGGACCAGGATCCGGCCGCCGCGGCGTACCTCGCGGGCCACCTCCACCATGGTCTGCTCGGCGACGGTCAGCGAACCCGCGGTCCGCTCCACGTCGATGTCGATGCCGAGCCCGGAAAGAGCCCGCGCCGCCTCGGACTTGAGCGCTCTCCAGCGCACCGCGCCGCGCCGGGTGGGCAGATCGCCCAGCATCACGTTCTCCGCGACGGTCAGGCCCATCGCCAGTTCGCGGCGCTGGGGGACCGAGGCGATGCCGAGCCGTCGCGCCCCGCGTACGGTCAGCCCGTGCCGGGCGTGGCCGTCGACCTCGATGGTGCCGGAGTCCGCCTGGTGCGCTCCGGAGAGGATCTGCACCAGCGTCGACTTCCCGGCGCCGTTCATGCCCATCAGCGCGTGGATTTCGCCGGGGTACAGGTCGAGGTCCACGTCCGTGAGCGCGGCCGCCCCGCCGAAACTCTTGGTGAGGCCGCGGACGCGGAGCACGGGTCCACGGGCGGTCCCGGCGTCACCGGCGGGCGTCGGTGTCGGATTCCTGGGGGTCACGGCGGCGCCTCCTTGCGTGTCCCGGTCCGTGAGGGTGGTCACGGCCGCGTTCCGTCGTCGTGGCCGAGCCGCCCGTAGCCGCGGATGTCGGGGAAGGGGGGCTCACGGTCGGCCTGGAGATCCACCTGGAAGGTGTTCAGGCACATCCCGAGCATGGTGAAGTTGCCGAGCGCGCCGATCGTGTCCACGAGGCCCTTGGGACCGAAGTGGCCGAGTGCCCGGGCGAAGGTCTCGTCGCGTACGAAGTGCTCGTCGAGGACCTCCCGGCAGAACTGGTAGAAGGCCTGGTCGGCTTCGTCCTCGAAGACCGCCTCCCGGTTCTCGGCGACGGCCTTGACCGCGGCCTCGGGGACTCCGGCCTCGATCGCCTGGTCCACATGCGCGTTCCAGGAGTACTGCGCGTCCCAGTTCCGGGCGGCCATCAACAGCGTGAGTTCGCGCAGGTGCCTGGGCAGACTGCAGTCGAACCGGGCGAAGGCGCCGAGGGATTCGGCGCGCTCGCACATCTCCGGGCTGTGCAGCCAGACCCGGAAGGGACCACGGACGGCGCCGCGCCGGCCGGCGATGCGGGCGGCGAGTTCCCGCTGGCGCGGTTCCATGTCCTCATCGGTCAGAACGGGGAGCCTCATGTGGCTGCCACCTGCCTTTTCTTTCCGGCGTGTTTCCGGCACGTACGGGGATGCCGTGCGATGCCAGCCGACGGTACAGCCGGGTACGGGAAGCTCACCCTTCCCGGAATGCAAGGTAAAACTGCACGCCGGACGGCACCCGTTCACGGGGACGCGACCTAACGTCGGTCGACGCATCACCGTCGACGGGAGAGGAACTCCGGATGACCACGATCATCGAAGCCGCGTCCGTGCCCCTGCTGGACCGGGGCGGCGCCGTCGTGACGACACCGCTCATCACGACGCGCTCGGCGGGCGGGGAGAACCGCATCACCAGCGGGATGAGCGTCTACCCGGTCGGCTCCGGAGCGCCTTTGCACTCGCACAACTGCGACGAGCACGTGACGATCCTGGAGGGCGAGGCGGAGGTGGTGGTCGACGGCGAGGTGACGAAGCTGAGGCGGTACGACACCACCTACGTCCCCTCCCCGGTCCCCCATCTCTTCAGGAACACCGGCGACCGCCCGCTGCGCATCCTGTGGGTGTACTCCTCGGGCCAGGTGACACGCACCTTCACCGAGACCGGGAAGACGGTCGAACACCTCTCGGACGAGGACCAGATGGGCTGAACAGCCGCGAGGGGGACGCCGGAGGCCGCGCCCCGCGGGGTGCGGCCTCCGGCGGCAAGCGGCCCGGACGGCCCCGCCCTTGCCGGGGCGGGGCCGTCGTCAGGAGCGGGACCGCGCCGGGTCACCGGGCGGGCGCTCCCTGGGCCGGGGCCGGGGCGAGGCCGGCGGGCCGGGTGGTGAACACGCCCCGGCCCTGGGTCCGGCTGCGCAACCGGGTCGCGTAGCCGAAGAGTTCGGCCAGCGGCACGGTGGCGGTGATCACCGACGTACTCCCGCGGCTGTGCGAGCCGGAGACCCGGCCGCGCCGGGCCGCGAGGTCGCCGAGCACCCCGCCCACCGCGTCCTCGGGCACGGTGACGGTGACCTCGGCCACCGGTTCCAGCAGGAGCAGGGCACTGGCGCGCAGCGCCTCACGCAGCCCGAACCGGCCGGCCGCGCGGAACGCCATCTCCGAGGAGTCCTTCGCGTGGGTCGCCCCGTCGGTGAGGGTGACGCGCAGCCCGGTCACCGGGTGACCGCCGAGGGGGCCCTCGGCGAGCGCGTCCCGGCAGCCCGCCTCCACGGCCCGGACGTACTCCTGCGGCACCCGGCCGCCGACGACCGCCGAACGGAAGACGAAGTCCGCCGCCGTCCCCCGCGGACCGCCGGGGTCCGTCCCCAGCGGCTCCACATCGAGGACGACATGGGCGAACTGCCCGGCGCCGCCGTCCTGTTTGACATGCCGGTACACCAGACCCGACACCCCGCGGGCCACCGTCTCCCGGTAGGCCACCCTCGGCCGCCCGACGGCGACGTCGAGCCCGTGGGAGCGCCGGATCTTCTCCACCGCCACCTCCAGATGCAGTTCTCCCATGCCCGACAGCACCGTCTGCCCGGTCTCGGGGTCGGTGCGGACGACCAGTGAGGGGTCCTCCTCGGCCAGCCGGGCCAGCGCCGACACCAGACGGTCGGTCTCGGTGCTCCTGCGTGCCTCGACCGCCACGGACACCACCGGATCGGCGGCGACCGGCGGTTCGAGGAGCAGCGGCGCCGCGGGGGCGCACAGGGTCGCGCCGGACCGGGCGGACTTCGGCCCGATCACGGCGACGATGTCCCCGGCCACCGCGCGCTCCAGTTCGGCGTGACGGTCGGCCCGTACCCGAAGGATGCGGGCGATCCGCTCGGTGCGTCCCGTGCCCGTGTCCAGCACCGTCTGTCCCTTCTCCACCGTGCCCGCGTAGACACGCAGATACGTCATCCGTCCGGTCGCGGTGGCGTTCACCTTGAACACCAGCCCCGCGAACGGTGCTCGCGGGTCCGCCGCCCGTTCCTGTTCCGCGCCGTCGTGCGTGCCGCGGACGGCGGGCACGTCGAGCGGCGAGGGCAGGTAGGTCACCATGGCGTCCAGCAGCGGTTCGACACCGCGGTTGCGGTAGGCCGAGCCGCAGAGCACGACCACGCCCTCGCCCGTTCGGGTCAGGTCGCGCAGTGCGGCCGTGAGGGTTCCGGCCGTCAGGGTGGAGCGGGCGCAGAACTCCTCCAGGGCCGCCGGATGGAGTTCCGCCACCGCCTCCTCCAGCAGCCGGCGCCGGCGTCGGGCCTCCTCCAGCAGCTCCGGCGGCACCGGGATCTCCTCGGCCGGCTCGGCGCCGTCGGCCCACACCAGCGCGCGCATCCGCAGCAGGTCGACCACGCCGGTGAAGGCGTCCTCCGTGCCGATCGGCAACTGGACGACCAGCGGCGCCGGATGCAGCCGTTCGCGGATCGAGTCGACGGCTGTGTCCAGGTCGGCGCCGGCGCGGTCCAGCTTGTTCACGAAGGCGATCCGCGGGACGCCGTGCCGGTCGGCCCGCCGCCACACCGACTCGCTCTGCGGCTCGACGCCCGCCACGGCGTCGAAGACCGCGACGGCTCCGTCGAGGACGCGGAGCGAGCGCTCCACCTCGTCGGAGAAGTCGACGTGGCCCGGGGTGTCGATCAGGTTGATGCGGTAGCCGTCCCAGGCGCAGGTGACGGCCGCGGCGAAGATGGTGATGCCGCGGTCGCGTTCCTGCGGGTCGAAGTCGGTGACGGTGGTGCCGTCGTGGACCTCGCCGCGCTTGTGGATGGTGCCGGTGAGGTAGAGGATCCGTTCGGTCACGGTGGTCTTGCCGGCGTCGACATGGGCGAGGATGCCCAGGTTGCGGACGGCGGCGAGGGGGCTGGTGACAGAGCCGGTGAGGTGACGGTGCAGGTCGGTACGCATGGCCGAGGGCCTTTCGGACGATCCGGAAACGGGTCGGCGCGATTCCCGGACGACACACCTGGGATCAGGCGGATGGCGCCTCCGGCGGGCACGGCGCGGGGCGACCGGGCATGCGGTCGCCGCCGTACGGGCGGAGGTCAGAAGGTCGTCGCGGGCGTCCGGTTCCGGCCGCGCAGCCGGTACCGGGCCCACGAGGACATGAGGATCACCTCGTACTGTGACGGGGGGACGACGACAGCGGTGCGGTAACGCACGGCCCGGCTCCCCTCGTTCGTCACGGCACACACGGCACCCGGGGTGCCGGTGTGTGATTCCTCGGCGAGTGTAGGGAACCGGGCGCGGTACCGGCACCGGGTTTTCCGTGGGCGGTCCGGTGGGCTGGTGCGGCGCGCCTGCTCAGTCGCGGGTCCACCGCTGGTTCGATCCGCCGTTGCACGACCACAGGACGATCGGTGTGCCGTTCGCCGTGCCGTTGCCCGACGCGTCGAGGCACAGGCCGGAGACGTTGCTGGTGATGGTGCCGCCGGAGGTGACGGTCCACTTCTGGTTGGTGCCGCCGTTGCAGTCCCACAGGACGACCCGGGTGCCGTTCGCGGTCCCGCTGTCGTAGGCGTCCAGGCACTTGTTGCCGTAGACGACGAGTTCGCCGCGCGAGGTGGCGGTGAACGTCTGGTTCTGGCCTCCGCCGCAGTCCCAGAGTTCGGCCTGGGTGTTGTCGGCGATGGCGCTCTTGAAGAAGTCGAGGCAGCGCCCGGAGCCGGTGCCGACGATCGCGGTGCCGTCGGTCCCGGGCAGGGCGCGGACCGTGACCGCGTCGATGTCGGGTGCCGTGCCCGAAGTCGCGGCGAACTTCAGTGTGTTGGAGCCCTTGGCCGGCGAGGCGAGGACGGAGACGGTGCGGTGCGTGCTCGCCGACCCGGTGGGCGGGAAGGTGAGGGTCTGCGCGTACTGGCCGTTGACCTGGAGGGTCGCCCGGCGGGCCGTGGAACCGCCGTTGGCGTAGCTGATGTCGACGAGCCGGGTGCCGGCGGCGGAGGTGCTGACGCCGGTGAAGGTGGGGGTCGTCGCCGAGGTGGTGTCCTCGTACGTCGTCCCGGAGCCCTCGGTGCCGCCGACGGTGAGCAGGACACCCTCGCCCGCGGGCACGCCGGCGGTGTAACTCGTCGCGTAGGAACCGGCGTTGGTGGCGGTCCACACGTTGCGTACGGTGGCGGCGGCCGTCGTCAGGCCCATGTCCGTCCAGCGGGCGGTGATGTTCGCGGCGGCGGACGTGCGGTTCAGCAGCAGGACCGCGCGCCTGCCGGTGCCGGAGAGGACCTTGCTGTAGACCTGAAGGCCCGTCGTGTCCTCGGCGACCTTGACGCCCTGGAGACCGCGCGGATCCTGGTCGACGGCGATGACCTCGGAGTTGGTGAGGACCGATCGGGTGGACGCGCTCATGGTGGCCAGGTTGTTGCCCGCGAGGAGGGGTGCGCCGGAGACGGCCCACAGTCCCAGGTGGGTACGGTTCTGGGCCGCGCTCAGACCCGTCATGCCGACGGTCATCATGTCGGGGTCGTTGTAGAAGCCGGTGTGCTGGGCGGCGGGGTGCAGCGACTTGTCGAAGTTCGCGAGGACGCTCGTCATCGAGGGGCTGGCGGGCCAGTAGACGATGTCGGTGCTGGTGCGCCACAGGTCGCCGGTGCCGGCGGCCCAGTTCCACGGGTTGCCCGTCCCCCATTCGCACAGGGACAGGACCAGCGAGTGTCCGGTGACGGCGGTGGCGGCGGTGTTCGCGTCGCGGATCGCCTTGTACGTCGTCTCCTGGTCGAGGCCCTCGGCGTCTCCGCCGCACCAGTCGACCTTGATGAAGTCGAAGCCCCAGTTCTGGAAGGTCTGGAGGTCCTGCAGGTTGTGTCCCTCCAGCCCGGTGCCGGGGGTGGCCGGTGTCGTGGAGGGGGTCGGGTAGTAGTAGCCGCAGCCGTTCTTCCCGGCATCCGTGTAGATGCCGGCCTTCAGACCCTTGCCGTGGATGTAGTCGGCGATGGCCTTCATGCCGCCCGGCCACTGAGCGGTGTCGACACTGATGTTGCCGCCGCTGTCGCGGGCGCCCTGCCACCAGCCCTCGTCGATGTTGACGTACGTGTATCCGGCGGCGGCCATGCCGGAGGAGACCAGGGCGTCCGCCTGGGCCTTGATGGTGGCGTAGTCGATCGCACTGGCGAAGCTGTTCCAGGACGCCCAGCCCATCGGGGCCGGGGTGACCGCGGCCTGGGTGGTGGCGACGGCGGCCGGAGTGGCCCGCAGCGGCGCGGCCGGGCGGCCGAGCCCGGTCAGCGCGGCGACGGTGAGCAGCAGGACGGCGCCATGGACACCGGCGCGTCTGAGGAGGCGCAGCAGACCGGGCATGTTCGAAAGAGGGGACATGCGGCTCTCCCTTGAGGGGTTTGTTCGCAGAGTCGAACAAAAGCAAACGCGGCTCGCCCTATGGCAGCGCCTTGACCGCATCACGTCAAGTCCCGCGCCACGCAAGGCCGTTCGCCTCCACACCTCCCTCCGGGGCGCGGAGCGGGCGGGAAGCGACGGCCGTGCGCCGCCGGGAGGGCGCTCGCGATACCTTTCGCCCTGTCAGAGCCCTCTGGGCATCAGCAGTTGTCCGACGTCAGGATGGTCATGCGCGAGGAAGCGATCGTCGAAGCGGCACCCGGAGTGCATCTGGTGCACGGCAGCAACACGAACTGGGTGGTGCTGTCCGAGGGCGACGCGGTCACCCTGATCGACACGGGCTATCCGGGCGACCGCGAGAACCTCCTGGCGTCGCTGAAGACCCTCGGGCACGCGCCCGAGGCGGTGACGGCCGTGCTCATCACCCACGCGCACAGCGACCACCTCGGCTCGGCCGAGTTCCTGAACCGCACCTACGGCACTCCGGTGCGGCTGCACGCGACGGAGGTGCCGCACGCGCGCCGCGAGTTCCTCCACCAGGTGAGCATCGGGCAGGTCATGCGGCAGGCATGGCGCCCCGGCGTGCTGCCATGGGCCGTGCACGCCATCCGCTCCGGGGGCACGGCGGACGTGGCCATGACGAAACCCGAGGCCTTCCCGAACGAGGGCCCCCTCGACCTGCCCGGCCGGCCCGTCCCGGTGCACACCCCGGGCCACACGCCCGGCCACTGTGTCTACCACCTGCCCGAGGCCGGAGTGCTGATCTCCGGGGACGCCCTGGTGAGCGGTCACCCCACCTCGCGGATACAGGGGCCCCAGCTGCTGCCCAGGATGTTCGACACCGAGCGCGCCGAAGCACTCGCCTCGCTCGGCCGCATCGAGGCCCTCGCCGCCGATGTGCTGCTGCCCGGACACGGGCCCGTGCACCGCACCCCGGTGGGCGAGGCCGCGCGGCGCGCCCGGGAGCTGGCCGGCTGACGGAGCCCGGCGGCGAAGGGTGCCGCCGCCGTTTGACGCGGGGGCCAGACAGGGGCAGAGTGGTACATATACGTCGTAAACATACGTCGTTTGTCCATTGGTTTCCCTCAGGAGCGTCGCGTCATGGCGCACGGCAAGCCCGGTCGCGCGGACCCTTCCGGGAGCGGGGCCGCCGGAGCCGGGGTTCCCGACGCGCCGGCCGGCCCCTCCCCCCGACACCGGGTCCGCCGTGCCGACGCGACGTTCGCCTTCCGATCGCCGCCCGCCCGCACACGAAGGAGCCGGGCCCATGAGCGCCCCCTCGACCATTCTCGTCACGGGCGGCGCAGGATTCATCGGTAGTCACGCCTGCGTCGAACTGCTCGACCACGGTTACGAGTTGATCGTGGTCGACGACTATTCCAACAGCAGTCCCCAGGTCTTCGCCCGCGTGGAACGCATCGCGGGCCGTTTCCTCGGCACCGTCTACGAACTGGACATCCGTGATCGACGCGCCCTGTCGGCCGTCTTCGACCGCCACTCCGTGGACGCCGTCGTGCACTTCGCCGCGCACAAGGCCGTCGGCACCTCGACACGGAAGCCCATCGACTACTACGACACCAACGTCGGCGGAACGACCGCGCTGCTGAACACCATGCACGAGCACGGCGTGCACCAACTCGTCTTCTCCTCGTCCTGCTCCGTGTACGGCGACGCCGGCCACGGACCGCTCGACGAGTCCACCCCGGCGCGGCCGACCAATCCGTACGCCGCCTCCAAGCTCATCTGCGAGCAGATCCTCGCCGACGTCTGCCACCGCCACCCCGAGTACACCGTGCTGTGTCTGCGGTACTTCAATCCGGCGGGCGCCCATCCCAGCGGGCTTCTGGGCGAGGACCCGGGCGGTTCTCCGGAGAACCTGCTGCCGACCCTGGCCCAGGTGGCCATCGGGCGACGGGAACACCTCCGCGTCTTCGGCGACGACTACCCCACGGCGGACGGGACGGCGATCCGTGACTATCTGCACGTCATGGACACCGTCGAGGCGCATCGCGTCGCCCTCGACCACCTCGCCGACGAACGGGGCATGCGCGTGTACAACCTCGGCATCGGCAGGGGCAGTTCGGTCCTCGACGTGATCGCCGCCTTCTCCGCCGAGTGCAGCAGGCCCGTACCGTACGAGATGGTCGCGCGCCGTCCCGGCGATGTCGCCGAACTCGTGGCGGACGCCTCGGCGGTGGGTCGCGCCTGGGGCTGGCACCCTTCGCGGGACCTCGCCGACATGTGCCGGGACGCGTGGCGGTTCCAGCAACTCAACCCGCACGGCTACGCCGGGTCCGCCCGGCGCTCCTCCGGCAAGGGCTGACACACCCACGCGACTCCGGCTCCGACAACCCGGCCCGGCTCTGACTCCGCGGCTCTGACTCCGCGGCCCTGGCTGCGCCTCAGCGGATCGGCTCTCGTACCGCGGCTCTGACACCGCGGCCTGACTCCGGCTCAGCGGCTGTGACTCTCGCTCAGTGACGGTGGCTCTCACTGCGGCGTTCGCCACGACAGCGGGAACGCGGTGTCCGCCGGGTACTCCGGCGGCGGGACGCGGTCTCCCCTGTCACTCCCCCGTCGCTCCCGTCATTCCTCCGACAGCAGGAACGCGGTCTCCACCAGTGCGATGTGGCTGAACGCCTGCGGTGCGTTGCCCAGTTGGCGGCCCGCGTCGGGATCCCACTGCTCCGAGAGCAGACCGAGGTCGTTGCGGATGCCCAGCACCCGCTCGAACACCTCCGTCGCCTCTTCCCGGTGTCCGGTCGTGGCGAGCGCGTCGGCGTACCAGAGGGAGCACGCCACGAACGCGCCCTCGCCGCCGTGCATCCCGTCCACGCCGTGCACGCCCTGCCCGTTCGGGGCGTACCGCCGCACGAACCCGCCGTGGGTCAGCTCCCGCATCGCCCGCACGGTGCCCAGCACCCTCTCGTCCTCGGCGGGCAGGAAACCGAGCCGCGGAATCAGCAGCGCCGAGGCGTCCAGCGCCGGCGAACCGTAGGACTGGACGAAGGACCCGCGCCCCGCGTCCCACCCCTCCCGGCACACCTCCCGGTGCACGTCGTCCCGGAAGGTCCGCCAGACGTCCGAGGGCCCGTTCCTGCCGAGCAGTTCGCCCATGCGCAGCGCGCGGTCGGCGGCCACCCAGGCCATGACCTTGGAGTGCACGAACTGCCGTGCCGGACCGCGCACTTGCCACAGGCCCTGGTCCGGCTCACGCCAGTGCCGGCGGAGCTGTCCCATCATGGCCTCCACCAGGCTCCACACATGGCCCGGCATGGGGATGCCGGCCCGCAGCGACAGCAGGAGCGCGTCGAGCACCTCGCCGTACACGTCGAGCTGGAACTGGCTCATGGCGGAGTTCCCGAAGCGGACCGGCCGCGAGCCCTCGTAGCCCGGCAGCCACGGCGCCTCCGTCTCCCGGAGCAGCCGCTGTCCGCCGACGCCGTACACGGACTGGAGATCGGCGGGTTGCCCCGCGATGGCCCGCACCAGCCAGCCCAGCCAGGCCGTCGCCTCGTCGCGGTAGCCGCATCGGAGCAGACAGGACAGTGTCAGGGCGGAATCGCGCAGCCAGCAGAAGCGGTGGTCCCAGTTGCGTTCGCCGCCGATGAGGCCGGGCAGCGAGGTCGTCGGGGCCGCGACGATGCCCCCGGTGGGCGCGTAGGTGAGTGCCTTGAGCGTGATCAGGGACCGCACCACGGCGTCGCGCCAGGGCCCTTGGTAGTGGCACTGGGCGGTCCAGCGCCGCCAGAAGTCAGTGGTCTCCTTGAGCACCGTCTCCGCCGGAACGGACAGCGGAGCGGGCGGTTCGGGCACGTACGAGGGCGCCCACACGAATGTCAGGGTCGTCCTGCGCCCGGCCAGGACCGTGAATTCGTGGACGATGGAGCTCTCACCGCCGGGTTCCGCGTCCAGGCCCTCGGTGTTCAGCCAGACGGCGTCCGGCCCGGCGACCGCGACCGTGCAGGCCTCACCGGCCTGGACCCACGGCACCACCCTGCCCTGGTGGAAGCGCAGCCGTAGCTCGCTGCGCATGGTCACGGAGCCCGACAGTCCTTCCACCATGCGGACGACACACGGAAGCTGACTGCGCGGCGGCATAAAGTCGGTGACCCGCACGGCGCCCGTGGGCGTCTCCCAGCGGGACTCCAGGACAAGTGTGTCCCGCCGGTAGGCCCGCTCGGCGCAGGAAGCACGCGCCGCCCGTGAGGCCGGCGCGATGCGCCAGAAGCCGTTGTCCCGTGTGCCCAGCATCGCGGCCAGACAGGCCGGGGAGTCGAACCGGGGCAGACACAGCCAGTCGATGGAACCGTCCCTGCCAACCATGGCAGCGGTTTCCAGGTCGCTGATGAGGGCGTAGTCCTCGATAGGTGCGTTCATGATCGAAACCACGCCGCTGTGTTCTTGGCCGCCTTTGCAGGGTACGTCCGCAGCACCGGAGTTCGCATCATGACCAGGTGCTTCAGAGGTCGGTGGAGTCGTTCGCCGGGCCGTCGAGCGGTCAGCGTGCCAGGGCGCGGCCACCCGCTCCCCCGCTCCGCCGCGCAGCGCGAGCGCTTTCATGGGTTCCGCCCAACCGGGGACGGCTCCGACGGCCGCAGAGGTACCCGCGACTGCGCCGCGAACCAGTCGATGGTGGGCCGCAGCCCTTCCTCCAGGGACACCCGCGGGTACCCCCCGAGCGCCTCTCGCGCGCGGGAGATGACAGGGCGCCGGCGGACCGGGTCGTCGACGGGCAGGGGCCGGAAGCGCAGTCCGCTGCGCGATCCGGTGATCGCGACGACGAGCTCCGCGAGCTCCCGCACGGTCCGCTCGCCGGGATTGCCGAGGTTGAACGGGCCCGGCCGGTGTGAATCGATCATGGCGATCAGGCCTCGGACCAGGTCGTCGACGTAGCAGAAGCTCCGTGTCTGGCTGCCGTCCCCGAAGAGGGTCAGGGGTTCGCCGCGGAGCGCCTGCCGGATGAAACCGGAGACCACCCGGCCGTCGTACGAACGCATGCGGGGGCCGTAGGTGTTGAAGATGCGGACGATTCCCACGTCGACCGCCCGGGTCCGCCGGTACGCCATGGACAGGGCCTCGGCATACCGCTTGGCCTCGTCGTGGACGCTGCGCGGGCCGATGGGGTTGACGTGTCCCCAGTACGTCTCGTCCTGCGGATGCACCCTGGGGTCTCCGTAGACCTCGCTGGTGGACGCCATGACGAACCGGGCGGAGTGACGGTCGGCGAGGCGCAGCATGTTCTCCGTCCCCCGGCTGCCCGCCGCCAGTGTCTCCAGCGGGAAGCGCTGGTAGTCGACGGGCGACGCGGGGCTCGCGAGGTTCACCACGGCGTCCACGTCACCCGCGACGCCGAACGTCTCGGTGATGTCCCAGGCCTCGAAGGCGAACCGGGGGTCGTGCCGGAGCGCGGCGATGTTGGCCGGTCTGCCCGAGGAGAGGTCGTCCAGACAGCAGACGCTGTCACCTCTGTTCAGCAGGGCCTCGCACAGATGCGATCCCAGGAAGCCGCTTCCGCCGGCCACGACGACACGCATGGTCTCTCCTCCTGCGGGTCAGGCGGGCCCCGGACGGCCCGGCGCGTGCAGCGCCCATCCCGCCGAGCGCCACCGGGCGGGGTCGAGTGTGTTCCGTGCGTCGACCAGGACCGGCGAACGCACCACCGTCGCGAGTGCGGCGGGGTCCAGGTCGCGGTACTGGGGCCACTCTGTGAGGTGCAGGACGACATCGGCCTGCTCGCAGGCCTTGGCCACGTCCAGGGCGAACTGGAGCGCGGGGTAGGCCACTCGGGCGTTGTCGATCGCCTCGGGGTCGTGCACGCGGACCTGTGCTCCGCGGCTGCGGATCTCGTCGGCGACCACAAGGGCCGGCGAGTCCCGGACGTCGTCGCTGCCGGGCTTGAAGGCGGCACCGAGCACCGCGACGCTCCGGCCGGCGAAGGAGCCTCCCAGGAGGCGTGCGGCGAGGTCGACGGTGCGCAGGCGCTGCCGCGTGTTGATCTCGTCGACCTGGCGCAGGAAGGCGACGGAGCCGCCGAGTCCGAGTTCCTCGCCGCGGGTGGCGAAGGCCCGGATGTCCTTGGGCAGACAGCTGCCGCCGAAACCGAGCCCGGGGGCGAGGAAGCGGGGTCCGATGCGGGAGTCCCGGCCCATCGCCTCGGCCAGGGTGAGCACGTCCGCCCCGGTGGCCTCGCAGATCTCGGCCATGGCGTTGATGAAGGAGATCTTGGTGGCGAGGAAGGAGTTGGAGGCGACCTTGACCAGTTCGGCGGTGGCCGGGTCGGTGGCGATGAACGGGGTGCCCGCTTCCAGGAGCGGTGCGTAGATCTCCCTGAGCCGTGCCTCGGGCCAGCCGGTGCCGTTCTCCGCGCCGGCGCCCGTCCCGGTGCCGGCAGGCGTGTCGGTGTCCGTCGCGGTGCCGGTACACGGCTTGGTTCCGGTGCCTGTCCTCGTGCCGACCACGATGCGTTCGGGCCGCAGGGTGTCCTGGACGGCGCAGCCCTCGCGCAGGAACTCCGGGTTCCAGGCGACTTCGGCCCCCGGAACGGTGGCGCGCAGCCGTTCGGCCAGGCCGGCCGCGGTGCCGACCGGGACGGTGGACTTGCCGACCACCAGGACCCGTTCGTGACCGCTGTCGCGAAGCCGGGGCGCCAGGGCGTCGACGGCCCCCTCGACATGGCGCAGGTCCGCGGCGCCCGTTTCGGGGTGCTGGGGTGTGCCGACGCAGACGAAGTGCGTGTCGGCGAAGCGGGCGGCCTCGGCCGGTGAGGTGGTGAAACGCAGCCGGCCGGAATCCACGGCTCTCACGAGCGTCTCCGACAGGCCTGGTTCGAAGAACGGGGGGGTGCCCGCGGCCAGGGCGGCGATCCTGTCGGGGTCGAGGTCGACGCCGAGCACTTCGTGCCCGATGTCGGCCATGCAGGCGGCGTGAACCGCGCCGACGTATCCGGTGCCGATGACTGTCAGACGCATGTCTTTCTCCGTGCTCGGCGTGTGGTCGGCTCGTGACCGACTGGCTGGTGGGGTGTGCGTGGGGGTAAGGGGTCAGGGGCGGGGGACGCCTCCTGGGGCGCGCCCGGTGAAGGGCAGGCGCGGCAGGTCGCGGTAGCAGTCGTCGACGGCTCCGCGCAGGGCCTCGGGCGCGAGGGCGCCGCGGACCCGGCGGCTGCCCTGCCGGCCCATCACCGCGGCCTCGCGCGGATGGTCGAGGAGCCAGCCGACCGCGCGGGCGGCGCCCGCCGGGTCCGCCGGTGCCACGAGCAGTCCCGTGGCCCCGTGCTCCACCAGGTCGGGCACCCCGTTGACGGCCGTGGCGACGACGGGCCGGGCGGTGGCGAGCGCCTCGGTGAGCGCCCGGCCCGGCCCCTGGTACAGGAAATTGGTCACGAAGACGTCCAGTCCGGCCACGAGCCGGTCGGCGCCCGGACGTTGTCCGGTGAGCGTCACCTCGACGTCCAGGTCCGCGGCGAGCCGCCTGACCTCCCCCGCCAGCGGGCCGTCCCCGATCATGACGAACGCGGTGTCCGGGTGTTCCGCCCGGATCGCGGCCGCCATGCGGACGAAGGCGAGGGGGTCGTTCCGGGTGTCGAAGCGGCCGACGCTACCGACGAGTGCCGTCTCCCGGGGGATGCCGAGCAGGGCGCGGGCGTCGGGGTCGAAGGTCTCGGGGACGGCGCCCAGCCGTGCGGCGGAGGGCACCACGTCTCCCCGGCCGGAGAGGACCGGACGCTCCTCGGCCGCCGTGGTCGCCCCGCCCGGGGTGGCCGCGAGGAACCGCGCGGCCAGCCTGCGGGTCACGCGCCGCAGGCCGCGGCCCGCCGTGCGCCGGGGGCGCGTGATGTACGGGTGGAAGCTCTGTCCCTGGAGGGTGTGCACCACCACGGGGGTACGGCACAACCGTGCCGCGACCCGGCCGAGGGAGCCGCCCTTCTCGGAGTGGGTGTGCACGACCGTGAACCGCTCCCGGCGGATGAGCCGCACGAGCCGTCCCAGTACGAGCATGTCCGCGGGACCCAGGGTGTGCCGGAACCCCGGTGTCTCAAGAGTCCGCACCCCCGCGGCCCGCGCCGGCTCCCACAGGTCGGCGCTCGGCACGCCGGCGACCCACACCTCGTAGCGGTCGGGGTCCATGCCCTCGGCGGCCAGCAGCGTGCCGTCCCCGGCTCCCGCCCAGAAGCGGGTGATGACGTGCAGCACCTTGATCCGCGGCAGGACCGGCGCCGGGGGCAGCGCCTCGACGGGTGCCTCCCGCGGCGGCGGAGTCCCGCTTCCGGCAGTGCCAGTGCCGTCCAGCCGCCCGGAACGGGGGGCGAGGGTCCCGTACACAATCAACGATCACCACCGATGAATACCTGTGAAATACGTATATTTACGACGTATACGTACATCATCACCCGCCGGGTCGCCCCGGTCAATCCGGCCGGTCGATGGCCGGTCGATGGCCGGGGGGTGGCCGGTCGATCCGGCCGGTCGATCCAGGCATCAGGGGGACACCTTTCCTCCCTATACGCCGTATACGTACACTTGGCCCCGTAGGCGCATAGAGTCGACACGCAGGCTTTCGGGCAGGTGGGCCGTACGGAGGAAGTCATGGCCAGGCAGCGGACGCGGGACGACGACGGCGAGGCGGCCGAGCCCGCGCGGCGGGCCAGCGACCGGGGCCACTACGGCCGGCTGAGCCGGAAACTCGTGCTCGCCGCCGCCCTCGGGCTGGTGGACGAGGAGGGCCTGTCGGCGCTGAGCATGCGCCGCCTCGGTGCCCGGCTCGGAGTCGAGGCCATGGCGCTGTACCGCTACGCGGACGGCAAGGACGCCCTGCTGGACGGACTGGTCGAGGCCCTCTACCTCGAACTGGCGGAGCGCCTCGGCGCCGGTTCCGCGCCAGGGGACTCCACGGCGGCCGGCCCGGTCGCGTGGCGCGACGAACTGCACCGGATCGCGCGGGCCAGCTACGAGGTCTGCCTCGCCCACCCCCAGGCCGTACCGCTGCTCGCCACCCGCATGCTCGCCGTCCCGCTGGCCCGCAGACCGCCGGCCGTGCTCAGGGAACACGAGCGGGTGCTCGAACTGCTCCACGGGGCGGGGTTCGACCGTGTCCGCTCGGCGGCCGTGTTCCGCGCCTTCACCGGCTGGGTCCTCGGGTACGTGTCCGTGGAGCTGCGCGCCATGGTGGACAACCCCGACGAGGAGGACCCCGCCTTCCGGCTGGGTCTGCACCGGATGCCGCCTCAGGAACTGCCCCGGCTCCGCGAGATCGCCGCGACCCTCGCCGAGCGGGGCGGCCAGGACGGCCTGGACGCCGGACTGGACGCCCTGCTGGACCGCTTCGCGCAGGACTGAACGGTGACCCGGGGCACGGAATCCCACGGCGGCCGTCCAGGCTGAAGATGCACCGGTCCACCCCACGTGCCTACGATCAGTAGTGCCCCGTAACCCGGCGAACGGTCCTGTGCCGTCCGACGTAGGGAGGCGGTTCGGCTTGCTGCGGGTACATCGCCTCACCGGCGGCCTCCTGCGGCCACGACGCCTCGGTGTGTACGCCCTCCTGGTGACCTCCACCGCCGTCGTCTACATGGCCGTCTCCCCGACCCGGACCCCGCTGTGGGCCGTCATCGGACTCGGCGGCGTCGCGGCCATGCTCCTGGGCATCCAGGTCAACCGCCCGTCCCACCGCTGGCCGTGGCTGCTGCTGGCCGCGGGGCTGCTGGCGTTCGCGGCGGGCGACACGTCGTACAACGTGATGGAGTCGTACTTCCACTTCAACAACCCGTTCCCGTCGCCCGCGGACGCCTGCTACCTCGCCACGTATCCGCTGTTCGCCGCCGGTCTCTACGGCCTCGTGCGCTACCGCTGGCCGGGCCACGACCTGCCGAGTCTGCTCGACGCGCTGATCTTCGCGCTGGGACTCGCCCTGCCGGTCTGGGTGTTCCTGGTGCAGCCGCTCGCCCATGTGCCGGGCCTGACGTGGCAGCAGCGGGCCATCAGCATCGCGTACCCGATCGGCGACGTGCTCGTCCTCGCGATGCTGGCCCGCCTGCTGTCCGCGAGCCCCGGCTCCGGCCGTATCCCCTCCGTGCAGCTCCTCGTGCTGGGAACCGCGACACTGCTCACGTTCGACATCGCGTACGGGATTCTCCAGCTGAACAACCTGTGGCAGACCGGGACCCTCCTCGACGCCGGCTGGATTGTGTTCTACACCGCCTGGGGGCTCGCCGGACTGCATCCCTCGATGGTGGAACTGACCCGGCCCGTGGAGCGGCAGGAGTCCCTGCGGCCCACACGCCGTCGCCTGCTCCTGCTCGCCGCGGCCACCCTGGTGGCACCCGGGATCCTGCTGTACGAGGGACGGCGGGGCGACGCGCAGGACGCCGCCGTGATCGCGGTCTTCTCCGCCGCGCTCTTCCTGCTGGTGATCCTCCGGCTCTCCGGGATGGTGGTGGCCCACCGCAACGCGGTGGCCCGCGAGCAGGCCCTGCGCACGGCGGCCACGTCCCTGGTCGCGGCGGTCCGGCCCCAGGACGTGGCGCGGGCGTGCGACACCACCGTCAGCACACTGTTCGGGCCCAAGGTCACGCACCGGAGCCTGGTCCTGTCGGCCGAGTACGCGAGCGGCCTGGCGACCCGCCTCTCGCACCTGGTCCCCACGGCGGAGCTCGGGACGGACATCGCGGGCCGGCTCCACGGTCTGCCGACCACCCTGGTGTGCCCGATGATCCCGCCCGACGAGCCGGCCGGTGAACTGCCGGGCGTGCTGATGGCGGCGGGCCCCGAACAGCAACTCCTGGAGATCCAGAGTTCGCTGGAGATCCTGGCCTCGCACGCCGGACTGGCCGTGGAGCGGATCGCGCTGCGCCAGGAGATCATCCGCAAGGAGAGCGAGGCGTACTTTCGCACGCTGGTACGCAACGCCTCGGACGTCATCCTGATCATCGAGGACGACAACACGGTCCGGTACGCGAGCCCGTCCGCGCGAGCCGTCTTCGGCCAGGTGGAGCTCACCGGGGCGGCACTGCCCGAACTGGTGGACTCCAGCGACCGGACCCGGGTGGTCAGAGGTCTCGCCGCCCTGCGCAACGGCGGGGCCCCCGAGACCCATGACCACTGGTGGGTGCTGCGGCACGGCAGCCGCATCGAGGTCGAGGTGCGGTGCAGCGACCTGCGCAAGGACCCCACGGTGTCCGGACTGGTCATCACCCTGCGGGACGTGACCGAGCAACGGCGCCTGGAACACGAACTGACGGAACGGGCGTTCCACGATCCGCTGACCGGTCTGCCCAACCGGACCCTGCTCCTGGAGCGGATCGAGCGCGCGCTCCTGCGCAGCCGCCGCGGGGCGACGCTCACCTGTCTGCTCTTCATCGACCTCGACGACTTCAAGATGGTCAACGACACGATGGGGCACTCCACCGGCGACCACCTGCTGACCGCCGTCGGCGAACGGCTCTCGGGAGCCCTGCGTCGCACGGACACCGCGGCCCGCCTCGGGGGCGACGAGTTCGCCGTGCTGATGGAGGACGCGAAGAAGCCGCTGGACGCCGAACTCCTGGCGGCACAGGTGATCCAGGCGCTGAGCAGGCCGTTCAGCCTCCGCGAGGGCTCGGTCAGCGTGTCCGCGAGCGTCGGCGTGGCCACCGCCCGGGACAGTACGGACGCCGAGGAACTCCTCGGCCACGCCGACCTGGCCCTCTACGCGGCCAAGGCGGCGGGCAAGCGGCAGTGGCGCAGGTTCCTGCCCCGGCTCCGGGTGCGGATGGTGGAACGGCACGATCTCCAGGCACGTCTCGACGGCGCGGTGGCCCGGTCCGAGTTCACCTTGCGCTACCAGCCGGTCGTCGACATCAGCGCGGGCGAGGTCGTCGGCTTCGAGGCCCTGGCCCGCTGGCCGCATCCGCAGCACGAGCCGGTCCCGCCGGACCAGTTCATCGCCCTCGCCGAGGAGACGGGGCACATCACGCCGCTCGGCGCGTGGGTCCTGAGGAACGCCACCACCGACATGGCCGGGCTCCAGCGGGCGGCCGACGGGGCGGACCCGCCGTACGTCAGCGTGAACGTCTCCCCCCGCCAGTTCCGCGACAGCGGGTTCCTGGGCGAGGTGCGCAAGGCACTGGAGACTCCGGGGCTCGCCCCGGGGTCGCTCCAGCTGGAGCTCACCGAGACGGTGCTGATGCGCCGGGACGCGCAGATCCAGGCGGTCCTGTACTCGCTGAAGGACCTCGGGGTCCACATAGCCGTCGACGACTTCGGCAGCGGATACTCGTCGTTGCGGTATCTGCGGGACTTCCCCGTCGACGTACTGAAGATCGACAAGACGTTCATCGACGACATCGCGCTGGACACCCGGCAGGTCGCACTCGTCGAGGGGATCGTCGGCCTGGCCGACACCCTGGGCATCCAGGTGATCGCCGAGGGGATCGAGGATCCGGTGCAGCGGGATCTCCTGGCCGGCATGGGATGCCGGTTCGGACAGGGCTTCCTCTTCGCCCGGCCGATGACGGTGCAGCAGAGCGAGTTCCTGCTGCGGCAGCACGACGGGGTTCGCGCCCCGGCGCGGTCCGCCGCCGCGACGGCGGAAACGAGGTACGGAATGGGACAGACGGAGCCGGCGTCCGCGGACCCAGGCAAGGAGACACCCGCCCTGTCCGAGGCGGCGGGACCCGACGGGACACGGGCCGACGGCACGCAGGCCGACGGCACGCAGGGGGCGAGTACACGCCGCTCCAGACGCTGGCGCGACCTGGAACACCTGCGGCAGACCAACCCCATGAGCGACGCCGTGCTGGACGAGGTACGCGGCCGGCACATCCGCAGCGGCGACCACTGGATGATCGACTTCGCCTCCTGCAACTACCTCGGCTTCGACTGCGACCCGGAGATCATCCAGGCCATCGAGCCGGCCGTGCGACGCTGGGGCACCCACCCCAGCTGGTCCCGGCTGATCGGCAGTCCCCGCCTGTACCCCGACATCGAGGAACGGCTCGCCGACCTGCTCGGCGCGCCGGACACGCTGCTGCTGCCCACGCTGACCCTGATCCACGCCTCGGTGATCCCCGCCCTCGCGGGCCAGGGCCATGTCTTCGTCGAGGCCACGGCGCACCGGACCGTGTTCGACGGATGCGTGGGGGCCCGCGGACAGGGCGCGACGCTGCACCGGTTCCACGCCGAACGCCCCGACGACCTGGCCGCCATGCTGGACGCGGTGCCCGCCGACCTGCCCCGGCTGGTCTGCCTGGACGGTGTGAACAGCATGAGCGGGAACATCCCCGACCTGCCGAAGCTGACCGAGGTGTGCAGGCCGCGGAACGCCCTGATGTACGTCGACGACGCGCACGGCTTCGGTGTCATCGGGGAGCGCGGCCCGCAGGAGTCGTGTCCGTACGGGGACCGCGGCAACAGCATCGTGCGGCACACGGGAGAGTCGTACGAGGGGATCGTGCTCGTCGGCGGCTTCTCCAAGGCGTACTCGTCGCTGCTGGCCTTCCTCGCGCTGCCCACCTCGCTCAAGGACCGCCTCAAGACCGCCGCGGCCCCCTACCTCTACTCGGGTCCCTCGCCCACCGCCTCCCTCGCCACGGCGCTGGCCGGTCTGGAGGTCAACGACCGCCGCGGGGACGACATCCGGGCCGACCTGTACCGCAAGACCGGGCGTGTGCTCGACCACCTGGAGGAACTCGGCGTCGGCACCCTCAACACGGACCGTCTGCCGATCATCGAGATCCCCCTGGCCGACCCCGACGACCTGGACGCGGTCGGCGGGTTCCTGTGGGCCAACGGCATCTATGTGACGCTGGCGGCCTACCCCCTCGTACCCCGCGACCGGGTCGGTTTCCGGGTCCAGCTCACCGCCCTCAACTCGGACGAGGACGTCGAGCGGCTCAACGACACGCTCACCCGGCTCACCGAACGCTATCGGCTGCGGCCGAGGGAGGGAGTCAGCGATGACGGTACTCAATGACGACGTGGACTGGGACAGTTGGCCCGTCGAGGACTATCTGGCGGAGAACTACCGCGAGTTGCATCCCGCGGACACGGCGGTCATCAGCCACCACAGCGCGTTCTACCGCGGGTTCGCACCGGGCGACGTGGGCCGGGCCGTGGAGATCGGGGCGGGCCCCAATCTCTATCCGCTGATCCTCGCGTCCGCCGCGAGCCGCCGCATCGACGCCGTGGAGGCGGGTGCCTCCAACGCCGCTTATCTGGAGCGGCAGTTGAACGGGACGCCGGACAGGAGCTGGGTGCCGTTCCACACGTTGTGCCGCAACCTCAACCCGGACATACCCGAGACGCTGGAGGGGGCGCTGTCCTCGGTGCGTCTGGTGCACGGGGACCTGAGGTCCATCGAACCCTGGAGCTACGGCCTCGTCTCCATGCACTTCGTGGCGGAGGGGGCCACCGAGGACTTCGAGGAGTTCAAGGAATTCTGCCGCCGGTTCGTCCGGTGCGCGGTACCGGGCGGGCATCTGGTCGCCGCCTTCATGGAGAACATGCCGACCTACCGGATCGGCCCCGCGTCCCGCTGGCCCGGCTGCCCGGTGGACACGGACGTGATCACCGAGGTGTTCACCCCGCTCACCGACCGGCTCGCGGTCAGCCGCATCCCCTCGGATCCGACCCTGCCGGACTACGGGGACTCCGGGATGATCCTGCTCACCGGGGTGGCGGCGGCCTCTCCCCCGGGGTGAGCCACCGCCACCGCCACCACTCCCGTGCCGGGCTAACCGAGTTCCAGTGAGGTCACCCCGTGGACGCGTTCCCGCGCGAACTCCCTGACGGGCCCGGTGTACATGCGGGCCGTCTCGAAGGAGGGGGTCAGGCCGAGCTTCTCCACGAGGGCTACGGCCGCGGTGTTCGTCCGCGGCACGTCGACGGCGAGCGCGCCGCCGTCCGCGTCGGCGGCGAGCGCGGCGAACAGGGCGCGGGCGTCATCGGCGGTGTCGGCGAACAGGGGGCCGATCCGCAGGGAATCACGCGCCGGACGGATCACGGCGTAGCCGCTCAGCCTGCCGCCGTCGTCGTGGCGGACGAACGTGCGGTGTCCGGGGGTGGTCAGCCACGACTCCAGGAACACCGGCCGGTCGGCCGGAGAGCAGGCGCTGTCGTACGCCGTGATCGCCGCGCGATCCGCCGGGCCGGCCGGCCGCACCCCCGACGGCTCCTCCCCCACGGGGGCGACACCGGTGAACCGGGCGGTCCGGTAGGCGAGTTCGAAACCGGACTTCCGGTAGTTGTCCTGCTGCGCGACCACGCCGTCGAGGCCGACGGTCCGGCCGCCCGCGTGGGCGAGGGCCGTCTCCCAGGTCGCGAGGCCGTATCCGTTCCCGCGCAGGTCGGGGCGTACGAGATAGAAGCCCAGGAAGGCGTAGTCGGCGCTGTAGTTGACCACCGAGACGGCCGAGACCGGCTCCCCGTCGATCCGTCCGATGAAGAAGCCCCCGGGGTCCTGGGCGAAGAAGCTCGCGCTGTCGGACAGACCGGGATTCCATCCCTCGTCCGCCGCCCAGCCGCCGACGACCTTCCAGTCGTCGAGCGTGGCCTGGCTGACGACGAGGCCGTCGGGTCCCGGTGAGGTCATGGGGCGCTCCAATGCGTACAGGTCGGATGCGTGCCGGCATGCCAGGCGCGCGGTGCGCCGGGCCGGTCACTCGTGCGGCATCCTTCCCGATCTCCGTGCCGATCGCAGCGACAAGCCCCGCGCACGGGAGGGGATTCGGCCACTTCGGCGCCCACGTCCGGCACGACACCGCTCCCTGAGACCCCGGGCACTCCAGGTCGCCGGAACCCCGGGCACGACGGGCAGACGGGCATGACGAACAGACGCACAGCGGGACAGCGGGACAGCGGGACAGCGGGACAGCGGGACAGCGGGACAGCGAGGAGGCTCCACCGGTCACCCGTCCGATGGAGCCTCCCGATCGTGACCGCCGCGGATCAGCGCACCGCTGCGGGCCGGAACCGGCGGTACAGGACGGCACCGCCCAGCAGCATCGCCGCGCTCGCCGCGATGGCGGGCATCGCGGCGTCCGCGCCCGTGTGGGCGAGGGTGGCCACGGCCCCGCCGCGCTGCCGGACCTGCTCCGGCACCACGGTGTCGGGCGTCCCGGCGGGCGGGGTGGACGGCCTCGGGGCGGGGTTCACACGGTGGTGCTCCCGCACGGGCTCGGCACCCGAGGTGTTGACCGATTCGTTGCCGACGGCCGCGTTGCCGAGGCCGACCGCCGTCACCGAGTTGCCGCTGACGTTGACCGGGAGATCCACCGGGAGCTGAAGGCCGTTGCCGGAGAGCACACCCGGCGAATCCTTTCCGCCACCGTGCGCGACCGCTCCGCCACCGTCCCGGCCGTCGGCGCCGCGGTTACCGGCCGTGCCGCCCCGGCCGACGGCGCTCCCGTGCGCTCCGGCTCCGCCGTGCCGCCCGCCGCCGGTCGCGGCGACCCCGCTCCCGCCGCCCAGGTTGGCGCAGCGGTTGCCCGCGGCGGGGTTGAGCAGCCCGGCCACGTTCACCGTGTTCCCGCACAGGTTCACGGGGATGTGCACGGGGAGCTGGACGGTGTTGCCGGAGATCACGCCGGGCGAGCCTGCCGCCGCGCCGTCCGCCCCGGAGTCGGCTTGCGCCGGCATGGCCGCTGCCAGCGCGCCCGAGGCTGCGGCCGCGGCGATCAAACCATTTCGGGTCACCCGTTTCATACGTTCACTGCCTTCCTGACACCTACGTGGGCACTCGCCCACATTGCCAAGAACGCCTGCGGACCATCGGGGTTATGGCTCCTCGGGCTTTCACCCCATCGAGCGTCGTGTATTTCGAACAGCTTCCGCACCCCCGCGCGGGTCCCGGCACGGGGCGGGCGGCGACGGCCGGCCCCGCTCGCCCAGAGGCGTGCCACCGGGGCCGCGTCTATCGTGATCCGGGAGGTATCGCCGGTCCACCGCAGGCGACCCTGGAGGCAGGCATGCTGTCCGTGCACCAACGCATCGCGGTCGTGGGAGCCGCCACCGCGACGCTGACCCTGCTGGCGGCGGGACTGCCGACGGTGGCGACCGCCGACGGGCCCGACCTGTCCCGCTTCTACGGCCAGAAGGTCACGTGGGCGGTCTGCGAGGGCGAGGGCATGCCCAAGGACCTCCAGTGCGGCAAGATCACCGTCCCGCTCGACTACGCGAGGCCGGGCCGCGGGACGCTCGACCTGGCGCTGGCCCGCTACCGGGCCACGGGCCGTTCACGGGGGTCGGTGGTACTGAACTTCGGCGGTCCCGGCGGTGCGGGCGTTCCCGGGCTCGCCGCGGCCGGCAAGGACTTCATGGGCCTGACCAACGGCTACGACGTGGTGACCTTCGACCCCCGCGGCGTCGGCCGCTCCTCCCCCGTGAGCTGCGGCGACGGTGTGGACGAGATCTTCGGGGCGACCGCCGCCGGCACCGACGTGCAGGCGGCGCTCAAGGCGGTCAAGAAGGCCGCCGGCACCTGTGCCCGGAACTCGGGGCCCGTCCTCCCGCACATCGGCACGGTCGACGCCGCCCGGGACCTGGACGTGATGCGTCAGGCGCTCGGCGACAAGAAGCTCAACTACCTCGGATTCTCCTACGGGACGCGGCTCGGCGCGGTGTACGCGGCCCAGTTCCCGAAGAAGACGGGACGGATGGTGCTCGACGGGGTCGACACGCTCACCGAGCCGATCACCGAGCAGGGCCGCATAGGCGCGGCGGGACAGCAGACCGCGCTCGACGACTTCGTCACCTGGTGCGTGAGGAACATGGCCTGCCCGTTCGGACAGGACCGGCGCGGCGCGAGCGAGCAGGTGGTCCAGCTCGTCAGGTCGCTCGACCGGGACCCGGTGCCGTCGAAGTACGGCCAGGCGTTCTCCGGACAGGACCTGGTGGGCGCGATCAGCCAGGCGCTCTACAGCAAGGAGATGTGGCCCGTCCTCGAACAGGCTCTCAGTCTGCTGGTCCAGGACGGCGACACCCACGGACTCACCCAGCTCTACGGCGGCGCCTCCCTGCCCGCCACCTCCACACCCGTCCGGCAGGGGCCCCGGCAGAACGGCGGGCTCGTCGACGCCGAGGACGTCCCCCTCGACAATCTCCCCGCCGCCCTGATGGCCGTCAACTGCGCCGACGACCCCGACCGGCCCAGTGCCGGCCAGGTCGCCGAGCAGGTCGCCGGACTGCGTACCGCCTACGAGGAGGCGTCGCCCGTCTTCGGCCAGTACCGGCTCGCCCAGGTGCTGATGTGCTACGGCCGTCCGAAGGGCACCGACTACATACGCGAGAAGGTCCGCGACGTACCCGCCTCGAAGATCCTGCTCGTCGGCACCCGCGGGGACCCGGCGACCCCCTACCGCTGGACCGTGGAGACCGCCAAGCGGCTCGGTTCCTCGGCCGTGGTGCTCGACAACAAGGGCGACGGGCACACCGGGTACGCGTCCTCGAAGTGCGTGCACCGCAAGGTCGACGACTACCTGCTGTACGGGTCGCTGCCGGCCAGCGGCAGCTCCTGCGGTCCGCAGGACACGGACGGCTACTGAAGGTCACCCCACCGGGTGAGGGTGACGGCGCGCTCGGGCGTCCCGATCAGCGGCCTTCGCCTCCATGGGTTTGACTCCTGGTGTGCGCCGGATGCTCCCACTGCTGCTCGTCGCCCTCGGTGCGGCCGGGGCGCTGCTCCTGGCGGGCGCCGTCTCCGCGTGGTGGTGGTGCGCGGCGGGCCCGCTGCTGGCACTGACCGCGCTCGGCGGCCATGACCTGACACAGCGCCGCCACTCCGTGCCGCGCAACCATCCGCTGATCGGCCGTCTGCGCTTCCCGCCGGAGACGCCGCGCCCGGAGCGCCGGCGGTCCTTCGTCGAGAGCGGCGTCGGCGGGCGGCCCTTCGACCGTGCGGTCCGCACCCTCGTGTACGAGCGGGCCAAGGGCGTCGAGGCCGAGGAACCGTTCGGCACGGAGCACGACGTGTACGGGGACGGCCATGAGTTCCTGGAGCCGTCGATGCGCCCGGTCGCGGTTCCGGACGGGCCGCCCGTGGTCCGGGTGGGCGGCCCCGACTGCGCCCAGCCCTATGACATGGCCCTCCTGAACGTCTCCGCGATGAGCTTCGGAGCGCTGTCCCCGAACGCCGTCCTGGCGCTCAACAGGGGTGCCGCGCTGGGGGGTTTCGCGCAGGACACCGGCGAGGGCGGTCTGTCGGACCATCACCTGCGCGGTGGCGGTGACCTCGTCTGGGAGATCGGCACCGGGTACTTCGGCTGCCGTACCGCCGAAGGGGACTTCGAGGAAAGGGAGTTCAAGGACAAGGCCGCGCTGCCCGAGGTGAAGTGCGTGTCGCTGAAACTCTCCCAGGGGGCGATGCCGGGGTCCGGCGGGGTGCTGCCCGGGGCGAAGGTGAGCGCGGAGATCGCGCGGGCGCGCGGTGTGCCCGAGGGCGTCACCGTGCTGTCGCCTCCGCACCACCGGGTGTTCTCGACCCCGAGGGAGCTGGTGCGGTTCGTCGCCCGGATGCGCGACTTGGCGGGCGGCAAGCCGACCGGCCTGAAGCTCTGTGTCGGCTCGCGGCGCCAGTTCCTGGCCGTCTGCAAGGCGATGCTCGCCGAGGGGGTGTCACCCGACTTCATCGTCGTGGACGGCGCGGAGGGCGGCACGGGGGCCGCGCCCCACGAGTTCGCGGGCACCGTCGGGGCGCCGCTGACCGAGGGTCTGATCACGGTGCACAACGCGCTGGTCGGGGCCGGGCTGCGCGACCGGGTCCGGATCGGCGCGAGCGGGAAGGTCGCGACCGGCTCGGACCTCGTCAAACGCCTTGTCCAGGGCGCCGACTACACCAACGCCGCCCGCGCGATGATGTTCGCCGTCGGCTGTGTCCAGGCCCGGCGGTGCCACACGAACACCTGTCCGGCCGGTGTGGCGACCCAGGATCCGCGCCGGTTCCGGGCCCTGGACGTCGAGGACAAGTCCGAGCGGGTGCGGCGCTACCAGCGGGCCACCGTGCACAGCGCGAGCCGGATCATGGCCGCGATGGGCGTGCGGGATCCCGGCGAGCTCACACCCCACCGGCTGCTGCGGCGCGTCGGACCGACGACGGTGAGGTCGTACGCGGAGCTCTACGAGTGGCTCGCGCCCGGGGTGCTGCTCGCCGAGCCGCCCTCGGCCTGGGCGGCGGACTGGGCCGCCGCCGATCCGGACTCCTTCTGAGTCGCCGGGGCGGCCCGGCGAGCGCCGGCGGTCAGAAGTCCACGGGGTCCCGCACGATGGGGCAGGTCATGCAGTGACCGCCGCCGCGCCCTCGTCCCAGTTCGGACCCGACGATGGTGATGACCTCGACGCCGGCCTTGCGCAGCAGGGTGTTGGTCTGGGTGTTGCGGTCGTAGGTGACCACCACGCCGGGCTCCAGGGCGACGATCCCCAGGACGGCACCGGCGATCGAGAGGACGAGGATGACGACTTCGCGGGGCGAGAACGGCGCCCTGCCCTGCTCGCGGCGCGCCATCACGAACAGCACGGTGGCGGGCGTGTAGATGATGAAGGAGACGAGGAGGAATCTCAGTCCGGCCGCGTAGAGCAGGAACGCGGTGTAGACGGTGGCGAGGGAGGCGACGACGAGGTCGCCGCCGAACCTGCCCCGGGTGATCTTCACGGCGAAGGCCGCCGCGAGCAGGAACGGGATGAGCGTCAGCGCGCTCGTCACGTCCAGGGCGAAGTTGAAGGTGTCGTCCGAGAACAGCGTGACGACCGGGAAGACCTGGGAGAACAGGGTCGTCAGGAGCAGCGCGGGCACCGGGACGTCGGCGGCGGTGGAGCGGGACAGGAAGCGGGGCATTTCCTCGTCCTTGGCCGCGACGAACAGCACTTCGGCCGCCATCAGCGTCCAGGCGAGGTAGGCGCCGAGCACCGAGACTTCATCTGGCGAAGCGGGTGAGATTAGCAATGAAATGCCCGGAATGCGCAGGTAAAGGCCGACGCCAGGGTGCTGCGTCATCGATCTTCGAGGCCGACAATCGGATCACCGGGACGGAACGGCCCGGACAGTCGTCGGAGAGGTGCGCACCGCGTGAGTGAGCTGTTGGGTGTGGCGGTACTGGGTGCCGGCCACATGGGAGCCGACCATGTACGCCGCTTGGATCAGGTGGTGAGCGGTGCCAGAGTCGCCGCCGTGGCGGATCCCGACACCGGTCGCGCCGAGGAGGCGGTGGCAGGCATCGACGGCGTGTCGGTCCACGCCGAGGCGGCTGCCGCGCTCGACGCGCCCGGGGTGAACGCCGTACTGGTCTCCTCCCCCGGCCCCGCGCACGAGGAGGCCCTGCTCGCGGCGTTCGCCCGGGGTCTTCCCGTGCTGTGCGAGAAGCCGCTGGTGCCGGAGTCGGCCGGGGCGCTGCGGGTGATGGAGGCGGAGGTACGACTCGGGCGGCGGCTGGCGCAGGTCGGGTTCATGCGCCGGTACGACGCCGAGTACCGGCGCCTCAAGTCCCTGCTGGACAGCGGCCGGCTGGGCCGCCCGCTCATGCTGCACTGCACCCACCGCAACGTGTCCTCGCCGCCCGGGTTCACCTCGGCGATGCTGGTCAACAGTTCGGTCTCGCACGAGATCGACGCGGCGCGCTGGCTGCTGGGGCAGGAGCTCACGGCGGTGACCGTGCTGCGCCCCCGCTCGTCCGCGACCGCGCCCGAGGGGCTGATCGACCCTCAGTTCGTCCTGTTCGAGACGGCCGGCGGCGCCCTGGTCGACGTCGAGGTCTTCGTGAACTGCGGGTTCGGCTACCAGGTGGCGTGCGAGGCGGTGTGCGAGTCGGGGAGCGCGCGGATCGGTGACGAGCGCTCCCTGGCCGTCACGACGGCGGGCGGCAGGCACGAGGAGGTGGCGCAGGACTATCTCGTGCGCTTCGCCGACGCCTACGACCGTGAGGTGCAGGCCTGGGTGGACGCCACCCGGGCCGGCCGGGTCACCGGACCCGGGGTCTGGGACGGGTACGCGGCGTCCGCCGTCGCCGAGGCGGGAGTCCGGGCGCTGGAGAGCGGCGGCCGGGTGGCCGTCGAACTCGCCCCGCGCCCGGACCTCTACGCCTGACCGGCCACCGGCGCCCGGTGGCCGGTGGCCTTGACGCTCCCGGGCGGGCCGGCCCGTGGACCGGCCCGCCCGCGGCGCTACCGGACCCGGCGGGCGTTCACGCCGTTGGCCTCGAAGTCGTAGACGTACTGGTTGAGCCGGAGGCCGTCGACGGCGCCGACCCACGCGTAGTCACGGCCCTTGCTCACACCGAAGGTGAGGATGCTCGGCGCGTCGCCACCGTCGTCGAGCGAGGTCTGCAGTTCGTCGAAGGTGCACCTGGCGGCCTGGTTGCAGGCTGTCTCACCGCCCGTCAGATACCAGCTGCCGGTCCTGGCGGCGCCGAGGTACCCGCTCCAGCGGTTCAGCGAGGCGACCGGCACCGGGTCGGGCCGCCACACGGCGACGGTGTAGTTGTCCACCGACGAGCTCAGGTTCGGGTCGAGCTCGAACCTGATGCTCGGCAGGTTGGTCCCGCCGAGGCTGCCGTCGTTCGGGTCGCCGTAGCCGAGGTTCTCGGTGGTCTGGAAGACATGGAACCCGACCCGGTCGACCTGCAGCAGATTCTCCCCGACGAAGTCGACCGCGTTGCCGAAGTCCGCCTTCTCCGCGTCGTTGGTGTCCGCGGCGGACTTGCCCGCCACCTCGAAGCCGAGGCTGCCGTTCCCGTAGGGCGGCCTGCCGTTGTTGCCCGGGACGACCGGGCCGAACCGCAGGGCGGCGACGGGAGAGCCGATGGTATTACGGGGGATCACACCCCAGTTTTCCGAACGCGCCGCGTATCGCGTGTACGGGACTTCGTTCGTTACTGGCCATCGCGTTCGTGATAAGGTCTAACCAACTTGATTTCCGCACCCCGACACGAGGAGGCGACGACGTGGCCGCAGAAACCCGGAGCGGGACCGGCCCGCGCGACCGGTTCCGCGCGCAGGTGCGCCAGGAGGTGAAGACGGCGGCACTGCGCCAGCTCGCCGAGGGCGGCCCGGAGGCCCTGTCGCTCAACGCGATCGCCAAGCAGCTGGGCATGACGGGCCCCGCGCTCTACCGCTACTTCGCCAACCGCGACAGCCTGCTGACCGACCTCGTCGTCGAGGCCTACGGAGACCTGGCGTCCGCCCTCGCGCGGGCCTCCGAGACCGGCCCGGCGGACCCGGCCGCCCGGCTGACCGGGCTGGTTCACGCCTACCGAGCGTGGGCGCTGGCCGAGCCGCACCGTTACCGCCTGCTCTTCCGCGCGCCGCTCCAGGGCTACGACGCCCAGGCCGCGAGCCTGGTCGAGGCCGCGCAGCCGGCCATGGCCGTGCTCCTGGACGCGGTGAGCGCCCTGGCCGAGCCGGTGCCGCCGCTCACGCCCGGCGCGGCGGCACAGTTCACCGAGTGGCGGGAGCGGCACGGCTTCGAGGACGTCACGGAGGCGGTCGCCGCGCGCTCCACCCTGCTGTGGGCTCACCTGCACGGCATCGTCACCCTGGAGATCGAGGGCAACTTCGCCTCGATGGGCATCGATCCGTCCTCTCTCTACGAGGCCGAGGTGACGGAGTTCGCGCGCTCGCTCTGAGCGGCCCCCGAACGCTCGCACAAACGCCCCTCGAACAACAGAATGAAAGCCTCGCGCGGGGCTGCCCGCGACCCTCAAGTCGCGTACGGTGTCTACGACTTGACGCCGAAGGGCGACTACCTCATCGGGACCGGTCGCCCACTCCGGGAGGACTGCGGCATATACCAGAAGCATGACCGTATCGGGTGTTGCCAAACCACTTACAGTGCGTCGCGGGCTGTGCAACAGTCGTGATGGTCCTTCCGTCACCGAGGTCGTACCGTCCCCGCATCGGAGTACGTCATGCCACCCCATCTCTCTGCGGACCGCCCCGCCGCCCAGCCGCCCCGGCGCGGCACGGTCGACGCGCTCATCTCGCAGACGCGGCGCCTGCGCGGCGAGGTGGACGCCGTACGGCGTGAGGCACCCGCCGACGAGGAGGACGCGCAGGGACGCTGGCAGCGCGCGCTGTGCACCCTGGCGCTGCATCAACTGAGCGATCTGGACACGCACTTGGCCCAGCTGCGGGACGGACCGACGGAGCTGCCCGACCCGCCCGAGGCCACCGCCGCCGCGCGGACCGCGCCGGACGCACCGCCGCACGGCTCCCTGCTGAGCCGGGTCGGCAGCGCCGAGTGGAACCTGCTGACGGACGAGGCCAGTTGGTCCGGCGAGCTCTACCAGATCCTGGGCCGCGACGCCGCCGCTCCCCCGCTCACCCTCGACGAGCTGCCCTCACTGGTCCTCGACGAGGACCGGCCGATGCTGACGGCGATGGTCACCGACTGCCTCATCGACGCCAAACCCATCGACGGGGAGTTCCGCATCGTGCGACCCGACGGTGGAGTGCGGACCGTGCACATGATGGGTGAGCCCGTGCTCGACGCCGGCGGCAGCACCGCCTCGATGTGGGCCGTGCTGCGCGATGTCAGCGAACTGCGCCGCAGTCAGCGGACGGTGGGCGAGACCCGGGAGTCCCTCCAGCGCCGGCAGCACGTCGCACAGACCGAGCACCGGCTCGCGGTGGAACTCCAGGAGGCCGTGCTGCCGCCCTGGCGCGGCTCCCTGCGTTTCCCGCGCCAGGGACCCGGCGCGCTGGACGTGGCGGCCCACTATCTGCCGTCGTCGACGAGCGCGCTGATCGGCGGCACCTGGTACGACGCCCTCGAACTCCCCGAGGGCGAGACCCTGTTGACTGTCGGCGACCTCACCGGCCACGGAGTCGGCGTGACGTCGGGAATGGCGATGCTGCTCGGTGCCCTGCGCGGCATGGCGGTGGCGGGTACCCGGCCCGGTCAACTCCTCTCCTGGCTCAATCAGTTGCTCGACGCCACCGTTCAGCCCGCCCTGGGCAGCGCCGTCTGCTGCCGCTACCTCCCCGAGACCCGCACCCTGAGCTGGGCGCAGGCAGGACACCCCGCCCCGCTGCTGTACCGCGACGGGACGGGGCGCGCACTGGCCGCACCGGACGGCGTCCTGCTCGGAGCCACCTCCGGCGCGGTCTACGGGCAGGCCGAGGAAACCCTCCGCGTGGGCGACCTGCTGCTCCTGCACACCGAGGGGCTGGTTCCCCGGCGATCGGGCGCCCCTCGCCCGGACGAATCCGGGCGTCAGGGAGCGGTGACGGCCGTCCAGAGGCTGCTCGACCTGGCCCCACGCTTCGGTGAGGCCCGTACGGCCCAGGACTGTATGCGGATGGTTGTCGAGGAATGCGGCGCGACCGAGCGCGAGGACGACGCCTGCGTGCTCATCGCCCGGATCGGATCCTGACGCGAGGAGCGACACGCACGCCGGGAACACCGGAGCCGGACGTGACGGAACCGGACGGGACGGAGAGACGACCGGGACCGGGCTTGCTCCCCTGACGGCGGCTGACGCCGTTGTCAACCGAGCCGCCCCGGCGCGACCGGCGCCGAACACCCGCTCGCACGGGAGACCTGGAGGACCCGGGCCCCCGGGGCCGGCGCCCTAGACTCGCGCGCCGTCGCCGCGCCGGGGCTTGAGCGAACCCTTCGGCAACGCGAGTTTGATCTCCTCACGCAGATCGCTGATCTTCGGATAGCTGGAGTACTGCCCGGTGAGCCGGTACATCTCCCGCAGCCGGTCCCAGGTGCGATGGGAGGAGTTGGCGCCCATCGACGTCAGGGCCAGTCGCGCGTAGCGGTCGGCCTGTTCGGGATCGTCGGCGATGAAGCAGGCCGAGGCGAGCGAGATGTGGTCGAAGATCTTCGACCGGTCCCGGCCCGACTCCCGCAGTTTCAGCGCCTCCTTGGCATGACGCTGCGCGGTCGCCGCGGCGGCCGGCTCGTGCTCGGCGAGCGTGCGGTAGGCGAGCGCCTGCATGCCGTGCATGTCGGCCTCGTCGAACAACTGCATCCAGCTGGGCGGCGGGACGTCACCCCGGTCGGAGACGAACAGGTCCTCCGCCACGCCGAGGGTGCGCCGCATGGCCTGCCCCTTGCCCAGGGACGCCTGTGCCCAGGCCTCGATGGTGTGCAGCATCGCCTGGGTGCGCGGCAGCACCTCGTCGCCGGATCCGGACTTGGCGAGCTTCATGAGGTCGAGCGCGTCGTCGGGCCGGCCCAGGTGCACCATCTGACGGGCCGCCCGGGAGAGCGCCTCGCCCGCGCGGGGCCGGTCGCCGCCCTCGCGGGCCGCGTGGGCCGCGATGACGAAATACTTCTGAGCCGTGGGCTCCAGGCCGACGTCGTGCGACATCCAGCCCGCGAGGACGGCGAGGTTGGCGGCGACGCCCCACAGGCGCCGCTGGAGATGGTCGGGGTGCCGGTAGGAGAGCATGCCTCCCACTTCGTTGAGCTGGCCCACCACGGCCTTGCGTTGCAGCCCGCCACCGCGGGCCGCGTCCCAGGCCCGGAACACCTCGACGGAGCGCTCCAGTTCCTCGATCTCCTGCGACCCGATGGGGGCGGCCTCGTAGCGGTCGAACCCGGCGGGGTCGGCGTGCAGGGGGTCTTCGAACTTCGGAGCGTCGGCAGCGAGGGCCGGATCGTTGCGGAGCCAGTCGTGCATGGCAGGGCTGAGTGCGGATCCCGCGGCGAGCGCGGCACCCGCGCCCACCAAGCCGCGTCGGTTGAGCATGAGGTCCATTCCCGTGAATTCGGTGAGGACCGCGGCGGTTCGGTCGGGCGCCCACGGCACTCCGTCGGGATGTTCCGCACTCCCGGCGGCGCCTTGCCGTTTCCCCGCGCGCCCGTGCCGGACCAGACCGAGGTCCTCGATGGTCACGACACGGCCGAGACGCTCGGTGAACAGAGCCGCCAGCACTCGCGGCACCGGATCGCGCGGGATCTCTCCCATGTCGATCCACCGCCGCACCCGCGAGGTGTCGGTCGCCAGCTGGGGGTGGCCCATGGCCGCCGCCTGCCGGTTGACCAGCCTCGCGAGTTCACCCTTGGACCAGCCGGCCAGGCCGAACAGGTCCGACAGACGAGTGTTGGGTTGTCCGTTCACGTCAAGCCCCCAGGTTCTCGGCTGATTTCGACAGTAACCGCCTGTCAGTTGCTGAGCGACTATTCGCCAGGGTTCGCCAGGGTGCGCCAGATGGTGTGCCAGTGGACGTCGGGTGTCAGGTAGGAACGCGCCACCCCGACCCGGTTGCCAGGGACATTCCCCAGGATGAACCAGGCGGCCGGGGCGGGCAGCGCGGCAACTTGCAGGCACACGAAGGGATCTGTTTCGCCCATGTACACAGCATCGTCCTCCGTGTCCGCTCCGCCCCGGTCGTTGCACTCCCGCCCGGTGGGCAGCGGCCCTTACCTCGACCCCGCTCGTCAGGCGGCCCCCGTGCTCGGTGCCGGCCGGACGCGGCGCGTGCCGGGGCTCGGCACCCAACCGCTCAGCGGGAGACTCGACTTGTCCGGCCCTCAGGGCGCCCAGCTGCGCACGGCGATCGCGTCGGTGCACCGGATCTGTCCGGAGTTCGCTCCGGTCCAGGTGCTGCGCCGCAGCGGACGCTCCGTGCTCCTCGTCGGCACGACGGGACGCAGTACGGCCGTCGCCAAGTGCTTACTGGACCACTCCCCCGTCTGGGCCGAGCGGATCCGGCACGAAATAGCTGCATACCGTCTGTTCGTCCGGCATCGCCCGCCTGTGCGGGTGCCCCGGCTGATCGCGGCGGATCCGGACAACTGCACCCTGGTCATCGAGCGCATGCCGGGCCGGGTGGCCGCGCTCCAGCGCCATCCGATCGAGGCCCCGCCCCGCGCGGACATCCGTGCCGCGCTGAGCGCGATCTGCCGGCTGAACGCCTGGCGTCCGCCGGCCGGGACCTTCAACGCCCCGCTGGACTACGCGGAACGGATCTCCCGCTTCCACGAGCTGGGCCTGCTCACCGACCGGGACATGGGTGACCTCCAGAAACTGGTGCACGGCATCGCGACGTCCTCCGGCCGGCAGGGCATGGGTCAGTTCTGCCACGGCGACGCCCTCCTGTCCAACATGCTCCTCTCACCGGCCGGTCCAGTGCTGGTGGACTGGGAGCACGCGGGCTGGTACCTGCCGGGCTACGACCTGGCGACGCTGTGGGCGGTCCTCGGCGACGCTCCCGTGGCGCGCCGTCAGATCAGCCAGCTCGCGCAGTCGGCGGGTCCGTCGGCCCGGGACGCCTTCCTGGTGAACCTGATGATCGTCCTGACCCGCGAGATCCGTACGTACGAGATGGCCGTGCAGCGTTCCCTGCACGACGCGGCCCCGACGGCAGCCGGCCCCGCCCACCCGGCTGCCGCGCCGTCCGGCGAGGAACAGCGGCTGCTGCTGAGGCGGCTGCACGACGACTGCCAGCTGGCCCGCCGGGCCGTACGCGCGGCGGTCGGCACTCGCTGAAGGGGGGAGGGAGGTCCGCTGTGACGCCGACACACCGGCGCACCGCGGACCTCCCTCACGCACGTCCGGCGTTCGGAGCATTGGTCCACGCCACTGACGCCCCGCAGGCCGGGAGCCCCCCGCCACGAAACCCCCCTCACCCCACGCTGACATGGGAAATCGTCTTCTCCTGGGCATGATTGACGGATCGTCGGAGAGCGGGTAGCACTGACGCGTTCGGCTCTCGCACGCCCCACCGCGCCCCACCGTCCCAGGAGGCTGCATTGCACTGGTCCGCGACAGAACCCCAGGGCACCACCAGGCACAGACGCGCACGCAGAACCGCGGGGGCCGTCGCCTCGGCGGCGCTGCTGCTGCCGCTGCTCGGCGCCGCCCCTTCGAGCCCTGCCGAGGACGTGCCCACGACCCGGTTGCAGCAGGCCTTCGCCTCCGCGGCCGGCGAGTACCACGTTCCGCAGAGTGTGCTGCTCGCCGTTTCCTATCTCCAGTCCCGCTGGGACACGCACGCCGGCGCTCCGAGCGTCACCGGCGGCTACGGCCCCATGCATCTGACCGACGCCCGGACGGCGGTCGCCTCGGCCCCGCATCACGGCGACGGCACGGAGGACGCCCGCGGCGACAGTTCGCGCCGCGCCCTCCTGCCGGACACCCAGGTGCCCGCGGAATCCCGGCTCCCGGCCCGGCTCACCACCCTGACCAAGGCCGCCGACCTCACCGGCCTGCCGGCCCGGCGGCTGCGCACCGACGCGGCCGCGAACGTCGAGGGCGGGGCGGCGCTCCTGGCCGCCGCCCAGCGGGACCTCGGCGAGCCCCTGAGCGACGACCCCTCCGACTGGTACGGAGCGGTGGCCCGCTTCTCGGGAGCGGACGACAGCGGCACCGCGGCGGCCTACGCCGACGACGTGTACGACGTGATGCGCACCGGTGAGCGGCGCACCACGGACGCCGGGCAGCAGGTGACGCTCGCCGCCCGGCCCGGGCTGAGCCCGGACACCGCGCAGCTGCGCCGTGCGGGACTGCGGACGGCCTCCGCCGACGGCACCGAGTGCCCGAGGACCGTGTCCTGCGAATGGATCCCCGCCCCGTACGAGGAGTTCGGCGAGGGCGACTACGGCAACCACGACCTGGGCGACCGCCCCACCGCGCAGAGCATCAAGTACATCGTCATCCATGACACGGAGGGCACCTGGGACGGTGTCCTGAACCTCGTCCAGGACCCGACGTATGTGTCGTGGAACTACACCCTGCGCTCGACCGACGGGCACATCGCCCAGCACGTGAAGGCCAAGGACGTGGCCTGGCACGCGGGCAACTGGTACATCAACGCGAAGTCGATCGGCCTGGAGCACGAGGGCTTCCTGACCGCGCCCGACACCTGGTACACCGAGGAGATGTACCGGGCCTCCGCCCGTCTGGTGCGCTACCTCGCCCGGAAGTACGACATCCCGCTGGACCGGCAGCACATTCTCGGGCACGACAACGTCCCGGGCCCCACGACGTCCACCATCCCGGGGATGCACACGGACCCGGGCCCGTACTGGGACTGGCAGCACTACTTCACCCTCCTCGGGCACCCGTTCCACCCCGCGCTCGGCAAGAGCGGCGGCCTGGTGACCGTCCTGCCCGACTTCGACGCGAACCAGCCGGTGTACACGGGCTGCGTCACGAAGGGCGAGCCCTGCGCCGCGCACGGCTCCAGCGAGGTACGCCTGTACTCCCAGCCGGACGAGAGCGCGCCGCTGGTCCAGGACATCGGCCTGTACCCGAAGGGCGACGCCTCGACGACCGGGGTGAACGACGTCGCCTCACGTGTCTCCACCGGGCAGCGGTACGCGCTCGCCGGACGGGACGGCGACTGGACGGCGATCTGGTACCTGGGCCAGAAGGCCTGGTTCAAGAACCCGCGCACGCAGCCGACCGCGGTGCGGGCGTCGGGGCCGGCCGTGACCCCCAAGGCGGGCCTGGCGGAGATCCCCGTGTACGGCAGGGCGTACCCGGAGAAGGAGGCGTACCCGGCGGGCGTGCCCGTCCAGGCGGTCTCGCCCCTCCCGTACAAGATCCTCGCCGGTCAGCGCTACGCGGCAGGGGACAAGGTGCCCGGCGAGTACTTCTACGCGCCGACCTTCGACACGACACCGCACCGGGTCGTGATCGGTACGGACATGTACTACGAGATCCAGTTCGGGCACCGGGTGGAGTTCGTGCGGGCGGCGGACGTGGACCTGGTTCCGTAGACCGTCCGGCGGTTCGGCGCCGGGCCCGTGCGGGGCGGGCCCGGCGTCCGGATCGCCGAAGACAATGACACCGGCAACCGACCAGGGAAAGTGCCGTCGAGGACAGGTTCGGCCTCGGTCGGACCAGTTAACGACATGTAACGGCGCGGCTGCTCTCCGTGCGCTCTGATGGGCCGTTCACGGAACACGGGACACCCTGGGGCAGGCATGGGCAACTTCGTCAAAGCGACTTCAACGCGGCCGGCCGGTGCGGCGGTCCCTCGGCGATGCGAGTGCGGTGGCGAACCGCGCAACGACGCGCCGGCGGGGGCCGAGGAAAGGTTTCGAGGTCTCCTGGAGGCGGCGCCCGATGCCATGGTCATCGTCGACGGCGCCGGCACCATCAAACTCGTCAACGCCCAGACCGAAGTCCTCTTCGGCTACACCCGCGACGAGCTTCTGGGCCACCCCGTGGAACTGCTCGTGCCGGGCCGCTTCCGCACCCATCACACCTTGCACCGCAACGGATACGCGGACAACCGGCAGGTCCGTCCGATGGGCGCGGAACTCGAACTCCACGGGCTGCGCAAGGACGGCACCGAGTTCCCCGTCGAGATCAGTCTCAGCCCGCTGGAGACCACCGACGGGCTCCTCGTCTCCGCCGCCGTCCGCGACGTCAGCGACCGCAAGGCCGCTGAGGAAAGGTTTCGGGGTCTGCTGGAGGCGGCGCCGGACGCGATGGTCATCGTCGACGACACCGGCACCATCAAACTCGTCAACGCCCAGACCGAAGCCCTCTTCGGCTACCGGCGCGAGGAACTGCTCGGGCACCCCGTCGAGCTCCTCGTGCCCGGCCGCTTCCGCGGCCACCACCACCGTCACCGCAACGGATACGCGGACAACCGGCAGGTCCGTCCGATGGGCGCGGGGCTCGAACTCCACGGACTGCGCAAGAACGGCACCGAGTTCCCCGTCGAGATCAGTCTCAGCCCGCTGGAGACCACCGACGGGCTCCTCGTCTCCGCCGCCGTCCGCGACGTCAGCGACCGCAAGCGCGCCGAGGCGCGGATCAACGAACTGGCCGGTCTCGTGGAGTCCTCGCAGGACGCGATCCTCGCCAAGACGCTGGACGGTCACATCACCTACTGGAACGCGGCGGCACAGCGGCTGTACGGCTACTCGCGTGCCGAGGTGATGGGCAAGCACGTGTCCCTGCTCGCGACCACGGAACGGCGGAGCGAGATCGACCTGCTCCTCGACCGGCTGCGCAGCGGTGAGAAGGTCGAACACTTCGAGACCCTGCGGCTGACCCGCTCGGGCGCGCTGCTGGACGTGGACATCACGCTGTGGCCCACCCGTGACGCGGACGGCATGGTGATCGGCGCGTGCGCGATCGTCCGGGACATCAGCGACCGCAAGAAGGCCGAGGCGGAGCTGACCTTCCTGTACGAGCAGCAGCGGCACATCGCCCTCACCCTCCAGCGCAGCCTCATGGGAACCCCGCCCGCGATCCCCGGTCTGACCACCGCGAGCCGCTACCGGCCCGCCACGCAGGGAGCGGGCGTGGGCGGGGACTGGTTCGACCTGATCCCGCTGGGGGCCGGCCGGGTCGGGGTGCTGATCGGCGATGTGATGGGCCGCGGTCTGGAGGCCGCCGCCGTGATGGGCCAACTGCGGTCGGCCGCGCACGCCTTGGCCAAGACCGGTATGCAGCCTCGGCAGTTGATGCAGGCGCTGGAGGCCGTCGTCGGGGACCTGGATGTGCCCGACCAGCTCGTGACCTGCTGCTATCTGGTCATCTCCGCCGACGCGGGCGAGGTGACGGTCTGCTCGGCCGGGCATCTGCCGACGCTGGTGGCCACACCCGGCGCCGGTGCCAGGCCGCTGGCCGCGCCGGTGAACGCGCCCCTCGGTGTCGGCGACATCCTCTACGAACAGGCGACGTCGCTGATCCCGCCCGGGGCGACCCTCGTGCTGTACACGGACGGTCTCATCGAGACGCCCGGCAGCGACATCGAGGACCAGCTCTCCGAGCTCACCGCCACCCTCGCGGACCTGTTCGTCACCGCGCCCGATCTGGAGGACGCCGCCGACCACGTGCTGCACGCCCTGCTGCCGGACGCCGACGGGCACAACGACGACGTCACCCTGCTGCTCACCCGGCTGCCCGAGGGGCCCCTGGCCACCGTCAACACCGACCTGCCCGCGCTGCCCGAGTCGGTCCCGGAGGGCCGCGCGTTCCTCACCAAGGCGCTGACCGCCTGGGACTGTGCTCCCGCGGCGGACGACGCCCGGCTGCTGCTCTCCGAGATCCTCACCAACGCCGTACAGCACGCGCAGGGGCCCATCGGTCTGCATCTGTGCCGCACCGCGACCGACCTGACCGTGGAGATCAGCGATCGCAGCCCGCATCTGCCGCAGCCCCGGACGGCCGGCGAGGGCGAGGAGTCGGGACGGGGCCTGATCCTGGTCCGCGCGCTCGCCGACAACTGGGGTGTGCGTCCCACCGACGCGGGCAAGACCACCTGGTTCACCCTCAAGCTGTGACGCCGGGCGGGGTGTTGGGCCGCCTCGGGCGGCCTCAGCCCTGCTGGAAGAGTTCCGCCGGGAGCGGCTTCAGGAGCGCGTACAGGTCGTCCGTGATCGGACGGTCCCAGGCGGCGATGGTCACCAGGACGTTGTCGCTGCGGTCGAACTGGACGCAGGAGATACGGGTCTCGGAGAGCTTCAGCCGGCGCACGATCAGGAGGTTGTCGCCCTGCATCACCGGCATGTCCTCGGTCCCGGTGACGGTGACCTCTTCGTGGTTCTCCAGCGCGATGAGGAGCTGGGCCACCTCGAAGGGGACCTCGTTCTCGGCGACGTCCCGGGCCTGGGAGCCCTCGGGCAGATTGCCGATGATCATCGCGGGGCCGCGGCCGCCGAACAGGTCGTAGCGCAGGAAGACGCCCTGGCAGCTGCCGTCGGGGGCGGGCAGCAGGCCCGCACCGAGATTGCCGGGCCAGTCGCCCGGATCCATGGCCAGAACATCGAACTCGGGCCCGGCGGGCGTGGCGCTGCGGCGGCGGAGGAAGGACATGCCGCAATGGTACGTGCACGGGCGCGTACCGGGCCCACGGGAGCCGTGGGTACGGGGGCCGCGGGCGCTCGCGCGTGCGGGGAGCGGAGGACGGCCCGGCGGTGTCAGGAGGTGGCCTGGTCCCCCAGTGCCGCCGGCAGTCCTCTCCGGTCGGTGCCGACCTTGCGGTAGACCGCCGACAGGAGCCGGGCCACGGCGTGCTCGTCGATGTGCAGTTCATCGGCGATCTGGGCCGGGGTCCGGTCCCGTGCGGTGAGCGCGGCGGCGGTGCGTTCGCGGGCGGTGAGGGTGTCCGTCTCGGTGCTGTGCAGCCGGCGCGGCCGCAGCCCCGCCGAGGCCAGCTCGCCGCGGGCGTCCTCGATCAGCCCGTCGGCACCGCACTGGACCGCCGCGTCGAGGCCGCGGTAGAGGTGTTCGGCGGCTTCCCTGGGGCGGCCGGCACGGCGCAGCTCGGTGCCCAGGGCGACCAGGGAGCACGCCAGTTCGTAGGCGGCCGGGGAACGCTCCAGATGACCGACGGACTCTTCGAGGAGCTGGACGCGCTCCGGGCCGGGGGAGACCTCGGCGGCGACGCGCAGGGCCTGGCCGATCGTGGAGGGGGCGCCGTACTGGCGGGCGCGGTTCACCGCTTCGCGTGCCGTGGCGACGGCGTGCTCCGGGGCGTCGTGGCTCTCGGCGCGGGCGAGGTGGAGCTGCCAGGGGCACCAGGCGGGGTTGCGCATACCGCGCCGGTCGAGCCGGCGGCCGGCGGACGTGAGCTCGTCGGCGGCGTCCTTGGTGAGGCCGCGGGCGAGCAGGAGTTCGCCGTACACGGTCTGGGCGTCGGGGAAGGTCACGGCGGCCGAGAAGGGCGCGTGGAAGGCGTAGGCCTCGCCGGTGCGCGCGGCCTCCTCGACCTGGCCCCGGGCGAGCAGGACCTGGATGAGGGTGCCCACGGCGTACCAGTGGACGGGCGTACCGGGCCCGACGCGTTCGGCGAGCCTGAGGCCCGCGCGGACGAAATCCTCGGCCTCGGCGAGACGGCCGCGGCGGAAGCGGACGTATCCGAGGATCGTGTAGCCGAAGGAGAGGTGGGCGCCGTGCCAGCCCTGGGATTCGAAGTCGGCGATCCCGGTGGCGAAGAGTTCCTCGGTCCGGCCCGGACGGTCGGCGTACATGAAGGTCATGGCGACCAGGACCGGGACCTCGAAGCCGCGGTCGGCCTCCGCCCAGCCGAGGCCGCCGGCCAGGGCGCGCTCGGCGTGGTGCAGGGCGACGGGGGCGGGTTCGCCGCGCAGGGTGGCGTCCCAGGCGCGGAGCCCGATGACATAGCGCTCGGTGAGGTCGTGGCCGGTGAGCCGGTCGGCGAGGCGGGCCAGCCGGCGGGAGCGGGCGGGCGAGTCGGGTTCGTCGGCGCGGAAGGCGTCCCACATGAACTGCTCGGACTGCATGCGCAGGCGTACCCGGGTGTCGCCGGTGACGGGGATCTCGCGGGCGAGGGTCTCGGAGGCCTCGGCGAGGCGGTCGCTGTGGGCGAGCACCTGGGAGAGGCGGTAGACGATGTTGTGGCGCAGCTCGGGGTCGGTGATCGGTTCCTCTAGGGCGGCGCGCAGATGGTTGACCGTCGTTCCCGGCTCGGTGAGCAGGGACGCGCAGCCCAGTTCGTACAGGACGGCGGCGCGGTCCTGGAAGGGCGGCGGTTCGCGCAGGGCGCGGGCGAGGTAGCGGCGGGCGGTGTCGGGGGCGCCGGCGCGCTGGGTCGCGCGGGCGGCGGCGCGCAGTTGCTGGACGATCCAGGTGTCGCCGTCCGGGTGGGTCTCCATGAGGTGGCGGGCGGCGGCGGCCGGGCCGAGGCCCTCGTCGATCACGCACCAGGCGGCCTGGCCGTGCAGGGCGACGCGGACGCTTCCGGGGATGTCCCGGTAGACGGCGGTGGCGATCAGCGGGTGGACGAATTCGAGGGGGTCGGCGCCGGTCAGGATGCGGGCGGTGCGCAGGGCGTCCGCGGCGTCGGCGGCCTCCTCGGAGCCGAGGCCCGCGACGGCCGCGGCGAGCGTCGGGTGGATCTCGGTGCCGAGCACGGCGCAGGCCCAGGCGAAGCGGACGGTCGCGGTGCCGAGGCGTTCGAGGCGGGCGATCAGGCCGCTGCCCTTGACGGCGGCGGCGAGGTCGCGCAGCAGATGCGCGCCGTCCTCGGTCGGGGTCAGGCCGCGGTCACGGACCTTGGCGGTCAGCTCGACGGCCTCGAACGGATTGCCCGCGGTGACGGCCCAGCACTCGCGGCAGAACGCGTCGTCGGCCTGGGTGCCGAGGTCTTCCCGGACGAGCCGGGCGACGGCCGCCGCGCTGAGCGGTTCGAGGCCGATGGGGCGCTGTCCGGCGCGACCGGGCAGTCCCCTGAACGCCTCGGCGTGTTCGGGCAGTTCGTCGGGGCGGTAGGCGACGACGAGCAGCAGGGGGAGTTGCTCGGCGCGGGGCGCGAACGCGGCCAGCCAGCTGAGCGATTCGGCGTCGGCCCAGTGCGCGTCGTCCAGGAGGAGCACCATGGGGGCGCGCTGTACGGCGAGGTGGGTGAGCACCCAGTCGAGTCCGGCGCGCAGGCCCTGCTGGTCGGGCGGGGCGCCCTCGGACGGAGCGCAGAGGCCGAGCGCGGGGCCGACGATGGCGTACCAACTCCCCAGGGAGGCACGGAGTTCGGCCTCGGAGAATCCGGCGAGCTGCGGTTGCAGGAGCTGTCGGGCGACGTGGAAGGCGACGCGCTGTTCCTGTTCTCCGCCGCGCGCGCTGAGCACGGTGCACCCCTTGGCCGCGGCGCGCCTGCGGACCTCGCCGAGGAGGGTCGTCTTGCCGATCCCGGCGCGTCCGGCGAAGGCGAGGAGCGCGCCGCGGGAGCGGCCGGGTGGCTCGCCCGGTTCCCGGCGCGGACCGACGAGGTCGATCAACGCCTCGTCTGCGGCCGAGAGTTCACTCTCGCGCTCGAAGAGCGTCCGACGGCTGCGAAGGCTGCGTTGCCCCATGATCACCCCCTGCCACGATCACGCGTCCACGCGGGGAGCGGATGCGCACCGTGACCTCCAGGCACCTCAGCGTACGCCCCGATCATCCACGGGGCAGCCCGTTCGGACGCTCCTGGTCAGAACCTCACGAGCGACGGCGGGGCCGCCGGAGGAACGGACGCCGGGCGGCCTTCCGGGCGCGGGGCCGGGGCCGCCGCCCTCCTCTCGCCGGGGGGCGGGGCCCTGCTGTCGTCGGTTCAGGTCAGGTCGAACTCCCCCTCGCGGGCCCCCGATACGAACGCCCCCCATTCCGCGGGGGTGAAGATCAGGGAAGGGCTCTGGGGGCGGCCACTGTTGCGCATCGCGATGAAGCCCTCGACGAAGGCGATCTGGACATCTCCGCGCCCTCGGCTGCTGGACTGCCACTCGGCTTTGCTGAGGTCCAGCTCCGGCTTGTCCCAGCCCGCGAGCGGGTGCTGCTCGATGGTGCTCTCGGCCACGTCCGTGCTCCTCCCGGTTCGTCGTCCGCGGCCAGCCTAGCGATCGGTCCGTGCCGCGCACAGGCCATGTGAGAGGGACGGTGTCAGGAGGTGGGCGGCGCGGCGCCGACCAGCCACATGGAAAAGAACTGGGATCCGCCGCCGTAGGCGTGGCCGAGCACCCTGCGCGCCCCGTCGACCTGGTGCTCTCCGGCCTGGCCGCGTACCTGGAGGGCCGCTTCGGCGAAGCGGATCATGCCGGAGGCTCCGATCGGATTGGTGGAGAGGACGCCGCCCGACATGTTGACGGGCAGGTCGCCCTCCAGTTCGGTCACGCCCGCCTCGGTGAGTTTCCATCCCTCGCCCTCGTCGGCGAAGCCGAGGTTCTCCAGCCACATGGGCTCGTACCAGGAGAACGGGACGTACATCTCGACGGCGTCGATGTCGCGGCGCGGGTCCGCGATCCCGGCCTGGCGGTACACGTCGGCCGCGCAGTCCTTTCCGGCCTGCGGGGACACGAAGTCCTTGCCGGCGAAGAGGGTCGGCTCGCTGCGCATGGCGCCGCCGTGCATCCAGGCGGGCGGGCGCGGTGAACGGGCCGCGCCCGCGCGGTCGGTGAGGATCATCGCGCAGGCCCCGTCGGAGGAGGGGCAGGTCTCCGAGTAGCGGATCGGGTCCCAGAGCATGGGCGAGGCCTGGACCTTCTCCAGGGTGATGTCGTGCTCGTGCAGGTGCGCGTACGGGTTCTTCAGCGCGTTGCGGCGGTCCTTGTAGGCGACGAGCGAGCCCACGGTGTCGGGTGCGCCGGTACGCCGCATGTAGGCGCGTACGTGCGGCGCGAAGAAGCCGCCCGCGCCGGCGAGCAGCGGCTGCTGGAAGGGGATGGGCAGGGACAGGCCCCACATCGCGTTGGATTCGGACTGTTTTTCGTAGGCGAGGGTCAGGACCGTTCCGTGGACGCGGCCGGCGACGAGGTTGGTGGCGACGAGGGCCGTCGATCCGCCGACGGAGCCCGCCGTGTGCACCCGGAGCATGGGCTTTCCGGTCGCTCCGAGCGCGTCGGCCAGGTACAGCTCGGGCATCATGACGCCCTCGAAGAAGTCGGGCGCCTTGCCGATGACGACGGCGTCGATGTCGGCCCAGGTCAACTCGGCGTCGGCCAGCGCGCGCTGGGCGGCCTCCCGGACGAGTCCGGCGATGGACACGTCCCGGCGTGCCGCCACGTGCTTGGTCTGGCCGATCCCTACGACGGCCACGGGCTCCTTGCTCATCGGGCGTCCCCTTCGAGTACGGCGACCAGGTTCTGTTGGAGGCAGGGGCCGGAAGTGGCGTGGGCGAGCGCCCGGTCGGACTCCCCGCGGTGGACGCGTGCGGCGGCCTCGCCGATGCGGATGAGCCCTGCCGCCATGATCGGGTTGGCCGCGAGGGCGCCTCCCGACGGGTTGACGCGCACGCTGTCGCCGAGCCGCAGCGCTTTGCGCAGGACGACTTCCTGGGAGGAGAAGGGGGCGTGCAACTCGGCCGTGTCGACAGGTCGTTCGAAGGCCCCCGCCCGTTCGGCGGCGAGCCGGGCGGACGGGGAGTCGGTCAGGTCGCGCACGCCGAGGGAGTGCGCCTCGATGCGGTGGTCGATGCCCCGGATCCAGGCGGGCCGCTCGCACAGTTCACGGGCCCGGTCCCCGGCCGCGAGGATCACGGCCGCGGCGCCGTCGCCGATGGGCGGGCAGTCGCCGGTGCGCAGGGGGCGTACGAGGTAGTCGCCGTGCGGCACCGAACCCCTCAGCTGCGCATGGGTGTTGGTGTCCGCCGCGGCGCGGTTGCGGGCGGCGACCGCGGCGAGTCCGGGTTCGTCGGTCTCACCGGCGTCGATGAGCGCCTGTGCCTGGAGTGCGGCGAGGGCGACCGAGTCGGGCCAGAGCGGGGCCACGTAGTACGGGTCCAGCTGGCGTGTCAGGACGTCGCGTACGGAGCCGGGCGAGGACTTGCCGTAGGAGTAGACGAGCGCGGTGTCGGCGTCGCCGGTCAGCAGTTTGGTCCACGCCTCGTACAGCGCCCAGGCCCCGTCCATCTCGACGTGCGACTCGGAGATCGGCGGCCAGGCGCCCACGCCGTCGAGCGCCATGGTGAAGGAGAAGGCGCGGCCCGCGAGATAGTCGGTGGAGCCGGAGCAGGTGAAGTCGATGTCACCGGCCCGCAGGCCCGTCCGGTCGAGGACCTCGTGCAGGACCGGGAGGAGCATCTCCACCTCGGAGACCTCGTCGGTGGTGCGCCGGTGGTCGCTCTGCGCGAAGGCGACGACGGCGATGTCCCTGGCGGTCCCCATCTACAGCATCTCCTTGTACGTCTCGTATTCCGCGTCCGGTTCTCCGGTGGGCCGGTAGTGGTCGGGATGGCGGCCGTCCTCGGACCACACGGGCTCGACGCGCAGGCCCATCCGGACCTCGTCGTAGGGGATGCCGCCGATCCGGCCGTGCAGCGCGAGGCCGGCGCCGTCGAGGGCGATGTGCGCGTATACGTACGGGACTTCGATGTCGAGGTTCTTCGCCTTGATGTTGACGATGCAGTACGTGGTGACGGTGCCGCGCGGGCCGACCTCGACCTGTTCGGAGGTGGCCACCCCGCAGGTGGGACAGGCCCCCTTGGGCGGGACGTAGACCTTGTGGCAGGAGGGGCAGCGTTCGCCGAGGGTCCGCCGTTCGGCGAGGCCCGCGATGTAGGCGGCCTGGGCGCGGCCAGGCGAGTAGACGTAGTCGAGCCGTGCGGGGGCGACGATTCCGGTGACCATGTCCGCGAACCGGCCGTCGTGGCCCGCGGGTTCGCCCGCTGGTTCGTCCGGGGCGCCGTCGTGGGGCTCGAAGCAGGCGATGTCGGTGATCGCGCCGGAGCGTTCGGGGGCCCAGCGGACGCGGACGCGCATCCCGGTGCGCACGGCGTCGGGGCCGGGGGCGTCGAGGGCGTGCAGCAGGCCGGTGTCGGCGCCGTCGAGCCTGACCAGGACCCAGGCGAAGGGGGTGGTGAGGGGCTGGCCGCGGCGGGGTTCGTGGTTCCAGGCCCAGGTGGTGACGGTGCCGGTGGGGGCGACCTCGACGAGGTCGTGTATCTCCTCGGCGGTGACGGGGTCGTACTCGACCGGCGGGACGAGGGTGCGTCCGTCGGCGGTCCGCACGCCGAGGACGACCTGTTCGCGCAGGCCCGTGAGGAAGGCGCTCTGCACGGGGCCGAGCGAGCGGGTGAAGGGGAACTCGACGACGAGGGGGGCTTTGAGGACTTCGGGCATCCCGGATCTCTCCTTCCAACGGCCGGCCGTGCCGTGTCCGCGGGGCGGACCGGTCGCGTCCGGGGCCGGGCTTGCGGGTCAGGCGCGCCGGTAGACGGGCGGGCGCTTCTCGGCGAAGGCCCGGGAGCCTTCCTTGGCGTCGGCGGTGTCGAAGACCGGCCAGCCGCGCCGCAGTTCGGCGGCGAGGCCGTCGGTCTCGGTCAGCTCGGCGGTCTCGTACACGGACGCCTTGACGGCCTCCACCGCGAGCGGGCCGCAGGCGTTGATCTGATCGGCGACGGCGAGGGCCTTCTCCAGCGCCGTCCCGTCGGGCACCACATGACCGATCAGCCCGATGCCCGCGGCCTCCTGAGCGGTGTACGGGCGTCCCGTGAGGAGCATTTCGAGGGCGTGGGTGCGCGGGATCTGGCGTTGCAGCCGCACCGTCGAGCCGCCGATCGGGAAGAGTCCGCGCCTGACCTCGAAGAGCCCGAAGGTCGCGGAGGCTCCGGCGACGCGGATGTCGGTGCCCTGGAGGATCTCGGTGCCGCCCGCGACGCAGTACCCCTCGACGGCGGCGATCACCGGCTTTCGCGGGCGGTGGTGGCGCAGCATGGCCTTCCAGTGCAGATCGGGGTCGGCCTTGAGCCGGTCCCGGTACTGCTCGCCCTCCATGCCCCGGCCTGCCAGGGCCTTGAGATCCATGCCGGCGCAGAAGGCACCACCGGCGCCGGTGAGCACGATCGAGCGGATCGCGTCGTCCTCGTCGGCCTCGACCCAGCCGTCGTACAGGCCGACCAGCATCGGCAGCGAGAGCGCGTTCCTGGCCTCGGGCCTGTTGAGCGTGAGCACCAGTGTGGCGCCTTCACGCCGCACGGTGAGGTGTTCCGTCCCACCCATGGCGTCCTCCCGTCTCGGATGCGAGAACAGGTTGCAGGAGGCGTCGAGCCAGTACAAGGGTTTTCTGACAGACAGTCAGATTTCTTCTGCCGGGACCCTTCCCACTTGGGTCGGGCTTTGCTGAGATGACCGTCGGGTCCGGGGCGGACACGCCCCGGGGCACTGGGCCACGGACGTGCACGGTCAGGAGGAGCGGTGGAGTACAACCTTGCCGACCTGTTCGAGTCGGTCGTCGACGTGGTCCCGGACCGTGAGGCGCTGGTCTACATCGACCACCCGGGCACGGGCGCCGAGCGCCGTCTGACGTACGCGGAGCTGGACGCGGCCGCGAACCGTGTCGCGCACCATCTGATCGACAGCGGGATCCGCCCCGGCGAACACCTCGGCCTGCACCTGTACAACGGCGTCGAGTACCTCCAGACGGTGCTGGCCTGCCTGAAGGCGCGCATCGTCCCGGTCAACGTCAACTACCGCTACGTGGAAGAGGAGTTGGCCTACCTCTACCAGGACGCCGACCTGGTGGCCCTGGTCTTCGACGCGGAGTTCAGCGACCGGGTGGCCGCGGCACGTCCACGGGCACCGCGGCTGCGGCATCTGGTCCGGGTGGGCGCCGCCACACCCGGAGCGGGCGCGGAGGGCCCGGCGGGCTCCGAAGGCGCGGTGGACGCCGTGGACTTCGGTGACGCCGAGGCCGCCGGATCACCCCTGCGCGGATTCGCCCCGCGTTCCGCGGACGACCAGTTCATCATCTACACCGGCGGCACGACGGGGATGCCCAAGGGCGTGATGTGGCGGCAGGAGGACCTCTTCTTCGCCGGGCTCGGCGGTGGCGCGCCGACCGGCGATCCGGTGACCAAGCCGCAGGAGCTCGCCGAGCGCGTCGCGGCCGGCGGTGCCGGGATCACCTTCTTCCCCACTCCCCCGCTGATGCACGGCACCTCCACGCTCACCGCGTTCATCGCCTTCAACTTCGGGCAACGGATCGTGCTCCACCGCAAGTTCGCCCCCGAGGACGTCCTGCGCACGATCGAGAAGGAGAAGGTGACCAGTGTGTCGCTGGTCGGCGACGCGATGCTGCGGCCCTTGATCGACGCGCTGAACGGCCCCCTGAAGGGCACGGACTGCTCCGCCCTGTTCAGCGTGTCCTCGTCCGGGGCGATCATGTCGGACACCGTGCGGGAACAGTTCCAGGCACTCGTCCCGAACGTGATGCTGCTGAACAACTTCGGCTCCTCGGAGTCCGGCTTCAACGGCACCGCGACGGCCGACTCCGGACCCGAGCGCGGATTCCGGATCCGCGTCAACGCCCGTACGCAGGTGGTGGATCCGGTGACGTACGAGCCGGTCGCGGCCGGTGAGCCGGGGCGGGTCGCGCAGCGCGGTCATGTACCCCTCGGCTACTACAACGACCCGAAGAAGACCGCCGAGACGTTCTTCCGCAAGGGCGACGAGCGCTGGGTGCTCCTCGGCGACATGGCCACGGTCGACGAGGAGGGCATCGTCATCGTCCTCGGCCGCGGCTCCCAGTGCATCAACACCGGCGGCGAGAAAGTGTATCCCGAGGAGGTCGAACAGGCCCTGAAATCGCATCCCGACGTGTACGACGCCCTGGTCGCCGGGGTGCCGGACGCGAAGTGGGGCAGTCACGTGGCGGCCGTCGTCCAGCTCCGCGTGGGCGCGCCCCGGCCGTCGCTCGACGACATCCAGACGCACTGCCGCGCCCGGCTGGCCGGGTACAAGGTTCCGCGCCAGCTGGTGATCACGCACTCCATCCAGCGTTCACCGAGCGGCAAGGCCGACTACCGGTGGGCCCGGGAGGTGGCGGTGACCGCGGACCGGTAGCCGCCGGTGTCATCCGGGTGATCCTGTCGACGTACTCTGTGCGCGGTCGGCCTCCGCCGTTGAACCGGAGGTGACGGCCGGCCGTATGGGGGGTGACGGAAAAAGCCTCCGTCGCGCCAGCACCGGGTTACGCACGGAAGGACCTTCGGGTGTCGCACCACACGCCTCCTCGTCAACTGCCGGATGCCGACGCGGGTCCGGACCCCGACGTGACGGCGACGGGCGCGGGCGGAGGGGACTCCGAGACGGCCCAGCGGGCCGGCGCGCACACCGGTTCCGGCCCGGAAGAGCGGGTGGAGGAGGCGGCCGGCGGCGAAGAGCGCCCCGAGACCGCCGTCGAACCCACCGTCCCGCGCCCCGCCGCCCACGACGAGGCCACCACCTCGCATCCGGCCGACGACGAGGCCACCGTCCCGCACCCCGCCGAGGACGAACCCGCCGTCCCGCGGGACACCACCGATGACGAGGACTCCGTCCCGCACGCCACCGCCGAGGGCGAACCCACCGTCTCGCGGAGCACCACCGAAGGCAAAGACTCCGTCTCGCGGAGCACCACCGACGGCAAAGAATCCGTCCCGCGGGACACCACCGACGACGAGGACTCCGTCCCGCACGCCTCCGCCCCCGACGAACCCGCCGCCTCCGGGGACACCGCCGAGGACGAACCGGCCCTCCCACATCCCACCGACGACGAAGCGGCCCCCGGGTCCGACGAGCGGCTTCCGTCCGGGCCCGCGTCCCTGGACGAAGCCGAATCCGCCCCGGACACCGCCTTCGCCGGCCGTCCCGGCTGGTTCGGCTGGCGCCGTCGCCACCCCCGGGCCGCGCGTGCCGTTCGGGTGGGCACGACCGTCCTGGCCGCCGCACTGGTGGTCACCATCCTCATCGTGCCCAACCGCCTCGACTGGATGAGGGTCCAGGCGTTCTTCCGCCTCCCGGTCGAAGCGGTCTTCCTGTCGGCCGTCCTGCTCGTCCTGCCGGCGAGGGCGCGGCGCGTCACGGCCGGGTTCCTCGGGGTGCTCCTCGGGGTGTCCGCCATCCTGAAGTGCCTCGACATGGGCTTCCGCCAGACCCTGGCCCGGCCGTTCGACCTGGTCTTCGACTGGGTCCTGCTGAGCGATGGGGCGGACTGGGTGAAGGACTCCTTCGGGCGCTCGGGCGAAATACTCGCGGTGGTCGGCGTGATCGTCCTGGTCATCGCCGTGCTCGCCCTGAGCGTGCTCGCGATGATGCGACTGGCGAACGTCCTGGCCCGGCACCGCACCGGGGCCGTACGCGCCACGCTCGTCCTCGGCGTCGCGTGGGTCGTCTGCTTCACCATGGGCGTACAGAACGGCGGCGTCACGATCGCCACCAAGGGCTACGCCCAGTACCTCTCCAACCGTGTGCAGTACGTCCGCGACGGCCTCGGCGACGCCGACGTCTACAAGAAGCAGATGGCCGTCGACGCCTTCGCCAGGACCCCGTCCGACCAGTTGCTGACCGGGCTGCGCGGCAAGGACGTGATGCTCACCTTCATCGAGAGCTACGGCCGGGTCGCCATCGACGATCCGGCGATGGGACCAGAGGTCGACGCGACGCTCAAGGAGGGCAACGCGAGGCTCGAGGCGGCCGGCTTCTCGGCGCGCAGCGGCTGGCTCAAGTCGCCGGTGACGGGCGCCGGCAGCTGGCTCGCCCACTCGACGTTCCTGTCCGGCACGTGGGTCAAGAACCAGCAGCGGTACCGGTCCCTGACCACCAGCGACCGCGCGACCCTCACCAGCTACTTCCAGAAGACCGGCGCGTGGCGCACGGTCGGCATCGTCCCGGGCGTGCGCAAGGCCTGGCCCGAGGGCAAGTATTTCGGCCTCGACCACATCTACGACTCGACGCACCTCGGCTACCAGGGCCCGTACTTCAGCTGGACGCCGGTGCCGGACCAGTTCAGCCTGGAGTCCTTCCAGAAGCTGGAGCACGGCAAGAAGAACCGCGACCCGATCATGGCCGAGATCATCCTCGCCTCCAGCCACAACCCCTGGTCCCCCATCGCCCACACGATCGACTGGAAGGACCTCGGGGACGGCAAGATCTTCTACAAGATCAAGAAGGAGGGCACGAACCCCACGGAGGTCTGGAAGAGCTCCAAGCGGGTGCGGACCGAGTACCGCAAGGCCATCCAGTACTCCCTGGACAGCCTGACCCAGTGGGTCCAGCGCTACGGCGACGACAACACCGTCCTCGTCTTCCTCGGCGACCACCAGCCCGTCCCGACGGTCACGGGGGGCAGCACCAGCAAGGACGTGCCCGTCACCATCGTCGCCCGCGACCCGAAGGTGCTGGACCGCGTGTCCGACTGGGGCTGGACGGACGGGCTCAAGCCCGCGGCCGACGCCCCGGAATGGGCGATGAACAAGTTCCGCGACCGGTTCATGACGGCGTACGGCCCGAACCCCGGCCCGGGGGCCGCGACCGCGTCGCACTGACCGCCTCACCGGCGGCCCCGAGCCCGGCCGGGTCCTCCCGCTCCCGCGGAGATCCCCGGCCCGCTCCGAACCTCCGACCCGAACACTGCGGGCCCGCGGCCTCCCCGGCCGCGGGCCCGTCGCGTTGTGCGGGCACCCTCCGCGCCTGCCCGCACCGGATCCGCGGCACCCTCCCCATTGACCCGGAAGGTTCACGAATCTAACCTGAGTTCTCATACATAGACAGCATCTGCATACAGGGATGAGACTCATGGCAGGGTTCAACGCGGATCCGGACAGCGTGGTCCAGCGGCTGCGGGACGGCATGACGAGCGGGGTCCTGTCCTTCCCGCTCACGAGCTTCACGACGGACGGCGACCTGGACCCGGAGTCCTACCGGGCCTACCTGGCCGCCCAGCTCGCCACGGCCCCGGGCGCGGTCTTCCCCGCCTGCGGAACCGGCGAGTTCAGCGCGCTGGACGAGGACGAGTACCGTGCCGTCGTCATCGCCACGGTCGAGATCGCGGACGGCCGCATGCCCGTGGTCGCCGGCACCGGCTACGGATGGGCACAGGCGCTGCGGTTCGCCCGCATCGCCGAGGAGGCCGGCGCGGACGCCCTGCTCGTCCTGCCCCACTATCTCGTCGAGGCCCCCGAGTCCGGCCTGGTCGAGCAGCTGCGCCGGATCGCCGCCGGCACCCGGCTGCCGCTCATCGCCTATCAGCGCGGCCCGGTCGCCTTCACACCCGAGGGGCTGCGGGCCGTCGCGGCGGTCCCGGGCGTCATCGGGCTCAAGGACGGACACAGCGACCTCGACCGGCTCCAGCGCCTCACGCTCGCCGCGCCCGACGGCTTCCTGTTCTTCAACGGGGCCGCCACCGCCGAGATCCAGGCCCGCGCGTACGCCGCCGTCGGCGTCCCCGCCTATTCGTCGGCCGTCCACGCGTTCGCGCCCGAGATCGCCGGCGCCTTCTTCACCGCCCTGCGCACCGGCGACGAAGCCACGGTGAACAAGCTGCTGCGCGACTTCTACGTCCCGCTCGTCGAACTGCGCGACACCGTGCCCGGTTATGCCGTGTCCCTGGTCAAGGCCGCCGCCCGGCTGCGGGGCCTGCCCGTCGGCCCGGTGCGCGCGCCGCTCACCGATCCCGCCCCGGCCGATCTCGCCGCTCTGGAGCGGATCCTCGACACGGGACTGGCGCTGGTCGGAGCGGTGCGGCGGCCCGCCTGAGGCAGGCGGGCGAACGGCCCCGCGAGGCTCTGGGCGGGCCGGCCCCCGGCCGGGCCCGTCGCCGCCATCCTGGGATTCCCGGCACCGGTCACCCTCGTAAACAAGGAATGTGATGAAGAGTCAGCAACCGACGATCACCGAGTTCTCCGTCTATCCCGTCGCGGGACGCGACTGCATGGAATTGAACCTGTCGGGCGCCCACGGTCCCTACTTCACCCGCAATGTCGTGGTCCTCAAGGACTCCGAGGGGCGGACCGGGCTCGGTGAGGTGCCGGGCGGGGAGAAGATCACCCGGACACTGCGGGACGCCGGGCCCCTGGTCCTCGGCTCGAAGGTGGGCGACCACCAGCGTGTGCTGCGCGAGATCGGGGAGCGATTCCAGGACCGCGACGCGGGCGGCCGGGGCGCCCAGACCTTCGACCTGCGCACGGCCGTCCACGCCGTCACGGCCGTCGAGTCGGCCCTTTCGACCTGCTCGGCCAGCATCTCGACGTGCCGGTCGCCGCCCTGCTCGGTGACGGGCAGCAACGCGACCGGGTGCGGGTGCTGGGCTACCTCTTCTTCGTCGGCGACCCGGACCGCACGGATCTGCCGTACGTACGCGAGAGCGGCTCGGACGTGGACTGGTACCGCCTGCGGCACGAGGAGGCGCTGACGCCCGGCGCGATCGTCCGGCAGGCCGAGGCCGCCCACGAGCTGTACGGGTTCCGGGACTTCAAGCTCAAGGGCGGTGTCCTGGAAGGCACCGAGGAGGTCCGGGCCGTACAGGCGCTCAAGGACCGCTTCCCCGAGGCGCGCGTCACGCTCGACCCCAACGGCGCCTGGTCGCTGCGTGAGGCGATCGACCTGTGCGGACCGCTGGTCGGCACGCTCGCCTACGCCGAGGACCCCTGCGGCGCCGAGGACGGCTACTCGGGACGGGAGATCCTGGCCGAGTTCCGCCGGGCGACGGGGCTGCCGACGGCGACCAACATGATCGCCACGGACTGGCGGCAGCTCACCCACGCCCTGGCACTCCAGTCGGTCTCGATCCCGCTCGCCGACCCGCACTTCTGGACCATGCGGGGCTCGGTCCGTGTGGCCCAGCTCTGCAACGCGATGGGCCTGACCTGGGGCTGCCACTCGAACAACCACTTCGACATCTCGCTCGCGATGGTCACCCACTGCGGAGCCGCGGCACCGGGCCCGTACAACGCCCTCGACACCCACTGGATCTGGCAGGAGGGCCTGGAGCGGCTCACGGTCGACCCGCCGCGCATCGTCGACGGCGAGATCGCGGTGCCGGACGCTCCCGGACTGGGCGTCCGGCTGGACATGGACCGGCTGCTCGCGGCGCACGAGCTGTACCTGAAGGAGGCGCTCGGCGCCCGGGACGACGCCGTCGCCATGCGCCACCTCGTTCCCGGCTGGGAGTTCGACCCCCGGCGCCCCGCCCTGGTGCGCTGAACGGCCGCCCGGCCCGCTCCGCCGAAAAGCGCCGCCGACCCCTTGCACTGGCGGCGGACACCTGAATTACTGTCCGGAACAGGACGACCGAATGATCGGTCGTCCGCTATGGCACGGTTGGCGAGGGAGAGGGCGCGATGGCGGGCTCGACGGACTCGAAGGGCCTGCTCGACGCGGGCGAGCGGCTGGACGCGACGGAGCTGCGGGCGCTCCAGCTGGAACGGCTGCGCGCGTCGCTGCGGCATGCCTACGAGAACGTCCCCTTCTACCGCGACGCCTTCGACAAGGCCGGGCTGCGCCCCGAGGACTGCCGCTCGCTCGCCGACCTGGCCCGGTTCCCGTTCACGGTGAAGGCGGATCTGCGGGAGAACTACCCGTACGGGATGTTCGCGGTGCCGCAGGACCGGATCCGGCGCATCCACGCGTCGAGCGGGACGACCGGGCGGCCCACGGTCGTCGGCTACACGGAGAACGACCTGTCCATGTGGGCCGACATGGTGGCCCGTTCGATCCGCGCGGCGGGCGGCCGGCCCGGCGACAAGGTCCATATCGCCTACGGCTACGGCCTGTTCACCGGCGGACTCGGCGCCCACTACGGCGCGGAACGCCTCGGCTGTACGGTGATCCCCGCGTCCGGCGGCATGACGGCACGTCAGGTCCAGCTGATCCAGGACCTGAAGCCCGAGATCATCATGGTGACCCCGTCGTACATGCTGACCCTGCTCGACGAGTTCGAGCGCCAGGGCGTGGACCCGCGCGGCACCTCGCTGCGGGTCGGCGTGTTCGGGGCCGAACCGTGGACCGAGGAGATGCGCCGCGAGATCGAGGGGCGGTTCGCGATCGACGCGGTGGACATCTACGGCCTCTCGGAGGTCATCGGCCCCGGGGTCGCCCAGGAGTGCGTGGAGACCAAGGACGGTCTGCACATCTGGGAGGACCACTTCTACCCGGAGGTCGTCGATCCCCTCACCGGTGAGGTGCTGCCGGACGGCGAGGAGGGCGAGCTGGTCTTCACCTCACTCACCAAGGAGGCCATGCCCGTGATCCGTTACCGGACACGGGACCTGACGCGGCTGCTGCCCGGTACGGCACGGGTCTTCCGCCGGATGGAGAAGATCACCGGGCGCAGCGACGACATGGTGATCCTGCGCGGGGTCAATCTCTTCCCGACGCAGATCGAGGAGATCGTGCTGCGGACTCCCGGGGTCGCTCCGCACTTCCAGCTCCGGCTGACCCGCGAGGGCCGCCTCGACGCCCTCACCGTACGGGCGGAGGCCCGATACGGCGCCACACCCGAGGCGCGCGAGGCGGCGGCGCGGGCGATCACCGCGGGCGTCAAGGACGGGATCGGAGTCTCGGTCACGGTGGAGATCGTCGAACCGGAGTCCCTGGAACGGTCGGTGGGCAAGCTGAAGCGGATCGTGGACCTGCGCCCGCGGGCCTGAGCGACCGCCGGCGGGGCCGCGGGGCGCCTGACACCCCCGCGACCCCGCCGGCCACGACACGCCCTACGCCCGGCCGAACCGGTCCCGCAGCTCTCGCTTCAGGATCTTCCCGCTGGCGTTGCGGGGCAGCTCGTCCACGAACAGGACCCGCTTGGGCGCCTTGAAGTGGGCGAGCTTCTCGCGTGCGTGGGCGATCAGTTCGTCCTCGGTGACCTCGCCCCGGGGGACGACGACCGCGGTGACGGCCTCGATCCAGCGCTCGTCGGGCAGCCCGACGACAGCCACCTCGGCGACCCCCTCGTGCGTGTACAGCGCGTCCTCGACCTGCCGTGAAGCGACCAGGACACCACCGGAGTTGATGACGTCCTTCACCCGGTCCACCACGGTGAAGTAGCCGTGGGCGTCGCGCACGGCGAGGTCGCCCGAGTGGAACCAGCCGTCGCGGAACGCCTCGGCGGTCTCCTCGGGCTTGTCCCAGTAGCCCTCGCACAACTGCGGTGAGCGGTAGACGACTTCGCCCGGTGTCCCGTCCGGCACGTCCTTGCCGTCCTCGTCGACGACCCGCGCGTCCACGAACAGCACCGGAGTGCCGCACGAGTCCATCCGGCCCTTGTGCTCGTCGGGCCCGAGGACGGTGGCGAGGGGACCGATCTCGCTCTGGCCGAAGCAGTTGTAGAAGGCCAGCTTCGGCAGCCGTTCGCGCAGCCGTTCCAGGACGGGTACCGGCATGATCGACGCGCCGTAGTACGCCTTGCGCAGGCCGCTCAGGTCGCGGTCGGCGAAGTCGGGGCGGTTCGACAGCCCGATCCACACCGTGGGCGGGGCGAACAGGCTGTCCGCGCGGCCCGCCTCGATCAGGTCGAAGATCTGCCCGCCGTCCGGCGCGTCGAGGATCGCGTTCGAGGCGCCGACCGCGAGGTAGGGCAGCAGGAACACATGCATCTGCGCCGAGTGGTAGAGCGGCAGCGAGTGCACCGGCAGGTCCCCGGCGCTCAGATCGAGGGCGGTGATCGCGCTCAGGTACTCGTGCACCAGAGCGCGGTGCGTCATCATCGCGCCCTTGGGCAGCGCCGTGGTGCCCGAGGTGTAGAGCAGCTGCACGAGCGTGTCGCCGCGGGGCTCCTCACCGTCGTACGGGCGTGCCGCCTCCAGTCGTACGAGGAGCGAGTCGTCTGCGTCGCGCAGCGGCAGCGTCCGTACGCCCTCCGGGAGCCTGCCGGCGAGGCCGGGGTCGGTCAGGACCAGGGCGCATCCCGACTGGCCGACGATGTAGGCGAGGTCGTCACCGGTCAGGTTCTGGTTCACCGGCACATGGACGAGGCCCGCGCGGGCGCAGGCGAGGAAGCCGATCAGATAGGCGTCCGAGTTGTGCCCGTAGGCGCCCACGCGGTCCCCCTGGGACAACCCCGCGTCGAGCAGGACGGTGGCCGCCCGGGAGACGGCCTCGTCGAGTTCCGCGTAGGTCCAGGAGCGCTCCCGGTAGTCGACGGCGCGCCGCGCCGGTGTGCGCCGGGCACTGCGCCGCAGTACCCCGTCAACCGTACTGCCGTGTCCAGGCGTCATGTCACGTGATCCTCGGTCCACGGGAGGGGGAGGTCAAGTCAGCGCACGCGAGCCGCACGCGCCCCGGACGGAAGCCGGGCGGAAGCCGGGCGGACGGGCCGACGACGTACTGCCCGTTGGTACGCTCAACCGCCCCTTCCCTCAATGATGTTGGGAGGCACGATGCGCACCCGTGGAAGACGGTTACTCGTCGCGGCCGTCGCTCTGTTGACCGCCGCGACCACGCTGCCCGCGGCCGCGGCCGAGCGGCACGCCGGACAGGAACATCCCTCGCACGGCGGCCTGTCGGCCGTGATCCGCTACACCGAGTACGGCATTCCGCACATCGTCGCCAAGGACTACGCGAACCTCGGCTTCGGCACCGGCTGGGCCCAGGCCGCCGACCAGGTGTGCACCCTGGCCGACGGGTTCGTGACCCTGCGCGGCGAGCGGTCCCGCTGGTTCGGGTCCGCCGCGGCACCGGACGGTTCGCTCTCCTCCGCGTCCACGAACCTCTCCAGCGACCTCTACTACCGCGGTGTGCGTGAGGCCGGCACGGTCGAGAAGCTGCTGGCCGAGCCCGCGCCGCGGGGACCCAGCCGCGATGTCAAGGACCTGATGCGGGGCTGGGCGGCCGGCTACAACGCGTGGCTGGCGCGGAACCGCGTCACCGATCCGGCGTGCCGGGGAGCCGCCTGGGTCCGCCCGGTGACCCAGGCGGACGTCGCCGCGCGGGGGTTCGCGCTGGCCGTACTCGGCGGCCAGGGGCGCGGAGTCGACGGCATCACCGCCGCGCAGCCGCCGGCGACGGCAAGGACGGCGGCTGCCGGATCGGCGACGGCGGCAGCGACCGGTGACCCCGACGTGAAGCGCACCGCCGCGGCCGCGCGTGAGCTGTTCGACACCGCCGACATGGGGTCGAACGCCGTCGCCTTCAGCGGTGCCTCGACCGCGAACGGCCGTGGTCTGCTGCTCGGCAATCCGCACTATCCCTGGCAGGGCGGACGCCGCTTCTGGCAGGTGCAGCAGACGATCCCCGGCGAGCTGAACGTCCAGGGCGGCGCCCTGCTCGGCACGGCGACGGTGTCCATCGGTCACACCGCCCGGATCGCCTGGAGCCACACCGTCGCGACGGGCGTCACGCTCAACCTCCATCAGCTCACACTCGATCCGGCCGATCCGACGGCGTATCTGGTGGACGGCAGGCCGGAGCGGATGACGCGGCGCGCCGTCACCGTCGCCGTGCGGGACGGCACGCCGGTGACGCGCACCCAGTGGTGGACCCGGTACGGGCCCGTCGTCACCACGCTCGGCGCGCAGGTGCCGCTGCCGTGGACGGCCACGACGGCGTACGCGCTCAACGACCCGAACGCGGCCAATCTCCGTGCCCCGGACACCGCGCTGGGCTTCAGCAGGGCCCGCGACACGGCGGGCGTCCTCGCGGCCCTCGCACGGACCCAGGGCCTGCCGTGGGTGAACACGATCGCCGCCGACTCCGGCGGCCACTCGCTGTTCACCCAGTCACAGGTGCTCCCGCGCATCACCGACGAGCTGGTCCAGCGCTGCTCGACGCCGCTGGGCCGGGCCCTGTACCCGTCGTCCGGGGTCGCCGTGCTGGACGGGTCGCGCGGCGACTGCGCGCTCGGCAGCGATCCCGACGCCGTGCAGCCCGGCATCTTCGGTCCGGCGAGGATGCCGGTGCTGAACGACGCCCCGTACGCGGAGAACTCCAACGACAGTGCCTGGCTGGCGAACGCGGACCGGCCGCTGACCGGCTACGAGCGGGTGTTCGGCACGATCGGCACGCAACGCTCGATGCGTACGCGCGGCGCCGTCGAGGACGTGGCCCGGATGGCCGTGCGGGGGCGGCTGACGGTACGCGATCTCCAGGCGCAGCAGTTCGCGAACCGGGTGCCTGCGGGTGATCTCGTCGCGGCCGACGCGGCGCGTGCCTGCGCCGCGCTGCCGGGCGGCACGGCGGCGGGCTCCGACGGCGGGGCCGTCGACGTGAGTGAGGCGTGCGGTGTGCTGCGGGCGTGGGACCGGTCGATGGACACCGGCAGCCGGGGCGCGCTGTTCTTCGACCGTTTCTGGCGGAAGCTGACGGCCACGGTACCGGCGGCGCAGCTCTGGAAGGTCCCGTTCTCGGCGGCTGATCCGGTCCGCACCCCGAACACGCTCGACACCTCCGCGCCGGGCTTCGCGACGGCGCTGGCCGACACGGTGACGGACCTGCGGGCGGCGGGAATCGCGCTCGACGCGCGGCTGGGCTCCGGCCAGTTCGTCGTACGGAGCGGCCGGCGCATCCCCGTGCCGGGCGGCACCGAGTCGCTCGGGGTGTGGAACAAGGTGGAGATGCCGTGGAACCCGGCGGCCGGAGGCTATACGGAGGTCACCACGGGGTCCTCGTACATCCAGGCCGTCGGCTGGGACGGCGGCCGCTGCCCGGTCGCCCGCACCCTGCTGACGTACTCCCAGTCCTCGAACCCGAACTCGCCGCACCACAGCGATCAGACGCGGCTGTTCTCGGACGAGAGGTGGGTGACGTCCCGGTTCTGTGAGAAGGACATCCTGTCGTCGCCGGGGCTGCGGGTGGTCCGGGTGAGCGACCGGCACTGACCGCGGACGGCGGTGTGCGCGGTGTCCGGATCCGCTCCGGGCACCGCGCTCCGCCGGATCACACGGCGCGGTTGCGGCCCTCCCAGTAGGGGTCGCGCAGCCGTCGCTTGTACAGCTTTCCGTTGGGGTCGCGGGGCATGGCCGCGATGAAGTCGACGCTCTTGGGCCGCTTGTACCCGGCGAGCTGCCGCTCGCAGTGGCCGAGGATGTCGGCGGCGAGCGCCGGTCCCGGTTCGTGGCCCGGCGCGGCCTCCACCACGGCCTTGACCTCCTCGCCCCAGTCGTCGTGCGGGATGCCGAAGGCGGCCGCGTCGGCGACGGCGGGGTGGGAGAGCAGCGCGGACTCGATCTCGGCCGGGTAGATGTTGACCCCGCCGGAGATGATCATGTCGATCTTGCGGTCGCGGAGGAAGAGGTAGCCGTCCTCGTCGAGCAGGCCGAGGTCGCCGACGGTGAAGAAGTCGCCGATGCGGTTCTTCCGGGTCTTGGTCTCGTCCTTGTGGTACGAGAATCCGCCGGTGCTCATCTTCATGTAGACGGTGCCGAGTTCACCGGGCGGCAGCCGGTTGCCGTCGTCGTCGAAGACGGCCAGTTCGCTGATGGGCCAGGCCTTGCCGACGGTGCCGGGCTTCTTCAGCCAGTCCTCGGCGGTCGCGAAGGCGCCGCCGCCCTCGCTGGCCGCGTAGTACTCCTCGACGCTCTCCCCCCACCACGCGATCATGGCCCGTTTCACATGGTCGGGGCAGGGGGCCGCACCGTGGATGGCGTGCCGCATGGAGGTGACGTCGTAGCGCGCCTTCACGTTCTCGGGGAGGGCCAGCAGGCGGTGGAACTGGGTCGGCACCATATGGGTGTGCGTGCACCTGTGTACGTCGATGACACGCAGCATCTCCTCGGGCGTCCACTTGTCCATCAGCACCAGCCGGTGGCCGATGTGCAGGGACGCGCCCGCGAACTGGAGGACCGCGGTGTGGTAGAGAGGCGAGCAGACGAGGTGCACGTTGTCGTCGAACGGCCTGATGCCGAAGATGGCGAGGAAGCCGCCGAGATACGACTCCTCGGGGAGCTTGCCCGGCAGCGGGCGCCTGATGCCGCGGGGGCGGCCGGTGGTGCCCGAGGTGTAGTTCATGACCCAGCCGAGGGTGCGGTCGGCGGGCGCGGATCCGGGCTGTCCGTCGAGGAGTTCGGCGTACGGCCGGAAACCCTCGATCGCGCCGACCGCGTACCGCTGGGCCGGGGGGAGCTTCGCCTCGTCGGCGGCGTGCCGGGCGGCGTCGGCGAACCGTTCGTGGGCGATGAGGGCCTTGGCGCCGGAGTCGGAGACGATCCAGGCGATCTCGGGCCCGACGAGGTGATGGTTGACGGGGACGAGGTAGAGGCCCGCCTGCGAGGCGGCGAGGTAGGCGACGAGGAACTCGACGCCGTTGGGCAGGACGACGGCGAAGGAGTCGCCGCGCTCCAGTCCGGCGGCGCGCAGTCCGTGCACGAGGCCGTTGGCCGCCTCGTGCAGCCGCCCGGCGGTCCACTCCTCGCCGGTGGGGGTGACGAGGACGACGCGCTCGGGGTCGGCGGCGGCCTGGGCCCAGAAGCCGTTGGGTGCTGTGGTCATGCCTCTTCTCCCCTGCCCGCGATGCGGTTGATGCGGTCCACGGCGTGCTCGAAGCCCCGGGTCAGGTCGTCGAAGACCTCCTGGACGGAGCGTTCGCTGTTCATCCGGCCGACGATCTGCCCGACGGGGGTGCCGAGCAGCGGCTCCACCTCGTACTTCTGGATGCGGGAGACGGCGTCGGCGACGAGGAGTCCCTGGAGCGGCATGGGGAGGGTGCCGGGCCCGTCCGGGTCGTCCCAGGCGTCCGTCCACTCGGTGCGCAGCTGGCGTGCGGGCTTGCCGGTCAGCGCGCGCGAGCGGACGGTGTCGCCGGAGCCGGCGGCGAGGAGCTTGCGGGTGACGGCCGGGGAGTGCATGTCGGCCTCCGTCACGGTCAGCCACACCGAACCGAGCCACACTCCCTGGGCGCCGAGGCTCAGCGCGGCGGCCACCTGCTGTCCGCTGCCGATGCCACCGGCCGCCAGGACCGGCAACGGGCCCACGGCGTCGACGACTTCGGGGGTGAGCACCATCGAGGCGATGTCCCCCGTGTGTCCGCCCGCCTCGTACCCCTGGGCGACGACGACGTCGATGCCGGCCTCGGCGTGCTTGCGCGCGTGCCGGGCACTGCCCGCGAGGGCCGCGACGAGGACCCCGCGGTCGTGGGCGCGCCGGACCACGTCCGCGGGCGGGGAGCCCAGTGCGTTGGCCAGCAGTTTGATCGGGTAGTCGAAGGCGACGTCGAGCTGGCCGCGGGCGACCTGTTCCATCCAGCCGGTGATGCGCCAGCCGGACGCCTCGCCCTCGGCGAGTTCGGGGACGCCGTACTTGGCGAGGGTGTCCTCGACGAACTGACGGTGGCCCGCTGGGATCATGGCTTCGACGTCGGCCTCGCTGACGCCCTCGACCTTCTTGGCGGGCATGACGACGTCCAGGCCGTAGGGCCTGCCGTCGACGTTCGCCTCGATCCAGTCGAGGTCGCGCTCCAGGTCCGCGGGGGCGGTGTAGCGGACCGCGCCGAGCACACCGAATCCGCCCGCGCGGCTGATGGCCGCGGCGACGGCGGGAAACGGCGTGAAGCCGAAGATGGCGTGCTCGACTCCCAGTTCCTTGCTCAGCTCCGTCTGCATGGGCGCAGGATGCCGCAGACGTCCGGACGAGGGAAGCCCTTTTCTGATACTCCGTCAGATCCCAGAGGGCCGCCCGGCGGGGTTGACACGCCCACACCTGACGGGAAAGTTTCACTCGGCACGGCAGACCCGGAAAGATATTTTCAGGCGACGCGAGCGAGAGGCTTCCCGATGACCGAAGGCGCGAAGGACCCGGCGAACGACACACAGCACAGAGCGCGCGGCGGGCTGACCCGTCGCCAGTGGGGCCGGGGTCTCATGGCGGTGGGCGGGGCGGTGACCCTCGCCCCCTTCCCCGCGGGCCCGGCCACGGCCTCGCCGGGGAACGGCCACCGGACGCTCCGGCACGGCACACCCCGGCAGGCCGGGCTGCTCGGCGGTCATCTTCGCCAACTCGTCGCGGACGCGCAGGCGTTCCTCGCACCCTCTCCCTTACACCCCTGGTACGCCGGTGCCGTCCTGCTCGCGGGCCGCGGCGACATCGTGGCCCTGCACGAACCGATCGGCATGGCCGTGCGCTACGCGGCGTACGACGAGAAGACGGACACCGGCGTGGAGTTCCCCGCCGACCGCCAGCTCCCCGCGTCCCGCGACACGGTCTACGACCTCGCTTCCGTGTCCAAGCTGTTCACCTCGATCCTCGCGGTGCAGCAACTGGAGCGCGGCGCCCTGGAACTGGAGGCCGCCGTCGCCTCGTACCTCCCGGAGTTCGCCGGCGGCGGCAAGCAGGGCGTGACCATCCGTCACCTGCTCACCCACACCTCGGGGTTCCGCTCCTGGATCCCGCTGTACAAGGCCCCGACCCGCGAGGGAAAACTCCAGCTCATCTGGGACGAGAGGCCCGTCTCGCAGCCCGGCGGCGCCTACCTCTACTCCGACCTGAACCTGATCTCGCTCCAGCTCGTCCTGGAGCGGATCACCGGCCGGACCCTCGACACACTGCTGCGCGACGAGATCACCGGCCCCCTCGGCCTGGAGAGCACCCGCTACAACCCGCCCGCCTCATGGAAACCGCGGATCGCCGCCACCGAGGACGCCCGGGCGCCCTGGTCGGGACTGGACCGGGGACTCGTGTGGGGCGAGGTCCACGACGAGAACGCCTACTCCCTGGGCGGGGTCGCCGGTCACGCCGGGGTCTTCTCCTGCGCCTGGGACCTGGCGGTCCTCGGCCGGGCCCTGCTGAACGGCGGCGCCTACGGCAGGGCGCGCATCCTGCGGCCGGAGTCGGTGGACCTCATGTTCACCGACTTCAATACCGCATTCCCGGGCGACGAGCACGGCCTCGGCTTCGAGCTCTACCAACACTGGTACATGGGCGCGATGGCGACACCGCGCACCGCCGGCCACACCGGCTTCACCGGCACCTCGCTCGTGCTCGACCCGACGACCGACTCCTTTTTGATCGTCCTCGGCAACTCCGTTCATCCTGTGCGCACTTGGCGATCCGGATCCGCTCCCCGGGTCGCGGCCGGCAACCATCTCGCGCGCGCCGTCGCGGTGCGTCCGGCGCACGGTCGTCCAGCCTGGTTCTCCGGAATGGCGAGTTCGTCGACGGCGACCCTGACACTGCCCGCGCTCGACACCACCGCCGGTCCCACGCGGCTTCGCTGCTCGCTGTGGTGGGACACCGAACCCCGGTCGGACGTCCTGTTCCTGGAGTCCTCCATCGACGGCGGCACGACCTGGCAGCCGGTCCCCTTCACGACCCGGCGGCAGTCCGGGGCCCCGGAGGACCATCCGGCGGGCACGGCCACCGGCTGGTCGGGCCGCGCATGGCACCGGCTCGGCGCCGGCCTGCCGAGCGCGGCGGTGCTCACGCTGCGCTGGCGCTACACCACCGACCGGCTGTACGTCGGCCGTGGCGCCTACGTCGGCGCGCTGCGGGTCGCGACCGGTGACCGTGTCGTCTTCGACGAGTCACGGCCCGCGGACGCGGCGCGCATCACGGCGGCGGGCTGGGAGCCGTCCCGGGACTGATCCCGGCACTTCGAGCCCAGCATGCCGGCTTCCGCGCCCATGCAACCAAAAGCGGCCTTCGCCCTGAAGGGGCAAAGGCCGCCATGCTTCACAACGTCACATCAGGCGATGGTGAGCCCGGCCGGGGTGGTACAGGTCGACGTCCAGACGTCCCGGTCCCCGTACTCGCCAATGCAGGCCTCGTAACACACGTAAGATCGAGATTGACCTGCTGGTGATCTTGAACACGCGGCCGACAGGTTAACGGAAGGGGAACTCCACAGGCAACTGTAGGGTACATTCGTTCAGCAATGTCCCTCCTGTCTGTCATTTCCGCGGAACGGCCGAACGGGGCTGTCTCGGAGGCGAGTTGTCGCAGCGAGTCCACCGCCCACGACTCCGTCCGATCGCCGCTACGGAATTCCCGACCCGAGGGAAGCGGAATACACCTGCCACGCCCGAAGGAAACCGAAGAATCGCCGTGGCGGACCTTGCCGGCAAGAACCGGCAAGAACCCGAAGCACCCGCTGAACGCGTTATTCAACGCCGAAACACGCATTCAGCGAGCGGATATCCAGGCGAACAGGGAAAGGGCCTCAGCGTCCCTCGCCCAGTGACTCCAGTACCGCCTTCGCGGCATTGTGACCCGGCACCCCGCTCACCCCGCCGCCGCGCACCGCACCCGCCCCGCACAGCAGCACGTTCGCGTGCCGGGTCTCCACGCCCCAGCGGCCCGTGCCCTCCTGGGCGTAGGGGAAGGCGAGGTCACGGTGGAAGATGTTTCCGCCCGGCAGGCGCAGGTCCCGTTCCAGGTCGAGCGGGGTCTTCGCCTCGATGCACGGGCGTCCGTCCGCGTCGGTGGCCAGACAGTCGGCGAGCGGCTCGGCGAGGTGCGCGTCGAGCTGGGCCAGCGTCGACTTCAGCAACTCCTCGCGTACGGCGTCGTTGTCCCGTTCGAAGAGCCGGGCGGGCGTGTGCAGACCGAAGAGCGTGAGGGTCTGGTATCCCCGCTCGACCAGATCCCGGCCGAGGATGCTGGGATCGGTGAGCGAGTGGCAGTAGATCTCGGAGGGCGGCGCGGCGGGCAGCTCACCGGCCGCGGCCTGCGCGTGGGCGGCCGCGAGCTGCTCGTACCCCTCCGCGATGTGGAAGGTCCCGGCGAACGCCTCGCGCGGGTCGACGGAGGTGTCGCGGAGTCTCGGCAGCCGCTTGAGCAGCATGTTCACCTTGAGCTGGGCGCCCTCTGCGGGGGTGGGCGGCTCGTCCCCGGTGAGATGCGCGAGCTCCTGGGGCGAGGCGTTCACCAGGACATGACGGGCCGCGACGACTCCCTCGCCGTCGGCGGTCCGGTAGGTGATCTCGGCGGACGCGCCGTCCGTGTCGATCCGCAGCACCTCGTGGCCGGTCTCGATCACGGCACCCGCCGCGCGCGCGGCGCCGGTGATCGCGTCGGTGAGGGCGCCCATCCCGCCGACGGGCACGTCCCAGTCTCCCGTGCCGCCGCCGATCACGTGGTACAGGAAGCACCGGTTCTGCCGCAGCGACGGGTCATGGGCGTCGGCGAACGTGCCGATGAGGGCGTCGGTGAGGACGACACCGCGCACGAGGTCGTCGGCGAAACGCTCCTCGACGGCGATGCCGACCGGCTCCTCGAAGAGGATCCTCCAGGCTTCCTCGTCGTCGACGCGCGCCCTCAACTCCTCACGGGTGGGCAGCGGTTCGGTGAGCGTCGGGAACACGCTCTTCGCGACGCGGCCGGTCATCCCGTAGAAGCGCTGCCACGCCTCGTACTCGCGGTCCGAGCCGGTCAGCCGGGCGAACGCCTCGCGGGTGCGTCGCTCGCCGCCGCCGACGAGCAGCCCGGTGGGCCGTCCGTCGCGCTCGACGGGGGTGTACGAGGAGACCGTCCGGCCCCGGACCCGGAAGTCGAGTCCCAGGTCCCGCACGATCTTCCGGGGCAGCAGGCTGACCAGGTACGAGTAGCGCGACAGCCGGGCGTCGATCCCGGCGAACGGCCGGGTGGACACGGCGGCGCCACCGGTGTTCCCCAGGCGCTCCAGCACCAGCACCGACCGCCCGGCCCGGGCCAGGTAGGCGGCGGCGACGAGTCCGTTGTGGCCTCCGCCGACGATCACGGCGTCATATTGCTCGTGTGCAGGCATGCCTCTTCGTAGCACGTGATGATCTACGTCGGCCAGGGGTGCGCGGCAAGCGGCGGCACCGCGAACGGCGGGCCCGTCAGCGCGGCCGACGGGTGTTCAGGCGGGCGGCCTGGCGTGTCAGATGGTCACGCTCGGCCAGGTCGGGCGCCTTGTGCGCCGCCTCCGCGTACAGCCGTGCCGCTCTCACCAGGTCACCGTCGCGCTCGTGGAGGTACGCGGCCACGGCGGTGTGGCGGGGCAGGGAATCGTCCAGGGCCGCGAGAGCGGCCAGGCCGGCGCGCGGTCCGTCGGCCTCCCCGACGGCCACCGCGCGGTTGAGCCGGACGACGGGACTGTCCGTCAGGCGCGCGAGCTCGTCGTACCACTCGACGATCTGCGTCCAGTCGGTCTCCTCGGCGGTGGGGGCGTCGGCGTGGAGTGCCGCGATGGCGGCCTGGGCCTGGAACTCGCCCAGCCGGTCGCGGGCGAGGGCCGCCTGGAGGATCGCGACGCCCTCGGCGATCGCCCGGGTGTCCCACCGGCCGCGGTCCTGCTCGGCCAGCGGCACCAGACTGCCGTCGGGCGCGGTCCGCGCGGCGCGCCGGGCATGGTGGAGCAGCATCAGGGCGAGCAGCCCCGCCACCTCGGGGTGGTCGACCTGGGCCGCCATCTGCCGGGTGAGCCGGATGGCCTCGGCGACGAGGTCGACATCGCCGGAGTAGCCCTCGTTGAAGACCAGGTAGAGGACGCGCAGCACGGTGGCGACGTCGGCGTTCCGGTCGAAACGCACGCCGGAGACGGTGCGCTTGGCCCGGCTGATGCGCTGCGCCATGGTCGCCTCGGGCACCAGATAGGCCCGGGCGATCTGCCGGGTGGTGAGCCCGCCGACGGCGCGCAGGGTGAGCGCGACGGCGGAGGACGGTGTCAGCGAGGGGTGGGCGCAGAGGAAGTAGAGCTGGAGCGTGTCGTCCACGGCGATCGCGGGTGCCGCGGCCGGTTCCTCCTCGACGAGGTCCTCGCGCCGGCGGCGGGCGGTGTCCGCCCGGGTCGCGTCGAGGAACCGGCGCCAGGCCACGGTGACCAGCCAGCCCTTGGGGTCGCGCGGCTCGTCGTCCGGCCAGACACGGACGGCCTCGACGAGCGCGTCCTGCACGGCGTCCTCGGCCGCCGCGAAGTCGGCTCCGCGGCGGACGAGGACGGCCAGCACCTGCGGGGTGAGGCTCCGGAGCAGGGCCTCGTTCATGGGCGAGGTCACTCCGTGACGGTGGGCGGCTCGGTCAGGAACGGGCGCAGTTCGAGCCACTCGTGGATCGGCTCGCCGCCCGCGCCGGGGGCGGCCGACAGTTCCCCGGCCAGCGCGACGGCGCGCTCGTGGTTGTCGACGTCGATCACCATCCAGCCGGCGATGAGGTCCTTGGTCTCGGCGAACGGGCCGTCCGTGACCGGCGGGCGCCCCTCACCGTCGTAACGGACCCACTGTCCCTCGGGGGCGAGCGCCTGACCGTCGACGAACTCGCCGGTCTTCTCCAGGCGGGCCGCGAAGTCGTTCATGTACTGCATGTGGGCCGAGATCTCCTCGGGCTTCCACTGGTCCATGGGCACGTTGTTGACGGCGTCCGGGGCGCCCCGGTAGTGCTTGAGCAGCAAGTACTTGGCCATCGTGATCTCCTCGGTACTGGTGGGACCCATTGTGGTCGCCTTCACTGCTGGGACGGAGCGGACCACAGGTTCTCGACATCGTCGGCCAAGATTTTTTGGCTCGCGTGGAAAACGCGGGTCAGCGGCCCTTCCGGGGGACGGGCGCCGCACCCGATCGGGCGGTCAGCGTCCCGTGGCCGCCCGCCGCTGCCGCAGTGCGGCCACCCTGCGGTACAGCTCCGCCGCCTCCTGTCCGTGCCCGAGCTGCTCCAGGCAGTGCGCCTCGTCGGTGCGGCCGGCGAGGGTGTCGGGATGGTCGGCGCCGAGCACCCGCTCACGGGCGGACGCGACCCGCCGGTACTCGGTGAGGGCGTCGGCCCAGCGCCCGAGCCAGCCGAGTCCGACGGCGACCTCGCGGCGGCTGACGAGGGTGTCGGGATGGTCGGGGCCGAGAGCCCGCTCGCGGATGGCGCACACGTCACGGGCCTCTGTGAGGGCCTCCTCCCAGCGGCCCAGCCGGCCGAGGTTCACGCCGAGCCCGTGCCGGGCGCGCAGGGTCTCGGGATGGGAGGCGCCCTGGGCGCGGGTGCGGTCGCCGACGAGCGAGCGGTACAGGTCCAGCGCCTGCGCGCTGCGGCCGAGTCTGCCCAGGCAGATGCCCACCTCGTAGCGGGCGGCGAGGGTGTCCTGATGGTCGGGGCCGAGCGCCCTCGCACGAGCCGCCGCCACCTCCTGGTAGGTGTGCAGCGCCTCGGGCCAGCGCCCCAACTGTCCCAGCGCGTAGGCGACTTCGTAGCGGGTGACGAGCGTGTCGGGGTGGTCGGGGCCGAGCACCCGGGCCCGGGCCGCGGCGACCTCGGCCGCCATGCGGTACGAGTCCTCCAGGCGTCCGAGCCTGCTGAGGTTGAAGGCCAGGTTGTGGCGGCAGCGCAGGGTGTCCGGATGCTCGGGGCCCATGGCGCGCTCGCGGGCGGCGAGCACCGACGTGTAGGCCTGGTGCGCCTCGACATGACGACCCAACTGGCCCAGCACATAGGCCATTTCCTGTCGCGCGGCCAAGGTGTCGGGGTGGTCGACGCCGAACACCCGCTCTCTGGCCTGGGCGACATGCGCGTACTCGCCGAGTGCCTCGCCGGGGTGTCCGGTGCGGCTGAGGGTGAAGCCGAACTCGTACCGGCTGGCGAGCGTGTCCGGGTGGTCGGGCCCGAGCAGCCGCTCCCGTTCGGCGGCGACCGAGCGGTGGATCTCTCCCGCCTCGGTCCACCGGCCGAGCCGTCCGAGGTTCAGTCCGGCGTTGTGCCGCCCGGCCAGTGCGGTGACCGACTGCGTCGTGGGAGCGGGTCGTTCGCCCCGACCGGGGAGGGGCGGGACGGCGGCGGAGGGGCGGGTCGTCCACTCGCCGGTGAGTCCGGCGGACGCGTCGGGCGGGGTGCCGCGCCATTCCGCGCCGGTGGCCTTGTGGCCGGTGGTCATGCCCTGGGTCCAGGACGGCAGCCGGGGTGCGCGGGAGGGCGGTCGGTCGGGCCGGGCCGGGAACCGCGGTGCCGTGGAGTGCCGTTCGGCGGCGGGGTGCGACGGGGCCGGGGCGACCACCGTCGGCACGTACAGCGGTGTGCTGCGCCCGGCGGTGATGCGCCGGGCGAGTTCGTGGGCGTCCCGCGGGCGCTGCTCGGGCCGTTTGGCGAGCAGGTCGAGGATGATCCGCTCCAGGTACTCGGGGATCTCGGCGCGGTGGCTGCGGGGCGGCTCGGGCACCGAGTCGCGGTGGCCGACGAGGATGGCCCAGGCGTCGCCGAGGTCGAACGGCGGGGCTCCGGTGGCGATCTCGTAGAGCACGCAGCCGAAGGAGTAGAGGTCGCTGCGCTGGTCGACCTCCGAGCCGCTGATCTGTTCCGGCGACATGTAGTGCGGGGTGCCCATCGCGACGCCGGTGCCGGTGAGCCGCGAGGTGAACCCGATGTCGTGGCCGAGCCGGGCGATGCCGAAGTCGCAGATCTTCACGGTGCCGTCCGTCAGCCGCATGATGTTCGCCGGCTTCAGGTCACGGTGCACGATGCTCTGCTGGTGGGTATAGGCGAGCGCGGCGGTGACCTGGTCGGCGATGTCGACGACTTCGTCGACCGCGAGCGGGTGCCGGTTCTCTTCCAGCAACTGGCCGAGGTTGTGTCCCTCCAGCAGTTCCATCACCAGGTACAGCACCCCGTCGGACTCGCCGAAGTCGTGGACGACGGTCACTCCGCGGTGCTGAAGGGCCGCCGCGACCCTGGCCTCGCGCCGGAACCGTTCCCGCAGGACGCGGGTGAAGGACGGGTCGTGGTGCGGGCCGAGCGGCTTCAGGCACTTGACGGCCACCTGGCGGCCCAGCGACTCGTCCCGCGCCCGCCACACCTCGCCCATGCCGCCGCGCCCGATCGGATCGAGGAGCCGGTACCGGCCCTGGATCAGCCTGCTCTCCGCCATCTCGTGTGATCGCCCCCGTCGCTGCTCGGCCCCGAGCCCGCCCCCGGGCCTCGTCCAGTATGACGAGCCGTCTGCCCAGTTTGTACGGCGCCGGAGGCGAGCCGGGGCCGAGCCGTGACACGGCCGGGAGATTGTTCCCGGGCGGGAGCCGCCGGCACGGGCGCGCGGGGACACAGCGCGCCGTGGTGCCCATGACACACGGCTCCGGTTCCCGTCGGCACGCGGCGGTGCGGCCCTGCCCGGAGCGTATGGGCGCACGACGACAGGCCAGCGCGCACGCCCCCGGCCGCGCGCCCCCTCGGTGACGTACGCGCTGGTGACCACGGCGGGTGGACCGGCGGGCGCGCTAGAAGGTCGCCGGGTCCCGGCACGTTCGCGAGGAGGCACCTACGGAAGCGCAGCCACGTACGGGAGCAGGGGAGCAGGCACGTACGGGACGAGGAGCGGCAACCGCCGGGCGTCACGGCGGGGTGGCCACCGCCCGGCCGATCATGTCCACCATCGAGTCGACGAGCGCCGCGTCGGGCAGTCGCTGTTCCCCGATCATCCGGAAGAACAGCGAGGACGCGACCAGGGTCGCGGCGTCCCCCAGGTCGACGTCGGGCCGCACCTCGCCCCGGGCGACACCGCGTTCCAGCAGCTGCCGCGTCTGGCTCATCACCCGGGCCGTGTAGTCGCGATAGGCGGCCGGCTCCGCACCCGCTTCGGCGGCGGTGCCGATCACCCCGGCGAGCAGGCGGGCGACACCGGGCTGCCGGTACGCCTCCATGCGCGCCATCAGGACGGCGCGCAGCTCGGCACGGAAGTCGCCCATGTCCGGCAGGCTCAGCGACCCGATCCGCGATTCGGCGGCGGCGATGACGAGGTCCTGCTTGGTGGGCCAGCGCCGGTACATCGCCGGCTTGCTGACCCCGGCGCGGGCGGCGACGGCGTCCATGGTGAGCGCGCTCATGCCGCTCTCCGTGACCAGCGCCAGGACGGCCTCCAGCACCGCCGCGGTGACGTGTTCCTGCCGCGGCCGTCCCGGCCCCCTCCGCTCGTGTCCCACCCGCTGTTCCGCCATGCCGCGACCCTAGTCGACGCGCCTCGGCGGGCCGTACCGGCTCTGGCGGGAAGTTCTGAATGGTGGTTCACTTCTTCTATGCCCTACCGCAAGACGCCTTCCGAGGTCCGCCGGCTGGAAGCCGCCCGAGAGCACCTCATCGCCCGCGCGACGGCGGTCGTCGCCGAGGTGGGCTGGGCTCAGGCGTCGGTGACCGCGGTCGCCGACTCGGCGGGGATCTCGGCCGGCTCGGTGTACCAGCACTTCCCTTCCAAGGCGGCACTCGCCGTCGAGGTGTTCCGGCGCGCCGCCGGACGGGAGGTGGAGGTGCTCGGCGCGGTACTGGACGGCGAGGGCGACCCCGTCGAACGGCTCACTCGCGGGATCGAGGTGTTCGCGCGCCGGGCCCTGGAGAACCGCGGTCTGGCCTACGCCCTGCTCGCCGCCCCGGCCGAGGCCGCGGTGGGCGCCGAACGCCTTGAATTCCGGCGCCGCTACCGCGCGTTGTTCGCCGCGGTGGTGCAACAGGGCATGGCGGCGGGCCTACTGCCCGCCCAGAACGGCGCGATCACCGCCGCGGCGCTCACCGGCGCGATCGGCGAGGTTCTCGTGGACCCGCTCGGTGCCCCGTCCGAGCACACCGCCGACGAGCTCCTCGCGGAGCTCACCGCCATGGCCCTGCGGTGCGCGGGCGCCCCCGCCGCCCCGATCCTGTCCGACGGGCCTTAGGGCGTGTCTGTCCGCACGGTCTCGCCTGCCCGGCAACGTGCGGCCACCCCAGGGCCGGACGCCCCGCCGACCGGAGAGCAGCGTCGAAGCCGGTCGGTCCCGACCCATCCCGGTGGCACCCTCGCACGCGTCCCCGTCCAGTCCCGGTGGCAGGCCCTCGCACCGCGCCCCCGACCGGTCCCCCGGTGGCAGGCCCTCGCACCGCGTCCCCGACCGTCCCAGCCGACCCGCACACCGGAGGTTCCCGCATGTCCGTGACCACCGCGGCGCACAGCCGTCCCACCGCCGTGACGCACGAAGTGACCAACCAGCCACCGCCGTTGACAGGTCACGACCCCGCGGCCGACCCCGTTCTGCTGGAAGGTGTGAGCCGCGAAGGCGCTTCATGGCACCTCGACGACCTCCACCGGTTCGGCCGGTTCGTCGGCAGCGCGGAGGCACAGACGTGGGCGGACCAGGCCAACCGGCACGAGCCCGAACTGCGCACCCACGACCGCTACGGCCATCGCGTGGACGAGGTCGAGTTCCACCCCGCGTACCACTCGCTGATGGACGCCTCCGTGAGCGAGGGTCTCGCGGGTGCCGCCTGGGCCGACGACCGCTCCGGCGCCCATGTCGCCCGGGCCGCGAGCTTCATGCTGGCCACGATGCTGGAGGCCGGGCATCTGTGCCCCGTCTCCATGACGTACGCGGTGGTCCCCGCCCTGCGCCACTCCCCCGAACTCGCCAAGGTCTACGAGCCCCTGCTCACCAGCCGCGTCTACGAATCCGGCCTGCGCACCCCAGCCGAGAAGCCCGGCCTGCTCGCCGGGATGGGCATGACCGAGAAGCAGGGCGGCAGCGACGTACGCGCCAACACCACCACCGCGACCGAGCGGAGCGACGGCACCTGGCGGCTGCGCGGCCACAAGTGGTTCACCAGCGCCCCGATGAACGACCTCTTCCTCGTCCTCGCGCAGGCACCCGGCGGGCTCTCCTGTTTCCTGGTGCCGCGGGTGCTGCCCGACGGCAGTCGCAACACCTTCCGTGTGCAGCGGCTCAAGGACAAGCTCGGCAACCGCTCCAACGCCAGCAGCGAGCCCGAGTTCGACGACACCGTGGCCTGGCTCGTCGGGGCCGAGGGCAAGGGCGTGCGCACCATCATCGACATGGTGACCATGACCCGCCTGGACTGCGTGCTCGGCTCCGCCGCCGGTACCCGCGCGGCCCTCGCCCAGGCCGCCCATCACGCCCGTCACCGCTCCGTGTTCGGCGCCAAGCTGATCGACCAGCCGCTCATGCGCAACGTCCTCGCCGATCTGGCACTGGAGTCGGAGGCCGCCACCACCCTCGCCCTGCGGCTGGCCGGCGCCGCGGACCGCGCGCAGCGCGGCGACTCTCAGGAGCGCGCCTTCCTGCGCCTGGCCACGGCCGTCGGAAAGTACTGGGTGTGCAAGCGCCAGCCCGCCGCCGTCGCCGAGGCCCTCGAATGCCTCGGCGGCAACGGCTACGACGAGGCGTCCGGCATGCCCCGGCTGTACCGCGAGGCCCCGCTCAACAGCATCTGGGAGGGCTCCGGCAACGTCAGCGCCCTCGACATGCTGCGCGCGCTCACCCGGGAGCCCGACTCGCTGGAGGCGTTCCACGCGGAGATCGAGGCGGCGACCGGCGCCGACGCGCGATTCGACGCCGCCTGGCGGGAGTTGCGGGGCGAACTCGTCCTGACGGAGGACGCGCCGCTGCGCGCCCGCCGGGTCGCCGAACGGGCCGCTCTCGTCCTCCAGGCGTCCCTGCTCGTGCGCCACGCGCCGCCCGCCGTGGCCGACGCCTTCTGCGCGTCGCGGCTGGCCGGAGACCGGGGGCTGGCGTTCGGAACGCTGCCGCCGGGGACGGACTTCGCGGGGGTGCTGCAACGGCTCCCGGCCTGAGGCCACGGGTGGCCAAGGTCGGCCGTGCGAGGATCGCGACGTGAATGATCTACAGTTCCGCCTCGCCGAGACCGCCGACCTTGCCACGCTGGTTCGTCTGCGCGACGACGCCGCCCACTGGATGCTCGCTCACGGCATCACCGGCCAGTGGCAGCCGGGCCAGTTGGACGAGGAGCATTTCCGCCGGGCCATGACGCGTGGTGAGGTCTGGATCGCCGAGGCCGACGGCCGCGTGGCCGGGGCCTGGGAGCTGTGGTGGGAAGACGAGGACGCCTGGGGACCACAGCCGCCCGTGGCCGGCTACGTGCATCGGCTGATGGTGGACCGCAGCAGCGCCCGGCCGGGAACGGGGCGGCTCCTCCTGCGCGCCGCGGAGCGCCGCGTCGCCGCGACGGGGAGAGGTACGGTGCGTCTGGACTGCCTGGCCGACAACGCGCGGCTGAACGACTACTACCTGGACGCCGGTTATCGGATCGTCGGACACAAGGCAGGCAAACCGCAGCCGGTCGGCGCACCCAAGTCATTCACGCTTCTCGAAAAACCAGTACCGACAACCGTCGACAGCTGAATCGCAGGGTGCGGCGCCGATCGGCTGCGTGCCCGACCGGGCGGCGACTGGCGGGGAGTCACGGGGAACGTCGGCGAGCAGTGCGAGAAACCGCACGTCAGCGTCTCGCCAGCGCAGCCCGGATGCCCATACGCGATCTTCCGAACCAGTGCTCGAACGTCCCCTCGTGGCCACCCCCCTACTGCCCTTGATCACAAGCGCAGTAGGGGAGATCCATTCCCATCTTCGCCGTGTGGAGGTCTTGCACCGCGTTCATCGGAATGCGTGCGACGGTGACGCACACCCTTTCCGGATTGGCCAGCCCGGTCCCCGTGACCGCTAGGTGAGGCTGATCGGCGACGGAGACCGTAGCAAGAACATCGAAGACATAGGATCCGTCCACCTCCTCGTAACCATCGGCCCAGATGTGGGCGAGCCCACCATTGACCATGCGCAGGTGCCAGAGCGAGGGAATGTCGTGAAGGTACACGACGAGCAGGCTAGACCCGGGAACAACGTGGTTGGTGGCCTTGTGGGTGACGGGCGAAGAACGCACCGCTCTCCTGGTCCCTATCATCGGACGCCTCCGGAAGAGTCCGTGGTTCTGACCGTCCGATGGCCCTCACTCCCCGGCTGCAAAGCGACCGATCAGGGCGATTCCGCCGCTGGTCATGACCCCCAACGGCTCCCCCTCACCTCCCGTCAGGCAGATGTCAGGACTGGTACCAGTCGTCTCCGCCGGTGCGCAGCGCGCGGCCGAGGTAGTCCCGCAGGCCACCGGCGACCCAGCGGCGGCTGTCGCTCTCGTGCTCCCAGACGAAGATGTCGGGACGCTCGGGCCTTTGCACGAAGGCGAATTGGTCGCCGCCTCCGTTGTCTCCGAAGAAGAGGAAAGCGTCGAAGGACATGTACAGCCGGGCGAGCGATGCGTCAGACCAGAAGAGAAGATTCTGCTCGACGATCTGGTCCAGGGGCCAGACAGTGTCCGTGTCGGTGTGTCCGATCACCCCGTCGCTTTCGAGGAGCAGCGCCCCCAGTTCGGCCGGCAGCCTCCGCCCGAGCCGCTCCTGCGCCACGGCAAGACCGGACTCCTGAACCGCCTCCCGCAGGCCCACACCGGGGAAGGTCTGTGCCGCTGTCTCTCTCCACATAGGTCCAAAGCCTACGGCGCGGGCGAGTTCAGCGATTTCGACGCTGACATCACGCACCTCCCGAACTGCCCGCCGCGGAGCGTGAGGTGCTCGTTCTCCGAGCCAGGCCCGGTGCGCCTGCACAAGCTTCGAGGGCCTAAAGTCGGTGCCCGTTACAGCCATTTGGGGCGCGGGGTGATGCCCGCGGAGAAGAGGGGGCCGATGTCGCACGACGATGGAACAAGCCCGACGCCGAGATCCGGCGCACCCACGTACGCGATGCTGACGGCCGAGGCGCGGCGCCAGGCGGCGCTGACCAGGCCCACGGCACGCAGCCGTCGCGAGGCGGACATCCGCAAGGTGCGATGGTGGCGGGTACGGACGCTGCGGACCATCTCAGGTCTGTCCACCCTGGCCACGGCGCTGGTCTTCACGCTTCTTCTGCTGGCGATCTGCTGGCTGGGCGGCCCCTCGATACTGCCCGACGCCTGGTTCCCGCTCGCGGTATCGGTCGGCATGGCGACTTTCGGGGTCTACCAACTCCGTGGAGCCGGTGGGGCGACGGCCAGGTCCTTGGCCCGTTCGGCCTGCGCGCCCGGGCCCGTGCCGAAGCGGTATGCCCTGGTGTACGACCCGCCCTGGGGCGGGATCGCCCTGCTGGTGCTGTTCCCGGCCGCCGGGGGCGACGACGACCGACCCGATGCGGTGCTGGAACTCAGGCCTCTGCTTCAGACTTGGCGCCGATTCCTGGGAACGGGCAAGCTCCCCGCCGACCTGCCTGTGGAGCCCGTCGGCAGGCTCGAACTCCATGGCCGAACGGACGGATTGCCGATGGGCGTCCCCTGGATTGACGGGCGGGCGTACTGGCCGAAGCGCTCCTACGGCCCTGATGATCTGATGGGTCAGGAAGGCCGAGCCTTGACGGCCCGACTGCTTGCGGACACCACCGAGGAGCCGGACACGATCGATTCCTGACGTCACCGCCCGGCCGCCGGGCCCGCTGTCCGGATGCCCAGGTCGGCCCATGCGCCTCGGATACGAGCCCGGGCCCTCGCCGACCGGGCAGCTCCGAGCGGACCCGGGACCGCCGAACTGCCGAGGAACGGCCACTCGGCAGCAGTTGCAAGGCCGACGTGGGCGATTTCGCTCGGCTCGACTCGATCGCCGCTTCAAGGTCCGAGATCAAAGTTCAGTCGTCCAGATCCCGACAGGATGGTCACTCGGAGGCAGCCACAACTGAGGCTGTGACTCGCGATGCCTTGCGTCAGCCTGCTCATCCCAGTGGAAGCGGCCCTTGGCATCAGGCCACGCGACTTGCAGCACGGGGAGGGGTGGCCGCCGGTAGAACCCGATCGCCTGCCCGAAGAAGGTCCGGTACCAGCCGCGATCAACCGGCCTGAGCGCGACCCGATGCCCGACGGCAACATCAGGATGGACCTGGCCATCCGCCAGTGCTTCTCCGGCGGCCGACTTCTCTCCGAGGGTGTTGAGCATGCGGTGCATGGCGTGGACATCGAGCCCGAACATGGCGAGTTCAGGTCCGCCGTGAGTGTGCGCGAGACCGATTGTGTAGGCGAATCCAGGACCGATCTCGTCTTCGGGAACCATCGCGACGTGCCATCCGTGCTGCTGCACATGGTCGATGATCGTCAGATCCATGCTGTCCGCTTCCTCCCGGTCGCCGTAGTCATGACAGAGGACGCAACGGCACTGGAACGGATCATCAGTCATGTCCGGAGGGTACGAGGTGAGCGTTCACGTCGAGCAACCGAGGTTTGCTCCCTGTCAATTGAACGACGTGATCGACTTCCCAAGGGAGAAGCCAAGCTGCACGGCCGTGCTGACGGCCGGTAACGTGACTGCCTGACAGCCACGTACGTTCCTTTGGAAAAGAAGTTCAGGGTGCACATCCTGGAAGATCCATCCGAGCTCTCGAGACGGGCGCAAGACCTCCTGTTTCGAACAGCCCGGCGTGAGTGCCCCGCTCGGTTCGGGCTGCCGATCGAACTCTGGCGAGTGCGCGATCACACGGGGAAACTCGTCCCCGCTCCCATGGACCTGATCATCCGGTGCGAGGGATTCGAGCAGAGGTTCGGAGGCCTGCGCTACGAGGTGCGCCGTAGCTGGGTTGTGAACAGGGACCGGTACGAGACCACCCGCGGGTGGGAATACGACCACTTCGGTCTGCGGACGGCAGCATGGCAGGACCCGGAAAGAGGAGGCTGGTACTTCGAATGGACCGGTGAGCGCGTGTCGAAGCCGTGCCGGGACTTGATCCACACTGACGGCAGTGTGGGCACCGACATCGACGGCGGCAGTGCCTACCTCCCTATTGCCCCGTCGCTCCTGCATCTGATCGAATCCCATGCCCTCACCGACACCGTTGCGACGTGGAAGCCATGGCCCATGGACAGCCTTGCCGTGTCGGCCCTTGAACTCCTCGACGGCCTGGTGGTGGTGCCTGAAGCCTCATGGGGTTCCTCGCAGTGGCGGCTGTCGGACACCGTTGCCGTCATGGACTACGACAGCTGGGACCACGAGAATCCGCGACGCCGGACGCTCGTCTGGTCGCGCGAAGAGGCCGGTCACCGTCAAGTGCAGGAAGTCCTGGACGGATGGCGTCCCACGATCAGAGCGACGCTGTGACCCTCAGTGGCACAGCCTTGTAGAGGCACCGGTCCCGGATCAAGGTCCACAAGGCGTTCACTCGGCCACGGGCAAGGACCATCTCGCCGCCGGAACGTAAGCCAACACAGTGCGGATCATTACCACGAGGGGGAACTGTGGCGGACTACGAGACTCACACGAACAAGGCCCAGGAGCTCCTGGACAAGGTTGACCCCAAGAGATTCCAGCGCTCAGAAACACTCGCCATCGCTGCTGCCCGTCACCATCAGCACGTCGGCGGGCGGCAGGCTTCTCTCTCACTTGCTTTTCCTGCAGTGGAGTTGTGCGTCGATCTGTCGTGCGGTCTTGGGGCCATTGCTGGTCCAGTACTCGCCGGCCTTCAGGTCCGCCTTGGAGATCGAGCGCAGGGTGAGAACGTCACCGCGGCCGTCGCCGGAGGGGTCCATGTAGCTCACGTCGAGGTTGCGAGGAACCGCGTGCTTCGCGAGGGGTGCCTTGTGGTGCTTGAATCCCTCACCGGACCAGAGCCTGACGAATCCGGCCTTGGCCTCGACTGCCGTCGGCTCGGAGGCCCACCACAGCACACGCGGGTTCGCGGGCTTCACGTCGTCGAAGTCCACGACTTCCACGCGCTGGATGTCGTCCGTGTCGCAGAGGGGAATCTTGACGACGATCGTCGCCCCGTCCATGCGAGCGCCGAACAAGGGAGGATCCGCCGGGTCCGTCGGGAACGTACCGCACCCAGTCCCTGCCAGCGCCAGCACGGCCAGGAGCACCGAGGGAACGGCACGTGAGCGAATCGTAACCATGTGTAATACCCCCTGCAAGCCGCCAGCTCGGACTTCCCGCAGGTCGGCAGCGGATCTCAACTCCAGGCAGATGGTCGCCGTCCAGTGCCGCATCAGGCAACGTTCACCCTGTCGACCACGGCTTGTGCCGGCTATGAACGGGCGAGCGTTCACCTGGGAGGCGAGGCGTCCCGCCGGCGTTTGTAGGCGCGGGAGACCAGCGCGACGCCGAAGACCAGCTGTACGCCGAAGAGCACGTCGGACCAGTGCGAGGCGTCGAAGGGGATGCCCCACACGGCCCAGGCCAGGGCGCGGATGCCGATGATGACGGTGGCGACGACTCCCCAGGATTCGGCGACCGATGGCCACCGGCCTGTTTCCCCGGCCTGTGCGGTGCCGTCCTTCTTGGCGGCCTCGCGTGAACGTTGACTGATGCGGCACTGGAGACAATCGACACCGTGCTCCTCCCATGCCCGTTCGACCGGAAAACTGCGGGGAGTTCACGATCGCCGGCGGTCAGCAGGCAAGAGCACGCCCCCGACCGATTCACCTGGTCAGAGGCCTGGTCTCGCGTCCAAGATCGTCGCGGGTGCCACGATTGCCTTGTCCACGTATCTCGTATGGCGTCACTTCCAGCTGAGGTCACGTACACCGCAGTCGTTGACATCGGCGCCTGACACCAACACCGGGGAATAGCCGCGACACATGCCGGATCTCCACGGCTCGCGAGTCCAGGAGCGACGCGGTCTACCGGCGGTCGGCCGTCGTTGCCGGAACGAGGCAGTGGAGGGCACATCGCGCTGCCACCTCCACCAAGGTGACTGGACGAAGCGCGGCGGTGTGTCGCACCGGCGGCTCGTCGAGGTCGGCCGGCAGAAGGCCGGCGATCTCTCGTGCCCCGGCAGGGTCGCCCAGTGCTTCGATGACTTCCGAGACCATGCTTCGACCCTACGGCCCGCGCCGACCGCCATCCAGGCCGCCCGCGCAATGGGGACGTAAACGATCTCGCTCGGTGCTCGCCTGATCAGGGCCTTCGCCGCAGGTCAGGGCAGCGGAGGCCCTGCCGTCTCACCTGGGATCCGGAACCGTCGGCGCCGACTGCCCTCGCGGCATCGGGCGGGAGCGGCCAGGCTGGTCATGAGCCCACTCGGCGACTCCTGCGCCGAGGCGAAGGAGCTGATCACCATGACGAACCTGGCGGGATTCCCGGAGCGCCCGGTCCGGGTGAACGCGCGTATCGACTCGCCACTGTCCCGATGGCTGTGGCTCGTGAAGTGGATCCTCGCCATTCCGCACTACGTGGTGCTGTTCTTCCTGTGGATCGCCTTCACCGTGGTGACCGTGATCGCGTTCTTCGCGATCCTGTTCACCGAGCGCTATCCCCGTGGCCTGTTCGACTTCAACCTGGGTGTGCTGCGCTGGAGTTGGCGGGTCTCGTACTACTCGTACGACGCCCTGGGCACCGACCGGTACCCGCCGTTCAGCCTGGGCGAGGAACCGGACTACCCGGCACGGCTGGACATCGCCTACCCCCAGCGGCTCTCCCGCGGCCTGGTACTGGTCAAGTGGTGGCTCCTGGCCATCCCGCAATACGTGGTCATCGGCTTCTTCCTCGGCGGCGCCCAGTTCGGATGGTGGTCCGGCGGGCTGATCGGCGTGCTGACGGTCATCGCGGCCGTGATCCTGGCGTTCACCGAGAAGTATCCGAAGGACCTGTTCGACCTGATCATCGGCCTCAACCGGTGGGTCCTGCGCGTCACCGCCTACGCCGCTCTGATGACGGACGCCTACCCACCGTTCCGCCTGGACCAGGGCGGCCTCGAGAGCGACGCTCCGCAGCAGCGGCTGTGATCACCGCTCCCGTGGCCACATCGCGCCGCCGGGGATGTCGGCCACCCCGGCGGCGGCCGCGGCCTTGTCCGTCAGCGTTCTTCTTCGGCGAGTGTTCCGTCGAGCGGGAACGGCGGGGACGGGTGCCATGCGCGATCCTCCGCCGGGCCCGGGTGGGGCACCACGAAGCGATGCCGGCCACTTTCGATCTCCGTGGGTTCGAGGCCCGGCAGGACGACGGTCGCGACCGACCCGGTCGGCACGGTGACGCCGACGCGGAGTTCGCCCTCGGCCCGCTCCCACGCGACCTCGGCCAGGCCGTAGGGGGTGCGGTGCGCCGTGCGTGCCCACGAGATCCGTCCGCCGGGCCGCGGCTCGATCCGCAGTGAGCGGTACCCCGGCGAGCCGGGCCCGAGACCGGCGACCACGCGATGCATCCAGTCGGCCACCGCGCCGAAGGCGTAGTGGTTGAACGACGTCATCTCCCCGGGGTTGACCGAACCGTCGGGGAGCAGGGAGTCCCAGCGCTCCCAGATCGTGGTGGCCCCCATGGTCACCGGATACAGCCAGGAGGGGCACTCGGTCTGGAGCAGCAGCTGGTAGGCGTCGTCGATCGCTCCCGCGGACGTGAGGGCGTCGCAGATCACCGGGGTCCCGAGGAAGCCGGTGGCGACCTTGTGGCCCTTCTCCCGCACCAGCCGGACCAGTCGCCGTGCCGCCCGCGCGCGTTGTTCGGCGTCGGGCAGCAGGGCGAACTCGAGCGCCAGGGCGTAACCGGTCTGCCCGGAGTCGGCGATCCGGCCGCCCTGGGTCACGTACTCGTCGTGGAACGCCTGGCGGACCGCGCCCGCGAGGTCGCCGTACTTGACCGCGTCCGCTTCCTCACCGACCACCGCGGCGATCCGGGACAGCAGGCCGGCGACGTGCGCACGGTAGGCGGTGGCCACCAGGTGCGCGTCGGTCGCGGCCCGCCAGGGGGCGTCCGCGGGTGCCGCCGGGTCGAGCCAGTCGCCGAGCTGCAACGCCGGTGTGTCGAAGAGACCGGCCGGCCCCAGCTTCGCGGTCACGCCGTCGACCCAGGCCCGCATGCTCGGGTACTGGCGACGCAGCAGCCCCGCGTCGCCGAACCGCTGGTGGAGCACCCAGGGGACGATCACCGCGGCGTCGCTCCAGCCGGCCGTCGGCGCCGGCTCCGCGAACGGGCCCGGGAAGTCGATCCGCGGCACGAACAGCGGGACGACGCTCTCGGCGGTCTGGTCCGCGGCGAGATCGGCCAGCCAGGAGGTGAGCAGGCCGGCGCAGTCGAAGAGGTAGGCGGCCGTGGGCGCGAAGACCTGGAGGTCACCGGTCCAGCCCAGACGCTCGTCGCGTTGCGGACAGTCGGTGGGGACGTCGACGAAGTTGCCGCGCATCCCCCACACGACGTTCTCGTGCAGCCGGTTGAACAGGAGGTCAGAGCACTCGAACCAGCCGGTCCGGCGCATGTCCGAGTGGTAGACGACCGCCGTCACGTCAAGTTCGTCGTAGTCACCCCTCACCTCGGCGTAGCGAAAGCCGTGCAGGGTGAAGGACGGCTCCCAGCGCTCGCCGTCGGCGTCCCCGGCGAGTACGTACCGGTCCGTGGCGTGGCCGTGCGCAGGAGACCGGGCGCCGGTTCCCCCTCGGGGAGGTCACCCTGCAGGCACCGATCGTGCCCAAGAAGTTCTTCCACACCGCCGGCAACTTCACCGACCACCACGACGAGCTGACCGCCGCGGACTGGTCGCACCCGGTGCACAAGGGGATCGTCTTCTTCCAGAACGTCGACGCGATCATCGGTCCCGACCAGCCGATCGTGTACCCCGAGGGGCTCACCAAGGAGCTCGACTACGAACTCGAACTGGCCGTCGTGATCGGCAAGAGCGGCAAGTTCTTCGGGCCGGAGGAGGCCGAGGACTACATCGCCGGCTACACGGTCTTCAACGACATCACCGCGCGTGACATCCAGCGCCGCGAGATGCAGTCGGGCGTCTTCTCCTTCTCGAAGGCGATCGACACCTTCTGCCCCATCGGCCCCTGGATCGTCACGAAGGACGAGATTCCCGACCCGCACGCGCTCGGGATGGAGCTCCGGGTCAACGGCGAGCGACGCCAGACCGGCAACACCGAGAAGATGATCATCTCGATCCCGCACCTGATCGCCCACCACTCGGCCCAGGGCTACACGTCCGGCGACATCATCACCACCGGCACCATCTCGGGCGTCGCCGCCGTACAGCCCAATCCGTTCGACTTCTACCTCCGGCCGGGCGACCGCATCGAGGCGGAGATCGAGGGCGTCGGCACGCTGCGGAACCACGTGATCGGCTGGAAGGACGCGCACGACACCGAGCCGTTCTCCATCGATCTCTACGACCCGGCGAACTGAGGCGGAGCAGATGCGACTGGCCACGCTTTCCGACCGGGCCGTCCTGCTCACCGAGGACGGCGCGGTCGACATCGCCGACGCCTCCTCGGGACGCTTCGGCCCGGACCCCATGGACGTCCTGAACGACTGGACCGCTTTCCGGGCCTGGGCCGGGAGCGCCGAGCTGCCCGCGGCGAGTCCGTACCGGACCGCCGATCTGGACGCGCCGGTCCCCCGACCGCGCCAGGTCTTCGCGGTGGCGCTGAACTACCGTCCGCACGCCGCCGAAGCCGGCCACGTCCCGCCCGAGATCCCGCTGCTGTTCACCAAGTTCCCCAGCTGCATCGTCGGCCCGAGCGCGCGGGTCGAACTGCCCAAGGGCAACGTCGACTGGGAGCTGGAGATGGTCGCCGTCATCGGCACGCCCTGCCATCGGGTGCCGGCGAGCGAAGGCTGGGAGGCCGTGGCCGGGCTCACCGTGGGGCAGGACCTCTCCGAGCGCGTCCTCCAACTCACCGGAAGACCACCGCAGTTCTCGCTGGGCAAGTCGTATCCGGGCTTCGGCCCGACCGGTCCGGCGCTGGTGACCCTCGACGAACTGCCGGACCGCGACGACATCGCGATCGAGTGCCTGCTCAACGGCGAGAGCGTCCAGGCGGCGCGCACCAGCGAGATGATCTTCTCCGTTCCGCAGCTGGTGGAGTTCATCAGTGGGGTGTGCCCGCTCCACCCCGGCGACCTGATCTTCACCGGGACCCCGGCCGGGGTGGGCAACCGTCGCGTTCCGCAGCGGTTCCTCGGCCCGGACGACGTCCTCGTCAGCCGGATCGACGGCCTGGGCGAGATGCGCCAGACCTTCCGGTGAACGCGGCCCCGCGCCGGCCACCACCCAAGGGGGCCGGCGCGGGTCCAGTTCGCCACGGCCCGGACCGCGGCCGCGAGGTGGACTCAGTGACGCGTGGGATGCGGGCGCCCGAGCGCGAACCGGCTCGGTCCGGGCTCTCCGCGTACCAGCGCGGCCGCCAGCTCGCCGATGACCGAGGCGAACTTGAAGCCGTGCCCGGAGAACCCTCCCAGCACGGTGACCGGGCCCTGCCGGTCGATGACGAAGTCATGGTCGGGGGTGGTGGTGTACAGGCACGTCACGGCCTCGGGCGCGGTGTGGTCCACGCCGGGGAGCCAGCGCTCGGCGTACGCCGCCAGCTCTTGCAGGATCGCGGCGTCCGGGGTGCGGTCGCGCCGGTCGGGGTCGACGACCGGGCCGACGCCGTGGAAGCCCGCCTTGACGCCGTCGGTGCTGCCGAGTCCGTACACCCCGTCCGCGGTGAGGCCGTCCATGGGCAGCGCGGCGCCCGGGTGGTGAATGTAGCTGGGCCAGGTGAGCGCGTCCGCCGCGGGGAAGTGCGCGGGCTGCTCCTGGGTGACACGCAGCACCGGCACGCCGCCGACCGGCGGAGCGGTGCCGCCGCCCAGCATTCCGGGCGCCCAGCCGCCGACCGCGACCACGACCGCGTCGACGCGCAGTTCCTCCTCCGTGTCCGTGACCACCCGGACCTCGGCGTCGCCGTGCACCGACAGCCCGGTCACCCGGACACCGTGCCGGACCTCCGCGCCGTGCGCCCGCGCCGCCTGCTGGAAGGCGCTGACCGCCTCGTCGGCGTGCAGGCGTCCGGCCTCCGGGTGGAAGACCGCACCGGTGTCGGCGCGCAGCCCCGGCCAGCGCTCGGCGACCTCGTCCGCGGCCAGCCGCTCGGCAGGGTGTCCGGCGACGGTCAGCGCCTCGTACAGTGCCTCGGTCGTGACGGCCGGGCCGTGGTCGACGGCTCCGGTGAGGGTGAGCACCTGCCGTCCCGTCTCCCGCTCCAGCCGCCGCCACAGCGGCAGCGACCGCACGGCGAGACCGACGTAGAAGGGGTCCGTGTAGGCCAGCCGGAAGATCCGCGAGGTGCCGTGCGAGCTGCCCCGGTCGTGGCCGGGCGGGAAGCGCTCCAGCAGGGTGACGCGGTCACCCTGGGCAGCGAGCCGCCACGCGGCGGACGAGCCCATGACCCCGCCACCGATGACGACGACTCGACGAGAAGACACGATGCTCGATCCTTTGGTGAACGATCCGGACCGACCGGGCAACCGGACGCCCGAGGTTTTCCGGTGTGACCTGCAACTTTCTATCAGCCGTCAGCCCGGAGCGAACCGGCCGGGTCGCCGCCCGCCCCCTGCGGCAGAAGGGCCGGGCCGGAGCAGCCTGGTTGTCACCTGGAAGGCGGGCTGCTGGGTCACGGCCGCTCGGTGCCTTTCGATCCCTCACCTCGTGGTCCGCCGGCGGCTCGGACCCGACGGCCGCACCGACATCGCCTGACGGCGCCGGTCACGGGGACGCGCATGCGCCATCTCCCCGGGGTGGCGCCAACCGGAAGCGCGTCACCAGGGCACCTCTCCCCCGTCGTCGAAGAAGCGGCCCGTCGGCCCGTCGGCCGACACGGTGGCCAGCCGGATCGCGGCGGCCGCGCCCTGCTGGGGGGTACGCACTCCCCGGAAGCCGTTGAGGTCGGTCGCCGTGAAGCCGGGGCAGACGGCGTTGATCAGGATGTGGGTGCCGGCCAGTTCCCTGGCGTACTGCACGGTGACGGCGTTGAGGAACGTCTTCGACGGAGCGTAGGCGATGGCGATGGGGCCCATCTCGGCGCCGGGCGTGGTCTGGAGCGTGAGGGAGCCGACGCTGCTGGAGACGTTCACAATCCGCGGCGACGGCGAGCGGCGCAGCAGAGGGAGCAGGGCGTTGGTGACGCGGATGACGCCGATCACGTTGGTCTCCACGGCCGCCCGTACCCGGTTCACGTCGACCGTGGTGGGCTCCTGCGGTCCGCCGCCGGTGATCCCCGCGTTGTTGACGAGCACGTCGAGCCGCCCGGCCCGCTCCTCCATCAGCCGGGCCGCCGCTGTCACACTGGCGTCGTCGGTCACATCGAGCGGCACGCCGAACGCGTCGGCTCCGGCCGCGCGCAGCTTGTCCACGGCGGCCTCGCGCCGCTCCTCGTTCCGCGCGCCGATTCCGACGGACCAGCCGAGGGCGCCGAGCCCGGCGGCGATCTCGTACCCGATGCCCTTGTTGGCCCCGGTCACCAGCGCGACCTTGTGGTGGTTCACGGTGTTCGTCTCACTCATGACATCGATACTTCTCCCCCACCGGGCAGGGCGTCCAAGACCGCCTGGGTGGACGGCGATACCGCCCGGGTATCGCTCCTGGCCGTCCCCGTTAGGCTGGCGGGGTGGAGACACGTGAGCTGCGGTACTTCGTCGCGGTCGCCGAAGAGCTGCACTTCGGCCGGGCCGCGCAGCGGCTCGGGATCGCCCAACCCCCGCTGTCGCGGGCGATCGGCGGGCTCGAACGGCGCCTGGGCACCCTCCTGCTGGAGCGCGGCAGCCGGGGTGTCAGCCTGACCGGGGCAGGGGCGGTACTGCTGCGGGAGGCGCGGGCGGCGCTGGACGCCGTCGAGGCCGCCGAACGGCGCACCCGCCGGGCCGCCCTCGCGGCGACCGGCCGCCCCGCCGTGGTCCTGGCCGCGAAGGCGGGCGCCTCCGGTGAACTGCTGGCGAAACTCCTCGACGCCTACGCCGCCGAGCCCGGCGCCGTCGCCGTGGACGTCGTGCTGTGCGGGCCGGGCGAGCAGGCACGGCTGCTGCACGACGGCCGGGCCGACGTAGCCCTGCTGCACCGGCCGTTCGACGACACGGCCGGCTTCGACACCGAGGACCTGCACCGCGAGGGTCAGGTCGCGATCCTCCCGGCGGGCCACCCTCTCAGCGCCCGCCCCCACCTGCGGCTCGCCGAGGTCACCGACCTTCCCGACCTGCCCCTGCCCCGCTGGCCTCGCCCTGACGGCACCTTCCCGGACGGCCCCGGACCGCAGGTGCGCGACCACACGCAACTCACCCAGCTCATCACCCTCGGCCGCGCCTGCGCGGTCGTGCCGGAGTCGGGCCGCACCGGCCTGCGCGAGGACCTCACCGCCGTACCGGTCCCCGACGCCCCCCGCGTCACCACGGTCATCGCCTGGCCCCCACACAGCCGCTCGACGGCGGTCGCGGGGCTGGTCCGCGCCGCCACCGCCCTGTGACCGACGGCGGTGCACGCCGGGACACCGTGCCGGGTTTCGGGGACAGCGTCCGGTCCGCCATCGGCAACTAGTTGGCCCTTTGGTACACCGCAGGTCACGAGGCGTGTCAAACCGGCGCCATCTTCAGCGTGGACGCGTTCGGGCCGCTCAATCTCCAGCCCCATTCCGGACGTGCGCGGGTTCCCGTACCCGCCCTTCGCAGGTTCCTCCGACGGCGCGTGCGCGGACTCCCGCTGGGACTACCGGGCGTCGCGCCGCCGACGCGCGCGCTCGAACTCGGCGACATCCGACATCCAGGGACCGTGCTGTTCGAGTGCGGCGTAACCGCCGCGGACGAAGGCGCTCACCAGGTTCCGGTACCCGCCCATCCCGTCGACCAGGCGGTACTCGACCCGGTACTCCGGATCCGACGTGCCTTCACCCTCGCGCAGCGTCGTGATCCGGGCGATGGAGTCCGCGTAGAAGTGGAGCTGGATCCCTTCGCCCATCTCCTCGTCCTCGATGGTGAACACCTCGTTGTCCGCGGCAGAGCGATCCCCGACGAACTCCCAGAACTCCGCGGCGGCAGTGCGGGGACTGTTCCGTTGCCACTTCTTCTCGACACCCTTGTCGTCGGTGAACAACAGGACCGTCTTCCTAGTACTCCCACCGAAGTCGGCGCGGTGGCCGGCAGCCTCCTCGTCCTCCTCCATGGGCGTGGTCCTGGAGCGGTCCGCGGCCTCCGAGCACATCAGGAGGCTCACGGTACGCACCGCGTCGTCGACGAGCTCAGGGTGTGCACGGCGCACGGCCGCTTGGACCGTCGTCTCCATCCGCTCCCAGTCGCGCCTGTCCGTGGCACGTTTTCCCCGTCGCGGATCACGGCCGATCCGCATCCCGGCGCACGTCTGCTCCGCAGTGGCGATCACCCGCATGACCTCGGGCAGCAGAGCGGGGGCGACGGCATCGGGTATCCGCCTCGGAACTGTCGCGCCGTGCAGATACTGACCCGTGTACCTCAGAATCGCGGCGTCGAGTGGACCGAGTACTGCTCCGCGCTCGGCGCGACGGCGGTCCGCGTGGTACTCCTGCGCTCGTTTCTCGTTCGACGTCTCTGTCGCCGCGCGCATCGCCGCACATACCTGACCGCGCTCCAGTAGACCGATGTCGGCCCCGTGGGCGATGAGACGTCTCCTGTCCCAGCGGATGCGCTGGAAGAGCGTGTCGACGTCCGCTGGCGCGGCGAGGAGGATCGGGTCCAGGAGCGCGACGGCAGCGTTCTCGTCGAGCCGGCCCCGGGTTCCGGCGGCGTCGCACAGCGGGAGCACCGCACTCCACAGCAGCAGGTGTCTGGCCAGGTCCTCCCGGATCACCGCAAGATGGGCTTCGCTGATCGAGAACGTGAACGTGCGGGGATCGTGGTTGGCGTCGGCCCCGGCACCGAGCATCAGCTTCAGCTCGCCGTCCTCGCGGATCACGTTCGGGATCCAGCCGCTCGTGCGCGTGAAAACGATGTCGCTCATGGACTCAGTCTTTCCTGGAACGGCACCGGCCGGCCTCACGGCGATGTTGCAGCCCCGTCCCGCACCATCTGCTCACGACCACCGTGCACATTCGACGTCGAGGCGTGTGTCGGTGCGCACCCAGACTTCGCCCCCGGCGGCCTCGGCCGGGGCGTCGACTCGTTCGATACCGAGGAACTCGATCAACTTGAGCAGTTCGGCTCGTTCGGCTCGGTCGTCGTCGACACCATGCGAGTCGAAGAACACATAGAACTGGTCGCTCGGGTCTACGCAGCCCGAATCTGCCCAGATCCGAGCGACTTCTTCGATCGCCGCTGCTTCCGTCGTGATCGTGGCGGCGCGGGCGGCACCGCGAGTCTCCGGTGACGCGTCGAGGTCGGAGAGGTCGGAGAACCACTGGCCGAAGCGGTCGAGGCCGGCATAGCCGTTCTCGAAGAACAGCATCGCGCTCGGAAGGTAGCGATTGCCCCTGTCGACCCGGAGGTATTCCGACCGAGGTGGGTCCGCATGCTTGATCCGGGAGATCACACCTTGCCCGGGCATGAGTACCAAACTCTGCCCCGACGGCTCATCATTGATGGTGTAGGTGTCAGACGCTCGACCACGGAAGAACGCAGAGAACGCTACGTAGGCTTCCTGAGGGTCGCCCACGGAGACCTGTTGGTCGTTGCCATCACCGACAGCGAAGACGAACTGTTTCGGTCCGGGTTTGTAGGGGCGAGCCATTTGCGTCCTTCGTTCACGTGTGACAGCTGCACCAGGGTAGTCGAATCAGAGCGGACGGACCTGCCGTTCATCGCCGACGAACACCCAGGTGAACCGGCAGATCGGCCTGCCCGGCGAAAAACTGACCGCTCAGGCGGTGCACACTTCGCGCCGGAAGTCCTCGCCCTGGCCCACCGCCGCGTCGACGTCCTCCGGGCACTCCTCCGCGACGGACGAACCTGGGAAAGTCCGAGTACGAGCGCCCATTGCTCCGGGGCCGCCCGCGAACAGAGTGTCGCCGGTGAATCCGACGATCCAGACGTTGTTCTCGACGTCCCAGAGGCCGCCGTCCAGGCTGAAGGTGCCTGAGGTTGTGAGGCGTTCGACGCGGACCCCGGTCATCAGAAGATCACCACCGAGCGGAGGACATCGCCCTTGTGCATGCGGGCGAAGGCGTCTTCGACCTCGTCCAAGGTGATCGTCTCGGTGACGAAGGAGTCGAGGTCCAGGCGGCCTTGGAGGTAGAGGTCGATGAGCATCGGGAAGTCGCGGGACGGGAGGCAGTCGCCGTACCAGGAGGACTTGAGCGTGCCGCCTCGTCCGAAGACGTCCAGCAGCGGCAGGTCGAGTCGCATGTCGGGGGTGGGGACGCCCACGAGGACGACGGTGCCGGCCAGGTCACGGGCGTAGAACGCCTGTCGGTAGGTCTCCGGCCGCCCGACGGCTTCGATGACGATGTCGGCGCCGAATCCGCTGGTGACCTCGCGAATCGCCTCGACCGGGTCGGTGTCGCGTGCGTTCACGGTGTCCGTGGCGCCCATCGTCCGGGCTGTCTCGAGCTTGAGGTCGTCGATGTCCACGGCGATGATCTTCGCGGCGCCGGCCAGCCTGGCGCCGACGACGGCTGCGTTGCCGACGCCTCCGCAGCCGATGACAGCGACGGTGTCGCCTCGGCCTACTCCTCCTGTGTTGATCGCCGCACCGATGCCTGCCATGACCCCGCAGCCGAGCAGGCCGGCGGCGGCCGGTGAGGCGGCCGGATCGACCTTCGTGCACTGGCCGGCGGCGACGAGGGTCTTTTCGGCGAAGGCGCCGATGCCGAGGGCGGGTGACAGTTCGGTGCCGTCGGTGAGGGTCATCTTCTGGCGCGCGTTGTGCGTATCGAAGCAGTACTGCGGGCGGCCACGTCGGCATGCGCGACAACGGCCGCAGACCGCCCGCCAGTTCAGGACGACGAAGTCGCCCGGCACCACGTCGGTGACTCCGGTGCCGACCGACTCCACGATGCCCGCCGCCTCGTGTCCGAGAAGGAACGGGAAGTCGTCGTTGATGCCGCCTTCCCGGTAGTGCAGGTCGGTGTGGCAGACGCCGCAGGCCTGCACTTTTACCACCGCCTCGCCCGGCCCTGGATCGGGCACGACGATCGTCTCGACGCGCACCGGCTCGCCTTTGGCGCGGGCGACGCCGCCGCGTACGTGCTGAGGCATGGATGGATCCTCTCGACTGTCTGTATGGGAAGTGAGGCTCGGGTTTCCGACGGACGGTGGTCAGCTCGCGGGGCGCACGCGTACGGAGAGCGCTGCGAAGGAGCGCAGGGTGTTGTTGAGGTGCCGACGCGGTTCGCCTGAGAGCTCGATGCGTTCCACTCGTCGAGCCAGGGCCGTGAGGAGTGCTTCGGCTTCCAAGCGGGCTACGTGCTGACCTACGCATTGATGGATGCCCATGCCGAAGCCGACGTGTCCGGATGGATCGCGGGTGAGGTCGAAGCGGTCCGGGTCGTTCCAGCGGGCCGGGTCACGATTCGCCGCGCCGAGGAACATGAGGATCTTGGATCCCTCGGGGATGAGGGATCCCGCGATCTCGACGTCGGTCGTGGCCGTGCGGAAGAAGGTCTGGACGGGTGACTGCCAGCGCACCGCCTCATCGAATGCCACGCGGGCCAGTTCGGGGCGTTCGCGGAGCCGCTGCCATTCGTCAGGGTGGCTGGCGAGGGCGTAGAGGGTGGCGGCCAGGCCATGCACTGTGGTGTCGACGCCGGCGGTGAGAAGGGAGCGTACGACCAGCGGTGCCTGCTCGTGGGTGAGGTCGCCGCGGTCGGCAGCGGCCCAGATGCGGGCGCCGAATCCGTCATCGGTGAGGGCTTGGCGGGCGCACTGGGCGTTCACCCAGGCGGACAGGTCGGCGGCCCTGGCAGCGTCTGCCTGCACGAGGGCGTTGACGGGGCCGAAGGCATTGAAAGCCATGTTGCCGTAGGGCAGGAGGTTGTCGCGGCCGTCGGGTCCCAGTCCCACGGCGTCTGGGAAGACGCGCAGCGGGAATGCTTTGGCCAGGGCTTCGAACGCGTCGAAGTCGGTTCCCTGGGTGGCCAGGACGGTGTCGACCAGGTCGTCGGCTATCGGCTGCCATGCCGCACGCAGTCGGCGCAGTGCTGGTGGGGCGAGTATCTCGCGCAGGACGCGGCGCGGTGCGTCGTGGTGCGGCGGGTCGGCCTCCAGCAGCAGGCTCGGAGGCCGCCAGGGCTTCGAATGGCGGAAGTTGGCCAGTCCCACGCCGGCGGCGGACTGGAATGTCTGCCAGTCGACGAGGGCCGCGTGCACGTCGCGGTACCGGGCGAGCGCGTAGACGTCGTAGCGGGACAGCCGCACGACGGGACCTGCTTCCCGAAGGGCGTGGTGCAGGGGTTCGGGCGTCGTGAGGTGTTCGGTGGCGAACGGGTCGGCGTCGCTCGTGGGCGGTTCGACGGCAACGGCGGGTGCTTCGGACATGGCGGCTCCAGCGAAGTGCGGCTCGGGAAGGGGCGGGTCTTGGCTCAGAGATCCAGGACCAGGCGGGCCGAACGGGAACGTGAAACGCAGGGCAGCATGCAGTCGTTGGCGGCGCGTTCGTGTTCGGCCAGCACCGAGTCCCGGTGGTCCGGGGTACCTTCCACGACCGGGGTGAGGCAGGTGCCGCAGGTGCCGTGCTCACAGGAGGACAGCACGTCGGCACCTGCCTGCCGAACGGCTTGAAGGACGGTGACGTCGGGGGTGATGGTCACTGTCCGCCCGCTGCGGCACAGTTCCACCTCGAAGGGTCCGCGGTGCACCGGCTCTGTCAGGGCCTTGGCTGTGAATCGCTCGGTCCGCAGGCTGTACGGCGGCCACTGGGAAGATGCTGCCTCGACAGCGGCGAGCAAAGGACCCGGTCCGCAGCAGTACACCTTGGTTCCCGCGTCTGGTTCGCTCAGCCAGGCCTCCAGGTCGAGCAGGCCGACCTCGTCCTGGGGGCTGATGTGTACGCGATCGCCGTAGGAGGCTGTGAGTTCCTCGAGGAAGGCCATGGAGACCCGGCTGCGGCCTCCGTACAGCAGCTGCCAGTCGGCTCCGGTCACGTCGGCTTGATGCATCATCGGCAGCAGCGGGGTGATGCCGATGCCGCCCGCGATGAACAGGTACCGCTCGGCAGGCGCCAGGGGGAAGTGGTTGCGCGGACCTCCGACCTCCACGAGGTTCCCGGGCATGAGCTGATCATGGACGTAGGCGGAGCCGCCCCTGCCAGGGGCTTCGCGAAGGACAGCGATGCGGTAGGTGTACGGGTCCCATCGGTCGCCGCACAGGGAGTACTGGCGAGTCACTCCGCTCGGCAGGATGAGGTCGATGTGCGAGCCGGGCGTCCAGTCCGGCAGCCGTGTGCCGTCGGGATGCGCGAGGGTGAGTGACACGACGCCGTCGGCGACAGGGTCCTTGTCCTGCACCTGCAACGTCACGGTGGAGAGGTTCTGCTGCAGCGGAGCGGTGGGCAGCAGGTTGTGTACGACCACGTTGTCGCCTCCCGTCTGTGGAATGCAGGAAGCATGCGCGCGGGCACCGTCGGACCGCGACGGCATTCTCATTCAGCGAGAGACCGACTTCGCGGAGATGTCATGTGGCTGTCGCATCGCCGTCACATGCCTATGGAGTGTCCTGTGTCCCGCGTCCGGCCAGCGCGCGGGAGATGCCCCGGGCGGCGGTCCGTACGACGGGGACCACGGCCTGGGCGCCGGCCTCATTGGGCACGATGACCGACAGCGCCGCGATCACCGTGCCGTCCGCACCGCGGACGGGCGCGGCTACGCCCAGGGCCTCCGCGTGGACGTAGCCGGGGCAGTACGCATAACCCTGCTGCCGGATCTCGGCCAAGGTCGCGCGCAGCTGTGCCGGAGTGGCCGGTGTGGCCGGTGTGTATGCGGTCAGCGGGCTGTCCAGGATCCTTTGCTTGAGGTCACTGGGGCCGTGGGCGAGGAGCACCAGACCGCTGGAGGAGGCGTGCAGAGGAAGCCGCCCTGCGATCCGGGTGTAGTTGATCACCGCCTGTGGTGCCGAGAGCCGTTCGAGGAAGAGCACGTCGTCGCCGTCGAGGACGCCGATCTGCACGTGGTGGCCCACGACGTCGTGGGCGCCTTCCATGAACGGCATTGCGTGATCACGCAGGGAGAGAGTGGGGGAAGCACGCGTTACCAGCTCCCACAGCCGCACGCCGATGCGTACTTTGCGGTCGGAGTCCCGGCTCAGGAAACCGTGCGCCGCGAGCTCGGCCACGAGGCGGGAGACCGTGGCCACGTGCAGGCCGGTTCGACGGGCGATCTCGGAGACCGTCAGCGCCGGCTCGTCCTGGCTGAACGCTTCGAGAATGCGAGCTGCCCTGGACAGCACCGACTCCTGATGAGGTGTGTGCATGGCGAACCGTTCTGCTGGTCTCCCGGCCGGGGGCGGTGTCCGTCTCTGCGTCTACTCGTACGCACTGTCCATGGCAGCCAGTGCGTGAGCGATGTCCGTGGTGCCTGCGAAGAGGGCACGCACCTGCTCGAAGTGCGTCTGCTGCACCTCTGAGTTGGGCCATCGCTGATCCATGAACGGTACCGTCGTTCCGTCCTTCTGCCTCCGTGCCACCTCCGCGACGGCGGGATCGACGGAGAAGGAGTTGCTGGGCAGAGCGGGCAGCGTTGCTCCGGACCGGTTGTACAGGTTCTGGCCCCGTTCTGATCCCAGGAAGTCCACGAACGCCAGTGCCGCTTTGCGGTGGGGGGCCTTGGCGTTGAGCCCGTAGGCGGCGGAGACGGCGCCGGGAATCCGGGTTTCGTTCGGCTGATCCGTGGCCGGCAGGGCCGTCATCCGGAAGTGCATTCCTGGGGCCGCGGCACGCAGAGCGGCGAGAGTGCCGGCGACCTGGACCACTCCCACTGCTCGCCCGTCGGCCACTTGGTCGAGGGCGTCCTCGTAACTGGTTTTGAGCGGAGCAGTGCTGAAGCAGCCACGATCGCGCATCTCCAGGTACTTGGCCATGGCTTGGCGCCATCCCGACCGGGCGAAGCTCTCCTTGCCGGACTCCATCTGCGTGTCGAAGTCGAGGTCGTGGGCGTACACCGTGGTGGCGACCAGTGCGTAGTCGACGAGCTGGGTGACCCACGGGGTCTGGTTGCCCAGTGCGAAGAGCACCTTCCCGTGCCGGCGGGCGGTGTCGCACAGGGCGAGGAGGCCGCTGTAGGTGGTGGGCCGGGTTCCGCCGATGGCCCTGAGCGTTTCCGCCGAGTAGATCGCGCCGACAGCGCTGAAGGTGACGGGTACCAGGTACGTACCGACGCCGCCGTCGGTGACCGGCCGCATGCTGTCCGGTATCCGGCCGGCGAAGAAGCGCAGGCTGAGTGCTTCCAGGAAGTCGTCCTCTTTCAAGGCCAGGACGGAGGCAGGGTTGCCGCTGCCGGGCCAGACGGTGAAGACGTCCGGCGCCTTGCCTGCCCGAAGCTGCTGCGGAAGCTCCTTCTGCAGGGTGTCGGTGTCGGCGTAGCTGACGTTGACGTGGATGCCGGGACGGGCTCGGTGGAAGGCCGCGACGACGGCCTGCATCGAAGCCTTGTCGGTGTTGTTGGCCCTGACGGACACCTCGGTGTCCGACGTGTCACTGCCGGCTCCGATGACGGAGCAGCTGGTCAGAAGCGTCATGCTCAACGCAAGGGATGCGGCGAAGCGAAGGGGTCTCGGTCTGCGGGACACTGGCGGGCTCCATGCGGTGGTGGAGGCGGAGGTTCGACGAGCCGGACGGGAATGACTGAGGCGCGTCACGCCGTGGCGAGGAGGCGGACGGCGTGACGCGCCGGCTGGGATTGCGGTCAACTGATGGGAACGGCTCGCTGCGCGGTCAGGTCACGGGAACTGTGCGCTGTGGCAAAGGTGTACCTGCCGGGGACAAGTGCCCAGGCACCTGCCTTCCAGATGGTGAGGTTGTCCACGGGAATGGTGACCGTGAGCCGCTGGGAGCCCGCGGGGGCCAGGGTGAGTTTGCGGAACGCGACGAGCCGCTGCGGCTCGGCGGCGGCGGCGCTCGGCAGTGCGGCGTAGAACTGCACGAGTTCCGTGCCCTTGCGTGAGCTGGTGTTGGTGACGGTCACGCCCACCGTCACTGTCTTGGCGCGCTTGTCGTATGTGGCTTCGAGGGAGCCGTGGGCGAAGGTGGCGTACGACAGGCCGTGCCCGAAGGGGAAGAGCGGCTGCTGCCCCTCGCTGTCGTAGTAGCGGTAGCCGATGGAGATGCCCTCGTCGTAGGAGACGGCTCCGTTGCCGCCGGGGTAGGTCGCGGGTGTGGTGCCCGGCCCCTGGGTGGCGTCGGCGGGGAAGGTGACGGGCAGGCGGCCGGAAGGGTCGCTGTCTCCGAAGAGGACAGCGGCCAGCGCCGTGCCCATGCCGCGACCCCCGTACCAGGCTTGGAGCACGGCCTCGACGTCGCCGAGCCAGGGCATCGTTACGGGACCGTCGGTGTTGAGGACGACGGTGGTGCGCGGGTTGACCGCTGCCACGGCGGCGATGAGCTGTTCCTGATCACCAGGCAGACCGAGTGCCAGGTGATCCATGTCCTCGCCGGCGACCCGGTTGACGAAGACGATGGCGGCGTCCGCGGCACGCGCCGCGTCGACAGCGGCGGGGATCAGGGATTCGGGCTGCCATCCGAGGGTGAGCCCGCAGGTGCCGGGGTCGGTGGTCGCGTTGGTGTAGGTCACCTCGATGGTGACGGTCTTTCCGGCGGTCAGCGCGGTGGCGCCCTGGAGGGGGTAGTCGTAGGGGCCGAGGAAGAATCGGCGACTGTGCCGGGTGCCGGTGGCGACCGTGGTGCCGTTGACCTTCAAGGTGGCGGTTCCGGCGGCGAGCAGGGAGAACCGGTGCAGGCCCGTGGTCGTCGGCACCAGGGTGCCGGTCCATTTCGCCGACCACACGTCGGGCAGGTTGTCCACGGGAGCAGCGGTGAAGTCGACGGTGGCGTCGGTGCGAGTGATGAGCGGGGTGCCGGAGGCCTCTGCCCCTGAGTAGTAGGTGGCGGACAGACCGGGGGTCCCAGCGCCGCTGCGCAGCACGGTGGAGGGAACCGCGGTCAGGGGAAGATCTCCCTTGGTGCCCTGTGCGTGCGTGACCGTGACGCCGCTGCCGGCGCGGGCGCGGATGGCGTTCAGGGGCGTCGTCCATGTACCCGGGTCGACGTAGGTGGAGCCGCCCACGCCGGTGAGGACGTCGGTACCGGCCGGGCCGATGACGGCCAGGGATTTCAGGGTGGCCGGCAGAGGGAGTGCTGCGGAGCGGTTGGCCAGAAGCACCAGGGAGGCGACGCCGGTCTCATGGGCGAGGTCCTGGTGGGCCTGGGTGCTGACGTCGGCCGCCGGAGTGGGCACAGGATGGTCGAAGAGACCGTTCGCGTACATCGTGACGAGGATGCGTCGGGCTGCGTCGTCGAGCCGGGTGCTCGGTATCGCACCGCCCGTGAGCGCTCCGGCGGGGATCTTGACTGCGTAGGGTCCGAGCCCGGCGAGGTCCATGCCGGCTCGCGCGGCGGCGACCTGGTCGTCACCCGCCCAGAAGTCCGGCACGGTGTAGCCCTGCAGTCCGATGGCCTTCTTCAAGTCGTCGAAGAGAGCCGAACTCTGTGTCGCGAAGGTCCCGTTGATCTTCGGGTAGGCCATCATGACCGAAGTGGTCGGGGCGGCGGTGACCACGCGGCGGAACGGTGCTTCGTGGAGTTCGTGCAGCGCACGGTCGGAGACCTTGGTGTCTGTGGAGAAGCGGTTGGTCTCCTGCGTGTAGGCGGCGAAGTGCTTGACCGTGGCTGCGACGTTCTGGCTCTGTATGCCGGTGGTGAGAGCCACGCCCAACTGGCCGGCGAGCAACGGGTCCTCGCCCATGCCTTCGGACTGTCGGCCGGAATGCCAGGTCCGGGTGAGATCGACGGTGGGGCCGAGGAGGTTGTTGTAACCCTTGGCACGGCCCTCCGCGCCGATCGCGCGGCCGATACGTGCCGCCAGGTTCTCGTCGAACGTCGCCGCCTGCGCGACCGGAACCGGGAATGCGGTCACGCCTTGCTCGCCGCGCAGACCGGCCGAGGCGTCCACCATGGTCAGAGCCGGTATACCCAGGTGAGCGACGGTCGCGAAGTCGCACCGGACGAGCGCTTCCTTCTCAGCCGCTGTCATTCGGCCGAGCATCGCGTCCGCCTGATCCCGCGGTGCCTCGGACCGTGCGGCGGCTGCCGCTTCGGTCATCAGGGGAGCCATGCTCAGGCTCATTGCGGTGAGGGTGGCGGCAGACAGAAATGATCTTCTTTTCACGGCGGCTCTCCGAAAGGGGGGCGGATCTACGCTTATGGAAAAAGGGGCCGGCCGAGGGGTCAGGTTCACGGCCGGCCCCGACTCGGGGAGGGAAACGGATCCCTGCGGTGTTCCCGGACTCACCTGCTTGCCTACCGAGTCCCGCGGCAGCAGAAGCAGTGAGGGAATGGAGATTTCCATGCGGCGTACGCTTGTTGAACGGAAAAACTAGAGGACCCGCCCAGCAGGGTCAACCCTTTCGTCAGCCGTGCAACAAAAAGCCGTTGACCAGCCAGTTTGATACTCACATTGAAAAGTGTGCGTGAAATTTCAATTGAAACCAGCAGGCAGCGTGACTGACTATAAACCGTATCGATAGGCGTCATCGACAGGCCGAATGGCAAAGCCGCAGAGGATGCCGAAAACAAACAGTCCGGCGCCGTGATCAGCGCCGGACTGTTTGGAATCGGTGAATGTTTCTCAGGCTGATTTCTCCAGGAATTCCCAGGAGTCGAGCTCATGCTCCCCCGGCTCCACATGGACCGGCGGACACCCTGGGAGCCGCACGACGCCGGAGCAGCCGTCGGGCACGACGACATGGATGCGCATCCGGCCGTCGGCGGTTGTCTCCCACGACGACTCGGCTGCGCCGTAGGGCGTTTCGTGGCGTGTCCGTGCCCAGGTGATGCCGCCGCCGGGCCGGGGCTGGAAGACAAGCTGCCGATAGCCGGGCATGGACTCGGCCATGCCTCCGACGACGCGGTGCAGCCAGTCGGCGACGGCTCCGAGAGCGTAGTGGTTGAAGGAGGTCATACCGCCGGGATTGAGGGTGCCGTCGGGGCGAAGGCTGTCCCACCGCTCCCAGATGGTGGTTGCCCCTTGCGTGACCGGATAGAGCCAGGAAGGACATTCGGTCTGGGTCAGCAGGAGGTAGGCGACGTCCAGGTGACCGGTGTCGGTGAGGGCGTCACAGATCACCGGAGTCCCGACGAATCCTGTGGCGATACGGGCTTCGTCGGCGAGGACCAATTCGGCCAGCCGGTCGCCGGCCGCGCGTCGTTGCGGCTCGGTGAGGAGGTCGAAGGCGATACCGAGTGCGTAGGCGGTGGGGCTGTCGCTGGTCATGCGGCCGACGGGCAGTACGTACCGGCGGCGGAAGGCGGCCGCCACCTCTGCGGCCAGTGCGGCGTACCGCTCGGCGTCCTGTTCCATGCCCAGTTCGGCCGCGGCCAGGGACAGGTGACGGGCGGAATAGGCGAAGTAGCCCGTGGCCACCAGGTAGCGGTCGGTGCGGCCGGCAGCCGGGTCATCCGGCGGGGCGGCGGGGTCGAGCCAGTCACCCAGCTGGAATCCGGTGTCCCAGAGGCGATCGGGGCCGGCGAGCCGTTCGACGAGGTCCACCCACGCCTTGGCCATGGCGTAGTTGCGGCGCAGGATCTGCAGGTCGCCGAAGCGCCGGTACAGGGTCCAGGGGGTGAGCGTGGCGACGTCTCCCCAGGCGGCACCGGGCTGGATCGGCGTCCACATCGGTTTGCCGGGGATGACGGGCACGTACCAGGGGATGGTGCCGTCGGGAAGCTGCTCGAGCCCGACATCGGTGAGCCAGGAGTCCAGCATGCCGGCGCAGTCGTAGAGGAAGCTCGCGGTCGGGGCGAAGACCTGAAGGTCGCCCGTCCAGCCGAGGCGTTCGTCGCGCTGGGGACAGTCGGTGGGGATGTCGACGAAGTTGCCGCGCATGCTCCATACGACATTTTCGTGGAGCCGGTTGATCAGCGGGTCGCTGCACTCGAACCAGCCCGTACGGCGCATGTCTGTGTGATAGACACGGGCCGTCACCGACTCCTGCGTCAACTCCCCTGGCCAGCCGCTGATTTCGGCGTAGCGGAAGCCGTGCAGGGTGAACCGGGGCTCCCACGTGTACGGACCACGTCCGGAAAGAATCAGGGTGTCGGTGGAGTACGCCTCGCGCAGGGGTTGGGTGGCCAGTTCTCCGTCCTGGAGCACTTCGGCGTGTCGGACGGTGATGGTGGTGCCGACGGGGCCGTCTGCGGTGAGGCGGAGCCGGCCGACGAGGTTCTGGCCGAAGTCGAGGAGGTGACGGCCGTCGGCCGTTCGCGTGATGGCGACAGGGGCCATCTCCTGGGTGCAGCGCACGGGCGGGCCCTGGGGGGCGACGAGTGTGCGCGGGTTCCGGTTGCCGAGCCGAACGGGGGTCCATTCTGTGTGCTGCTCAGGCGCCCGGGTCGCCCAATAGGGGTCGTCGAGTCGGGCGTCGAAGTGCTCGCCTTCGTAGAGGCCACTACTGGCGATGGGCCCCGTGGCCGCCGTCCAGGTGGCGTCCGTGGCGATGACCGTGGTGGTGCCGTCGTCGTAGGTCACTTCCAGCTGGGCGATGAGGGCTTGGTCGGTGCCGTAGATGTTGCGGGTGCCGCCGTCGAATCCGTACTTGCCGCGGTACCAGCCGTCGCCGAGCCAGGCACCGATGACGTTGGTGCCTGTGGCGAGGTGGGCGGTGACGTCATGGGTGCGGTAGCGCAGGCGGTGGGGGTAGACCGTCCAGCCCGGGGCGAGGATCTCGCTGCCCACGCGGAGTCCGTTGATCTCCACCTCGTACAGGCCGTGAGCGGTGACGTAGAGGCGGGCTCGGGTGATCGGGCGATCCAGGTCGAAGTCTTTGCGTACCCGGGCCGGTTGGCGTTCGGCGGCCGGATCCTCGGCCCATCCGCCGCCGACCGGCATCGCACTCCAGTCCGCCGGGTCGAGCAGCCCGGCTTCCACCAAGCTGGGCTCGCTCCATGCGGAAGGAGCCGCGGTTCCGGCTGTCCAGACCCGGACTCGGACGGTCACGCTCTCGCGTGAGGCCAGCGGTTCACCGGGCCAGGGCACCAGTAGCTGGTCGCTTCCTTCGATCCGGCCGGTGCTGTGCTCACGGCCGGACCGTTCGAGCCGGACCTCGTAGGCCTGCTGGCTGCCGGTGCCGGGGGGAAGCTTCCAGGTCAGTCGTGGGGTGGCCGTACCGATACCGAGGCCGTCCGGGAGGTGTTCGAAGGAGACCGGGGCGGGTTGGGAGGTCGACAAGGGGAACCTTTCTTCACGTGCGGGAGCGGTTGGGCTTCGGAGGTTCAGCCCTTGAGCGCTCCGGAAGTGAGGCCCTTCATGACCTTCTGGTTGAGGAAGAGGTAGATCAGGAGGGTGCCGAAGACGTTGAGGCAGATGGCGGCGAACAGGGGGCCGTACTGGGTGGCGCCGAAGTCGCCGGTGAAGTTGAGCAGGCCGACCTGGACGGTGCGCAGGTCCTGGCTGTTGGTGAAGGTGAGGGCGATCAGCAGGTCGTTCCAGATGAAGAAGAACTCGACCAGGCCGACCGTCAGGAGCGCGTTGCGGACCATCGGGACACTGATGGTCCAGAAGGAGCGCAGGATCCCGGCGCCGTCGATCGTGGCGGCCTCGAAGAGTTCACGGGGGACGGACTTGTAGTAGGTGGCCATCATGAAGACGGTCAGCGGCAGGCCTGTGCCGGTGTAGGTGAGGATCAGCGGCCACAGCGTGCCGGACAGACCGGTCTGGAAGTACACCGTGAACAGGGGAAGCAGGATCATCTGCGGCGGCACCATCATGCCGGCCAGAAAGACCAGCAAGGTCAGGTTGCGGCCCTTCCACACCATGACCTGGAGCGCGAAACCGGCTGCCGCTCCCAGCAGCAGGATCAGGGCAAGCGCCGGGACGACGGCGAGCAGGCTGTTGCTGACGTACAAGCCGATGTGGCCGGTGGTCCACGCTTCGGTGTAGTTGCCCCACTCCCACGTGGTGGGCAGGCTCCAGGTCGAGTGGTTGAGGTAGTCGCTGTTGGACTTCAGTGAGGTCAGGAACATCCAGACGAGCGGGTAGATCTCGACGACCAGCAGCAGGGTGACGACGATCTTCACCCACACCTTGCCGACCCGGACGCGCCGCCGGGAACGGGACCGTCCGGAAGCAGCGGACGGTCCGCGGCTCGCCTGATGGGCGGTGGCCTTCACAGGGGTGTCGATGGCCATGGTTGTCAGCCTTCCGTGAGGTCGCGCCGTGAGACGCGGAAGACGACCAGGCTCACCAGCAGGCACACCACGGTGAGCAGCACGGCGATGGTGCTGCCGTAGCCGTAGTCGCCGTAGGTGAACGACGTCTGGAACATGTACAGGGTCAGTGGTGTGGTGTCGTTGCCCGGGCCGCCGTTGGTGAGCGCGACGATGGAGTCGAAGGCCTTCAGCGTGCCGTTGACACTGAAGATCAGAGAGGACATGAGCACGGGCAGGGACAGCGGCAGCACGATGTGGCGCACCAGTCGCAGGCCTGTCGCTCCGTCGAGGCGTGCGGACTCCAGGACTTCCTCGGGGATGTCGACGAGACCGGCGAAGAGCAGGACGGCGTAGAAGCCCATGGAGCGCCAGATGTCCATGACGACGAGGACCCAGAAGGCGCTCGAAGAGCTGCCGAAGAAGTCGATGGAGTCGATGCCCACCGCGTTCAGCAGTGAGTTGACGGGGCCGGTCTGCGGGGCGACCTGGAAGAACTTCTGGAAGAGCAGGCCGACGGCGACCGTGGGCAGTACGACGGGGAAGAACACGAGGGTTCGCACGAGCGCGGAGGCGCGCTTGAGGAAGAAGACGTAGAGCAGGGCCAGGAGGTAGCCCGCGACCACCTGGCCGGCGGTGACGACGACGGCGTACTTGAGGGTGAACCAGAGGGCGTGGCGGACGGCCGGATCATCGAGAAGGCGGGAGAAGTTGGCGACGCCGTTGCCGGTGAAGCCGTCGATGGAGTTGCCCTTGGTGAAGGAGTAGCCGAGCGACCACACCATCGGGACGAGCATGATCAGGGAATAGACGACGAGTGCGGGACCGAGCAGGATCGCGATGGCCCTGCGGTCACCGAGTACGCGGTGCATGAGTGGTATCCACTTCGATGACGATGAGGAGTTGTGCCGAGCAGGCGCCGGGGCGGCGCGCGGAAGGCGCGTGCGGCGTCAGGCACGCCGCCCCGGTCGGCTCACTGAGCGGACAGCGCGTCCTGGACGGTCTGCATGAACTGCTCGGGGCTCATGCTTCCGCTGACCAGGCCCGCGGCGTTGGTCTGGCTGATCGTGGTGGCCTTGGTGCCGAACAGGGCCTCGAACCACAGAACGTTCTGCTTGGAGGCACTGATGGTGTCGCGCACCTGGGTAGTGACCTCGTTGGCGTCGGTGACCGGGGTGTTGACCTTGAAACCGGAGATCGAGCCGTGGTCCTTGAGCGCCTTGCTGCCGTAGTTCTTGGCGATGCAGGAGACCCAGGCGCCGGTGTTCTTGTCGAAGGACTTGGCGCCCAGGGTGATGCCGAGGCCCACGTTGGACGGGTACTGGTCGATGGAGCCCTTGCCGCCGGAGACGGCCGGGAAGGGCATGAAGCCGACGTTGTCCGCGCCGATCTTGTCCTGCTTGGCGTCCGAGATGTTCGCCAGTGCCCAGCTGCCCATGTAGAGCATGGCGGCCTTGCCGGTGAGGAACTGGTTCATGGCGGTGTCGTAGTCGATGGAGCCGACGCCCTTGCCGAAGTAGCCCTTCTTGCCTAGGGCGGCGATCTCGGTGGCGGCCTTGACGTACTGCGGGTCGGTCAGCTTCGCCTTGCCGTCGGCGACGTCCTTGAGTGCGTCCGGGCCGAGGCTGCGGTAGAGGTAGCCGCTGAGGAGGCGGGTGAGCGGCCAGCCCTGCTGACCGGAGGCGGAGAAGGGCTGGATGCCCTTGGCCTGGAGCTTGGCGGCTGAAGCGACCAGCTGGTCCCAGGTGGCGGGGACCTTCAGGCCGTTGGCCTCGAAGATCTTCTTGTTGTAGAAGACGCCCTCGATGTTGTACTCGTACGGCAGTACCTCCAGCTTGCCGCCGTACAGTGCCTTGATCGTCGACACGGCGGCCGGCTCCAGCTGGTCGTCGACTCCCAGCTCCTTCAGCTTGGCTTCCAGGTCGGCGATCTTCCCCGACTTGGCGAGCTTCTGGGTGAGCGCGGGGGCGTTGCCCGCCGCGAACTGCACCGGCAGGGCGCCCTGCCCTGCGAGCAGTTGCAGCTTCTGGTCGAGGCTCGCCTGGGGAACGGTCTCCACCTTCAGGGGCAGCGCGTCGTTCGCGGACTTGCACGAGCCCTCGGAGAGGCTGGTCAGGGCCGTCTTGACGGTGGTGTTCTCGGTGACGCTGAGGTAGCTGAAGTTCTTCGGCGCCGCCGCGGTACCGCTCCCGCTGCCGCCGCAGGCGGTGGCGAGCAGGGCCATTGAGGCCGCGCCGGCCGTGAACAGACCCAGACGTGTGCGCCGAGCGCGGAACGTGCGAAGGGACACGGGTGACTCCCAGGGGTTGGAGAAGAAGCGAGATGTGAGGCGGAAGGACGGCGCCGAGAGCGACAGGCGGCCGCGCCACGCTGGAGTTCGTAAAACGTTCTCCATGTCGAGTGGGCAACACCCTGCACCCGTCGCCCTACTCCGTCAAGACACGGAGCTGTAACACCCGGGATTTCAACCAGAGACTTGACGCTGAGCGTGTGACATCCTGTAAACCGTTACACCAACGACCACGAGAACCGGAGTGCGGACGATGGACGGGGCTGCGGGACCCAGGCAGAACAAGCGCGTGACGATCACCGACGTCGCCCGGCACGCAGGCGTGTCCATCGCGGCCGTGTCCAAGGTGCTCAACAACGCCTACGGGGTGAGCCCTGCCATGCACGAGAAGGTGCAGGCCGCGATCACCGCGCTCGACTACCGCCCGCACGCCGCCGCCCGTGGCATGCGCGGGCGGACCTACACCATCGGCGTCCTGCTGGACAACGTCCGCAACGCCTTCTTCGCCGACATCCTGGACGGCATCCGGGACGAGCTGCGCAGCTCCGATTACACCGTGCTGATCGGAGCGGCCGGGTTCGACGCGCAGGACCAGGCCCGCACCATCCGTTCCATGGTGGACCGCCAGATGGACGGCCTGGTCCTCATCGCGCCGAGCACGCCCCGCCCGGAGGTCCTCGCCACGGCTGCGTCGACGCCCACGGTCGTGATCGGCCACGACGACGCCGCGGACAGCCACGATTCGGTCGTCGACGCCGACGATGTCGGCGCGGGCCTGGTGGTGGACCACCTGGTCTCCCTCGGCCACCGCGACATCGCCCTTGTCTCGGCGCCTGGAGCCAAGACGGGCCGGTGGAAGAGAACACCCGAGATCGTGCTCGCCTCCGGCTACATGGAGGCCATGCGACGGCACGGCCTCGCTGACCACGCCCAGGTGCACCATGGCGCGTACTCCGACGAAGGTGGTTTCAAAGCCGGTATGACCTTGTTGACCGCGGAACGCGCACCCACAGCCATCATGACCGGCGCCGATGTCGCGGCCCTGGGCATCTACCGCGCCGCCCACGAACTCGGCCTGCGCATCCCCGACGATCTCTCCCTCGTCGGCTACAACAACACGGCCCTCGCGGCCCTGGCCCCGGTCCAGCTGACCAGCGTCGACCAGGCCGGACACACCATGGGCTCGACAGCCGCACGCCTTCTCATCGAGAGAGTCGAAGGCCGCCGCGACCGGGCGATCCGCACCACCATGACTCCGCGCCTGGTCGTGCGGAAGAGCACGGCGACGCCAGGAGGCCGGTAGACCGTGGAACGGACGATGCCCACCGTGCCCGTGGTCCGGCGCGAGCCACCGCGCCACCACACAGCAGCCGCCCGGGAAGCCAGAGCCCGGCGCAGAGTGGGCATCAAGGACGTCGCGCGGGAAGCCGGCGTCTCGCTCGGCACGGTGTCCAACGTCCTCAACCGCCCCGACATCGTCGCCGCGCCGACCCGGCAGCGGGTCCTGGACGTCATCGACGCCCTGGGATACGTACGTTCGGACGGCGCGCGCCAGTTGCGCGGCTTCGCTTCCCGGCTCGTGGCCGTCTTGGTCCTCGACCTGGCCAATCCCTTCTTCACCGCGCTGGCCGCCGGCGTGGAACAGGCCGCGCTCGAGGCCGACCTCGGGGTCATGGTGTGCACGGCCGGCCGAGGACCGGCCGACGAGGCCCGCCACCTTTCGCTGATCACCTCGCACCAGGTCCGCGGCGCCGTCCTGGCCTCGGGAGACGGCACGGGGCGCAGGGTGGCGGGCTTCCGCCGCAACGGGGTGCCGTTCGTCATCGCGGACCAGAACGCCCCTCAGCCGGGGGCCTGTTCGGTCGGCATCGACGACGTCGCGGGAGGACAGGCCGCCGTGCGCCACCTGATCCAGCAGGGACACCGGTCGATCGGCTACGTCAGCGGACCCGACTGTCTCCAGCAGGTTCGGGACCGGCGCCGGGGAGCGGCCATCGCGGTCAACCTGGCCGGTCTTCCGGCGGAGTCGCTTCGGGACCTGCCGTGCCCGGCGCTCACCGTGGGCGCCGGCAGGGACGCCGGGCACAGGATCCTCGGCCTCAGAAAGCGCCCCACCGCTGTCTTCTGCGCCAACGACCTGCTTGCACTCGGCGTGATGCAGGCGCTGTACGAGGCCGGTCTGCGGGTGCCGGAAGACATCGGAGTGGTGGGATACGACGACATCGAATTCGCCGCGTCCGCCGTCGTTCCGCTCACTTCGGTACGACGCCCCGCCCTCACATTGGGCCGCGAGGCAGGCCGGCTGCTCCTCGAGGACACGGCCGAAGCCGCCACGCACGAACACACCCACGTGGTGCTGCAGCCGGAACTGGTCGTGCGCCGGTCGACCATGCGGACGCCGGCGCGGTGACCCAAGTGAGTCAGATGCTTTCGGGAACATGCTGGGGCAGCGTCTTCGGTGATCGGCGGGTCAGGGGAAGAAGCGCGGCCGAGACCAGCATCGTGAGCAGGCCGAGCAGCACGACGGCCGAGGCCAGCGTGCCCAGCATGCCCTTGGCGGCCAGCAGGGCGAGCGGGCAGGCGAATTCACCCAGGAAGAAGGCCGCCGTCCACAGGCCGGTTCCACGCCCGCGATCGGCGAAGTCGAGCCGGGACAGTGCCAGCGTCAGCAGGGAGGGGAGAAGCAGCCCCGTACCGACGCAGTTGACGACGGCGCCGACGACGACAAGGGCGACGTGGTCCGTCGCCCCCATCAGCAGGAAGCCCACGGCGCACAGGAGGAAGAGGGCCGGCATACGGCGGCGGGGCCGGTCGGTGAGCCTGGTGAAGAGCACCGAGCCCAGGACGGTGGCCGCGCTGGCCAGCGCCGTGACCGCACCCACCACTCCGGTGGACCGCACGCCCAGATCGTCCATGAGATACGCCATCTCCACGGGCACGGTGTAGAAGACCATCGCGCCGAAGACGGTCAGCAGACAGATCCCCGCCATGCGCCGCAGCGGGAAGGGGTGTTGGCCGGCTGTTGCCGGCTCGGCCGTCGGATTCGGAGTGGGCAGCACCCTGGCCATGGCCGGAGCGAGCAGCAGGCCGACGGCGTACAGCCAGAAGGGCGCCCTCCAGCCGATCGAGCCGAGGGCCCCGCCAAGGACGAAGAAGAGTGTGGCGGACGCCGATGCGCACATGGTCTGCAGGGCGAGGTACCGGTCACGGGTCCGTCCGCTGTAGTAGTCGCCGATCAGCGTGGTGCAGCACGTCATGATGGCCGCTTCGGCGACGCCCACCAGGACACGGCTGAGCAGGATGCCCACGAGCGAGTCCAGCCACAGGGGTGCGGTGCCGAACAGCGCGTACAGCACGGTGGCTACGACCAGCAGGCGCTTGCGGCCGAGCCGGTCGACGAGGACACCGGCGAACGGGGCGAGCACGGCCAGGGAGAGGGCCGGGACGGTGAGCACGAGCGGGACGAGAGCGGCGCTGCCCGGGACGTGCTGGAATTCGTCCTGCATGCGTGGCAGGACCGGAGCGATGAGGACAGCTCCCAGGATCGGCAGGCAGCTGCCGGCCATCAGCAGCACGGCGGGCAGCCTGCCCCAGACGGCCGGGTCCCCCGTACGTTCGTGGGCGGGCAGGGCGGCGGAAGCGGGCATGGCGGCACTCCGTGGGACGTGAGGAAGGGAGGAGCGCCGTGTAGCGGACCGGGCCGAATCGGCTGTGCAGGCGGCCCCCGCAGTCGGCTCACGGGCGCGGTGGTGTCCCACGACTATGCGTTCCGGGTCTCGGCCTGCCCACCCCTCACGTCATCCAAGTTGCCGATGCCTTCGATCCATCGTGTGGATAGTGATGTCGTTGGCTGCGTCGGGCTTCAGCGCCTTCCCGCCCGGTAGCCGCTACAGCCGGCTCGGCGCTCAGCCCCGGGGGCCTAGACGGGCTCCGACGCGCGCGGCGGTCTCACGCAGCCAGATGTGTGCCGCGTCATGCGTGTGCACCGGGTGCCACCACAGCGCCTCTCTCAGCGGTACGGCTTCGTAGGGCGGCTCCACCACCTTGACGGCGGCGATGGGTTCCATCAACTGGGCCATACGTGCCTGGACCAGCGCGATGCGCCGGGTGCCCGCGACCAGCAGCGGCAGCGACTGGAAGCTGTCGACGGAGACTTCGACCCGCGGTTCGATCCCCAGCATGCCGAGCTGGCGTACCGCTGGGGCGTCGTACGTTCGCTGGTACGTCACCCAGGGAAGCCGGGCAAGGTCCTGGCGGGTGAGCCGGTCGTCGACGCTCGGGTGGTCCCGCGCGACGAGAAAGACCCAGCGGTCGTCATAGAGGTCGGTGGCGGGGAAGTCGCTGATGACGCCGTGCGGCATGAACAGACCGTCGCTGGCGCTCAGCAGGGTGGCGGTGTCGTCCACCACGGTCGTCGGGGTCTGGGAGAAGCGCAGCCGGATCCCGGGAGCCTCCTCATGGATCACGCGAGCCAGCTCGGTGCCGAAGATCGCCACGGCGTAGTCGGACGCCACCAGTTTGAATTCCCGGTTCTCCTTGGCCGGGTCGAAGTAGGCCTGGCTGGCGAAGAGGCGTTCCAGCACGTCATAGGCGGTCGAGGTTCGGTCCAGAAGGACCTGCCCCAGCGCGGTCAGCTCGTAGTGGCCGCCGACGCGGGCGAGCAGGTCGTCGTCGAAGTGCCGGCGCAGCCGGGAGAGGGCGGCGCTCATCGCCGGCTGGCTGAGGCCGACACGCTGCCCGGCACGGGTGACGTTGCGCTCCTCCAGCAGGGCGCGCAGAGCGACGACGAGGTTGAGATCCAAGCGGGCCAGGTTCATGAAAGTCCCTCTACAGAGCGATGCCGACCCGGAGCAATCCACAGCATGGATGCAGGTCATCCATAGAATCGATTTCCCTGATCAGTAGTGCGGGGTCCAGATTAGTCCCACCGCAATCAGGAGGACATGTCCGTGAAACCTGAATCCGCGTCCGCACTCTTCGCCGGACCGTTCGCCCTCGCGACTCTCTCGGCCCCCGACGGGCCCCGCTTTCCCGCTCTCGTCATGCCGGACGGCAACGCTCTCGACCTTCGGGCCGCAATGGGTGACGAACAGCTGACCGTGCTGAGCCTGCTGGATCGCTGGGACAAGACCCTGCCGCAGCTGCGTGCCCTGGCCGCCGACACCGGCGTCAGCCGCACGCCGATCACGGACTATCACGTCCATGCCCCGGTCGAACCGCGCCAGGTCTTCCAGTCGGGTGCGAACTACCGGCAGCACGTGATCGACCTGCACGTCGCCCACCGTGCCCCCGGCGATGACCGGTCCGAGGCCGAACGGCGAGCGGAAGCGGCCGAGATCATGGACCGGCGAGCTACCGAGGACCTGCCGTATGTGTTCATCGGCCTGCCCAGTGCGATCACGGGTCCCCACGACGACGTCGTGCTGCCCGCCTGGGCCGAGAAGCCGGACTGGGAACTGGAACTGGCGGTCGTGATCGGCCGCCCCGCGTACCAGGTGTCCGTCGCGGAGGCATCCGCGCACATCGCGGGCTACACGATCGCCAACGATCTGACCGACCGGTCGACCGTCTTCCGCAGGGACATGCCGCAGATCGGCACCGACTGGCTGCGCAGCAAGAACGCGCCCGGCTTCACGCCGCTCGGCCCGTGGATCGTGCCCGCCGAGTCCATCGCCGACCCTGACGACCTGCGGGTGACGCTGAAGCTCAACGGCGAGACCATGCAGGACGAGTCCACCAAGGACATGATCTTCAAGGTCGCGCGGATGGTGTCGTACGCCTCGCAGACGGCGCGTCTCCTCCCGGGTGACCTTGTGCTCACGGGCAGCCCGGCCGGCAACGGCATGCACTGGGGCCGCCTTCTGCGCGACGGCGATGTGATGGAGGGCTCGGTCACCGGGCTCGGCGTCCAGAGCACCCGGTGTGTGGCGGAGGCGAAGGCATGACGGCCGTCGATCCCCGCGATCCGGAAGGCGCGATCGCGCTGGCGGCCAAGACGTACTCCAACTGGGGCCGCTGGGGCGAGGACGACCGGCTCGGCACACTGAACTTCCTGGACGAGGGAAAGCGCCGCGAAGGTGCCGGTCTCGTCCGGCGCGGGACCAGTTTCTCCCTGTCGCAGTCCTTCGACATGAACGGCCCGCAGAAGGGCTGGCGGCGGCGCACCAACCCGGTGCACACCATGCTGGACACCGGCACCGACGCCGCGCTCGGCCACCAGGGCTTCCCGCACGGCATCGGCGGCGCCGACGACGTGATCGCCATGCCGCTCCAGTGCTCCACGCAATGGGACGGGCTCGGGCACATCTTCGATCACGGCAAGGCATGGAACGGCCGTGCGGCCGAGAAGGTCGTCACCTCCGACGGCGACCTGGTCACCGGCATCGAGCACATGGCTCCCCATGTCGCCGGACGCGGCGTGCTCCTGGACGTGGGACGGGTCGTGGGCACCGCCGGCGAGCTGCCCGACGGATTCGCCATCACCGAGGAGCACTTGGCCGGCACCACGGAAGCGCACGGCGTGAGCGTGGGACGCGGTGACATCGTGCTGATACGCACCGGTCAGCTGACCCGCGTACGCCGAGACGGGTGGGGCGACTACGCCGGCGGACCCGCGCCGGGGCTTTCCTTCACCACGGCCGGCTGGCTCCACGGCACCGAGATCGCGGCGATCGCCACGGACACCTGGGGCTTCGAGGTCCGTCCCAACGAGTTCGAGAACGCCTTCCAGCCCCTCCACCAGGTCGCGATACCCAACATCGGCCTCCTCATCGGGGAGATGTGGGACCTGGAAGCCCTGGCCGAGGACTGCGCGGCGGACGGGGTGTACGAGTTCCTGCTCGCCGCCGCGCCCCTGCGCATCACCGGCGCTGTCGGTTCCCCCGTCAACCCGATCGCGATCAAGTGACGCGCTCAGCAAGGGAGTCCTCCATGAGCACAGCCCGCACGGTCCTGGTGATCGGTGGTGGCGCTGCCGGAAACGCCATGACCATTCTGCTGCGCCGGGCCGGTCTGACCGTCGACCTGATCGAGGCGAGGGACGACTGGAACGCCACCGCGGGTTCAGGCATCACCCTGCAGGGCAACGCCTTGCGTGTGCTGCGCGAACTGGGCGTGTGGGAGGAGGTCAGCGCGTCCGGCTTCGGATTCGGATCCGTCGGCATCACCGCTCCCGACGGAACGGTCCTGCACGTCGCACGCGACATTCGGACCGGCGGCGACGACCTGCCCGCCACCGTCGGCATGCAGCGCCCCCGGCTGCAGCGCATCCTGATCGACGCCGTCCGTGCCAGCGGCGCGTCGGTGCGCCTCGGCACCCGGGTCGAGCAGTTGGAGCAGGACGGCACAGGGGTGAACGCGCGCTTCACCGACGGCAGCGAGGGCCGCTACGACCTGGTGATCGCCGCCGACGGACTGGGTTCCACCACCCGCGCGGCCATCGGCATCACCGCCAAGCCGGAACCCACCGGCATGGCCATCTGGCGCGTCGCCGTCCCGCGGCCGGCCGGCGTGACCCGCACGGATCTCGCCTACGGCGGTCCGGCCTACATCGCGGGTTACTGTCCGACGAGCGACACCACGATCTACGCCTACGTGGTCGAGGCCCATCGCGACCGGGCGTCGATCCCGCCGGAGTCCTACGCCGACGAGATGCGCGGCCTCGCCGCCGCCTACGGGGGATTCTGGCCGGAGATCACCGAGCACATCACCGATCCGACGAAGGTCAACTACACCTGGTTCGACCGGATGCTGGTCGAAGGCTCCTGGCACCGGGGCCGTGTGGTCCTGGTCGGCGACGCCGCCCACTGCTGTCCGCCCACTCTCGCGCAGGGCGCCGCCCTGTCCCTGGAAGACGCGTGGGTCCTCTCGCGTCTGCTGACCAGCACCGAGGTCTGGGACGACGCGCTCTTCCAGGCGTACTACGACCGGCGGATCGCCCGCGTCCGTCCGGTGGTCGAGGCGTCCGTGCAGATCGGACAGTGGCAGCTCGACGGCGTACGCGACGCGGACGTACCCGGTCTGATGGGCCGCACGATGACGATGCTCAGGGAGCTGCCGTGACCTCACCGACCGTCGACGTCCACGCTCACGTGCTGCTGCCCGAAGTCGAGTCCCTCGTCGACGGCCTGCCCGGACTGGCGATGGCGAGAGCGCTGGATGCCCGGCGCAACGGCCCCGCGGCCCTCGCCGTCAGCGGCCCCATGGTGCGCGAGCGCATCCCGCGGCTCACCGACCCGGCCGCACGGCTGGCCGCGATGGACACACAGGGCGTGGACGTCCAGCTCGTCAGCCCCTCACCCTCGCACTACCACTACTGGACGGACGAGGAGACAGCCGAAAAGCTGTACCGGCTGGCCAACGAGGCAACAGCCAGGCACTGTTCAGCCGCTCCGCACAGGCTGCGCGGCCTCGGGTTGGTACCGCTCCAGCACCCGCACCACACGGTGGGGGCGCTCGATCACGCGCTGGAGCAGGGCCTGGCCGGGGTGGAGATCTCCAGCCACGCTCCGGGCCTGGAACTGTCCGACCCGGCCTACGAGCCGTTCTGGTCGCGAGCGGAGGAGACCGGCGCGGTCATCTTCCTGCACCCCTTCGGATGCACGCTGGACGAGCGCCTGGACCAGTGGTATCTGTCCAACACCGTGGGCCAGCCCACGGAGAACGCCGTGGCACTGTCGCACCTGATCTTCTCAGGAGTGCTCGACCGACACCCGGGGCTGAAGGTGATCGCCGCCCACGGCGGTGGCTATCTGCCGACTCACATCGGCCGCTCCGACCACGCCTGGTCCGCCCGCACCGACGCGGCCGCCGGCTGCGCTCATCCGCCCAGCAGCTATCTGAAGCGCCTGTACTTCGACTCGCTCGTCCACGACCCGTCCGTCCTGCGGGAGCTGATCCGGGTCGCCGGGCCCGACCGTGTCCTGCTCGGCTCCGACTTCCCCTTCGACATGGGCACGAAGGACCCCGTGGGCGCTCTGCGCGCCGCACGTGTCTCCGCGGCCGACTTCGAGGCCATCCGGGGCGGTACCGCCTCCGCCCTGCTCAACCTGACCCTGTCCTGAGGAGGAACCCTCATGAGCGCACGACTGCTCACCCATCTGCGGCACGTCGACCTGGCCGTGCCCGACTACGACAAGCAGCTCGACTTCTACGCCGGTGTCTGGGGTCTGACCAAGGTCGCCGAGGACTCCGGGATCTCCTTCCTCGCCGCCGAAGGCTCCCCCGAGCAGTACGTCATCAGGCTGCGCAAGGCCGAGGAGAAGCGCCTCGACCTCGTCTCCTACGGTGCCGCTTCGCCGGCTGACGTGGACACTCTCGCCGAACAACTCCTGTCCGGTGGCGTGCGGTTGATCACCCAACCGGGCAAGGTGGACACACCCGGCGGCGGTTACGGCTTCCGCTTCTTCGACGTGGACGGCCGGACCATCGAGGTCTCTGCCGACGTGGCGGTACGGCAGCACCGCAAGATCGAGGAGAAGGAGTCGATCCCGGTCAAGCTGTCCCACGTCGTGCTCAACTCCCCCGATCTGGACCGGACGAAGGAGTGGTACGAGCAGCACCTCGGCTTCCGGCTCTCCGACACCCTGAGCTCGCCGCACATGGGCGAGGTCATGCACTTCATGCGGATCTCCAACCAGCACCACTCGATGGCACTGGCGAAGGGACCGCACGCTTCCCTGCACCACGTGTCGTTCGAAATGCGCGGCATCGACGAGTACATGCGCGGCTCCGGCCGTGTGATCCGGGCCGGCTTCAAGAAGATCTGGGGCCCCGGCCGCCACATGGCCGGCGACAACACCTTCACGTACTTCCTCGACCCGCACGGCAACACCGTCGAGTACACGACCGAACTGGAATGCCTGGACGAGGACACCTGGCACCCGCACGTCTACGACTTCTCCCAGCCCGAGGTCACCGACCAGTGGGGCACCGCCAACGCGATGAACGAGCTCGTCGCCAAGGAGTCCTTCAACGACCCCGACCGCGGCTGCTTCGTCGCCCCGCCGGTTTGATCCCTCTCCGAACTCCCGGGGCGCGGCAGCCTGTCACCTGCCCTGACACACGGCGCCGCGCCTCGGGCCCAGCCCCAGCCAGGAGCTGCTCATGCGCTTCGCCTCCTACGAACACCGGCATCAGCTGCGCGTTGCCGTCCTCGACGACGATGGCGTGCTGTATCCCGTGCCCGGCGTCCGTTCGTTGACCGAGATCATCGGCACCGGGAACGGTCTCCCGGCACTCCTCGATCTCGGTGCCGCCACCCTCGACGTCCCGGCCGGCCCGCACGTCTCCCAGGTACGCCTGCTGCCACCGCTTCGGCCCGCCTCCGTACGGGACTTCGTCACGTTCGAGGAGCATGTCGAGGGCGTACGCCGCTCGGTGGAGGGAACAGGCGGCGTGCCCGAACAGTGGTACGCCGCGCCCACCTTCTACTTCACCAACCCGCACGCCATCTACCCGTCCGGCGACGACATTCCGATGCCGCCGGGCTCCGCCGTCCTGGACTTCGAGCTGGAGGTTGCCGCGGTCATCGGCCGCGAAGGCCGCGACCTCACTCCCGACCAGGCACGCGACCACATCATCGGCTACACGGTCTTCAACGACTGGTCCGCACGGGACCTTCAGTCCGCCGAGATGAAGGTGGGTCTCGGCCCGTGCAAGGGAAAGGACACCGCCACCACCCTCGGCCCGTACCTGGTCACCGCCGACGAGCTCGAGCGGTATCGGGACGACGACGGCTTCCTGAGGCTGGCCCTCACCGCCGAAGTCAACGGTGAGGTCGTCGGCAGGGATCTGCTGTCCAACATGAGCTGGACGTTCGAGGAAATGGTCGCGTACGCCTCCCGCGGCACCCGGGTCGTCCCGGGCGACGTGCTCGGCTCCGGCACCTGCGGAAACGGCGGCTGCCTCGCCGAACTGTGGGGCGTACGCGGAGAACAGACCCCGCCCCCGCTCAAACCGGGCGACACCGTCACGCTCACGGTCGAGGGCATCGGCACCGTGTCCAACACCGTCGCTCCCGGCACCGAACCCATCGCACTCCCCGCCGGCCGACGCCGCTCACGGGAGAGGCCATGAGCGACCGGCACCCCAAGAGGCTGCTCGGCAAGGTCGTCGTGGTCACCGGAGCGGCCCGGGGCCAGGGGGCCGCCGAGGCCGAGGCACTGGTGCGGGAGGGAGCGCGCGTCATCGCCACCGACATCGCATCCGCCGAGAATTGTCGTCGCCTCGACGTCACCAGTGAGAAGGACTGGGCGGAACTGTCCGCCGAGCTCAAGGAGGCGTACGGGCAGGTACACGGCCTGGTGAACAACGCCGGCATCACCTGGCGCGCCCGCATCGGCGACGTGCGCCCAGACGACCTGGCACGGGTCCACGCGGTCAACGTGACCGGCCCGCTGCTCGGCATCCAGCACCTCGCCCCGCTCATGCCGCCCGGCTCATCCATCGTGAACGTCGGTTCCTCGGCGGCCCTCACCGCTCACTACCCGGTCGCCTACACGACCAGCAAATGGGCCCTGCGCGGCCTGTCGAAGACCGCGGCCACGGAACTCGGCCCACGCGGCATCCGCGTCAACACGATCCACCCCGGCTACATCGAGACCGAGATGACCGCCTCCGCCGCACCGGCCTTCCGCGAAGCCAACATCCGCGAGACCCCGCTCGGGCGCACGGGCACCGCGGCCGAGGTGGCCCCGCTGGTCGTCTTCCTCCTGTCGAACGAATCCTCCTTCATCACCGGCGCGGAGATCGCCGTCGACGGCGGCCTGACCGCGCACGGCGGTGTGAAGTCCGTGTCGGACGCCCTCCTCGGGGAGGCCGGCGCGTGAAGCGGCTCGACGGCAAGGTGGCCCTGATCTCCGGGACCGCCGGCCCCTTGGACGTCATCGACGGTGGCTGGTCCACCGTCCTGCCCGGCGCGAGCCCTGAAAGGACTCCCTCAGCATGAACAAGGTCCGAGCGAGCGCCACGGAAGCGGTCGCCGACATCCCCGACGGCGCCTCGCTGTCTGTCGGCGGCTTCGGCCTCAGTGGCGTACCCGATGTCCTCATCCGCGCCCTGTACGTACACGGCGCCAGCGACCTGAAGGTCATCTCGAACAACTGTGGCGTCGACGACCGCGGCCTCGGCATCCTCCTCGCCGCGAGCCGCATCAGCCGGGTCACCGGCTCTTACGTTGGCGAGAACAAGGAGTTCGCCCGGCAATACCTGTCCGGAGAGCTCGAGGTCGAACTGGTGCCACAGGGCACTCTGGCCGAGCGCCTGCGGGCCGGCGGCGCCGGTATCCCGGCCTTCTACACCCCGGCAGGCGTCGGTACGCAGGTCGCCCAGGGCGGACTGCCCTGGCGGCATGGGCCCGATGGCTCGGTCGCCGTGGCCTCCCCGCCCAAGGAGACCCGCGACTTCGGGGGCCGCGCACACGTTCTGGAACACGGCATCATCACCGACTTCGCCCTCGTACGGGCCTGGCGCGGCGACCGTCACGGCAATCTCGTCTTCCGGAAAGCCGCAGCCAACTTCAACCCGCTGGCCGCGATGGCCGGCCGCATCACGATCGCCGAGGTCGAGGAACTCGCCGAGCCGGGCGAGCTGCGCCCCGACGACATCCACCTGCCCGGCATCTACGTCCAGCGGATCGTGGCGCTCACTGCCGAGGAAGCCGCCGACAAGAAGATCGAGAAGAGGACGGTACGTTCCTGATGGCCTGGACCCGCGACCAGATGGCCGCCCGCGCCGCCGCCGAACTCACCGACGGCTCCTACGTCAACCTGGGCATCGGCCTTCCCACGCTGATCCCCGGTCACCTGCCGGCCGGCGTGCATGTGGTCCTGCACTCCGAGAACGGCATCCTCGGGACAGGCCCCTACCCCACGGAAACGGAGGTCGATCCCGACCTCATCAACGCGGGCAAGGAGACCGTCACCGTCCTGCCCGGCGCGAGCTTCTTCGACTCCGCCCTCTCCTTCGGCATGATCCGAGGCGGCCACATCGACACAGCCGTGCTGGGTGCCCTGCAGATCTCGGCAGGGGGCGACCTCGCCAACTGGATGATCCCCGGCAAGATGGTCAAAGGCATGGGCGGAGCCATGGATCTCGTCCACGGCGCCCGCCGGGTCATCGTCCTCATGGAACACACCGCCAGGGACGGCAGCCCCAAGATCCTCAAGGAATGCACCCTCCCGCTCACGGGAGAACAGTGCGTGCACCGCGTGATCACCGACCTCGGCGTCCTCGACATCACCCCGGACGGCCTCGCCCTCGTCGAGACCGCCCCCGGCGTCACGATCGAGGACATCACTGCCCGCACGGATGCTCCGCTTCGTGTGGACAGCACCACAACTGTCTGCTGACGCAAACTGCTCGTCTCTTTCTCCTGGCTCCACGCTCCTGGCTCCTGGCTCCTGGCTCCTGGCTCCTGGCAGTACGTAGACAGGCGAGTGGCCGGACACATCGTGCCTGGTCACAACGCGCTAGCGCCGAACCCGGGGCATCCCCAGTCCGATCCAGGAGATGATCTCCCGCTGGATCTCGTTGTTGCCGCCACCGAAGGTGAAGATCACCGCCGATCGGTAGCCGCGTTCGAGTTCGCCGTGCAGGACGGTGCCGGCGGAGCCCTCCTTGAGGACACCGGGGACGGCGACGATCTCCATCAGCCAGGCGTACGCGTCCCGGCGCGCCTCGGAGCCGTACACCTTGACCGCGGAGGCGTCCTGCGGGGTGAGGGTGCCCTCCTGGACGGCGTTCACCATGCGCCAGTTGAGGAGCTTCATGGCGTCCAGCCTGGTGTGCGTACGGGCCAGGAGGCGGCGCACCCAGGGGAGGTCGACGACGCGGCGGCCGTCGGCGAGCTTGGTCCCCATGGCCCAGCGCTGGACGTCGTGCAGGGCGCGGATGGCCATGGTGCCGTGCGCGGCGAGGGTGACGCGTTCGTGGTTGAGCTGGTTGGTGATCAGCCGCCAGCCCTTGTTCTCCTCGCCGACCCGGCGCGTGGCGGGGACCCGGATGTTCTCGTAGTAGCTGGCGGTGGTGTCGTGCGAGGCGAGCGTGTTGATGACGGTGCACGAGTAGCCGGGGTCGGAAGTCGGCACGAGGAGCATGGTGATGCCCTTGTGCGGCGGGGCGTCCGGATCGGTGCGGACCGCGAGCCACACCCAGTCGGCCGTGTCGCCGTTGGTCGTCCAGATCTTCTGGCCGTCGACGGTGTAGTGGCCGGTCTCCTCGTCGCCCTCCCGCACGGCCCTGGTCCGCAGCGCGGCGAGGTCCGTCCCGGCGCCGGGCTCGCTGTAGCCGATCGCGAAGTCGATCTCGCCGGAGAGGACCTTCGGCAGGAAGTACGACTTCTGTTCCTCCGTGCCGAACCGCATGATCGTCGGCCCCACGGTGTTGAGCGCCATCAGCGGCAGCGGCACCCCGGCCTGGGCCGCCTCGTCGAAGAAGATGAACTGCTCCATCGGGCTCAGGCCCCGCCCGCCGTACTCCTTGGGCCAGCCGACCCCGAGCCAGCCGTCCGCGCCGAGCCGTCGGATCGTCTCGCGGTAGAAGCGCTTCTGCGCCCCCGGATCCGCGTAGCGCGCGTACGCGTTGTCCGGCACCAACTCGGCGAAGTAGAGACGAAGTTCGGTCCGCAACCGTTGCTGCTCCGGCGTGTATTCGAGATGCACGGCGCCTCCTGCCTCCCCGGGCCCGACCTGACGGCGCACACCGTAGAACGTGTTTCAGAAATTGGGAATGGCGATGACGCGGACGCCGGGGCGGTGGTGTGTGGCCGGGCGCGCCCTCTCATGCGAGGGGGCGGTGCCCGGTCGTGCGGGCACCGCCCCCTCGTGCGGGCCGGGTTTCCCAGGCCGTCGCGGGAATATCGTGGCTCGTACGTTCCCTGCCGCCGTCAGTGGCAGGGGAAACCGAGCAGGTGACGGGCGTCGTGGACCCATTCGTGGACGTTCTCGCCGGAGACGAGGGAGGTGGCGCCCTGTTCGGCGCCGACGAAGTAGAGCAGGACCAGCATCAGGATGCCGAAGAACGCCGCCCAGGGGGCGATCGCACCGATCGGCAGCTTGGCGGGTACGGCGGTGGGGGTGACGGTCGGCTGAACGACGGACTGCGCCATGGGCAGAACCTCCTGGGGAACTCGCGTCCCGTCTCGGTGGTGCACAGGACGACAGCCACGGGTCTGACTTGCCCGTGTCCGTCACCCCTGGCGGGAGTGACAGGTGCCGGGCTTACAGTGGCGCGACCGTGCCGGATTTCCACCGGGCTTCCGCCGAACCGTCGTCAATATCCACGTGACCGTACCGCGAAGCCGTATCCCGGCCAAGGGCGCACGCCCCGGCGCTCTGCGCGCCCCACCGCTCATGGAGCATGGCCTGGCGGCGACAACCGCCCTGCCGGGCCGGGGTGTTCGGCTCCGGGTCACGGTCCACGACGCACGCCCCAGGCCCGTCCACACGAGCCCGGCCCCTACAGCACGAGCCCGGCACGAGCCGGGTCCACGACACACGAGAGTGATGGCATGACCAGCCGAGTGTTCTTGATCTCCGCGGCGATCGGCGAGGCGCTGCGCGAGGCCCGCTTCGACGACGGCGGTAGTCCGGTGGACGCGTCGAGCCTGCGGGCCGCCCGGTCGGCGGCCGACGCGGGTGCCGTTCCGGCGGGCGCCCGGCTGTGGGTCTCCCCCACCACGCGATGCCGCCAGACCGCGGAGGCACTCGGGCTCGAAGGCGGCGTCGAGACGGCGGAGTTGGCCCCTCTCGATGTGGGCCGCTGGCGCGGGGCGACACTGGCCGAGGTGAGCGCGAAGGAGCCGGAGGCGGTGGCGCGCTGGCTCGCCGATCCCGCGTCGGCGCCGCACGACGGCGAGTCGGTGCGGGCGTTCTGCGACCGGGTGGCGGAACGCCTCGACAGGGCGGCGGGTCTCGACGGCCGAACCGTCGCCGTGGTGGAGCCCGAGGTCGTACGAGCCCTGGTGGTAAGGGCGTTGGGGGCACCAGAGGCGGCGTTCTGGCGCGTGGACGTGCCGCCGCTCACCGTCACGGAGTTGAGCGGGCGCGCGGGACGCTGGAACGTCCGCGCCGGACGCCCGCTCGCCGGACAGGCCTGACCCGGACGGCGTACGGGCTCAGCGCAGCATGGCGATGAAGTCCGTGCACGACCGGGCGCATTCACGACATTTCCGCGCGGCGGCCTCCGACCCGGGGCACGCGTCGAAGGCCTCGGCGCACTCCAGGCAGACGTCCCTGCACCACTCCAGCTGAGCGCGGACATCCCGCTCGCTCTGCCCCGGGTGACGGGACAGCACATGGCAGGTCGCCTCGCACACCTCCGCGCACAGGATGCCCGAACGCCGCGCGGCCTCCTGCTTCTTCGGCCCGTCGGGATTCATGAGGCTCGCGCGCAGCGCGGAACTCCTGGCGCATTCGGAACAGGCCCGGGCACACTCGAAACGGTCCTCAAGGAACCGGAAGAGCTCCTGCTGTGAAGTCGTCGTCACACCAGCCGGGTTGCCGGAGGGAGTCGGTTCAAACAGTGCGAGTCCGGGCCCTCACGCGCCGGCCGCCTCCCGGGAGATCTGCTCGAACTGCGCCCCCATGGCCTCGGAGAGCGCCTGAGCCGCCGACAACGGGCGCACCATCACCATGAGTTCGTCGATGCGTCCGTCCTCGTCGAAGTGCAGGAAGTCGCAGCCGTTGATCTCCTTGTCGCCGACCTTGGCCGTGAAGACCAACGCGTGGTCGCGGCCGTCGGCCCCGGCAATCTCACGGACGTAGCGGAAGTCGCTGAAGACACGCCAGACGCCGCGCAGGATGGCGGCGGTGATCGGCTTGCCCGGGTAGGGCTTGAAGGCGACGGGGCTGGTGAACACGACATCGTCGGCCAGCAGCTCCTCGACCGCGCCGAGGTCTCCTGCCTCCACGGCCTTGCGGAAGGAGTTCATTGCGACCACCTCTCATACTCAATTAATTGATTAGGTGCGGATAAGATTAGTCCTGTGGGCGGGGGCCGTCTAGCCTTGCGGGATGGCATTGCGCAACGCGGTACTGGCCTCGCTCCTGGAGGGCGAGGCGTCGGGCTACGACCTGGCCAAGGGATTCGACGCCTCGGTGGCCAACTTCTGGATGGCGACCCCGCAGCAGCTGTACCGGGAGCTCGACCGGATGGAGTCCGAGGGGCTCATCGAGGCCCGGCTCGTGCAGCAGGAACGGCGGCCCAACAAGCGGGTCTTCTCGCTGACCGAGGCGGGGCTCGAAGCGCTGGCCTCCTTCACCTCCGGGCCCGCGAAACCCACCGCGATCCGCGACGAGCTGATGGTCAAGGTGTACGCACTCGACATGGGGGACGCCGCTGCCGTCCGCGTGGCGATCGCCGAGCGGCTGGAGTGGTCGCGCGCCAAGCTGGCGCACTACGAGCGGATCGGCGCCCGCCTGCTCGACGGGCGCACCGAGGAGGAGTACCTCGCGGGGGCGGAGCGCGTCGGCCCGTATCTCACTCTCCTGGGGGGACGCGCCTTCGAGCAGGCGATCATCGAATGGGCCGAGCGGGCCCTGCGGGTCCTGGAACAGCGGGCGTCGGTCGCGGGCTGAGCAGGGCCACATCGCACTAGCCTGGTCACGGGCCGGATCGGACCGGATCGGCCTGATTCCGGTCGGTCAGGTCCGGCCTGGTTCCGGTCGGTCAGGTCCGGCCCGGGTCGATGTGAAGGACCGCGGTTCGGCGGGAATGACTCCGGTTCGGCGGGATCGAGTCGTGCTTCGGTGCGGAGGGGTCGGGTCCTGTGCGGGCGGTTCCGGTGCGGACGGTTTCGGTGCGGACGGTTTCGGTGCGGTGCGGTTCCAAGGAGGGCGATCGTGGTGCGTGCGCTCGGTGTCGCTGTCGTGGGGTTCGGCTGGATGGGGCGGGTGCACACGCAGGCGTACGCCCGCGTACTCCACCACTTCCCGCGGCTCGCCCTGCGTCCCGAACCGGTCACCGTCGCCGACGAGGTGCCAGGCCGCGCCGAGGAGGCCGCCGCGCGGTACGGCTTCGCCGGCGCCGTACGTGACTGGCGGGAGATCGCCGCCGATCCGCGCGTGGAGGCCGTGAGCATCACCGCGCCGAACTTCCTGCACCGTGAGATCGGTGTGGCCATGGCCCGGGCCGGCAAGCACATCTGGATCGAGAAGCCGGTGGGGCTCACCGCCGACGACGCCCGGGCGGTGTCGGGCGCGGTGGCCGAGGCCGGGGTACGGGGCACGGTCGGCTTCAACTACCGGGGCGCCCCCGCCGTCGTGGCGGCCCGCGAGCTGATCACCTCCGGCGACATCGGGGACGTGACGCACATGCGCGTCCGTCTCCTCAGCGACTACGCGGCCCATCCGGAGGGCGCGCTGACCTGGCGCTACGAGCGGGAGCGCGGGGGCAGCGGTGTCCTCGGAGACCTGGCCTCGCACGGCGTCGACCTGGCCCGTTTCCTGCTGGGCGAGATCGAGGCACTGGCGGCGGACACGGCGGTGTTCGTGCCGCTGCGGGCCCGGCCGGCCGGCGCGACCGAGGGGCACGAGCACGCCGCGGGCGGCGAACCGGCGCCCGTGGAGAACGAGGACTACGTCAACTGCCTGCTGCGCTTCGTCTCCGGCGCGCGCGGCGTCCTGGAGGCGTGCCGGGTCTCGGTGGGTGAGCAGAACAGCTACGGGTTCGAGATCCACGGCACCAAGGGCGCGGTGTTCTGGGACTTCCGCCGGATGGGCGAACTCGGCGTCAGCCGGGGCACGTCGTACCAGGACCAGCCGGTCAGCACCGTGTACGTCGGTCCGGAGGCCGGTGACTACGCCGCGTTCCAGCCGGGGGCGGCGAACAGCATGGGCTACGACGACCTCAAGGTCATCGAGGCGCACACCTTTCTCCGGTCCATCGCCGACGACCGACCGTACGGCGCCACGCTGGTCGACGCGGTCCGTAGCGCGACGGTGCTGGACGCGATGGCTCGCTCGGCGGCGTCGGGGACGTGGGTGACGCTGGAGTCGTAACCCGCCGGGCCCGTCGCCGGACAGTCGCTCGGCCCAGGCGGCCCCGGATGCCGGGCGGCATAGCGACCGACCTGGACCCTCTGCCCGCTGCCCGCCGGCTCAGGGCTCAGGGCTCAGGGCTCAGGGCTCAGGGCTCAGGGCTCAGGGCTCAGGGCTCAGGGCTCAGGGCTCAGGGCTCAGGACACCATGGCGTAGATCGCCAACCCCAGGAGAAGGAGGGCACAGGCCAGGATGACCCCGCAGGTGAGACGGAATCGGAATCTGCTCCAGTGTTCCGCCCGCCGACCGTCGGGAGTGTCCGTGCGCCAGACCGACGGCAGGTCGACGCGGCCTTCGGCGATAGCCGTCGCGGCCCGTCGCACGTCCCCTGGGTGATAGGAGTAAAACGTCGGCGCCGCCCCGTACGTGCCCCGACTCTCCCCGCCGTACCGGCGGACGCGGACATCCGCACGACCAGCGGCGCCCCGCAGCCACTCCTCACGAACCGGCCACAGCTCGGCGACCTCGCGACTGTCCAGCCAGGGCTCCTCCTCCTGGGCTGCCTCGGGTCCTCCCGGATCTGGCGTTCGCGGCATACTTCCCCCTCGATGCGGCAAGCCCCCAGTACATACCCGCCGCCCCGCATGGCGACAGAGCGCCTGCGGCGCCGCCCGCGACCGATGCAGCCCTCCGGGCCGTCGGGCGAGGTTGACCCAGTGCCGTCCGGAGAAGAGTCCCTGCCTCCGCCCGACGCGCAATACCGGCGACTGTGCCCCGAACCCGGCTGCGGGCGAACTCGGCGACGGGGCCTGTGCGGCGCGGCCCGGGCCGCGCCGCTCGGGTCGTCCGGTCAGCCGCCCAGGACGGTGTTGCCGGTCACCGTGCCGCCGGTGCCGTCGACGGTCACCACATGCCGTACGCCGTCGGGGCCGACGACCACGATCCGCCAGGCCCGGCCGCCGCCCTGCTCCGTGACCGGCGCCAACGACTCGACCTTGCCGTCCTTGACCGCGGAGGCGGCCTTGTCCACGGCGTCCGCCGCGGAGAGCGAGGGCAGCGGGGCCGGAGCCTCGCCGGCCGACAGCCCACGGCCGTCCTCGCCGAGCGAGCCGGCCTCGCCGCCGCGGATCCGCCCGTCGCGCTGCTTCAAGCCGTCGTGCCCGTCACGGCCTTCGGACTCGACCCGGAACCCGTCACGCCACGCGTGCGCGCCGGCGGGCGCCATTCTGTGCTCGACGCGGCCGTCCTCCTCGTGGTGGTGGATCGCCGCCGCGGCGACGCCGCCGCCGATGACCACCACGGCGGCCGTGCCGGCCACGGCCCAGCGCGCCCCGCGACCGCCCAGCCTGCGCCTGCCGGCCGGCTTCGCCTCCGTCGTGTCCGGACCGTCCTCGTCCCGGTGTTCCTGCGGCTCCTGCGGCTCTACAGATTCGCTCACTGCGCCCACCCCGATCTCCCGGAGACGTCCAGGCCCTGTGCCCGGTCGTCCGGGCACAGCATCGCTGGAGGCTGCTGAAGACTTCCTGAAGACCTGAAGGCGCCTTCAGCTTGGTGCCTCCCCCGCCCGGCCACCTGCCACCCTGGGGGCATGCGTGTACTGGTGGTGGAAGACGAGCGCCGGCTGGCCCTGGCGCTCCAGCACGGCCTGACGGCCGAGGGCTTCAGCGTGGACGTCGCCCACGACGGCCTGACCGGGCTCACCAAAGCCACCGAGCGCGCCTACGACGTGGTCGTGCTCGACATCATGCTGCCCGGCCTCAACGGCTACCGGGTGTGCCAGCGACTGCGGGCCACCGGCAGCGACGTCGGCATCCTCATGCTGACCGCCAAGGACGGCGAGTGGGACGAGGCCGAGGCGCTGGACACCGGCGCCGACGACTACCTGTCCAAACCCTTCTCCTTCGTGGTGCTCGTCGCCCGCCTGCGGGCGCTGGCCCGCCGGATAGGCACCCGGGCCCCGAGACGCACCGTGCTGGGCGACCTGGTGGTCGACTCCGCCGCCCGCACCTGCACCCGCGGCGGCGTGTCCGTCCCTCTCACCCCGCGCGAGTTCGCCGTGCTGGACCACCTCGCCCGGCGGGCCGGGGAGGCCGTCTCGAAGCGGGAGATCCTGGACGAGGTCTGGGACAGCGGTGCGGACAGCGACCCCAACACCGTCGAAGTCCATGTCAGCGCCCTGCGCCGCAAGATCGACACACCGTTCGGGCGGGCGGCGGTACAGACCGTCCGAGGCGCCGGATACCGACTGGCGGCCGACGGTGGCTGAGCCGGATCCGACCACGCGGAAGCCGAAGCGTCCGAGGCGTCCCGGGATCGCTCCCGCCTCGCGCCACCGGGTCCGGGCCGCGCTGCGCCGCCTGACCGGACATCCCCGTGCGGCCACGCTGATCCGTCGGCTGGCGCCGCGCTCGGTGCGTACCCGCACCACCCTCGCCGCGTGCGCGAGCGTGGCCGTCGTCCTGCTCGCCACGTCGGCCGTCGTCCTGCTGCTGCTGCGGGGCAACCTCGAACGCACCGTGGAGACCGGGGGCCGCGCGCAGGCCCGGGACGTCGCCCGCCTCGCCGCGGCCGGACGCCTGCCCGAACCGCTGGCGCTCGGGCCCGGCACCGATTTCATCCAGGTCGTCGACGCTCAGGGAAACGTCGTCGCGCAGAGCCCGAACCTCACCGGCCGCCCCGCCCTCACCCCGACCGGCACCCACAACGGCCACCGGACGTACAACCTCGACGCACTTGGGGAGGAACACCACCAGCGCGTCACCACGGTCACCACCACCAGCCCCACCGGCTCGGTCACCATCCACATCGGGGCCTCACTGCGCACGGCCGACGCCGCCGAGGACATCACCGCCGCGGCCCTCGCCGCCCTCAGCGCCCTGCTGATCTCCACCGTCGGTGTCCTGACCTGGCGTACGACCGGCCGCGCGCTGCGGCCGGTCGAGGCCATCCGCGCCGAGGTCGCCGCCATCGGCGACCGCGGCCTGGACCGCCGGGTCCCCGCCCCGCGCAGCGACGACGAGATCGCCCGCCTCGCCGACACCATGAACGCCATGCTCGAACGGCTGGAGGCCGCGGGCACGCGGCAGCGTCAGTTCATCGCCGACGCCTCACACGAACTGCGCAGTCCCCTCGCGGTACTGCGCACCCAGTTGGAGGTCGCCCTCACCCACCCCGATCCGGAAGTGCGCGACACCCTGGTGGCGGGCGCCCTCCAGGACACCGAGCGGCTCCAGGCCCTCTCCGCCGACCTCCTGCTGCTGGCCCGCCTCGACGCCACCGGACAGAGCCGGCCCACCGAACCCGTCGACCTCGCCGAACTCGCCCGCAGCACCGTGTCGGTCCGCTCCACCGACTCCCACCCGGTCACGCTCCACGCCCCGGACGACATCACCGTTCCCGGCAACGCCCTGTGGATCGGCCGGCTGCTGACCAACCTTCTCGACAACGCCCAGCGCCACGCCCGGCACACCGTCACGGTGCGGCTGTCAGCGGACCCGCAGACCGGCGACGCCGTCCTGGACGTCACCAACGACGGCGCCCCGATCGCCCCGGCCGACCGGCAGAAGATCTTCGAACGGTTCGCCCGCCTCGACGACGCCCGCAGCCGTGACGACGGCGGCACCGGTCTCGGCCTGCCCATCGCTCTGGACATCGCCGCCCTTCACGGCGGCACGATCACCGTCGTCGACACCCCGGACGGCACCACGTTCCGCACCCGCCTCCCTGACGGCACCCGGGCATGAGGACGGGTGGCACTCCTCAAGAGCCGCCGCCTCGGACATCCGTGAAGGGTCAAGTCGCGGGCCTTTCACGGGTGTTGCGGGGCGGTCAGGTCCTGTTCGATGCGTGATGCGCCTGATGCTGGGGATGTAGGGGAGGAGACACACAGGCCCCGGTCGCACAGTGAGGTGCTGCAGAGATGGATCGCACGTCCCACCCCCGTTCACGGAGAATCACCCCGCTCGTCGCCCTGACCGCCGCGTCCTTACTGCTCGTGGCGGGCTGCTCCAGCGGCTCCGGCGGCAAGAAGGCCGAGGAGAGCGGGGACGGCGGCGCCGCGGGCAAGGCGAACACACCGCGGATGACGGTCGCGTTGGTCACCCACCAGGCGCCCGGCGACACGTTCTGGGACATCGTCCGCAAGGGCGCCGAGGCCGCGGCGGCCAAGGACAACATCGATCTCGTCTACGCGCACGACCCGAACGCGGGCGACCAGGCCGGCCTGGTGCAGAACGCGATCGACCAGAAGGTCGACGGCATCGCCATCACCCTGGCCAAGCCCGACGCCATGAAGGACGTGGTGAGCAAGGCGACTTCGGCCGGCATACCCGTCGTGGGCCTCAACTCGGGCCTGAGCGACTGGAAGAAGCTGGGCCTGACGGAGTTCTTCGGCCAGGACGAGACCGTCGCGGGCGAGGCGCTCGGCAAGAAGCTGAACGCGGAGGGCGCCAAGAAGGCCGTCTGCGTGATCCAGGAACAGGGCAACGTCGGCCTCACCCAGCGATGCGACGGCGTGAAGAAGACCTTCAGCGGCTCGACCGCGACCCTGTACGTCAACGGCACCGACATGCCGTCCGTGAAGTCCACGATCACCGCGAAGCTCAAGCAGGACCCGGCGATCGACTACGTCGTCGCGCTGGGCGCCCCGTACGCCCTGACCGCGGTGCAGTCGGTGAGTGAAGCCGGCAGCAAGGCGAAGATCGCCACCTTCGACCTCAACAAGGAACTCACGGGCGCCATCAGCAAGGGCACCATCCAGTTCGCCGTCGACCAGCAGCCGTACCTCCAGGGCTACTTGGCGATCGACTCGCTGTGGCTCTACAAGAACAACGGCAACTACAGCGGTGGCGGCGAGCAGCCGGTGCTCACCGGTCCGGCGTTCGTGGACAAGGGCAACGTCGATGCCGTCGCCAAGTACGCCTCGAAGGGCACTCGGTGATGAGCACGGCCGGGCCGACGGCGACCGCGCCGCCGGCTCCCGGCCCTCGTACGGCCGACGGGCGGACCGCACGGCGCCCCCTGGCGCTGCGGCTGCTCGCCCGGCCCGAGGTCGGGGTGTTCCTCGGCGCCGCCGCCGTGTTCGTCTTCTTCCTGATCGCGGCGCCCTCGGTACGTTCCGGCAGTTCCATGGCGACCGTGCTCTACCAGTCGTCGACGATCGGCCTCATGGCCCTGCCCGTGGCTCTGCTGATGATCGGCGGCGAGTTCGATCTGTCCGCCGGCGTCGCGGTGATCACCTCGGCGCTGACGGCGAGCATGCTCAGCTACCAGCTCACCGTGAACGTGTGGGCGGGTGTCGTGGTGGCGCTCGTCCTCTCGCTCGCGATCGGGGCGTTCAACGGCTGGATGATGGTCCGCACCGGGCTGCCCAGCTTCCTGGTGACGCTCGGGACCTTCCTGATCCTGCAAGGCGTCAACCTCGCCGTCACCAAACTGGTCACCGACAACGTCGCCACCGACGACATCAGCGACATGGACGGCTTCGGCCAGGCGAAGAGGATCTTCGCCTCGTCGTTCGGCGTCGGCGGCGTCCAGGTGAAGATCACGGTCGTGTGGTGGCTCGTCTTCGCGGCGCTCGCCACCTGGGTGCTGCTGCGCACCGAGTACGGCAACTGGGTCTTCGCGGTCGGCGGCGACCAGGAGAGCGCCCGCGCGGTCGGCGTACCGGTGACCTTCACCAAGATCACGCTGTTCATGGCGGTCGGCTTCGGCGCCTGGTTCGTCGGCATGCACGAGCTGTTCTCGTTCAACACGGTGCAGTCGGGCGAGGGCGTCGGCCAGGAACTCATCTACATCGCCGCGTCGGTGATCGGCGGCTGTCTGCTCACCGGCGGCTACGGCTCCGCGATCGGCCCGGTCTTCGGCGCCTTCATGTTCGGCATGGTGAACCAGGGCATCGTCTACGCCGGCTGGAACCCCGACTGGTTCAAGGCCTTCCTCGGCGTGATGCTGCTCGGCGCCACGCTCGTCAATCTGTGGGTCCGCCGCACGGCGACCCGGAGGTGAACCGACCCATGGCAGACAACGGATCCGCGGCCGCGGGCGCCCGCCCGGACGCCCCGACCGAGGACGGCGGCGCCGCCATCGTGGAACTGCGCGGAGCGGGAAAGTCGTACGGCAACATCCGCGCTCTCCACGACGTGTCCCTCACCGTCCGTCCCAGCCGGGTGACCTGCGTCCTGGGCGACAACGGCGCCGGGAAATCCACCCTCATCAAAATCATCTCGGGGCTGCACCAGCACAGCGAGGGCGAGTTCCTCGTGGACGGCACGGCGGTACGGTTCAGCACCCCGCGCGAGGCCCTCGCCAAGGGCATCGCCACCGTCTACCAGGACCTCGCGACGGTGCCGCTGATGCCGGTGTGGCGGAATTTCTTCCTCGGCTCCGAACTGACCAAGGGCCCCTGGCCCGTACGCCGGCTCGACATCGCGCGGATGAGGCGGACCGCCGACCAGGAACTGCGCAACATGGGCATCGTCCTGGACGACCTCGACCGGCCGATCGGCACGCTCTCGGGCGGGCAGCGCCAGTCCGTCGCCATCGCCCGCGCGGTGTACTTCGGCGCCCGCGTCCTCATCCTCGACGAACCGACCGCCGCACTCGGCGTCAAACAGTCCGGCGTCGTGCTCAAGTACATCGCCGCCGCCCGCGACCGCGGCCTCGGCGTCATCTTCATCACCCACAACCCCCACCACGCGTACATGGTCGGCGACCACTTCAGCGTGCTGCGGCTGGGCACGCTCGAACTCAGCGCCGACCGCGGCGAGGTCGGCCTGGAGGAGCTCACCGACCACATGGCGGGAGGCACCGAACTGGCCGCGCTCAAGCACGAGTTGGCGCAGGTGCGTGGGGTCGACGTCCAGCGGCTGCCGGAGGCGGAGGACCTCGCGGCGCCCGCAACGGCCTCCCCCGAGGAGGCACCTTGACACGCCCCCCGTCCGGCCCGCCCCCGACGCGTCAAGGGACCACGGTCGGTGACGGACGGCCGCACCGCCGCCCGACCGGCCCCAACCGACCCCAACCGGCCCCAGGACGGATCGCTCGGGCCGGGGGGGGGGGGGGGGGGGGGGGGGCCCCCCCCCCCCCCCCCCCCCCCCCCCCCGGCCGGTTCCCGCACGGTTTCCACGAGTCGAGAAGCCTCTCCTGGTGACGTGGCGGCCGGCCCGCGTGCCACGGCAGCACCTCCCCGAACCGCACCAGTTCGCCGTACCGCGCCGGATCGGCCTTCTCGCGCAGCAGCAGATCGAGGATCGCGACGGCGGCCTGCGCCGGGGTCTGCGCCTGACTGAAGTCGGTGAACCACGGGCGGGACAGCGGGGTGTCCACAAGCCCCGGGCAGACGGCCGCGACCAGGGTGCCGCGCGCCAGGTCGGCGTCTTGGCGCTCGGCCGCGAGCGCCCGCACGGCGGCGACCTGGGCCACCTTGGACGGTACGTTGATCCACTGGGGCCAGCCGAGTTCCCGCTCGGTGCCCGCGTGCACGGCGGCCCGCCAGGACTCGACCGCCGCCTCCACCTCGTCGAGCGAGGAGCCGTCGAACAGCGCATGCAGCCGGGCGTCGAGATGACCCAGCCTGCCCAGCGAACTGGCCACGACGATCAGCCGACCACCAGGGCGCAGTACGGGGCCGAAGGAACGCAGCACCGCGTGCGCGCCTCCGTTGGCGACATCGATGAAGGCGTCGGCCTGCTCGGACTGCGACCGGTCCGGCGTCAGCATGGCGCTCGCGTTGGACACCACGATGTCCACCCCGCCGTGGCGCGCGTCGAGTTCGGCCGCCAGCTCCCGAACGGCCCGCGCGTCGGTGACGTCGAGGACGCGGCCCTCGACCCGGCTCACGGTGGCCGCGGACGCGTCGACCCGCGCGACGGCGTCGGCGACCCGGTGGGCGTCGCGCCCGGTGAGCAGGACCAGGTCGTCGCGGGCCATCCGGGCGGCGAGCCCTTCGACGAGCGCGAAGCCGAGCCCCTGATTGGCTCCGGTGACAAGAGCGATGCGTGCGTTGGTCATGCCCACCACGCTAGGAACACCTCAGGCATGCGTCCAACGAAACCTGCTCAGGTCTGGTATGCGTCATCGTCATGGACTTCACCGACGTCTCACTGGTCGCCCTGCGTGTCTTCCGAGAGGTGGCCGAGCGAGGCACGCTCACCGCGGCGGCCGGCGCGCTCGGTTACACCCAGTCCGCCGTGTCCCGGCAGATCGCCTCGCTCGAACGGGCCGCACGGGCGCCGCTGTTGGAGCGGCGCAGGGACGGCGTGCGGCTGACCGCGGCCGGACACGTCGTACTGCGGCGGGCCGTGACGGTTCTCGACCAGATCGACGCGACGGCACGGGAACTCGCCGGGCTGCCCGCCGAGGCCGGGACCGTCCGTCTCGGCTGGTTCGCGAGCGCGGGCGCCGTCCTGCTGCCCCGTGCCGTCGCCGCGCTGCGCCGCAGCCACCCGGCGATCACCGTGACCACCCGGGAGGGCAGCACCCCCGCGCTCGTCCGTGCGCTGCGGGCCGGCACCCTGGACCTGGCCCTGCTCGCCTCGGCGCCGCCCTTCCGGCCCCTGGACAGCGAGTCGCCCGCGCTGACCGTGCGAACGCTCGGCGAACGCAGTCTGCGGCTCGCGGTGCCGGCCGCCCATCCGCTCGCCGCCGGCGGCTCCGTCGACATCGCCGACCTGCGGGGGCAGCGCTGGATCGCCGGTTCGTCCGTCGGCGACGAGCGGCTGATGGGTGTCTGGCCGGGACTGGACGAGCGCCCTGTGATCGCCCACACCGCCCGTGACTGGCTGGCCAAACTGCACCTGGTGGCCGCGGGCTGCGGTCTGACCACCGTTCCCGCCTCACTGGCCCCCGCGGCGCCACCCGGTGTACGGATCCTGTCCGTGCGGGGCGGCCCCGAGGAGCGGCGCCGCCTCGTCCTCGCCCGCCTTCCGCACCCCCTGTCGGAGCCCGCCGCCCGGCTGGCCGACGCACTCCGAGCGGTCGCGGCCGACTTGGACGATGCGGCCTGAGGGCGATCCTCCCGCCTCGTACGGCAAGCCTGCCCGCGTACGAAGACCCCGCCTGCGCTGCGACGATAACAATGCGTGCGTGGTCATCCACCGACGTGCGGTAAGGTTCGGATGCGCGAACACGCGGGACACCGCGCGTAAGACGCATCGGGACGTGGCGCAGCTTGGTAGCGCACTTGACTGGGGGTCAAGGGGTCGCAGGTTCAAATCCTGTCGTCCCGACTGGAGACAGTCGTGAAAGAGGGCCGGTTTCGGAGGTATCCGAAACCGGCCCTCGATCATTTTTTGGGGACGTCCTGGTGCAGGCACCGGTGGCTGGTGGTCAGTGACCTCCGTGCACGATGAGCGGCTACGCAGGGTTGCGCGGCGCAGCGTTCAGTATTGCTCGGTCTCCACGAAACCCGCGTCCGCGTCGTCGTCCGCGCCGATGGCGGCGGCGGTCGGGTCGAATCCGGGCGGGCTGTCCTTCAGGCCCAGGCCCATGCCGGCCAGCTTCGCCTTGACCTCGTCGATGGACTTCGCACCGAAGTTACGGATGTCCAGGAGGTCGGCCTCGGAGCGGGCGACGAGCTCACCCACGGAGTGGACGCCCTCACGCTTGAGGCAGTTGTACGACCGAACGGTGAGCTCCAGCTCCTCGATCGGCATGACCAGATCGGCGGCGAGGGCGGCGTCGACCGGGGACGGGCCCATGTCGATGCCCTCGGCGTCGATGTTGAGCTCGCGGGCCAGACCGAACAGCTCGACCAGGGTCTTACCGGCCGACGCCATGGCGTCACGGGGACGCATGGCCTGCTTGGTCTCGACGTCGACGATCAGCTTGTCGAAGTCGGTGCGCTGCTCGACACGGGTCGCCTCGACCTTGTACGTGACCTTCAGCACCGGCGAGTAGATCGAGTCGACCGGGATGCGCCCGATCTCCTGACCGACCTGCTTGTTCTGAACGGCGGAGACGTAGCCGCGACCGCGCTCGACGGTCAGCTCCATCTCCAGCTTGCCCTTGGCGTTGAGCGTGGCGAGGACGAGGTCGGGGTTGTGGACCTCGACACCGGCCGGGGGCGCGATGTCGGCGGCGGTGACCAGACCCGGGCCCTGCTTGCGCAGGTACATCACGACCGGCTCGTCGTGCTCCGAGGAGACGACCAGCTGCTTGATGTTGAGGATCAGGTCGGTGACGTCCTCCTTGACGCCCGGCACGGTGGTGAACTCGTGCAGGACACCGTCGATACGGACGCTGGTGACAGCAGCGCCGGGGATCGACGAGAGGAGGGTGCGGCGCAGGGAGTTGCCGAGGGTGTAGCCGAAGCCCGGCTCCAGCGGCTCGATCACGAACCGGGAGCGGAACTCGTCGACGACCTCTTCGGTCAGGGACGGACGCTGAGCGATCAGCACGAGGTGTTGCCTCCAGTGGTTTCGCGCCCGCTATGTGACGCCGTAGACACCACGAAGCGTACGTGTGATCCGGGCGATACGGCCTTCGCAGAGGCCGAGCCGCCCGTCCCCCGACCCAGCGGAGAGGCTTTGGGCTTCCCATACGCCCGCCGCCCCCACGGGCTTTACCCGCGTCCAGCACTCGGGCGCGCAGGACGGCCAGGCAGGCATGCGCAGCCACGGCAGGGTGATGGTGTGGTCATGGCGTTGGCCGGGACAGTTGGCAGGGGTGGTGTGCACCGCTCACGGCGCCGCGCTTTCCCGGCAGGGAATCCCCGTCGCCTCAGTCGCCGGGCGCGTCGCCGAAGACGAGCCACAGGCCGGCCGCCGTGCCGATGTCCGAAGTCAGTGCTGTGCCGGCGCGCCGAGGTCGTCGAGAAGGCCGCGGGCGCGGCGTTCGACGGCGTCGTGGATGGGCCGGACGTCGTCGACGGCCTTGCCCGCAGGATCGTCCTGTCGTCCCGACTGTCGAAGTCGTGGCCGGAGGCCGTATCGGAACGCCGATACGGCCTCCGGCCTTTTCCCTCCGCACCGCGCGGGCCACGGGCGCGGGCGCCCGGCGCGGTCCGTGGACCGCCGCCCGCCAACGGCGGATCAGGCCTGGTCCAGCAGTGCCACCAGAGCCTTCCGCAGGGTCGTCCGGGGGTCCTTGGACGGCCCCTCGGACCGCCAGGCGACGAACCCGTCGGGGCGGACCAGCACCGCGCCGTCCGGGCCGACACCGTGGGCCTGCGCCCAGTCCGAGTCGCCCGCGGGCACCAGATCCGCCTCGGGCCCGCCGCCGACCCGGTACGAGTCGAGGGGGACGGAGAGCTGCCGGGCCGTGTCCTTCGCCGCCGCGTGCCAGCCGCCGGCGCCCTCCGCCGAGCTCAGCAGCACCATGGAACGCTCGTACAGGTCGAGGGTGGAGATCCGGGCGCCGGCGCGGGTCAGCCACAGGTGCGGCGCCCTGCTCCCCGGCTCGCCCGTCAGCCGTACGCCCTCGGGCACGACGGGAGCGGCCGGATCGGCGCCGAGGACCGCGCCCCTCGGGTAGCGGTAGGCGAGCGCCACATTGAGGATCCCGCCCTTCCTGCCGCCGGGGCCGCCCTGCCCGCCCTGCCCGGCCGCCGCGGGCTCGGGGGTGTACCCGGGGTGGCTGTGCTCCACCGAACGCGACGAGGCACGCGCGCTCGTCGCCTCCGCGACCGGCCGGCGCTCGGCGTCGTAGGACCTCAGCAGCCCCGGGCCGGCCCACCCGGCCAGCACGGCGGACAGCTTCCACGCGAGGTTGTGGGCGTCCTGGATACCGGTGTTGGAGCCGAACGCCCCGGTCGGGGACATCTCGTGGGCCGAGTCACCGGCGAGGAACACCCGCCCCTGCGCGTACCGTTCGGCCACCCGCTCGGCCGCGTGCCAGGCCGCACGGCCGGTGATCTCCACGTCGAGATCCGGTACGCCGACGGCCCGCCGGATGTGCTCCACACAGCGCTCGTCGGTGAACTCCTCCAGCGTTTCCCCGTGTTCGGGGTGCCAGGGGGCGTGGAAGACCCAGTGCTCCTTGTTGTCGACGGGCAGCAGAGCACCGTCGGCCTCCGGATCGGTCAGATAGCAGACGATGAACCGGCGGTCGCCGACCACCTCCGCGAGGCCGCGCGAGGTGAACGTGAGGCTCACGTTGTGGAACAGGTCGCCCGGCCCGGTCCTGCCGATGCGCAGCGTGTCGCGGATGGGGCTGCGCGGACCGTCCGCCGCCACGAGATAGTCCGCGCGGATCGTCGTGTGCTCGCCGGTCTCCCGGCTCTTGACCTTCGCCGTCACTCCTTCGGGGTCCTGCTCGAACGACATCAGCTCCGTCGAGAACCGCAGGTCGCCGCCCAGCTCCCGGGCACTCTTCAGCAGCACCGGTTCGAGATCGTTCTGGCTGCACAGGCACCACGCGCCCGGGCTGAAGCGGGCCAGCCCGCCGCCGGGGTCGATCTCCTTGAACAGCCACTCCCCGGCGTCGCCCACCAGGGTCGGCGTCTGCAGGATGCCGTGGTTGTCCGCGAGGACCGACGCCGCCTCCTCGATGCGCCGCTGCACCCCGGCCACCCGGAAGATCTCCATGGTGCGGACGTTGTTGCCGCGCCCCCGCGGATGCCTCGACGTGTCCGCGTGACGCTCGACCAGGACGTGCGGCACCCCGAGGCGCCCCAGGAACAGCGACGTCGAGAGGCCCACCAGCGAGCCGCCGACGATGAGGACGGGCGTATGGAGACCGTTCTCGCCGGCCTCTTCCAATCGGTTCATCGATTGCCTCCAGCGCCGCCTGGGACGCGAGTCAGGGATGGGGATGCAGGTTCCATGCCCGGTGCGGGCCGGTTCGCACGGCAGGGGCACCCGGATGGCGCGCGGTTCACTCGCCTGACCCGCGGGGCTCGCGGAGTCCCGGGCACGCGGCAACGATCAGTTCATGGCGGCCCCGGCGTTTCGGCTACCGCGGTCGTTCGTGACTTCCGTGACGAAAAGGAGAGGTGTGCCGCAATGTCCAACTCCGGACGGATCTCGCAGTCGGCGTTCGACGGATCGAGGCTTCGGGTGATCCTGCTGCTCGACCTGTACGAAGGCGCGCAGCAGCAGTTCCTCGACGCGTACGAACTCATGCGCAACCAGGTCGCCTCGGTCCCCGGCCACATCAGCGACCAGCTCTGCCAGTCGATCGAGAACCCCTCGCAGTGGCTCATCACCAGCGAGTGGGAGAGCGCCCCGCCCTTCCTCGCCTGGGTCAACAGCGAGGAGCACGTCGAGACCGTACGGCCGATGCACAGCTGCGTGCGGGACACCCGGTCGATGCGCTACAGCATCCTCCGCGAGACCAGCCCCGCCGAGCCGCTCACCCCCGAGTCGGCCAGGTCGGCCCGGCAGGTCGAGGCCCGCGAGGGCAACGGGGTCGCGCGCCACGCCCTCACCTTCACCGTCAAGCCCGGATCCGAGTCGAAGGTCGCCGAGATCCTCGCCGGATACCAGTCGCCCCAGGCCCAGGTCGACGACAACACCCGGCTGCGCCGCACCTCGCTCTTCATGCACGGAAACCGCGTCGTGCGGGCCGTGGAGGTGGAGGGCGACCTCCTCGCGGCCCTGCGCCACGTGTCGCGCCAGCCCGAGGTACGGGCGGTCGAGGAGGCCATCAACCCCTACCTGGAGCAGGACCGGGACCTGAGCGACCCCGACTCGGCGCGGGTCTTCTTCACCCGGGCGGCGCTCCCGGCCGTGCACCATGTGGTCTCCGGCCGCAAGGAACCCGCGAAGCTGCGCCGGCACGCGCTGTACTACCCGGCCCGGACGGGCTGCGGCATGGAACTGGCCCGGCTCCTGGCCCACCAGGACGAGGCGGCGGCCGACGACAAGAACAGCCCCGTGTACAGCAGCACCGTCTTCCAGCGCGACGACATCGTCGTACGGCTCATCGACATCACCGGCGACCTCGACCTCGACCCCGTCGCCTCCCTCGGCCTCAAGGGCACCAGGAAGGCCGCCGAGCTGGAGCGCCTCCTCGACGGCCCCGCGATCGGCGTCGAAGGCTCCCTGGAGACGGAACGCAACATCAACCGCCTCCTGTCGCACGCCGACATGCTGCCCGTCACCGACCGGAGCTCGGCGGGTTCCTGACGGACCGCCGCCACCCGCGTCCCCGGACGTCCCATCCGACGTCCTCGCCCCACCCGGAGGTTCAAGCATGATCAAGCACCATCCACGCATCGTGGACCTGAGCGAGACGGAACCCAACCGCAGGCGCGGAGGAGACATCCGGGCCCTGCTCACGCCCGCAACGGCGGGGTCCACCAGCGGCTTCATGGGCCTGGCCATCATCCAGCCCGGCGAGCGCATCGGCGAGCACTACCACCCGTACTCCGAGGAGTTCGTGTACGTGGTCAGCGGCGCCCTCGAAGTGGACCTGGACGGTGAGGCGTTCGCGCTCAGGCCCGACCAGGGCCTGCTGATCCCGATCGACATGCGGCACCGCTTCCGCAACGTCGGCGACGAGGAGGCCCGCATGGTCTTCCACCTCGGCCCGCTCGCGCCGCGACCGAGCCTCGGCCATGTCGACACGGAGGCCACCGACGACACCGTGCCGAACCCCGAGTTCATGACCGCCGTACCCCACCTGTCCGCGCCGGACCACGGACAGCCGTCCGAACGAAGCGGGGCCATAAAGTGACCCGCCGGGTGGCCGTCACCGGCATCGGTGTGGTCGCTCCGGGAGGCACCGGGACAAAGGCGTTCTGGGACCTCCTCGAAGGCGGCCGCACCGCGACCCGTGGCATAACGCTCTTCGACCCGGTGGGCCTGCGCTCGCGCATAGCCGCCGAATGCGACTTCGACCCCCTCGCGCACGGCCTGGACCCCGATCTGGTCGAACACACCGACCGGTACATCCAGTTCGCCGTGGTCGCGGCCGGAGAGGCCGTCCGCGACTCCGGCCTCGACACGGACCGGGAAGACCCCTGGCGCGTCGGAGTCTCCCTGGGCAGCGCCGTCGGCGGCACCACCCGTCTGGAACACGACTACGTCCAGGTCAGCGAGCGAGGCCGGCGGTGGGACGTGGACCACCGCGCCGCCGACCCGAAACTGCACCTCGCGTTCGCGCCCAGCACCCTCGCCTCGGTCGTCGCCGAACAGTTCGGGGCACAGGGACCGGTGCAGACCGTCTCCACCGGGTGCACCTCCGGACTCGACGCCGTCGGATACGCCTTCCACACCATCGAGGAAGGCCGGGCCGACGTCCTGATAGCCGGGGCGTCCGACTCGCCGATATCCCCGATCACGATGGCCTGCTTCGACGCCATCAAGGCCACGTCGCCCGACAACGACGACGCCGAGCACGCCTCCCGGCCCTTCGACGCCAACCGCAACGGTTTCGTCATGGGCGAGGGCGCGGCCGTACTCGTCCTGGAGGAGTACGAGCACGCCAGGGCCCGCGGCGCGCACATCTACTGCGAGATCGGCGGCTACGCCACCTACGGCAACGCCTACCACATGACCGGTCTGACCAGCGAGGGCCTGGAGATGTCCCGGGCCATCGACAGCACGCTCGACCAGGCCCGCCTCGACCCCACCCTCATCGACTACGTCAACGCGCACGGCTCCGGCACCCGGCAGAACGACCGGCACGAGACCGCCGCCGTCAAACGGTCCCTGGGCGAACACGCCCACCGGACACCGATGAGCTCCATCAAATCCATGGTGGGCCACTCGCTGGGCGCGATCGGCGCGATCGAGGTCGTCGCCTGCGTCCTCGCCCTGAAGCACCAGGTGGTGCCGCCCACGGCGAACTACGAAACCCCCGACCCCGAGTGCGACCTGGACTACGTGCCGCGCACCGCACGCCAGCGGAAGCTCAGGAACGTGCTCTCCGTCGGTAGCGGGTTCGGCGGATTCCAGTCCGCCGTGCTCCTGACCGGGCCGGCTGGGAGGACACGATGAGCACTCAGCGCCCCCGGCACGCGGCGATCACCGGCATCGGTGTCATCGCGCCCAACGGACTGCGCGCCGACGCCTACTGGAAGTCCGTCAGGGAGGGCCTCGGCGTCCTGGACCGGATCACCCGCGAGGGATGCGAACACCTGCCGCTGCGCGTCGCGGGTGAGGTCCGGGCCTTCGACGCCGCGGACCTCATCGAGGAGCGCTTCCTCGTCCAGACCGACCGCTTCAGCCACTTCGCGCTGGCCGCGACCGTCCTCGCCCTCGACGACGCGGGCCTCGGAGCGGTCGGCCCCGAGGACGCGTACGACATCGGCGTGGTCACCGCCGCCGGATCGGGCGGCGGCGAGTTCGGCCAGCGTGAGCTGCAGAAACTATGGGGCCAGGGCTCCAAGTTCGTCGGTCCGTACCAGTCCATCGCCTGGTTCTACGCGGCCAGCACCGGCCAGATCTCCATCCGCGGCGGATTCAAGGGGCCGTGCGGAGTCGTCGCGAGCGACGAGGCCGGGGGACTGGACGCCATCGCGCACGCCGCACGCGGCGTACGGCGCGGCACCGGCGCGATGGTCGTCGGCGCCGCGGAGGCGCCGCTCGCCCCGTACTCGATGGTCTGCCAGCTCGGCTACCCCGAGCTCAGTACCGTCGAGGACCCCGCTCGCGCCTACCGCCCCTTCACCGAGGGAGCCTGCGGCTTCGTGCCCGCGGAAGGCGGCGCCATGCTCGTCGTGGAGGACGAGCGGCGGGCGCGTGAGCGGGGGGCGGAGGTCCGCGCCCTGGTGGCCGGACACGCGGCCACGTTCACCGGGGCCTCCCAGTGGGAGCGGTCCCGCGAAGGGCTCGCTCACGCGATCCAGGGCGCCCTCACCGAGGCCGGCTGCGCCCCGGAGGAGATCGACGTCGTCTTCGCCGACGCTCTCGGCGTCCCGGCCGCCGACCGCGCCGAAGCCCTGGCCATCGCCGACGCCCTGGGGGCGCACGGCACCCGGGTACCCGTCACGGCGCCCAAGACGGGCATCGGACGGGCCTACTGCGGGGCGCCCCTGCTGGACACCGCGGCCGCGGTCCTCGCCATGGAGCACGGCCAGATCCCGCCCACCCCCAACGTGTTCGACATCTGCCACGACCTCGACCTGGTGACGTCGAACGCCCGACCCGCCGAACTGCGTACGGCCCTGGTCCTCAGCAGGGGACTCATGGGGTCCAACGCGGCCCTGGTCGTACGACGCGGCGGCGACCACGCCCGGTAGCCCGGGCCGCACGTGAGGAGAACAACCGGATGATCACCACCGAAGTGACCGTCGACGAACTGGCCGCTCTCATGAAGAAGGCCGCCGGGATCACCGTCGACCCCCACGAACTCGCGCAGTCACTCGACGCGCCGTTCGGCACCCTCGGACTCGACTCGCTCGCCCTGCTCGGCATCGTCGGCGAACTGGAGAACCGGTACAGCCGGCCCCTGCCCCCCGACGCGGAGCGCTGCAAGACCCCGCGGGCGTTCCTCGATCTCGTCAACGACACCCTCAAGGCAGGAGCCTGAAGTGGCTGGACACACCGACAACAGCGTCGTCATCGACGCCCCGCTCGACCTCGTCTGGGACATCACGAACGACATCGAGAACTGGCCGCGGCTCTTCAGCGAGTACGCGTCCCTCGAAATCCTGACCCGGGACGGCGACACGACCACCTTCCGCCTCACCATGCACCCGGACGACAACGGCAAGGTGTGGAGCTGGGTCTCGCAGCGCACCGTGGACCGTGCCGGGCGGACCGTGCGGGCGCGCCGCGTCGAGACGGGACCCTTCGCGCACATGAACATCCGGTGGGAGTACGAGGAGACCCCGGCCGGTACGCACATGCGCTGGGTGCAGGACTTCGCGATGAAGCCCGACGCCCCCGTCGACGACGCCTGGATGACGGACAACATCAACCGCAACTCCGTCACGCAGATGGCCCTCATCCGGGACCGGATCGAGCAGGTCGCCCGTGAGCGCCGCAGCCCCGCGGCCATGCCCCGCTGACCGCCGAAGCCGGCACAGGAAGGACATCCGATGCACCACGCCCTGATCGTCGCCCGTATGGCGCCCGACTCGGCTCCGGCGATCTCCGACGTGTTCGCCGCCTCCGACCGGGGTGAGCTCCCGCACCTCATCGGGGTCAACCGGCGCAGCCTCTTCCAGTTCGGTGATGTGTACCTGCACCTCATCGAGTCCGAAAGGGACCCGGGGCCCGCCATCGCGAAGGTGGCCGGACACCCCGAGTTCCGCAGCGTCAGCGAGGAACTGTCGGCGTACGTCAGCGCGTACGACCCGCAGACCTGGCGCGGTCCCAAGGACGCCATGGCGCGCTGCTTCTACCGCTGGGAGCGCGACACCGCCTCCTGATCGGCACCGTGACACAACCCGAGGCCGCCGGCTCCGCGACGAAGCGGAGCCGGCGGCCTCGGGTTTTTCCGTGTACGCCGTCCGGTCAGCCGGGGACGGTGCACTCGAACGCGTGCAGATAGGCGTTCACCGGGCGGATCTCGCCGATGACCAGGCCCGCCGCCGTGAGCCGGTCGACCATGCTCTGCCGGGTGTGCTTGGCACCGCCGACGTTGAGGAGCAGCAGCAGGTCCATGGCCGTGGTGAACCGCATCGACGGGGTGTCGTCCACGAGGTTCTCGATGACGACGACGCGGGCGCCGGGCCGGGCGGCCGCGCGGACGTTCGCGAGCGCCCGGCGGGTGCTCTCGTCGTCCCACTCCAGGATGTTCTTGATGATGTAGACGTCCGCCTGGACGGGGATGGCCTCGCGGCAGTCCCCGGCCACGATCCGCACCCGGTCGGACAGCGCCCCGCCGCTCCGCAGGCGCGGGTCGGCGTTCTCCACCACGCCCGGCAGGTCGAGCAGGGTGCCGTGGATCGTGGGGTGCTTCTCCAGCAGGCTGGCCACGACGTGACCCTGGCCGCCTCCGATGTCGGCGACCGACGTCACGCCCCGCAGGTCGAGCAGCTTCGCGACGTCCTGGGCGGATTGCGAACTGGACGTCGTCATGGCCCGGTTGAAGACGTGCGCGGACTCGGGGGCGTCTTCGTTGAGGTACTCGAAGAACTCCTTGTCGTACACCTCCTCGAAGACGTTGCGGCCGGAGCGGACCGCCTCGTCGAGCTTCGGCCAGACGTTCCACGTCCACGGCTCGGTGCACCACAGGGCGATGTACCGCAGGCTGTTCGGGTCGTCCTCGCGCAGGAGCCGGGACATCTGCGTGTGCTCGAACATGCCGTCCGGGCGCTCCGCGAAGACGCCCTGGCAGGACAGGGCGCGCAGCAGCCGGCGCAGGGTCCCCGGCTGGGTCTTCACCGCGGCGGCCAGGTCCTCCGCGCTCATGGGGATGTCGTCCAGGGCGTCCGCCACACCCAGCCGGGCCGCGGCGCGTACGGCGGCGGCGCGGGCCGCTCCGAAGACGAGTTCCCGCAGCTGCATGGACGGCGGGGGACTCTGATCCACAGTTGTCATTCCATGCCTCGTTTCTGTGTCGTGCCCCACTCAGCACATTCCGGCGGGTTCGGAGACCTTGCAGGTGTTGCCCCGGAACGTGTTGCCCTTGCCGGTGTCGCGGTTGGCGAGGTCGGAGGGACCGTTGCGCAGGACCACGTTGTCGCGCACCTCGTTGCGCTCGCTGAGCGCGCCCACGAAGCTCTTGAACAGCACGATGCCGCCCGACAGCGGGGAGGAGCCCACGTTGTCCTCGACCCGGTTGTGCGTCACCCGGGTGTCCTCGGCGCCGGTGAGGACGATCCCCGAGCCCTGGAGGGCGGGCAGCCGGGGGGTCTTGGGGCAGGACTTGTTGTTGGCGTGGATGTAGTTCCCGCGGACGGACAGGTTCCCGACGCGCGGCTTGTTCTCGTCGCCCACGACGAACACCGCGGTGCAGTTGCCGGTGGCCTCGTTGCGGGCGACGGTCAGGTTCCGCAGCCGCCGCACCGTGATGCCGATCCGGTTGCCGCTCAGCAGGTTGTGGGCGACCACCGTCCCCTGCGTGTCGCGGGCTCCCTCCTCGGTGGTGACCGTGTTGGAGAGGAACAGACCGGCGTCACCGTTGTTCCTGGCGGTGTTGCGGACGAACCTGGTCCGCACGGACCGCTCCTCGGCGAGACCCCACTGACCGTTCTTCTCGGCGGTCACCCCGCGCACCGTCAGCCCGTCGGTCCCGGACGCCCACAGGCCCTGCTTGGAGAAGCCCCTGACGGTCAGTGAGGCGACCGTGACGCCGCGCAGACGCTTGCTGTCGGACCCGGTCACGCAGATGCCGTTGCCCGCCTTGGCGCAGGCGCCGGTGGCGGCGGTGTCCGGCGCGATGACCGTGGACCTGGCGCTCGCGCCGCGCAGGGTCAGGTCCCGCACCGTGATGGTGACGCTCTCGTGATAAGTGCCGGGGGCGACGACGACGGTGTCGCCCGCTCGCGCCGAGTCCACGGCCTTCTGGATGGATTCACCCGGGCGTACCAGGTGCACTGACGGGTGGTCGGCGGGCAGGGCTGCGCCCACGCCCGATGCCACGACCACCGCCGTGCACGCGAGGTAGGCCATCTGTTGTCTGGTCATGGGCCGAAGCTATGAACGGGCGTTCCGGCCCGCCACCGGTGATCGCCCAGGTGGCCTTCTCCGTCACCGTGACGCGCCGGGAGACCTCACGACGACGCCGCCCCGGCCGGAGGATCCGGCCGGGGCGGCGGGTGCGGAGCCGAGCCCGCGAGGTGGTGCGTGGTGACGCGGTGGATCAGGCGAGGTTCGCCAGCGTCTCGTTCCAGGTGGCGGACGGGCGCATGATCTTCGCGGCCTTGGCGGGGTCGGGCTGGTAGTAACCGCCGATGTCGGCCGGGTTGCCCTGGACCGCGTTCAGCTCGCCGACGATCGTCTGCTCCTGCGCGGCCAGCGTCTCGGCGAGCTGGGCGAACGCCTTGGCGAGGTCCGCGTCGTCGGTCTGGCGCGCCAGTTCCTGGGCCCAGTACAGGGACAGGTAGAAGTGGCTGCCGCGGTTGTCGATGCCGCCGACGCGACGGGTCGGGGACTTGTCCTCTTCGAGGAAGGTCGCCGTGGCGCGGTCGAGGGTGTCGGCGAGGACCTGGGCCCGGGCGTTGCCGGTGGTCTTCGCGAACTGTTCGAGGGACGGTACGAGGGCGAAGAACTCACCGAGGGAGTCCCAGCGCAGGTAGTCCTCCTTGACGAGCTGCTGGACGTGCTTGGGCGCGGAGCCGCCGGCGCCCGTCTCGAACAGGCCGCCGCCCGCCATCAGCGGGACGACCGACAGCATCTTGGCGCTGGTGCCCAGCTCCAGGATCGGGAACAGGTCGGTCAGGTAGTCACGCAGCACGTTGCCGGTCACCGAGATGGTGTCCTCGCCGCGGCGGATGCGCTCCACCGACAGCTTGGTGGCCTCGACCGGGGCCAGGACGCGGATGTCCAGACCCTCGGTGTCGTGCTCCGTCAGGTACGCGTCGACCTTGGCGATCAGGTTGGCGTCGTGGGCGCGGGTCTCGTCCAGCCAGAACACGGCCGGGTCTCCGGTGGCGCGGGCGCGGGTGACGGCGAGCTTCACCCAGTCCCTGATCGGCGCGTCCTTGGTCTGGCAGGCGCGGAAGATGTCGCCGGCCGAGACGGCCTGCTCCAGGACGACGTCGCCGGCCTGGTCGACCAGGCGGACCGTGCCGGTGGTCGCGATCTCGAAGGTCTTGTCGTGGCTGCCGTACTCCTCGGCCTTCTGCGCCATGAGGCCGACGTTCGGGACGGAGCCCATGGTCGACGGGTCGTAGGCGCCGTTGGCGCGGCAGTCCTCGATCACGGCCTGGTAGACGCCGGAGTAGGAGGAGTCCGGCAGGACCGCGAGGGTGTCGGCCTCCTGGCCGTCCGGGCCCCACATGTGGCCGGAGGTGCGGATCATGGCCGGCATCGAGGCGTCGACGATGACGTCGGACGGCACGTGCAGGTTGGTGATGCCCTTGTCCGAGTCGACCATCGCGAGGGCCGGGCCCTCGGCGAGCTCGGCGTCGAAGGACGCCTTGATCTCGGCACCCTCGGGGTGGGCCTCCAGGCCCTTGTAGATGCCGCCGAGACCGTCGTTCGGGGTCAGACCGGCGGCGGCGAGCGTCTCGCCGTACCGCGCGAACGTCTTCGGGAAGAAGGCGCGCACCACGTGACCGAAGACGATCGGGTCGGAGACCTTCATCATCGTGGCCTTGAGGTGCACCGAGAACAGGACGCCCTCGGCCTTGGCGCGGGCGATCTGCTCGGTGAGGAACTCACGCAGCGGCGCGACGTGCATGACGGACGCGTCCACGACCTCGCCGGCCTGTACGGGCACGGACTCGCGGAGCACGGTGGTGGAGCCGTCGTCGCCGACCAGCTCGATGCGCAGCGCGCCGGCCTCGGAGATCACGGCCGACTTCTCGGTGGAGCGGAAGTCGTCGACGCCCATGGTGGCGACGTTCGTCTTCGAGTCCGACGACCAGGCGCCCATGCGGTGCGGGTGGGTCTTGGCGTAGTTCTTGACCGACGCGGGGGCGCGGCGGTCGGAGTTGCCCTCGCGCAGGACCGGGTTCACGGCGCTGCCCTTGACCTTGTCGTACCGGGCGCGGATGTCGCGCTCCTCGTCCGACTTCGGGTCGTCCGGGTAGTCCGGAAGCGCGTAGCCCTGCGCCTGAAGCTCGGCGACCGCGGCCTTGAGCTGGGGGATCGACGCCGAGATGTTCGGCAGCTTGATGATGTTCGCGCCGGGCGTCTTGGCCAGCTCACCGAGCTCGGACAGGGCGTCCGCGATGCGCTGGTCCTCCTGGAGGAACTCCGGGAAGAGGGCGATGATGCGCCCGGCCAGCGAGATGTCACGGGTCTCCACAGTGACACCCGCCTGAGAGGCGTACGCCTGGACCACCGGCAGGAACGAATACGTCGCCAGGGCCGGGGCCTCGTCAGTGTGCGTGTAAATGATGGTCGAGTCAGTCACCGGGTGCTCCGCTCCACGTCTGCAACATTGCTCGACATCAAGATATCTCGTGAGCGCCCCCGGCTCGACAGCGGTCCGGCCCGCGTCGGACCGGGCCTGGTGGAAAACCGCCGTCCGCACCCGGCCGGCTCCGCCGACGCGACGACGGGCATCCCCCTCCCGGTACGGCGGCTGTGAATGCCCTGGGCGAAGTGAAACCGGGAATCGGCGTTCGAAGGCAACCGGGCGGCCCGCCCGTGCGTACTGGTGTGTGATCGCGTACTTGATCTTGCGGCGAACCCATGGGGCCTTTCGCCGCCCGAACGAAAGCGAACCATGAGATATCGCACCAGAGTGACGGCCCCCGCGGCCGCGCTGCTCGGCACGGCGGCCGCGCTCGCCGCCGCCCCCTCCGCCTCGGCGCGGCCCCTGGCCTTACGTCCGGACCAGGGCACCCCGGGTCCCGAGACCCTCGGTGACTCCGTCTACCCGTCCCTCGGCAACGACGGCTACCGCGTCGAGGCGTACCACCTCGACTTCTCGTACGACGCCACGACCCGCCTGGTCGACGCCAAGGCGACCCTGAGGATCAAGGCGACCCAGGACCTCTCGCGCTTCTCGCTCGACGCCCTCGGCCTGGACGTGCGCGCGGTGAAGGTCGGAGGCGTGGCCGCCGGCTTCGAGCAGGTGGACGAGAAGCTGCGGATCACTCCGGTGCGGACCCTGCCGAAGTCCCGCGCCGTCGCGGTCTGTGTCGAGTACGGCGCCGACCCGGCCAGGACGCTGGCGTACACCGCCTGGGTTCCCACTCCCGACGGCTTCGCCATCTGCCCCCAGCCGAACGCGGCGCACACGGTCTTCCCGTGCAACGACCACCCGACGGACAAGGCGGACTTCAGCTTCCGCATCACCGTGCCGAACACGCTGCGCGGTGTGGCGAACGGCTCGCTGACCGGCACGGAGCAGCTCGACGGCGGCCGGACCGCGTACACGTACCGTTCGGCCGACCCGATAGCCACCGAGCTGGTGCAGATAACCGTCGGCGACTACGTCGTCAAGGAGCGTCAGGGCCCGCACGGGCTGGGGCTGCGGGACGTCGTCCCGACGGCGCGCGCCGCCGCGCTGGAGCCGGCGCTCGCGCTCACCCCGGGCCTCGTGGAATGGCTGGAACAGCGCCTCGGCGCCTACCCGTTCGAGACGTACGGGCTGCTGCCCTGCAACTCCGACGCCGCGAACGCCTTCGACTTCACGGGCCTGGAGACCCAGACCCTGACGCTCTACAAGCCGAACTTCCTGCTCCAGGCGGAGAAGAGCATCGGCTCGCACATGATGCACGAGCTGGTGCACTCCTACTTCGGCAACAGCGTCAGCCCCGCCAACTGGGCCGACCTGTGGATCAACGAGGGCCACGCCGACTTCTACGGGCTGCTCTACCGCTACGAGCGCGGCTGGGCCGACTCGCTCGGCCTGCTCACCATGGAAGCCCGGATGAAGGACACGTACGCCAAGGGCGACCAATGGCGTCAGTCCTCGGGTCCCGTCGCCGCGCCGAACGCCGTCAACCTGTTCGACAACCAGCGCTACCTGGGCGGTGTCCTGGTCCTCTACGCGCTGCGCGAGCTCGTCGGCGAGGACGTCTTCAACCGCATCGAGCGCACCTTCCTGGAGCGCTACCGCAACTCCGCGGCGAGCACCGCGAACTACATCGCGGTCGCCTCCGAGATCTCCGGAGCGGACCAGTCCGGCTTCCTGAACGACTGGCTGTACGGGACGAAGACACCGCGCATGCCGAACCACCCGGACTGGACGGTCACCCCGGTCGTGTCGAGCCTGGTCGCGCCGCGCAACCGCGCGCCCGGCCACTACCCGGACTCGACCGCCACGCTCTGACCGGGCGGGCGAACGGCCGGGGGGGGGGGGGGGGGGTGCGGCCCCCCCCCCCCCCCCCCGGCCGGGCCCCCCGCCCCCCCCCCCGGCGGGGGGGGGGCGGTGGCCAGGGAGCCCCGGCCGCCGGGTCGGGGGGGGCCCCGGGGGGGGTGGGGCGCGGGGCGCCCCCCCCCCCCGCCGCCCCGGCCCACCCCCGCGCCCCCCCCCCCCGGCGGGGCGGGGGGGGGCCCACGGCCGGGGGCCGGGCGGAGTGTTCCGCCCGGCCCCCGGCCCCGTCTCACGGCAGCTTCGCACCCTCGCGCTGATGCGGGATGGCGGTCTCCAGGAAGCCCGTGCCGCCGGGCTGGAGCGCGACCGTCCTGGCGGGCGACGGGATCCGGATGCCCTCCTCCCGGTAGCGCTTGTGCAGGCGCTTGATGAACTCGTGCTTGATCCGGTACTGGTCACTGAACTCGCCCACGCCCAGGATCACGGTGAGACCGATGCGCGAGTCGCCGAAGGTGTGGAAGCGCACGGCGGGTTCGTGCTCCGGGACGGCACCGTCGATCCCGGTCATCACCTGGGCGACGACCTCGTTCGTGACCCGCTCGACGTGGTCGAGGTCGCTGTCGTAGCCGACGCCGACCTGCACCAGGAGTGTCATCTGCTGCTCGGGCCGGGTGAAGTTGGTCATGTTGGTGCCCGAGAGCTGGGCGTTGGGGATGATGACCAGGTTGTTGGAGAGCTGACGGACCGTGGTGTTACGCCAGTTGATGTCGACGACGTACCCCTCCTCCCCGCTGCTCAGCCGGATGTAGTCGCCCGGCTGGATCGTCTTCGAGGCGAGGATGTGCACGCCCGCGAAGAGGTTGGCGAGGGTGTCCTGGAGCGCGAGGGCGACGGCCAGACCGCCCACACCCAGGGCCGTCAGCAGGGGAGCGATCGAGATCCCCAGGGTCTGGAGGACGATCAGGAAGCCGATCGCCAGCACCACGACCCGGGTGATGTTGACGAAGATCGTGGCCGAACCGGCGACGCCCGAGCGGGACTGGGTCACCGACCGGACCAGACCGGTGATCAGCCGGGCCGCGGTGACCGTCGCCACCAGGATGAGCAGCACGGTCAGGGACCGGTTGACGGTGCGGCCGACCGGCGCGGTCAGCGGGAGCACCGCGGCCGCGGCGGCCACGCCTCCGGCCACCGCCGACCACGGTACGACGGTGCGCAGGGCGTCGACCATGACGTCGTCGCCGCTCCAGCGGGTGCGCTGGGCGTGCTTGCCCAGCCAGCGCAGCAGCATCCGCAGCAGGAAGGCCGCCAGCAGCCCGGCCGCCACGGCTATTCCGGCGATCATCAGGTCGTCCAGGGTGACGGAGCGCTTCATCGGTGACCTCCTCGGAGACCGTGACCGGGGTGAGGGCCCGCGGGCCGAATGTGCTGTGTAGTCACTTGCCACCTGCTCGAATCCGGGAACGCGCGATCAAGCCCGGACGTTTGTTCGTCGTCGTCCGGGGAGACAGCTCATCCTGCCGCATCCGGCTGCCCCTCCGTCACCATCCCTGCGAGGGCCCGCCCTTGACACCCCCCCGAGCGCACCTCGGCCAAGGGCCCGGCGCCGAGCAGGGGTTCGCCGGTGGGGCGCTCACCGGCCCGGCGCCGGGGAGCCCGAGGTCCACGGAGCCCGCCGCACCGGCGCCCGGACCGGCGCCCGCCGGGTGTCACCGTTCACCGAACGCGCCGTGCCGCCCCGCGCCGGAGGCGAAACGGGCCGCGCCCTCCAGGCTCTCCTCCAGCACGCCCATGCCGTGACGGAGTTCGGTCCGCATGGCCTCCTTCTCGATCAGGCCCTCCTGGTCGAGGACCGAGGCCCGGTCGCTGCGCAGACAGGACTGCGGGAAGCCGGCGATCTCGGCGGCCAGCCGCTCGGCCTCGGCGCGGGCCCGGCCGGCCGGGACGAGACGGTTGGCGAGCCCCATCTCGTACGCCTCCCGGGCGCCGACCGGACGGCCGGTGAGAATCATGTCCATCGCACGGCTCATGCCGATGAGCCGCGGCAGCCGTACGGTGCCCCCGTCGATCAGCGGCACGCCCCAGCGGCGGCAGAACACCCCGAAGACGGCGTCCTCCTCGGCCACCCGCAGATCGCACCAGAGCGCCAGTTCCAGACCGCCGGCCACGGCGTGCCCCGCGACCGCCGCGATCACCGGCTTGGTCAGGCGCAGCCGGGTGGGACCCATCGGCCCGTCACCGTCCTCGGCGACCTCGTTCCCCCGCTCGGTGCCGATGGCCTTGAGGTCCGCCCCCGCGCAGAACGTGCCGCCCTCGCCCCAGAGCACGGCGACGCGCGCCGTCTCGTCCGCCTCGAACGCGCGGAAGGCGTCCGCGAGTTCGGCGGCGGTCGGCCCGTCCACCGCGTTGCGGGCCGCGGGCCGGGAGAGGACGACGGTGGTGACGTGACCCTGACGTTCGCTGCGGACCGGCATCGCGCCGTCCCCTTTCGGCGGCCGGCGCGCCACACCGCACGCCGTGGTTACTCCTCGGTATCACAGCACGCGGCCCACCGCTGGGCCCGGGGCAGGCCCACCGTTCGGCCCGGGGCGGCAAAGCTGTCGGCCTCTCGCGTCAGATCACCTTCCAGCGGACCAGCGCGCCGAGCGTGAGCGCTCCCGGCAGCAGGGGCAGCCACACCGTGATGATCCGGTACCCCAGCACCACCGCGGTCGCCACGGCCACCGGGCCGCCCGCGGCGACCAGGGCCACGACCAGCGCGGCCTCCACCGAACCGATGCCCCCGGGCGTCGGCACCATCGCGACCGCGATCGTCGCCGCGAGGTAGGCGATCATCATGTGCGTGGGTGACACCGAGAGGCCCAGCGCCCGTCCCACCGAGGCCAGTCCCGCGGCCTGGAGCAGCGGGAACGCGAGCGAGCCGCCCCACAGGGCGAGGGCGCGGGACGGCCGGGTGTGCACCGAGCGGGCCTCCCCGAAAGCGGTGCGCAGGAAGGAGAGGACCGCCGTGCGCAGCCGTCGTACGAGAGCGAGCACCGCCAGCGCGGCGCACAGGGCCAGGGCGACGCCGAGCAGCAGCGGCCCGACAGCACCCTCCGGAAGCAGACCGTCGACCCGGAGCGCGTCGGGGAACGCGATCAGCAGGCCCAGGAGCAGGGCCAGCCGGGCGACCCCCTCGGCCAGCAGATACAGCGCGAGCGCGGCCGACGAGCGGGCCAGCGGCACCCCGCACACCGTCATGAACCGCAGATTGACCGCCCCGGCGCCCAGCCCCGTCGGCAGCAGATGGTTCGCGGCGCCCGCGGCGAACTGCGTGGCGAGCAGCCGGCGGGCGGGCAGCCGTTCCACGACCGCGCCCTGCCGGGTCACCGCCGCGGCCACCCAGGTCAGACAGGTCGCGGCGGCCGCGGCGACGAGCCAGGGCCACTCGGCCGACCTGAGCTGGCCGAACCCCTCGGCGAGCACGGAGCGGTGGCGCACGGCCACCACGAGGACCAGCGCGAGCGGGAGCAGGCACAGGACCGGCCGGACGGCCGGCCGCAGAGTGAGGCGGCGGGGGAGCCGGGGCATCGCCCGGGGAAGTCGTACGGCTGTCACACCCGGAGAGGTTCTCCCCGCCGCACCAACGCGAGGTTGCGGGCGCGGGGACGGCGGTCGGCGTGCCGGGCAAGCCGCGGGAGGGGCGGCCCCCGGGTGCCCGGGCGAGTGGGCCCGCCCCGATCCGTTGACCTCAACAAAGCTTGAGGTCCTACTGTCTCTCTTATGAGCATGGAGACCACAGCCTGGACACAGTTGCACAGTGTCATGAACGCCCAACAGGAGCGTCGTCCCTTCGACCGCGCGACCCTGCGCCGCATCGCCGCCTTCGCCCGCCCGCACCGCCGTCGTATCGCGCAGTTCGTCCTCCTCAGTGTGGTGACCGCGCTGCTGGCCGTCGCGACGCCGGTGCTCGCGGGGCACGTCGTGGACACGATCGTGGCCCACGGGGACGAGAGCACCGTCGTCCGTCTTTCCGTGCTCATCGCCGTCATCGCGCTGGCCGAGGCGGCCTTCGGGATTCTGAGCCGCTGGCTCTCGTCGACGCTCGGCGAGGGACTCATCCTCGATCTGCGGACGGCTGTCTTCGATCATGTGCAGCGCATGCCGGTCGCGTTCTTCACACGTACACGTACGGGCGCGCTCGTCAGTCGACTCAACAACGACGTGATCGGCGCCCAGCGCGCCTTCAGCAACACCCTGTCCGGAGTCGTGAGCAATGTCGTCACCCTGCTGCTCACCCTGGTCGTGATGCTCACCCTGTCCTGGCAGATCACCCTGCTCGCGCTGGTGCTGCTGCCGGTGTTCGTGCTCCCCGCCCGGCGGATGGGCAGCCGCATGGCCAGGCTCCAGCGGGAGGCCGCCGACCTCAACGCCTCCATGGGCACCCGGATGACCGAGCGCTTCTCCGCGCCCGGCGCCACCCTCGTCAAGCTCTTCGGGCGGCCCGGGGAGGAGTCCGCCGAGTTCGCGGCGCGCGCCCGGCGGGTGCGGGACATCGGGGTGCGTACGGCGATGGCCCAGTCCGCCTTCATCACCGCCCTGACCCTGGTGTCCGCTCTGGCGCTCGCCCTCGTCTACGGGCTCGGCGGCTGGTTCGCCCTGCGGGGCACCCTGGAGCCGGGTGCCGTCGTCTCACTGGCGCTGCTGCTCACCCGTCTGTACGCGCCGCTCACCTCGCTGGCCGGGGCGCGCGTCGAGGTCATGAGCGCCCTGGTCAGCTTCGAGCGCGTCTTCGAGGTGCTCGACCTGAAGCCCCTCATCGAGGAGAAGCCGGAGCCCCGCACGCTCCCGGACGAGCCCGCCGCCGTCGAGTTCGAGGACGTCCGTTTCGCCTACCCGTCCGCCGACAAGGTCTCCCTGGCCTCCCTGGAGGAGGTCGCGGCCCTCGACACCCGGGGCGGCGACGAGGTCCTGCACGGCATCTCCTTCCGCGCCGAACCCGGCCAGACCGTCGCGCTCGTCGGCTCCTCGGGCGCCGGCAAGTCGACCATCGCGCAACTGCTGCCGCGCCTGTACGACACCGACGCCGGCACCGTACGCATCGGCGGGGTCGACGTCCGTGAGCTCAGCGCCGCGTCGATGCGCGCCACCCTCGGCATGGTCACCCAGGACGGGCACCTCTTCCACGACTCGGTCCGCGAGAACCTGCTCCTCGCCCGGCCGGCCGCGACCGAGGAGGAGCTGTGGGACGTCCTGCGCAGGGCCCGTCTCGAAGAGCTCGTACGGTCGCTGCCCGACGGTCTCGACACCGTGGTCGGCGAGCGCGGCTACCGGCTCTCCGGCGGCGAGCGCCAGCGCATGACCATCGCCCGGCTGCTGCTCGCCCGCCAGCGCGTCGTCATCCTGGACGAGGCCACCGCCCATCTCGACAACACCTCGGAGGCGGCTGTCCAGGAGGCGCTCACCGAGGCACTGGAGGGCCGCACGGCCGTCGTGATCGCGCACCGGCTGTCGACGGTACGGGCCGCCGACCTGATCCTGGTCGTCGAGGCGGGCCGGATCGTCGAGCGGGGCACCCATGAGGCCCTGCTCGCGGCGGACGGCCGTTACGCGGAGCTCTACCGGACCCAGTTCAGGACCGGCCGACCGGACGAGGCGCGGCTCCCCGTCACGGCGGACGCGACGCCGTAGAGGCGACGCGAACGCCGTGGTCACCCGATCTCCCCGGTCCCCTCGGGGCTTCGGTCAGGTGGTGAACCGGTGGCGGCCGGAGCCGACGCGGTACACCGCGCAGCCGTCCTCCTCGCGCAGGAAGGCGGCGCCGGTGTGCGAGACCGCGTCCGGGCCGGTCGTGGGGATCCACACCTCGGCCGTCGTGTTGCCGGGCACGGCGCAGGTGAGGTCGAAGCCGTCGGGGCGCTGCCGCCACCGGGTGGAGACCGGGCCGTAGAGGCTGGTGAACGTGGCCCGCGCGGAGGTGACGCCGCCGCCCGGCCGGGGGCGGACGACGATCTCCCGGTAGCCGGGCCGGGCCGGGGCGATACCGGCGATGTTGGCGTACATCCACTCGCCCACCGAGCCGTAGGCGTAGTGGTTGAAGGAGTTCATGTCCGGGGTCTGGAAGCTGCCGTCGGGCCGGATGGAGTCCCAGCGTTCCCACATCGTGGTGGAGCCCTTGTCGATCTGGTAGCCCCAGCTCGGGAAGGAACGCTGCCGGAGCAGCCGGTAGGCGACGTCGGTGTGCCCGGTGTCCGTGAGGACCGGGAGCAGCCGGGGCGTACCGAGGAAGCCGGTCGACAGATGCCAGTCCTTCGCGCGGATCAGGTCGACCAGGCGCCCGGCCGCCGCCGTGCGCAGGGCGTCCGGAACCAGGTTCATCGACAGGGCGAGCACGTACGCCGTCTGCGTGTCGCCCCTCACCCTCCCGTCCGCGCCGACATAGGCGTTCCGGAACGCCTCGCGGACGCGCTCGAAGAGACCGGTCCAGGGCGCGGCGTCCTCGCCGAGCACCGTGGCCATCCGGGCCGCGAGGTCGGCGCTGTGCGCGAAGTACGCGGTGGCGACGACGTCCTTGGGCGTCTCGTCCGAGACGTTCAGCCAGTCGCCGTACCCGTCCGCGGGCCGCAGCAGGCCGTGGCTGTGGCGCTCCAGATAGCCCAGCCACGCCTGGACGGACGGCCAGGCGTCGGCCAGGACCTGCCGGTCCCCGTAGGCCTCGTACAGCGACCAGGGGACCGTGACCCCCGCGTCGCCCCAGCCCGCGACTCCGTTGCCGACCGTTCCGACCATGGGCGCCACGTCCGTGAACGCGCCCTCGGCGGTCTGGCCGTCGCGCAGGTCCACGAGCCACTTGGCCAGGAAGCGCGCCGACTCCATCGTGTAGGCGGCCGTGGGGGCGAAGACGTTGATGTCACCGGTCCAGCCCAGCCGCTCGTCGCGTGCGGGCGTGTCCGTCGGGACGGACAGGAAGTTGCCTCGCTGACCCCAAGTGATGTTGCTGTGCAGCTGGTTGAGCATCGGGACGTCGGTCTCGAAGTCGAGGGTGAAGGGTGCCGACGTGTGCATGACCCGCCCGGTCACGGCCTGCGCGGAGGGAGTGCCGGGGAACCCGGTGACCTCGACGTAACGGAACCCGTGGAAGGTGAAGCGCGGTTCGTACGTCTCCTCGCCGCCGCCCTTGAGGATGTACGTGTCGGTCGCCGCCGCCGAGCGCAGGTTCGCGGTGTAGAGAGTGCCGTCCGGGTTGAGGACCTCGGCGTGACGCATCCGCACGGTCGTCCCGGCCTCGCCCGAGACACGCAGCCGGACCGAGCCGACCATGTTCTGGCCCAGGTCGAAGACGTGGACGCCCGGGGCCGGTTCGGTCACCTTCTCGGCCGGCCGTTCACCGGCCACGCGCACCGGACCGTCGAGCTGCGCGACGACTTGGCGGGGCGCGCCGTCGCCCGCGGCACGGACGGCGAGCCAGGCCCGGTCGTCGAAACCGGGTGAGGTCCAGCCGTCGGTCTCCCCGCGCGCGTCGTACGTCTCACCGCTCAGCAGGTCGGCCGCGACGATCGGTCCCGCCGCGGCCCGCCAGCCGGTGCCCGACGTGACCCGCTCACTCGTCCCGTCCGTGTACTCGATCTCCAACTGCGCGAGCAGCGCAGGGCGTTCACCGTACTGGTGGGGTCCGAACATGCCGACGTTCCCGGCGTACCAGCCCGGTGCCACGAAGGCGCCGAGGGCATTGGCCCCGGGCCGCAGGAGGGAGGTGACGTCGTAGGTCTGGTACTGGACGCGTTCGCGGTAGTCGGTCCAGCCGGGGGCGAGCTGGTCGCGGCCCACCCGGTGGCCGTTGAGGTGGGCCTCGTACAGGCCGAGAGCCGTGGCGTACAGGCGCGCGCGGGCCACCCGCCGTGCGGGCAGGCTGAACTCGTGGCGCAGCTGGTTCGCCGCGAAGCGCGCCGGAACGACCCGGCCCCAGGGGGCCGCGCCCCACGCGGCGGCCACCCGGGCCGCGGACCAGCCGCTGTCGTCGAAGCCGTCGCCGCGCCAGTCGTCGGCGGGCTTCGCGTCCGTGGTCCTCCAGGACGCGTCGGTGACGGTCCGCCGCTCACCGGAGGCGGTGCTCACGGTGAGCACGGCGACCAGACCGGCGGGCCCCACCGTCGCGTTGGCCGCCTCGACCGCGAGGACGTTCCGTCCGGGTCGCAGCCGTCCGAGGACGTCGACGACGGCCGGGCGGCGCCAGTCCTCGTACTCGGTCGCCAGGTCGGTGCGGGTCACCTCGGTGCCGTTGACCGAGAGCGAGAAAACGTTGTCAGCGCTGATGGCGATCCGCGCGGCCGTGACGTCGTCGGGGAGGTCGACGACCCGCCGGAACCACCGGGTGGCCGCCGGAGCGCTGCTCGCCGGATCCCCCTCGGGGAACCAGATCCACGCGCTGCCTTCGAGGGAGGGCGCGTCCGTGAGGGCGGGGGGAGCCGAGACCCACTCCGCCGACCACGGCGTGTCCATGAGGCCGGTCTCCCACCAGGACGGCGCGCTCCAGCCGGAGGCCGCGCCGTCGGTGTCCCAGACCCGCACGGACCAGAAGTAGCGCGTGCGCGGGGCGAGCCGAGGACCGGCGTACGGGACGAGGACGGACTGCTCGGACGCCACCTTCCCGCTGTCCCATACATCGGGACGGGACAGGCCCGCCGCGCTGGAGGCGACCCGGATCCGGTACGCGCTCTGCCGCGTCCCCGGCTCGTCGGAGACCATCGGCCAGCTCAGCCGGGGGTGTGGTGTGTCGAGCCCCAAGGGGTGCTGGACGTACTCGACGGTCGGAGCGGTGACACGCGGAGCACCGCGCCGTGCGCGCGAGCCGGCCGGCGCGGGCGCCGCCGCGGCCGGTCCCGCTCCGGCGGCCGTCGCGGCGACGACCCCCGCCGCACCCGCCGCGCTTGCCAGGATGTTCCTCCTGCTGATCAACTGCGGCCCCTCACCTAGGAGTTGTGAATCGATTCACCGCGGTGAAGGTAGGGGCACCGGAGGTGGAGGTCAACAAGTGCGGCGGTATTTTCCGGAATTCAGCCCTGCTGATCCGTGTCATCACGGGATTCGGCCGGTTCGCGTCCTCGAACATTGAACGGTTTCAATCGACCGGGGAGGGCGGTCGACCGCCCACGCGCAGGGACGAGCGACCTCCGGCGAGCTGGGGTGAGCGACCTCCGGCGCGCATGCCGGTTCCGCCTACGTGGCCGGGGTGAGGGGCGGTCGCCGAACGCCCGGACCCGTCGACTCGTGGGCGCTCCGCCGGGTGGTGGGCGGCCCCGCCCGGTGGCGGGTGGCTCTCCGGTGGCGAAGGTCACGCCCGTCCGGCGGAGCCCGCCGACCCCGCGCCGATATAGTTGTTTTCGATCGATCTCGATCGCAGGATTGTTACTCCCTACGGACACCACCGTCGTCGCCCCGAGCGATGCCGCGGCGGCGTCCCGCTCGACGGGAGGCAAGGCCTGGGTGGCGCCTCGTGCGCGGCCCGGGCCTTTTTTGTTGCCACGGTCCGGGCGGGAGAGATCGCGGACCGGTGCAGGATCGCGACGACCAGGGATGCAGTGACGCAGCATGAACACACCCACACCCGAGGCGCTGGCGGAGAAGATCCTCCGCGGCGTCGGCGGACCCGAGAACATCGAGAGCCTCACGCACTGCGCGACGCGGCTGCGCTTCCAGCTCCATGACGGCACCAAGGCCGACCAGGCCGCGCTCGACGCCCTCGACGGCGTCATGGGCACCGTGCCGCAGTCCGGTGACCGCTTCCAGATCGTGGTCGGCGGAGCCGTCGCGAGCGTCTACGCGAACATCGTGAACCTGCCGTCGATGAGCGGTGGCGGCACGCCCCGCCCGCAGTCCGACGCCGAGGTCAAGGCCGAGATCCGCGCCAGGGGCCGCGGCCGCTTCGCCTGGCTCGACACCTTCTTCGAGTACCTCTCGGACTCGTTCCGCCCCCTGCTGGGCGTGCTGCTCGGCGCCTCGCTGATCATCGCGATCGCCTCCATGCTCGACGCCTTCGGAGTGGTCGACTTCCGCGCCGCGGACAAGTCCGCCACCTGGGTCTTCGTCGACTCGATGTGGCGCTCGGTGCTGTACTTCCTGCCGATCATGGTCGCCTACAACGCGGCCAAGAAGCTGAGGATCGACCCCTGGGTGGGCGCCACCGTGATGGCCGCGGTGATGACCCCGAACTTCACGGGCATGATCGGGTCCAAGACCCCCGGTGTCACCACGACCACCAACGCGACCCTGGGCACCTCGGAGTCCGTGGCGCACGTCTTCGGCCTGCCGATGCAGCTCAACGACTACGGCGGCCAGGTGTTCGTGCCGCTGCTGATGGTCGCCCTGCTCGCCCTGGTCTACAAGGGCCTCAAGCGGATCTTCCCCGAGAACGTGCAGATGGTCTTCGTACCGTTCTTCAGCATGCTGATCATGATCCCGATGACCGCCTTCCTCATCGGCCCCATGGGGGTCTGGGCCGGCAACGGCCTCGGCACGGGTCTGTCCTGGCTGAACGGCAACGCCCCGATCGTCTTCGCGATCGTCATCCCGCTGCTCTACCCCTTCCTGGTGCCGCTGGGTCTGCACTGGCCGCTGAACGCGCTCATGCTCGTGAACATCAACACCCTCGGGTACGACTTCATCCAGGGCCCCATGGGCGCGTGGAACTTCGCCTGCTTCGGCGCCACCGCCGGTGTCCTGCTGCTGTCGATCCGCCACCGTGAGAAGGACATGCGCCAGACCGCCACCGGCGCCCTGGCCGCGGGTCTGCTCGGCGGTATCTCCGAGCCGTCGCTGTACGGCATCCACCTGCGCTTCAAGAGGATCTACCCGCGCATGCTCGCCGGGTGCCTCGTGGGCGGTCTGATCGTCGGCATTCTGGGCGGCGTGGACACCAAGGCCTTCGCCTTCACCTCGCTGCTGACCATCCCGGTCTTCGACCCGATGATCAAGTACATCATCGCGATCTCGGCGGCCTTCTTCACCTCGATGGCGCTCGTGTACTTCTCCGACTACCGCACCAAGGAGGAGCGCGCCCAGGTCAACGGCGAGCGCGACGCCGCCGAGGCCGCCGCGCGCGGCGAGGTGGCCGCCCCGGCCGTGACCGTGCCGGCCGAGGACCGCGAGCTCGTCGCCGCCGGCGCCGTGGCCACCACCCGTGGTCAGGCTTCCACCGGCTCCGTCGCCGCCGGTGGTCCGGCTTCCGCGGACGCCGTCGCGGCCGAGGCTCCCGCCGCCGGGAAGGGTCTCGAACTCGCGGCCCCCGTCGCGGGTCGTGTGGTCGGCCTCGGCGAGGTCGAGGACCCGGTCTTCGCCTCCCGCGCGCTCGGCGAGGGCGTGGGCATCGAACCGGCCGACGGCCACGTCGTCGCCCCGGTCGACGGTGAACTGATCACCGTCGCCGACACGGGCCACGCCTTCGGCATCCGCACCGCCGACGGCACCGAGGTGCTCGTCCACATCGGCATCGACACGGTGAAGATGAACGGGAAGGGCTTCGACGTGCGCGTCGAGGCGGGCCGGAAGATCTCCGCCGGCGACCTCCTCGCCGAGGTCGACCTCGGCGCCGTGCGCGCCGCGGGGTACCCGACCGTCACCCTGATGACCGTCCTGAACACCGCGGACATGGCCTCGGTCGAGCCGCACACGGGGCAGGACGTCGCCGCGGGCGCCCCTGTGGTGACCGTACGGCGGTGACCAGCCGCGACTGATCCGGTCCGGCGCGTGCACGCCCCCTCCCGGGAGGGGACGCGTGCACGCGCCGCGCCGGTTCGGGGGAGGATGGGAAAACGGACGGAAAGGAGGGCCGCCGGTGAAGGCTCTGCGTGTCCTCAACAACAATGTGGTCCTCGCGAGCGACGAGAAGGACCAGCCGGTCATCCTCACCGGGCGCGGCATCGGCTTCAGCTCCCACCAGGGCAAGCCCGTCGACCCCGCGCTGATCGAGCGGGTCTTCGTCCCGGCCGACGACCGCGCCTTGGGCCCCGCGGCCGATCCCGACCATCTGGCCGAGGCCCTCGCCCTCATCAGCGAGGAGGTCCTGGAGGCCGTCGTGACCGCCCTCGGTGACGTCGGCATCGAGGGGCGCGAGTCCACTCGCCCCACCCTCGCCATCGCCGTCGCCGACCACGTCGCCGGCGCGCTGGACCGGGCCGCGCAGGGCATCGTCATCGAGTACCCGCTGCGCGCCGAGGTGCAGACCCTGTACGCCACCGAGTACGCCCAGGCGCAGCTTCTGCTCCAGGCCATCAACGAGCACGTGAGCCCGCGACTGGAGGCCTCCGAGGCGACCCCGCTCGCGCTGCACCTGGTCAACGCGGGCTTCGTCTCGGGCGATCTGTCCTTCACGTACACGATGACCGGGGTCATCCAGCAGATGCTCGCCGTCCTGCGGGAGCGGTACGGGCTCGACGTCTCCCACGAGTCCATGAACGTGGCGCGGTTCATCACCCACGTGCGCTATCTCTTCGTACGGATCCAGCAGCACCGGCAGCTCACGGGCCACGAGTCCACGATCGGGAAGGGCATCCGCCAGTACTACCCCGAGGCGACCCGCACGGCGCAGCAGTTGGCGACGATCGTCGAGCTGCGTCTGGGACGGCGCCTGAGCGAGGACGAGGTCTCCTACCTCGCGCTCCACGTGGCCCGCATGACCATGGAGGCCGACGCCACCGCCGCGTGAGCCCCGGAGGCGATGCCGACGGTGTGATGAACGCCGTGTTCAGGCGGAGGGCTGGACGGTGGTGCTGTCGGCCTGGGACGGCAAGCCGCCCCACTGGGGTGAGGGGGAAGGCTTGGGGGCGGTGATGGGTTGGCCCTCGGCCCAGTCGCGGTACGTCACCGAGAAGGGGTCGGAGGTGAACCGGGACAGGTGGTCCCCTTCGTCGTGGCGGACGGGGACGGTCAACGCCACGGACACCGGCAGGTAGTTGAGGCTGGTGACGAGGGTGAAGGCGACTTCCTCGCCCGGGCTCGCCTGGGCGTAGGGGCGGTAGAAGAAGGCTCCGGCCGGGTCGGACGCCAGGGCCGGGAGGGGGACGCGGCCGGTGATGACCCGTCCGGCGCGATCGGTCTCGCGGTAGTGATCGGCGTGCTCCAGCAGCGCCGCGAGATGTTCCGGCGACGCCAGCCAGCGAGTCTGCAGGGCGTTGCTGACGTTGAGGTCGTCCGTCGCGGCGCCGGCATCGCCGACATAGGTGGTCGGCCCGTAGGTGGCCGCGGCGGCGCCGGAGGAGCCGTCCGGAGTCACCCAGGCGTGGTTTCCGATCACCACGACGTCCGGGGGATACCACGGGTCCTCGCCGGGCTCGTACAGGACATGGGTCGCTGCGGCCTTCGTGCCGTCGGAGGACATGCCGATGCGGCCTTGGCCGTGGAACTGGGCGGGGTCGCTCGTATGGCGTGCCTCGATGTCGAAGGCGGTCACGGAACGGCTGATCATGGCCCGGCCGATGGCACGTGCGGCCTGTTGCTGACGGGTCGGACGTGGCGAGGCGGCCGTTCCCCCCGCACCGGCAGCCGATGACGCCGGTGGGGAGGCACTCTCCTGCGTATCGGAAGTTCCCGCCGCGCATCCGGCCGCTGCGGTGGCCAGAGCCACAAGACCGATCCACAACCCTCGTGCGCGCACAGCCGTTCCCCCGTTGTCCCATGCCCTGACCGCCGTCTGCCCGCGTGCCGGATCCTGCCGGTGCTCCGCGGCCGGGACGTGAATCTATGGCCCGGATCCCCTGCCGGGGCCGTTACGGCGAAATATGCGTCGTGACAGGGGCAAAACTGCCATCATTGCCTCGTCTTGTATCGATGGTTTGACACAAGTTTTCTTCGTGCGGCATCTTGTACTCGCCGCTTGGTACAAGATGACCTGAGGGGATCCCTCCATGCTCGATGCCGCCCCGCTCCAGAGCCGCTTCCTCGATCACGCGGACCACTACGCCCGCTGGTCCGGCCTGGCCATCGGCATCATCGCCGCACAGGCGGTGTCCACGCTGGGGCACATCGAGTTCGAGCAGCGCGTCGTGTTCTGCATCACGGCTTTCGGCCTCTGCGCGGTGGCGGGCGTCCTTCTCGCCGACGCGCTGACCCTGGTCCCTCAGAACGCGGTACGCACCGCGAGTCTCTCCCCGCGCCTGGTCAGAGACCATGTGCCGCCGCGCATGGGCCCCCTGATCGCCCTTCAGGGGCTCTCCCTCACCGTGCTGCTGGCGATCACGGCCGTCACCGCCTCCGTGGATCCCGACCGCGTCTTCCGTACGGGGAAGGTCATCGCCGTCACCTGCAACGGGATGCGGACGTCCCTGGGTCCCTGGCCCGGTCTGTACTACAGCCTGCCGACGTTCGGCGCGCTCGCCATAGCCACCCCCACCTGTGTGTGGGCCCTGCGGCGCATCGCCCACGGACCGGGCATGGAGCAGCAGCGTCGCGACCGCGCGTGGGCGGTGACCGGAGCCTGGGGCCTCCTGGTGTCGAGCCAGCAGCTGTACGCCGTGCTGATGGTCTCCATCTCGTTGACGGATACGGGCTGCGCCGGCGCGGTGGGCGCGCTCACCTTCTGGGTGTTCTACCCGCTGGCCCTGCTGAACCTGTTCACCGTCGTCTGGTCCCTGGTCACGTTGGTGGCACCCCGGGCCGTCAACGACCATGCGGCGGAGGAGTCACCCGACCATGCATGAGCCCGTCGTCCGCGTCGACACCACCAGCCAGGTGCCACCGTACGCGCAGATCCGCGCCCAGCTCGGCGCGCTGATCCTCACCGGACGGCTGGCCGAGGGCGACCGTCTGCCGACCGTGCGCCAGTTGGCCACGGACCTCGGCCTCGCACCGGGCACCGTGGCCCGCGCCTACCGCGAGCTGGAGGCCGCCGAGCTGATCCGCACCCGACGCGGGGCGGGCTCCCGGGTCGCGGCGCCCCCGGCCGGCCCGACCCACCCCGACGCCTCCCAGCTCGCCACCCTCGCACGCGACTTCATCTCCTCCGCCCGCGCGCTGGGCGCCGACACCGAGGCCATCCTGACCACCGTCCACGAGGCCCTGGACCCGGACCGTCCCTTCCACCCGGGCCCCGTTCAGCCGGAGTACCCGCCGACAGGACCGGGCCACCACACCCAGGAGTCCTACGGACCGGAGCGTGGAAGGTGACCTGCACGCCGACCGGGACGATCTCCTAGGCTCAGGTGCCATGATCGTGCTGAGTGATCCCAAGGTGATCAACATCCCGGTGCAGGACTGCGGTGAACCTCTCGCGGAGATGGCCTCGGTCCCGGCGATTGTGCTGGACCCCCGGGAGCGAGACGAGGCAGGAGCATACGGCCGGGTCAGGACCGGGGTGCTTGAACGTTTGTGCTCGGCATCGGAGCTGCTGCCCGACGGCCTCAAGTTCCTCGTCGTGGAAGGGCATCGCAGCCGCGCCGAACAGACACGGCGGTTCGCCCTCTACGAGGAGCGCCTACGCCGCTCCGGCATCACCGACCCCGTCGACCTGCGGCGCCAGGCCAGTGCCTTCGTCTCTCCGGTCGAGGTGGCGCCACACTGTGCCGGCGCGGCCCTCGATCTGACGCTCGTCGATGCCGACGGCGTCGAGCTGGACATGGGGGGCGCTGTGAACGGCCACCGCACCGGAGACGAGAAGTACTGTCCGCTGGATGCCTCGGGGCTATCACATCAAGCGCGTCGCCATCGCGACATCCTTGCCCGAGCCATGGGCGGGGCCGGCTTCGTCAACTACCCCAGCGAGTGGTGGCACTGGTCTTACGGCGACCGCTACTGGGCACTGATCAGCAAGGCTGACAGCGCCCTCTACGGACCAGCCTGAACACAGCCGCAGAGATGGATGAGGAGCGGGACCGGGACGTGAAACGCTGGGAGCATGATGGGTGGACCGTCTGAGAACCCAGAACTCTGGGCATTCCTGGAATCGCTGCACCGCGGCGACTTCCTTTCCGGCACCGTCACAGCGATCGAACGGTTCGGTGTGTTCGTCGCGCTGGACGACGGCCCCGGCCATCCGGAGGGAATCCCTGGACGACATCCGCCGCCGCGACGTGGGCCTGTGACCGGCCGCTGATCTCCGGACGGGCCGGTCCACCCTCCCTCGCCGACCAGCCCGTCCGGGCTTTCGTGCCCGGATGCCGCACGAGCGGCGCGCCACCGACGCCGGCCGGCGCGCCGCTACACGTCGATCTGCGAGCCCATGATCACCGTGTGGGCCCGGGGGAGACCGAAGTACTCGGCGGCGTCCGCGGTGATGTGGGAGGCGGCGATGAACAGCCGCTTGCGCCAGGGGGCCATCGTCGGCGCCTTGCCCCGCCGCAGCTCGATCGTCGACAGGAAGTAGGACGCCCGGTCGAGCTCCAGCGGCCCTTCGGTCCTGTCCGGGTCGAGCATGGCCAGGGTGCTGGGCACGTCCGGCGTCTCCATGTAGCCGAAGCGTGCGGTGACGTGGATGATGCCGTCGTCGCCGTAGCCGAGATCGTCGACCACGATCCGCTGCTCGGCCGGTACGCGGGGCACCGGCTCGGTCTCGATGGCCAGGATCACGACGTGGTCGTGCCGCACGTGGTTGTGCTCGACGTTGGCCCGCATGGCGAGGGGAGTCGTCTGTTTGCCCCGGTTGAGGAAGACGGCCGTCCCGGGGACGCGGAGCGTCGACAACTCACCGCTGCGCAGGCGCTCGACGAAGTCGGGCAGCGGGCCCTCCTGCCGTACGCGTTCCGTGGTGACGATCTCGCGTCCGCGCTGCCAGGTGGTCATGACGGTGAACACGGTGAGGCCGATCAGGAGCGGCAGCCAGGCGCCGTGGACGAGCTTCGTCAGGTTGGCCGCCACGAACAGCAGGTCCACGAAGAGCAGCACACTCGCGCCGATCGCGACGAGCCATACGGGTGTGCCCCACTTGGCCCGTGCGACGTAGAAGAACAAAAGCGTGGTGATCGTGATGGTGCCGGTGACCGCCATGCCGAACGCGAAGGCCAGAGCCGTGGAACTGCGGAAGGCGAACACCAGGGTGAGGACCGAGACCATCAGCAGCCAGTTGATCCAGGGGACGTAGATCTGGCCGATGGTGGACTCGGAGGTGTGCGCGATGCGCAGCCGCGGCAGGTAGCCGAGCTGGGCGGCCTGGGAGGTGACCGAGTACGCGCCGGTGATCACGGCCTGCGAGGCGATCACCGTGGCGGCCGTGGCCAGCAGGACCATCGGCCATCTGCCCCAGTCGGGCACCAGCAGGAAGAAGGGGCTGCTGATGTTGCGGGTATCGGCCAGGATCAGCGCGCCCTGGCCGAAGTAGCTGAGCACGCACGCGGGAAGCACGAGGAACATCCAGCCGCGGGTGATGGCCCGGCGGCCGAAGTGCCCCATGTCCGCGTAGAGCGCTTCCGCGCCGGTGACCGAGAGCACGACCGCGGCGAGGGCGAAGAAGGCGGTGCCGAAATGGCCGAACAGGAAACCCAGGGCGTACGTGGGCGACAGCGCCCTGAGGATCGCCGGGTGGTCGATGATGCCGTCCACGCCACAGGCGCCGATGACCACGAACCAGGTGATCATGACCGGCCCGAACACCCGGCCCACGGCCGCGGTCCCTCTGCGCTGCACCAGGAACAGCAGGACGATGATGACCGCGGTGATCGGCACGACCGCGCTCTCCAGCGACGGCTGGACGACCTTGAGCCCCTCGACCGCGGACAGTACCGAGATCGCCGGAGTGATCATGCTGTCGCCGAAGAACAGGGAGGCGCCGAAGACGCCGAGCGCGGCCAGGACGGCCGTGGTCCGCCGCCCACGCCGCGAGCCCCACCGCCGTACGAGCGTGATCAGTGCCATGATGCCGCCCTCGCCGTCGTTGTCGGCGCGCATCGCCAGCAGCACGTAGGTGACCGTCACGATGGTCATCACGGACCAGAACACGAGCGACACCACGCCGTACACGTTGTCCGTGGAGACGGGGACCGGATGCGGGTCGCTCGGGTTGAACACGGTCTGGAGGGTGTAGATCGGGCTGGTCCCGATGTCGCCGAAGACCACGCCGAGAGCGCCGATCACCACCGCGAGACGTACCGTGTCGTGCGCACTCGGGCCATGTCCTCCGGGCCCCCGCGATTCCGCTCCGTCGTCCGTCGCGGCCCCGTTCCGGGGATCGGTCATGGCGTCCTCCTCCGCTCGGGCCGCCGTGCGCCGGACGAGGTGTGCCGACAGGTGCCGTCCGGCGCGACGATACCGATCACCCGCACCGCCGCCCGTAGCGCACGCCGCCGCGTTCGGGCGATCTCGCGCCGCCAGGCAGGGCGAGGAGGCGGTGTCGGCGCCTCCGCCTCGGCGGGGCCCGACGGTACTTCTAGGTGTGCGTCCCGTCGGCACCACCGGCGCCCGGCACCTCGGCTCCGGCCCGGCGGGCGGCTCCGGCCAGCGCCTCCAGGGCGGCCAGGTGCGCGGCGAGCGCCTTGCGGCCGGTCAGGTTGAGAGCGACCCAGGTGCGGGGCCGCTTGCCGAAGTAGCCCTTGCGGACGCTCACATAACCGGCCTTCTCCAGCGCGGCGACCGTCTTGCTCAGTACGGAGTCGGTGACCCCGCAGTAGTCCCGCACCGTGCTGAACTCGGCCTCGGCGCAACCGGAGAGGAACGCGGCCACCGTCAGCCGGGTCGGGTGGTGGATCTCCTTGTCCAGGCCGGGCGGGCCCGTGTCGGTCACGACGCCTCCCGGGCAGCGACGCGCGCGCGGCCGGCCTGCATCCAGGACACCGCGCCCGCCACCACGCCGAAACCGGTGAACGCTCCGGCTCCACCGTAGAGGAGGGCTCCCGCCAAGCCCGCGGCGAAGGGGATCGCGGGCAGGATCCACGCGTGCCACGCGGTCCCGCGCTGGCGCCGGGCGAACCACGGTGCGACTCCGGTGGTGCGCTGCACCCTCCAGGTCACCACGAGGAACGCGCCCGCGCAGAGCAGTGCTGCCGCGAGGATCCAGCCCTGCCATCGGGGCTGTGCCGACGCCAGACCGAAGCCGGTCATGGCCACGGCGAGCAACAGGCCGTGGACGGCGGGATACCAGGCCGGCAGGGACAACGCCGACCGCCGTGCCGCGTTCTCGGCGGCCCGTGCGGCGCCCAGTGCCGCGGCGGACTCGGCACTGGGGCCCATCGGACCTGAGCTGTTCACGGGTTCTCCGGATTCCGTACGACAGGCGTGCTTACTGATTCCATGCTGACATCTACTTTCCAGTATGGCAAGTAGTTTCCGTTCAGGCATGTCGGAGCATGGGAGAGCCCCGCCGGGAGTGGATCTCGGCGGGGCTCTCACGCGCCTGAGTGAGTCGATGGACGCCGACCCTGAGCGCGCGTCACCTGCGACCGGCGGGCGTCATGCCTGCTGGGAGAGTTTCGCCTCTCGGGCCAGCTGGGTGGCGGCCAGCAGGCTCAGGCCCGGCAGTTCCTGGCGCAGGGCCCGTACGGCGGCCACCTCGTGGGTGACGGGGTCCACGCCGTCGCGCTCCAGGATTCCCCGGGCCCACCGCACCCGCGGCTCCTCGCCCCGCTCCGCCAGTTCGTCCAGGATCCGCGCAGCGCGCCGCAGCCCGGGAGCCTCGTCGGCGGGAGCGTCCGACAGCGCCCGGCTCACCGCGTCCCGCGCGTCGCCGAGATCGCTGAGCGCGATCAGATGCGCTTCCTTCTTGTTGAACATTCCCGCTCCGTCTCTCTCGCCCGGTCGTCCGTGGTCGCCGCCCGGAAAACGCCGGACAGATGAACTCCCAGCCACGCTACAGGCCTCCCCGAACCGCCCCTCGGTCGCATGGACGAACCTCCTGACAGGTTTCCATTTTGATCGTCTGTCACCTGTGCTGCTTTCCCGGAAGGGCTGCACAGCAGAGCAGTTGGCTGCCTCGGGCCCCGGATGACGGGTCTCACTTCGCCGCGCGAGTCGGAGGCGGACGCCGAACCCGACACGCCCGACGAGTTGTCGCCGCCCGCGGCGGAGGCGGAGGCCGCCCGACGCGTCCTGGACCGCAAGGACGACTGACCCGTGCGGCACCCGGTCCGCCCGTCTGCCATCGCGAAGCGGTCACGATCGGATGGCCGACCGCAACCTCGGCCGGCTGAGCGGCATGTGATCCGGCAGGGACGGTTTTCGCCCGCTCCCGACCGGATGCGAGGGGGCCCGACGGCTCAGGAGACATGTCCCGTTGCGGCGGCTCCTCGTCCGTCCGCCCCGGCGTCAGGACCCGGCCCTATGAACCGTCTGAGCGTGTCCAGGGCCATCTTGTCCGTCACGGCGCTTCGACCGGACAGACGGTGAACAAGAATCCAGCCCTGCGGTGCGGCTCCCGCGAAGACGGACGCGCCGCCTGTCGCGCCGTTGTGCCACAGAAGGCTTCCCGCCTTCTGCCAGGCCGGAGCCGGTTCACCCAGCCTGCGGTCGACGAGCAGGTCGGTGAGAAGGCGGGCGGCGGCCCGGGGAGTGGCCCACAGCCCGCCGGCGGGAAGGATCGCGCCGTCCATGGTCCAGGTCCGGCGAGACCGGCCGAACAACCCTGTGCGGCACAGCCGCCTGCCGGACGGCGGATCGACGGCGACATCGACGATGCCGAGCGGGTCGAGGAGATGGCGGTGCAGCAGTTCCTCGTACGGGGTGCGCGTGGCTGCGACCAGGGCCGCGCCCAGGAGCGCGTAGCCGAGGTTGGAGTACTCCTCGGCCGTCCCCGCGGGGGCGGTGAGCAGGGTGTCGAGGTTTCGTACGACCGAGTCCAGTCCGTCGGCGTCGAAAGCCACGTAGGGATCGCGCCCGCTGATGCCGGGAGGCATGCGGGGAAGGCCCGAGGTGTGGTCGGCAAGTTGGCGCAGGGTGATTCCCGTGCCGCCGGGCGCCGGCAGGAACAGCTCCAGCGGGTCGTCGAGGCTCAGGACTCCGTCGTCGGCCAAGGCGGTCAGGACGGTCGCGGTGAGCGGCTTGGTCAGCGAACCGATCTGTGTGAACAGGCCGGGGTCGTGGCCGTGAGAGATCTGGGGTGCCTGAAAGCTGCTGAGTACGCAGGTGGGAACTCGGATCATGATGGTCTCCCGTCGTGTGTTCGGGCCGACGCGCTGCCGCCGGTCTGCGAGTGGACGGGCGCGCTGCCGCCGCTCTGCGAGTGGACGTGCGCCCGTTCAGTCCGACGCGAGCCAGGCTCTGAGCAGAGCCTCCCGTTCGCGCGACCGGAGAATTCTGGTCGGCCGAGTCCGCACCCACCACTCGGTCATGACGGCGGGAGTGACGGTGCCCCGTATGAAGCGGCCGATCAGTCGGCGGGAGAGATCGACCTCGAGCGCGGAGTAGGCGACGGCGGCGCTGGAGTGGGCAGGCGTCAGGACCGTGCCCTCGGGTGCGGTGATGGACACGGTCATCTCGGTGGGACTGCTCGGCACCCAGGCGTCCAGGGCCGCGGCGGCGAAGGTCACGGCGTGGGTCGTCCAGCGTCGTACGGTGGAGCGGACGGGGACTTCGGTGACCTCCAGACCCGCTATGCCGGACCACGCCCAGTCATGTGCGTGCGGACCGGTAACGCGGGGCCCAGAGGCCTCGAGCACCACGCACGGAGCCGGTGCCGTGGCCGGGGTGCCGACGTACACGCCGTCGGCCGAGACCCAGAACAGTCCCACCGTGGTGCCGTCGTTGTGGGACGGGAGGGCCGGGTTCGCTTCCATCGCCTGTCTGTCTCTCCTTTGTCCATGTCACCTTGGTGGAATGCCGCATCCGCGAGCCTGCACGGCGCCCGGCATCGAACTGCGGCCTTCCGGCCGAAGGCGCCGGGAACGCTACACCGGCTCCTCCGCGAGCGTGACTTCGGCAGCGGTTTCGCCCGCAGCCTTCTCCTTCCCGGCTCGCCGGCCCAGCCGGGCGGCCAGCTTGGACACGGTGGAAACGGCCCGGCCGAGTTCCCTGTCGAGGAAGACGAGGTCGCAGGCGATCATCGTCAGCGCGAATCCCGTCAGGCCCATGCACAGACCGATGGCGACGTGGAAGCCGATCGACATGGCGGCGGCCCAGGGCCGGAGTGCGGGGACCAGCACTCCGAGAGGGAAGTAGACGAGGAACATGACGGTCGTGTACGTCCCGGCCACCACCATGAAATCGTTGTGATAGATGAGGTTCGAGACTCCGGGGAACGTGAACTCCGGAACCCGGAGCACATAGAACAGGGCGGTTCCGTCCTGCCACATCTGTCCCTGGACCTTGTACAGACCACTGACGACGTACACCAGGCACATCTGCGACGCGATCGCCACGACACCGAGATTGTGCAGAGGCGTCGCCAACGAACGCACCTGCGTCGGCAGGCGCCGGCCGAGTCTTTCCACGCGACCGGAGGAGAAGGAGAAGCGGTCGTAGCAGCGGGTGGCCAGGAGCATCGGGAGCACCAGGTAGGCGAGGTTGTCGCCACCGTCGAGCAGGACCGGCTGACGTTCGTAGAGAGACCACAGGAAAACCCAGTGCAAGGCGAGTCCGGCCCTGCCGCCTATGCCCAGGGTGACCATCAGAGCGGTGATCAGGCCCAGGTGGAAGACCAGTTGGAACCACGCTTCCGAGGAACTCCATGTGTAGAGACTGAAAGAGCCGTTGCCGTGGACCTGTTCAACGAATTCGCGCCAGGGGAGAACGGCGTCAGGGCCGAAGAGATAGTCCCGGTCGGCGTACTGGCTGACGTAGAACATCAGGCCGACGAACCCGAGGAGGGCACGGGTTCCGGAGACGCCGACGGCTCCGATCGGCACCGAACTCCACCTGTCGATGGTGGAGACGACCTTCCTCATGTGACGTCCTCCGCATTCCGCCATTTCAGATCCTCGAAGCTGATCGTGCCGTTGGCGGACGGATCCTTTCGCCGCGACCACGAAGGGAGCTCGTGCACGTACATGCGCACCTGCACGGCGGAGGGAGACCCGTCGCACACGTTCCGCAACTGGGACAGCGAGTAGCGCGCCAGGAAGATCTCCGCCTGATCTCGCGAAGTCTTCTCGTAGGGAAGCAGAGGAACCGGTCGCTTCTTCTTCTCCGCTTCCTTGTTCCTGAGCCGGGTCAGAACCGGATCGGGACTGTCCATCTGCGTGATGGTCCCGCTGACCAGCCGGTTGATGCGAGACGGGAAGAACCGGTCGTGCTGGACTCTGGTCACGTATGGGCGGGACACGTCGTAGAAATCGGTGGCCTTGCCGTTCGCGCACCTGGCACGGGCGACAATGCCGCGGTCGTCCGACAGAGGGTCCGGGGCGAAAAGCATCCAGTTCTGCGACAGATAGGGTTCCGTCACCGCGTTCATCTCGTCGTAGTAGCGCAGCTTGACGGGATTCAGGGGTGTCTGGGTCAGCGCGGCGACGGACAGGTAGGCGCCCAGGAGGGCGGCCCCGGCAATGAGGACCGCCCTCCTGAGTACGACATGCTCGGTCACTTGTCGAAGACCGTGTCGACCGCCTCGACGCCGTCGACACCCTTGGCGGGCGCCACGTGAGTCCCGAAGAAGTCGTTGGCCACCTGACCGGCCGCCTTCGCCACGTGCGGGCACGCCGCACGACCGTGCACCGCGGCCTTGCCCACGACCTTGCCCAGAAGGCTGCCGAAGCCCGCGGGTGCCCTCTCGACGTCCGGCCGGACGACCGCCGGAGCGGAATCCGCCTGCGGTGCGGCGGCCTGCGCGGTGCCCTGCACGCTGAGCGCGGCCGCGACGCCACCCATGGTGATGCCGGCCGCGACGAACAGCTTCTTCATCTTCTCTCCTTGTGCCTGTCGGATTCCGAGCAGGCTTTCTCGATGCCCGGCGCATGCCGGGCCGTAGAAGAAGGAAGGAATACTGGCGGCACGGAACGGTGCCGCCTATGCCGGTGCTTCGAACATCGAACGCACCCGACTCCCCCTACTGGCACGGGGTCACTGCGGCATGTGGTCAGCATGCCGCCCTGCCGGTACCGGATATCCGGTCTCCCAGCACCGTCCCCGTTGGCTCGAATACTGGCACATCTCGAATTTATGTTCCTCGCCAGTAATAACGTGAACTGACCGAAAATGATCAACGGAACGGTCAATCACAGCCGAAATCATCCAAAATTCAACGGCTAATTGCGCGCAAACCCGGACATTTCCGATGTCCTCCTGTTGATCATGGGCCGCCGCCCCTCTGGTCGCCGCCGGGACCTGCTTGGCCGAAAGTGTTCCCTTGCTCCCGGTGGTCCCACTTCGGCTCCGGGGCGGGTGCGCGGTCAGTCCCGGCGGGCCACCAGGCGGTAGGCGTTGGACACGCCGAGCCGGTGCGCGAGCGGGCGGACCGCAAACCGGTCCAGCAGCGTGGCCAGGACCAGGACCGGGATCCCCGCGAGGAGCAGGGCCGTACGCCCGGCCCGGCGCAGCGCGCCCGGCGCCCTCGGCAGCCAGGGCGCGTCCTCGCGCGGAGCGGCGTGGTCCAGCGCCAGCCAGACGGCGGCGAGCAGGTCCACCGGGTCGTGCGGCTCGGCATGCTGCTGCGCCACCACCGTGAACCCCAGCTCCGCCAGGCGGTGGCGCAGATTGGCGACCGGCACGAAGTGCAGGTGCTGCGGCTGGAGCCAGGGCAGCCACCAGCGGCCCAGCAGCCGGGCGTAGCGGCTCTGGGGGTCCGGGACCTCGATGAGCAGATGGCCGCCGGGCCGCACCGCCTGCCACGCCGCCCTCAGTTCACGGTCGGGGTCGGTGCTGTGCTCCAGGTAGTGGAACATGCTCACCACGTCGTAGCGGGCGGCGAGTTCCGGTGCCAGGTCGGGGAAGGCGCCGCGGTAGCCGTGCTCCACCCTGCCCTCGCGGGCGGCGAGTTCGACGCCGTCCGTGAAGTCGAGACCGTCGAACGCGGTGCCGGGCAGCACCTCGCGGGCGGTCGCGCAGAAGTGGCCGTGCCCGGTGCCGACGTCGAGCCAGTTCTTCGGGACGGAGTCGTACGGCAGCATCGACTCGGCGCGGTCGCGGTACATCCTGGTGCGGCCGCCGAAGGTGTCGCCGAGTCTCTTCTCGCCGAGCCCGTCGTAGAAGTCGCGGTAGTAGAACTCCAGCCCGGCCTCGCTCAGCCGCGGGTTCTGGAAGACGTGCCCGCAGGCGTCGCACCGGTCGAGGAGGAACCGGCCCGGCTTGTGCTGGAGCAGGTCGGTGGTGCGCAGACGGGTGGTCAGGCGGCCGGAGCCGCACCAGGGGCAGGTGGTGCGCGGCGGCTCGAAGAAGCGTCCCGTGCCCTCGGCCAGATCGGCCAGGTAACCGGGGCGCAGCCCGGCCACCCGCTCGGCACGGCTGGGCTCGCCGGCCGGTTCCCTGGCATCCTTCCCGGACGACGGCTCGGCGGCTTGCCCGGTCGGCTGCTCGGGCGCATGCCCGGTCGGTTTCCTGGCGTCCAGTCCTGCCGGTTCTCTGGCGTCCTGCCCGGCCGGTTCCCCGGCGTCGGGCCCGGTCGGCTGCTCGGGCGCCTGCCTGACCGGTTCGCCGGCATCCTTCCCGGACGACGGCTCGGCGGCTTGCCCGGTCGGTCGGCTCGTCTGCTCACTCATCGGTACTCCCAGGCGAGTTGTTCGAGACTGTCCGCCGCCGCCGTCGCACCGCCGGCCGCGCGGAACGCGGCACCGATCCGCTCGGCGGCCGCGCGGTGCCCGGGTTCGTGCAGTACGGCGTCGAGCGCGGCGCCCAGCTTGGCGGCGGTCACCCGGCCGAACCTGACCCGGACACCCGCCCCCGCGTCCACCACCTGCCCGGCCACCACCGGCTGATCGTCGCGGATGGGCGCCACCACGAGCGGAACCCCATGCCACAGCGCCTCGCACACGGTGTTGTGACCGGCATGGCAGACCACGGCGTCGACCCTTTCGAGGAGGGCGAGTTGAGGTACGGAGGGCAGGACCAGCAGGTCCTTGTCGTGGCCGGGCGAGGGGTGAGCGCCGTACGGAGCCCTGGAGCCGTACGGAGCACCGGTGCCGTCCGGGGACGGGATGTCGCCCCGTGACGAGGCGGCGTCCGCGCCCAGCGTGTTCCCCGGGTCGACGACGACCCCCTGCACGCGGTCGGCCCGTGCGCGCAGGGACTCCCGGCAGACGGCGAGGAAGCGCCCGCCGGCGTCCGCGTTCGCGGTGCCGAGGGTCACCAGCACCGTGGCCCGGCCCGGGTCGAACCAGTCCCAGGGGAAGCCGGCCGCGGCCGGTCTGGCCGTGATCGAGGGGCCGACCCAGCGGATCGGGCCGCCCCGCGCGGCGGCCGGCGGACCGGCCAGCTCCACCGTGCTGAACGCCAGCACCAGATGCGGCGAGAACCGCGGATCGGTGTCGCCCGCCGGATCCCCGATAGACCCGCGCAGGCCCGCCAGGCGCTCCGCCAGCCACTCCGTGACCCTCGGCAGCCCGGCCAGCGGGTCGGCGAACTCGGCCGAGGTGGTCGCCGAGGTGGCCCACGGCAGCCCCGCCCGCTCGGCGACCAGACCGCCCGAGAACGCCTGCTGGTCGGCGACGACCACGTCCGGACGGAACGTCTCGACCGCCGCCCGTACCCCCGGCGCCATGGCCTCGGCCAGCGGCAGCAGATACCACTCCCACAGGAACTTCAGCGCCTCCGGCCCCCGCAGGTCGGGCGGCCGCCGCGCCTCGCCCACCCCCGGTACCGGCCCGGCGCACGGGAAAACCGGGGCCCGGTCACCCGCGAGGTGTCCCACGAGACCGGGGTCGGCGCAGGCCCACGCCACCCGGTGCCCGCGCGCGAGCAGCAGGTCGGCGACCCCGACGGCCGGGTTGATGTGCCCGACCAACGGCGGTACCACGAACAGGAATCCGCTCACCGGGCCTCGGCCCCCACGCTCCGGACCGCCGAAGTCCCCTGGATCAGAGCCAGGATGTGACCGCCCACGATCCCGGCCGCCTCCACCAGCACCGAGTGCTCGTGCCCAGGGATCACCACCGTCCGGCAGTCCGGCAGCAACGACCCCAACCAGGGCGCGAGTTCGGCGAGGTCGGAGTCACCCCCGTACACGCCGAGCACGGGACGGCGCATCGCGGCGACCTGATCATCCGTCAGAACGTCGCTGGCCGGGATGTCCTGTCCGAGGGTGGTGTCCCGGGCGAGCCGGGCCGCGCCCCGGGCCAGCCGGGCTGTGTTGTGGCCACGGTTCGCCGTGATCCAGGCGAGGGCGTCGAGCTCGTTGTGCGCCAGTTGGGCCATCACCCGGTCGAGGATGCCGCCGAGCTTCGACGCCCAGGCGGCGGTGGCCGGTTCGGACTCGATCAGGGACACGCTGGCCGCACGCTCCGGGTGGCGGGCCGCGAAGCCGAAGGCGATCGTGCCGCCGTAGGAGTTGCCGACCAGGTGCACCGGTCCGGTCACCGCCAGCCGGTCAAGGAGCGCCCGGAGGTCGTCGATGTTGTGGTCCAGGGTGTAGCCGTCGGGCGGGCGTTCGCTGCGACCGTGCCCCCGCAGGTCGTACATGACGACGTCGAGGCCCGCCGCCGCGAAGGCGGGCGCCACGGTGAAGTAGTAGCTGGCCAGACTGTCGGTGAGCAGACCGTGGATCAGCACCGCGGTCGCGGTGGCCGCCCGGCCGTCCCGGGGGCCGAGCCGCTGTACGTGCAACCGGAGTCCACCGGTGTCGACCATCGCCATGCGTCAGCTCGCCTCCGCCGCCTTCAGGCTGGTCACGACGTGGGCGACGAGCTGCCCCACGGTGAGCCCGATGATCTCGTCGAACTCCATCCCGGCCAGGAACTCGGCGAAGTTGACCCGCCCGCCGTACCGCTCCTCCAACAGCCCCGACAGCGTCACCAGGTCGATGCTCTCCAGCTCCAGATCGCGGTTGAACGTGGTCGCCATGCCGATCTCGACGTCGTCGAGGCCGTACTCGTCCTCAAGGAGCCGGGCGAGCAGTTCGGCGATGTCGGCGAAGACCTGGTCCGCTTCGACAGGGCGGGGGGTGGCGTCCGCGGGGTGGGGGGTGGCTTTCATGGGGTGTATTCCTCCTCGTGGGGGTGTCCCGTCGGTCCGATCGGTCCCGTGGTCCAGGCCACGACATAGGACCGTTCGGTCAGTCCGGGCGGGTTCGCGGCAGGCGCGCACCGCACCGCGTAGGCGCGTTCCAGGCGTCCCGAGACGATCAGCTCGTCCCCGGCCGGTGCCGCCTCCAGCACGGCGAAGTCGCGCGGCCGGCCGCCGAAGCCGGTGCCCTCCGCCTTGGCGACCGCCTCCTTGGCGGCCCAGAACCGGGTGAACCACAGTGCCTCGCTGCCGCTACCGCCGCTGCTGTCGCCGCCGGTGGCGCACAGCGTGCGCAGCAGCCGCAGTTCGTCCGCGCCGAGCACCGTCGCCATCGCCTGCGGGTCGCGGGCCGTGACCTCTTCGATGTCGATGCCGGGACCGGAAGCGGGCGTGTGCGGCCGTACGATCGCCACGCCCGCCTCGGCGCGGTGGGCGAGAGAGACGTCCAGCGGGGGCAGTTCCCGGCCGTGCACCCCGGTGACGTACGGGCGGCCCATGCCGTTGTTGCTCACCCGCAGCTCCGCGGGAAACACGGGGCCCTCGCCGTGGTCCCACAGCCACTGCCGTACGGCGTCCTTGACCGCGATCCGGCCCAGCAGCCACTGCCGTCGGCCGCGCGGCGCGTGTCCGGCGTACTCCGAACGCTCCTGTCCGCCCAGCGAGTTGCGCATGATCAGGTCGCGCGACGCCAGATCCGGCCACCGTTCGTGCACCAGTGACCAGCCGCCCGGACGGGCCTCGGACAGGGTGTTGCGCTCGGGGAAGCGTTCCACCGGCCGGGTGTGCGGATCGTTGTCGAACCGGCGGTCCTGCCAGCCGCGCAACTCCGCCCACACCGCGCCCGCCACCGAGAGCTGTACGTCGGCCTCCAGCGCGGTGTCGGTGAGCGAGGTGATCCGCACCAGACACGCCACCTCCGTCCCCGGGGCAGGGTGCGGGCCGTGGAAGCGCATCTCCCGCATCCCGACCGGGAACACGACCGTCCGCTCGGAGCGGGTCGCCATGATCCAGTAGCCGAGGATCTGGCCGACGTTGTCCAGCAGGGCGCCGGGCGCCGCCGGGGCGGTGATGATCCCGCGGATGTGCCGCTCGCCGAGCGCGGTGAGTTCGGTGACTCCCTGGAACGCCGGGCCGTGGAACATCCAGCGCTCGCCGTACAGGTGCGCCGCGGTATGGCGGGGCGCGCGTTCGCTCGCGGGGTCGGTCCGCCAACGCGCGGCCGGCGGGGTCGGGTAGCCACCGGCGAGTTCCACGGTGGCGCGGGCCCGGGGACCGAAGGACACGGCCAGACGGTCCGGTGCCACGGGCTCCGCCGTGACCTGTACGTCGACGGCGGGGGTGGCCGTCAGCCATTCCTCGAACCGGGCGCCGTGCACCGCGACCGGCACCTTGCCCGGCTCCGCCCGCCGGGCCGCGTCCATCAGGTGGTGCACGATCGTGGTCGCCGGGACGACCGGCCAGCGGTCGGCCACGTCCGGCCAGTCGGCCCGCTGGGGGAAGAAGCAGTGGTCGAGCAGGTACGGCATGGTCTCCGGGGAGACGCGGACGACCGAGGTTCGTACGAGGGGGCCCGTCGCCGCCTCGCCGACCGCCGTCTGCGTTTCGGCTACGGGTCTGGAAGCCGGCATGGAGACAGGCACGGGGACGGGGACAGAGGCGGGGACGGAGGGAGGGGGAGGGGCGGCCGGCCGGCGGGCGGGCCGCGCAGTGATGAGCGCTGCGGCCGTGTCCGCGGTGTCCCGCAGCAGGGCGTCCAGTTCGGCGGCGCCGGGGAACCGGTCGGTGAGCCCACGCAGCGCATCTGGGGTGTACGGGGTGGCGGCACCCGGAGCGGGGGCGGCGGCCGCGCTCAACTCAGCGCGTAAGTCGGCCAGTTCCGGGCCGTCGAGTGAGATCAGAGCGCCGTCCAGATCGAGCCGCACGGGAGGCCGCGCCGACAGCGTGCCGCCGTCGGCCGATCCGGAACCCGCTCCGGCTCCGGCGCCGCCGTCGGCCGATCCGGATCCGGCTCCTGAAGTGGTGTCCGTACGGGGCCCGGACGGCAGGGCCGGGGCGACGGCCGCCCCCGCCGTCCACAGCGCGGCCGTGACCCGGCGCAACTGGGCGAGGCCGGTGCGGTGGGGGGAGTTCGCGGCCACGGTCAGATGGTCGCGGTCGCCGAGGGTGTCGCCCACGAGCGACCCGAGCTGCCCGGGGCCCATCTGGACGAAGGCCCGGTGCCCCGCCGCGTACAGGGCCTCGGTCAACTGCCTGAAGCGCACGGGTTCCAGCAGGTGCCGGACGAACAAGTCGCGTACCTCCGCCTCCGGTTCGGGGAACGGCGCCGCGGTCGTCCCCGACCACACCGGGACGGTCGCCGGATGCAGCCGGAACCGTTGCGCCGCCTGTCTGATCGGCCCGAGGTAGGGCGCCAGCATCGGCGTGTGGAAGCCGGACCGGAACGGCAGCACCTGGCCGAGCACACCGCGGGCCCGGAACGACCGGACGAAGTCCTCGACCGCGCCGTCCGGCCCGCACACCATCGACTGGCCCGGCGCGTTGTCATGGGAGAGCACCAGGCCGCCGCCCGTGAACTCCTGTTCCAGAGCGGCCAGTACGCGCTCCGCGGGCGCGCCGACGGCACCGAACGCGAGACCCGGCACCGTCACCGTGTCCGGATCGAAGCCCGCCATGAAGGCGTCGACCTCGTCCCCGGAGTACAGCCCGGCCACCGTCATCGCGGTCCATTCGCCGACGCTGTGCCCGGCGACCGCGTCCGGCACGACATCCAGGCGACGCAGCGCCGCGTCGAGAAGGCGTCCGACGGCCACCACGCCGAGGCCGTGCCGGCCCACGTCGCCGACGGGGTGGCCCGCGGGCGCCGCCCGGGGCAGTCCGAAGTGCGCGGCCACGTCGTCGACGCGCGCGGAGAACTCGCTCTCCAGGCCGGGGAAGACGAAGACGAGCTTGCCGTGCCCGGGACCCAGCAGGGGGCCGGGCCGGAACCAGACGTCGCCCCGGCCGTGCCAGGCGCGGCCCCGGCCGACCGCCCGGCGGGCAAGGGCCAGCCGTTTCGCGGTCGGGTCGACGATGCCGAGCCGGGCCCGGCCCGCGGCCGGATGCGGAAGCGCGGGGTCGAGTCCGCCGGCGCGTACTGCGGTGTCGTCCCTGTCCAGCAGGGCGGCGAGCGCTTCCGGACCGTCCGCGGCGAGCAGCAGGACCCGCTCGGGCCCGGCGACCCGCACGGCCGGGCGTCCGGTTGCCGGGGCGGGCGCCGCCGTGACGGGCGCCGGTGCCTCCTCCAGCACCACGTGCGCGTTGATCCCGCCGAAGCCGAAGGCGTTCACGGCGGCCCGGCGCACCGGGTTGTCGGGTGAGACCTCCCAGGGGACGGCCTTCTCCAGCGTACGGAAGCGGGTCGCGGCCAGCGCCGGATGCGGGTCGTCGCAGTGCAGGGTCGGCAGCAGCGTCGCGTGGTGCACCGCGAGGGCGGCCTTGACCAGTCCGGCCACCCCGGCGGCGGGCATGGTGTGCCCGATCATCGACTTCACCGAGCCGATCACCGCGCGGACTCCGCCGGATCCTTCGGCCGGGCCGAACACCTCGCCGAGCGTGGCCAGTTCGGCCGTGTCGCCGGCCGGGGTCGCGGTGCCGTGTGCCTCCAGCAGGCCGACCGAGCCGGGCGCGGCCGGGTCGAGTCCGGCGGCGAGCCAGGCCTGCCGCACGGCACTCGCCTGACCGCCGGGATCGGGGCTGACCAGTCCGGCGGCCCGGCCGTCGCTCGCCACCCCGGTGCCCCGGATCACCGCGTAGATCCGGTCGCCGTCGCGCCGGGCGTCGGCCAGCCGCTTCAGTACGACGACCCCGGTGCCCTCGCCGACGAGGAGGCCGTCGGCGTCCCGGTGGAACGGGCGGATGCGCTCGCTGGGAGAGAGGGCGCGCAATTGGGAGAAGACGCTCCACAGGGTGATGTCGTGGCAGTGGTGGACGCCTCCGGCGAGCATCAGATCGCAGCGCCCCGAGGAGAGTTCGCCCACAGCCTGGTCGACCGCGACCAGCGACGAGGCGCAGGCCGCGTCCACGGTGTAGGCGGGGCCGCGCAGATCGAGCCGGTTGGCCACCCGTGAGGCGGCCAGGTTGGGCACCAGGCCGATCACCGACTCGGGGCTGTCCGGGCCGAGCCTGTCGGTGAACGCCGTTCGTACGCGGTCGAGTTGACTGCTCGTCAACTCAGGTAACAACTCGCCCAGGGTGCGCACCAGTTGTCCGGCCGTGCGCACCCGCTGGTCGAGCCGGACCAGGCCCGGGGTGAGATAGCCGCCCCGGCCGAGAACGACACCGACGCGTCGCCGGTCGGGAAGCCGGTCCGGGCCGCCCGCGTCCGCGAGGGCCGCGGCGGCCACGTGCAGCGCGATGAGCTGGTCGGGCTCGGTGCCGGCCACCGAGTTGGGCATGATCCCGAACCGGGTCACCTCGACCTCGGCCAGTGTGTCCACGAACCCGCCCCTGCGGCAGTACACCTGGTCGGCGACGGCCGGTTCGGACGCGGTGCCGGGGCGGTAGTACCCGGCGTCCCAACGCCCTTGCGGCACCTCTCCGATCGCGTCCACGCCGTCCCGCAGGTTGATCCAGTACGCCCCCAGATCCCGGGCCCCCGGCATCAGCACCGCCATGCCGACAATGGCGACCGGAACCTGCCGCCGCGTCACCGGCTCTCCCGCCGCACCCGCCGTCCGGTCCTGTTCCCGGCCCGTCCCGGAAGCCTTCGCCCGGTGCGTCACCGGACCCGCCTCGGGGCCTGTCACCGAACCCGTCACCAGCCCGAGGCGGTGTAGACGACGGCGGTGGTCGACGGGTCGCCCCAGGCGAGTTCACGCAGCAGGGCCGCTGTGCCTTCCTCGGGATCGATCAGGCCGATGCCCCGGCGGCCGTAGGCACGGGCCAGCTCCGGTCCGACCATGCCGCCGTGCCGGGCGGCGGGCGCCCAGGGCCCCCAGTGCACGGTCAGTGTCCGGTACCCGGTGCGGGCGGCCCAGGCCGAACCGAGGCTCTGGAGCGCGTCGTTGGCCGCCGCGTAGTCAGCCTGGCCCTGGTTGCCGAGGACGCCGGAGATGCTGCCGAACAGCACACTGAACGCGGGCCCGTCGGGCAGTTCCTCCAGCGCGGTGAGCAGGGCGCCCGCGCCGGTCGCCTTCGTGCCGTAGACCCGCTGGAAGGACTCGGGGGTCTTCTCGGCGATGATCCGGTCCTCGATCACCCCGGCCGCGTAGACGACACCGTCGAGGCGGCCGTGCTCGGCGTGGATGTCCTTCACCGCCTGGAGCACCGCCTCCGGCTCCCGGAAGTCGACGCAGCGGTAGCGGACTTCGCTTCCGAGCGCCCTGAGCTCCGCCAGTGTCGCGGTGATCTCCCGCTGGGCGAGGAGGAGTTCGGCGGCCTGGTTGATCGCCGCCGGTCTCGTCCCACCGCGGGCGGCGAGCGCCGCGCGCAGTGCTGCCGGGGTACGGGCGGCGGCCGTGTCCGGGTCCTCCGGGCCGTCCGGCGCGGGTGTTCTGCCGAGCAGTTCGAGCCGGCACCGGCCGGCGGCGGCGATGGCCGCGGCGCACTGCGCGGTGATGCCGCGTGCCCCGCCGGCCAGCAGGACCACCGCGTCCCGGTCCAGGCCGAGCACGGCGGCTTCGGCCGCACCGGCACCGGCCGGGCCCGCGCCGGTGCCGCCGAGGATGCCCAGTGGTGACTCGACGAGCTCCAGGCCGAACCGGCCCTCCGGCCGGCGCAGGACGACCGGGGCGGGGTCGGACGAGCACAACTCGTCGACGAGCGCGTCCGCGAGCAGCAGCCCGTCCGCGACGGACAGCGTTTCCGCGACGGCCGATGTGGTCATCACCTCCACCGTCCGCGCGACCGTCGACGGGTACTCGCGTGCCACGGTGCGGAAGAAGCCGCGCAGCCCCGAGGCCGCCGTGTCCGGCGTGTCCCCGTCCACGGCCCGCAGGGCCAGCAGCCGGTGCGGTCCCAGGGCGAGGGCGGCTTTCAGGACGGGGAACGCGTCCGGCAGCACCGGCGCGCCACCCGTGACGAGGTAGAGGACCCCGTCCACCCGGCCGTCGTCCTGGGTCAGCAGGTGCTCCCGGTCGCGTACGACGACGTCGGCGCCGTACGAGGCGAGCCGGGCGCCGATCTCGGGGGCGTCACCGAGGACGGCCCACCGCGTCCCGGACAGTACGGCCGCCGGATCCGCGGTCTCACCCTCCTGATCGAGGGGCGCCGACCGCAGCAGGTACCGCTTGGGCGCCTCGCCGCGCACCGTCGCGCCGTTCGCCGCGTCGCTGTTCGCCGCGTCGCCGTTCACCGCTCGCGCGACCTCGACCGTCCCGGACGCCTCCGGGGGCTCGAACGCCTCAGCCGCCTCGGTGGCCGCGGAGGCCTCGGCCGCGTCGGCCGCGTCGGCCGCCGGGATCGTCTCGGCGTCCTCGGCGGGAAGCGTGGCCGGTTCCGCGGAGCCGCCGAGCCGGGCGGTCAGCCAGTCGGTCACCGCGGCGGCCGTCCGTGCCTTCGCCAGATCCTCCAACTCGGAGTCGTCGAGGCCGGTGAGGTCCGCGCCGTCCCCGGCGCCGAGGCGCCGGGCCAGTTCGCCGGCTATCTCGGCGCGCTTGATGGAGTCGATGCTGAGGTCGGCCTCCAGGTCGAGATCGGGCTCGATCATGTCGAGGGGATAGCCGGTTCGCTCGCTGATGATCTCCAGGACCACCTGCTGGACGTCGACGCCCTGAACCGATGCCGCCCCGGTGGCGGGTGCCTGGTCGGACGACGACACCGTGGTCCGGGGTGGTGGTGACATCGGCGGCTCCACCTGGGGCGTGGCGGCCGTGGTGTCCCCCGGTGCCGACGGGGCGACGGGCGCGGGTGGCCCGGCCGTCCGTTCTCCGGCCACCGCTCCGAGGTAGGTCATCAGCACGTCACGCTGGGCGGCGACCATCTCGCGGCTGGTGCGCAGGAATTCGGAGATCAGCGCGTCCTGGGCGTCCTGGCGGTCCTGGTAGTGCACGCCGTTGCTGCCGTTGCTGCCGTTGTTGGCGTTACCGGCGTGCACGCCGTGGAGCCCGTCCCGGTCGGACGGGACCGGGTGCGCGGGGTTCATCGGCACGGTCGTCTCCACGACTCGTCGCGCCGGTGCGAGCGCCCCGGGAAGGAGGTCTCCGGCGGCGGTGCGTACCAACTGTCCGTCGACCGTCCAGCCGGGCCGCTTCGGCACCGGCGTGCGCACCGCGTCGACGGCGTCGCGGCCCCGTAGCAGCCAGCCGGTGCGCACCGGCAGCCCGGCGACGGCCAGTCGGGCCAGGGCGTCCAGCCAGCCGCGCAGGCCGCTGTCCGGGCGCGGCTCACAGGCGACCGTGCGATGCGGCCGGTCGCCGAGGATCTGTCCGACCAGCCCGGTCAGCACGGATCCGGGCCCGGCCTCGACGAAGATCCGCGCGCCCGCCTCGTACATCGCCTCGATCTGCTCGACGAACCCGACCGGGGCGCCGATCTGCGCGGCGAGTTCGGCCCGTACCGCGTCCGGGTCGGCGGCGTACGGCGTCGCGGTGCGGTTGGCCCACACCGGGAACTCCGGCGCGCGCACCGGACGGGCGGCGAGCGCCTCGGCGAACCGGGCGCCCGCACCGGCGACCAGAGGGCTGTGGAAGGCGCAGGCCACGGGGATGCCCCGGGCCTCGTACCCGGCCTCGCGCAGCAGACGCACGGCCTCCGTGACGTCGTCGGCCGAGCCCGATATCACCGTCTGGCGGGGCGCGTTGTGGTTGGCGACGACCACGGCGGCCGGGGCCTCCACAGCCCGAAGGGCCCGAGCGACCTCCGCGGCGCCGGCCGTGACCGCGGCCATGGTCCCCGGGTCCGCTCCGCGGTCCGCCCCGGCGGCCGCGAGGATGGCCGCCGCCCGTTCGGAGCTGAGCGCGAGAAGCGTCTTGGGGCTCAGGGCGCCCGCCGCGCTCAGGGCGACCAGTTCGCCGTAACTGTGCCCGGCGGCCATGTCGGGCCGCACCCCGGCCGTGGTGAGGAGGGCGTGGGCGGCGAGTCCGGTGATGCCGAGCGCGGGCTGGGCGGCCCGGGTGTCGGTGAGCGCCGCCCGCTGCCGGTCGCGTGCGCTGTCGTCGAAGGCGGCGGGCGGGTGCAGCCGGCCGGCGTGGTCGCCACCGAGTTCGAGGTAGTGGCGCAGCTCGGGGAAGGCGACGAACAGGTCGCTGAGCATTCCGGGGCGCTGGCTGCCCTGACCGGGGAAGAGGAAGGCGACCTTGCCCCCGGCCGGGTCCTGGGCAGGTGCCGCGGCAGGTGACGTCCGCCCGTCGGGTCGCAGCACCAGATGGACGCCGTGCGCCGGATCGTGCTCCCCGGCCAGCGCCCGCCGAAGCCGCCCGGTCAGTTCGTCCACGTCCCCGGCCACGACCGCCACCCGGGCCGGATCCGGACAGACGTCGGCCCGGCGGGCCGCGCTGAGCGCCAGGTCGCGCAGCCGCCACGGCCGGCCGTCGGCCTCGGCGGCCGCGAGCAGTTCCTCGACGGCCCGGTGTGCGGCCGCCGTGTCCCGGCCCCGGAACACGAACAGTTCGGCGGGCCATTCGTCCAGCGCCTGCGCAGGTGCCGCGCCGCCCGCGTACGCGCCGAGCACCACATGGAAGTTGGTGCCGCCGAAGCCGAACGCGCTGACACCGGCGAGCCGTTGTGGGGCCGGAGCGGCCCAGGGCCGGGCCCGGGTGTGGAAGGCGAACGGGCTGCTCTCCTCGTCCCAGGCGGCGTTGGGGCGCTCCAGATGCAAGGTGGGCGGCTGGACGCCGGTGTACAGCGCCAGGGTCGTCTTGATCAGCCCGGCCAGCCCGGCGGCACACTTGGTGTGTCCTATCTGCGACTTGACCGAACCGAGCACACAGTTGCCCGGCTCGGCCCCGGCTTTGCCGAACACCTCGCCCAGGACGGTCAGTTCGGTGCGGTCGCCGACCACGGTTCCGGTTCCGTGCGCCTCGACGAGCCCGACGTCGGCCGGTGAGACACCCGCGTTGCGGTAGGCCCGCTCCAGCGCCGAGCGTTGACCCTCGGGGCGGGGCGCGGTCAGGCCCATTGAGCGTCCGTCGCTGGAACTGCCGAGGCCCTTGATCACAGCGTAGATCCGGTCACCGTCTCGCTCGGCGTCCGCGAGCCGCTTCAGGACGACGCAGGCGACGCCCTCGCCGAGCGCGATGCCGTCCGCCGAGCCGTCGAAGGAGCGGGAGCGCCCGGTGGGGGAGAGGGCGTGCACCGAGGAGAACAGGACGTAGTCGTTGATGCCGTTGTGCAGGTCGGCGCCGCCGCACAGCACCACATCGCTGGTGCCGCCGGTGAGCTCCTTGCAGGCGACGTCCACCGCGGCCAACGAGGAGGCGCAGGCGGCGTCGACGGTGAAGTTGGCGCCGCCCAGGTCCAGCCGGTTGGCGATCCGGCCGGAGATCACGTTGGCGAGCATGCCGGGGAAGGAGTCCTCGGTCAGCCGGGGCAACTGGCCGTCGAGACCCTCGGGAACGCGCCCGTGGTACGACGGGAGCACGGCGCGCAGCGTGGCCGCGTTGGACAGGTCGCTGCCCGCCTCCGCGCCGAACACCACCGAGGTACGGGAACGGTCGAACTCCCTTCCCCCGTCGCCGTATCCGGCGTCCTCCAGCGCGCGCCGGGCGGCCTCCAGGGACAGCAGCTGGACCGGCTCGATGCTGCCGAGCGACGCCGGCGGGATGCCGTAGCGCAGCGGGTCGAAGGGGATACGGGGCAGGAAGCCGCCCCACTTGGAGGGAACGGCACCGCTGGAGGGAACGGCACCGCTGGAGGGAACGGCACCGCTGGAGGGGGTGGTCCCGACGGAGGGGGATGCGCCGTCTGAGGGGGCGGCCCCGTCGTCGCCCCGCCCGTAGTGCACCGCTGGGTCCCAGCGCTCGGGCGGAACCTCACCGACCGCGTCCCGGCCGCCGACGACGTTCGCCCAGAAGGAGGGGAGGTCGGGCGCCTGCGGGAACATACAGGCCATCCCGACGACCGCGATGTCCAACGGAGGGGGCACCACCGGCTCCCGGTTCCCGGCACCGCCCGGCCGCTCGCCCACCCGGTCGCGCAGCCCCGACGCCCGCAGCGCGAGGAAGCCGGCGGCCCCGGAGGTCACCGATTCGTGGAGCGCCGCGACGGTGGTGGTGGCCGAGCGCAGCACGGCCACCTCCCCGGCCATGAACATGCCGTCGGTGAGCTGGCGTGCCTCGTCGACCGACCTGAGCGCCCCGCCGCCGTCCCGTTCCACGCCCTTGCTCGCGAGGCGCAGCCGCCCGATGTTGAGGTGCTCCAGTTCCTCCCAGACCCGCCGGTCGGTCGCGCCCGCGGACCGCAGCCGACCCTCGTGCTCGCGGTACCCCTCGGTGAACGAGCTCGGCAGGCAGCGGGTGGCGTGGCCGGGCGCGGTCTCCAGGAGCGTGGTCCGCTCGGCGGCCCGCACCTGGCGCTGGAAGAGTGGCTGGATCGCGCCGCGCGCGACCGCCTCCTCGGTGAACAGGTACGCGGTGCCCATGAGGACCCCGACGGCGGCCCCGCGCGAGGTCAGCGGGGCCGCGAGCGCGGCGACCATCGCCGCCGAGCGCTCGTCGTGGACACCGCCCGCGAAGAACACCTCCAGCGCCTCCGCCGTGTTCCCGCCGTACCCTTCGCCCGCATCCTCGCCGCCGCCCTTGCCGCCCCTGTCGTTGCCGCCGCTCTTGTCGGTCGCGTCGTCCAGGAAGTCCTCCAGGACCGCGAGTTGGGCCTCCCAGAGCGGGAAACTGCCGCGCGGACCGATGTGACCGCCGCACTCGGAACCCTCGAAGACGAAGCGGCGGGCCCCGGCTTCCAGGAACTGCCGCAGCAGCCCCGGCGAGGGCACGTGCAGGAAGGTACGGATCCCGTCCCGCTCCAGCGCCCGCGCCTGGGAAGGCCGTCCGCCCGCGATGACGGCGTGCGTCGGCCGCAGCTCCCGTACCGCCTCCAACTGGGCGGCACGCACTTCCTCCGGCGCGAAGCCGAGTACGCCGACGCCCCAGGGCCGCCCGGCCACGGCGGCCCGGGTCTCGGTCAGCATCGCCCGGGTGCGCGCGCCGTCCGCCAGCGCCAGCGCGAGAAAGGGCAGCGCGCCGTCCTCGGCGACCGCCGCCGCGAACTCGGCGCGGTCGCTGACCCGGGTCATCGGTCCCTGCGCGACGGGCAGCCGGGTGCCGAGCGCCCGGCTCATCGGGGAGCCCGCGCCCAGTGCTCCGGCGGCCGTGTCGTCGCGTACGACGTCGCGCACCGCGTCCGTCAGAGCGCGCACCGTCCGACGCACATCTCCCCAGCGCCGCGCGAACCGGGCTGCTAGGAAGCCGTCCTGACCCACCGCCAGTAACTGGGTACGCGGATCCTGTGCGCCCAGTGCCGCCGCCACCGTCTCCGGGTCGGTCCCGGAGACACGCGGCGCGTCCGGGCCACGTCGGAGCAGCACCCGGTGACCCGCCAGCACCGTCGTCTCCGAACCGTCCAGGGGCCGCAGTTGTGCCGCGGCCGCCTCCGGCAGGGAGGACTCGGCCAGCAGCGCGAGCTGGCTGTCCAGCACCACCCCGGCCGCCCCGCCGGCCATCGCGGCGGCCGCCGTCCGGGGGCCGATTCCGCCACAGGCCCAGACCGGGAGCGGTATGTCGGGCGCGGCAAGCAGTCGCTGGAGCAGGACGAAGGTACTCAACTCCCCGACCCGGCCGCCGCATTCGCTGCCGCGGGCGATCAGCCCGTACGCCCCGGCGAGCACCGCGGCCCGCGCCTCGTCGAGGTCCGTGACCTCCACCAGCACCCGGTGGCCGGTGGCCAGGTCGCCGGCCTGCCACGGCGCGTCGACCGCGAGGACCACCGTGTCCGGCCGACCGGCGTCACCGGTCCCCGGCGCGAGGTCGGCGGGGTCCAGTCGGCAGCGGGCGCCGATCCGCACCCCGAACGGGCCCCGTGCCAGGCGGTGCAGGCGTTCCAGCGCGTCACGGGATCTTCGGTCCCCGTCGCCCAGGTCGAGAACGCCGAGCCCACCGGCCCGGCACACCGCCGCCGCGAGCCGGGCGTCGGGTTCGCCGAACGGGGTGATGCCGATGATCATGTCCTCGGAACGCACAGCAGACGTCATGATTCTCCGAATCAAGCTGAGACTGCATGGTGGGGGATGCGGTACGACAACGATGGCGGCACGTCGGATTCCAGCGGGACCTGCGGAAACCCGGGAACATCGGTCTATTGAGCCTGCTCGAAACGCGTTGAAAGGTAGCCCTGTTGTTACTGGCTGGTCAATGTTGAACCAGTGGGGCGGCGCGAGGGCGCATTGATTCGGTCAATTGTGAACACCGGAAGAGGTGTCGGGAGTCGGAGCAATTCCTTGATGGTGGCGTCTCGTTCGCTCCCCTCACACATCATCGAAACTCCAATAGGTGAATGAGGAACTTTCTCTGGTGCGGCATGTCCGAATCGGGGCGCACTTTCCCTTCGGGTGACGGACACGGGAAAATTCCATGTGCCGATCTTGAAATGACCGGGAAGGGCGGGTGCAGGGTTTCGGGGGCGCCGAACGGGCGTCGCATGCCTCGTACGGACGCCGTATGCGCGGAGGTCGGGCGTGCGGCGGGCTCTCGGCCGGGTGGCGCGCACCGGCCGCTGGGTGTTTTTGTGGGCTTCGCCGGCTCACACGCAGTGCCGCCCGGCTGATCGACTCTGGGGAACTCGACAAGCAGCCCCTCGCCCCACTGGTGTTGCAGAGGGCTGTGAGCTGGGCATTTTGCTTGTATGCGCAGGGTGCCGAGGGCATGATCCGTGGTGGGTGGAGACGTTCACGGGGTGCGGATGAAGCAGTTCGAGCGGCTGTTGCGGGGGTGCGCGAGCGGGGCGGTGACGGGCCGCGCATCGGGCGGCCGTGGTGTCGGCCGCCGACTGTCCATCACCGGACGAATCTGGCCATGCGGCAGGTTGTGCAGTCGTTCGGGGTCTCGCCGGCCATGCGGCTACTGATCCGGCCCTCGGCGGGCTCGTGCAACGGGGTGAGTCCCCGCGCCTGGCCGAGACCCTGCCGAGGATGACCGAAGCCGCCGCCTGGTGCTCGGGTTCAGACGCCCGGGCGGCGACGCTGGGCAGGCCGTTCAGCAAGTCGGTCGCCATATCGCCTTCGGCGGTCAATGAGTCGCAGCGGAACCCTGGGGCGTTGCGGAGGCGGAAGTGGAACGGGCAGCGAGAGTCCGGCGGCGCCAACCCCCTGGGAGGATGACGCGGCACGTCGTAGGGGAGGAGCGGCCATGGGCACTAGGCGTTGCTCCACCCGGTGGTGCTGGAATACGAGTCCAGCAGGTCCACCACGAAGACCAGGGTCGAGCCCGGCGGGATCAAGGGCGAGGGCGACTGATTGCCGTATCCGAGACGCGGGGGGACGATGATCTCGCGCCGGCCGCCGACCTTCATTCCCCTCACTCCCCGGTCCCAGCCCTTGATGACCTTGCCGCCGCCCAGGGTGAACTTGAACGGCTGGTCCCGGTCCCAGGAGGCGTCGAACTCCTTCCCGGACTCGAACGTCACCCCGACATAGTGGACCCGGACCACCATGCCCGGCTTGACCTCGGCCCCGTCACCGACGAGCAGGTCCCGGACGGCCAGCTCGGTAGGAGCGTCACCCTCCGGAACGTCGACCTCGGGCTTTGTCAGTTCACTCATTGCAGCCTTGTCACTTTCCGTCGGAAGCCGTCGGACCAGCCAGACACATGGACAATCCGTGCGGCAGATGGTCACGCTACCGAGAGTGCCGGTCCGCGCCTTCTCTAGCCCACCCCTCGGTCCCGTTCAAGGCGAGTCCATGGGCCGGCTGGGGGGTGGGGAGCGAGCCGGTCAGGGAGTTCGCGCATCAGGGGTGCGAAGGGGAGTGCGGTGTCACCGCGTCCTGGTCCGTGAGGTGGCTGTCCATGGTCGTGTTCAGGTCGGCGATGAACGCTTCGACCTGTTCCAGGAACCGGGGCGGGTAGTGCGACATCGCGGCGTCGAGGCGGTGGGCGAGCGGGCCGAAGAATTCGTCCGCCCGTTCCTGGATGTGCCCGCCGCTGCGCAGCGTGACGATGCGCCGGTCGGAGTGCTCGCGGGCCCGCGTGATGTGCCCCGCCGCTTCGAGACGGTTCAGCAGCGCGGTGGTGGCGCCCGTGGACAGGGAGATCCGCTCGCTCAGCCGCGCCGGTGACAGGGGAGTGCCGCGCTCCTCGGCGGCGGCGATCGCCAGGACCGCGGTCGCGTCCGTGGAGTGCAGGCCCAGCCAGGCGGCGAAGCGCCGGCTGAGCTCGGTGTAGTGGCCGCCGTAGATCCTCAGCGACTCCATGAGCCGCTCACGCTGCTCCGCGACACCGTCGCGCACGGCTTCCTCCACGCCTCCGCCCTTCTCTCCTGTCACGCGGGCCGCACGTCATCCCGCTTTGACAACCTACCGCCACCACTTTACCTTCATGATGGAATTACTTCACCATAGAGGTATCTGACGTGCGTGACCCGTCCCCCACCCCTGCCGAGACGACCGAGCCCTACCGGTGGCGATGGCTGATCCTGGAGGTGATGCTCGTCGCGGAGATCATGGATCTCCTGGACGCCTCGATCGTCAACGTCGCCGGACCGGACCTGGAGAAATCCCTCGGTGCCGGTTCCGTCGGACTGCAGTGGGTGATCGGCGGCTACGCCCTCACCCTGGGCGCCGGGCTCGTGCTCGGCGGCCGGCTCGGCGACCGCTACGGCCGGCGCCGGATGTTCCGGCCGCGAGCCGCTGGTGACCCCGGGCCTGCTGCGCAAGCCGGCCTTCACCGTCGGCCTGGGTGGCATCGCCCTGTTCTTCGGAGGGCTCATCGGCACCCAGCTCGTACTGACCCTGTTCCTCCAGATCGGCCGGCACTTCACCGCCGGTGAGGCGGGACTGGGCAACCTGCCCCTCGCGGTGGGAACAGCGATCGGCGGCGCCATCAGCGGCGCGTTCCTCGCGGACAAGATCGGCCGCAAGGTGCTGCAGATCGGACCACTGGTCCAGCTGGCCGGCGTCGCCGTGCTGTGGTTCGAGCTCGACGGCCTCGATGCCGCCTCGTTCTCGATCTGGGACATCGTTCCCGGCGTGGCGGTGGCGGGCATCGGCGCCGGCATGGTGATCGCCGCCCTGTTCAGCTTCCTCCTGGCCGCGGTCGACGACGACGAGATCGGATCCGCCTCCGGTGTCCTGTCGGCGGTCCAGGCGGTCGGCGGTTCCATCGGCGTCGCGGTCTTCGGCTCGGTGTTCTTCGCCCAGGCCAAGACCGGTGACTTCACCGGCGGCTTCCACCGAGCGCTGATCGTCCAGGCGTGCCTGCTGGTGGCCTTCCTCGCGAGCACCTTCCTGCTGCCCAAGAAGGGCCGCCCCGAAGAAGAGCAGCACGGCATCACCCCCGAGGCGACTGCCGACGACTCCGGCGCCAAGCAGCACCTCACCATCTGAGACCCGGCCGTGGGGACCGTACACGACAAGCGCCCGTGCCCGGCCCGAACGGACCGCGCGCCGGGCTGCCCCGATGTGAGAGAGGACGAGGAAGCCGAAAGGAAGTGTCATGGAATGCGTCAGAAAATTCGGCGATGGGTCAGGAAGGATGCGGAAAGGCCTGGGGGAAGCTGACCGGACAGGCGAAGCGTTGTAGTCTGCCGAGACCGCCCTTGACCTGTGTGACGCAGGCAGGGAGCAGACGTTTCGGGAGTTCTTCATGTTTCGGACCATGTTCAAGTCCAAGATCCACCGTGCCACGGTCACCCAGGCCGACCTGCACTACGTCGGATCCGTCACCATCGACGCCGATCTGCTCGACGCCGCCGATCTGCTGCCCGGTGAGCTCGTCCACATCGTCGACATCACGAACGGCTCCCGCCTGGAGACGTACGTCATCGAGGGGGAGCGCGGGTCGGGTGTCGTCGGGATCAACGGAGCCGCGGCCCATCTCGTGCACCCCGGTGACCTGGTGATCATCATCAGTTACGCTCAGGTCGCCGACGCCGAGGCGCGGGCGTTGCGGCCGAGCGTCGTGCACGTGGACCGCGACAACCGGATCGTGTCCCTCGGCACGGACCCGTCCGAGCCGGTACCGGGCTCGGACCAGCAGCGCAGCCCGCAGGCCGTCACCGTCTGAGCGGCGGCGCGGCGGTGGCGCAGGACCCCAGGACTCAGGACCCGACCCAGGACCCGAGGAGTGCACGTGAGTGACATCGAGATCCGCGACGACCGGCCGGCCGGCCGCCTTGAGGCGCTCGCCGACGGCCAAGTGGTCGGCCACATCGAGTACTTCGTCCTGGAGGAGCCCGCGCGGGCCCTCGTGCCGGTGCACACCATCGTGGAGCCGGAGCACGAGGGCCGGGGCATCGCCGGCTCGCTCGCCCGTGAGCTGTACGGCATCGCCGCGCGCGAGGGCGTCGTCATCGCTCCGCTCTGCCCGTACGTCGTGAAGTGGGCGGAGCGGCATCCCACGGAGGCCCCGCCGGCCGACCCGGAGCTGCTGACGGCCGCGATGGAATGGCTCAAGGCGCATCCGGGACGCTTCTGATGCCCCGGCCCGGACCAGGACCCCGGCCCCGGCTGTGACTCCGGACGGCACCCCGGCCCCGGTCAGGATTCCGACCCGGGCAGGCACCCCCGCCCCGGCCAGGACTTTGACCGCGGCCAGGGCCCCCGCCCCGGCAGGCACCCCCACCTCAACCCTGGCCGGGACTCCAGCCTCGGTCCCGGCAGGCACCCCCACCTCGGCCCCGGCCAGCACCCCGACCCCGGACGGGACCCCGACCCCGGCCAGCACCCCCGCCCCGTCCGCGACCAGCGCCCCCGCCCCGCCCACCCCCGGGCCGCTCGCCCTCTTGCACACCTCAGCCGCGCACGTCCCCGTTTTCGACGCGCTGCGGGACGCCGACCATCCGGGCCTGGAACTGCGTCACCTCGTCGACGAGGAACTGCTCGCGAGGGCCCGGCGCGAAGCGCCCGAAGCGGTGGCCGACGACGTACGGGCGCTGTTGGCCGGCGCCGTCGCCGACGGTGCGCGGGTCGTCCTGTGCACCTGCTCGACCATCGGCGCGGTCGCCGAACGGACCGACGCCGGGGTGCCCGTGCTCCGCGTGGACCGCCCGATGGCCGCCGCCGCGGTGTCCGCGGGCTCCCGGGTCGTCGTCCTGGCGACGGTGGCGAGCACCCTGGAGCCGACCGTCGCCCTGGTCGAGGAGGAGGCCCGCCGCGCGGGCCGTCCCGTCGAGGCCCGTACGGCCCTGGTCGACGACGCGTGGGCGCTGTTCGAGGCGGGTGACACGGACGGCTGCGCCCGCCTCGTGGCGGTGGCCGCCGACGCGGTCGCCGACGCCGACGTGATCGTCCTGGCCCAGGCGTCCATGACCGCGGCCGAGGGACTCACCACCACCTCGGTTCCGGTGCTGTCGAGTCCCCGCCTTGGACTCGCCGCCGCGGCGGACGCGGCCCTCGGAGCGCACGCCGGGTAGCGCGGCGGTGCGCGGCGGTGCTCAGGGGTAGCGCGGCCGCACGTCGAGGCGGCGCGGACGAGCCGGTGCGTCGGCCGTCCCTCGTTCCTCCGGTGGTGTGCCGCGGACTGGGCCGTCCAGGCGCCGTTCCCCGCGCGACGGGGTGAGTGGGGGCTCGGGTGCTGGGTACGCGGGAGACAAGTCCAGAGGGCCGACGTACCGACTGGCTGGAGGACCGCCATGACACAGCCGTATCCCGACCCCGTGCCGCCGGGACCCACCCCCGGACCGGCCCCCGAACCCCCGGGGCCGTCACCCTTCCCCGACCCGGTGCCGAACCCGGGCGGCCCCGACCCCGCACCGGGACCGAAGCCCGGTCCCACCCCGGTGCCCAAGCCCGGTCCCACCCCGGTGCCGAAGCCGGGCGGGCCGGATCCCGTACCCGGCCCGGATCCCGTACCGTCCCCGCCCCCGATCCCGAAGCCGCCGGGTCCCGATCCGGTGCCGGAACCCCAGCCCCGGCCGGAACCACTGTCCTGAACGGCCCAGCGTGCCGACCGGCCCCGGTCACCGGGGTCTTGAGCGATGTCAATACACTCCGCGCGTGAACGACATACGGTGCACGCAGTGCGGTGTTGTGGGGCTGGAGCCGGGCTTCGTCGAGGACTCCGGGCAGGGCGCTCGCGGGTTCGCGCGGTGGGTGGAGGGCGCTCTTCAGCGGGGCCCGCTGGGCGGCGCCAGACTGATGGGCCGGCCACGCTGGCAGATAGACGCCTTCCGCTGTCCCAACTGCGCCCACCTGGAACTCTTCGCCGGACAGCGCAGCTAGCCGCACGCAGGCACGCAGGCACGCAGGCACGCAGGCACGCAGGCACGCAGGCACGCAGGCACGCAGGCACGCCGAGTGCGCCGAGTGCGCCGAGGTGCGCCGAAGCCGTCACGCGTCCCCTTCCGGGAGCGTGACGGCTTCGGCCGAGCGGCGTGTCCGGGGCGTCCGGTGACAGCCCGCGGGGCGACCGCTACGCCTCGACCTCCGACCGGTCGCCGCCCCACAGCGTGTGGAACGACCCCTCGCGGTCCGTACGGCGGTAGGTGTGCGCTCCGAAGAAGTCCCGCTGCCCCTGGGTGAGCGCGGCCGGCAGGCGCTCGGCGCGCAGGGCGTCGTAGTAGGCGAGCGCCGCCGAGAAGCCGGGCGTGGGCACGCCCTGGCGGGTCGCGGCGACGAGGACCTCGCGCCAGTCGTCCTGGGCCGCCGCGATCTCCTGGGCGAACGTCGCGTCCGACAGCAGGCTCGGCAGGTCGGGCCGGGCGTCGTACGCGGCCCGGATGCGGTCGAGGAACGCCGCCCGGATGATGCAGCCGCCGCGCCAGATCGAGGCGACGGAACCGAGGTCGATGTTCCAGTCGTACTCGTCGCTGCCCGCGGTGATCTCGTGGAAGCCCTGGGTGTACGAGACGATCTTCGACGCGTACAGGGCCTGCTCGACCCGGTCCGCGAAGGCCGCGGCCTCGGACTCGTCGAGCCGCTGGGCCGTCGGACCGGCGAGGTCGCGCGAGGCCTCGCGCAGGCCGGCGTGTCCGGACAGCGAGCGGGCGAAGACCGCCTCGGCGATACCCGACACCGGTACGCCGAGGTCCAGCGCGATCTGCACGGTCCAGCGGCCCGTGCCCTTCTGCTCGGCCCGGTCCTGGACCACGTCCACGAACGGCTTGCCCGTCGCCGCGTCCACGTGCGACAGCACCTCGGCGGTGATCTCGATCAGATACGAGTCCAGCCGGCCGGTGTTCCACGTCCGGAAGATGTCCGCGATCTGCGCGGGGGAGTACCCGCCGACGTCGCGGAGCAGTTGGTAGGCCTCGCCGATGAGCTGCATGTCGGCGTACTCGATGCCGTTGTGGACCATCTTCACGAAGTGCCCGGCGCCGTCCGGACCCACATGCGTGACGCACGGCGACCCGTCCGCGGCCTTCGCGGAGATCTTCTCCAGCATCGGGCCGAGCGAGGCGTACGACTCGACCGAGCCGCCCGGCATGATGCTCGGCCCGTTCAGAGCGCCCTCCTCGCCGCCGGACACGCCCGTGCCGACGAAGTGGATGCCCTGCTCGCGCAGCGCGCGCTCGCGGCGCCGGGTGTCCGCGAAGTGTGCGTTGCCCCCGTCGATGATCATGTCGCCGGGCTCCAGGAGCGGGGCGAACTCCTGGATCACCGCGTCCGTCGGCTCGCCCGCCTTCACCATGATCACCAGGCGCCGGGGCCGCTCCAGCGCCGCCACGAACTCCTTCGCTGTCTCGGCCGCCACGAACGTCCCCTCGTGGCCGAACTCCTCCACCAGCGCGTTCGTCTTCGCCACGGTGCGGTTGTGCACGGCGACCGCGTATCCGTTGCGCGCGAAGTTGCGGGCGAGATTGCGCCCCATGACCGCGAGACCCGTGACGCCGATCTGGGCTGAAGTGCTCATCCGGTTGGCTCCTAAGAAGTGCGGTAAGTCCGTAAGTCCGTCGGCCGCTACGGGAGACATCCCGGCCCTGATGCCGCCGGTCCTGCTCGTCCCGCGCTGCTCGCCAGTATTGCCCCAGGCCATCCTGACGTGTCGCAGGTGTCCACGCAGGGGAACATCCCGGCACCACGAGGGCGGATTTCGGACAGTCCGCGCGACGCGGGCGGCCGGCCGCGGGCGTCTCCGGCGGCCCGGACACGGCTCCCGCTCCCGCGCGGTCCCCTCCGGCGAACGGGCCGGACGCGCGTCGCCGGACACGGGAACCCGACGTCGGCGGGCCGGGGAGCGGTGCGCGACGCACCCCGCTCCCGCGTCCGCCCGGTCACCCACCGTGCGGAGAGCATGCGGTCCGACGGCGGCCCGGGATCCGGTCAACCACCTTCTCGGAGCGGCCGGTTGACGCCTTGTCCCGGCCTGTTCCCAGCGCTTACTTTTGCCGCTCCTGACGCATGTCTAGGGGGCTCCCTCATGGCCGTACGCGGCCGGCACCGCCGGTATCAGCCGAACAGGATCAATCGCGCCTCGCTCACGGTCACGGCGGGCGGCGCCGGGATCGCGCTCCCCCTGGTGGGGGCCGGAGTCGCGCAGGCGGCGGACGTCGGGACCTGGAACAAGGTCGCCGCCTGCGAGTCCAGCGGCAACTGGAGCATCAACACCGGCAACGGCTATTACGGCGGACTTCAGTTCACCCGGTCCACCTGGGAGGCGTACGGCGGCAAGGCCTACGCCGGGCGCGCGGACCAGGCCACGAAGGACCAGCAGATAGCCGTGGCCGAGAAGGTGCTGAAGGGCCAGGGGCCCGGCGCGTGGCCGGTGTGCTCGGTCCGCGCGGGGCTGACCCGAGGGGGCGCGGCCCCCGACATCAGCCCGGCGGGGACCGCGCCGCAGACGGCGAAGCAGCGGTCGGTGCGGGACGTGAAGCCGCAGACCACGCCGCAGTCGCAGGCGGGGACCGCCGAGATGTACACCGTCGTGCACGGCGACACGCTCTCCGGCATCGCCGACTCGCGGCACGTCCAGGGCGGCTGGCAGGGGCTGTACGCCGCGAACCGTACGGCCGTCGGTTCCGACCCGGACCTGATCCTGCCGGGCCAGCGGCTCACCCTGAGCGGCCGGACCCAGGCACCCGGGCACACGCGGCCCGCTGAGGCGAAGAGCCCGTCCACGACGCACACCCGCACGCCCGCGAAGAAGGCGCCCGAGAAGAAGGCGCCGGCGAAGAAGACCTCGGCCGACAGGACGTCCACGCACACGACGACCCCCGCCAGGACCGGGACCCACGGCCTCGTCGCCCCGGTGCACGCGGCGACCGGCACGGCCTACCACGCCACCGGCTCCCACTGGTCGAAGGGCTACCACACGGGGGTCGACTTCCCCGTGCCGACCGGCACCTCCGTCGCCGCGGTCGCCGCCGGCCATGTGGTCAGCTCGGGCTGGGGCGGATCCTTCGGCTACCAGGTGGTGATCCGGCACGCCGACGGCCGCTACACGCAGTACGGCCACCTTTCGGCGATCTCCGTGAAGAGCGGGCAGAGCGTGGTGGCCGGCCAGCGCATCGGCCGCTCGGGGTCCACGGGCAACAGCACGGGCCCGCATCTGCACTTCGAGGTGCGGACCGGGCCCGGCTTCGGTTCGGACATCGACCCGTTGGCGTATCTCCGGGCCGGCGGCGTCAGGATTTGACTCGGGTGCGGTGGTGGCTGACGAACGGGATCGGCACGTACGGCACACCGAGCATGACGGTCAGGTAGGGCAGCTCGTCCCGGGTTGCCGGGTGCCCCGCCGCGACGACCCCCGTCGCGGGCACGGCGGCCGTGACCGGAGCCGGTACGAACGCGCCCGCCACCGCGGGCCGCAGCGCCGGCGGGAACACGCCGTCGCCGTCCGCCCGCGCGGCCTGCGGCACGCTCGCGGTATCCGCCCGTCGCGTGGATGCCATGCTCCCGGTGCCCGGCTGCGGATCCGCTGCGAACCCGTCCGCGCCCTCGGCGGGCGCGGTGGGCTCGGGCAGCCCGGCCAGCAGCTCCGCCACGGCCGCCTCGGCGGCCGTGAGAGCGCCGAGGCCGACGACGGCCGGGACGGCGGGCTCCGCGAGGCGCGGCCGCGACACGGCCCGGCCGGGGAGCCGCGGCTCGGACGCGACCGTGAGGGCCACCGAGGCCGGGACGGCGGTGGGCCGGTGCGGCCCGTCCGCCCGTTGCCCGGCGTCCACCTCGGGCGCGACCGAGACCAGGGGCTCCGGGACGGCTCCGCGCTCGGGGAGGGCCACCGGCTCCTCCCGGACGGCTCCGGGCTCTGGGACGGCTCCGGGCTCCCGGACGGAGGGCGCGGGTCGCTCGCCGCTGCCGATCCGCTCGATGGTGAGCAGGATCAGACCGCCCGCCGCGACGACGCCGCAGCCCAGGGCGAGCGCGGTGCCGGCGGTGCCGTACCGGAAGGTCTCGCCGAACATCGTGATGCCGACCGCGGCCGCCACGACGGGGTTCACCACCGTCAGCGTGGCCAGCGGCGCCTCCAGGCCCGCACCGCGGTAGGAGGCCTGCGAGATGAGCATGCCGGCCGTCGCGAAGGCACCGATGGCCGCGAGGCTCGACAGGTCGGCGAGCGACACGTGCCGCGACCAGTCGACCGCGACGGTCTTGGTGAACACGGAGGACATGCTGAAGGCGATGCCCGCCGCGACCGCCAGCAGCACACTGCGTACCGCCGGGTGCCGGTGCGCCGCGCGCCCCGCCACCATCAGGGCCGCGACCGCGCAGCCCGACACCACGCCCAGCGCTACGCGCTGGGGGTTGCTCAGGGACTGCGCGTCGGACGCGCCGACCAGGGACAGCAGGCCCGCGAGACCCACGGTGGCCATGATCGCGCCGCGCCAGGCGGCGGCTCCGGCCCTGCGGCCGACGAACAGGGCCGCCATCGGAAGCGCGAAGACGATGGTCAGCGCGCCGAGCGGCTGTACGAGGCTCAGCGGGCCGAAGGCGAGGGCGACCACGTGCAGCAGCCCGCCCAGGCCGGTCAGCGCGACGGCCGCCCACCAGCCCGGCCTGCGCAACGGCGCGTAGGTCTGGCCGGGAGAGGTCACGGCGACCCGCTCCTGGATGATCGCGCCGCCCGCGTACGCCACGGCTGAGACGAACGAGAGCACCACGGACAAAGCGAGGGCACTCATGAGTCCCTCCTCTGCGAACGGCGCGGAGCTGCGGCCCGGCGCGACGAACGGTCGGCTTCCATGGGAACAACGATGCCGTGCGATTTAGTTCTCGTCGTCGTCCCTGAGCAGTCATTGGGTCCTACTGCCGATGGAGTACGAATCGCCCGGTGTCCTCCCCAGGGTGGGCGACACCACCACCCGATCCACTGGTGGTTACCCCTAGGGGGCTTGGTACTACTGCTCTTCGTGGACCTCGACCCCAGCCTCAAGGCGCTCGACGCGCTCGGCGGATTCTTCGTACTACGCACCGGCGTACCGCCGCGCGGCCCCCTGCCCACCCTCGCGGACGCCTGGGCGGACCCGCGAACCGGAACGGCCGGGGAGGTTTACGAAGATCCGGTAACTTTCCGCATCCTTAAGGTCGCGCAGAGTATCCGAGCCCCCGAATCGCGGGTCGCGGTCTCGGTGGCGCAGCAGGGACTCGCGGCCCGCTTCTGGTCCATCGCCCTCGGCGCGGCCGCGCTCTGCGGCCGGGTGCCCGACCTCGACCCGGAGCTGCTGGACTGGGACCCGGACGCCGGTGCTCCCGACGACCTCTGGCTGCGCGAGGTCCGTTTCCGGCCCGTGGCCGATCTCGACGCGGTCGTGCGCGCCGGGCTCCTCGTCCCGCTGAGCGCGGCCCTGCGCTCACGCCATCGCGTCTCACCGGCCCTGCTGTGGGGCAACGCGGGCTCCGCCCTGGCCGGGACCGTCCGCCAGCTGGACCGCTGGGCACGCGCCCACGGGCGCCCGGACGTGGGTGAGCGGGCGAGGACGCTGGCCGGCGGGCTCCTCGCGCACCCCGATCTCTCCGGCACCCTCGACCCCGGCACGCTGCGCCGCCGCAGCTGCTGTCTGTACTACCGGGTGCCCGGCGGCGGAGTCTGCGGCGACTGCTGCTTCGAACGCCCACCACGCCCCGGGCCCCGCCGGACCTGACGAGGGCGCCCGGCCGGCCCTGACGCCGGCGCCCAGCCGGCGCTGGCAAGGGTGCCCCGCCGGTCCTGACACCGGCGGCCCGTCGGTCCCGGCACCGCGCCCGGCCGACCCCGACGCGGGCGTGCTTCTCGCGGTCTTCCGTATCGGCTTCAACTGAGTGACCATGAGGGGCACCAGCCGGCTAGGACGGGAGTTCTGTGTGCGCGTGGGACTGCTGACCCGGGAGTTTCCGCCGGACGTCTACGGCGGTGCGGGCGTCCATGTCGAGTTCCTCGCAAGGGAGTTACGCGCTCTCACCGAACTCGACGTGCACTGCTGGGGCGAGGGCGGCACCGGCGGAGTCGTCCGTCACCGGTCCTGGTCCGCGCTCGACGGCGCCAACGACGCCCTGCGCACCTTCTCCGTGGACCTCTCCATCGCCGCCGCGCTCGAAGGCCGCGACCTGATCCACTCCCACACCTGGTACGCCAACCTCGCGGGACACCTCGGAAAGCTCCTGCACGGCATTCCGCACGTGATGACCGCCCACTCCCTCGAACCGCTGCGCCCCTGGAAGGCCGAGCAGCTCGGCGGCGGCTACGCCCTCTCCAGCTGGGCCGAGCGAACCGCCATCGAGGCCGCCGACGCCGTGATCGCGGTCTCCGGTGCCATGCGCGACGACATCCTCGGCTGTTACCCGGGCCTGGACCCGGCGAGGGTGCGCGTCCTGCACAACGGCATCGACACCGCCCTCTACCGGCCCGACCACGGCACCGACGTCCTGGAGCGGATCGGTCTGGACACCGCTCGCCCGTACATCCTGTTCGTCGGCCGTATCACCCGGCAGAAGGGCGTGCCCCATCTGCTGCGCGCGGTACGGGACATCGACCCGGCCGCCCAGGTGGTGCTGTGCGCGGGCGCCCCCGACACCCCGGAGATCGACCGTGAGTTCCGCGACCTGTACCGGGAGTTGAGTGCCGTACGGGACGGCGTGCACTGGATCCCGCAGATGCTGCCGCGGCCGGATGTCATCCAACTCCTCACCCATGCGGCCGTGTTCGTGTGTCCCTCGGTGTACGAGCCGCTCGGCATCGTCAACCTGGAGGCGATGGCCTGCGGGACGGCCGTGGTGGCCTCGCGGGTCGGCGGTATTCCCGAGGTGGTCGAGCACGGCGAGACGGGCCTTCTCGTGCCGCTCCAGGACGACTTCGAAGGGGGGCTCGCGGCGGCCCTGGACTCCGTGCTCGCCGACCCCGGCACGGCCCGGCGGATGGGCGAGGCCGGACGACGGCGCGCGGTGGGCGAGTTCGGCTGGGATGCCGTGGCGCGGAGGACGGTCCGGTTGTACGAGGAAGTCCTCAAAGCGGGGTAACCGTTCGGACAGGCGAACTTCAGGAACGCGGGGCGTGTCCGGACGGCCGGGCGCGGCCCGATCGGGCGTAGGCGTAGAGGGGCGGCGGCATGCGGCGCGGTGGACCTTCGGTGCTGGGAATCGTACTGGCGGGCGGTGAGGGCAAGCGGCTGATGCCGCTCACCGCGGACCGGGCGAAACCTGCGGTGACCTTCGGCGGTACGTACCGCCTCGTGGACTTCGTCCTCTCCAATCTCGTCAACGCCGACATCCTGCGCATCTGCGTGCTCACGCAGTACAAGTCGCACTCGCTGGACCGGCACATCACCACCACGTGGCGGATGTCGAGCCTGCTCGGCAACTACGTGACCCCCGTTCCGGCCCAGCAGCGGCTCGGGCCCCGCTGGTATCTCGGCAGCGCGGACGCGATCCTCCAGTCGCTCAACCTGATCCACGACGAACAGCCCGAGTACGTCGCGGTGTTCGGCGCCGACCACGTCTACCGCATGGACCCCCGGCAGATGCTCGCCCAGCACATCGAGAGCGGGGCGGGGGTGACGGTGGCCGGAATACGGGTGCCGCGTACCGAGTCGTCGTCCTTCGGCGTCATCAGCCCCGGTTCCGACGGGCAGAGCGTGCGGGGCTTCCTGGAGAAGCCCGCCGACCCGCCGGGCCTGGCGGACGACCCCGAGTGCGTCTTCGCCTCGATGGGCAACTACATCTTCACCACCAAGGCGCTCGTCGAGGCGCTTCAGCGGGACGCCGAGGACGACAACTCCGTGCACGACATGGGCGGTTCGATCCTGCCCGCGCTCACCGAGCGGGGCGAGGCGCAGCTCTACGACTTCAGCGACAACCACGTGCCCGGCGAGACCACCCGCGACCAGGGCTACTGGCGTGACGTGGGCACCCTCGACGCCTACTACGACGCCCACATGGACCTGATCGCCGAGCGGCCCGCGTTCAACCTGTTCAACCGGAGCTGGCCCCTCTACACCAGCTCGGGGCAGCTCTCGCCGGCGCGGTTCAACGCGGGCGGCATCGCCAGCGAGTCCATCATCAGCGCGGGGTGCCTGATCCGCGGGCAGGTGACGCGGTCGGTGCTGTCGCCGGGTGTGGTCGTCGATCCCGGAGCGGTGGTGCAGGGATCGGTCCTGCACGACAACGTCAAGATCGGGCGGGGCGCCGTGGTGCGCGGCGCGGTGCTCGACAAGAACGTCGAGGTGCCGCCGGGTGCGACGATCGGGGTCAATCCGGAGCGCGACTCCGCCCTCTACACGGTCTCCAAGGACGGGGTGATCGCCCTGGGCAAGGGCCAGCGCGTGCCCTGACCGGGCCTGCCGGACCTCCTGTCACCGCATGGCTCTCGTAGAGCCTCGCGAACCCCTCACAGGCCTCGCGTGGCCCCGCCGCCAACCGCACGGACCTCGCGGAAAACCACGGGCCCCGCGGGACGACGGTCTCTCCAGCCGCGCCCCGGGGCCCCTGTCGGCCGGCGGACGGACGGTCCCGGGACAGCGCGCCGCACCGCGCCCGGGCCCCACGACGACTTCCGGCCGTTGTCGGACCCTGCTTGTCATGTCCCTGGACGGGCCGCGGAATCCCGTGCTGTCATGCCAACTGCCGCCGATGACAACGTCGTACGACTCTGACAACGATGTCATCGCAGGGTGCGGTTCCGGACGCACCGCGCCTGGACGCGACGCGTCCGCCGGATCCCCTCCGGTTGCCCGGAAAGCGGGTCCCCCGCCCCGACCATGCATGAGGACAACGATGTCGATCACCCACCGGAGGTCTCCCGCATGAGATGGACCCGGCGCCTGCGCCTGTGCACGGCGGGACTGGTGACAGCCTCCGCGCTGTTCGCCCTGCCCACCGCACAGGCCGCCGAGCCGCGCGACGGCCAACTCACCGACCTGGTCAATCCGTTCATCGGAACGCAGAACGAGGGCAACACCTATCCCGGCGCCGCATTGCCCTTCGGCATGGTGCAGTTCTCCCCGGACACCGGCCACAACACCGGCTACGACCACTCCCAGAACCACATCCGCGGCTTCTCCCTCGTCCATCTCTCGGGTGTCGGCTGCGGGCTCGGCGGTGACCTGCCCGTCCTGCCCACGACGGGGGACGTCACCCGGACGGACGACGCGCAGTACGCGGCGGAGTTCGGCCACGACACCGAGGAGGCGCACCCCGGCTTCTACCGGGCCGACCTGAAGTCCGGGATCGCGGCCGAGCTGACGGCCACCGCGCGCACCGGCGTGCAGCGCTACACCTTCCCGGCCACCGACAAGGCCAACGTGCTGCTGAACGCGGGCCAGTCGCTGCACCGGACGGTCGCCACCAAGGTCGAGATCCTGGACAACCGGACCGTCCGCACGGCGATCACCGGCAGCGGCTTCTGCCAGGGCACCAAGCCGTACACGGTGTACACGATCACCCGCTTCGACCGGCCGTTCACCACCTCCGGCACCTGGAACGGCGACACCGTCACCGAGGGCTCCGGGGAGACGTCCGGCACGACCGGGCGCACCGGGGCCTTCGTGCGCTTCGACACCACCGGAGACCGCACGGTCGAGGCGACCACCGCGCTGTCGTACGTGGACGCGCGCGGCGCGGCCGTCAACCTCCGTTCCGAGGGCGGACGTTCCTTCGACGCGGTCCGCGCGGCCGCCCGCCGCGCCTGGGAGGACCGGCTCGACGACGTCCGGGCCGAGGGCGGCGCCGACACCCTGCGCCGCACCTTCTACTCGTCGCTCTACCGTTCCTTCCTCGCGCCCAACATCGGCAGTGACGCCGACGGCCGCTACACCGGCTGGGACCAGCGGATCCACCGGGCCAGGGGATTCACGTACTACCAGAACTGGTCGCTGTGGGACACCTACCGCACCCAGTCGCAGCTGCTGGCCCTGCTCGCGCCGCGTGAGGCGCGGGACATGGCGATCTCCGTCCTCAGGATCGACGAGGAGAGCGGCTGGCTGCCCAAGTGGGGGTACGGCACGGTCGAGACGAACATCATGACCGGCGACCCGGTCACCCCGTTCCTCACCAACGCCTACCAGCAGGGCCTGCTCACGGGGTACGAGGAGCGGGCGTACCGCGCGCTGAGGAAGAACGCCGACGGTGTGCCGCCCGCCGACTCGCCGGCCGTGGGCCGCGAGGCCAACAGGGAGTACATCGCGAACGGCTTCGCCCCCTACGTCAAGGGCCGTCCGCACGCCAAGCCCGGCGACTCGGACTACGACCACGGCGCCTCCACGACCCTGGAATACGCCCTGTCGGACGCCGTGCTCGGCGCGATGGCACGGGACCTGGGCCATGACGAGGACGCGGCGCGCTACCTGGCGCGCTCCCAGAACTACCGCGCGATCCACGACCCTTCGACCGGCTTCTTCCGCGCCCGGGACGCCTCCGGGGCCTTCACCGGACCCGCCGACCCGGCCCAGAGCGTCGGCTTCCACGAGGGCACGTCCTGGCAGTACCAGTGGCTCGTGCCGCAGGACCTGCCGGGCATGGTCGACCTGATCGGCGGCAAGCAGGCCGCCAACGACCGGCTCGACGCGTTCTTCGCCTACGGGCAGTTGCTGAAGGACCCCGCCAAGACGGCCCGCGAGGTCTGGGTCAACGGCCCGTACGCGTACTACAACGCCGACAAGTACAACCCGCAGAACGAGCCCGACCTGATCGCCCCGTACACCTACCTGTCCACCGGGCAGCCGTGGAAGACGACCGACGTCGTGCACGCGGCGCTGACCCTGTTCACCGACGCGCCGACCGGCATGACCGGCAACGACGACCTCGGCACGATGTCCGCCTGGAACGTCCTGTCGTCCATCGGGATCTTCCCGGTGCAGCCCGGCTACGACACCTGGGGTCTGTCCACGCCCGTCTTCGAGCGGGTCGACCTCACCCTCGACCGGCGCTACTACCCGCGCGGCGCCCTCACCATCACGGCGCCGGGCACCTCGGACACCGACCGGTACATCCGGTCGGCCCGTCTCGACGGTTCGCCGTACGGCCGTACGTACGTGACGACCGGCACGCTGAAGGGCATCCGGTCCCTCGGCTTCACGGTCGGCCCGGAGCCGTCCGAGTGGGGAACGGCCGCCTCGGCGGCACCCCCGGTCCTGAAGTGACGCCCCACCCGTCCTGAGGCGGACCGGTCCCGCCCCTCGGAGGAGGGACGGGACCGGTCCGCTTCGGAGGGGCGGGACTTAATCAGGTGTTAACTGTGCGTAACTTGATCGTACTTGACCGTAATCACCGGTCCGGGTTTGACTGCAAGTTCACCCGTCGTCGACGCGAGAGCAAGCCCTTGATCTCCGACCTCCTCGCACCACTCGACCTGGCGTTCTGGAACATCGAGTCCGACCGGCACCCGATGCACCTCGGAGCCCTCGGTGTCTTCGCCGCGCACTCGCCCGCCGCCGGCGCCCACGCCGCGGACCTGCTCGCGGCCCGCGCCGCCGCCGTCCCCGGGCTGCGCATGCGCATCCGCGACGTGTGGCAGCCCACCGCGCCCCTCGCCTTCGGCGGCGCGGCCCGCGAGCCCGCGCCCGACTTCGAGCCGCTGGACCACGTCCTGCTGCACAAGCCGACCGCCGACTTCCACGCCGAGGCCGGCCGGCTCATGGAGCGCCCGCTGGAGCGCGGCCGTCCCCCCTGGGAGGCGCACGTGCTGCCCGGCGAGGACGGCACGTCCTTCGCGGTGCTCTTCAAATTCCATCACGCGCTCGCCGACGGACTCAGGGCGCTGATGCTCGCCGCGGCCATCATGGACCCGATGGACCTGCCGGAACCCCGCCAGCGTCCCGCCGAGCCGCCCCGAGGGCTCTTCCCGGACGTCCGCAAGCTGCCGGGACTGGTCCGCGGCACCCTCTCCGACGTGGGCCGCGCCCTCGACATCGGCACCTCCGTGGCCCGCGCCACACTCGGCGCGCAGTCCTCGCCCGCCCTCACCTCGTCGCCCACCGGGACCCGGCGCACCGCCGGGGTGGTCATCGACCTCGACGACGTGCACATCGTCCGCAAGACCGTCGGCGGCACGGTCAACGACGTCCTGATCGCCGTCGTCGCGGGCGCCCTGCGCCGCTGGCTCGACGAGCGCGGCGACGGCAGCGAGGGAGTCTCCCCGCGCGCCCTGATCCCCGTCTCCCGGCGCCGGCCGCGCACCGCGCAGCCGCAGGGCAACCGGCTCTCGGGCTATCTGATACGGCTTCCCGTCGACGACCCGGACCCGCTCGGCCGGCTGCGTGCCGTACGGACGGCGATGGACCGGAACAAGGACGCCGGACCCAACAGGGGCGCCGGAGCCGTCGCGCTGCTCGCCGACCACGTCCCGCCGCTCGGGCACCGGCTCGGCGGCCCGGTCGTGGGCCAGGCCGCACGGCTGCTCTTCGACATCCTCGTCACCAGCGTGCCGCTGCCCAGTCTCGGTCTGAAGCTCGGCGGCTGCCCGCTCACCGAGGTCTACCCGTTCGCCCCGCTGGCCCGCGGCCAGGCCCTCGCGGTGGCCGTCTCGACCTACCGGGGGAAGGTCCACTACGGGCTCGTGGCCGACGCCGAGGCCGTTCCCGACCTCGATCTGCTGGCCCGTTCCCTGGCCGAGGAGGTGCGCGTACTGATCACCGCTTGCACGCCATGATCACAACGGGTTTGGTGCCGCGCGCGATTGGTCCGTAAAATTCCGCCTTCGAAAGCGAGCGCGGTTTCGAACGCGGCGCACAACCCGAGGAACGGCAGCAGCGATGACGGTGACAGAGGACGGCCGGGCGACCCCCGCCGTGGACACGACAGATGTGGCGGACATCGCGTTCGGTCCCGGCATCGACCCCGAGCGACTGGCCGTCTGTCTCGACGTGCTCGACGAACTCGAGAAGATCGACGTCGACCACCCCGACGCCATCGCCGTGCGCCGCGCCACCGCCGGCGTCTACCGGACCGTGAAGCAGCGCCGCCGCCAGGAGCGCCGCGCCGCCAAGACGGCCCACGACAAGCAGGTCACCGAATCCACCGCGACCGGCTCCGCCCAGCGCATCGACGACGAGACGGAGGGCATCCTGCCGTCGTCGGTGACCGAGGAGGGCAAGATCGCGGGGATACTCCAGCGCCCGCGCTCCTGCTACACCTGCAAGGCGCGGTACGTCGAGGTCGACTACTTCTACCACCAGCTCTGCCAGGACTGCGCCGCCCTGAACCGCTCCCGCCGCGACGCCCGCGCCGACCTCACCGGCAAGCGGGCGCTGCTCACCGGCGGCCGTGCCAAGATCGGCATGTACATCGCGCTGCGCCTGCTGCGTGACGGCGCGCACACCACGATCACCACGCGCTTCCCGAACGACGCGATCCGCCGCTTCAAGGCCATGGACGACTCGGCGGACTGGATCCACCGCCTGGAGGTCGTCGGCATCGACCTGCGCGACCCGGCCCAGGCCGTGGCCCTGGCCGAACGCGTCGCCGAGCAGGGTCCGCTCGACATCCTGATCAACAACGCCACGCAGACCGTGCGCCGGCTGCCCTCCGCCTACGCCGCGCTCGTCGAGGGCGAGAGCGCCCCGCTGCCGGCCGGTGAACTGCCCGCCCGCGAGATCATCGGCGCCTTCAACTCCGGGGCGGTCGACGGACTGACCGCGCTGCCCGTCGGCGTCTCCGGTCTCGACGCGCAGAAGGTGGCCGACCTCGCCCTGGTCGCCGGCAACGCCAGTGTCGTCCGCCACCGTGAGGGCACCGCCATCGACGCGGGCGGCCTGGTCCCCGACGTCGTGGAGAGCAACACCTGGGTGCAGACCATCGAGCAGATCTCGCCGGTCGAGCTGCTGGAGACCCAGCTGTGCAACTACACGGCGCCGTTCATCCTGATCAGCAAGCTGCGGCCGCGGATGGCCGAAGCCGCCCGCGCGGCAGGCGCGGGGCGCGCCTACGTCGTCAACGTCTCCGCGATGGAGGGCGTGTTCGGCCGCGGCTACAAGGGCGCGGGCCACCCGAACACGAACGCCGCGAAGGCCGCCATGAACATGGTGACCCGCACCAGCGCCCAGGAGATGTTCCAGAGCGACGGCATCCTGATGACCTCGGTCGACACCGGCTGGATCACCGACGAGCGCCCGCACTACGACAAGCTGCGCCTGGCCGACGAGGGCTTCCACGCCCCGCTCGACCTCGTCGACGGCGCTGCCCGCGTGTACGACCCGATCGTCCGCGGCGAAGAGGGCGAGGACCTGTACGGCGTCTTCCTGAAGGACTACGCGCCCGGCAAGTGGTGAGCCCCCGGCTGCCGCGCGGACCCTCGGGTGTCGGGGGTCCGTCGCCGCAGCCGTTCGTGGACGGCGTGGGCGGGGGCGCCCGGGTAGGCCGCTCTCACCCGCGTTCCCCCGTCGACCAGCAGATCGGCACCGGTGATCCACCCGGCCGCGTCGGAGGCCAGCCAGGTCACGGCGCGGGCGACGTCCTCGGGCCGTCCGATACGGCCGAGCGGGAGCCCGGCGCCGAGTTCGTCCTCGGCGTCCTCCCACACGAAGCGGGCCATCTCGGTACGGACGAGGCCGGGGGAGACCGAGTTGACCCGCACCTTCGGAGCCAGCTCGCCGGCCAGCTGCCCGGTCAGATGGAGCAGGGCGGCCTTGCTGGTGCCGTACGCGCCGACCTGCGGGCCGACGTGTCCGGCGCCCTCCGTGCAGACATTGACCACGGCCCCGCCGTGTTCGCCCATCCAGGCCCGCCAGGCGCACTGCACCAGGCGCAGCGGTGCCTCGACGTTCACGGCGAACGCGTCGCGCCAGCGATCGGGGTCGGCGTCCATGAGCGGGCCGTAGGGCTGGTTGGTCGCCGCGTTGTTGACCACGATGTCCAGACGTCCGAAGGCGCGCAGCGTCACCGCGGTCAGCTCCGTCAGATGCGCCGCGTCGGTGACCGAACCGGCGAGTCCGATGCCGCCGACCTGTCCGGCCGCGCGACGCACCGCGTCCGGGTCCCGCGCGCTCACGCACACGCGCACCCCCGACGCGGCGAGCGCCTCCGCGACGGCGAGACCGATTCCGCGTGAGGCGCCGGTGACGATGGCGGCCCTGCCCTCGAGTCCGTACGGCGACGTCATCCGCGTACCGTCTCATGACGGACCGTCAGCCGACAGGGCCCGGCGACGACCGCCGCCGCCGTCGGCCGGGCGCCGGCGCGCGGGCACCTGTCAGTCCGTGGCTCCCAGCCGCGCGGAACGTTCCGCCACCAGCTCCAGCAGGGTGCGCCAGTCCTCCAGGTCCCCGGCGTACAGGCCGGGGACCTGGCCGGCGTCGTCCGCCTGCCGCAGGGTCACCGCGTCCTCGGCCAGCGGGTCGTGCTCGAACGCGGCCGCCTCGTGCCGGGTCATCGCGCCACCCTCGGCGGCCGGGGCGAGTGTGGTGCACGGGGCCCGTCCGTGGCCCGGTGAGGCGGCCGCCAGGTAGCGCCCCGCCGCGACGTGCAGCCGGACGAGACCGGAGACCCGCTCGCCGAGGAGCGGCCGTACCGCGTCGGCGGCGAGGCCCGCGTGCCCGGCGTCCTCACCCGGCCCGAGCAGATGCCCGATGTCGTGCACCAGGCCCGCGACCTGGAGCTCCTTGTCGCTGGGGTGGCCCCGGCGCAGCAGTGCGGCGGTCTGGAGGGCGTGGTCGTGCAGATCGACGGGGTCGCCGACGGGCGGTCCCCCGCCCGGGCGAAGCCGGGAGTGGGCGAGCCCGGGGATGTCGTGGACGCCCCGGCACGCGTGCAGCAGACTCATCAGCTCCTCGACGCCGCGCAGCTCCATGCGTCAGTCCTCCCGCGAGAAAGGCCGTTGCCGTGCGACAGCACAGCACGGCCTCCTTGCGAACCGGCCAACGGGAACTGAACTGCGTGGCGCCTTCGAGCCGGATATGTGCGACGGCCGTGCGCCGATGGTGACGTACGCGTGCCCGTGGCCGGCCCCGACGCCCCCGTCCAGGGGCGATATTGAGCCGAATGGGTGGTCGCGAAGAGGGCATCATGTTTCAAATCGCCGCAGATCGTGGCGTGATGGGCTCTGGATGACGTGTGACAGTAACCTCACGTTTTCAGCCCCATAGAGCGGGGGCCCGCTCATTTGGTTAGGCTGTAGCCGACGGACAGACTTACTGGGGTCCACCCACACCCACGGTCCGTCCCGGGACAAGCCGGTCACCACGGCCTGCTCTCACCCGAGTTACCGGCGCCACCGCGTCCCTAACTGCTTCGACTCAGACCCGAGCGGCCGTCAGGCGACCCGAGAGCACCGGGCCCTAACGTCCCGAGGGTGACCCGACACATAAGGAGTGCGCGGTGACACCAGAGAAGACGAATCTCGATCAGGGCCCCAAGGAACGCAGGGACCACCTCGGCGGTGGGTCCGACACCAAGCTCGGAAGCCTGGACGTGTGGGCCAGGTCCGCCCCGATCCGCCTCGCGGGCTACGAGGACGACCTCGCCGAGCCCCACATCCTGCCCAGCGTCGACTGACCGACGCCAGGAGCGGGCGAGACCGGGCACGGCACGGGAGTGCCGTACCCGCGCTCATGCCGAACAGGAGAAGCCGCGGCCGACCACCGGCCGCGGCTTCGGCGTGTGACGCCACAGTCCGGCCGGGCGGCACCACCGTCCGGCCGCACGCCACCTTCCGGCCGGACGGCAACACCCTCCGGCCGGGGCGCCCTCAGCCGAGCGGAGCCGTGCGCCGCCACGGGTGCAGTACCTCCAGCTGCCCGGCCACATCGAGCAGAGCCGCCTCGGAGCCGGGCAGGCCGACGAGCTGGACGGCGCAGGGGGCGCCGCCCGGCAGTCTTCCGAACGGAACCGACATCGCGGGCCAGCCGGTGAGGTTCCACGGCGGGGTCATCGGCGAGTAGTTGGTGTTGGCCAGGACGTTGCGCAGCCAGCCCCGCTTGTGCCAGTCGACGGCGGCGGGGGCGCGCCGGGCGAGTGCCGGGGTGAGCAGCACGTCGTACTCCGCGAAGAAGGCCGCCAGACGTCCGCGCAACTGCTCGCGGCGTTCCCCCTTGCGCACACCCGTCACGAAGCGGCGGCCGACAGCGGCGTGCACGCGGGTGCGCCGGGCCAGCCTGCGCGGGTCGAGGTCCTCGGCGTCCACGGCGGTGCCCGCCGTCCAGTGCGCGAGCGAGGTCGTGCTCAGCCAGAGCGGGTACGGCGGGTTCGCGGTCCGCACCCGGTGACCCGCCTCGGCCAGCAGGGCGCCGGCCTCCCGGGCCGCGTTCGTATACGGCCGGGTGACGTGAACACCGGCCAGCGGACTGCGTACCGAGACGGCGATCCTGCGGGTGGCGGGCTCCGCCGGCGGGGCCGGCTCGATGTCCGCGAGGAGGGCGAACATCAGCCGCGCGTCCTCGACCGTCGTGGCCAGCGGGCCGTTCTCCGACATGCCGAACCAGTCGCCGTGACCGATCCCGGCGGGGATCACCCCGTGGCCCGGCTTCAGGGTGACCAGACCGCAGTTGGCGGCCGGGATGCGCAGCGAGCCCATGCCGTCGTTGCCGAGCGCGATCGGCACCATCCCGGCGGCGACCGCGGCCGCGCTGCCGCCCGAGGAGCCGCCCGCCGTGCGGGACAGGTCCCAGGGGTTGCGGGCGTTGCCGTACACGCCCTCCGTGGTGCCGAAGACACAGAGTTCGGGCACGTTCGTCAGGCCCACCACGACGGCGCCCGCCGCCCGCAGCCGGGCCACGGTGACGTGGTCCTCGTCGGCGGGCGTGTCCGGGGTCGCGGCGGAACCGTTGCGGGTCCGCTCGCCGCGCACCGCGAGGTTGTCCTTCACCGCCACCGGCACACCCGCCAGGGGAAGCCGGCCCAGGTCCCTGGTGGCCAGCTCGTCGGCCTCCGCGAGGGCGGCCCCGTCGCGGACCGTACGGAAGGCGCCGACGCGCCCGTCGAGGCGTTCGATCCGCGCGAGGTGCTCGGCCACCACCTCGCGGGGGGTGACCCTCTTCTCGCGTACGGCTGCGGCGATCTCGGTGGCGGTCCGGCCGGCCCAGGTGGTCACGGGCGCTCCTCACTCGTGTCGTACTGGTGAGTAGTTACGGGAGCACTCTGCCCGCAGTCCGGGCGCCGCGTCGAGGGTCCACGGCCCCCGGCCTTCGGCCCGGCCCCCAGGTCTCGCGGGGGCACGGCGTCCGACGCGCCCACGGGGGCGGCCGGATCGCTCCCCGGCCGTGCCCGCCGGGGGCCGCCGGCCATCGGACCGAAAGCGCGTCCGACGCTGTACGCGGACGGGTGCGGGGGGAGATCCTCAGGACCGAGCATTCCTCCACACCCGGCCATGGACCCCTGCCGTCGACGGAAAGGCCCCGCCGTGCCCCCGACCCCCGCCCGCGTCGTCGCGGTCGACACCCACGACATCCGCTTCCCCACCTCGCGCGCGTTCGACGGCTCGGACGCGATGAACCCGGACCCCGACTACTCGGCCGCGTACGTCGTGCTGCGCACCGACGCCCCCGACGGAGCCGAGGGTCACGGCTTCGCCTTCACCATCGGGCGGGGCAACGACGTCCAGGTCGCCGCGATCGACGCGCTGCGCGGACACGTCCTCGGACGGTCCCTCGACGAGCTGTGCGCCGACCCGGGCTCCCTGTCCCGGGACCTGGTCGGCGACAGCCAACTGCGCTGGCTGGGACCCGAGAAGGGCGTGATGCACATGGCGATCGGCGCCGTCGTCAACGCCGTGTGGGATCTGGCCGCACGCCGCGCGCGCCGGCCGCTGTGGCAACTGCTCGCGGAAGCCGATCCCGAATGGCTCGTCGGCCAGGTCGACTTCCGCTACATCACGGACGCGCTGACGCCCGAGGAAGCGCTGGAACTGCTGCGCCGGGGCAGGGAGGGCGCCGAGGAGCGCGCCGCGACCCTGCGCGCACACGGCTTGCCCGCCTACACCACCTCACCCGGCTGGCTCGGCTACAGCGACGAGAAGCTGACCCGCCTGGCCGTCGAGGCCGTCGCCGGGGGCTTCCGGCAGATCAAGCTGAAGGTGGGGGCGGACCTGGAGGACGACCTGCGCCGCTGCCGCGCCGCCCGCGCCGCGGTGGGCCCGGACATCCGGATCGCCGTCGACGCCAACCAGCGCTGGAACGTGGACGAGGCGATCGCCTGGACCCGGGCGCTCGCCGAGTGCGGGCCGTACTGGATAGAGGAGCCGACCAGCCCCGACGACATCCTCGGCCATGCCGCCGTGCGCGCGGCGGTGGCCCCCGTCAAGGTCGCCACCGGTGAACACGCGCAGAACCGTGTCGTCTTCAAGCAGCTCCTCCAGGCGGGTTCCCTCGACATCCTCCAGATCGACGCCGCCCGGGTCGGCGGAGTCAACGAGAACCTCGCCATCCTGCTCCTCGCAGCCAAGTTCGGCGTCCCGGTCTGCCCGCACGCCGGGGGAGTGGGCCTGTGTGAACTCGTCCAGCACCTCGCGATGTTCGACTTCGTCGCCCTGTCCGGCACCACCGAGGACCGCGTCATCGAGTACGTCGGCCATCTGCACGAGCACTTCACCGAACCGGTGGTGATCCGCGACGGCCACTACACCGCGCCCACCGCGCCGGGCTTCTCCGCCGCGATGCGGCCCGAGTCCGTCGCGGAGTTCACCTACCCCGGCGGTACCTTCTGGGCCGCCGACCTCGCCCGGCACCAGGCCGACGGACCGAAGGGACACGCCGTATGACGGACTCTCAGGACTTCGATGGACTGAAGGCGCTGGTGACCGGGGGTGCTTCGGGGATCGGACGGGCGGCAGCCGAGCTCCTCGCGGCCCGCGGCGCCCGGGTCGCCGTCCTCGACCTCGATCCATCGGCCGTCGAGAAGCCGCTGACCGGCCACCGGGCCGACGTCGGCGACGACGCCTCCGTGCGCGCGGCCGTGGCCGCCGCCGTCGCGGACCTGGGCGGGCTCGACATCCTGGTCAACAACGCGGGCATCGGCGCCCGCGGCACCGTCGAGGACAACGACGACGGGGAATGGCACCGGGTCCTGGACGTCAATCTCCTCGGCATCGTGCGCACGACCCGCGCCGCCCTTCCCCACCTGCGGGAGTCCGCGCACGCGGCCATCGTGAACACCTGCTCGGTCGCGGCCACGGCGGGACTGCCCGAGCGGGCGCTGTACTCGGCGTCCAAGGGCGCCGTCCTCGCGCTGACCCTGGCCATGGCGGCCGACCACGTCGGCGAAGGCATCCGCGTCAACTGCGTCAACCCCGGCACGGTGGACACCCCTTGGGTCGGCCGGCTCCTGGACGCCGCTCCCGACCCGGCCGCCGAGCGCGCCGCGCTGGAGGCCCGCCAGCCCACCGGCCGTCTGGTGTCCGCACCGGAAGTCGCCGGCGCCATCGCCTACTTGGCGAGCCCGCTGTCCGGATCCACCACCGGCACCGCGCTCGCGGTGGACGGCGGGATGCAGGGCCTGCGGCCGCGCCCGGCGGTCCGGTGAACTCCCTGGGCGCCGCGGGCGTCCCCGTCAGCGTGCTGTCCTTCGGCGCCGCCGGTATCGGCAACCTGTACTGCGAAGTCACCGACGAGCAGGCGTACGAGGCCGTCGGCGCCGCCTGGACGAGCGGCATCCGCTACTTCGACACGGCCCCCCACTACGGCCTCGGCCTCTCCGAGAGGCGCCTGGGCGCGGCCCTGCGTGACCTGCCCCGCGCGGAGTACACCGTCTCGACCAAGGTGGGCCGCCTCCTGGAGCCCGTGGACGCGGGCGGCGACGATCTCGCCGACGGCTTCGCGGTACCCGCCACGCACCGCCGCGTATGGGACTTCAGCGCCGACGGCGTACGGCGGAGCCTGGACGCCAGCCTCGAACGGCTCGGCCTGGACCGCGTGGACGTCGTCTACCTCCACGACCCCGACGACCACGCCGGACATGCGTTCCGCGAGGGCTTTCCCGCACTGGCGGAGCTGCGCTCGCAGGGTGTGGTGCGCGCGATCGGCGTGGGCATGAACCAGACGCGGATGCTGACCCGCTTCGTCCGCGAGACCGATGTCGACGTCGTGCTGTGCGCGGGCCGCTACACCCTCCTGGACCACGGCGCGCTCACCGAACTGCTGCCGGCCGCCCAGGACCGCGGCACCTCCGTCGTCATCGGCGGAGCCTTCAACTCCGGCCTGCTGGCCGACCCGAGGCCGGGAGCGACGTACAACTACGCGGTGGCGCCGCGCGAGTTGCTCGACCGCGCCCTGCGCCTGAAGGAGATCGCGGAACGCCACGGCACCACCCTGCGCGCCGCCGCCCTGACCTTCCCGGCCGCCCACCCGGCGGTGGCGAGCGTCCTGGCCGGGGCCCGTTCGGCGGCCGAGGTCCGTGACTGCGCCGAGCGGTTCGCGGCGCCGGTACCCGCGGACTTCTGGCGGGAACTGCGTACGGAGGGTCTGCTCCCCGACACCGCGCCCGTGCCCGCCCCGGAGCGTTCGTGACCGTCGACGCGCACCACCACGTCTGGGACCTGTCGGTCCGCGACCAGGACTGGATCACCGGACCCGGACTGCGGCCGCTGCGGCGCGACTTCGCGATCACCGACCTCGAAGCGCCGGCCGCGGCCGCCGGGGTGGACCGCACCGTCCTCGTCCAGACGGTCACCGTTGCCGAGGAGACCCCGGAACTGCTCGCGCTCGCGGAGCACAGCCCCCTGGTCGCGGGCGTGGTCGGCTGGACGGACCTGACCCGGCCGGATGTCGCCGACGAACTCGCGCGGCTGCGGGGCCTGTCCGGCGGCTCTCGTCTCAGGGGCATCCGCCACCAGGTCCAGGGCGAACGCGACCCCGGATGGCTGCTGCGCCCCGACGTGCGGCGGGGACTGGCCGCCGTCGCGGACGCCGGGCTCGTCTACGACCTGGTCGTTCTGCCCCGCCAGCTGCCCGCCTGCGCCCGGGCGGCCGCCGAACACCCCGGACTCGTCTTCGTGCTGGACCACCTGGGCAAGCCACCGATCGCCACCGGCGCCCTGGACCCCTGGGCGGGCGCCGTCCGTGAGCTGGCCGCGCTGCCCAACACGGTCTGCAAACTCTCCGGGATGGTCACCGAGGCGGACCCGGCACACCGGACCCCCGACGACCTGCGACCCTACGCGGACACGGTCCTGGAGGCCTTCGGCCCGGGACGGACGATGTTCGGCTCCGACTGGCCCGTGTGCACACTCGCCGCGACGTACGGCCAAGTGGTGCAACTGGCCGAGGAGTTGACGGCAGACCTGGACGAGGGCGAGCGCCGGGCCGTCCTCACCGCCACAGCCACCCGCGTCTACCGCCTCTGACCGGCACTAGCGCGGCACCTCCCGTTCGGCGGCGCCCTCCAGGCGGGTCGGCGGGAGGAAGTCACGCACATAGGTGCGGTGCCAGCACGCGCCCGTGTCGCGCAGCTCGCGCCAGGTCGTGTACCGGTAGCGGAAGAGACGGGCGCGGATGTAGCGGGGAGGCGCGTCGGCGGGGAACGGGGAGCGGCGCAGCAGGCGCAGCGTGTCACGGTCGTTCTCCAGCAGCCGTTCCACGAGAGCCGAGAACCAGGTGCCGGCGTAGCCGGGGGACAGCGCCACGAACCACATCAGCCAGTCGAGCCGCAGATGGTACGGCGCGAACTGGCGCGGCCAGTACCGCGGATCGCCCGGCTTGCCCTTGAACTCGTACTCCCGCCAGTCGGCGTCCTGGCGCGGTACCTGGTCCGCCGTGCCCTCGACGACCACCTCGTGACGTACCCGGCTGACGCTGCCGAACGCCCCGTAGGTGTTCACCAGGTGGAGCGGGTCGAAGGAGCGGTTCATGACCTGGCGCGGGGAGACCAGGTTGCGTGCCGGACGGTAGCCGAGGGCCAGCAGTCCCGCGGCCACCACCAGCACGACCACCTCGTACCACAGCGGCGCGGCGGGAGTCCGGGGCGCGGTGCCGGGCAGTTCGGTCACGCTCAGGGCGAGCACGATCGTCGTCCAGTTCAGCCAGGCGAAGTTGCCGGAGAGGACCAGCCACAACTGGGTCAGGATCATCAGTGAGGCCGCCGCCGTCGCGACCGGCTGCGGGGTGAACAGGAGCACGGGGAGCACGAGTTGGGTGAAGTGGTTCGCGGCCACCTCGATCCGGTGGAACGGCCTGGGCAGATGGTGGAAGAACCAGCTCAGGGGACCCGGCATCGGCTGGGTCTCGTGGTGGTAGTAGAGGCAGGTCAGGTTCCGCCAGCAGGCGTCGCCCCGCATCTTGATCAGCCCCGCGCCGAACTCCACCCGGAACAGCACCCAGCGCATGAGGAACAGCACGACGACCGGTGGCGCCACCTCGTCGTTGCCGAGGAACACCGCGAGGAAGCCCACCTCCAGCAGCAGCGACTCCCAGCCGAACGAGTACCAGGTCTGGCCCACATTGACGACCGACAGGTACAGCGCCCACGGGACGAACCACAGCAGCATCGCGCCCCAGAGCGGCAGGTGTCCGTCGAGCCCGGCGACCAGCGCCACCGACACCGCGCAGCCCGTCCAGCACCAGGCGGCGTAGAAGCGGTCCGAGTAGCGCCAGTGGAAGACACTCGGCGCGTCCCGGAACGCGACGTGGCGCACGAAGCGGGGCACCGGCAGCATCCCGCGCTCCCCGGTCAGCGCGCGGAACTGCACGGCCGCGCCCAGGAACGCGACCAGATACAGCACGGCGAGCCCCCGCTGGAACACCAGCCGGCTCAGCCAGTAGTCGGGTGCGACGAACCAGTCCATGGCGGGTGCTCCTCTCCTCTCCATTGTGACGCTGGGTGACCGATTTCCGCTTGCGTGCGCCAAGAGGGTGACGCAGAGAATGAGGCACCAACTGCCCGGGACGGACGGGAGAGACGTGGTGCACATACCCACCAGGACCTTTGGAGCGGCCTGCGCGCTCGCGGCGGTACTCCTTGTCGTCGCGGGCTGTGGCGGCGGTGGCGGGGGCGCGGCGCGGCACGGATCCACCGGCGGCGAAACGCTCCTCCAGCCCCTCGCGGTCCAGGGGCCCGACCCCTTCACGGCACCCACCGACACCACCCCCGCGCCCCGGCCGCCCGTCACCCGAACGCCGCAACCGTCGCCCACCGGCACCCAGGGGGCGCGCTCCGTATCGGGCGCCGCACCGGGCCTGTACGGCGGCACCCGTAACGCCGGCAGCTGCGATGTCGGGAAGCAGATCAGGTTCCTCTCCGCCGACCGGGCCAAGGCCCGGGTCTTCGCCGAACTCTCCGGGATCTCTCCGGAGTCCGTCCCGGACTATCTGCGCCGGCTCACCCCGGTGGTGCTCCGCGCCGACACCGGCGTCACGGACCACGGATTCGCCGCAGGGCGGGCGACCGGCTTCCAGGCCGTGCTCCAGGCCGGGACGGCCGTCCTCGTGGACAACCGGGGCGTACCCCGGGTGCGCTGCGCCTGCGGCAACCCGCTGGGCCGGCCCACCGAGGCCGACGGGAACCCGGACACCCGGGGCAGGCCCTGGAGCGGGTACCGGCCCGCCCAGGTCGTGACGGTGACGCCGGCGCCCGACGTCATCACCGACATCACGATCGTCGACGTCGCCGACAACACCTGGATCGAGCGGCCGGTCGGCTACGAGGGCCACCACCACGACCACGTCGTACGGCCGCCCGAGGACCCGGCCCCGCTGCCGCACGACTCCGCCGGCGCGCACGAGCCCTCCACCGGGACCTCGCCGGGCGGCCGGAGCCCGTCCCCCGACGCCTCCGCGTCCGACTGCCCCACACCGGCACCGACCGTGACGGTGACACCGACACCGACACCGGGAACGGGGGAGGGCACCCCGGACGAGAGCACCGCGCCGTCCACCGCGCCCTCCGGCGCGCCGACGGACGGCGCGGCCATGGACGTGGCCGGGCCGGGCCGCTCCGCGCGACCGAGTGCCGAGCCCTCGCACTGCCCCTCGGCCACCGTCACGGCGGCGCCCGCGACCACGGCGGCCCCCTCGGGCGGCACCACGGCTCCGCCGACCGGCCCGGCCGACCCCGGGCGCTCAAGCTCACCGGAGCCCCCGGCACCGCGGGACCCGTCCGACGAGCCGGGCGCGCCCACCGAGGACGCCGGCCCGGACAGTCCCGAGGCACCCGACGGCGGGCTGATCCCCGACGGGCCGACCGGTCCGGACAGCGTCTTCGACGTCTCCGCCGACACCCCCGGCAGATGAACGCCCTCGCGTCCCGGGGGTCCGGAATCAGGCCGCCCAGAAGTCGAACAATCGGGCAATTGCTGGCATGGTGGCCCCATGGTTGATCGGGGAGCGAGCGCCCTGTCACTCCCGGACGACTGGCCCGCCCACCCGGATCCGATCCTGGCGCTCAACCGCATGGGCAGCTTCGACTGGGACCTGGACACCGGTCTGATGCAGATGGACGCCCAGGCCCACGAGATCTTCGACGTGCGCCCGGACGAATACGACGGGCAGCCCGCCACCCTGGGTCTTCGTGTCCCGCCGGCCGAGTCACGGCGGCTCGACACGATGGTCTCCCACGCCCTCAAGGACGGCAGCGAGAACTACGGCGCCTACTTCCGTATCCGCCGCCGCGACGGAGCTCTGCGCTGGACCCACACCCAGGGCTACATCCGCCGCGACGAGAACGGCCGGCCGCGCCGCATCATCGGCATCGTCCGCGACGCCACGGCGGAGCTCGACGAGAGCGCGGCGCGCCGTGAACAGGCCGCCCAGAACGAGGTACGGCGCCAGCAGACCAGCGTCGTCCAGCTCACCACGGCCGCGCTGGCCCACGCCGTCACCGTGCAGGACGTCATCGACGTGCTCCAGGACACCCACGGCCTCACCCACCTCGGGGCCGCCAGCCTGGTCATGGGCCTGGTGGAGTCCGGCCGCATCCGCATGGTCGCCACCGGCCCCGAGGACAGCTACGTCCCCGGCACCCGGGTCACGCGCCTGGACGCGCAGTACCCGATGAACGAGGTCGTACGGACCCTCGTACCGCATTTCATCGAGTCGCCCAAGGAGTTCGCCGAGTCGTATCCGCTCCTGTGGCCGAACATCACCGATCTGAAGATCACCTCGGCGGCCTATCTGCCGCTCATCGTGCAGGCGCGCCCCATCGGCGCGATCGGGCTGCTCTACAACGACCGGCACGGGTTCTCGGAGGAGGAGCGCAACGTCCTCGTCGCGCTCGGCAGCAGCATTGCCCAGAGCCTCCAGCGGGCCATGTTCTTCGAACAGGAGAAGGACCTCGCCCAGGGCCTCCAGCAGGCCATGCTGCCGCGCTCCATCCCCAGCGTCCGCGGCGCCGACATCGCCGTCCGCTACCGTTCCGCCTCGCTGGGCCGCGACATCGGCGGGGACTGGTACGACCTGATCCCGCTGCCCGGCGGACGCGTCGGCGCCGTCATCGGCGACGTGCAGGGCCACGACACGCACGCCGCCGCCGTCATGGGCCAGCTCCGCATCGTCCTGCGCGCCTACGCCGCCGAGGGCCACACCCCGGCCACCGTGATGGCCCGTGCCTCGGTCTTCCTCCACGAACTGGACACCGACCGTTTCGCGACCTGCCTGTACGCCGAGATCGACCTGTCCACCGGGGTGACCCAGCTCGTCCGGGCCGGCCACATCGACCCGCTCGTCCGGTCCACCGACCGGACCTGCCGGCGGCTGCCCCTCGAAGGCGGTCTGCCGCTCGGCCTGTCCGCGGAGTTCGGACGCCTCGAATACCCGGTCTCCACCGTCGAGCTTGACCTCGGCCACACCCTGCTGCTGTGCACCGACGGGCTCGTCGAGGAGCCGGGAGTCGACCTCGACGACGGCATGCGCATGCTCGGCGAACTCATCCGCGGCGGCCCGGAAGACGTCAGCGACCTCGCCGACCGGCTCATCGACATGGCCGAGGAGCGCGGCGGCGACGACGACGTCGCCCTGCTGCTGCTGCGCCGCCACGGTCTGATCGACCAGCGCTCGGGCGGACGCCTCCAGCAGCATGTGGCGCCCGGCGACCCGGAGGCGCTCAGCGAGGCCCGGCACATGATCCGGGCCGCCGTCCGCGCGTGGGGAGCCCGGGAGAGGGCCGACGAGATCGAGCTGGTCGCCGACGAGCTGATCACCAACGCCCTCATGCACACCGAGGGCTCGGCCATCGTCACCCTGCGCGTCCTGGCCGGGTCCGACCGCAGACTGCGCGTCGAGGTCGAGGACTCATCCAGCGCGCTGCCGCGCCGCCGCGAGGCGGGCGAGTCCGGGGTCTCGGGCCGCGGACTGCTGCTCGTCGACCGCCTCACCGACGTGTGGGGTGTCGAGGCGCGCGGCGGCGGCAAGGTCGTGTGGTGCGAGTTCATGGTCGGCGAGCGCACCTGATCCCCGCCGTCGTCCGCTCCCCGGCGTTGTCGGCGCCGGATGGCACTCTGGACGTATGCCGGAACTGCCCGAGGTCGAAGCGCTCAAGGATTTCCTGGCCGGACATCTCGTCGGCCGCCGCGTCGTGCGCGTCCTGCCCGTCGCCGTCAGCGTCCTGAAGACGTACGACCCTCCCGTCTCCGCCCTGGAGGGACGCGAGGTCACGGCCGTCGGCCGGTTCGGCAAGTTCCTGGACATCGCCACGGACGGCCCGCACCTCGTCACGCATCTGGCCCGTGCCGGCTGGCTGCACTGGAAGGACACGCTCCCCGACGGCCCGCCCCGGCCCGGCAAGGGGCCGCTCGCGCTGCGTGTGGCGCTGGAGACCGGCGAGGGCTTCGACCTCACCGAGGCGGGCACCCAGAAGCGGCTCGCCGTGTACGTCGTCGAGGACCCCGAGCGGATTCCCGGCGTGGCCAGGCTCGGCCCGGACCCGCTCGCCGGTGACTTCGACGAGAAGCGCTTCGCCGGGCTGCTCCAGGGCGAGCGGCGGCGGCTCAAGGGCGCGCTGCGCGACCAGAGCCTGATCGCGGGCGTGGGCAACGCCTACAGCGACGAGATCCTGCACGCCGCCCGGATGTCCCCGTTCAAGATCGCCTCCTCGCTGACCCCCGAGGAGACCCGGCGGCTCTACGAGGCGCTGCGGGGCACGCTCGCCGAGGCGGTGGAGCGCTCCCACGGGCTGGCCGCCGGTCGGCTGAAGTCGGAGAAGAAGAGCGGTCTGCGGGTGCACGGGAGGACGGGGGAGCCCTGTCCTGTGTGCGGTGACACCATCCGCGAGGTCTCCTTCAGCGATTCCTCGCTCCAGTACTGCCCGACCTGCCAGACGGGCGGCAAGCCGCTGGCGGACCGGCGGATGTCCCGGCTGCTCAAGTAGCCGGGCCGAGCCGGCGGTTCGTCGCTGCGCGGGTGGTGAAACGGGTGTCGATCAGGGGGAGTTGAGCGTCACGAGGTGTTCGCCGTCCGCCGTGCGCACCTCGAACCGGCGGATCTCGTCGGTCCGCATCGACGAGCCGCCCTGCATCGTGAGGGGGGTCTCGTTGTCCGCGGGCTCCATCCAGCTCGTCACCGACTGCTCCGAGCCGTCCTTGCCGATGGCGACGAGCTCGCAGGAGCGGGGCCCCTTGGCGTCCTTGACCTCGACCTCGATGTCGCTGCCCCAGAGCCGCTCGCGGGTGGTGACCTGGGCCCAGACGCCGGTCTCCGCGTCGGTCCTGGCCATCCGGCTCGACGGGGGGTCGGCCACGACGACCGAGCCCGAGGGGGAGTCGTGGCCGACGACGAGCGCGAGCGCGGGTCCGCCCGTCGCGAGGACCACGGAGGCGGCCAGGGCGAACAGGAGGCGCCGGCGCCCGGCCCGGTTGCGCGCGGCGACCTCGCCGAGCAGCCGGTCGAGCAGCCGCGGCCCAGGGGCGGCGAAGGGGTGGACGCTGCGCGGCGTCGACCGCCGGTACAGCATCAGCTGCCGGGTGGCGGGGCGGTACTCGCTGACGAACGCCGTGCACTGAGCGCACTCCACGAGGTGGTCCTCGAAGCGGAAGGCTTCCGCCTCGCCGAGCACGCCGAGCGCATAGGCGCCGACGTCGCGATGCCGTTCCAGGGACCTCATACCGAATACCGAATCCTCGTGGCGTTGGTGCGGACTGTGAGTGGTGTTGCTGTTGCCCACGGGTACGCATCAGACCGTCGAATCACTCAAGACTCGTCAGGAATCGGGGTCAAGACGTTCGGAGCGGGGGCGCCCGCGGATTGGTGCGCGCCCCGAGGAATTGTTCCCGGCGCGGTCGCGGCCGCCGCCGGAGGTGAATCCGGCGCGGTCACGACCGCCCTCAGAAGAGGTGGATGGCCAGATGCCCGAGCGGCAGCCCCAGCCGCCAGGCCGCCGTCCACACCTGGGGCCCGTCGTCCTCACCAGGCACGGAGCCGCCGCCGGGCACCGCGTCGAGGTCCGGAGCGAGCAGTTCCGTCTCCTCCAGCCACCGCCAGGCCGCGGACGCGAGCTCCAGATCGGGATCGGGTCCGGCGCATCCGGTGGACTCGGCCGCGCGCAGCGCCAGGTGCTCGCGCACCCAGGTGTGCCAGGGCTGGTCGTACGCCGTGAGCGAAAGCCAGGTGTCCAGCTGGGTGATGACCCGGATCCCCGAGAGTTCGCCGCCGCTGTCGGACAGGAAGATCGTCAGCGCGAGGGCGTCGCGCCCGGCGCGGAACTCGAAGGAGGTGGGCGGCATCAGGTCGCCCGTCCGCAGCAGTTCGTCGGCGATGTACTCGGCGTACAACCAGGCCATGGGGACGGTGAGTTCGCCCCCGCCGGTGCCGTCCGTGCTCTCTTGACCTCTGTGCAGCATCCCTTCCTGCCTTCCTCCGGTGCGTGCGCGTCGCCCGACCCCGGGCCCCAGTCCGGAAAACGGATGAGGCAAGCTGAGTGCTCAACCATGGTCCTCAGCAAGGCGCTTTACGGAGGCTTGACCAAGCCTTCGGTTTCACCGCAGGTCGGCCGCGTATCCCGGAAGAACCCGGCGCAGGGCACGCAAGGCGTAGTACGCGCGGGACTTCACCGTACCCGGCGGGATTCCCAGCGCCGCGGCGGCCTCCGCCACACTGGCCCCCTGGAAGTACACCAGCACCAGGACTTCACGGTGTTCGGGAGTGAGTGTCTTCACAGCCTCCCGCACATCGAGCGTCGCCGCCGAGCGTTCGGCGTGATCGGCGCAGACCCGCGCGTTGTCGAGGATCGCGTCACCGACCTCCGGAGGCCGTGCCTGCCGGGCCCGCCGCGCGTCGATGGCCAGCCTGCGCCCCACGGTCAGCAGCCAGGGCCGTACGGACGCGAAGTCGTCGGCGCGCAGGGCCTCGGGATGCTGCCAGGCGCGGACGAACGTCTCCTGCACCAGGTCCTCGGCGCGCTGGCGGTCGCCGTCGGACAGGCGCAGCAGCAGGGCGAAGAGGGGGCGGCCGTGGTCGCGTTGCAGCGCGGCCAGCTCGTGCTCGGCGGTCGTCCTGGGGGCGATGGTGGTGGTTCCGGCCGTCATGGCGTGTATGCCAGCGCCCCGGGCCGCGCGCGGACAGGCCGGGGACACGGTTGTGCGGTGGGCGGTCGAAGCGGTCGGTGAACGGTGCGCCGAACGGTCGGCCGAGGTGGAGCCGCGGATTCCGGGACGGCCCGTGTTCGTACCGCCGTTCGCCCCGGCGGGCATGCGGATGAACGCCGAACGGGTGAGCCGCGGTGGTGTCTCCTTGACTGCGGGTGGCCTGTGTACGTGGATGCGTATCTATTAATAGGGAAATGCGACCGCATGGGGCCGGCATGATCACACGCGCGCGAAAGATCAATCTGGCCCTCGCGGCCGCCCTCATCGCGGCCGCGGTGACCAGTCAGGCCCACGACACGGCCGCGCGGCACCCCGGCGGGCGGCCCGGACCCCCCGCCGCCCGCGGCTTCACCCTCGTCGCCGCCGGCGACGTCCTGCCGGACGGCTCGGTCCTCGAACGGGCCGGCTCCGACGCGTCAGGCGCCGGATACGACTTCCGGCCCATGCTCGCCGGGGTCCAACCCGTCGTCTCCCGTGCCGACCTGGCGATCTGTCACCTGCGGAGCGTGGACGACACCGACGGCGACCCCGCCGGCTCGGCCGTCGCCAAAACCCCTCCCCAGGTGGCCCAGGGGCTCGCCGCGACGGGGTACGACTCCTGTTCCACCGCCTCCCGCCACACGCTGGACGACGGCGCCGACGGCGTCCGGCGCACCCTGGACGCGCTGGACCGAGCGGGTGTGCGGCACGCGGGATCGGCCCGCGGCGAGCGGGAGGCGGACGCCGTCACCCTGATGCGGGCGGGTGGCGCCCGCGTCGCCCATCTCGCGTACACCGACGACACCAACGGGCTCCCGCTGCCCGAGGGACAGCCCTGGGCGGTCCGCCTGACCGACCCCGCCCGGATCGTCGCGGACGCCCGGGCCGCCCGGAGAGCCGGCGCCGACGTGGTGGTCGTCTCCCTCGACTGGGGAACGCAATGGCAGGACGGGCCGGACGAGCGCCAACTGCGGCTGGGCAGGCAGCTCACAGCCTCCCGCACCGGCGGCCGGCCCGACATCGACCTGATCCTCGGCACCCGCTCCCGTGTCCCGCAGGCGTACGAGAAGGTCAACGGCACGTGGGTCGTCTACGGCACGGGCGACCAGATCGCCGGAGAGACGGACAACGACCAGGGCGTCCAGGACCCGCGCGGCAACGAGAGCACCCTCGGCCGCTTCACCTTCTCCCCGCCCGCGCGGCGCTCACAGCGGTGGGAGGTGTCGAAGGCCGAGTTCGTCCCGCTGGCCTTCGACCTCGACGCCGGCCGGGTCGTCGATCTCGACGCGGCGCTGGCGCGGGGCGCCACCGTCGGCGCCGTGCGCGACCGGATCCGCGCTGTCGTCCTCGGCAGGGGCGCGGGCCGGTCCGGCCTCGTCACGGCCAGGTGACACGGGACCGCACCGGTCGTCACGGCACCGGCACGGCGAGGCTTCACGGCACCGGCACGGCGACGTTCCACGGCACCGGCACGGCGACGCTTCACGGCACCCGCACGGCGAGGCTTCACGGCACCGGCACGGCGACCGTCCACGGCACCCGCACGGCGAGGCTTCACGGCACCGGCACGGCGACGGTTCACGGCACCGGCACGGCGAGGCTTCACGGCACCCGCACGGCGAGGTTTCACGGCACCGGCACGGCGAGGTTTCACGGCACCGGCACGGCGACCGTCCACGGCACCCGCACGGCGAGGTTTCACGGCACCCGCACGGCGACGCTTCACCGCGCTCCCGCCGTACCGCCTACGGCACCACCGTGACCGGCCAGCGGCCCGCCTTCACCAGCCGGATCGCCACCGAACCGACGATCCGGTGCCCGGACTGCTCGGAGGCCCCGACCACCACGGCGTCCGCCTTCAGCTCGTCCGCTGCGGTGACCAGGCCGTTGTAGGGGTCGCCGCGGAACGTGTGGAACTCCCAGCGCACATCGAATATGTCCTTCACCCGCTCGGCGGCGTCGCGGATGTACTGCACCAGATCCTCGGCGATCTCGTCGGTCGTCTCCGCGACCGGCACCCCGAGCGCCGCTCCCGCGGCCATCACCGGCTTGACGTAGACCACCGCCAGCAGCGCCCGCTGCCGCCGCGCCAGACCACCGGCGTACGCCGCGGCGCGCAGCGAGGAGTCGGAGCCGTCCACACCGACGACGATGACCTTGGGACCGTCCGTCCCGCGCTCGAACCGATGCGCGTGCTGCTCTTCCGTCACGGCTGCGAGGTTATCGGAGCCCCCGGATCCGCCTGCTCCGGGGGAGCCGCCGAGATCCGCTCGACGGGCGGGGGACCGCAGCTCTTCCTACAGTCGGAACCATGAGTGCCACCGTGGAGGCCCGCCCACCGAAGACCGCCAGCGGCCCGACACGGCCGCCCAGGACGGGCTTCCTCAGCAAGGTGCCAGAAGGCTTCGCGGCCTTCTTCGTCGCCATCGGTCTGCTCTGCACCCTGCTCGCCTTCATCCCCCCGCTGCGCGCGCTGCTCCGCCCGGTCGTGCGCTTCCTCGACCTTCTGATCATCCCGGTCAGCGCCAACCTCGCGTACGCCGTCTTCCTCTTCCTGCTCGCCGCCGCGACGGCCGCCCGCAAGAAGATCGCCTGGTGGCTCGTGGTCGTCTACCTCGGCCTGCTCGTCCTGACCGACATCCTCGGGATCGCCGCCGGCCTGTACGCCGCCTCGATCCCCTCGCTGATCGTCTGCGGGCTCCTGCTCGCCCTGCTGATCGTGGCCCGCCGGGAGTTCTACGCCGACTCGCGGCGCGCCGCCGTACGACGGGCCCTGCTCGTCCTGGTCGCCGGGCTGGTCGTGGCGACCCTGCTCGGCTGGGGCCTGGTCGAGCTGTTCCCCGGCACTCTGGCGGAGGGCCAGCGGCTGCTGTGGGCCGCCAACCGGGTCTGCGGCGGTCTCGTCTCCGGGCGCTCGTTCGACGGCCGTCCGCCGCGCTGGCTGTTCTTCGTGCTCGGCCTCTTCGGCGCTCTGGCCCTGCTCAACGCGGCCGCCACGCTCTTCCGCTCCCAGCGTCTGGTCGCGGCCCTGCACGGCGACGAGGAGGCCCGGATCCGCGCCCTGCTCCAGGCGTACGGAGGCGGCGACTCCCTCGGTTACTTCGCCACCCGCCGCGACAAGGCCGTCGTCTTCTCGCCCAGCGGCAAGGCGGCCGTCACCTACCGCGTCGAGGCGGGAGTGTGCCTCGCCAGCGGTGACCCCGTCGGCGACCGGGAGGCCTGGCCGCACGCGATCGACGCCTGGCTGGACATCGCCCGCCGCTACGCCTGGGCACCCGCCGCGATGGGCGCGTCCGAAGAGGGCGCCAAGGCGTTCGCGCGCTCCGGGCTCGGCGCCCTCCAGCTCGGCGACGAGGCGATCCTGCACGTCGCCGGCTTCGACCTGGGCGGGCGCGACATGCGCGGCACCCGGCAGGCCGTCAACCGCGTCAAACGCACCGGCGCCACCTGCCGGGTGCGCCGGCACTCCACCCTGACCGACGCCGAGATGGAGGAGATCGTCAGCAGGGCCGACACCTGGCGCGACACCGAGACCGAGCGCGGCTTCTCGATGGCCCTCGACCGGCTCGGCGACCCCGAGGACGGCGACTGCCTGCTCGTCGAGGCGATGGGGTCCGACGGCAAGCTCCTCGCGCTGCTCTCCTTCGTGCCCTGGGGCCGCGACGGCATCTCCCTCGACCTCATGCGCCGCGACCGCAGCGCGCCCAACGGCGTCATGGAGTTCATGGTCGCCGAGGTGTGCGCGGTCGCCGGCAAGTTCGGGGTCCGGCGCATCTCCCTCAACTTCGCCGTGTTCCGCTCCGTGTTCGAGGAGGGCGCCCGCATCGGCGCGGGACCGGTGCTCAGGCTCTGGCGCAGACTGCTGCTGTTCTTCTCCCGCTGGTGGCAGCTGGAGGCCCTGTACCGCTCCAACGCCAAGTACCACCCGGAGTGGTATCCGCGCTTCATCTGCTACGGCGACACCGGAGCCCTCGCCCGCATCGGCATGGCCTCCGCCATCGCCGAGGGCTTCGTCTCCGTGCCCTCGCTGCGCAGTCTGTGGGGCAAGGGACATCCGAAGGGCGGACCCGCGCCCGCCACGACCGCGGGACTGCCGTCGCTGGCGGCCCTCGGCCTCGACGCGGACGGCGCGGCCGGGAGCGAGGACCCCACCGACGGGCTGTCCGACCAGGTCCGCGTGCGGCACCGCAAACTCGACCGGCTGCGCGCCGAGGGCACCGACCCCTACCCGGTCGGCATCCCGCCGCGCACCCACGTCCTGGCCGACGTCCGCGGCGGCGAGGACGTGACCCTCGCCGGACGCGTGATGCTCGTACGCGACTTCGGCGGCATCCTCTTCGCCGTGCTGCGCGACTGGTCGGGGGACCTCCAGATCGCCCTCACCCGCAAGGAGTCCGGCCCGGAGCTCGACCGCTTCCGGCAGGTGATCGACATCGGCGACCACATCAGCGCCGACGGTCTCGCGGGCGCCAGTGACTCCGGTGAACCCACGGTCTTCGTCTCCGCCTGGCGGCTCACCGCCAAATGCCTGCACCCGCTGCCCGACAAGCGCAAGGGCCTCGCCGACCCCGAGGCGAAGGTCCGCCGCCGCTATCTCGACCTGGTGTCCAGCCCCGCGGCCCGCGATGTCGTCCGCGCCCGCTCCACGGCCGTCCAGGCGCTGCGCCAGGGACTGCTCGACCGCGGCTACCTGGAGGTCGAGACCCCGATGCTCCAGCAGATCCACGGGGGAGCCAACGCCCGGCCCTTCACCACCCACATCAACGCCTACGACCTGAACCTCTATCTGCGGATCGCGCCCGAGCTCTACCTCAAACGGCTGTGCGTCGGCGGTATGGAGAAGGTGTTCGAGATGGGCCGCACCTTCCGCAACGAGGGTGTCTCCTACAAGCACAACCCCGAGTTCACGATGCTGGAGGCCTACCAGGCCTTCGCCGACTACGACGTGATGCTCGACCTCGTCCGCGAGCTGATCCAGGGCGCCGCCACCGCCGCGTTCGGCACCCCGGTCGCCCGCAAGGACGGTGTCGAGTACGACATCTCCGGGGACTGGCCCGTCAAGACGGTGTACGGAGCGGTCTCCGAGGCGCTGGGGGACGAGATCGACGCCGACACGAGCCTGGAGAGGCTGCTGCGGCTGTGCGACCGCGCGGGCGTCCCGTACACGACGGACGACGGACGCGGTGACGTCGTCCTGGAGATGTACGAACGTCTGGTCGAGGAGAAGACCCAGCTCCCCACCTTCTACAAGGACTTCCCGACCGACGTCTCCCCCCTCACCCGGCAGCACCGCACCGACCCGCGGCTCGCGGAACGCTGGGACCTCGTCGCGTTCGGCACGGAACTGGGCACCGCCTACTCGGAGTTGACCGACCCCGTCGAGCAGCGCCGCCGGCTCACCGAGCAGTCGCTGCTGGCCGCCGGGGGAGACCCCGAGGCGATGGAGCTCGACGAGGACTTCCTGGACGCGCTGGAGTACGCCATGCCGCCCACCGGCGGACTCGGCATCGGCGTCGACCGGCTCGTCATGTTCCTCACCGGTCTGACGATCCGCGAGACGCTGCCGTTCCCGCTGGTCCGCCGCCGCTGACTGGTCCAGGCGGGTGCATTCACGGGGCCCTACCGGTGATGCTCGGCGTGGTGAGCCCTCCGCCGGGTGACTGATTTGTCATGAAAAAGGATCAGCTGATTACCCGGCGCCGGGCGTTGATCGCCGGCGCCGCCGTCCTGGGGGCGGCCGGAGCGGCGGGCACGGCCCGTGTCCTGACCGCCGGCCAGGCCGCGGAGCCGGCACGTGGTCTGCCGCTCTCCGGCCCGCAGGCGAACCGGGCCCTCAAGCCCTCCGCCTACCGCCTCCGGCCGCTCGCCGGGTACGGCCCCCCGCCGCACGGCACCCAGCTGCGGACCCTCGTCCGGCACGAGCCCTTCATGCGCGTGTCCGGGCGCGGCCGCACCATGGTGCTGACCTTCGACGACGGCCCCGACCCGACGTACACCCCCGAGATCCTGCGGACCCTGCGCGAGTACGACGTGCACGCCATGTTCTTCGTGTGCGGGCGGATGGCCGCCGACAACAAGGACCTGCTGGGCGAGATGGCCGACAACGGCCACATCGTCGGCAACCACACGTGGAGCCATCCGCTGCTCACCAAGCTCTCGCGCTCCGCGATCCGCTCCGAGATCGAGCGCACCAGCGAGGTCATCGACGACGCCTACGGCGAGCCTCCGTCCTGGTTCCGCGCGCCCTACGGGGAGTGGAACCGGGCGACCTACCAGATCGGGGCCGACCTCGGCATGGAGCCGATGGCCTGGACGATCGACACGAACGACTGGGCGAGGCCGGGGACCCGCGCGATCGTCGGCACGATCCAGAAGGAGGCCGCCCCGGGTGTCGTCGTCCTCTCCCACGACGCGGGCGGCGACCGCTCGCAGAGCGTGCAGGCGCTGCGCACCTATCTCCCCCGCCTGCTGGACGCCGGCTACCACATGACGGTGCCGCGCCGTAAGAACGCCTAGAACCGAAAAGGGCCCCGCGCGCGGTGCGTCGCGGGGCTTTCGGACGGGCGGCCGGCGGGAGGCGGAACGCCTCGCCGACCGGCTTTTCGCGCACCCGGTCCGGGAACGCTCAGCGCACCTCGGAAAGGCGCGCGAAGACGACCACGTTCCCGTCGTATCCGTGCTGCTTGGAGAAACCGCCTCCGCACGTGATGACACGCAATTCGGGGGTTCCCTTGCTGTTGTAGACACGGTCGCCGGGGAAATCGCTCTTCGCGAAGACCTCGATGCCGTAGATCTCGAACACCGCGGTCTTCCCGTCCTTGCGCAGGACCTCGACCTTGTTCCCCTTCTTGAGCGCCCCGAGCCCGTAGAAGACGGCGGGGCCCCGCATGTTGTCGACGTGGCCCACGACCACGGCCGTGCCCTTCTCGCCGGGCGAGACCGCGCCGGTGAACCATCCGGCGAGATTCGCGTCGTCGGGCGGCGGAGCGTCGACCCAGCCGTCCACGTCCAGGCCCACCGGCATCACCGGGGCGTCGACGCGGATGGCGGGAATCCGCACCCGGTCGACCACGGAGTACGGCAGCGCGGCGGGCGTCTTCGAGAGCGTGCCGCCCGGCGTACGGCTGTCCGCCGCGGCCGCCGAGGCCGGCTGCGGGGGGCCGACGTCGAACTCGCCGGAACCGTTCCGAATGAGTGCGAGGCCGGTCAGCAGAACAAGCGCTATGACGCCCCAAGGAGCGCGCTTCCTCTGCCGCTCCTCCTCTTCGGCCAACTCGGACGCAGACATTCGCAATCCCCTCTCGACGCGGCCGTCGCCTCGTCATCCGCGCATATGAGCACGCTAATGGCAGCAAGGCCGCCCGGCGACGGGGCGCGGGCGAACGGGTGGCGGAAGGAAAGCCTCGTGCGCCATCCGAGTTGCCGTGACCAGGAATTTTCTGACAGTCCGTGACCTGCGGCAATATCCGATTGTGTGGAATTCCTTCGGCGTGTCCTCTCACCAGGACGGACCATTCCCGAAATGCGGGCGCGTGCACGGCATCTGAGGGTCTGACTGGGAGGCGCTTTCTCGCCGATCCACCGGGGACGGTTCCCGGGGCGCCCCCGCGGAGGATCACATGCGTACAACTCGTGCCCTGGCGGTGTCCGCCGCCGCGGTCGCCGCCGTGGGGCTCGCCGCCCCGATGGCCGCGGCGTGGAACACGCCGAGCAACATCGTCGCGCAGCCCAGCGTCATCGCCCGGGGTGGTCAGCTCAGCGTGACCGTCGACGGGTGCCCGAGGGGAGGCACGATGACCTCTCCCGCTTTCCGTCAGGCGAGACTCTCGCCGCTCCTGGGCAGCCGCAACGAGTCGTCCAGCGGTACGGCCACCATCAACCAGGACGCCGCTCCCGGCTCGTACGACATCACCGTCAACTGCGACGGGACGGGCCCGCTGACCCGGCCGGCCGCCTTCACCGTCATCGGCGGTGTGCGCGGCGGCCTCGGCGGCAGCAGCACCACCGGTGCCACGCCCACCGACATGGCGATCGGCGGCGGTCTGGTGGCCGCGGCGGCCGTCGGCGGCGGGGTGTTCTGGATGCGGCGCAGGTCGGAGCGGCACATCTGACCGATCCGCCGGCGAGCGGCCGGTCCCGCCCCTTCGGAGGCCGGGCCGTCCGCCGCGCGGGCCGCACGTTTCAGCCCTTCGCTCCGGACCCGCCCGACCGGGTCCGGGGTGAAGGGCTGTTCCGCTGTGTCAGGTCTCGTCGGAGGATGTGCGCCGGCGGGACAGGTACCAGGCCGCGCCGACCGAACCGGCGATGAGCGCGGTGCCCATCCCGATCTGCTTCAGGTCGAAGCCGCCGGCGCTGCCGCCGACACCGGCCCGGACGCCCCGCTGAAGGGGTACCGGGGTCGGGGTGACCGGCCGGCCGCCGGCGATGGTGAGACCGGTGCTGCCGCTCGCTCCGCCGCACGAGAACGTCACGTCGTACACGGCCCCGGGTCTGGCGTCCCAGTCGACCATGGCGGTGGCCGAGGACTGCCCCGGCGGGATGGTGACGGTGTCGAAGACACCGGAGGTGACCGTGGCGGTTCCCCTGCACCCGCCGTCCCGCTTCAGGAGCAGTGACACCTGGCCACCGGCGGAGACGGTCGACGGCTGCACGCTGAAGGCGAAGGGGGTGATCGGGGTGAGTCCGTGGTCCCCGTCGCCGGCGGACGCGACGGGTGCGGCGAAGGTCAGGGCGGTCATGCCCAGCAGTGCGGCCGAAGCGACGCGTATCGCGCGCATGGTGAGCCTCCAGGTCCCCGAGGAGCCTTGCTGCGGACCTTTTCCGCTTGCGCCAGAAATGCACCTCGATGATCGGAACGCTAGGAAAGGGCGAACAAGGGCGCGATCCCAGTAGCGCGAACGGGGTAATCGCGTGGGCCGTTCGAGGGACGGTGCGCGTGCGGACGGGGGACGCGCACGGCGTGGTGTCCGTCCCCCGTCCATGGAAGGGCCCCAGGGGGCGTGTCACCCGGGGAGGTGGGGGAACAGCGCCGTGAAGGGTTCCGTCGAGGCCGTGATCCCGCGGCTGTAGGGCGCGTCGAAGTCCCAGATCAGGAACAGCAGGAACGCGATCAGGGCGGAGAACAGCCCGGCCAGGATCAGTTCGCGGGCAGTGCGCCGGATCTGGAGCGCGAAGATCATCCCGACCGTGACCACGGCGCCGGTGATCAGCCCGAACCACACCACCCCCGGCATGGTCGCCCCCGTGGAGCCGGCGCGGGCGCTGCGCGCGGTGTCCGCCGCCGTCACCTGGTCCAGGAGCGGCTGGTAGGCCTGCGCCTCGAAGTCCGACTTCGGCTGGTAGTCGGTGACGTCGTGCCGGACCCGGTCGAGGAGCCGACCGCCCTCGGCGGTCACCCGGCCCTGCTCGGCCATGGTCTTCCACTCGGTGGTGACCACGTGGTCGACGTACGTGTCGACGTCACCGCGGATCCGGTCGCGGACGTCGGGCGGGTAGACCCGGACGCGTTCGGAGATCTCGTGCAGGGCCTGCGCCTCGCTCTGCACCTGGTTCTGGGCGCCGCCGCGGGCCTCCCAGACACCGGCGATGGCCAGTCCGAGAACGATGGCGTACACCACGCCGATCATCATCGTCATGTACTCGATGACGTCCGGGGTCTCGGTGGGGTCCTCGTCCTCACGTGCCCTGCGATGGCGTACGAGGGTCACGACGAGGACCACGAGGCACGCGGCCGCCATCGCGAGGGTGAGAACAAGCCAATCCGACAAAGTGAGCCTCCAGGGGTCAGCGCGGGCGCAGCGCCGCGACGGCGAGCACCGCGGGCGCGGTGATGAGCAGGGTGAACGAGACCAGTGACGGACCGCCGCGGGGCGCGTGCTTGTGCGGCGGGGTGCGGTACGCCGGATAGCTGACCGGAACCGGCGCCGGGGCGGGACGCGCGCTCGGTGTCGGTGCCGGCTTCGGCGGGGGTCTCGGTGCCACGACCGGAGCGGGCCGCGGCGGCACGGGCTTTTGCCTCGGCGCCGGTGGTGGAGGCGGTGGCGGCGGAGGCGGTGGTGGGGGCGCGGGCTCCGGTGCGTGGGTGGGCGGAGGCGGTGGGGCCGGCTTCGGCGTCGGCCTGGGCTTCGGCGGCGGAGGGGGCTCGGGCGCCGGCGGGGGCGGCGTGGGCGTCGGCGGGCAGGGCGGGGTGGGGGTCGGAGTCGGGGTCGGAGTCGGGGCCGGACACCGGATGGTGTGTCCGACGACGGCGACCGCCCCGTCGCCCGCCACCGCCACCGCGGTGATCCCGTCGCCGTCCGGGCCCGTCGAGGCGTACGCGCAGGCGTCGGCCGTGGCCGTTCCGCTCGGCGCGCCGACGAGGAGCCAGGTGAGCGCGGTCAGCGCCAGTACCCGTATGACGAGGGCGGATCGATTCCGCTGGGGTGCGTGCACGACGAAGATCATGGGGCGCGAGGGGCCGGGTCACGGCGAAGTGTCCTGGATTGGCCACGAATTGGGTACCTGCGGGCCCCGGTGGCTTGACGCGGGTGGCCGGGAAACGCGGGCTTCCGGCGAACATGCGGGCGATCCGCGTCGAACGCCGCACAGTCTTCCGAAAGAAATTTGAGGCCCCTTTGAACACTCCTGCACCTCCCGCCCGTACCTAGGGCCATGCGCGGCGCTGCAGGGCGCTGCAAAACTTATGCGAACAGCGGGAGTTACCAATGAAGACCTCCTGGCGGAGCGCCTCACTCGTAGCGTCAGCTGCGGCCGTGCTGGCGCTCACGACGGCGTGTGGTCAGGAAAATGGCACCTCGACGGGTGCCCAGAACGTGGGTGCCACCTCGGCGGCCGGCGGTTACGGGACCAGCACCACCGCTGGTTCGGGCAACGGCTACGGAGCCGACTCCAAGGAGAGCGCCGCCGCCAAGCCGGAGGCCGCGGGCGAGCTGGCCGTGGCCGAGAGCGTCAAGCTCGGCAAGGTGCTGACCGACGGCTCGGGACTGACCCTTTACCGCTTCGACAAGGACACCGCCGAGCCGCCGAAGTCGAGTTGTGACGGCGCCTGCGCGACCGCCTGGCCGCCCGTGCCCGCCGAGGGCGCCGAAGCCGCCACCGGTGTGGACAAGGCACTGCTCGGCGAGGTCACCCGCACCGACGGTACGAAGCAGCTGACCATAGGCGGCTGGCCCATGTACCGGTACGCCAAGGACACCAAGGCCGGTGACACCAACGGCCAGAACGTGGGCGGCACTTGGTTCGCCTCGGCGCCCGACGGCAAGAAGGCCACCCTGGCCTCCCTGCCCGGTCTGTCGGTCCGCAAGGACCCGAAGCTCGGCGACATCGTCGTCGACAAGAACGGGATGACCGTCTACCGCTTCATGAAGGACCAGGCCTGGCCCGTCTCGAAGTCGGCCTGCACCGGCGCCTGCCTGGAGAAGTGGCCCGCGGTCGCCCCGGTCTCCGAGGACGACACCAAGGGCGTCAAGAAGAAGGGCCTGATGCCCTTCACGCGCCCCGACGGTGTGAAGCAGATGTCGGTCAACTGCTGGCCGATCTACACCTTCTCCGGTGACAGTGCTCCCGGCGAGACCAACGGTCAGGGAGTGGGCGGCACGTGGTACGCCGTCTCGCCCGACGGAAAGCCGGTCGGCGCGGCCGAGTAGGGCGTCAACACCCCACGGTTGACCGGCTCGCCCGAACGAACGCGCCGCCCAGGGTCCGCCCCCTCCACCGGAGGGGGCGGACCCTTGTGCTGCCCGGCGCGGGCGAAGCATTCCGGCCGTCGCCGGAACGTGAAAGATCCGGGCGACGGCCCGGATGTGAAAGAACGCCACGGCCCGATGGGAGACTTGGCCACGCTTCGTGACCCCGCCGAGCTTTTTGGAATGCTTCGGAACGATTTCGCGGGGGCGGTGCGTGGCGTCCGCGGTATACGTTCGCAGATGCCAATTCGGCACGTGCCTGAGGCAGTGACCGGGAACGGACGGTCAATTTCCGGTTTGACTCGCTCCTTTGGCGGGCGATCAGTAGCCTCTGCTCGAACACCGGATCGTCCGTGCCGTCGCCTACGCCTTGGAGAGATAGATGGAGCGTCCCGCCTGGGCCCCTCGCAGCATTGACATCTCAGTGCCGAGCGTCTCCCGGATATACGACTACTACCTGGGCGGTTCGCACAACTTCGAGGTAGACCGGGAAGCGGCGCGCAAGGCGATGGAGTTCATGCCGGGCCTCCCCAAGGTCATGCAGGCGAACCGGGCGTTCATGCGCCGGGCGGTCCGCTACGCGGCCGGTGAGGGTATCGACCAGTTCCTCGACATCGGCTCCGGTATCCCCACATTCGGCAACGTCCACGAGATCGCCCAGGCCGCCCGCCCCGGCGCACGGGTCGTCTACGTCGACCACGACCCGGTTGCCGTCGCACACAGCCAGGCCGTACTGCGGGACAACGAGGACGCGGACGTCGTCGCCGCGGACCTCCTCAAGCCCCAGGAAATCCTGGCGAGTCACCCGGTTCAGCGGCTGATCGACCTGAACCGGCCGGTCGCGCTGCTTCTCGTTGCCATACTTCACTTCGTGGAAGACGCGGACGACCCGTACCGGGCGGTGGCCGAACTGCGCGACGCCCTCGCGCCGGGAAGCATGCTCGTCGTCACGCATGCCTCGTTCGAGGGTATTCCGCTCACGCGGGAGCAGGCCGAGGGCACGGTCGACGTCTACAAGGGCATCCGCAACCCGCTGATCATGCGCACGCGCGAGGAGATCGCGCGGTTCTTCGAGGGGTACGACATGGTGGAACCCGGACTGGTGCCGATGCCGGACTGGCGGCCCGACACGGCGTCCGAGGACGAGGATCCCTATTCCTTCTCCGGGTTCGGCGGCGTGGGACGCACGGCGTGAGCGCCGAGCCGGACGGGCCGGAGGACAGACTGCGCCGCTTCGCGACGATCTGGAGCCGCGCGGTCTTCCCCGTCACCTCCACCTCGCTGACCCGGCCGGAGTTCGAGGAGCAACTGCTGCCGCTCGCGAGACGGCTGAGCGAGGCCCTGCGGGCCAGGACCTTCGAGGCCGCCGAGGGACGCGGCGTCGGCGCCGCGCTCGTCGCCGCACACTGCACCGACCCCGAGGCACTCAGCCGCGCCCTCGACTGCGTCGACGCCTACCTGGTGCTCTACTGCGGCGAGGACGGGCCCAAGGAGGCGCTGCGGACCCGCTCCGCACGGCTCCAGCACGCCATGGCCGCCGGGTACGCAGAAGCGCTCCGGGAGCGGACCCGCGCCGAACAACAGGCCATCTCACAGGCGGCGTTGACCGCGCGCAGCGCCGTCGCCGAGGCCCTGCACGACAGTGAGGCCCGCTTCCGCGCGGTGTTCGAGGGCGCGGCCATAGGCATCGGCATCGCCGACCTCGAAGGCAACATCCTCCAGGTCAACGGAGCCCTGCTGCGCATGTTCGGCGGCTCGGAACAGAACATGCGGGGGCGCCGGGTCTTCGAATGGACGCACGCCGAGGACGGCCCTCAGGTGTGGCGGCTTTACGAGGAGCTGGTGCGCGGTGAACGCGAGCACTACCACGTCGAGAAGGCGTTCTACCGCCCCGACGGCACCGCCCTGTGGACCAACCTGACGGTCTCCCTGCTGCGCGACGCGGACGGCGCGCCCCAGTACCAGCTCGCGCTGATGGAGGACACCACCGAGCGGCGGCTGCTCAATCTGCGGCTGCGCTACGAGGCGACCCACGACGCGCTGACCGGACTGCCCAACCGGACCCTGTTCTTCGAGCGTCTGGAGAAGGCGCTGGCCGCGGGGGAGGGGCAGCGCTTCGGGCTCTGCTACCTCGACCTCGACGGCTTCAAGACCATCAACGACAGCCTCGGGCACGCGGCCGGCGACCGGCTGCTCGTCGAGGTCGCCGACCGCCTCCAGTCCTGCGCGACGGCCCCCGGCGAGATGGTCGCCCGGCTGGGCGGCGACGAGTTCGTGGCCCTGACCACCGGCCCGGACACCGAGCGCGAGGTCGACGAACTGGCCGGCCGCATCATGAACGCGCTCGTCACCCCGATCAGCGTCGACGGCCGTGACCTGACCGTGCGGGGCAGCGTCGGCGTCGTCGAGGGTCCTGCCGGGGAGCGCGGCGCGGCCGAGGTGCTGCGCAGCGCCGACATCACGATGTACCGGGCCAAGTCCGCAGGCGGCAACCGCTTCGAGCTCGCCGACCCCGAGGCCGACGCCCGCGCCATCACCCGCAACGGACTCACCACCGCGCTCCCGGCCGCCCTGGACCGGGGCGAGTTCTTCATCGAGTACCAGCCGCTGGTGCACCTCGGCGACGGCAGTGTGCGGGGCGCGGAGGCGCTGGTGCGCTGGCTGCACCCGCAGCACGGTGTCCTCGGACCCGACCGCTTCATCCCCCTCGCCGAGCACACCGGACTGATCGTGCCGCTCGGACGCTGGGTCCTGGAGCAGTCGGTGCGCCAGGCCCGCAGCTGGCAGGAACGGCACTCCGCCGGCGGCCCGCTGCGCGTCAACGTCAATCTCTCGCCGTGTCAGCTGACCCATCCCGGACTGGTCCAGGACACGGTCGACATCCTGGAGCGTGAGGGTCTCGACGCCCAGGCGCTGTGCCTGGAGGTCACCGAGTCCGCGCTGATCGGCGCGGACGACGATCTGCTCAAGCCGTTGCGCCGGCTCGCCGAGATGGGCGTCGACATCGCGCTCGACGACTTCGGCACCGGCTACTCGAACCTGGCGAACCTCCGTCGGCTGCCGGTCAGCATCCTCAAGCTGGACCGGTCCTTCACCCAGGGGATGCAGCAGTTCCCGGCGGATCCGGTCGACCTGAAGATCGTCGAGGGCATCGTCTCCCTCGCCCACAGTCTCGACCTGGCGGTCACGGTCGAGGGCGTGGAGACCGGCGCGCAGGCCGAACAGCTGCGGCTCCTGGGCTGTGACACCGCCCAGGGCTGGTACTACGCCCGTCCGGGGCCACCGGAGCGGCTGCACGAGCTGGCGCTGGTCGACGCGGTCGGCTGAGCGCCCCCGCGCGGCGCGGCCTCCCGGTACGGAGACGCGCCGCGCACCGCCGCCGGAACACGGGACGGCACCGCGTCCCGGATCCCTCGCCGTCCTCCGCCCTCACCGGGCCCCGGCGGCCCACGGGACGCCTCGCGCCTTCGGTCGTCCCTGTGTCTCACTGGCAGGACGTACCTCCCACCGATGGAGCTGAGACGGATGAGCACCGAACTTCAGGGCAGGACGGCCGTCGTCACCGGAGCCAGCAAGGGCATCGGACTCGCGGTCACGGAGGCGCTGGCCGGCGCGGGCGCGAGGGTGATCGCCGGCTCCCGCGGCACCTCGGCGGGCCTGGACGTCCTGGCCGGGAAGGGGAGCGTGACCTGGGTGCCGGTCGACCTCGCCGAACCCGACGCCGCCGGCAGGCTCGTCGAGGCGGCGGGCGGGCGCATCGACGTCCTGGTCAACAACGTGGGTACGGCCCCCGCCCGCACCGGTGGCTTCCTGTCGGTCACCGACGAGGACTGGCGGCACACCGTCGAACTGAACCTGCTCGCGGCCGTACGGGTCACCCGTGCGGCCCTGCCGGCGATGCTGGCCGCCGGACAGGGCTCGGTCGTGACGATCGCCTCGGTCAACGCCACGCTGCCCGACCCCCTGGTCATCGACTACAGCGCCGGCAAGGCCGCCCTGGTCGCCTTCTCCAAGGCACTGTCCAAGGAGGTCGGCCCGAAGGGCGTCCGGGTCAACACGGTGAGCCCCGGTCCGGTGAAGACCGACCTGTGGCTCGGCGGCGGGGGAGTGGCCGCCACGGTCTCGGCCGCCGCCGGGCTCACCCCGGACGACGTGGTCGCCCAGGCCTCCGGCCAGAGTGTCACCGGCCGCTTCTCCGAACCGTCGGAGGTCGCCGACCTGGTTCTCTTCCTCGCAGGGGACCGCGCGCGCAACATCACCGGCAGCGACTTCGTCATCGACGGCGGCCTCATCCCGACCTGGTGAACTCGTCCGGCGCGGCCCGCCGTCAGCGTTCCAGCAGGCCCGCCGTCAGCGTTCCAGCAGCATCCGCTGGAGTTCCCGGGCCGCCCGGGGCGGTGCCACGTCGCTGCGGTGCGCCAGCGCGATGGTCCGCTCCAGTCCGGGCGGGGCCAGCGGCGTCGCCCGCAGCCCCGGCCCGTACCGCGCGGCCACCATGCGCGGTACGACGGCTACGCCGAGGCCCGCCCGGACGAAGCCGAGCACCGCGTCCATCTCACCGCCCTCGACCGCGAAGTCGGGCTCGAAGCCCTCGGCGCGACAGGCGGCGACGGTCAGCTCCCGCAGGTCGTAGCCGTGCCGGAACATCACCAGACGCTCGCCCTCCAGATCGGCGACACGCACCGTGCCCCGGCCACCACCGGGCGCCGGGGCCTCCGGTGAGGACACCACCACCAGGTCCTCGCGCAGCAGCTCCACCGTGGTCAGCGCGGGGGACGGGGTGGGCAGCGGCAGGACGACCAGGGCGAGGTCGAGGGCGCCGCGCGCCAGTTCCCGTACGAGATCGTGCGAGCCGCCCTCCTCGATCAGCAGCCGGATACCCGGATAGCGGTCGTGGAAGGCGCGCAGCACGTCGGGAAGCAGACCGGTGCACAGGCTCGGGGTCGCCCCGAGCCGCACCCGGCCGCTGCGCAGCTGGGCCAGCTCCTGCACCTCGTGCCGGGCCGTGTCCGCGTCGGCGAGGATGCGCCGGGCGAGCGGCAGCAGGGCCTCGCCCGCGTCGGTCAGCGTGATGTTCCCGCGCGCCCGCAGGAACAGATCGGCCCCCAACTCCCGCTCCAGCGACTTGATCTGCTGCGACAACGAGGGCTGCGCGACATGCACCAGTTCGGCGGCCCGGGTGAAATGCCGGGTCTCCGCGACGGCCACGAAGTACTGGAGCTGGTGGAACTGCACCCTTCGACGATAGCTCAGGTCTATGGAAACCAGCCGCTTCATGTCTTGGACCGATCGGTTCCCCGCGGCCTACCGTCTCTTCCCATGGCTCTGGCAACGCGGACGGACCGACGGCCGTCCATGGCGCGCTCCGTGTGGGACAGCTCCGTCGGCAAGAAGACCGTGATGGCCGTCAGCGGCCTGATCATGCTGCTCTACCTGGTCGCCCACATGATCGGGAACTTGAAGATCTACTTCGGCGCGGGCGAGTTCAACCACTACGCCCACTGGCTGCGCACCGTGGGCGAACCCTTCATGCACGACGAGTGGACCCTGTGGCTCGTCCGCGTGGTGCTGGTCGTCGCCGTGGTCGCGCACGCCACGTCCGCGTACCAGCTCAGCCGCCGTGACCTCCGGGCCCGGCCCAGCAAGTACGTGCACAAAAAGCGCGGCGCGAGCTACGCCACCCGCACGATGCGCTGGGGCGGGATCATCCTCGGCCTGTTCATCGTCTGGCACCTGCTCGACCTGACCACCGGCACCGTGCACTCCGGCGGCTTCCAGGAGGGCCACCCCTACCAGAACGTCGTGGACACCTTCTCCACCTGGTACGGCGACGTCGTCTACATCGTCGCGATGCTCGCGCTCGGCCTGCACATCCGGCACGGCTTCTGGAGCGCCGCCCAGACCCTCGGGGCCGGCAGCCGCACCCGCGACCGCGCCCTGAAGACCATCGCGAACGTCCTCGCGCTGCTGCTCACGGCGGGCTTCATCGCCGTACCCGTGGGCGTCATGACCGGAGTGGTGAGCTGAAATGACCGCTGAATACACCCACTTCACGACCGGGGAACCGGTCGCCGACACCAAGGCCCCGGCCGGACCGGTCGAAGAGCGCTGGGACAGGCGCCGGTTCGAGGCCAGGCTGGTCAACCCGGCCAACCGCCGCAAGCACACCGTGATCGTCGTCGGCACCGGCCTCGCGGGCGGCTCCGCGGGCGCCACCCTCGCCGAACAGGGCTACCACGTCGTCCAGTTCTGCTACCAGGACTCCCCGCGCCGGGCCCACTCCATCGCCGCGCAGGGAGGCATCAACGCCGCGAAGAACTACCGCAACGACGGCGACTCCGTGCATCGGCTCTTCTACGACACCGTCAAGGGCGGCGACTTCAGGGCGCGCGAGTCCAACGTCCGCCGTCTGGCGCAGATCTCGGTCGAGATCATCGACCAGTGCGTCGCCCAGGGCGTGCCCTTCGCGCGCGAGTACGGCGGCCTGCTCGACACCCGCTCCTTCGGCGGCGTCCAGGTCTCCCGCACCTTCTACGCCCGCGGCCAGACCGGCCAGCAACTCCTGCTCGGCGCCTACCAGGCGCTGTCCCGGCAGATCGCCGCCGGGAACATCGAGATGCACCCGCGCACCGAGATGCTCGATCTGATCGTCGTCGGCGGACGGGCCCGCGGCATCGTGGCCCGCGACCTGATCACCGGCAGGATCGACACCTATTACGCGGACGCCGTCGTCCTGGCGAGCGGCGGCTACGGCAACGTCTTCTACCTCTCGACCAACGCCATGAACTCCAACGCCACCGCGATCTGGCGGGCCCACCGGCGCGGCGCGTACTTCGCCAACCCCTGCTTCACCCAGATCCACCCCACCTGCATCCCGCGCACCGGCGACCACCAGTCCAAGCTCACGCTGATGAGCGAGTCGCTGCGCAACGACGGCCGCATCTGGGTCCCCAAGGCGCACGGCGACACCCGCCCGCCGAACGAGATCCCCGAGGACGAGCGCGACTACTACCTGGAGCGCGTCTACCCCTCCTTCGGCAACCTCGTGCCCCGCGACATCGCCTCCCGCGCCGCCAAGAACGTCTGCGACGAGGGCAGGGGAGTGGGCCCCGGCGGCCAGGGCGTCTACCTCGACTTCGCGGACGCCATCCGGCGGATGGGCCGGGACAAGGTGGAGGAGCAGTACGGCAACCTCTTCGACATGTACGCCCGGATCACCGCCGAGGACCCGTACACCGTGCCCATGCGGATCTACCCCGCCGTGCACTACACGATGGGCGGACTGTGGGTCGACTACGACCTCCAGACCACCGTCCCCGGCCTGTTCGCCATCGGCGAGGCCAACTTCTCCGACCACGGCGCGAACCGGCTCGGCGCCTCCGCCCTCATGCAGGGGCTCGCGGACGGCTACTTCGTCCTCCCGTCGACGATCAACGACTACCTCGCCCGCAACCCGCACCGCTCCACCGACGACGAGCTGAACGACGAACACCCCGCCGTCCAGGAGGTGCTGGCCGAGACAGAGGACCGGCTGCGGCTCCTGCTCGCCGTCGACGGCGACCGCACCCCCGACTCCTTCCACCGCGAACTCGGCGAACTCATGTGGGAGTTCTGCGGAATGGCCCGTACGGAGAGCGGACTGCGCAAGGCCCTGGAGCGCATTCCCCAGATCCGCGAGGAGTTCTGGAGGCGCATCAAGGTGCCCGGCACCGGCGAGGAGTTCAACCAGTCGCTGGAGAAGGCCAACCGCGTCGTCGACTACCTGGAGCTCGCCGAGCTGATGTGCCTCGACGCGCTGCACCGGGCCGAGTCCTGCGGCGGCCACTTCCGCGAGGAGTCCCAGACCCCCGACGGCGAGGCGGCCCGCCGGGACGAGGAGTTCTCGTACGCGGCCGCCTGGGAGTTCACCGACACCGGTGCCGCGCCCGTCCTGCACAAGGAAGACCTGGTCTTCGAGTACGTCCACCCCACCCAGCGGAGCTACGCATGAAGCTCACCCTGCGCGTCTGGCGGCAGAAGAACGCCGACGCCGACGGAGCGATGTCCACGTACGAGGTGGACGGCATCTCGTCCGACATGTCCTTCCTGGAGATGCTCGACACCCTCAACGAGGAACTCATCCTCAGCGGCGAGGACCCCGTCGCCTTCGACCACGACTGCCGCGAGGGCATCTGCGGCGCGTGCAGCCTGGTCATCAACGGCGACGCGCACGGACCCGAGCGCACCACCACCTGCCAGCTCCACATGCGCTCGTTCCGTGACGGCGACACCATCGACGTCGAGCCGTGGCGGGCCGCCGCCTTCCCGGTCGTCAAGGACCTCGTCGTCGACCGCTCCGCCTTCGACCGGATCATCCAGGCCGGCGGCTACATCACCGCCCCGACCGGTGCCGCGCCCGAGGCGCACGCCACTCCCGTCCCCAAGCCCGACGCCGACTTCGCCTTCGAGCACGCGGAGTGCATCGGCTGCGGTGCCTGCGTGGCGGCCTGCCCGAACGGCGCCGCGATGCTGTTCACCTCGGCCAAGATCAACCACCTGAACGTGCTGCCGCAGGGCACCCCCGAGCGGGAGACCCGGGTGCTCGACATGGTGGCGCAGATGGACGACGAGGGCTTCGGCGGCTGCACCCTCACCGGAGAGTGCGCGACAGCCTGCCCCAAGGGCATCCCGCTGTTCTCCATCACCGGCATGAACAAGGAGTGGCTGCGCGCCACCCGCAAGGCGGGCAGGCGTTAGGCACAAAGTCGTTCGCCGTACGGTGCGGACGGGCGGGACCGGGTGTGGTGCTCATACCCGGTCCCGTCTCGCGTTTCCGGGGCACCCCTGTCATTCAGCATCCTCACATCCGCCCTCCTGGCACTGGTCACGCGCACGCCAACCGGCGTCGGAAGAACAGGAGCGCGCAGACCGTTCGGATCCGGCCTGCCTCCCCCGAGCTCCCGACTTCTCCCGAGCACGGGGTACCCCTCGGCCGAACCGGCCCGTGACCAGGAGAGTGCCATGACCGGCGTTTCCACCCTCGACACCCCGACCCAGCCCGTCGCCCCCACCGGCTACACCGTCACCCTGGCCCGCGACGAGGCCGACGTCCGGGCCGCACAACGGCTCCGCCACGACGTCTTCGCCGGGGAGATGGGCGCCCTCCTGAACACCCCGCTGCCCGGCCTCGACATCGACGCCTTCGACGCCCACTGCGACCACCTGCTCGTCCGCGACACGGAGACCGGCCAGGTCGTCGGCACCTACCGGCTGCTGCCGCCCGAGCGCGCCGCGGCCGCCGGACGGCTCTACTCGGAGAACGAGTTCGACCTCGGCCCGCTGGCCGGAATACGCCCCGGACTGGTCGAGGTCGGCCGCTCCTGCGTCCACCCCGACCACCGCGACGGAGCGGTCATCGGCCTCATCTGGGCCGGGATAGCCCGCTACATGACCGACAGCGGCCACGAATGGCTCGCCGGCTGCTGCTCCATACCGCTCGCCGACGGCGGCGCCCTCGCCGCGGGCACCTGGGACCGGGTGCTGGCCAAGCACCTGGCGCCCGAGGAGTTCCGGGTCCGCCCTCTGCTGCCCTGGAGCGCGGAAGGCGTGGTCCGCCCCGCCCGCACCGAACTGCCCCCGCTGCTGCGCGGCTATCTGCGGCTCGGCGCCTGGGTGTGCGGCGAGCCCGCGCACGACACGGACTTCGGGGTCGCCGACATGTACGTGCTGCTGTCGATGCGCCGGGTCAACCCGCGCTACCTGCGGCACTTCCTCTCGCTCGTCCCCGCCTGATGAGCACGTCCCGCACCGGAACACCGCGTCTCCCCGCCCTCCGCCGTCCCCGGATCGGCGGCCGGCGGGGAGCGGCGCCGCTCCCTGGTCCCGTCCCCGCACCGCGGCGGCCCGCCGCCGGTCCGGCCCCCGTGCCGCCGCAGGCCCCCGGTCCTGTCCCCCCGCCCCGGCGCCCCGCCGCCGGCCCCGTCCGGGCAGCCAGTGCCTGGCTGCCCACCGCACCCTGCTCGCCGCGCGGCTGCGTGGAGTCCGGACGGCCCTGGACCGGCGCGCCGCGCGCCGTCCTGCGGCTGGCCGCGCTGCTGGCCGTGGCCGTCCTCGGGGTCGCCCTGATCCCGCTGATCGCACGGCTGCGGGTCCCGGCGCGCCAGAGGTGGATCCGCCGCTGGTGCCTGGCCCTGGTGCACGCGGCCGGGGTCCGCACGAGGATCACCGGAGCCGCCCCGCCCGTCGGCGGGACGCTGATCGTGTCCCACCACGTCTCGTGGCTGGACATCCCGCTGCTCGCCGCCGTCCGCCCGGCACGGATGGTCGCCAAGACGGAGGTGCGTGCCTGGCCCGCGGTGGGCACGCTGGCGGCCCGCGGCGGCACGTTCTTCATCGACCGCGACCGGCTGCGTGCCCTGCCCGGCACCGTGGACCGGATCGCCGCGGCCCTGCGCGGCGGCTCGGCCGTCGCCGCCTTCCCCGAGGGCAGCACCTGGTGCGGCCGGGCCCGTGGCCGCTACCGCGGGGCCCTCTTCCAGGCGGCGCTGGACGCCGGTGTGCCGGTCCAGCCGGTGCGGATCCGGTACCGGTCCGCCGACGGGGCGGTGAGCACCGCGCCCGCGTTCGTCGGCGAGGACCCGCTGCTCGCCTCGCTGTGGCGCGTGGTGTCGGCGCGCGGCCTGGTGGCCGAGGTGAGTCTGCGGCCCCCGATCCCGGCGGGCGGCCACCCCGACCGCCGGTCCCTGGCCGAGGCGGCCCAGGGCGGCTTCCCCGGCTCCGCCCCACGCGCCGGGGCGCACCCCGGGCATCCTCCCGCCGCACCGCGCCCCGCGGCCTGAACACCCGGCTCAGCGGCGCCCGCCGAGTGCCCGGGCGAGGTAGGGCGCCGTCCGGCCGGTCGCCGTCGCCACCCGTTCGGGTGGACCGGCGGCCACGATCCGCCCTCCCTCGTCGCCCCCGCCCGGGCCCAGGTCGATGACCCAGTCGGCGCCCGCCACCACCGTCATGTCGTGCTCCACCACCACGACGGTGTGACCGGCGTCCACGAGCCCGTGCAACTGGCCCATCAGCACCTCGACATCGGCCGGATGCAGTCCCGTCGTCGGCTCGTCGAGGAGATAGAAGGTGTGCCCCCGGCGGATCCGCTGCAACTCGCTCGCCAGCTTGATGCGCTGGGCCTCGCCGCCCGACAGCTCCGTGGCGGGCTGGCCCAGCCGCACATAGCCGAGACCCACGTCGAGCAGGGTGGCGAGGCTGCGCGTGACGGCCGGGGCGTCCGCGTCGGCGAAGAACCGCGCCGCCGCCTCGACCGTGAGATCCAGGACCTGCGCGATGTTCCGTCCCCGGTACGTCACTTCGAGGGTCTCGGGGTTGTAGCGGGCGCCGCCGCAGTCCGGGCACGGTGCGTAGGTGCTGGGCAGGAACAGCAGCTCCACACTGACGAAACCCTCGCCCTGACAGGTCTCGCAGCGCCCTCCGGCCACGTTGAAGGAGAACCGTCCCGCGCCGAACCCGCGCGCCGTGGCCTCCTTCGTCCCGGCGAACACCTTGCGCACGACGTCGAACAGCCCCGTGTAGGTGGCGAGATTGGAGCGGGGCGTACGGCCGATGGGTCTCTGGTCGACACCGACCAGCCGTCCGACGCCCGCCAGGTCCTCGGTCAACTCGCCGATCAGCGTGGACTTCCCGGAGCCGGAGACCCCGGTCACCGCGGTGAACACACCGAGCGGGAACTCGGCGGTGACCCCGCGCAGATTGTGCCGGGTCACCGGGCCGACCGACACCCGTCCCCGGGGCGTGCGCACCGGGCGCGCCGGCGCGGGGGAGCGGCCGAAGAGGAAGCGTGCCGTCGAGGACTCCGGAACACCCTCCAGCCCGGCGACCGGACCGCTGTGCAGGACCCGCCCGCCGTGCTCGCCGGCCCGCGGACCCACGTCGACCAGCCAGTCCGCGCCGCGCACGACATCGAAGTGGTGCTCCACGACGAACACCGAGTTGCCCGCCGCCTTCAGCCGCTCCAGCACGATGAGCAGGGCCTCCGTGTCCGCCGGGTGCAGCCCGGCGGACGGCTCGTCGAGGACGTACACCACACCGAACAGCCCGGAGCGCAACTGCGTCGCCAGGCGCAGCCGTTGGAGTTCGCCCGCCGAGAGGGTCGGGGTGGCCCGGTCGAGGCTGAGGTAGCCGAGTCCGAGCTCCATGACGGGCGCGATACGGGAGGCGAGGTCCTCGGTCAGGACGCGGGCGGCCTCGGAGTCGGCCGTGAGGGTCTTCGCGAGATCGACCAGCGGCAGCGCGGCCAGCTCGGCGATGGTGCGTCCCGCGAACGTCACCGCCAGCGCCTCGGGCCGCAGCCTGCCGCCGCCGCACACCGGACAGGGAGCGGCGGCCAGGAAGCGCTCCGCCTTGGCCCGCAGGGTGGCGCTCTTGGTGTCGGAGAAGGTCTTCATGACATAGCGCCGGGCGCTCATGTACGTGCCCTGGTAAGGGCGTTGGATCCGTTCGGCCTCGCGTACCGGATGCACGGTGACCACCGGCTGCTCGTCCGTGAACAGGATCCACTCCCGCTCCTCGGCGGGCAGTTCGCGCCAGGGCCGGTCCACGTCATGGCCGAGCGTGTCGAGGATGTCCCGCAGGTTCTTGCCCTGCCAGGCCCCCGGCCAGGCGGCGATCGCGCCCTCGCGGATGGACAGCGCCGGATCGGGGACCAGCAACTCCTCCGTCGTACGGTGGACCTGGCCGAGGCCATGGCACTCCGGGCACGCCCCCGCGGCCGTGTTCGGCGAGAACGCGTCCGAGTCGAGCCGCTCGGCGCCCGCCGGATACCGGCCCGCGCGCGAGAACAGCATCCGCAGCGAGTTGGACAGATTGGTGACGGTGCCCACGGAGGACCGTGAGGTGGGTGCCGACCTGCGCTGCTGGAGGGACACCGCCGGCGGCAGCCCGGTGATCTCCCCGACCTTCGGCGCCCCCACCTGATGGATCAGCCGCCGCGCGTAGGGGGCGACCGACTCGAAGTACCGCCGCTGCGCCTCCGCGTAGATCGTGCCGAAGGCCAGCGACGACTTCCCGGACCCCGACACACCCGTGAACACCACCAGGAGGTCCCGCGGGATGTCGACGTCGACACCCCGCAGATTGTGCTCCCGGGCGCCGCGGACGCGGACGTACGAGTCGTGGGGGCGGCCGTCGGGGCTGGGCATCGGCGGGACTCCTGGGGGCGGCCCGTACCGCGGTCCGGTGGGCCGCGGCCCGGCCGTCGAGGGGGCAGGGGGCAAACCCCACGATTCTAGGCCGCGCCCGGTCCCGCTACCCGGGCGCGGCGGGCGGGACCCGGAAGCCCGTCCGGCCGGAGAGCCTTCCGGGTCCCGCCCGGACGACCGGCCGGGACGCGCCCGCGCCTCCCGGTACGGACGCGCCCGTGCCGGGAACGACCGCGGGCACGGAAGCGCCCGCGCCGGTCACGACGGCACGTCCTCCAGGTCCAGGAGCTGTCGCTTGCGCTCCAGGCCCCCGGCGTAGCCGGTGAGGGCCCCGCTCGCGCCGATCACCCGGTGGCAGGGGCGGACGATCAGCAGCGGGTTCGCCCCGATCGCCGTACCGACGGCACGGACCGCGGCCCTGGACGCGCCGATCCGCGCGGCGACCTCCCCGTAGCTGACCGTGGTGCCGTACGGGATGGTCTCCAGGGCCTTCCAGACGCGCCGCTGGAAGTCGCTGCCGCTCGTCACGTACTCGATGTCGAAGGCGGTCAGCCGGCCGTCGAAGTACGAGCTCAGCTGGGAGACGATCTCCCGGAAGGCGTCCGCGTCCTCCCACCAGCCGTTCTGGACGACCGCGCCGTACTTCTGGTCCGGCACGGACAGCGCGGCGAGCGCCGTGCCGCCCTTGGCGGTGGCCGACTCCTCACCCACCAGCAGCAGTCGGCCGAGCGGGCTGTCCATGGTCGTGTAGACCGTCATCGGTCGGTCCTTTCCGAGTTCTCGCAGCGTGTTCACCCTCAACAGTGCGCCCCGCGCGGCCTGGCGTCCGGCGGGATTCGGACAGAGCGCTGAGCGGGTGCTCCGGCGACACCGTACGGACGGGTCCTCGCGCCCGCTGGGGTCGCGCCGGGGCCCGTACGGGCACACGATCGAAGTCGACCACTCCGTACGGCCCAGGAGTCCCCATGGTCTGGATCCCGCAGATCCCCGACCTCGTCGACCGGCTCGGCGCCGCCGAGCTCGCCGACGCCCTGCGCGACCCGGCGACGGCCACCGTACCCGTCGCCCTCGACGACCCGGAGGCCGGCCGGATCAGCGGTGTCGCCGTCCTGGCGGCCTGGCTGGCCGTGCAGGACACCTGGAGGGCGGAACGGAAGGCGGAGATCGAGGAGGTCGCCACCACGCTCGGCGAGCGGCGGGCCGTGGGGGAGTGGGTCGTCCATCTGGAGACTGACGAGGGCGAGCGCGTCGGACTGCCCGTGGCCGCCGTGGTGGACCTCGCCTCCGCGCTGCCGGTGCGGGTCCACCACTCCCGGCTGCCGCTGCTCGGACGGCATGTCGTGCGCCGCCCCATGGCACCGCCCGATCCGTCGGCGCACGCCTCCGACGTGGTGGGCGCCTACCTGGCCGCCCTCGGCGCGGGGGACACCGCGGCCGTCGTCGCCGCGTTCGCGCCGGACGGGTCCTTCCGGGGGCCGGCCGCCGACGCGCGCCGGTACACGGGGACCAAGGAGCTGACCGAGCTCCACGACGCCCTCTTCTCCGCGGGCGGCGGCATCCCGCTCACCCTGTGCACCGTGACCGAGGACGGCACCCGCACCGCGTTCGAGTACGTCGTCGACCGCTGGGGCGGCACCGCTCTGCCGCCCCAGCCGGGCCTCGCGGTCTGCGCCCGGGGCGGCGATGGCCTGATCGCGTCGGCGCGGGCGTACGACGACGTGGAAGCACCCGCGGAGTAGGGCTGTCGGGTGTTCCCGCCGGGCAGGGATGTGTCCTCGGATCTCCCCGCCCCACCCCCACCGGCAGCGACAGCAGGAGTGAGCATGCGGTACGTGAAGCTCGGTTCGACGGGTCTGGACGTCTCCCGGATCTGCCTTGGCTGCATGAGCTTCGGCCTGCCCGACCGGGGCGTCCACGCGTGGACTCTCGACGAGGAGGCCTCGCGCCCCCTGATCCGCCAGGCCCTGGAGGCCGGGATCACCTTCTTCGACACCGCGAACGTGTACTCGGACGGCACCAGTGAGGAGATCGTCGGACGGGCGCTCGGCGCGTTCGCGCGCCGCGACGAGATCGTCATCGCCAGCAAGGTCAACGGCGCGATGCACGAGGGCCCCAACGGCCGTGGCCTGTCCCGCAAGGCGATCATGACGGAGATCGACAACAGTCTGCGCCGCCTCGGCACCGACTACATCGACCTCTACCAGATCCACCGATTCGACCGCGGCACGCCCGTCGAGGAGACGATGGAGGCGCTGCACGACGTGGTCAAGGCGGGCAAGGTCCGTTACCTCGGGGCGAGTTCGATGTACGCGTGGGAGTTCTCCAAGGCCCAGTACACGGCCACGCTGCACGGCTGGACCAGATTCGTGTCCATGCAGAACCACTACAACCTCCTCTACCGCGAGGAAGAGCGCGAGATGCTGCCGCTCTGCGCCGACCAGGGGGTCGGCGTCCTGCCGTGGAGCCCGCTGGCCCGCGGCAGGCTCACCCGCGACTGGGACACCTCCACCGAACGCAGCCGAGGCGACCGGTTCGGCCGGAACCTGTACCAGGACGGCGACCGCGGGATCGTCGACGCGGTCGCGCGCGTCGCCGCCGGGCGCGGGGTGCCGCGTGCCACGGTCGCGCTCGCGTGGCTGCTGGCGCGCCCCGCCGTGACCGCGCCGATCGTCGGCGCGGGCAGGGCGGCGCACATCGAGGACGCTGTCGCCGCGCTCGGCCTGGAGCTCTCGGACAAGGAGACCGAGGAACTGGAACAGCCGTACACGCCCCGGGCGATCAGCGGTCACTGACGCGCCTACGAGCCGGCCGTCGACGGGCGCCGTCGCGGGGCGCCCGTCGCCGTGGGCCCTGCGCACCCGCGACGGCCGGCCCCGGGGACCAGGAATTCCGTGCGGAAAGGTGCTCGGATGAGCGCGTGAGAGCGCTCCCATTGCGGAGGCTTCGGGACGGAAGGTCGGGTCGCCGGGTTTCCGAATTTCTTTTGGCGCGAGCTCGCTGACATTTGGTCAATATTCGCGGCCGTACCGCATTAAGGGAAAATCCGGGATCGCTTGTTCCCGCTCACCGGCCTGTGCAAAGGTGGGCGTTGTCGGCGTGCAGACAATATTGGCTTCGTTCTGCACGCGTGCGGCGCGCCCGCTTCCCCTCGCCCGAACGGGCTGTCAGGGGTGGTTGTTCGCGACGTCACCCCCATGGGCAGACCCTTCGGTTCCGGCGGGCGGTCTGCATACCCCTTGGTATGGACAATTGCTGTGCTGCCTTTGGAAGGAAAGCGGACGTGAATGACGGAACGCTGCCTCATTCGTCTGACCCCGACCGCTTGTTCGAGGTGTCGGATGAACGGCTCGCGGCCGAGCTGAAGAGGCAGGATGGCGCGCCCGCGAACTATCCCGTCGGAGAACTCCTGGACCGCCACTGGGAGGCGGTGTTCTCTTACGCGCGGCTGTGCACCGGCGGCGTACGGCCCGCCGGAATGCTCACCACCGCCTCATTCACGCGGATGTTCGGGGATTCACTGCACCAGGCCGGGCCGAGCGCCGCGTGGCGGCCCCAACTGCTCGTCACCGTCCGCCGTATAGCGGCCGAGTGGCTCATGGACCAGCGGCGTGAACTGCTGGCTCCGGAACTCCTGGCCGAAGCGGACCGGGAGGACCGCGTGGACCGTGCGGCGGCCCGGCTGCTTCCGCCGGAGGACAGGCGGCTCATCTCCCGCGCCTTCCAGCGGCTGCCCGAGCCCGCCCGCTGCCTGTTGTGGCACGGGGAGGTGGAGGCCGAGCAACCGGAGGTACCCGCGGCCCTGTTGGGGATCCTCCCCGAGGACGCGGTCACCGAACTGGAGCGGGCCAGAGAACGCCTGCGCCAGGGCTGTCTGGAGATCCACCACGAACTCGCCCCCAGCCAGGAGTGCCGCCGCTACCACCGCATGCTCGACGTCTCCTTCCGGCGCGGCGGTACCGGCCTCGACCCCGACCTGCGGAACCACATGGACGCGTGCGGCCACTGCCGTTACGCGGCCGACCAGTTGAGTCAATTCAACGGCGAACTCGCCGTCCCCCTCGCCGAGGCGGTGCTCGGCTGGGGCGCGCACGCCTATCTGGTCTCCCGGCAGGCGCGGGCCGCGGAGGCGGTCCAGGAGCCGAGGGGCGACCAGCCCGGCCCGTTCCACGCCGACGGAACCGGCGCCGGAGGCGCCCCGGCCTTCACCGGCGGAGTCACGGGTGGCCCTGGAGGACCGGCCGCCGGGACCGCCCAGATCATCGAGTTCCAGCCCGACTCCGACGACGTACGTCCTCCGGGCCTTCCCCCGCGCACCCCGCCGGAGGCCCGTCGGTACACCGGCACCCCGCCCACGGACCACGAGGGGGCCACGGCGCATCCCGTCACCCCCTCCGGACAGGACGCCCGACAGGACGCCCCCGCACCCGGTGAAGGCGGACGCCCCTCCCGTCGTCGGAGTGCTCCCCGTACCGGCGACGGAACCCGCGCCTCCCGCCGGGCCGCGGGACACAAGGCGACCCGCCGCGCGCCGGGACGACGCAACGTCGCCGTCGCCGTGCTGACCCTCAGCGCGCTGATCGCCGTTCCGCTGGTCCTGTGGGCGTCCGACGCGGACCCGGACGGCCGGCGCGACACCGCCGACCGTGACCACACGTCGGCGGCGTCGAGCCCGGGCACGAACCCGTCGTGGGCCCGGAACGGCGAGAAGAAGGACGGAACCAAGCAGGGCCGACTGCGCAACACCGCGACCGACCTGTGCGTCGGTTTCGCCGGAACGACGCCCGCGAGCGGTGCCGAGGCACGCCTCGTCTCCTGCTCCTCGGAGTCGGCCACGGAGTGGTCGTACGCGGCGGACGGGCTGCTGCGCGACGCGGCCCACCCGAGCCTGTGTCTCGATTCCCACCTCGGCTACTCCGTCCAACTGGCCCCCTGTACGGGCGCGTCGCGGCCCGGTGGCAAGAACATCCGCTACGACTTCACCCTCCAGGGCATGCTCGTGCCGCGCTGGAACCAGGACCTGGCCCTCGTTCCCGCGTCGGCGAAGGGGGAGTCGGACCTCGTCCTCAAACTCCGCAAGGACGAACCGGTCCAGCGCTGGACGCTCGACACCTCCTCGCCCTCGCTCCAGCTGGAAGTCGTCAACTGGGACTCCACGAAGGGTGACGCGAAGGGCTCCGCCACCGGCAGGCCCTCCGCGTCCGCGACGGCACCCGCGAGTCCCCGGACGCCCACCGCGACGGCCGCGACCCCTGGTCGCGCCACTTCGTCCGCGGAGCCGTCCGCCGGCACCTGCGCCTCCGCGGACGCCTTCTGCCCGGGGGACGGACTCAACGGCACAGGCCGGGACGGCGGTTACGGCACGGGTTCGGACTCCGACGGCTCCGGCTCGTTCGGCGGAGGGGGCCGGGGAGACCGCCGCTGACGTGACGGGCTCCTACCGCCCCCTGTCCCTGGACTGTCAGGTGACAGGGGGGACCGCACGGCCGTCGTGGGGCCGCCGTCAGGGGGCGGTCCCGGGGCTGAGGACGGTCAGGCGGACCGAGGACGCGTTGCCGGACACGGGCACCTTGCCCTGCGTCCACGCCACCGTGAGGGAGTCCCGCTCGTCGGGCGGCGTGACGATCAGCGAGGCGGGCGTCGCCGTGGCCGCCCCGCTGATCTCCGGGTTGGAGAAGGTCAGGCCCGACCACGCGCTGCGTCCGGGCGCGAGCACGACCGTCGTCGGCGTGCCCGGGGTCCGCTGGGGGTCGGGGCCGAGCTGCTTGCCGGAGGCGTCGACGAAGGCCGCGCCGGGGTAGCCGCGCACCGTGCACGTGTGCCCGGACCTGTTGGTCAGGACGATCGGGAAGTTCTCCTGCCCCGCTCCGGGGTCGTTGCGGCCGACGGAGGCGCGCAGCTCCGAGGTGTGGCACCGCCCGCCGCCACCGGCGCTCCCCGAGGTGGCCGTGGCCGAGGCGGACCCGCTCCCCGTCCCGGTTCCCGCCTTCTTCGACGGGGAACGCGTGGCCGGGCTGGCCACCGGGGTGGAACCCGCCTTCGTGCTCGTGTCGCCGGAAGCCGGTCCGGCCGTACCGGGGAGGGTCTTCGGCGAGCTCTGCGGGGAGCCGTTGTTGCAGGCGGTCAGCAGGCTCAGCAGGGCGGCAGCGGCGAGCAGCGCGGCCCGCCGGGCTGTGGGTGAAACGCGGTGCTCGGACACCGTGCCGGGCCGGTCCGTGTCCGTCACCGTGCGCGGGAAGGTCGACATGTCACCACTCCTTGCGATTCTCCGTACGAGGCCGTCGCACCTGTGCGGGGCGCGTCGCGCCCCTTCACTCCTCTTGGATGCGTCCGGGGGCCGAAAAGTTCGCGGGATCGCCGACGGGTTCCGGCGGGACCGCCCGCCCAGGATCAGGCCTTGAGGCGTACGGAGGCGATGACGCCGTCGGCCGTGTCGTCGTCGCCGCTCTCCTGGCGGATCTGGACGTACACCTGGGGCCGGCCGCCGCCCGGCGCGGTCAGCGCGGCCTCGGTGAGACGGCCGTCCTTGCCGGGGCAGCCGTCCCAGGTCCGTATCAGCCCGTGCCAGCGCGCGCCGGAATAGGCGCGGCCTCCCGCGTAGTGGCATCCCGGGTGTGCGATGGAACGGACCTGGCCGGTCACGTCGCCGTGTGCGCTGAGTCCGACGAAGGCTCCGTCGACGCCGGCGCGGAGGTCCGGCCAGCGCGCCAGGCGGTCCGCGACGACGAGGCCGGGTTCCGTGCCGTCACCGAGCCCCAGCGACCGCGGATTCCATCCCGAGTCGCGCACCTGCCCGCCCCAGCCGGCCGGCACCTCCACCGTGATCCGGCCCGTGCCGTCCTCGACCGTGAGGGTGCTCGCCGCGGACTCGTTCGTCAGCAGTAGGGCGGTGGCGCCGACGGCGCAGGCCACGGCGGCACCGGCCAGCGCGAGGAGCGCGGTGCGCCGGCTTCGCCGGGACGCGGGAACCCCTCCGGCCGCGGCCTCCTCGGCCAGCCGTTCGAGCTCCGCGGCGAAGACGGCGGCGCTCGGCCAGCGCCGCTCCCGGTCCGGTTCCATGGCGCGCAGCAGTGCCCGTCCGACGTCCGGACCGAGGTCCGTACGGAGCCGGTCGGAGCGTTCGACCCTGCCGGGCGGACCCGGAACCGAACCGGTGACGAGGTGGTGGCCGAGGGCGCCCAGGCTGTACACGTCGGCCCGCGCGTCGATCCCGGATCCGGGGCGGGCCTGCTCGGGCGCGGTGTAGCCGGCCGAGCCCGCGGCGAGGGTGAGTCCGGAGGCGTGAGCCAGGCTCTTGGCGAGCCCGAGGTCGGCCAGCAGCACCCGGTCGGCTCCGTCGGGTGTGGTGCGCAGCAGCACGTTGGACGGCTTGATGTCACGGTGCACGATCCCGGCCGCGTGCAGCGCCTCGGCGCCCCGCGCCGCGAGCGCCGTCAGGCGCAGCGCCTCGGCGACCGGCAGCGGTCCGGCCTCGATCCGCTCGGCGAGGGTGCCCCCGTCGGCGTACTCCATGACGAAGTAGGGCCTGCCGTCGGGGAGTTCACCGATGTCGTAGACCTGGACGACCCGGCTCGAATCGGCTTTGCGCAGCAGTCGGGCCTCGGAGAGGAAGCGCTCCCGGATGTCCAGGCGGTCGACCCAGTTCTCGGTGAGAACCTTGACCGCGACGGCCGCGTCGAGAACGTCGTCATGGGCGAGCCACACCACCCCGAAACCACCGGCGCCCAGGCGCCGTTCGAGGCGGTACCGTCCGATCCGCTCCAGCGAGTGCATACGACTATCATGCCTGGCTGTGACCGGCACCGAGGGGAGCGCCAGGTGGGCGAGGCGGCGGAGACCGAGGAGCTCGCGCTGCGGGCGGCGGCCGGAGACCGGGCGGCACTCGACGTCCTGTTGCGGCAGGTCCGGCCCGAGGTCGTGCGGCGCTGCGGGCGCTTTCTGCCGTGCCGAGAGGACGCCGAGGAGGCGGCCCAGGACGTCCTGCTCCAAGTCGCCCGGAAGATAACGGCGTTCGAGGGGCGCAGCCGGTTCAGCACCTGGCTGCACACGGTGGTCGCCAACTGCGCCCGGCAGAAGTACCGCGAACTGAAGCGGCGCTCCGCCGAGCGGCCGGAGGCCATCGACGCCGCGCGGTACGTCGATCCGCGGACGACGAGTGTCATCGCGGGTTCCCGGGTCGACCTCCTGGAGGCGCTGGAGCGCCTGGAGCGCGAACACCCGCATCTGGTGCTGCCGTTGGTCTACCGGGACATCTGCCGGCTGGAGTACGCGGAGGCCGCCGAGCGCGTCGGCATTCCGCTCGGCACACTCAAGTCCCGTCTGCACGAGGCACGCAGAAGGGTCAGGCCCTGGCTGTCGGACGCTTCGTGACAGCGTGACCGCGTGTCACCGGATGGCTCCGGGTGGTCGGCGGCCGGTGGAGCGGGTTCCCGCCGGGTTCGGGGACCCGGCGGGAGGGACCTCGTGCTGCCGTGCGGTCAGCGCCGGGTGTAGAGGAAGCCGGTCTTGTCGACCTCGTCCCCGGCGCGGCCGTGGAAGCCGGCGATCTGCCAGCCGCTCGGGGCGGTGCGGGTCACGCAGTCCGAGGTCGTCGTGCCCCCGGACAGGGTGCGGCCGAGGCTGGTGGTGAACTTCGCGGAGAATACGCGGGTACGACCGTCCTTCACGCCCTCGCAGAGCTGCGCGGAGGTGACGTACTCACCGCTGCCGAGGGTCAGCGAGGCGGTGGTGCCGCCCGTGCCGCCGTGCGTGAGCGTGGTGCCGTCGCTCAGTGTCAGTCCCAGCCGGTCGATCCGCGCGCCGCTGCCGAGGGACACGACGGACACGCGGGCGCCGGCCGGCACCCGGGCGATGTCGTTGAAGTAGTCGCCGTGCGGCCCGCCGAACTGGTCGCTGAGCTGGAAGTCGCTGCTGCGTGACCAGGCGAACGAGGCGGTGACCGGGTCGTGGTCGGAGAGCATCAGGCCGTCGGAGGTCAGGAAGCGCGTGTGCTCGTTGTGGTAGCCCGTGGCGTCGAGCGTGACGAGTCTGCTGCCGCGGTAGAGGATCTTGTCGACGACCTCGCAGGTGTCGGGCACGGTGGTGCCGCTCTGGTCGCAGACGAGGGCGTCGCTTCCCTTGGCCGGCGCGGTGCCGCCGCGGACGAGCCGGACCCAGGCGTCCGACAGCCCGTTGGCGGCGGCGAACTCCGCGATGGTGTCGCCGGATCGGGTGTAGCGGGTGTTCGTGTCCCCCATGACGACGACGGCGTTGCCCGCGGAGTGGGAGCCGATGAACGCGGTGAGCTGGTTGAGGTTGTCGGCGCGGGAGGCGAGATCGCCGTCACTGGTGCCCGCGTTGGTGTGCACGTTGTAGAAGTCGACGTAGACACCCTCGGCCAGGCGCTCCCGCATGAACGTGAAGCCCTTGGGCGTGAGGCAGTCGCCGGAGTCGATCTGGCAGGAGTTCCAGCCGACCCGCTCGAAGTCGTCGGTGTCGTACGAGATCTTCGAGAGGGTGTTGAGACCGCTGCCGATGCCCGCGCCGCCGCTGGTCGGGGTGCGGTGGGCGTGCGCGGTGTCGGACGCGTACAGCGCCGCGTGATAGTTGAAGTCCTCCTCGACATGGACGATGTCGTAGGGGGCGACGAGTCCGCCGATCGCCGTGGTCGCGGTCCGGCGGGGTGTCGGCGCGCTGGAGATGCCGTCGGGCAGCCCGGCGACGTTGTAGGTGAGCACACTGAAGGTGCCGGAGTCGGCGGCCGCGGCGGGTGACGCGGCCGCGGTGAGTCCGCCGAGGGCGGCTGCTGTCGCGGCGGCACCGGCGAGAAGTCTGCGGAGGGGGGACATCGGGGGTGTCTCCTGGGGACGAAGGGACGTCAGGAACCGACCGAGAAGGTGGCGTCGGCCTTGTCGGTGGAGGTGGAGACCGGATCGATGCGCAGCACGTAGTTCGCGTGCCTGAGGTAGCGGTCCGGGTTGTTGTAGGAGCGGAAGGACGACCACGACGTGTCGGCCAGGCCCGCTGTCCGGTGGAATGTGGCGTCCTGGGCGAACGTGGTGGTCCCGTCGTTGACGTCGAGCGCCATCTGGTAGTTGCTGTGGCGCAGGTAGCGCGTCGGGTGGCTGACCGAGCGGAACGAGACGGCCGCCGCGTCGGCGAGGCCGGGCACCAGCGTCCACTGCGCGTCCGTGTACGGGTCGAAGGGGTACTCGTCGATCCGGCCGACGTAGTTGGAGTGCCGGACGTAACGCGCCGGATAGTTGTAGGACTTGAGCCGGTTCCAGGCGGGAGCGCCCCACTTGGCGAGGAGGTTGTCGTACTCCGTCGTGGTGATCGGCTGGATGCCCGCGTGCTTGGAGTTCAGCGGCTGGGTGTAGAGCCGTTGGTCGACCGCCGTCCAGGTGCCGCTCGCGAGATCGGCCGACTGCCAGGCGTAGAAGACCCCGTTGGGTGTGTACGTGTCTCCCCAGAGGAACCATGTTCCGGTCGACTGGGATTTGACGAGGATGGGGGCCTCGGTGCCGCCGTGCGCGACCGGGGTGCTGAACACGGTGAAGCTGCCGGGGTTCAGGGACGTCGACCTGGCGCCCACCAGCGTCTGGTCCTTCTTGAAATAGAGGTAGTTCACCCCGCCGACGCCCACGGCCAGATCGCCGTCGATCACGTCGTAGCCGGGGTCGAAGAAGACCTGTGCGGCCGACGCCGTCACGAAGTCGGACGTGTAGTTGACCATGATGACGTTGTGGCCGCTGGAGTTGACGGCGGAGTAGATGATCCCGTACTGCCCCCGCCCCGCGTCCCAGTAGGCCTCGGGTGCCCAGCTGTGCGTGGCCATGTCGTGCAGTTTCAGGCGCCGGTAGCCGCTGAAGGACCGCAGATCGGCGGAGTCCCAGACATGGATGTACTGGCTCTGCAGACTCCAGTCGGTGCCCTTGAGGTCGGTGGCGAGCACCACGAACGTGCCGTCCTGTCTGCGCAGGACGAACGGATCGCGCAGACCACCGGTGCCGCCGGCCGGGGTGACGACGGGCTTGTTCTGGTTCAGCGGTGTCCACCGCAGTGAGTCGGTGCTGACGGCCAGATGCAGGCCGTAGTCCGCTCCGTCGCCGTTCGGGGACTCGGTGAAGTACCCCATCACGTAGGCGGTCGCGGCCGCGGCGCGGGCCGGGGCGCCGAGGGCGAAGGCGGCGGTGAGGCCGGCCATCGCCCCGAGGGCGACCCGCCGGGAGGGCTGAAGGGGCCTGTCGTTCATGCCGGTCTCCTCGGTGTTCGTGCGAGGCGCCGCGACACACCCGGGCCGAGGGCCCGGTGGCTCGGTGGTGTGTACGCGGACGCCGTCAGCAGGCGGAAGCCGGCCACGCCGTCCGGCTCGGGACGTCGACGGAGCCGACTCGGTTCGAGATACCGAATGCTGTGCGACATGCTGTGCGAGGCATTACGGTAAGGGCTTGCCGCGTGATGTGAACAGGGCCCGGAGAGACGGAAGTTGAGCGTGTTCACGCCGCTTCGCGGTCCCGGGGCGGGGGGTTGTGGCCGGCCCGTTGTCGGAGCCCCTGTCTAGGCTGGCCCGCGTGAAGGATCAGAACAGCAGACCACTCGCCGTGTTCGACCTCGACGGCACCCTCGCGGACACCGCGCACCGTCAGCGGTTCCTGGAGCGGTCCCCGCGGGACTGGGAAGGGTTCTTCGCGGCGGCGTCCGAGGACCCGCCGCTCGCGGAAGGCGTCGCGCTCGCGCTGAGCAGCGCGCGGGAGTGCGAGGTGGTCTATCTGACCGGCCGTCCGGAGCGGTGCCGGCGGGCGACCGTGGAATGGCTGGCGGAGCACGGCCTGCCGGAGGGGCGCATCTGGATGCGGCGCAACGACGACCGCAGGCCCGCCCGCCGCACCAAGCTGGAGATCCTTCGCCGGCTGGCCCGCGACCGGGAGATCCGCGTCCTCGTCGACGACGACGAGTTCGTGTGCGAGGAGGCGGAGCGGGCCGGATTCACGGTCGTACGGGCACGGTGGGCCGCCGCGTCGGCGGCACTGAAGGACGCGCAGGAGCGGGAGGGGCGGACCTGAGGGTTCTCGGCGGATCCGGTGGACCCGGGGGCGCGGGTCGGGTCAGTCGGCGTCTTCCAGCCGGAAACCGAGCTTCAGACCGACCTGGTAGTGCTCGATCCGCCCGTTCTCGATCTGGCCCCTGACCTGCGTGACCTCGAACCAGTCGAGGTTGCGCAGGGTCTGCGAGGCCCGGGTGACCCCATTGCGAATGGCCTGGTCGACGCCTTCGTGGGAGGTCCCGACGATCTCGGTGACCCGGTAGGTGTGCTCGGACATGCGGCTGCTCCTCTCCGCCGTGGCGTGAGTGCCAGGCGTGATTCCACGGTGCCCCACCGGGTGGCGCTCCGCGAGACGGCGGGGTGTCCCGGGTGATGCGGGGGCGTCCGGGAGCGGCGGGAACGTACGGCGTGGGCGGTGTCCGGAGTCGGCGGGGACCCTGGAGCGTGGGCGGTGTCCGGGGTCGGCTCCGCGGGCCGGCCGGGCCCGGCCACCGTGACCGCTCACGTCGGCTTCTCCCGCGTCCGCGCGACCCCCCGGGGCGTACCCGGCCTCGGGCCGCGGTGTGCTTGGCTTGGGCCCTGCGACCGCCCCCGGCCGCGCAGTCCACGCCTCACCCGCGGAAGGGAACCGGACGTCGTGCACGTACTGATCCTGGGTGGTACGACCGAGGCCCGGCGCCTCGCCGAGAGCCTGACGGCCGGGACGCCTGACGGCCTCAGAGTGACGAGTTCGCTGGCCGGACGGGTGGGCACGCCCCGGCTGCCGCCCGGCGAGGTGCGCGTCGGCGGCTTCGGCGGTGCGGAAGGGCTGGCGCGGTGGCTGTGCGAGCACGCGGTGGACGCGGTCGTGGACGCGACGCATCCGTTCGCCGGAACGATCAGCTCCAACGCGGCGGTGGCCGCGGCCACCACGGGCGTTCCCCTGCTCGCCCTGCGGCGCCCCGGCTGGGAGCCGGTCGCGGGCGACGTCTGGCACGAGACCGGGTCCTTGGAGGAGGCGGCCGGACTCCTGCCCTCACTGGGCCGCAGGGTGTTCCTCACCACCGGCCGGCTGGGGCTCGCGGCCTTCGCGGCTCTGGACGACCTGTGGTTCCTCGTACGTTCCGTGGACGCGCCGCAGGCTCCGGCGCCGGCCCGCATGGAGGTGCTGCTCGACAGGGGCCCGTTCACGCTCCAGGGAGAACGGGAACTCCTCCTGCGTCACGCGATCGACGTCGTGGTGACGAAGGACAGCGGAGGCCGGGCCACCGCCCCGAAACTGACGGCGGCCCGCGAGGCGGGCGTACCGGTGGTCGTGGTGCGCAGGCCGCCGGTGCCGCCCGGGGTCCCGATGGTGCCCGCCCCGGAGGCGGCCGCCGCCTGGATCACGGCCCGGCTCCACCAGGGCGCGTCCCGCGCCGACGGCTGACTCATGACCTGGCCGTGCTGCGGCCGGCTTCCGCCGGCGGGACGGAGGCGGTCGGATCCTCAGGCCGTTGCCCGCTGGACACGGTAGCTCCAGCGAGTGAGTGACCGGACGACGGTTTCGGCACCGATGGGGTTGGCGCTGTGAACGAAGACCGCTCCGATCCGGAAGGGCCGGCCGTTGAAGGCGGCTTCTTCCATGAGGGTCACCACCGGCATGATGGTGTCGTCGCCACCAAGATCATGGTCGAGCCAGAGCTCGTCGATGAAGGTGTCGCGATGCTCTTCCAGGAGCTGGATGCCTTCGTGGCTGGTCCGGGCGATCCGCGTGGCCCTGGGAAGCGGCCGGAGGTCGTCGATGCCGAGGACGACGGGCATCGGCACGGCGGGGTCTTCCATCACTCCACCTCGCTCGCGATCGCGTTGATCGCGGCGGCGGCGATGGCACTTCCGCCGCGGCGGCCCCGTACGACCAAGTGGTCGAGGCCGGAGGGGTGTTCGTTCAGAGCCTGCTTCGACTCGGCGGCTCCGACGAAGCCGACGGGCACGCCGATGACCGCGGCCGGGCGCGGCGCGCCCTCCTCGATCATCTCCAGGAGGCGGAACAGCGCGGTGGGAGCGTTGCCGACGGCCACCACCGCGCCGTCCAGGCGGTCGCGCCACAGCTCCAGGGCGGCCGCGCTGCGCGTGGTGCCCAGCTTCGACGCCAGGTCCGGCACCGACGGGTCGGAGAGCGTGCAGATCACGTCGTTGTCGGCGGGCAGCCGCTTGCGCGTGATCCCGCTGGCGACCATGGAGACGTCACAGAGGACCGGCGCGCCCGAGCGCAGGGCTTCGCGGGCGCGGGCCACGACGTGGGGCGTGTAGGCGAGGTCGCGGACGAGGTCGACCATGCCGCAGGCGTGGATCATCCGGACCGCGACCTGGCTGACATCGGCGGGCAGGGCGGCGAGATCGGCTTCCGCGCGGATGGTGGCAAAGGACTCGCGGTAGATGGCCGCGCCGTCCTTCTCGTACTCGAACACTGTCTTCTCGCTCATCCGTCGACATCGTTCCGGGTGCGTGCCCGGACCCGAGACCGGCCGGCCGGAGGGCGCGGGCATGGGCGCGAGCATACCGATCACACGCGAACAGCGATTCCGTCGAGGCTGGTCACGTCGGAACGGGCGGCCGGTTCGCGGTGGGATCGAGCCGTGGCCGGGACCGCCGGCCCCGGCCACGACTCGCCTTCCGGCCACGACTCGCCTTCAGGCCACGCTGTGCGGAAGGCGCGGCCTTACGGCGAGTTCTCCACCGCCTCGCTCAGCGACAGCGCGAACCGGCCCTCCGCGTCCGTCCACCAGTGGGACAGACCGAAGCCCGCCGCGGCCAGTTCACCGCGGACGCCGTCCTCGCGGAACTTCGCCGAGATCTCGGTGCGGATCTCCTCGCCTTCCACCAGGTCGACCGCCAGATCCAGTGCCGGGACCTTCACGGTCTGCGTGACGCGCGACCGCAGCCGCATCTCGATCCACTCGTTCTCGGGGTCCCAGAGCGCCACGTGATCGAACGTGTCGAGGTCGAAATCGGCACCGAGTTCGCGGTTGACGACGCTCAGCACGTTCTTGTTGAACGCCGCCGTGACCCCGGCCGCGTCGTCGTAGGCGGTGACGAGCACCGACGCGTCCTTGACCAGGTCGGTGCCGAGCAGCAGGGTGTCGCCGGGCGACAGCAGTGACCGTACGGACGCCAGGAACGTCGCCCGCTCGGCGGGCAGCAGATTGCCGATCGTGCCGCCGAGAAAGGCCACGAGCCGCGGCCCGGGGGTGTCCGGGAGCGCGAGACCGCCGGTGAAGTCGGCGATCATCGCGTGGACGTCGAGACCGGGCCGCTCGGCGATCAGCGCGTGACCGGCCTGGGTGAGCGCGCTCTCGCTGACGTCCACGGGCACGTACGTGTGCAGGTCCGGCATCGCGTCGAGCAGATGGCGGGTCTTCTCCGAGGATCCCGAACCCAGCTCGACGAGCGTGCGCGCACCGCTCGCCGCGGCGATCTCGGCGGCCCGCGCCAGCAGGATCTCGCGTTCCGCGCGCGTCGGGTAGTACTCGGGGAGTTCGGTGATCTGGTCGAACAACACGCTGCCGTGGGCGTCGTAGAACCACTTCGGCGGCAGAGTCTTGGGCAGGTGTCCGAGGCCGAGCAGGACATCGGCGCGCAGTGCCGCGTCCGTGGCGTCCTCGGGAAGGGTGCGGGTCAACAGGAACGGACTCACGTACGGGGCTCCTTGTGCTGTGCGGATGCCATGTCGTCGCTCATGTCCTTGAGCGGGGTGAGCAGTACCTCGGTGCGGTTCGCGGTGAGAAGGGTGCGGTCGGGGACCTCCCGCCACAGCGGGTCGTCGTCGTACGGCTCGGAGGCCACGACGGTGCGGCCCCCGGGCTCGGTCAGGTACCAGAGGGTGTCGCCCCAGGCGGTCGCGGTGATCGTCTCGCCGTTGGTGAGCAGCAGGTTGAGCCGGGACCCGGGGGCCGCCTCGGCGACCTCCAGGACGGTGTCGGCCAGCGCCTGGCCCTCCTCGTCGCCGGCACGCAGCCGGCGCAGGACCAGGGCCCACACGAACGCCGCGTCGCACCGGGCCTCCAGCGACAGCAACTCGGCCGGAGGCAGGCCCGCCACGAGCGGGGCGAGCGTGTCGGGCCAGCCGCGGACGGCGCCGTTGTGGCTGAACAGCCAGGGGCCCGCGGTGAACGGCGCCGCCGCGGCCTCCCCGTCCGCGCCCGCCACGGTCCCGTCCCGCACCGCGGCGAGCAGCGCCCGCGCCCCGATCACCCGGGCCAGGTCGGCGAACGACTGGTCGCCCCAGATCGGACCGGCGCGCCGGTAACGGGCCGGCACCGGGTCCCCCTCGGCGTACCAACCCACCCCGAAACCGTCGGCGTTGACGGTCCCGTACCGCTGGCGCCGGGGTGCCCACGACTGCCGGTACAGGCTGTGCTCCGGGGTCACGAGGAGCGCGCCGAGCCTCTCCTCGCTTCCCAGGAACGCCAGATGACGGCACATCAGGCGTCCTCGTCGCGGGCCGTACGGAAACCGCAGAAGATCTGCCGCCGGATCGGATAGTCCCAGTTGCGGAACGTGCCCCGGCACGCCACCTTGTCCACCGCGAACGAACCGCCGCGCAGCACCTTGTACTCGGGGCCGAAGAACACCTCCGAGTACTCCCGGTAGGGGAACGCGACGAACCCGGGGTAGGGCTCCAGATCGCTCGACGTCCACTCCCACACATCGCCGATCAACTGCCGTACGCCGAGCGGCGAGGCGCCCGACGGATAACTGCCGGCCGGGGCCGGGCGCAGATGACGCTGGCCCAGATTGGCGTGGGCCGGCGAGGGGTCCTCGTCGCCCCACGGGTAGCGCGTGGAGCGGCCGGACACCGGGTCGTGGCGGGCCGCCTTCTCCCACTCGGCCTCGGTGGGAAGCCGCCGCCCCGCCCAGCGCGCGTACGCGTCGGCCTCGTACCAGCACACGTGCAGCACCGGCTCCTGGGGCGGCACGACCTCCGTCACCCCGAAACGGCGCCGCAGCCACTGTCCTCCCTCGCGCCGCCAGAACAGCGGCGCCTCGATGCCGTGCGCGCGGATGTGCTCCCAGCCCGCGGGAGTCCACCAGCGCTCCTCGCCGTAGCCGCCGTCCTCGATGAAGGCCTGGTAGGCGGCGTTGGTGACCGGAGTGGTGTCGATGTGGAACGACGGGACCGTGCGCCGGTGCGCGGGGCGCTCGTTGTCCAGCGCCCACGGTTCGGTGGACGTTCCCATCACGAACGGGCCCCCGGGCACCAGAACTTCGGCGGGCCCGGTGAACGGCGCGACGGGCGCGGGGTCGGATGCCGTGAGGGCGACGGACCCCCGGCGGAGCTGATGGGTGATCAGCATGGTCTCGTCGTGCTGCTGTTCGTGCTGCGCGATCATGCCGAACGCGAAACCCGACTCGGTCAGCCGTGTGCCCTCGAACGAGGCACTCTCCAGGACGTCCAGCGCCCGGCCGCGCACCTCGGCCGCGTACGTACGGGCCTCGGCGGGCGGCAGCAGCGGCAGCGAGGGCCGGTCGGCGCGCGCGTGCTCGAACGCGTCGTAGAGCCCGTCTATCTCGGGTCGCATCGCCTCACGCCCGGCGACCGCCCGCAGCAGCCACAGTTCCTCCTGGTTGCCGATGTGCGCGAGGTCCCAGACGAGCGGGGACATCAACGGCGAGTGCTGCGCGGTCAGATCGGGGTCCTCCACGCAGGAGGTGAGCAGGGCGGTGCGGTCACGGGCGGTGGTGAGCGCGTCCAGTGCGCGTTTCCGGAGCGACTCCGGATCCGTGCGCGGACCGGAGGCGGTCGTGTCGGAAGCGGTCGTGCCGGTCATGCGTTCATGTCCTTCCCGTCGGACAGACCCTGTGGGCGGCCGGCCGGGCGGCGCCCGGAACGGCCGTCGTGGTGGGACGCGGCCGCGCCGACCAGGTCGTCGGCGGGGCAGCGGCCCCGGGCCACATAGCGTTCGGTGAACTCGGCCACCGCGTCGAGCACGTCGGTGGTGGCGCCGAGCCGGGGCAGTGCTTCGTACGCCGCCGCGAAACAGACCGCGGCGGCCTCGCGCAGTTCCGGATCGGCGAGGCCGAACCGCGCCGCGTCCTGCCACAGCGGGTTGCGCGGTGCCGGCGCCGGGCCGGCCCGCTCCGCGAGGGGCTTGACGGTCCGGTAGGCGATCTCGGCGGCGTCCGGGTCGTCGAACAGCGCCGCCGTCACCGCGAGCGGCACGATCCAGCCGTCCTCACCCGGCTGCGCGTCGATCATGCGGAGCTCCAGATGACCGCGCGGCCGCACCGGCGGGAACAACGTGGTCATGTGGTACGCGAGATCGGCCCGGTCCGGTGGCGCGTCGGACCGCGTCCAGTCCCGGAAACTGAGCGCCTCCGGGACCTCCCAGGGCCCCTCGGGCGCCCGTACGCACATCACCGGCGCGTCCAGCACGCGCCGTGCCCAGGCCGCGCGGGGATCGCCGTCCAGGGGCGGTGCGTCGGTGCGTCCGGGGTCCATCGACGCCCACAGCGACTGGCGGGTGGACCGCCAGCCCGTGTGCCGCCCGCGGGCCATCGGCGAGTGGGCGAACGCGGCGACCAGGACCGCGCCGAGCTGATGGGCCAGCCACCAGCGGCGCCCGTGCCCGAGCGGGCCCGGCTCCTCGTATCCGGCGTCCACGCACACCTGGACCGAGGCCGAGGTGCACATCATGGCCCGGCCCTCGGGCCCCGCGCGGTCGAGATACCGCTCCATGGCGTCGTACCTGGGCTCATGGAGATAGCGGCTCGGGGTGTTCCAGGGGTCCTGGCCGAAACCGCTGAGGCCGAGGCCCACCTCGCGCAGGGTGGCGCGGACGGCGTCGAGGTCGGCCGAGACGGATTCCACGCACTCCATCAGGGAGGCGGCGGGGGCGGAGCTGAGCTCCAGCTGTCCACCGGGTTCGACCGTGAGCAGCGAACGCAGGGGCAGGTCTCGCAGTGCGGCATAGGCCGCTTCGAGTCGTTCGGGTGCCACGCGGAGCCGTGGCCCGCGCAGCTCGTGGACGAGCCATTCCACCTCGACACCGAGGAGGCGGGGCGGACCGGTCTTGAAGCAGATGCCACGGACCAGTGCCTCCACCTCGGCCTCGGTGACAGTGGAGCGTCGTCGCTCCGTACAGTCACTCACCGAATCGGACATGTCGGGATCCTCCTGAGATTCCACCATGCCGCCGGCCCCGGGTCTGGTGGGCCGGACCGACAATGACCGTTCCACCCAAGACCTTCTCGGCGGTTCGCACAAGGGTGCAAATCATTTCTTTGGGGACTGGGAGCACTGTTGTGCGGGGCCGCGAAACTCTGTTGCGCCGCACGACCAGCATCGCTCACGATGCGTTCATGGGCACGACGGGGGATTTCACGCAGGCCGCGCCCGTGGCGCGTACGGGGGTCGCGCCATGAGCGCGCGCCTGCGTGCGATCGCCCGGGAGACCGAGGAGATCGTGGCGGCGGGCGGCTACCGAAGTCCCTCCGGGGACGCGGTGTCCGTCGCCGCCGCGGTCGGGGCGGCGCGTGCCGGGACACGGCTGCACGGACCGGAACCGGTGGAGATACCGTCGGTGACGCCGGTCGCGACCTCGTTCGAGGTCACCGGCGAGAGCAGCCTGGAGGCGGCCCGCAGGCTGGTCTCCGGGGGCGGGGACCCGGTCGCCGTGCTGAACTTCTCCTCGGCGCGCAATCCGGGCGGCGGCTATCTGAACGGCGCGCAGGCCCAGGAAGAGGCCCTGTGCCGGTCCTCCGCGCTGTACACCTGTCTGCTGCGGGCCCGGGGTTTCTACGACCATCACCGCGCCCACCGTGACGCGTTCTACACGGACCGTGTCATTCACTCACCCGGTGTACCGGTGTTCCGGGACGACCGTGGCCGGCTCCTCGACGAGCCGTTCCCGGCCGGTTTCCTGACCGCGGCGGCCCCGAACGCCGGAGTCGTCCTGCGGACCGTCCCGAACCGGGCGGCCGACCTGCCGGGCGCGCTGGCGGTCCGTGCCGAACGCGTCCTGGAGACGGCCGCCGCGCACGGCTACCGCCGCCTGGTCCTCGGAGCCTGGGGCTGCGGGGTCTTCCAGAACGACCCCGAGCAGGTGGCGCGGGCCTTCCGCGGAGTGCTGGCCCAAGGCCGCCTGGAGGGGTACTTCGATCAGGTGGTGTTCGGCATCCTGGACCGCACGCCGGGCCGAACCACCCGCCAGGCATTCGACCGGGTGTTCGCATCCGAGCTCCAGGGAGCATGAGGACCCGCCTTCACCCCCACCCCGGGCCCCAGCCCTCAGGCTGGGGGCCTGAGCCGGTGGCCGCGACGGCTGTGTGGCTGCCCCTTGCCCGGCACCCGGCCCGAGGGCCCGAGCCTCGCGGCCGCCCGGCGCCGCCCAGACGCCCCGAACCCACCGGCTCGGACCGCCCGGCGGCCCGTGCCGCTCGCTCGTCCGGGCGCGCTGGGTCGGCCGGGCCCGCTCGCTCGGCGTCCCCCGGAGTTCGCGGCCCGTGCCTCCGCGCCCCGCGGAGACGGAACCCCAGCATCCGGAGCAGGCACCGCCCCGGCACCCGGAGTGGGAGCCCCAGCACCCGGAGTGGGAGCCCCAGCATCCGGCGGAGGCACCGCCCCGGCACTCGGCGGAGGGCGGAACCCGCACCCGGCGGAGTGGGAGCCCCGGCGCCCGGTGTCCCGGGTCGCCGGCAAGGGGTGGGCTCAGCGCCAGCCGTATCGCTCACGCAGCCGGTGGACCACGGAATTGAAACGCATCCGGTCCAGCGCGCACGCCTCCCGCCGCATCCCGTCCTCGTGCAGTCGCAGCACGCGGTCCACGTTCACCCAGGAGTCCCGCCCGGTCCGGTCCCAGGGACCGCTGCCGATCGCCACCCACTCGCGGTCGCCGACGTGCGCCTTGCTGGAGAGCTGGACGGCGAGCAGCGTGCCCGCGGCCTCCCGGGCCACGACCAGCACCGGGCGGTCCTTGCCCCGGCCGTCGTTCTCCTCGAAGGGCACCCACGTCCACACGATCTCACCGGGATCGGGGTCGCCGTCGTGGGCGGGGGAGTACTCGGTCTTCACGGGGCCGACCTCGCGGGGCTCGGCCTCGGCGGTCGCGGAGGGGCCGTAGCGGCCGGGGACGTCTGCTTCGGTGTCATCGGTAAAGGCAGTCACGCGGGCCACCGTAGAACGTGCGTGCCAGGTCGCGCCGGGCGGGTCCGGAGACGGACGGCTCGGCGTGTACCTGGGCGTGTACCTGGGCGCTTACCTGGGTGTGTACTTGGGCGTGTGCCTGAGGGCGTGGGCCAACTCCCCACGCGTCTCCTGCCGTACGGCGTACGGCGTACGGCGGGCCGGTGGAACGGGTCCGGGCGTACGGGGGCGGTGGCCCAACTCCCGTACGCCCGGACCCTGCTGACCGGAACCCGTGGTGCCCGCGCGCCTCAGCGCGCCGACCTCACCCCTCGTCCTTCTCCACGGGCACCCTCTCGCCGACCGGAGCCGCGACCCCGTTGAGCTGCGCCGTCGGGTTCTTGGCCTGGCTCCCCTCCGGGTTCATCGTGGAGAGCAACTGGCGTGCCAGGCCCAGGCCGGTGCCGCCCATGGTGAGCGCCTTGGCGAACAGGTCCGACATGCCGTCGGCGCCGTTGAGCAGCACCATGTGATCCACGTTGCCGAACGCGCTCGCGCCCGCCTGGACGATCTCCGGCCAGTTCTCGGCGAGTTGCTGGGCGACCACGGCCTCCTGGTTCTCGGCCAGCGCGGCGGCGCGGGCCTGGATGGCCTCCGCCTCCGCGAGACCCTGGGCCCGGGTCGCCTCGGCGGCGGCGAGGCCCTTGGCCTGCGCGGCGGCGGCCTCGGCCTCACCGGTGGCGCGGGTCGCCGTCGCGGCGGCCGCACCCCGTGCCTTGGTCGCCTCGGCCTCGGCGTTGGCGGCCGTCTTGACGCGGGTCGCCTCCGCCGCGGCGGCGAGCTCGGTCTCCCGGGCCTTGGCCTGCGCCGCCGAGATCCGCGCGTCGCGGTCGGCCTCGGCCCGTGCCCGGATCTCGTAGGCCTTGGCGTCCGCCGGCTTGCGGACGTCCGCCTGGAGCTGCTGCTCGCGGCGATGGGCCTCGAGTTCGGCGACCCGGGTCTCCTGGACGACGACATCCTGCTGAGCGGCCGCCGCGGCGAGCGGGCCGGCCATCTGGGCCGTCGCCGCCGCCTTGTCCCGCTCGGCCTGGTAACCGGCCTGCTGGATCTCGCTGTCCCGGGTCGCCTCCGACATCCGTGCCGCGGCCTTCTGCTCGGCCTCGGTGGCCAGCCGGTTCGCCTCGGCCTGCGCGATACGGGCATCCCGCTGGACGGCGGCGGCGTGCGGCATCGCGAGGTTCTTGATGTACCCGGTCGGGTCCTCGATCTCGTGGATCTGGAGCGAGTCGACGATCAGACCGAGCTTCTCCATCTCCGTGCCGCAGGCGGCCCGGGTCTGACCGGTCAGCTTCTCCCGGTCGCGGATCATGTCCTCGACCGTCAACCCGCCGACGATGGACCGCAGATGGCCGGCGAACACGTTGTGCACCCGCTCCGCCATCATCTTCTGCTGGTCGAGGAAGCGACGCCCCGCGTTGGCGATCGACACGAAGTCGTCGCCCACCTTGAAGATGACCACGCCCCGCACCTTGAGCGGAATGCCCTGGGTGGTCACGCAGTCCACGTGCAGTTCGGTCTCGTTGAGGTCGAGCGAGATCTTCCGCACCGCCTGCACGCCGGGCAGTACCAGCGTGCCGCGCCCCGTCACGATACGGAATCCCATGCCTTCTTCGAGACCTTCGGTCCGATGCTTCGAACCGGAGATGATCAGCGCTTCGTTGGGCTCCGCGACACGCCACATGAGCTTGAAGACCACAACGATGAAGATCAGTGCGAGAGCGACAGCCCCCGCAACGACGCCGACAACCATCGGCATACGCCCCCTTTGGATGGTGCCCTTTCGGCACCGAACGAACGGGAGTGTGCTCCTCGCCGACACCGGAATACAGAGGTGCGCGAATCCTTGTTGCGTTCTTGACGCATACGGCTCTCACCTGGGACGAGAGCAGCTCAACTGTCACTCAACCGGCGCACGGAAAAAGCGAGTTCGCCGGTCGGCCGGGCGCCGTTCGACGGAGTTCGCGCGCGGCACCCGGAGCGGCCGGGAAGCCCTCTCAGCCGTCGTACGCGGCCGAGACGTACACCGTGCGCGGCGGCAGGTACTCCACCACCATCACCACCGTGCCCCGCTCGATACGGTCCTGCGGTGCGGCCGGATATGCGAGGAAGTGCTCGGCGCCGCCGCGCACCTTGACGATCACCTCGCCGACGAGTCCGGGTCCGACCGCGCCGGTGACCCGTCCCATCAAACCGACCATCGAGGCATCACCCATGGTCACAGGGTAAGGCCGGAACTCGCCTACGCGGCCGGGGAGTCCGTGACGGCTTGGTGCGGAGGCCACAACTCGTGCCAGCGCAGGTCCGCCTCCAACTGCGCGGCCAGCGACACGAGCAGCGGCTCGCTGTCCGCCGGGCCGAGCAACTGCGCGCCGACCGGGAGGCCTTCGCCGACGAAGCCCGCGGGGACGTTGACGCCCGGCCAGCCGAGGATGTTCCACGGCCAGGCGTACGGACAGGCCGCGATCATGGCGCGGTCGGTGCGCAGACCGCTCAGGCCGAGCATCGCGCCGACGGGCGGCGGGGGAGCGGCGGTCGTCGGCGCGAGCAGCACGTCGTAGGTGTCGAACAGCGCGCCGACGCGCCGGTGCAGCGAGACCTCCGCCCGGCGGGCCGCCCGCAGCGGCGCGCCGCCCAGCAGCCGGCCCAGGCGGGCCGCGCCGTGGGTGCGCCGGTCGAGCAGCTCGGGGAACGGGGTGGCGTGGACGTGCTCGGCGATGCCCGCCGTGGCGCGCGGGACGAACGTGAGCCCGATGCGCCCGTAGCGCGGATCGGCCTCCTCCACGATGTGTCCGAGCGCGGCGAGCCGCTCCGCGAGCGCGAGGACCTTCGCCCGTACGGCGGGGTCGAGTCGCGCGGGCAGCGCGGTGAAGGGCGGTTTCAGCGACAGCGCGATACGCAGCCGGCCCGGGTCGCGGCCCACGGCGTCGTGGACGCGCAGCGAGGCGGGCCGGTGCAGATCGCCCGCGTGGCTGCCGCTCGCCGCGTCCAGCAGCAGGGCCGCGTCCGCGACCGTGCGGGCGAGTGTGCCGTTGACCGTGATGCCGTGGAAGGACTCCGGGCGCGGCCAGGTCGAGATCCGGCCGCGCTGCGGCTTGATGCCGACCAGATGGGTCCAGGCGGCCGGGATGCGCACCGAGCCCGCCCCGTCCGAGCCCAGCGCCGCGGGCACCAGGCCCGCGGCCACGGCGGCCGCGGAGCCCCCGGACGAGCCGCCCGGGGTGTGTCCGTGGTGCCAGGGATTGCGGGTCGCGCCGAAGGCGGGGCCCTCGGTGAAGGGCCACTGGCCCAGCTCGCAGGTGTTGGTCTTGCCGACCACGACGGCCCCGGCCAGGCGCAGCCGGCGGACCGCCTCGCCGTCCTCGGACACCGGCGGGAACTCCCCCGGGCAGCCGAACGCGGTCGGCTCGCCCGCCACGTCCATGTCGTCCTTGACCGCGACCGGCACGCCGAGCAGCGGCCTCCGCCCGCCCGCGGCCAGCTCGGCGTCCGCCGCGTCGGCCTCCGCGAGGGCGGCCTCGGCGCGCACGCGCCGGAAGGCGTTCACCGTGGACCGGGCCGCGTCGATCCGGGCGAGCGCCCGCTCGACCAGCTCACGCGAACTCACCTCGCCCGCGGCCAGCGCACGCGCGCTCTCCGTCAGTCCTGGGGCACGGTCGGGAGCCATCCCGGTCACCTCCGAAGCGATCCTCTACCGAACGGTAACCTCTGGGTCGGCGTGGCGATACAGGGCGGCCAACCTCCTTTACGGAAGCGGGAGTTCCGTAAACCGGGAGGGTCGATCGGGTGCCCCGGCCCGAGGCGGTGCCGGGGCCCTCTGCAAGGATGCGTCGCGTCATGGTGCAGATACCGAAGCAGTCCGCCGCCCAGTCGGCGCCCGCACGACGCCCCGTACCGACCAGTGCCGACGTGGCACGCCTCGCGGGTGTCTCGCGCGCTACCGTCTCGTACGTCCTGAACAACACCAACGCCGTCCGGATCAGCGAACCCACCCGGCGCCGGGTCCGCGAGGCCGCGGAGGAACTCGGGTACGTTCCGCACGCGGCCGCCCGCAGTCTGCGCGCCGGACACAGCCGCATGGTGCTGATGCCCGCCCCGACCGCCCCCGTGGGCCCGCTCTACCACCAGTTCTTCGCCGAACTCCAGTCCGCGCTCGGACGGCTCGACTACACCGTCGTGCAGTACGGCAGCATCGGACTGCACGGCGACGAGGCCGCCCGCGCCTGGGCCGAGCTGCGCCCGGTCGCCGTCCTGGTGCCCGGCAGCGGCCTCGGCCGGCAGGGTGTGGCGGTCCTCAAGCGGGCCGGCGCCCGCGCCGTGGTCACCCTGGGCCCCGAACGGGTCGAGGGAGCCCACGCCCTCCTCATGAACCACGACCGGGTCGGCCACTGCGCGGGCGCCCACCTGCTGGCCGGTGGCCGCCGCCGCATCGGCGTCGTGATGCCGGAGGAGAGCGGCCTGGAGATCTTCTCCAGGCCCCGCCTCGACGGGGTCCGGCGGGCCCTGAGCGGCACGGACGCGACGGTCACCGAGCTGCCGCTGGCCTACGAGGAGGAGGCCGCCGCCCGGCTCGCGGCGCGCTGGCGCTCACTCGGCCTCGACGCGGTCTTCGGGTACAACGACGAGTACGCGATGCTCCTCATGCGCGCCCTTCAGGACGAGGGCGTCGCCGTGCCGGACGAGACCGCCGTCGTCGGCGCCGACGACCTCATGCTCGGCCGGCTGCTCCGGCCCCGGCTCAGCACCGTCCACCTCGACCTGCCCTCCGGCCGCGACCTCGCCGAACTCGTCGACCGCGCGGTCCGCGAACCGGGCGCCGAGCCGGAGACGCACGAGGTGCTGGGCGCACGAGTGGTGCACCGCGCGTCGAGCTGAGAGAGGCTGGTGGCGCAGCAGGCAGGTGCGCCGCCCCGTGACACCGGACCTGTTCGCCCGGGCCCGTGCGCGACGGGGCCGGTCCCCGCGCCGGAGCCCGGCCCCGGCGGCATCGGACACCGGAGGCGCGTCATGCGGACCACGGTCGGCGTCATCGGCGCGGGTCCGGCGGGACTTCTGCTGGCCCGGCTCCTGCACCGGACGGGGATCGACTGTGTCGTCCTGGAGAGCAGGACGCGGGCCTACGTCGAGCGGCGCCAGCGGGCCGGCATGCTGGAGCAGGGCACGGTCGACGTCCTGCGCGCGTGCGGAGCGGGCGAGCGGCTGGACGCCGAGGGTCTGGTCCACCACGGGATCGAGCTGCGCTTCGAGGGCGAGCGCCATCACATCGACTTCCCCGGGCTCACGGGCGGCCGGACCGTCACGATCTACGCCCAGACGGAGATCGTGAAGGACCTTGTCGCTCTCCAACTCGCGGACGGACCGACCCTGTTGTTCGAGGCGGAGGCGTTCGCCGTGGAAGGGCCGGAGAGTGCCTCGCCCGTCGTGCGGTTCGTGCGGGAGGGGCGCGAGCGGACGCTGCGCTGCGACTGGGTGGTGGGCTGCGACGGCGCCCACGGCGTCGCGCGCGCCGCGTTCCCGGCCGGTACGGGTCGCACGTACACCCACGACTATCCGTACTCCTGGCTCGGCATCCTCGCCGATGTGCCGCCCTCCTGCGAGGAGTTGGTCTACGCCCGGGGTGCCACCGGGTTCGCCCTGCACAGCATGCGCTCTCCGTCGGTGTCCCGGCTGTACCTCCAGGTCCCGAACGGGACCGACGTCGCCGACTGGCCCGACGAGCGCGTCTGGGACGAACTGGCCGCGCGCTTCGCGGTCGACGGGGGCTGGCGGCTCGAACGCGGTCCCGTCACCGCCAAGTCGGTCACCCCCATGCGCAGTCGGGTCCACGAACCGATGCGCCACGGACGGCTGCTGCTGGCCGGGGACGCCGCCCACATCGTGCCGCCGACCGGCGCCAAGGGGCTCAACCTCGCCGTGGCGGACGTACGGGTCCTGGCGCGCGCGTTCGCCGCGCTGCACCGCACGGGATCGACGGAACTCCTGGACCGGTACTCGCGGATCGCCCTCGAACGGGTGTGGCAGGCCACGCGTTTCTCGTACGACATGACTAAGATGTTGCACGCTCAACCAGATGGGGATGCCTTCGACGCCCGGATGCAGCTCGCGCGACTGCGCCGGATCACGGCATCCCGTTCCGCCGCCGCCGAACTGGCCGCGAACTACACGGGACTTCCGCTCGGCTCCCCGCCGCAGGAGTCCGCCGAGTCCCGCTGGTGATCAGTGAACGATCGGAGAGCCGACATGCCGCTGCTCGACCCCACGACCTGGCAGTCCCGCCCGCTCTCGGGCGATGAGCACACCGTCACCGAACCCGCCACCGGCGAGAGCCTCGGCGCCGTCACGCTCGCCGGCGCCGAGGACGTCGCGACGGCCGCGCGGACCGCCCGTGCCGCCCAGACCGAGTGGGCCAAGACCCCGCACTTCGTCCGCGCCGCCGTCCTGCGCCGTGCGGGCGATCTCTTCGCGGCGCACGCCGACGAGCTGCGCGACTGGATCGTGCGGGAGTCCGGCTCCATCCCGGGCAAGGCGGACTTCGAGCTGCACGTCGCCGCCCAGGAGTGCTACGAGGCGGCCGCTCTCGCCTCCCGTCCGACCGGCCAGGTCCTGCCCTCCGAAGCGCCGCGGCTGTCGTACACGCGCCGTGTGCCGGTCGGCGTCGTGGGCGTGATCGCGCCCTTCAACGCACCGCTGATCCTCTCGATCCGCTCGGTCGCTCCGGCGCTCGCGCTCGGCAACGGCGTCCTCCTGAAGCCGGACCCGCGCACGGCCGTGTGCGGCGGCCTCGCGCTCGGAGCCGTCTTCGCCGAGGCGGGACTGCCGGACGGGCTGCTCCAGGTCCTTCCCGGCGGCCCCGAGACCGGCCGCGCCCTGGTCGCCGACCCGCTGGTCCCGGTCATCTCCTTCACCGGCTCGACCGCCGCGGGACGCGCGGTCGGTGAGGCGGCGGGACGTCAGCTCAAGCGCGCGCACCTGGAGTTGGGCGGGAACTCCGCCCTGGTCGTCCTGGCGGACGCCGACATCGAAGCGGTCATCTCCACGGCGGCCTGGGGCTCGTTCTTCCACCAGGGCCAGATCTGCATGACGACCGGCCGTCATCTGGTCCACGCCTCGCTCTACGAGGAGTACGTCGAACGGCTCGCCGCGAAGGCCGACTCACTGGCCGTCGGCGACCCGCACCGCGAACAGGTCCACCTCGGACCCATCATCGACGACGCCCAACTCGCCAAGATCCACGGGCTGGTGGAGTCCAGCACGGCCGGCGGCGCGAAGCTGGCGGCCGGCGGCACGCACGACCGGCTCTTCTACCGGCCCACCGTGCTCGCCGGAGTCGACGACACGACCCCGGCGTACGCGGAGGAGGTCTTCGGCCCGGTCGCGCCGGTCCGCTCCTTCACCACCCTCGACGAGGCGGCGGCCCTGGCCTCAGCCGGACCGTACGGCCTCTCCCTGGGCATCGTCACCCGGGACACCGCACGCGGCCTGGACCTGGCCGAGCGCATTCCGACCGGCATCGCCCACATCAACGATCAGACCGTCAACGACGAGGCCGTCGCTCCCTTCGGCGGTACCGCCGCCTCCGGCACCGGCGCCCGCTTCGGCGGCGAGGCCAACCTGGACGCCTTCACCGACCTGCGGTGGACGACGGTGCGCGGCGACGTGGCGGGATACCCCTTCTAGGGCCATGGGGGCCGTGGGGACCATGCCTGGGCGCACCGCACGGGCCCGAGGCCGGGCGCACCCCACCAGGCCGCAGCTGGGCGCACCGTGCCGGCCCGAGGCTGGGCGCACCGCACCGGGCCGCGCCCGGGCGTCGCACTGGGCCGAGGCCGGGCGTCGCACCGGACCGCGGCCGGGCACTCGCACCCGGTTCCGGCCCAGGGCACCCGCTCCCCGGCCGTGGCACCCAGGCCCCCGGCCCGCCGGGTGTCTGCCTACTCGGTGTCCCCGCCCTGCCCGGTGTTCTCGGACTGGCCGGCCTGCCGGGCGGTCTCGGCCTGCTGGGCCGCGACCGACCTGCGCACCTCGTCCATGTCCAGCTTCCGGGCCTGCCCGATGACGTCGTCCAGGGCCACGGCGGGCAGCGCCCCGGGCTGGGCGAAGATCGCGACCTGGTCGCGCACGATCATCAGGGTCGGGATGGACTGGATGTCGAACGCGGCCGCGAGCTCCGGCTGCGCCTCCGTGTCGACCTTGGCGAAGACCAGGTCGGGGTTGGCCTCGGCCGCCTTCTCGTAGACCGGGGCGAACTGACGGCACGGCCCGCACCACTCGGCCCAGAAGTCGATCAGGACGAACTCGTTGTCCGTGACCGTCTGGTCGAAGTTCTCCTTGGTGAGCTCAACGGTGCTGCTCATTCCACTTCCCTCTTCCTCACGTCCGGGTCATGCCGGTCACGACAACGCAACCCACCGGGGGCCTATTCCGGGCCCGTACCCGTGTGGCCACGGCGCACACCAGCAACCAGACTGGCCCCATGACGGAAACGGAATCCATCGCCTACGACGTCGTGGTGCTCGGTGCCGGACCCGTGGGGGAGAACGTCGCCGACCGCGCACGCGCCGCCGGCCTCTCCACCGCGGTCGTGGAGAGCGAACTGGTCGGCGGAGAGTGCTCGTACTGGGCGTGCATGCCCAGCAAGGCCCTCCTGCGCCCGGTGATCGCCCGCGCGGACGCCCGCCGCGTACCCGGCCTCGCCGCCGCCGTACAAGGCCCCCTCGACGCCCCCGCGGTGCTCGCCCACCGCGACTGGTTCACCTCCGACTGGAAGGACGACGGCCAGCTCGCCTGGCTGGACGGCATCGGAGCCGACCTCCACCGCGGACACGGCCGGCTCGCCGGACCGCGCACCGTGACGGTCGACGGGCCCGACGGCGAACGCCGGGTGCTGACCGCCCGGCACGCGGTCGCGGTCTGCACCGGCACCCGCGCCCAGCTCCCCGACCTGCCGGGTCTCGCCCAGGTCAAGCCGTGGACGAGCCGCGAGGCCACCAGCGCGCACGCCGTGCCCGGACGGCTGATCGTGGTGGGCGGCGGTGTCGTCGCCGCCGAGATGGCCACGGCCTGGCAGGGGCTCGGCTCCCAGGTCACCCTTCTGGTCCGCGGCAAGGGCCTGCTGCCCCGCATGGAGCCCTTCGCCGGGGAACTGGTCGCCGAGGCACTGACCGAGGCGGGCGCGGACGTGCGCACCGGCACCTCGGTGACCGCCGTCTCGCGCGAGGGCTCGACGGTGGTCGCCCTGACGGACACCGGTGACCGCATCGAGGCCGACGAGATCCTCTTCGCGACCGGCCGCGCGCCCCGCACCGACGACATCGGCCTCGACACCGTCGGCCTGGAGCCGGGCCAGTGGATCGAGGTCGACGACAGCCTCCGGGCCGTCGGCAGCGCCTGGCTGTACGCGGTCGGCGACGTCAACCACCGCGCGCTGCTCACCCATCAGGGCAAGTACCAGGCCCGGATCGCCGGTGCCGCCATCGCCGCGCGTGCCGCGGGAGTGCCCCTGCTGGAGACGGACCCCTGGGGAGCGCACTCCGCCACCGCCGACCACGCCTCGGTCCCGCAATGCGTCTTCACCGACCCGGAGGCCGCGGCCGTGGGCCTCTCCCTGGCCGAGGCGGAGCAGGCCGGTCACCGGGTCCGGGCCGTGGACGTCGACATGGCCTCGGTCGCCGGCGCCGGACTGTACGCGGACGGCTACCGCGGCAAGGCCCGCATGGTCGTCGACCTCGACCGCGAGATCGTCCTCGGTCTCACCCTGGTCGGCCCCGGCGTCGGCGAGCTGATCCACTCCGCGACCATCGCCGTCGTCGGCCAGGTCCCGGTCGACCGCCTGTGGCACGCCGTCCCGTCCTACCCGACGGTCAGCGAGGTCTGGCTGAGGCTCCTGGAGGCGTACCGGGACGCGTGAGCGGGGCCCGGCACGCGGGCGGCCGCGCCGTGTGGCGTGCCGCCCGCGTGCCGCCGTACGTCCCCCGGTCAGGCCGGTGACACCAGTTCCCGGTACTCCTCGCTCCACAGGTCCTCGTTCGCCTCCGGGAGCAGCAGCACCCGGTCCGGGCGCAGGGCGTCGACGGCTCCCTCGTCGTGGGTGACCATGACGAGCGCGCCCCGGCAGGTGGCCACCGCCGCCAGGACCTCGGCGCGCGAGGCGGGGTCCAGGTTGTTGGTGGGTTCGTCCAGGAGGAGCACGTTCGCGCCGGAGTGGACGAGCCCCGCCAGAGCGAGCCTGGTCCTCTCTCCGCCGGAGAGGACGCCGACCCGTTTGCCGATGTCGTCGCCCGTGAACAGGAACGAACCGAGCACCCCTCGTACCTCCCCGTCGCCCAGGTGCGGCGCGGCGGCGACGAGATGGTCTCGCACCGTTCCGGCGGGGTCCAGCGTGTCGTGCTCCTGCGCGAAGTAGCCGAGGCGCAGCCCGTGTCCACGCACGACCCGCCCGCTGTCCGGGCTCTCGTGCCCGGCGAGCAGCCGCAGCAGTGTGGTCTTGCCCGAGCCGTTCGGGCCGAGGATCACCAGCCGGCTGCCCCGGTCGACGGCGAGGTCGACGCCGTCGAGGACGCGCAGATCGCCGTACGACTTGGTCAGCGCGACCGCGCCGAGCGGCACGCGTCCGCACGGGGCCGGTTCGGGCAGCCGGATCCTGGCGACCTTCCCCGCCCGCCGGACCGGTTCGAGTCCGGCGAGCAGGCGGCCGGCGCGGCGGTCCATGTTCCTGGCGGCCACCGCCGTCGACACACGCGCGCGCATCTTGTCGGCCTGCGCGTGCAGCGCCGCCGCCTTGCGTTCGGCGTTGGCGCGCTCCCGGGCCCGGCGCCGCTCGTCGGCGTCGCGCTGGGTGAGGTAGGCCGCCCAACCGGTGTTGTGGACGTCGAGCGTGGCGCGGTGCGGGTCCAGGTGGAAGACGCGGTTGACCACGTCGGCCAGCAGGGAGGTGTCGTGGCTGATGAGAACGAGCCCGGCCTGACGGCTCGCCAGGAACCCGCGCAGCCAGGCGATCGAGTCGGCGTCCAGATGGTTCGTCGGCTCGTCCAGGAGCAGGGTGCCGTCGTCCGCGAACAGGATGCGGGCGAGCTCGGCCCGGCGTCGCTGCCCGCCGGACAGGGTGCCGATGGGCTGGTCCATCACCCGGGCCGGCAGACCGAGTCCCGCGGCGACCCGGGCCGCCTCGGCCTCGGCCGCGTACCCGCCGCGTGCCTGGAACTCGGCCTCGGCGCGCGCGTAGGCGTTCATCGCACGGTCGGATCCGTCGGCCATCGCGGTCTCGGCCGCCCGGAGGGCCCGTACGGCACGGTCGAGACCCCGGGCCGACAGGATCCGCGCACCGACCGTGACCGCGGGGTCCGCCGCGGCCGGGTCCTGGGCGAGGTGACCGACCGCCCCGGTACGGGAGACGGAACCGGCGGCGGGACGGCGCAGCCCCGCGAGGGTGCTCAGGAGGGTGGTCTTGCCGGAACCGTTACGGCCGACCAGGCCGATGCGGTCGCCGGGGGAGACGGTGAAGGAGATGTCGGAAAGCAGCAGACGCGCGCCGACGCGCACATCGACACCGCGAACGGTGATCATGGGAGAACGCTCCAGAAGTCAATCGGCTCAAGGACACACGGGTGGCGTGGAAGCGGGTCCTGGAGCTAAGAGACGCGGGGCGTGGACATGCCCGCAGGCTAGCCGAACCGGTGCCCCGGCGCCGGTGATTTTCCGCCGGGAGGCCCGGCGCGGCATCGCCACGAGCAACCGGCGCGGCACCGGCGGGCGCGCAACGACCCGGTGATGTGCGGCGAGCGTCTGCCTTGGGTTCCCGGTCGTCAGCTCGGCAGGGTGAGGCGGAGCTCTGATGGCGACGCCCGAAGCCGGACGCGGAGGCGAGCGCTGGACCCGGCCGCCGAGGGGCGGCCGCTATGGGCCGGGGCTGGGGGCGGGCTCCGAGGGTCGGCCGGTATGCCCGGAGGCCGGGGGTGGGTCCCGAGGGTCGGCTGCTGTGCCCGGGGGCGGGGACGGACTCCGAGGGTCGGCCGGTATGCCCGGGGCCGGGGCCGGGCCCCGAAGGCTGGCCTCTATGCCCGGAGGCCGGGGACGGACTCCGAGGGTCGGCCGGTATGCCCGGGGGCTGGTGCCGGGCTCCGGGGGTCGGCCGGTATGCCCCGGGGCCGGGGCCGGGGGCGGGCCCCGAAGGTCGGCCGCTATGCCCGGAGGCCGGGGGAGGCCCGGTATCAGTCCGGCAGGGTGAAGCCCAGGACGTCGGCCGCCCGTTCCGGCGTCGGCTGGGACCAGAGCTCCGCTGCCGCCTGGTTCGAGGACAGCGAGCGCAGCTCCGCGCGGTCGAGGTAGAGCATGCCGTCCAAGTGGTCCGTCTCGTGCTGGACGATGCGTGCGGGCCAGCCGCCGAACACCTCGTCGACCGCTCGCCCGTGTTCGTCGAGCGCCGTCAGCCGCACCTCGGTGTGCCGGGCCACCACGGCCTGCCAGCCCGGAACGCTCAGGCAGCCCTCGAAGAACGCCACCCGGCCCGGACCGATCCCCTCGTACGAGGGATTGACCAGCACCCGGAACGGCTGCGGCTCCCGCCCGCGGACCAGGCGCACCTCGTCCGAGACCGGCGCCGGGTCCTCGATGACGGCGATCCGCAGGGGCACGCCGACCTGCGGCGCGGCGAGACCGACCCCCGGTGCCGCGTGCATCGTGGCGCGCAGGGCGGCCACGAACCGGGCCAGCAGTGCCGGGTCCAACTGCCCGTCGAACGGCTCCGTACCGCGGCGCAGCACGGGGTCACCGGCCGCGACGATCGGCAACGGACCCTCGTGGCCGAGGAGTTCCTCGACCATGTCGCTCAGGGTGATGCGCGGGGCGCTGCGGTCTGGTTCGGATGCCATCGCGCCAGGATGCCAAGCCGGACCGAGGCGATCGAGGCGGCACGGGGGAGTTCCGCGACTTTCCTCATGTGGCTCGGGTCACGTGCCGGCCGGTCGCGTGCCCGAGCGCTCGTCCGTCCGCCCGAAAGCCCCCTGGCGGGGCGTGCCGGTCCGGCCCGGCCGCATGGCACGCGGGAGTCCGGTCACCGAGGTGACCGGCCTCCCGCGGCGAACCCGGAACCCGCGATCGCCGGACCGGCTCGGACCGGGCCTGATCGGACCGGGCCAGATCGGACCGGATCAGGCGTACCCGAAGTCGCCTCCGAGCGCGGACGCGATCCGCAGGTGCGGCGCCGCCTCGTCGGGGCGGCCGAGACGCTGGAGTGTGCGTCCCAGCATCAGCCGCGCGTAGTGCTCGACCGGATCGAGCTCCACGAGGGTGCGCAACTCGGTTTCGGCGCGGCGCAGTTGGGCCGAGTGATAGTAGGAACGCGCCAGCAGCAGCCGGGGTCCGGTCTGCTCCGGCACCTCCTCGACCAGTCCGCCCAGCACGCGTGCCGCCGCGGCGTAGTCCTTGGCCTCGAAGAACATCCGCGCCCGCTCCCAGCGCTCCGCGGCCGTCCCGTGGTCGTAGTACGTCGTGTCCACCACTGACCTCCTTCGCCGGGCCACAACCGTGCCGGTTGGTTGAATATTCCACGAGCTTGGGCGGGTCCGGGGGTGCGGCCCCGGGGTTCCCGGCGGTGTTCCGGGCCGTCAGGCGTCGGCGTGTTCCGCGTTGGCCCGCTCCGTCACGAGGGCCAGTACGCGCCCGGCGGTAGCCAGGTCCTCGGCCGGGATCCCGGCGTACACCCGGGCCGCGATGGCGTCGCCCGCGCTGCGGATCGACGCGAACAACTCCCGGCCGCCGTCGGTCAGGGACACCTGCCCGGGCGCCGGCTGCTCCAGGAGCCCCAGCGCCGTCAGCTCCTCGACGGTCCGCAGGGCCGCCGATTCCTCGATCTTCAGGCCGCCGGTGAGCCGGCCCACGACCCGCGCCCGCTCGACGGTCCCGCCGTTGTCGGACGCGGCCCGCAGGGCCACCGACTGCTCGAAGGTGGTGCCGCTGCGGGCCAGCACCCGCTCCAGGGCGGCCCGGCTCGCGTAGTGGGCGAGGCCGATGACCTGGCCGTTGACAGGGGGAACAGAGGTGGTCATGACTACTCCTCGGGTGAAAAGTCTTCGGAGGGTGGCGGAGCCACGCCGGTACGCGGCCCGGCGCCGGTGTGCGGATCGAGCGGTACGTCGAGCAGGACGGCCAGCTCGCCGCTGAACGCCCGTGTGCGTTCGCCGCGGAGGCCGCCCAGGGGTTCGAGCAGCCGCTCCAGGAGGCCCTGGACCACGGTGATGGCGTGGAGGGTGATCTCGCGTCCGTCGTCGGTGAGGGTCAGCCGCACCGCCCGGGGGTCCGCCGGATCCCGGGTGCGGTCGAGGTGCCCGGCCGTCTCCAGGGCGCGGGCCAGCTTCGAGACGTAGAGCGGTTCGAGTCCGGTGTGGTCGGCGAGCTCGCGCTGACTGGGCCGCCGTCCGTCCCGGTTGAGGCTGTACAGCGATGCCATCAGCGAGTACTGCGCGTGCGTCAGGCCCAGCGGGCCCACCGCCCGGTCCACGGCGACCCGCCACTTCATCGACAGGCGCCAGACGAGGAAACCGGGCGTCGCGTTCTCGGAAACCGACTTCGCTGTACTCATGAGAGAAACAGTACATGGCTACTATGTCCATGGCTACTATTTGCGCGGACCTCGGCTTCGACCTCGGACGGCCCGATGGCGGCGTACGGAACCGGGGGCCGGGGTCCCGGGCCGCCGCGCCGGTTCTGAGCCAAGTGCCCCTCGATGGGCGTATCGATGGCCTGACGAGCGGCCCCCGACGGGTCTAGGTTGTGGGCCATGAGCAATCTTGATCGGGAGGCGGTTCCCGCCGCCTGTGGCGGCCGCGGGTTCGTGGTGGCCGAGCCGGTGCGCGAACTCCTCAGCCCCCGCCGGGTCAAGCTCGGTGAGTCGACCGAGGTCCGCCGTCTGCTGCCCAACCTGGGCCGGCGCATGGTCGGCGCGTGGTGCTTCGTCGATCACTACGGGCCCGACGACATCGCCGACGAGCCCGGCATGCAGGTCCCGCCGCACCCGCACATGGGTCTGCAGACCGTGAGCTGGCTGCACGAGGGCGAGGTGCTGCACCGCGACTCCACCGGCAGCCTCCAGACGATCCGCCCGCGCGAACTCGGCCTCATGACCTCGGGCCGCGCCATCAGCCATTCCGAGGAGAGCCCCCGCGCGCACTCCCGTCTGCTGCACGGCGCGCAGCTCTGGGTCGCGCTGCCGGACAGTCACCGGCACACCGACCCGCACTTCGAACACCATGCCGAGCTGCCCGTCGTGACCGCCCCCGGCCTGCGGGCCACGCTCCTGCTCGGCACACTCGACGGTACGACCTCGCCCGGTACGACGTACACACCGATCGTCGGCGCCGACCTGGCCCTCGCGAGCGGCGCGGACGTCCGTCTGCCGCTGGAGCCCGACTTCGAGTACGCCGTCCTCGTCATGTCCGGCGAGGCCGAGGTCGACGGCGTGCCGGTGGTCCCGGGCTCCATGCTCTACCTCGGCTGCGGCCGTACGGAACTTCCGCTGCGCGCCGCGACGGACGCGGGCCTCATGCTCCTGGGCGGCGAGCCGTTCGAGGAGGAGCTGATCATGTGGTGGAACTTCATCGGACGCACCCAGGCGGACATCGAACAGGCCCGCGAGGACTGGGCCAAGGGTGCGCGCTTCGGTGAGGTGAAGGGGTACGACGGCGTGCCGCTGACCGCCCCGCACCTTCCCCCGGTCGCGTTGAAGCCCCGGGGACGCGTGCGCTGAGCCGCGATGGCGACGTGCTGGTGTCGGGTGGGTTCCGGGATGTGGGAAGGCCCCCGTGACCGGTGTGGTCGCGGGGGCCTTCGTCGGTGCTGGGGTGATCAGCCCT
>NZ_JBIBSY010000012.1:98272-313499 GCF_043078065.1 Streptomyces sp. NPDC015532 | reverse complement strand
TGGCCGTCGCGGCCGAGAAGAACTCCACCCTCGTCCTGCCCTTCCCGGTCGAACTGCTGCGCTTCCTGGAACGGGCCCAGTCGGGACAGCAGCCGGTGGTGACGGAACCGCAGCGGGCGCGGCAGCCGAAAGCGCCGCCCGTGGCGGAGCAGCCGTCGGCCGAGCCCGTCGAACCTCCCGCCGCGCCGGACCGGATCAACGGGGTGCCGGAGGCTCTCGGCCTTCCGGAGGCGTTCGCGGACACGGACGGGCCCGGGATCCCGGACACGTTCGGGATCCCGGGTGAGCCCAGGGTGCCCGTCGAGCCGGAGGGGCCCGAGGATTCCGGCAGTCCTGACGACTCCGGGACCGTCGACACGTACGGGAACGACGCGGACCGGTCCACGGCCGCGGCACAGCGCGCGGAGCCGGAGGCACCCGCGGGATAGTCCCGCGCGGACGGCGGGGACTCGGCCTCGGGGACTCGGCCTCGGGGGCTCGCTGTCCCCCGCCGGATAATCGCGTGCCCGCCCCGCGGCCCGCCGCTAGTGTGGGCGCCATGAAGCGTGCCGCAGCGAAGACGACGACGCCGGAGAGTGTCCCGGCGCGCTGACCGCTGATGTGAGTCGAAGCCCCGGGGCGAGTGCCCCGGGGCTTCGCCGTGTGGTCGCTCGCCCTCCCCGAGCGAGGAGACCGCCATGAACGACCACCGCCGGCTCGGCCGCGAACTCGGCCTGTTCGACACCGACCCCCTGATGGGCGCCGGCCTTCCGTACTGGCTGCCGGACGGCGCCACCGTGCGGTACGCCCTGGAGGAGTACGTCCGCGACGCCGAGCGGCGGGCCGGCTACCGGCACGTGTACTCGCCGGTGCTGGGCAAGAGGGAGCTGTACGAGATCTCGGGGCACTGGTCGCACTACGGCGACGACATGTTCCCTCCGATGGAACTCGGCGGAGAACAACTGCTGTTGCGACCGAGCCTGTGCCCCCACCACGCGCTGATCTACCGGTCCCGCCCGCACAGCTACCGCGAACTCCCGCTGCGCATGGCTGAGTTGGGTGGCATGTACCGTGCCGAGCTGTCGGGCGTGCTGGGCGGCCTGACCCGGGTGCGCGCCATCCAGCTCAATGACGCCCACATCTTCTGCACCCCGGACCAGGTCGCCGAAGAGGCCTCCGCGGCGCTCGGGTTGATCCGCGCCGCGTACGACGCGATGGGTATCGAGGCGGCCCGCTACCGGCTCTCGCTGCCTGGCCCGGGAGGGAAGTACGTCGCCGACCCGGAGCTGTGGCGCAGATCGGCCGCGCTGCTGCGCGAGGTCCTGGACGGATCCGGCGTGGCGTACGAGGCCGTCGAGGGCGAGGCCGCGTTCTACGGGCCCAAGATCGACGTCCAGATCACCGACCCGGCGGGCCGCGAGTCCACCCTCTCCACCGTTCAGATCGACTTCCACCAGCCCGAACGCTTCGATCTGCGCTACATCGGCGCCGACGGCGCGAAACACCGGCCGGTCATGGTGCACCGCAGCGTGATCGGCAGCCTGGAACGGGCGGTCGCCCATCTCATCGAGGTGCACGGCGGGGCCTTCCCCGCCTGGCTCGCGCCCACCCAGGTGGTGGTCCTGCCCGTGTCCGGGGCGGAGACCGAGGAGGCGGCCGGGCTCGTACGCCGCTGCCGCGAGCAGGGGATCCGCGCCGAACTCGCCGCCCCCGACGAGGGCAGTCTGGGGGCCCGCGTACGTGCCGCCCGTCTGGTCCCGTACCAGGCGGTGATCGGTCCCCGGGAGGCGGCCGCCGGTCTGATCGCCCTGCGCCTGCGCGACGGGCGCCGTCTCGATCCCCGGCCGGCCGACGAGATCCTGCACCGCGTCGGGCGGCAGATCGGATCACGCGCCGCCGACCTGCTCGACAGCGCCGACCGGGACACCCCGGCCCGGCGGAGCGACCGGAGCGGCTGAGCCGGTCGGGGCATCCCCGCGCCCGCTCGCTCCTCATAAGGTGGGGGCATGAGCGACGACCACCGCACGACCGGAGCGGACGGACCGGGCGAGGACGCCCGCGACGCCCTCGGCACGGCGGGGCAGGGCGGGCCGCCTTACGCGGAGTGCGTGCTGTGCCGTGAACCGACCGAGTACCCGGAGTCGTACAGGGGGATCACGCTGTGCCCCGTGTGCGCCTGGCAGGAGGCACAGCGCACCGCGTGTTCGGGCTGACCGGCGCGGGCACCGGACGGGCGGCACCGCGACGGGACCGTCCGTCCGGAACGGATCTTCCGCCTGGCAGACTGGGGGCGTGAGCAGCGACGACCCGACCCCCGCCGACGACAGTCCGTTCCGCGACGAGCCCACCGTGCGCGACACGGCACCGCAGTTCGTGCTGCCGCTGGTCGTGCACATCGAGAAGGCCGCTCCCCCGGCGCGCACCGACGCGCTGGAGACCGCCGCCCGCGCCGTGCTGACCATCCTGAGCGACGAGCGGTCCCTCGGGGACGGCGTCTGGGCGCAGGCGATGCGGGACTGGCAGGACGCCCGGATCCGCAAGGTCGTGCGGCGGGCACGCGGAGCCGAGTGGCGGCGGGCCGAGGCCCTGCCCGGCATCACCGTGACGGGGCGGTCCGCGGAGGTACGGGTCTTCCCGCCGGTACCGCTGGACGGCTGGCCCAAGGACCTGGCACGGCTCCAGGTGTCCGGTACGGATCTCGACGATCCGGAGCCGCCGGCACCGGCCGATCCGGCGGCGCCCGTGCTGTGGCTGAACCCGGAACTCGACATGTCGGCCGGCAAGACGATGGCGCAGACGGGCCATGGCGCCCAACTGGCCTGGTGGGAGCTGTCGGAGAAGGAGCGGATCGCCTGGCGCGAGGCGGGCTTCGCCCTCTCGGTGCGCACGGCCGATCCGGCCCGCTGGAGTGAACTCAGCACTTCCGAGCGGCCGTTGGTCCGTGACGCGGGGTTCACGGAGATCGCTCCCGGGCTGACGGTCGCGGTCGAGGGGCACGATCGTGTCGGCGCCCTGCCGAAAAGCGTTCCGGACGCGGCGGTCTGACCCCGGCCCCTACTTCGCCAGCGTGGTGGCGAGTTCCGCCGTGACCCGGACGAGTTCGGTGTCCGGCTCGGCGAGCAGGTGCTGGAGGGTGCCTCGGTGGGCGCGCACGGCCTGGCGGGCCTCGCGCTCCCAGCCCACCCAGTTCTCCCGGCGGTTGAGGAGTTTGGGGTAGGCGGCGGCCGTGCGTTCCCACTGCCGGGCGTCCGCGATGTCCCTCAGGAGCTGGATTATCTGAACGCGGCAGGTGACCTGGGGGAGTTCGGCGAGTTCCCAGAGGAAGGGGACGGTGGCGGCCGTCGCCTGCTCCACGACGAATCCGAACTGGCAGATTCGTTCCCTCAGGTCCTGGAGGGCTGCCCTGGCCGTCGCCGCGTCACCCCAGGCGACGGTGTTGAGGAGGAAGGGGATGGCTTCCGCCGACCCCTTGGAGTCCTTGATCTCGTCCCACGGCACGCGTTCCAGGTTCCCGAGTGGTGTTGCCATTTCCGCTCCCTCCGAAGGCGTCGGACAGTGACAGGTGCGCGGGCGGGCCGAGGGCCCGTCCCGGACGATCACGCTCCCCGGGGAGCGGCTGAGCCGGCGTCAGTACACGGCTCTGGTAACGAGGTTGACGCCACGGCTATTATCCACGCTGACAGCGTCTTCGTGCAATTGCACGAGAAATTGCATGAAGCCGGAGAGAGGCATGGGCCACGTGGGGTCCGGCCGGGGCCCACGACCGGGCGGCCGGGCGGGCACGCCTGGTGGAACGTCAGCAAGGAGAGTGCGTTGGTGCCATCAGTGCCGAACGGAGTGCGGGCCAGCTCGCTGGGCGCCTCCTGGATCAAGAGCAGGCACAGCAATGCCGAAGGCAACTGCGTCGAGGTGGCCACCCTCGGCGACGGCGGTATCGCGGTACGCAACTCCCGCGACCCCGACGGTCCGGCCCTCGTCTACACCCCCGCGGAGCTGGCCGCGTTCCTGGCCGGCGCGAAGGACGGGGAGTTCGACCACCTGCTCTGATTCACGGCGTCCGATGCTCCGAACTCCGTTGAAACGGAACGATAGTTGTCCACTTCTGTCTCCCCCTGCGGCAGAGTCCGGGGCAGTGCGATAATTTGGGCTGTCTTCTGCCGGTCGACTGGGAGTCAGGATGTCCGTCGAGTCACCCCGCGTCTCCCGCCTCGAACCGTATCTGAGCCGGGAGGAGCCCGCCCCCACTCTGCTCAAGATGCTGGTCGGCGTTCAGCTGGCCGGCGCCCGCGAGGACGCGGGGCTGTCCCAGGAACAGGCCGCGCGCTCCCTGGGGTTCAGCGCGGCGAAGCTGTCGCGCATAGAGGCGGGCAAGGGCCGTCGGCCGCCGACGGAGGGCGACGTCCGCGCGCTGCTGGAGCTGTACAAGACCGAGGACTATCAGGTGTCGGTCCTGCTCAGACTGCTCAAGCGGGCGGGCGAGCCGGGGTGGTGGCAGCGTTACGACAAGCGGCTGATGCCCGAGTGGTTCGACCGGCTGGTCGGACTCCAGGAGGCGGCCACCACCATCCGCACCTTCGAGATCCAGTACGTTCCGGGCCTGTTGCAGACCCCCGAGTACACCCAGGCCGTGGTGGAGCGCGGGCTGCCGACGGCGCCCGCCGCCGAGGTGCAGCGCCGGGTGGAGTTGCGCATGCGCCGGCGGGAGCTGCTGAACCGGGCGGACGCCCCTCAGCTGTGGGCCGTCGTCGACGAGTCCGTACTGCTGCGTGTTCTGGGCAGCCGTGAGGTGATGCGCGCTCAGCTGGAGCACCTCGTCGAGATGGCCCAGCGCCCCCATGTGGTCGTGCAGATCGTGCCGTTGGACGTCACCAACGCCTCGGCTCCGGCCATCCCCGTCACCTATCTGCGCTTCGGCGGCGTCGAACTGCCCGACATCGTCTATCTGGAGCACATCAGGAGCGCCAACTTCCTGGAGGACCGCGACGAGACGGAGGAGTACCGGGTGGTACTGGACCGGCTCGCCGACGAGGCCCTCAGCCCTCGCGCGTCCCTGGCGCTGCTGCGCAGCACGGTGGAACAGCGGTACAGCGCCTCGCACTGACGAGGCCTGACGTCGGGCCCCGGACCCCGGCCGCTGCCGGGCGGGTCCCGCCCAGCCCCCGACGGGCAGGCCCCGCCCGCACCCGCGAGCGGGTCCCGCCGCACAGGCACCGGGAGGTCCGAAGGACCTGAGCTAGCGGATCCGCCCGACCCCGCCGAACTCGATCCACTCCTGCGTGAGCTGGCGCGGCACGACATCGGTGTCCGGGCGCCAGGTGGACACCTCGACCAGTCCGGGTTCGAGGACGTCCATGCCGTCGAAGAACTCCGCCACGTCCTTCTCCTGGCGGACCCGGCCCCAGTGCCCCTGCGTCGCGGTGTCCATGAAACCGGTGACGAATTCGCGGACCTCGGCGTCCTCGCTGACCAGTTGGCACATCACCATGAAGCTGCCGGGCGCCAGCCGTTCGGCGACGCGGCGGATCACGGGGAGGGGCCCGTCGGTCTCGCTGTCCGGGATGCAGTGGAACACCGAGTTGAACAGCACGGCCACCGGCTGCGAGAGATCGATCAGCCGCCGGGTGTCGGGGTGGGCGAAGATCTCCTCCGTCTGCCGCAGGTCGGCGTGGATGACGGCGGTCCGCTCGTTCTGGTCCAGCAGGGCCCGGCCGTGCACCAGCACCATCGGATCACTGTCGACGTAGACCACCCGGGAGTTCTCGTCCACCGCCTGGGCCACCTGGTGCACGTTGTTCTGGGTCGGCAGACCGGATCCGTGGTCGAGGAACTGCCTGATCCCGTAGCCGTCCGCCAGCGTCCGGACCACCCGCTGGAGAAAGCGCCGGTTGTTCAGGGCGAGCGCGCGGGTGCTGGGCACGACCTTGTCCAGCTCTTCGCAGGCCGCCCGGTCGGCGGCGTAGTTGTCCTTGCCGCCGAGGTAGTGGTCGTACATGCGCGCGGCCGTGGGCACCGTGGCATCGATCGACGTGGTCAGCTGCTCGCCAGGCTGCATCGTTCCCCCAGATCAGTGTCGGCCGGCCTGACCGGCCCGACCGGCAATACATCTTAGGGAAACGGAAGTTGACGTTGCCAGCCCCCGAACGAAGGATGCGGGAGGGCTTTCAGGCCAATTGGTGCCCCCTCGATCACCGTTGTGGCGTGAAATGACCGACCGGCGGGGACAGCCGCCGTGACTGCCCCGCGCGGGGCAGTCAAAGGCCGCGCGTCGGCGTGCCGCGGGACCGCGGGCGCGAAACCTCAAATGTTGCTCTGAACGTCCGCCCCGGTGGGTTCAGCCGCGGCCCGCGGGGCCATGACTCGGTCACGCCGGTGCACCGGCCGTCGTGGGGAGCGACGTACGGGCGGGGCGCGGCCGAGGCCGTGACGGAGGAGGGGACATGAGGGAACCGGGGCGGCTGGGTACGGGCATCGGGTGGCGGCCGGAGATCGCGGAGGCCGTGGAGAACATGCCCGGCGTCGACTGGGTCGAGGCCGTGGCGGAGAACGTGTGCCCCGGTCATCTCCCGAAGTCGCTGCTGCGGCTGCGCGAGCGGGGTGTCACGGTGGTGCCGCACGGCGTCTCCCTGGGCCTCGGCGGCGCCGACCGGCCCGACGAGGCGCGGCTCACGGCGCTCGCGGAACGCGCCGAGGCGCTGGGCTCACCCCTCGTCACGGAACACATCGCGTTCGTCCGGGCCGGCGGCCCGCTCACCGCCTCACCGCTGCTGGAGGCCGGGCACCTGCTGCCCGTTCCGCGCACCCGGGACGCGCTGCGCGTCCTGTGCGAGAACGTCCGCGTCGCTCAGGCCGCGCTGCCGGTCCCGCTCGCCGTGGAGAACATCGCCGCGCTGATCTCCTGGCCCGGCGAGGAGATGACCGAGGGCCAGTTCCTCTACGACCTGGTCGACCGCACCGGCGTCCGGCTGCTCGTCGACGTGGCCAACCTCCACACCAACCACGTCAACCGCGGCGAGGACCCCGCCAAGGCACTCGGCGAACTGCCCGTCGAGGCGATCGCCTACGTCCACGTCGCCGGAGGCTTCGAGCGTGACGGCGTCTGGCACGACAGCCACGCCCACCCCGTCGCGCGGCCCGTACTCGACATCCTCGCCGACCTCGCCTCCCGGGTGACCCCTCCGGGGGTCCTCCTCGAACGCGACGAGAACTTCCCCGAACCGGCCGAACTGGAGCGGGAGCTGACCGCGATCCGCAGGACGCTGGAGACGGCGGACGTCACGACCCGGGCGGCGGTGCGGGGTACGGCGGCCCTGGCCGTCCGCCGGGCCGCCGCCCCTGCGGCCGGCGGGCAGGCGGTGGCAGAGACGGAGCCGGCGCGGAGTCCGGACACCGCTTCGGCCGCTGCCGCGATCACCGCGCCGGCGTCCCGGACACCGGGTGACGCCGGGTCCGCACCCGGCGAGCCGGCCGGAGCGGGTTCACGCGACGACGCCGACGACGCCCGTCGTCAGCGCGTGGCACTGGCGCAGACGGCACTGCTGTCCGCGCTGGTCGCCGGGACCCCGGCCCCCGAGGGCTTCGACCGCGTCCGCCTCGGGGTGCAGGCGCGCGCCCTCGCCGCCAAGCGGGCGGACGTCGTGGCGAAGGTGGCCCCGGAGCTGCCGGAGATCCTGGCCGACGGCTACCGGCCGGCGTTCCTCGCGTACGCGCAGCGGCATCCGATGACCGGCGGCTACCGCAGGGACGCCCTGGACTTCGCCGAACACCTGCTGCTCACGGGACTCCCGGAGGGCGCGGAAACGCGGCGGCTGCGCGGCTGGTGGCTGGAGCGATCGGGTCCGGCCCCGCTGTCCGGGCGGCCCGCGGCCCGGCTGGCCCGGGCCACCCGCAGGGCGCTGCTCCGCCGCTGAGCGGGCGCCGGGCGGGTGCACGCCGGCACGGCGCCGCGCGCCACCGGCGACGGCGCGCCGCCTCGACGGGACACCCCGACACACCTCGTCCGCGGAGTGTGCCCGGAGTAACACCGCCCTTTGTGAAGGTCGTGTGTGCGCCTCGTTTCAGCCGCTTCGGGGCGTTCTGGCGTGCGCGCGAACCACCACAACCAGCACCTTCTCCCCTCAGTCCGATCCGTTCTTCGTGTACGGCAGTTGGCGTAGAGCTCCCCGTAGCATGCCAACCCGCACCCGAAGCGCATTAGCGTGCGGTGCCGCAACAGGAGGCACCATGCGATCCGACAACCGCACCGGACTCGTCAGTGGGACAGGGCTCATCATCGCCGCGCTGCTGGCGACCCTCGTCGCGCTGGCCTTTCCGATCTGGTCGTACGCGGACCGTGCGGGCACCGGCCTGGACACTCTGAACTCCCAGACCGTGCCGAGCCCCTACGGTCCGCTGTCGGCCCTGGACCGGGAGTTCGTCACCAGGGTCAGGCTGGCCGGCCTGTGGGAGCTGCCCGCCGGCCAGCAGGCCCAGGAGCGCGGCACCACCCAGGCCGTACGGACGGCCGGACAGCACCTCATCGAGGGGCACACGTTCCTCGACGCCCGCGTCCGCAGCGTCGCCGCGCGGCTCAGCCTGGAACTGCCCAGCCAGCCCAGTGCGCAGCAGCGTCAGTGGCTGTCCACGCTCAGCGCGGCGCACGGCACGCGGTACGACCAGGACTTCGCGAACATCCTGCGCGCGGCGCACGGCAAGGTGTTCGCCATGGTCGCCCAGGTCCGCGCGAACACCCGGAACTCGCTCGTACGCGATCTCGCCGACGACGCGAACACCACCGTGCTCGACCACATCAAGGTCCTGGAAGCGACCGGATACGTGGACTTCGACGCGCTCGCCGAGGACGCGGCCACCGCGAGCCCGCCGCCGCTCACCCGCTCCCCCGCGCCGCCCGGCCCGGTCCCGTCCCCGTCGTCGCCCCTCCCGGTGACCCCGTCCTCGGGCTACCCGCTGCCTCCGGCCGCCACGCGCCCCAACCCGTCCCCGTCCTCCTGAACGACCGGGCCGGGCCGGGCCGCCCGCGAGGGGTCTGATTCCGGTCGTTGCCCTCGCGGCACACCCCGTTCCGCTTCGCCGGATGTGGCCGATGTCCGTCAAGTGCCGTTACCTCCCTTGAGGTACGCGTGAGGTTCCCTTTGCTGATCGATTTCGGCCAAGCACCCTTACCGCCCGGTTTATCCCCTGCCGTAGATCCAACTCGCGGCTATGTTGGGGGCGCATTCCCGGCGTCGCGGCGGCTTTCACGGTTCCTGACCAGTTCCGGCCACCCGCTCCCGGAGCGATCGCGCGCCCGGCGGTGCGCGGAAACCCGCGGAAACCGACGCCGAAGAATTCGGATGCACCGGCCTGAACAGGGGGAGCTTCGCCCATCATGCTGACATTGAAGGCAGGCGTGCGGGTCATGTCCGCCGCCGCCCCGGCCACCGCCGAAGCGGCCGCACCGCGGGCACCGGCCGCCGACCGGCCCGTCGTCCCGATCTCACGCACGGCCGACGCGCTCGGGGAACGTCACCAACTACGCGGGATCCGTGCGTGTTTCCCGTGAGGTCCGCGCAGCCGTGACGGCGAGGACGGCCGAGTCCACCGGCGACCTGGCCGTCGATATTCCGTCCGACCACATGTTCACCCGCGGCTGAGAATCCGTTCGGGAGGCGTCGGCCGTCGTACGACGGCCGCCTCCGGCGGAGCTCGCCTGCCCACCCGGCCCCGCAGGCCGGGCAGTTGGGCCACCACGGCCGCCGGCCGCACCCATCACACGTGCCACGAGGCCTGAACGCGCTTCGCCGCGGCCGGAACCGCCGCGCCGACGCGTGCCCGCCTCGGGCCGGCACCCGGCATCGCGTCCGCTCTTCGGGTCCCTCCGGGCCGAAGGGCGACGGAGCTGTGCCCTGTCGGCCCCCAAGACCACAGAACACGGGGAATCCCTCTTGCGACCGAGAAGACGAATACTGACCTCCCTGGCCGCGACCGCGGCCTGCGCCGCGCTCACCGGCACCCTTGTGCAGACGACCCCCGCCGAGGCGGCGCCGCGTCCCCGCCCCGCCGGGAGTCATGGCGAACCGGCTCCGCCCGGGCGGGTGCCGGACCCGGACACCCGGCTCGGCAAGGGCTGGAAGGCGAGCGAGGACCGGGCCGTGACCGCGGCCGCCGACACCGACGGCCTGAAGATACTCTTCGCCGACAGCGGTCAGGCGTACCGGTGGAAGACCGCCGCCGTGCTGTCCGAGCCGGGCCTGACGGCGGACTCCTGGATAGGCAACCAGTGCGCGCTGGACGCCGACCACGTCGCCGCCGTGTACGCGCCCCGGTCGTTCACGAACAAGCCGGACCTGATGCAGGGTGGCGCGTTCGCGGCCGTCGTCGACCTCAGTGACGGACACGTGACGAAACTGCCGTTCACCGTGTCCCTGGCGTACTTCGATCCCTCGTGCAACACGCGGACCCGGACCGCCGCGTTCACCGCCTTCCGGGACATGAACGACCCGAGCAGGACACGGACCCGTGTGATCACGGTCGACCCGGCCGGAAAGGTGCTCGGCGAGGGGGCGTTGCAGGGCGAGATCACCAGCGCCGTCCCGGTCCACGACGGAGCGGTCGCCGCACGGGGCCGCAGCCTGGTCCACATCGACCGCGCCGGCCGGGTGAAGAACCTCGCCACCGGCACGAGCGCCCCGTTCGACATCCGCCCCGGCCGCGACGGGGACATCGCGTTCGTCGAACGCGAGAACGCACGGACGGCCCGGACCAAGGTCTGGCACGAGGACGGTCCCGTATCCGTCGTCGCCTCCGGCGAACTGGGCGACCTCGAACTGCAGCAGGGAGCGGCCGGCCGGATCTTCCTCACGGGCAGGCCGAGCGGAGCCGTCCGGCTGCGCGGCACCGGCATCACCGAGGTGGCGGCCCCCGCCCGGACGGACGTCTCCAGCGAGGGGCGTCTCGCGGTCGAGCCGGTCCTCACCCCGGGAGTGCGCGCGGGGCTCGCCCACATCAAGAACACGGGCGGCGGTCTCACCCGGACCGAACCGGCGCCCGGCGACAGCGCCCCGCGCGGCGACGCGAGCGCGCGGGCCGACGAGCCGGTGACCGTCACCAGTACGGCCACCACGACCGGGAAGCGGATCACCCAGAGCGTCGCCGCCACGACGGCGTCCGGCGGGAAGAACCTCTCCCCCGCCCTGTCGTCCGCGGCCGGCACCCGCAAGCCGGTGGCGAGGGTGGCGGACCCCAGCGGACAGTGGGACCCCCGGGACACGGACCGCATCTGCGCCGTCTCCCGCAACGACGTGGACGCACAGGCGCTCCAGCCGACCCCCAACCAGGTCGAATGGGCCGTCGACATGGCCGTACGCGGCCAGCTCCGCTCCCAGTACCTGCGCCAGGGCGGATACCGCAGCCAGACCGGCCTCGGCACGATCGATCCCCAGGGCCTGTTCCCGAGGCCGACGCTGAAGGCTTCCGGTGACGCGCGCATCCCGGCGAACGTGATGCTCGGCATCATGGCGCAGGAGTCCAACCTGTGGCAGGCCGAATCGGGAGCGATCCCGGGCCAGATGGGCAACCCGCTCGCGGCGATGGACGGTTACTACGGCCGCAAGCCCGTCAAGGACGATCCCGACGCCTACTGGCAGATCCACTGGGACAAGTCGGACTGCGGCTACGGAGTCGGCCAGGTCACCGACGGCATGCGCCTGGCGGGTCACGAGAAGGTCGACGGCAACGGGCACAAGGAGACCGCCCTTTCCCCGGCCCTCCAGAAGGCCGTCGCCGTCGACTACGCCACGAACATCGCCGCCGGTCTGAAGATCCTCGCGGACAAGTGGAACGAGGTTCACACCGACGGCCAGAAGGTGACGGTCAACAACGACGACCCGTCCAGGGTCGAGAACTGGTTCACGGCCGTCTGGAACTACAACCTCGGCTTCAACCCGGTCTCGGACTCCGCCAAGAACGCGGGCCACTGGGGCCTGGGCTGGTACAACAACCCGGCGAACCCCATGTACAAGAAGAGCTGGGGCCACCCGTTCATGGACACCGACGTGGACGGACCGTCGGCCAACAAGGACGCCGCCCATCCTCAGGACTGGCCGTACGAGGAGAAGGTGATGGGCTGGGCCGCCTGGTCGATCGACACCGGTTTCTCCTACGGGACCGACGGCCGCCAGGACTGGCCCGGCGACTCGGGCTTCTCCTCCGCCGGCTTCCAGCCCGCGTGGTGGCTCAGCAAGGGGGACCGCAGCCAGGTCTCGCCGCCGCTGGACACGTTCTGCAACACCAAGAACAACTGCGACCCGCAGACCCCGCCGAACTGCACCAACGAGGACTGCTACAAGCAGTACTGGTGGAACCAGGCCAATGTCGTCTGGAAACCCCTGTGCGCCACGACCTGCGGCAACGAGTCCATCAAGTACAAGACGCTGATCCCGGAACCCGGCCAGGGGCACCGGCTGAAGACCGGAACCCCGGTGTGCACCGGAGCTCCGGCCGGCGCGAAGGTCGTGGCCTCGGTGCCGGACGGGACTCCGACCTGGTCCGACTGCGGCAGGACCGGCTCGGCGGGCAGCTTCCAGTTCCACTTCAACGCCCATGACGACGGCTACGAGGGCAAGGAGGACCTGCACCAGGTCGGCGGTGGATACGGCGGACACTACTGGTACGCCCACACGCGCAACGGGAGTCATCTGGGCGGCCCGGGCGGCCGGCTGGACGTCACCGGGACCTGGACGCTCGGTCAGAACCTCGGCTGGGCACGGGTCCTGGTGCACCTGCCCGACACCGGCGCGCAGACGAGGCAGGCCAAGTACAGCGTGGTCAACAGCGACAGTACGAGCCCGGACCGCTATGTGACGCAGCGCGCGGGACGCTGGGTGAGCCTCGGTACGTTCCACTTCACCGGCCGTCCCGCCGTCACCCTGTCGAACGACACTCCGGACGGCACCGCCGACGAGGACATCGCCTGGGGCGCGGTCGCCTTCCAGCCCCTGCCGGGCAAGCCGGCGAACGCCGTCGTCGCCATGGGTGACTCCTATTCCTCCGGTGAAGGCGCCTCGGAGGGCGACCGGGACTACTACCCGGAGACCAACTACCGCAGCAAGCTCGACCCCAAGGCGCGCGACGCCTGCCACCGCTCCAGCTACGCCTGGTCCCGCCAGGCGACGATGCCGGGTTCCGCGAAGTCCATCGGCGAACTCGACGACGCGCTCGATCCGGGCATGGACTATCACCTGATCGCCTGCTCGGGCGCGCGCACGTACAACGTTCTGCACGACGGCGTGGTCCAGGGCAGCGGCGAGATGCCGCAGATGGACAAGGGATACCTGGACCAGAACACCACCCTCGTCACCCTCTCCATCGGCGGCAACGACGCCCGGTTCTCGGACATCGTCCAGAAGTGCCTGCTGTCCTTCGGCAGCGGCAGCTGCCAGTACGAGACGTTCGACAAGACGGACGAGCATGTCGGCGGAAGGGACTCCAAGTTCGTCGGACAGAAGCTGGAGACCGCCCTTCCGGGCCTCATCGACGACGTGGTGCGGCCGGACATCACCAGCACCCTGCTCCAGATCCACGAGAAGGCCAAGCACGCGAAGATCGTCCTCATGGGGTACCCGCCCCTGTTCTCCGACAAGGGAGCGTGTCTGAACGCCGGCCCCACGGGCATGGCCATCGGCCTCTCCGAGAACTCGGCCGCGTGGCTCGACGGCACCGCCGACGTCCTGACGGCGGCGATGCGGAAGGCGGTCGACGACGTGGCCGCCAAGGGCGTCGCGGTGCGGTTCTCCGATCCCACGGCCGACTTCGCGGGCAAGGGCGTGTGCGGAAGCCCTGAGCAGGTCCACGGCATCGTCAAGACCCTGGTGCAGTCCGATCAGCCGCTCGACGACTGGCCGGTCCTCAAGGACTACGGCCTGTCGGCCCAGTCCTTCCATCCGAAGATCGGGGGAGCCCGGCTGTACGCGGATTCCCTCCAGCGCACGCTGCGGGAGACAGGTCTGTAGCGACCGGTCCGGGGCAGGCCCGACACGGCCTGCCCCGGACCGTGTGCGTAGGGACACTCATGCGCCTTCCGGCGGCTCGGCGGACCGTGGGCGAGAGCCGGGAAGGACCGACACGCGATGGGACATGACGACGTGACGGCACACGATCGGGGCGCGGCGCGGATGCTGCCGGCCCTCCGTCCGATCCAGGCCGGTGGAGCGCCCCTGGCGTTTCTCGGCCGGGCGGGCTCCTTTGCCTCGGCGCTCCTGCGGGGAGTTCTCGCCGGCGCCGTACTGATCACCCTGTCCGCGTGCGCGCCGCCCGGCCGCGCGATCGGCGACGATGGGCTGCGCGAGCTCGGGGAGAGCGGTCAGGCGCACCGGGCGCGTGAGCGGACCGAGGCACACCTGCGCGACGTGGCCCGGTCCTATGCCGGTCCCGGCGGCCTCTTTCTGAGCCTGGTCGTCGTGCACGACATCTGCGTGCCGGGATCCGGGCCGGGGGCGATCACCCAGGACGACACCGACGACTACCGGATCTCCTGCTCGATGGACCTCACCGCCTACTACGGCGCCGACCCCGGGCACGTCGCCGACGTCCTCGACGACATCCTCGACAAGGGCACCGCCGCGCGACACCGGCAGGACACGCGGGGCGGCGGCGTTCCCTTCACGCATGACGCCGGCACCGACCGGATCGTCGCCTACTACCGTGATTCCGGCGGGACCACGGCGGCGGACCGGAGTCCGGAGCCGAACCGGATGGCCGCCTCCGGCCGGCGGCTGACCTGGGACACGGTCCGCGACCGTGACCCCGCCCGGCTGATCGAGGAGCCCTACTCCCACCTCGTCGACGACCCGCCGGTCTCCCGGGTCGCCCGCGAGCCGAAGGGCGCGACCGTCGCCGCCACCCGTCGGCGGCACGGAATGGTGTTCGAGCTCGAACTCGACTCCGTCGGGTACTACAAGGTCCTCAAGAGCGGCCCGACCCATACGAGTTGAGCATGTGCGGGCGCCGCGTCGCCGGGGTCCGCGACAAACGGAACGTCACATACCGGCCACGGGTGCGTCCCACATCGTGAGGGGAGCATGGCGCCCACCGGCCACATCGCATAGAAAAACGCCATGTTCTGGGTCCTTCTCCTGCTCCTCGCCTGGCTGGCGGCCGGCGTCTCCTGCACCCGGCTGTGTCTGGCCGCGGTCCACGCCGCCTCGCTCGACGCCGACACCGCCCGCGGGCACGACCTCACGCTGTACGAGGCCGCGTTCCTGTCCGGCGGACCGGCCCGGGTGGCCGACCTGACCCTGGTGTCCATGGCCCGCCAGCGTCGCCTGCTGCTCGCGCACACCGGCTGGGCCACGGTCGTCGACCCGCGCGGGCGCGACGACATGGAGCGCTCGGTCATCAGGGCGATCGGACCCGAGGGCCAGTCCCGGATAGCACCCCTGCGGGCGGCCACCGCCGCCGCCGACTCGGTACGCCGTCTCGCGGACCGCCTGGTCGCGGCCGGCCTCGCCGTCCCCGACGGGGCCCGCACCACCGTCGCGGGTGCCGTCCGCCAGGTCCGGGCCGCCGCGGCCGCGGTCCTCGCGCTGGGCCTCGTGGCCCTGCTGCTGCCGGGCCAGGCCCCGGGCAGCGACGTCCCGGTGGCCGTCTGGTTCCTGCTCCCGCTCATCCTGACGCTGAGCTGTCTCGCCATAGCCCGGATCGAGGTGCACCCCAGCACCCGCTGGGCCTCCCCGGCCGGACAGCGGCTGCTCGGCACCCTGGCCAGGCACTCCGACGCGTCGGGCGACGACCGTACGTACCTCACCTCCGTCGCCGTGCGCGGCATCCGCGCGATCGGCGAGCCGGAACTGCGCGCGGCCCTGGCACACCGTGACCGCGACACCCCCTGGCGCGAGGGGGCTCACTAGGGCCTGGCCAGGGGGCTGAAAGGTGCTCCGGGGGGCGCATCGGGGTCATTGGCGCCGACACCGGCGGGCGGTGCTTTACTTCGCCGGCCGCCCGCCGAAGCATCCCTTCTGTCGCTGCCGTGCGCCGAAGGGATTCGCGATGAGAGCTGCCGTCCTCCACGGAACCGCGGGGTCCCTGCTGCTGACCGGCCTCGTCGCCGCTCCCGCGGGCGGCGCGCCGGCCTGGCCGGGCCCGGCCGGATCCGCCGAGACACGCGGCACCGCCGTCGCCGCCCAGCGCGCCGCCGCCGCGGGCATCCGCTTCGCCAAGTGCCCCAAGGAGGAGCATCTGCCGTCCGGCCTCCGGTGCGGCACGGTCACGGTGCCCCTCGACTACGCGCTCCCCGACGGCAAGCGGATCAGACTGACCGTCAGCCGGGTGCAGGCCACCGGCAAGGATCCGCACAACGCGAAGCACAAGGTGCCGCGCCAGGGCGCTCTCGTGTACAACCCCGGCGGTCCCGGCGCCTCCGGCATGTACTTCCCGCTGATCGGCATGCTGCCCGCGTGGAAGCGGATCGGAGCCGCGTACGACCTCGTCGGCTACGCCCCGCGCGGCGTCGACCGGTCGGCGCCGCTGTCCTGCCGGGACCCCAAGCACCGGCCGAAGCCGCTCCTGGAGGCCCCGGCGGTCCCCTCCGAGTCGTACAAGAAGGCGCGGATCGCGGAGGCGAAGGCGTACGCCCGCGGCTGCGCCCGGCGTTCGGGCTCCGCCCTGCGCCACTACACCTCGCTCAACAACGCCCGTGACCTGGACGTCCTGCGGGCCGCGCTCGGTGAGCGGAGGCTGACGTTCATGGGTGCCTCGTACGGGACCTACTTCGGCGCCCTGTACGCGACGCTGTTCCCCTCGCACGTACGCCGCATGGTCTTCGACTCGGCGGTGAACCCCGACCCCGAGAAGGTCTGGTACGGCAACAACCTCGACCAGTCGGCCGCGTTCGAGGTCCGCTGGGCCGACTTCCGCGCGTGGATGGCCCGGCACGACAAGGTGTACAAGCTGGGCCGCACGTCCGAGGAGGTGCGGCGCTCCTACGAGAAGGCGCGCTCCCGGCTCGCCGCCTCGCCCGCGGGCGGCACGGTGGGACCCGCCCAGCTTCAGGGCGCGTTCCTCCAGGCCGGGTACTTCGACGACTACTGGCCGCAGCGCGCGCTGGCGCTGTCCGCCTATCTGAAGGGTGACCCGAAGCCGCTGATCCAGCTGGCGGGACCGCACCCGGAGGCCGCCGCCGAGCAGGAGAACGGCAACGCGGTCTACACGGCCGTGGAGTGCAACGACGCGCCCTGGCCGACCGACTGGCGCACCTGGGACCGCGACAACACCCGTCTGGCGCGGGTCGCCCCGTTCGAGACCTGGGACAACGTGTGGATGAACCTGCCGTGCGCGTACTGGTCCGCGCCCCGGCAGAAGCCGCTCGACGTACGGACCCTGCCCGGGGAACTGCCGCCGACGCTGATCCTCGCCGCCGAGCGGGACGCGGCGACGCCCTACGAGGGTGCCAAGGAGTTGCAGCGGCGGCTGTGGGGCTCGGCGCTGGTGACCGAGAACGGTGCCGGCACCCATGGGATCGCGGGCGGCCCCAACACCTGCGTCAACGGCTATCTGGACGCCTATCTGCTGGAGGGCCGGCTCCCCGGGCGGAACGCGGGGTGCGCGCCGCACCGGGAACCGGTGGCGCGGGCCCACTGACCGGCTCCGGGAAGACCGAAGGCGGGCGTCCCCCGGAGGGGCGCCCGCCCTCGCGCGGGGACGGCCGGCGAGGTGCCGGGACGGCGGGAAGCCTGGACGGTCAGGCGAGACCCGCGACCAGTTCGGCGACGTCCTTGCGGCGGCCGGTGTAGAACGGGACCTCCTCGCGGACGTGCATCCGGGCCTCGGAGGCACGCAGGTGGCGCATGAGGTCGACGATGCGGTACAGCTCGTCGGCCTCGAACGCGAGCATCCACTCGTAGTCGCCGAGCGAGAACGAGGCGACCGTGTTGGCGCGCACGTCCGGGTAGCCGCGGGCCATCTTGCCGTGGTCGGCGAGCATGCGGCGGCGGTCCTCGTCGGGCAGCAGGTACCAGTCGTAGGAGCGCACGAAGGGGTAGACGCTCACATAGTTGCGCGGCGTCTCGTCGGCGAGGAACGCCGGGATGTGCGAGCGGTTGAACTCGGCGGGCCGGTGCAGCGCCATGTTCGACCACACCGGCTCCAGGGCACGGCCCAGCTTCGTCCGGCGGAAGAGGTTGTACGCCTCCTGGAGCTGGTCGCTGGTCTCGGCGTGCCACCAGATCATGACGTCGGCGTCGGCGCGCAGTCCCGAGACGTCGTAGGTGCCGCGGACGGTGATGTCCTTCGCGGCGAGACGGTCGAACAGCTCCTGGACCTCGTCGGCGTAACCGGCCCGGTCCTCGGGGAGCACGTCCTTCAGCTTGAAGACCGACCACAGGGTGTAGCGGATGACCTCGTTCAGGTCCTTGGCCAGCTTGCCCTTGTTCGGGATCCTGGCGGCCTCGGTGGTGGGTGCGTCGTCACTCATGGGGCTATTCTCCCGCGCCGCCGTGCAGGCTCTGCACCGGGTCGGCCCGCAGCGCCTCGAGCGCGCCGCCGTCGCCGCCGAGCCGGTCGACGGCGGCGTACGCGGACGCGATGCAGGCGGGGATGCCGACCCCGTCGTACGCCGCGCCGCACACCGCGAGGCCCGGCAGCCTTCCGACGTGGTCGCGGACGCGGGCCACGCGCGCGTGGTGGCCGACCGGGTACTGGGGCAGGCCGTCGTCCCAGCGGGTCACCCGGGTCTCCACCGGCTCGGCGTCGAGCCCGGTCGCCTCCCGCAGGTCGTGGCGGGACACCTCGACGAGGTCGGCGTCGGGCCTGCCGAGCACCTCCGTGTCGCCGTACCGCCCGACGGAGGTGCGCAGGACCAGCAGGCCGGGGTCCTGGTCGGCGATCCAGCCCCACTTGCGGGACGCGAAGGTGGACGCCTTGATGGTGTGCCCGTCGACCGGCGGCACCAGGAAGCCGCTTCCTTCGGGGAGGGTGGCGTCCTCGGCGCGGTAGGCGAGGGTCACCAGGGCCATCGACGCGTACTCCACGGCGGCCAGCTCGGCCGCCGCGGCCGGGGCCTCGGCCCGCAGCAGCGCGGAGGCGGCCGGGGCGGGCAGCGCCAGGACGACCGCGTCGGCGTGCAGGACACGGTCCCCGGCGACGACGCGCCAGCCGGCCGCCGCGGTCCTGCGCAGCTCGGTCACCGGCGTCCCGGTGAGGATCTCGCCCCCGCGTGCCGTCACCGACCCGGCGACCGCGAGCGGCAGCCGGCCCACCCCGCCGTCGATGCCCATGAACACGGGGCCGGTCTGCCCGGCGGCGGCCGCCTTGGCCTGGATCTCGCGCACGGCCTCGGTGAGGGAGGTGTGCGTGCGGGCGGCGGCGTAGAGCTGGGGGACGGCCAGGCGCATCGAGATGCGGTAGGCGTCGCCCGCGTACACGCCGCCGAGGAGGGGTTCCACGAGGCGGTCGACGACCTCGCGGCCGAGGCGTGCCGCCACGTACGCGCCGACGGCGATGTCCTCGCCGACCTCGGTGCGGGGCAGGTCGGCGTCGCGCTCGATGCGGCGCAGGCCCTCTTCGGAGAGGACACCGGAGACGGCGGAGGCGCTGCCGGGGACGCCCATGACGTGGCCCTTGGGCATGGGGCGCAGGGTTCCGCGGGTCCACAGGGAGGCCGTCGCGGTGGCGGGCGGCCGGAGGCGCTCGCCCAGTCCCGCCTCGCGGGCGAGGTCCACGGCCTCCGGGCGGCGTGCCAGCATCGACTCGGCGCCGAGGTCGACGCGCACACCCGCGATCTCGCCGGCCAGCAGTTTGCCGCCCAGGCGGTCGGAGGCCTCCAGGACGGTGACGCGCGCGCCCCGACCGAGCAGGCGGTGGGCGGCGGCCAGCCCCGCGATCCCTCCGCCGACGACCACGACGTGTCCCGAACCCGGAGAAGTGTCCTCTTCGCGCATGGCTCCACCTTCTCAGACAGCGCCGGCGCCTCCGGCGGGGAGCCCGGTGTCCGGCGCGAGTCCGGACCGTGACCGCATCGGGACCGGGGCACTCCAACGTCCTGGGCCCCTGCGGCGTCGAAGAAGCGTCAGTCGTCACCACCTTGGGGGTAGCCCGCATGCTCACACGCAGCTCCGGACGTCCGGACCGGCCCGTGCCATCCGTCTCGGTCTCACCCGCCTCACCAGGACGCACCGCCCGCCCGGCCCGGGCCCTGGCCGGGATGTTCCTCGTCACCGCGCTCGCGCTGACGGGATGCGGCGCCGGCGGCGCCTCGGAGACCAGCAGCAGCGACAAGGGGGTCGCGCAGAACGCCGAGGACGCGAAGGCCGGCCCCGCGGAGAGGGCGGACTCGGGTGCGGCCGGGAGCGACGGCTCGGGCGGACGCAAGGCCGCCCCGCCCAAGGTGACGGTGAACCGCATCATCCGGACCGCCTCCCTGACCGTCGAGGTCAAGGAGGTGACCAAGGCCCTGGACGACGCCCGGACCACGGCCGAGAACGCCGGCGGCTACGTCGGCAACGAGACCACCACCCGTGACGGAAGGGGTCACGAGCGCACCCGCCTCGTCCTGCGGGTGCCCACCGAGCGCTACGACCAGGTGCTCGCCGACCTGGAGGGCGCGGGCAAGGTCGTCGAGCGGACGGCCAAGGCGCAGGACGTCACCGATCAGGTCGTGGACGTGGAGAGCCGCGTCAAGTCGCAGCGCGCCAGTGTGGCCCGGGTCCGCGAACTGATGGACAAGGCGACCAAACTGAGTGATGTCGTCGCCCTGGAAGGGGAGTTGAGCAGCCGGGAGGCCGACCTGGAGGCGCTGCTCGCCCAGCAGGCGTCGCTGAAGGACCGTACGAGCCTGGCCACGATCACCCTCTCCTTGTCCGAGACCCCCGTGAAGAAGGCCGAGAAGAAGGAGGAGGACCCCGGCTTCGTGGACGCGCTCCAGGGCGGCTGGGACGTGCTGGTCACCATGGTGCGCTGGCTGGCCCTGGCGATCGGGGCGCTGCTCCCCTTCGCGGTGGTCCTCGGTCTGATCGCCCTGGTGTGGATGCGTCTCGTGCGTCCCCGGCTGCCCCGCCGCCCGGCCCCGGCGGTGGCTCCGCGTCCGGCCCCGAGTGCCGCCGCGCGGGCGTCGGCGGTCCCGGTCCCGGTTCCGCCGTCCCGCCCGGCTCCCGGACCGGCTCCGGTGGGCGAGGCCGCGCCGAAGGCCGCCCCGCCCGCCCGCGACGGAGCCGCGGAAGGCGGCGGGGAGGACTGAAGTGCCGGGCCCCCGTAGCGTGTTCGTATGAGCATGAGCGATACGAGCGGTGCGAGGGGCGGGCACGGCGCCCGGGAACGACTGGTCGTGATCGGGGGTGACGCGGCGGGGATGTCCGCCGCGTCACAGGCGCGCCGGCTGCGCGGCCCGGACGAGCTGGAGATCGTGGCGTTCGAGCGGGGCCACTTCACGTCGTACTCGGCGTGCGGCATCCCGTACTGGGTGGGCGGCGACGTCCCGGAGCGCGACCGGCTGATCGCGCGGACCCCCGAGGAACACCGTGAGCGCTCCATCGACCTGCGGATGCGTACGGAGGTCACTGAGATCGACGTCGCGGGCGCCCGGGTACGGTCCCGGGACCTCGGCACCGGGGCCGAGGCGTGGACGTCGTACGACAGGCTCGTCATCGCGACCGGCGCGCGTCCGGTCCGCCCGGAGCTGCCGGGTGCCGACGCGCCGGGCGTGCACGGCGTGCAGACCCTGGACGACGGGCAGGCCCTGCTCGACACGCTCGCGGCGTCCGAGGGCCGCCGGGCCGTGGTCGTCGGGGCGGGCTACATCGGCGTGGAGATGGCCGAGGCGCTCATCAACCGCGGGTACGAGGTGACCGTCGTCAACCGCGGCAGGGAACCCATGGCCACCCTCGACCCGGACATGGGCCGCCTGGTGCACACCGCCATGGAGGGCCTCGGGATCACCATGGTCGGCGACACCGAGGTCACCGCGTTCCTCACCGGCGACGAAGGGCGGGTCCGCGCGGTCGTCACCAAGGACGCCACGTACCCGGCGGACGTGGTGGTGCTGGGCATCGGTGTGCGCCCCGAGACCACGCTCGCCCGCGCGGCGGGGCTGCCGCTCGGTGACCACGGCGGGCTGCTCACCGATCTGTCGATGCGGGTGCGCGGCCACGAGGACATCTGGGCGGGCGGCGACTGCGTCGAGGTGCTCGACCTGGTCTCGGGACGCGAGCGGCACATCGCGCTGGGCACGCACGCGAACAAGCACGGGCAGGTCATCGGCTCCAACGTGGCCGGCGGATACGCCACGTTCCCCGGTGTCGTCGGCACCGCGGTGAGCAAGGTCTGCGATCTGGAGATCGCCCGCACGGGACTGCGCGAGAAGGACGCGCACCGGGCGGGCTTGCGGTTCGAGACCGTCACCATCGAGTCGACGAGCCGCGCGGGCTACTACCCGAACGCCGCCCTCATGACGGTGAAGATGCTCGCGGAGCACCGCACGGGACGGCTGCTCGGCGTGCAGATCGTCGGCCGGGAGGGCGCGGCGAAACGGGTCGACATCGCCGCGGTGGCGCTGACCGCGGGCATGACGGTGGAACAGATGACGATGCTGGACCTCGGCTACGCGCCGCCGTTCTCGCCCGTCTGGGACCCCGTCCTGGTGGCGGCCCGCAAGGCGGTGGCGAAGGTACGGCGGGCGGCCCCGTGACGAGCGCGGGACGGCGCGCCTTCCCCTCGTCCGGCCGGTCCGGCCGGACGCCGGTGTCCGGTCCGGCCGGTGGCCCGGCCGTACCGGACTGGTCCTAGGCGGACTCGTTCCCGGCGCTCCCGCTGATCCGGTCCATCGTCTGCCGGGCCTGCTCCGCGGGCTGCCGGGGCGGCAGCGAGGAGACCGAGCCGGCCGCGGTGCCCGAGGGCGGGGTCTGGGCCGGCTTCGCGTGGGCCGCCGGCCGGGAGGACCGGAGGCGATGGCTGACGGCCTCGTCCAGGGTCACCGGCCGCTGCATCCGGGCCGCGAGGCGGCCGGCATCCTGGCCGAGCGCGGCGACGTCCTCCCAGGGGAGGTGCAGCACCAGCGCGATTTCCGCCTCGCCGTCGGGCAGGGCGTGCATCGGAGGAGTAACTCGGTCGCTCATGGCCTGGTCCTCACGTCTTCACTTCGTCGCGTCGTCGTACCCGCGCCACGCCGACGGAGCGACGCGGGGGGCTGAGGAAACATACGGCCGCGGGGGCACATGTGTTCAGTGGGTCCGGCGGGAAACCGTGCCGACGGCCGGGCCCGGTGGAGCGCGGATTCACCCCGCGCCACGGGGGCAGTAGTCCCTCGTGGTCATTCCCGTCCATGACGTGAACCCGGTGCGGCGCACGCCCTATGTGACGTACGCGCTGATCGCCGCCAATGTGCTCGTGTTCCTCTACACCCCCGGTCTCGCCGGATCGGTGGCGGGCGACAGCGCCCTGTCGCAGCTGTGTCATCTGCGGGCGTTCATGGACCACTACGCCGCCGTGCCGCAGGAACTGATCCATCATCGGATACCCCGTCTGGTACCGACCGGGGACGTCGGCGGCGGGCCGCACGGACCGGGCTGCGTCCTGGGCCCGCGAGGCTACGACAAGTCGCCGCCGCTGTCGGTGCTCACGGCGATGTTCCTGCACGGGAGCTGGCTGCACCTGCTGGGCAACATGCTCTTCCTGCTGATCTTCGGCAACAACATCGAGGACCGGCTCGGACATGTGCGCTTCACGCTGTTCTACGTGGCCTGCGGTTTCGCGGCGGCGTACGGCTTCGCGCTGGTCAACGAGGACTCGGGCGATCCGCTGATCGGTGCCTCGGGGGCGATCGCCGGGGTCCTCGGCGCGTATCTGGTGCTGTATCCGAGAGCCAGGGTCTGGGTCTTGGTCCCGTTCCTGGTGTTCCTGCCGCTCCGGCTGCCCGCGTGGCTCGTGCTGGGCTTCTGGTTCGTGCTCCAGGCCGCGTACTCGTCCGGCGCCGCCGTGCCCGCCGCGGGCACCGTGGCGTACGCGGCGCACGTCGTCGGCTTCCTGGCCGGCATGCTCCTGGCCTGGCCGCTGCGCGCCGGCACCCCGCCCCCGCCCGAGCCGCGCCGCCTGCTGTTCGGCAGACAGGCGCGGCACAGCTGGTGAGCCGGGGCGGGCCCTAGCGGGCCGTCTGCGTGTGGACGTACTCCACCAGACGGCTCAGCGCGTCCGGGTCCATGCTCGGCATGACGCCGTGTCCGAGGTTGAAGACGTGGCCCTCCAGACCGGCGGCGGCGTCGAGCACCTCGCGGGTCTTCGCCTCGACGGCCTCGGGGGTCGAGAACAGGACCGCCGGGTCGAGGTTGCCCTGGAGCGCCTTGCCGGGGCCGACACGGCGGGCGGCCTCGTCGAGCGGGACGCGCCAGTCGACGCCGACGACGTCCGCGCCGGCCTCGCCCATGAGGCCGAGCAGCTCGCCGGTGCCGACGCCGAAGTGGATGCGCGGCACGCCGTACGGGGCGACGGCGTCGAAGACCTTGGCGGAGGCGGGCATCACGGAGCGGCGGTAGTCGGCGGGTGCCAGCGCGCCGACCCAGGAGTCGAAGAGCTGGACGGCGCTCGCCCCGGCCTCGATCTGCACCTTCAGGAAGGCGGAGGTGATCTCGGCGAGACGGTCGAGCAGATCGGCCCACAGCTGCGGGTCGCTGTACATCAGCGCCTTGGTGTGCTCGTGGTTCTTGGACGGACCGCCCTCCACGAGGTAACTCGCGAGGGTGAAAGGCGCGCCCGCGAATCCGATGAGGGGGGTTTCGCCGAGTTCGGCCGTCAGGAGCCCGATCGCCTCGGTGACGTACCAGACGTCCTCGGGGGTCAGATCGCGCAGTTGGGCCAGGTCGGCGCGGGTGCGGATCGGGTTCTGGACGACCGGGCCGACGCCCGGCTTGATGTCCAGGTCGACGCCGATGGCCTTCAGCGGGACGACGATGTCGCTGTAATAGATCGCGGCGTCCACGTGGTGCCGGCGGACCGGCTGGAGGGTGATCTCCGCGACCAGCTCGGGCCGCGTGCAGGACTCCAGCATGGGGATGCCCTCGCGCACCTTGAGGTACTCGGGCAGTGAGCGACCGGCCTGCCGCATGAACCACACGGGTGTGTGCGGCACGGGCTCGCGCCTGCACGCCTTGAGAAAGGCGGACTCGTACGTGACTGTCGGCTGCTGCCCGGCGGGGCTGTGGTTGGCGCTCACGACGGAAAGTCTCCCACGGCTCGCGGACACCCCCGTCCCGGGCTCCGCCGCACCCGCCGCCCCGGCTCCGCTCCTCCGCACGGGCCCGTCCGCGGGGTGGTGTCCGCGCGGCACGATCCGGACAGGGGTCCCACGCACGGGTGTCTCTCCCTGCGCGCGGGCTCCGTTCCCCTTAATCTTCCCGGCATGGCTGCGGCTCAGGGACGACTGTCGGACGGCGCTGGCGGGATGGACGACGCGAGGGAGAAGCAGGAGAAGGACAGGAATGCGGCGGAGACGGCCCCGTTGCCCTTCCGGGCGGCCGTCGACGCGCTGCGGGCCGCCCGGCCGCGGCCGGACATCGAGATCGACCCGACACGACCACCGCAGCGCCTGGCTCCGTACGCGTACGCGCTGGAGGCCGCGGTCGTGGCCGACGACGAGGATCTGGCCGACGGCCGCCTCGTCCTGCTGCACGACCCGGCCGGGCACGACGCCTGGCAGGGCTCCTTCCGTCTGGTGACCCTGGTCCGCGCGGAACTGGAGCCGGAGATGGCCGCCGATCCGCTGCTGCCCGAGGTCTGCTGGTCATGGCTGACCGGCGCGCTCCAGGCCCGCGGTCTCTCGTACGGCGAGCCGAGCGGCACGGTGACCCGCGCGAGCTCGCACTACTTCGGCGGGCTCGCGGAGCGCCCCGCCGCCTCGCAGATCGAGATCCGCGCGTCCTGGACACCCCGGGAGGGACTCGGCGGCGTACCGGACACCGCCGCGCACCTCGCGGCCTGGTGCGACCTGCTGTGCCAGATCGCGGGACTGCCGCCGGTGACTCCGGGCGACGCCTCGGTGGTCACCCTGCCGCAGCGCCGGGGACCACAGTCCCGCTGACCCCCGCAAGGGCGCGCGCCGACGCGCGCGCCCTTTCCGTTTCCTTACCGGCCACCTGTCGATACGACCACTTTCGGCCGTGTATCGACACGGAACGACGCCGAACGACTCGGTTCGATCTTCGGATGATCGATCGCGCGTCCGAATTGCACGGATTATTACTCACCCCATCGTGATCATTCCCTAAAGGTCGACAGGTTTGATGCCGAAGACGTCTGTGACCTTGAAAGCACGGTTCGTCCCGGCTCGCCCCCCAGAGCCTGGCCCGTCCCGCACCCCAGGAGGCCTGGTGTCCGTTCTCCTCGAGCAGCCCGCAAGCCTGGTCGCCTACCGCCCGAACAAGCCGACCGCCATGGTGGTCGTGGCCGACCCCCGGGTCCGCTCCACCGTCACCCGCCATCTGTGGGCGCTCGGAGTGCGCGACGTCATCGAGGCGTCGTCCGTCGCGGAGGCCCGTCCCCGAATCGGCAACCCGCGCGACATCTGCGTCGCCGATGTCCATCTGCCGGACGGTTCCGGCCTCACCCTCCTTTCCGAAACCCGAGCCGCGGGCTGGCCCAACGGCCTCGCCCTCTCCGCCGCCGACGACATCGGTGCCGTACGCAACGCCCTCGCGGGCGGCGTCAAGGGCTACGTCGTCACCGGCACCCGCACGAACGTCGGGCTCCCCACCCGGCCCGGCGCCGCGCCCATCGGCTCGGCCGCCGCCCGTATGCACCGCCGCCCCCCGGGTGCCCCGAGCCACCCGGGCGGCTACCGCGAACTGTCCGGACGAGAGGTCGAGGTCCTTCGACTGGTCGCGGAGGGCCAGTCGAACAAGGCCATCGGCGTCTCCATGGGTCTGTCCGCGCTGACCGTCAAGAGCCACCTCGCCCGTATCGCGCGCAAGCTCGGCACGGGCGACCGCGCCGGCATGGTCGCGGTGGCCCTGCGGACCGGAATCATCCACTGACCCCTCCCTCACCGCCGTCCTCCCCGCCCCCCGCCACGACACCGAACGGCCGCCCGTTCCCCTGGCCGCCACCCGGCGCGTGAACCGCGTCTTGCGCTCACCTGACTGGTTTACGACCATCCGACGCCCGTCGACGGAACGTTCCGTCGACGGGCGTTGTCCATCCACAGATACTCTTGACAGGTGACCGACGCCCAAGAGACCGCAGCAGACAGCTCACTGCGAACCACCGGAGGCGGCCCTCCGGACGACGTCGAATCGGCGCCGACCCCGTTGCTCGAGCCCCGAGAAGGCATCCCTCCGGTGATCGCCGACGAGGCCTCGCTCGCCGAGGTGATCGCCGCGTTCGCCGCCGGCTCCGGCCCGGTGGCCGTCGACGCCGAGCGCGCTTCCGGGTACCGGTACGGCCAGCGCGCCTATCTGGTGCAGCTGCGCCGCGAGGGCGCCGGCAGCGCGCTCATCGACCCCGTCGCCTGTCCCGACCTCTCCGGTCTCGGTGAGGCCGTCTCCGGGGCGGAATGGGTCCTGCACGCCGCCACCCAGGACCTGCCCTGCCTCCGCGGGATAGGCATGATCCCCGACACGCTCTTCGACACCGAGCTGGCCGGACGCCTGGCCGGGTTCCCCCGGGTGGGCCTCGGAGCCATGGTGGAGAGCGTCCTCGGCTTCGTCCTGGAGAAGGGGCACTCCGCCGTCGACTGGTCGACGCGCCCGCTGCCCGAGCCCTGGCTGCGCTACGCCGCGCTCGACGTGGAACTGCTGGTCGATCTGCGCGACGCCCTGGAGAAGGAGCTCGACCGGCAGGGCAAGCTGGAGTGGGCCCGGCAGGAGTTCGACGCCATCGCCCAGGCCGAGCCCGCGCCCCCGCGCAAGGACCCCTGGCGCCGCACGTCCGGGATGCACAAGGTGCGCCGCCGCCGGCAGATGGCCGTCGTCCGGGAGCTGTGGGAGACCCGGGACCGTGTCGCGCAGCGCCGGGACATCTCGCCGGGCAAGGTGCTCGGGGACGCGGCGATCGTCGAAGCGGCGCTGGCCGTGCCCGCCAACGTGCACGCCCTGGCCGCCCTGAACGGCTTCGGGCACCGCATGGGCCGGCGCCAGCTGGAGCAGTGGCAGGCCGCGGTCGACCGCGCGAAGGCACTGCCGGACGCCGAGCTGCCGCAGCCCGGCCAGCCGGTGACGGGACCTCCCCCGCCGCGGGCCTGGGCCGACAAGGACCCGGCCGCCGCCGCCCGCCTCTCCGCCGCGCGGGCCGCCGTGTCGGCGCTGGCCGAACGGCTGAACATGCCGCAGGAGAACCTGATCACCCCGGACACCGTGCGGCGCGTGTGCTGGGAGCCGCCCACGACACCGGACACGGAGTCGGTGGGCGCGGCGCTCACCGCCTGCGGGGCGCGGCCCTGGCAGGTGGAGCTGGTCACTCCGGAACTGGTGACGGCGCTGTCCGTGAAGACCGCCTAGGACGCCGTGACCGTCGGAACGCCCCTGACCCCCCAGGAGCGCCCCGCCCGGGGCGGACCGGGGTCACTCTCCGGGGCGGCCCTCTCCCCCGCGCGGCGGCGTACCGGGCGTACGGTCACCCGTTCGGCGTAGACCGTGTGTCCGGCGCGCGCCCGTGTGCGGCGTGCGCCGCTCGTACGCCGTGTGCGCGCCGGACGTCCGGCGCGCTCCCCGGTTGCTCCGGGGGCCCGGAAGCACTCCGCGCGCCCGGCAGGTCCCTCGCGCGCCCCGCCACGGGTGCCGCCCGGGGCGGGTGCCGGCACTCCCGGTACGCGCCGAACGGGTCCTCGAAGCGCGACCGGCCCGTCGAACGAGCGACGAGATCACGCCAAGATCCTGGGCGTCCGAACGCGGCCCTTCTCCTGGGTGTCCGGCCCCGGTGAGGCGGCGCCGGGGCAGGCCGGAGAGCCGTGGACGGACCGTCCGGCGCGAGGGCCGGCGGGGCGGACCCCGGGCGGCGGGCCGGTGCCGGACGCCCGTGCGCGAGCGGCCGGGCCGGAACACGCGGGCCTTCCGGATGTGACCTTCGCCGCTCCCGCCCGCGGGACTGGGCAGGTTGGTTACTCGTAAGTAGCATGGGTGCTGAGCGCGCGCTCAGGCGTGTGTCCGCGCAGCAGTGCCATCCCGCATCTGGAGGAGAGCCATCGTGCCTCGTACCGTCAGGGACGTCGTCTTCGTAGACGGCGTCCGCACCCCGTTCGGCAAGGCGGGCCCGAAGGGCATCTACCACGAGACCCGCGCCGACGACCTCGTCGTGAAGGCCATCCGGGAGCTGCTGCGCCGCAACCCCGGTCTTGACCCCAAGAAGATCGACGAGGTCGCCATCGCCGCGACCACGCAGATCGGTGACCAGGGTCTGACCCTGGGCCGCACGGCCGGCATCCTCGCCGGGCTCCCCCAGTCGGTCCCCGGCTACTCCATCGACCGCATGTGCGCGGGCGCGCTGACCGCCGTCACCGCCACCGCGGGCTCCATCGGCTTCGGCGCGTACGACGTCGTCATCGCCGGCGGTGTCGAGCACATGGGCCGTCACCCCATGGGCGAGGGCGTGGACCCGAACCCGCGGTTCGTCAGCGAGAAGCTGGTCGACGAGTCCGCCCTGTTCATGGGCATGACCGCCGAGAACCTGCACGACCGCTACCCGACCATCACCAAGCAGCGCGCCGACGAGTACGCCGTGCGCTCGCAGGAGAAGGCCGCCAAGGCGTACGCCAACGGCAAGATCCAGCAGGACCTGGTGCCGATCTCGGTGCGCAACACCAACGCGGAGATCGGTGAGACGGGCTGGGGCCTGGTCACCGCCGACGAGCCGATGCGTCCGGGCACCACGCTGGAGAACCTGTCCGGCCTGAAGACCCCGTTCCGCGTGCACGGCCGGGTCACCGCCGGTAACGCCGCCGGTCTGAACGACGGTGCGACCGCGTCGATCCTCGCCTCCGAGGACTTCGCCCGCGAGAACGGCCTGCCGGTCAAGATGCGCCTGGTCTCGTACGCCTTCGCGGGTGTCGAGCCGGAGGTCATGGGCTACGGCCCGATCCCGGCCACCGAGAAGGCCCTCGCCCAGGCCGGTCTGTCGATCGAGGACATCAACCTCTTCGAGATCAACGAGGCCTTCGCCGTCCAGGTGCTCGCCTTCCTGGAGCACTACGGCATCGCCGACGACGACGCGCGCGTCAACCAGTACGGCGGCGCCATCGCGTACGGCCACCCGCTCGCCTCCTCCGGCGTCCGTCTGATGACGCAGCTGGCCCGCCAGTTCGAGGAGCAGCCGGAGGTCCGTTACGGCCTCACCACCATGTGCGTCGGCTTCGGCATGGGCGCCACGGTGATCTGGGAGAACCCGCACCACAAGGACGCCGGAGGCGACAAGTGACCACCGCTGAACTCCTGAAGGGCGCAGCCGAGCTGTTCCCCGACGAGGTAGTGACGTCCGCGAACGTACGCCACCTCGACCTGCCGTTCGGTGCCGGGCGCTTCGCGCTCATCACCCTCGACAACGGCTTCGACCACACCAAGCCGACCACCTTCGGTCCTCAGTCGCTGGCGAACCTGAACACCGCCATCGACCAGGTCGAGAAGGAGGCCGCGGCCGGCGAGATCGTCGGTATCGGTGTCACCGGCAAGCCGTTCATCTTCGCGGTCGGCGCCGACCTCAAGGGTGTCGAGCTGCTGAAGAGGCACGAGGACGCGCTGGCCATCGGCAAGGGCGGCCACGAGGTCTTCAAGCGTCTGTCGGGCCTCGCGGTCCCGACCTTCGCGTACTACAACGGAGCGGCGATGGGCGGTGGCGTCGAGGTCGGTCTGCACTGCTCGTACCGGACCGTCTCCGCGGCCCTGCCGGCGTTCTCGCTGCCCGAGGTCTTCCTCGGTCTGGTCCCCGGCTGGGGCGGCTGCACGATCCTGCCGAACCTGATCGGCGCGGACAAGGCCGTCTCGGTGATCATCGAGAACTCGCTCAACCAGAACAAGCAGCTCAAGGGCGGTCAGGTCTACGACCTCGGCATCGCCGACGCGCTCTTCGAGGGTGCGGACTTCCTGGAGCAGTCGCTGCTGTGGACGGCCTCCCTCCTCAAGGGTGAGATCGCCGTCGAGCGCCCGGAGATCGACCGCGGCGAGGCCTGGGACCAGGCCGTCGCGCAGGGCCGCTTCATCGCCGACAGCAAGGTGCACGGGGCCGCCCCGGCCGCCTACCGCGCGCTGGACATCATCGCCGCGGCCAAGGACGGCGACCTGCAGAAGGGCTACGACGCCGAGGACGTGGCGCTCGCCGACCTGATCATGGGTGGCGAACTGCGCTCCGGCATCTACGCCTTCAACCTGGTGCAGAAGCGCGGCAAGCGTCCGGCGGGTGCGCCGGACAAGTCGCTCGCGCGTCCGGTCACCAAGGTGGGCGTCGTCGGCGCGGGCCTGATGGCCTCGCAGCTGGCCCTGCTCTTCCTGCGCCGCCTGGAGGTCCCGGTCGTCCTCACGGACATCGACCAGGAGCGCGTCGACAAGGGTGTGGGCTACGTCCACGCCGAGATCGACAAGCTGCTGCTCAAGGGCCGCGTGAACCGGGACAAGGCCAACCGCCTGAAGGCCCTGGTCTCCGGTGTGCTGGACAAGGCGGAGGGCTTCTCCGACGCCGACTTCGTCATCGAGGCCGTCTTCGAGGAGATCGGCGTCAAGCAGCAGGTGTTCGCGGAGGTCGAGGCGGTCGCCCCGGCGCACGCGATCTTCGCCACCAACACCTCCTCGCTGTCGGTCACCGAGATGGCGTCGAAGCTGAAGAACCCCGAGCGGGTCGTGGGCTTCCACTTCTTCAACCCGGTCGCGATCCTCCCGCTCCTGGAGATCGTGCGCGGCGAGCAGACGGACGACGCCTCGCTGGCCACGGCGTTCGCCGTCGCCAAGAAGCTGAAGAAGACCGCGGTGCTCACCAAGGACGCCCCGGCGTTCGTCGTGAACCGCATCCTGACCCGCTTCATGGGCGAGATCCAGAACGTCATCGACGAGGGCACCTCGGTCGAGGTCGCCGAGAAGGCCATCGAGCCGCTCGGCCTGCCGATGTCCCCGCTGGTCCTCCTCGAACTGGTCGGCCCCGCGATCGGCCTGCACGTCTCGGAGACCCTCAACCGGGCCTTCCCGGACCGCTTCACGGTCTCCCCGAACCTCGCGGCCGTCGTCAAGGCGGGCAAGCGCGGCTTCTACGTCTACGACTCCGGCAAGCCGGAGCTGGACCCCGAGGTCGCGGCTCTCCTCAAGCAGGGCGACGTCGTCCTGACCGAGGAGCAGGTGCGGGACCGGGTCCTCGACGCGGTGGCCCAGGAGATCGGCCTCATGCTCGACGAGGGCGTCGTCGCCGAGGCCCAGGACATCGACCTCTGCCTGATCACCGGCGCGGGCTGGCCCTTCCACCTGGGCGGCATCACGCCGTACCTGGACCGCGAGGGCGTCTCGGAGCGCGTGACCGGGAAGCGTTTCCTGGACGCGGGCGTGGCGTCGGTCCCGGCGTAACGGCCTGACGAGAACAGGAAGAGGGCCCCCGCCGTTCGGCGGGGGCCCTCTTCCTGTTCTCGTCCCGTTGTCACGAACGCACCCGTTCGGGTCGCCCGCGAGAAGGATCCGGGACGGGCCGACGTCAGGCCGCGTCGATCCACCGCGTCAGCGCGGTCTCCGGCCGCGCCAGCGCGCCGACCGGGCCGGCGGGCGCGAGCGCGGCCGCGGGCGCCTCGCCGAGCGCGTCGATGGCCTCGAACACCCGCAGACAGTTGCCTCCACCGCGGTGCACGAAGAAGTCCTCGACCCGGGCCTCGTGGACGGGCTCGACGGTGAAGCCCCGGCGCATGGTCGCGATGATCTCGTCCACGGCCTGGTCGACGGTCCGGGCCACCGGGCCGAAGCCGTCCTCGGAGAGATTGAAGTAGCCGCGCTTGTAGTGCCGCCCGTAGAAGTCCTCCTCGTCGAAGGGGACGTAGACGAGCGGGATGCCCATGTAGGCCACGTCGAAGAAGACCGACGAGTAGTCGGTGACCAGCAGCGAGCACTCCTTCATCGCCTGCTGGACATTGCGGGCGCGCGGGTCCGCGACGTGGATGGAGGACGAGGAGAACTGGAAGGTGTGCAGGTAGGGCCGGATCTCGTAGTGCGGGAAGAACTCCAGGTCCACACCGAAGTGTTCGAGGGCCCGGCCCAGCCGGGGGTCGGACAGCAGGGTCCGGTAGAACCGGTAGTACTCGGACTGGGTGAAGTTGCTCTGCGTGGATCCGGAGGACTTCTTGTACGAGGCGGTGACGATCCACTGGCGCCAGGTCGGCATCAGCAGGATGCGCGGCTTGTCCCGCGGTTCGCGCCGCAGGGCGTCGAACCGCGGGAAGCCCACGGGCTGGGCCCGTTCGCCGTAACCGGCCTCCTGGGCCATGAACTCGCGTTCCTGGCGGCCGGCGGTCACCAGCAGGTCGTAGCTGGCGATGCGCTGGTCGGCGCCGGAGGTCACGTCGTTGTAGGTGACGCCGTGCTGGAGGAACACCCGCTGGTACTTGATCAGTTCACCGAACCGGTGCAGGAACAGCGCCTTCTTGTAGCCCTCGGGGACCATGTAGGACTCGGAGTCGTAGGAGCCGATGAGCTTCGTCGCGTGCAGCAGGTACATCCGGTGCTTGAAGGAACCCAGCTTGAGCACGCGGCCGTACGGGGCGACCTTCGCATGGTCGGCGGACTCGCCGTCGATGACGTAGTACGCCTTGCGCCGCTTGTGGTTCTCCCGGATCCACTTGAAGAAGTGGTACGAGTTGTCCTGCGCGGTGTCGGAGCGCTCGCCGATCAGCCAGATCTCCTTGGAGTTCAGGAGCGGGTAGGTCAGCCAGTAGGCGAGGCGCATCTTCCATCCGGGGTTGCGCGTCCTGAGGATGCGCAGCTCCCGCATGGCCCGCCACCGGGCGTGCCCGATCCGCGCGACGGGACCGGAGTCGACCACGCGCAGGTGCAGGACGTCCTGGGCACCGATGGTGAGCATGTAGCGGTAGGCGCCGACCCGGCCGGGTCCCTTGAACCGGTGCAGGGCCAGGCGTGCCTTCATCACCACGTTGCGGTGCCGGGTGCCGTCCGCGCGGTGGACGCGCAGCCGGAAGTCCCCGACACCGGGGCCGACGCGGGCGAGGACCTCGGCGGGGAGCTCCGCGTACCAGCCGGCGTAGAGGTCGCGGCCGTTGCGGGCGTTCCACAGGTCGCGCCGGTAGACCTGGGTGAGCGGGACGGCGATCTTGTCGTCCTTCGTCTGATAGACGAGCTCCAGCCGGTTGTCCATCGGTCCGCTCAGGTCCATGCCGGGGAAGGCCATGCAGCCTTCGAGGACCAGGACGTCGTCCCGGGTGCGGACGCTCTCCACCACGACGTTGGGGTCCTTGACCCGGGCCGAGCGGCTGGGGAGAACGCCGCCGGGGAAGGTGCGGTAGAAGCCGTCGTCGTCGACCTCCACCAGCGGCGGGGCCGCCGCCAGGGCCGGTTCGGGGTCACAGAACAGCTCGAAGTTGCCGGTCCTGGCCGCGTAGTGGTCGAGCTGCTGGGCCGGGCTCGTGACGAACTCGACGATCACGTCGTCGGGGATCTGCGCGTAGTGATGGTGAATGTCGGGGAACATCTCGGCCAGCTGTGTACGGCCCATGACATTGCGGGCGTTGCACAGGAAGCCCTTGTACGTGCGGGCGGCGTAGCGCTGGAACATGCGGCGGATCTCGGGGCGCTCGGCGGCGCTGAGGTCCAGCAGGAAGTGGTTGAGCCGCAGGTGGTCGCGGTAGTTGGCGGGCTTGCTCCACAGCGAGTCCATGATGGACGAGCCGTCGGGGCGGCCCCGGTACCAGTAGACGGGCCGGTCGACGAGGCTGATGGACCGCGCGCGCAGCATCGCCGGCAGGGTCAGCCAGGCGTCCTCGAAGTGCACGCCCTCGCCGAAGCGCAGACCGAGGCCGCGCAGCAGTCCGGTGCTGAACAGCTTGTTGCAGGCCGAGCCGCTGAAGATCATGTCGGGTGTCTCGGCGAAGTCCTCGATGAGGCGGTCGCCGTGGCCGAAGTAGTCCTTCCACGGACCGTAGGGCCGGTCGGGGAAGTTGACGAGGTCGCCCATGACGACGTCGGAGCCGTTGCGGTGGGCGGCCTCGGTCATCGCGGCCAGGGCGTCCTCGCCGAGGATGTCGTCCGAGTCGAGGAAGGTGACGTACGGGGCGACGACCTGGTCGAGTCCGGTGTTGCGGGCGTTGCCCAGGCCGCCGTTGCGCTGGTGGATGACGGTGACGTTGGCGTAGTGGCTGGCGAAACGTTCCAGCATCTGCGGCGTCTCGTCGGTCGCGCCGTCGTCGACCAGGATGACCTGGGTGGCGGCGAAGCCGCGCTGGGCGGCGAGGGAGCCGAGGCAGTCGTCGAGGTACTTGGCGACGTTGTAGCAGGGCACGACGACCGCGAGCTCGAAGCGGCGGGGGAGCTGACGGATCGGCGGGTGGACGCGGTCGCGCCACCACATCCACGGGGCGTCCGGGTCGCTCTGTTCGGACTCGAAGCTGCGCCGGCCGGCCGTCGCGGACCGGAAGGCGAGGTTGCCGCTGACCGTGCGGTAGCCCTCGCGCTCCTCGCCCTCGTGGGTGAAGGTCAGACCCTCCAGGACGATGTCGCGCACGTTCAGGGCGGAACGGGAGCGACTGCGGTTCCACTCGACGATGACCGAGACGTTCCACACCGTGCTGTCGGAGATGTCCTCGCCGAGCAGCCGGATCAGGTCGGCCCGGCCGGAGAAGGCCACCAGGCGCTCGTCGACGGAGACCTCGGGGATCGGGACCACGACATCCTGCTTGGTGTGCCGGTTGCGCACGGCCAGGGACAGCGAGAGGGAGTCACCGGCGCCGATCCGCGCGAAGCGGTTGACGAGCTCGCCCTCGTACGTCAGCTCCGTGCCCTCGACGCGCCAGCTGTTGAGCTGGGCGAAGAGCGGGATCTGCGACACCGTGGCGGCGGCCAGGTCCAGTTCGGTCACGTCCAGCATGCGGCGGGCGCCCGGCAGGTGCAGATGGTCGGCCGACCAGTAGACCCGGCCGTCCTCCTCGACCATGTGGGAGGAGAAGACGCTCTTGCGCTGGGTGTAGTCCAGCGTGGTCAGGGCGGCCTCGATCTCCTCGTACATCAGGAAATAGGCGCGCACCCGGTCCACCGGGCCGCACAGCTCGAAGGCCTCCTCGCTCAGGGAGAACAGGTAGGAGCTGACCAGGTCGGCGAAGCGCTGCTGGAACTCGGCGTCGCCCTCGGCGAGGGCCCGCATGTACAGACGCAGGTCGTGGGTGAGGAACTTGGCGTCCTTGCGGGCCTTGAGCGACCACAGGCCCCGCTCCAGCAGGAACTGGTCCGTGGCCCGGTGCACCGCGATGCGGTCCGTGATGCTGCGCAGCTCCCCGGTGCGGCCGGTGATGGAGGCGCCGTCGGTCTCCCACATCCAGCGGTAGACGGGGTCGGTGATGACGGTGATGCCCCGGGCCAGGCAGCCCGCGACCGTGGAGAAGTACGTGTCCTCGTAGAAGACGCCCTCGGGGAACCACACTCCGGCCGAGCGCAGGAACTCCACGCTGTAGAGCTTGGCGGCGGCGATGGGGTCGGAGAGCAGGAGCGGGAACTCCTCCAGTCCCGGGACGGTACGGCCCATCGCGTAGACCTCCGGCGCCCAGGGCGCGGAGTCGCCGGTGTCCCGGTTGACGCGTACCGCCTTGCCCGCGGTGATGTCGCTGCCGCTCTCCAGGGCGGCGGCGACCAGCCGTTCGCAGGCCCGGGGCGGCAGTTCGTCGTCGGCGTCGAGGAACATCACCCAGCGTCCGGCGGCCTGGGCGATGCCCCAGTTGCGGGGGGCGCCGACGCCGCCGCTGTTCTCCTTGCGGCGCAGCACCCGCACCCGCGGGTTGTGGCCGGCGAAGTTGGCGACCACCTCGATCGTGCCGTCGGTCGAGGCGTCGTCGACGACGATGACCTCGACCAGTTCGTACGTCTGGTTCACAGCGGACTGGAGTGCCTTGCCGATGGTCGTGGCCGCGTTGTACGCGGGGATGACCACGGTGACCCAGGAGTTGTCGCCGTCCTGTACCTGTTGCATCTGGGGCTGTCCTGCGCTGCTTCTCATCGAGAGTTCTCCCAGACCCCCGGTGTTCCGTGCCGCTCGTCCGGCAACGGCCTCCCGAACTGGGTGAGCGGCATGGTGTCGCCGTGCGGGCTGGGGATGCGGGGGAGTGCTTCGGTCGGATGGAAGGGATCGGGGTTCTGGAAGTAGGCGTCCGGCTGCGGATAGGCCCAGAATCCGGGGTCGTCCTCCGGCCGCGGCGCCGGGGGACGCTCGTCGGCCTCCAGGGCCTCCTGCACGGCGCGGCGGTGGCGGCCCCGGTGCAGCTGCGGGGCGATGGTCCCGCCGGCGGCCGGGGCGACGCTGAGATCCTCCATGACGCGGGTGAAGTCGCGGGTGGAGAGCAGGAACTTGTACATGATGACGAGCTCGAAGAGCATCAGCAGGGCGGCCGAGACCGCGGTGGTCCACAGGATCCGCCCGATCAGCGGGCCCACGATGAAGATGAACATCTGGAACTCGATGCCGCTGATCAGGTGGGGGCGGATCCGGGTGCGCAGCATGGCCCGGCGGAGGCGGGTGTACCAGGGGAACTGGTCGCGGAACTGTTCGTGCAGGTCGACGACGTTCGGCGCGCCGGCCTCCTCGCGCAGGGTCTCCGCGGAGGCGTGCGGGTTGTCCCGCAGCAGGTCCTCCATGAAGACGACCTGCGGACCCTGCGCCTCGGCCCGGGCGTCCCGCTCGGCCTGCTCGGCCGCCGCGCGCTCCCGGGTGACCTTCTCGATCTTCGTACGCATCGACTGGCGCATCTTGAAGATCTGCAGGGCGTCGACGTAGCGCAGCATGTCGAGGAAGACCACGCCGAGGGCGGCCACGAGGTAGCGCTCGTCGTCCGTACGCAGGAACTGGCCGCCCATCAGGGCGAGGGCGCAGAACAGCACGCGGATGCGGTCGAAGACGTAGTCGAGCCAGCCGCCGAAGACGCTTCCGTTGCCCTTGAGGCGGGCTAGTTTGCCGTCGATGCAGTCGAGGATGAAGCTCACGTGGTACAGCAGGGCGCCGAGCAGCAGGGAGTCGCGGTCGCCCTTCAGGAAGAGGGCGGCCGAACCGGTTCCGATGAACAGCGCGGCCCAGGTGACCCCGTTCGGCGTGATGAACCGGAAGCGGGCGAAGACGAGCAGCAGCCGTGTGGCGACGGGGTCGACCAGAAGGACCGTCCACCAGGCATCGCGCTTCTTGCAGGTCAGTTTTTGGACAGCCCGCAACGATAGCCTGGACATAACCCCTCAGTCACCCATGAGACAGGACGAAGTACCCCGTAGGTGCTGACGCGCATCCCAGGGGGCTCACAGGCAAGTCCACGCATTCACAGGATCACCACAAGAGCGACCTGAACTTTAACAAGCCTTCACCTGCATGAAGGCGCACATTTACCTGTGATTGACCGCGACGTTGATCACAGATTCCCCATACAACCATTTCTGATCTTCACGCTCCGCAGCCGTCGGCGCCGCATGGAACGGCTCTCCCCACTCCCGTACCAGAGCGCACCAAAACGGCGCATCACCTACCGAAGGGTGCGCAGTCGAGAACAAGCCATCCACCGGGCCGCCGACGGAGCCGGATCAGCCGTCCGCCGGCCGCCAGCCGCCGAAGGCGAGGCCGGGCCGGTCCTCCTGACGCCTGGCCAGCAGCAGTCGGCCGCCGGGAGCCCGGGTCGCCACGGTCAGCTGTCCCGTCCGGCTCACGGCCGCGGCGGGCGCGGCGTACGAGGACGCGCCGAGGTCCTGCCACCACACGCCCATGTCGGCCCGCCCCCGCGGGTACACGCCCGTCACGCACGCACCGTGCGTGTCCGGGCGGACCAGGACCGAGTGGGCCCAGCCGTCCACTTCGACGCTGCGCGCGACGGCCGTCGGCCCCTCCCCCTCGGCGTCACCGAGCGAGCAGGGAGCCGGGGTGCCGGGACTCCAGTACGAGGCGTCCCCGGTGCGCAGATCGCGGAAGAGCACCGCGCCCGGTTCCGGCGCGGGCCCCAGGGTGCCGGGGCGCACGGCGAACGGGACCGTCCGGTCCTCGGTCCAGGCGCCGCCCGGTCCCGGGTACCAGCGCACCACGGCGGCCGCGTCCCGCGCCCGCGCGAAGACCTCGACCCCGCCGTGACCGGCCGTCACCGCGAGCAGTTCGTCGGAGACCCGGGTGCCGCCGAGGTGCTGCCACCCCGTCCAGCTGCCGTCCGTCGAACGGCAGCGATAGCTGATGCTGTGCCCGAAGTTGCGCACGAACACGAAGAGCCGGCCGGCGGCGTCGAACGCGGCCGTGGGAAAACCGACCTCGCGTCCCTTGCGCCACGCGCCGGCGTTCGGGCCGCCGAGCGAGTGCCAGGGGGTCAGTGACCGTCCGGTGCGGTACTGGGCCGCGTGCACGACCTCGACATGCACCTCACCGGCGCCCCGGATGGTGCGGCGCAGCGCGAACAGGTGCGGCATCCCGTGCGGATCCGGCACCACCGCGAGTCCCGGCAGCAGACCGGAGCCTTCCACCACCTCCGGTCCGTGCCACGCCCCGCCGGGCACTTCCTCGTACCAGCGCGCCACGCCCGCGGCCGTGGGCAGGAACGCGGTCAGCCGCCCGTCGAGGCCGGCGGACAACCAGTTCACGGGTGCCGGGTGGCGCCGGGCCGCGGCGATCCCGAGCAGCGGGTCCGCCTCCCCGCGACGGCAGTCGGCGAACAGCGGCCGTCCCGTCCGGAGCTGCAGGGCGCGGGCCGCGGCGAGCGCGAGCGCGGCGGTCTCGGCGTGCGCGGACGGCACGCCGTACGACGGCACCCCGCTCGTGTCGTCGATGGAGACGTGGACGGGATCGGGGTCCAGCGTGTGCAGCCGCTCCGGGCCGATCGCGCGCAACTCCTCGGTCAGCGCCGCCACGGCGTCCGCGCCCTCGGCGTCCACCACGCGCGGGCCGCCCGCCGTCCGGCAGCCGCGTGCGCCGGCAGCCGACAGGGCCCGGTCGAGCGCCGCCCGGTCCTCCTTCGTACCCGCCCGCAGACAGACCACGGCGATCTCGGCGCCGGGCTCCTCCCGTTCGACGAGCGGCACGGCGGCGGAGGGTTCCGGGACGACCACCGCGACCACATGGCCGCGGCCGTCCGGTGCGTCGCCCACGGCGGCTCCGGCTCCCGGCCTGCGGTCGGGCTTTCGCCTCATGTCCTCACGTCCCTCGGCGCGGAAGCGGTTCCCGGCGCGGTCATATGGTGATCCAGTCGCCCAGTGTCAGTCCCGGACCGTCCTCCTGACGGGCCAGGGTCAGTGTGCCGTCTCCGGCCACGGCGAGGACGACGACCCGCCCCCGGCCGTCGCGGGCGAGCACGGGGTCGCCCTGGCAGACGGTGCCCGTGTCGGTCCACCACACCCCGTTGCGCTCGTCCTCCGCGACACAGACGCCCAGCACGATCCGGCCCCCGGCGTCCCGGTGCGCGAGCACGGTGCAGGGGTATCCGTCGAGAGTGGTGGCGAGTGCCGCGTGGCGTCCGTCACCGGGATTCCCGCCGATCGGCACCGGCCATTCCCCAGGGCGTACGGCGACGATGCCGGCGCCGACCAGATCGGTCAGGTAGTAGGTCACGCGTCCGGGCGAGGTCTCCACCGCGGTCACCGAGCCGGGCAGCGGCACGACGTCGAGGTCGTGGCCGCGTTCCGGCACCGCGCCCGGACTCCTCTGATACCACGTCAGGGCACCGGTGGAGGTGGGGGCGAGGAGTTCGACGTGCCCGGTGGAGGTGGCGACCGCGGCCGGGACGTCCAGGGCCGCGGTCACCTTGAGGTCGAGCCAGGGCTCCCAGCGGCCCGAGGCGTCCTCGCGCCGCATCGCCACATGGCCCTCGGCCGTGGCCACGAACACGTGGAGCGCGCCCGCCGTGTCCACCGCGGCGGCCGGCGCGCCCATCTGCGCGGTGCGTTCGCGCTTGCCGTGCGGGTTGCCGACCGAACGCCACTCGCTCAGCGGGCGGCCCGCCTGGTACTGGATCGCGTAGACGAGGTCCACCGCGGGGGGACCGTCGCCGCCGTCACGCACCCGCCGGCCCAGCAGCTGGACGTAGCGGTTACGGCCCTGCGCGACCGTGAGCTCGGTGATTCCCTCGGCGGGCAGGACATCCGGGCCGGTCCAGTCCGGACCGCCGGGGCTTCGCTCCGTCCAGCGCAGCACGGCCTGGTCCACCTGCGCGTACGCGATGAGCCGGCCGTCGTGCCCCGGTACCAGCCACGGCCCCGACAGTACGGCGGGGAGCCGGCCGGCGTGGCCCGCTGCCTCGCCTTCGGCCGACTGTCGCCGTCGCGCGTCGTTCCGCGCGGTGTCGGCCCTCATGTCCGTCGTCTTCCTTCCTACCGGTGCGGCCCCGGCCGGGCCGGGGGCGCACCGCCCTTCACTACGTCACACGTGCGATACCGCCGCGCGGGAGCCCGTGCGTGCGGGCTCGCTGATCCTGGTCTCGGGGGGCGGTCACCCGGCCGGCGCCGAAGAGCCCGGATCAGGGCTCACCTTCGGCCGGGACCTCGGCCCGGGAGGACCGGACCGCTGAGCCGGGCGCCCTGGCCCGCGGACCTCACCGCCGGGGAGAACCCGTCGGCCACGGCCTCGGCCTCGATCCCGGTCCGCTCCCGGTCCCGCCGGGCGACGGCGGGGCCGTGGAGTCCGCCAGGGTTCAGCGGCGGGCTTCCGGGTGGCGGAGGCACCAGCCTTCCCACGCGGAGGTCACCATCGCCCGGGCGTCGTACCGCGCGCTCCAGTCGAGTTCGGCGCGGATACGGCCGGCCGACGCGACGACCCGGGCCGGGTCGCCCGGCCTGCGCGGGGCGGACACCGGCGCGGCCTCGGCTCCGTAGCCGGTCACGTCGCCGATCAGCGCGATCATCTCGCGCACGGAAACGCCCTCACCACGGCCGATGTTGACCGTCAGATCGCTGCCCGGCTCCCGGGCGGACAGGGCGCGCGCGGCGGCGAGGTGGGCGGAGGCGATGTCCTCGACGTGGATGAAGTCACGTACGCAGGTGCCGTCCGCGGTGTCGTAGTCGTCGCCGAAGACCACCGGCGCGGCCCCCTGAGTGAGCTTCTCGAACACCATCGGCACGAGGTTGAACACCCCGGTGTCGGCGAGGTCTGCTCCGGCCGCTCCGGCGACGTTGAAGTAACGCAGGCACACGGTGGCCATACCGTGCGCCCGGCCGGTCGCGCGCACCAGCCACTCCCCCGCGAGCTTCGTCTCGCCGTACGGGTTGACGGGCGCGCAGGGAGTGTCCTCCGTCACCAGGTCCACGTCGGGCATGCCGTACACGGCCGCCGAGGAGGAGAACAGGAAGCGCCGCACGCCGGCTTCGGCGGCGGCCTCCAGGAGGGTCGCGAGGCCCTGGACGTTCTCGTGGTAGTAGTACAGCGGCCGTTCGACCGACTCCCCGACCTGCTTCTTCGCGGCCAGGTGGACCACGCCGGAGATGCCCAGTTCGGGCAGGGTACGGCGGAGAAGGTCCGCGTCCAGCACGGAGCCCTTGACGAAGGGCACCCCTTCGGGGACGCGGGCGGGGTCGCCCGTGGAGAGGTCGTCGTACACGGCGACACGCTCGCCGGCCGCGAGCATGGCGCGGACGACATGGGCTCCGATGAACCCCGCACCGCCAGTGATCAGCCAAGTCATAGAATGCATACTATTCGTTCAGTGTTTGTTCACAAATTCACCACCTCTTGTCCATAATTTGATCATCGGCTTACAGCGCGGGACCGACCGCGCGCACCACGGACCGGCCACTCCCCCACCCGAGTCCTCGAGCCATCGACATCCGCCCGCATCAGGGCACGAGCAGCTAGGACCCGGACCAGGATGAGCCACGTCCCGACGCCCCAGACCACCGCATCCGAAGCGCCGCGAAAGGGCGGCGGCGGACGGCGGGGAGCCAAGCGCGAGCGCGCCGGCGGCCGTCGCATCGGCAGGAAGATCCTGCTGGGTCTGACCGTCCTGGTCCTCGCGGCCGGCGGGACGGGTTACTGGCTCTACAGCGACCTCGACGGCAACATCAAGGGCGTCGACCTCGACAAGGCCATCGGCGACGACCGGCCGGAGAAGCTGCCCACCTCGGGACAGAACATCCTGGTCCTCGGATCCGACTCGCGCGCGGGCGCCAACGCCGCACTCAAGACGGGCAACGTCTCCGGGGCGCGTTCCGACACCGCGCTGGTGATGCACATACCCGAGGGCCGCCAGAAGGCCGTCGCGGTCAGCATCCCGCGTGACACCCTGGTGACCCGCCCCGAGTGCACCAGGGCGGACGGTTCGAAGGTCCCCTCCGCTCAGCGCGTGATGTTCAACTCCATCTACTCCCAGGTCGGTTCGGCCTGTGTGGTGAAGACGGTGGAGAAGATCTCCGGGATCCGCATGGACCACTACATGGAGATCGACTTCGCCGGCTTCAAGGGCCTGGTGGACGCGATAGGCGGCGTGACCGTCACCGTCGACAAGGCCATCCACGACAGCTCCAGCGGCCTGGACCTCGCCGCGGGCACGCACCAGCTGAACGGCACGCAGTCCCTGGAGTTCGTGCGGACCCGGCACGGCATCGGCGACGGCAGCGACCTCGGACGCATCGGCCTCCAGCAGCAGTTCATGATCGCGCTGCTGTCCGAGATCAAGAAGCAGGACCTGCTGGGCAGTCCGACGAAGACGTACAAGATCGCCGACAGTCTGACCCAGGCCCTCACCACCGACTCCGACCTCGCCTCGCTCACGGCGCTGGCCGATTTCGGCCGGAGCATGAACGGCGTCGACCCGGCCACCATGGACACGATCATGCTCCCGGTGGCGTACGACAAGGCCGACCCGAACCGGGTGGTGGCGGCCGAACCGCAGGCGTCGGCCCTGTGGAAGGCGCTGCGCACCGACTCCGTGATCCCCGAGTCGGCGAAGAAGTCGCCCGCCACCGGCGGGAGTTCCTGACCCGTCGCGCGCCGGCCGGGCTCCTCGCGCGGGATCGACTCGGCCTCGCTCACGCACGGTTGAACCGCCTCACCGCCGTACCGGCTCCCGGTACGGCGGTGTTGGCGTATGTGCCGCGACGGCCCCGCGGGGTCGCCGTCGTCAGACCGCCCGCCAGGCCTCCAGGGCGATCCCGGGCTCGTCCTTGCGCCGGGTGACGCGGAGTTCGCCGGTTCCCGGGGAGAGCGTCGCGGCGACCACCCGGCCCGCCTCGTCCTCCGCCAGCGACAGCAGGGCGTCGGCGGGGAGTTCGGGCCCCGACTCCGTCCACCAGGCGCCCGCCGACTCGTCCTCGGTCGGATAGGCGGCGAAGGCCACCCGGCCGCTCGCCGCGCGCTGAGCGAGCAACGTGCAGTCGTGACCGTCGAGTTCGCAGCGGATGACACGGACGGGGCCCGGGCCCGCCGCGGTCAGCAGGGGCACCGGCCTGGTGCCCGGACGCCAGGCGCACACGTCGCCGGAGTCGTCGGTGAAGAAGAGCGTGGTGGAGCCGGCGGAGGTGGCGAGCGCCTGGAGGGTGTCCGGGCGGACCGGCGCCTCCAGTGCCTCGTCCAGGGCGGGCACCGCGCCCGGCTCCTCCTGGCTCCAGTGCAGAACACCGCCCGACACGGCCGCGTAGAGCTCGACACGGCCGGACATCCCGGTCACGGCCGCCAGCTCCCCCCGTACGTCGTGCCCCTTGAGGTCGTGCCAGGGCCCCCAGCCGCCCTTCTCCTTCTGGGCGATCATGCCGACTCCGCCGCTCTTGTTGCGCACGAAGACATGGGCGCGCCCCTGCGCGTCGACCGCGACGGCGGGGTTGCCCGTCCGGTCCCCGGTGCGGTCGGGGTGCCCGATCGGGTTCCAGTCGAGGGCGGCGAGGTCCGGCCGGAAGTGGGTCGAGTGGACGAGACCCGACTGGTCCTTGACCGTCGGGCGCCAGGAGACCAGATGGGTGTAGCGATCGGGTCCCTGACCCAGGGCCAGTACGGAGTGCAGGCGCTGATCGCCGCCCACCGTGCGGGGAGAACCCCAGGGGCCGCCGGGTCCGTGCTCCGCCCGGCAGCGGACGGTGGCCTCCGACAGCAGGTACACGCTGAGCCTGCCGTCGCGACCGCGTATGAGCCAGTCGACGTTCACCGGTTCACCTTAATCGGGGGCCGCCCGCCCGGTGATCCGGGGGCATGCCGCCCACCGGGTCCGACGCCCCGCCCGCCGCCGGCCGTTCACCGGCGCTCGGCGCCGCGCCGCGGCCCGGCGTGGGAGCCGTCCGTGGCCGAGCGCCGCGGCCGTGTCCGTCGTGACGCCCGGCCGGGCCGGCGGACCTCTGGCAGGGTGAGGCCATGACGACTCTGCTCATCGTGGACGGTGCCAACGTGGTCGGATCCGTGCCCGACGGCTGGTGGCGCGACCGGCGCGGGGCGGCCGTGCGGCTCCGGGACCGGCTGGCCGGTCTGGCGGAGGCCGGAGTGCCCGGTCATCCCGGTCCGCTGGACATCGTCCTCGTCGTGGAGGGCGTCGCCCGGGGCGTGGCCCCGGTCCCCGGCGTCCGGGTGGACGAGGCCCCGGGCCACGGTGACGACCGGATCGTGGAGCTCGTCGCCGAGGCGCCCGACCGCCCCCGCCTGGTCGTCACGGCGGACCGCGAACTGCGGCGGCGGGTGGGCGAACTGGGCGCGAAGGTCACGGGCCCCCGGACGGTACGCCCGGTGCCGGAGGACTGACCGGCTCGCGCCGCACCCGCACCCCCAGGTGCCGGGCCTCGCGCACCGCTCCGCGCCGGACCACGCCCCGCCGCGGGCGGTCCCCCGGCTTCTGCCGGTGCACCTACCGCGGAAACCGGCGGCGGACGGCTGCGTCCTCGCGCGTCCGGGTGGGTCCGCGACGTACGGCGGCCCCGTGCCCGCCCGCCGGGGCGCGGGAGTCACGGGGCCGACCTGGACGTCTTCGAGGGTTACCCGGCCGTGCCGCCGGGCGGGGTCCGGGTGCCGTCCGAACCCTTCTCCGGGCGGAGCTCCAGGAGGCTGTGCCGGCGCCCGTAGAGGAAGTAGACGACGATGCCGACGACCATCCAGATCGCGAACCGCAGCCAGGTCTCCGCGGGCAGGTTCAGCATCAGCCACAGCGTCGCGAGGACCGACAGGATCGGCACCCACGGCACCAGCGGGGTGCGGAAGGCGCGGGGCAGGTCGGGGCGGGTGTGGCGGAGGACGACGACGCCGATCGCGACCACGATGAAGGCGAAGAGCGTGCCGATGTTGACCAGTTCGGCCAGCTCGCTGAGGCTGGTGAAGCCCGCGAGGATCGCGATGATCACACCGAGCAGGATGGTCGGCCGGTGCGGGGTGCGGAACTTCGGGTGCACGCGGGAGAAGAAGCGCGGCAGCAGTCCGTCGCGGCTCATCGCGAAGAAGACACGGGTCTGGCCGAGCAGCAGGATCATGCAGACCGTGGTCAGTCCGACGGCGGCGCCGAAGCTGATGAAGCCCGCGTACCAGGGGTGCCCGGTGGCCTTGAACGCGTCGGCGAGCGGGGCGTCGACGGACAGCTTGCTGTAGTGCTGCATGCCCGTGACCACGATCGACACGAGGACGTAGAGCGTGGTGCAGATGATCAGCGAGCCGAGGATGCCGCGCGGCATGTCCCGCTGCGGGTTCTTCGTCTCCTCGGCGGCCGTGGCGACCACGTCGAAGCCGATGAAGGCGAAGAACACCACGGAGGCCGCGGTGAAGATGCCCATCACGCCGAAGTTGGTCGGCGCCCAGCCGAACATGAGCTGGATCAGCGGTGACTTGATGCCGCCGCCCGCCTCCACGGCCTGCGCCTTGGGGATGAACGGCTTGTAGTTGTCGCCGTTGATGAAGAAGGCGCCCGCGATGATCACGACCAGGACGACGGTGACCTTGATCGCGACGACCAGCGTGGTGATCCGGGCGGAGAGCTTCACGCCGATGACGAGAATGGCGGTGAGCACCAGCACCAGCGCGGAGGCGAGGATGTCGAAGCCGAACCCGTCCGCCCCCTCGCGCCCGCTGAGCGCCTCGGGCATGTGCCAGCCCGCGTTGTCCATCAGCGAGCGCACGTAGCCCGACCAGCCGACGGCCACCACCGCCGTACCGAGCGCGAACTCCAGGACCAGGTCCCAGCCGATGATCCAGGCGGGCAGCTCGCCGAGTGAGGCGTAGGAGAACGTGTACGCGGACCCCGCGACCGGGACCGTGGACGCGAACTCCGCGTAGCAGAGGGCCGCCAGCGCGCACGCGACACCCGCGGCGACGAAGGCCAGCGAGACGCCGGGCCCCGCGTTCTCCTTGGCCACCTTGCCGGTGAGGACGAAGATGCCGGTGCCGATGATGACACCGACGCCGAAGACGGTGAGGTCCAGAGCGGACAGCGACTTCTTGAGCGCGTGCTCCGGTTCCTCGGTGTCCAAGATCGATTGTTCGACCCTTTTCGTCCTGAAGAGGGTGTTGCTCACGGACGTACCTCCCACGCTTGTCGTCCTCGACATGATCGAGAGGGCAGGTAGCACGTATGCCCCGACGCGGCCCGGATCACGCAGATGGGCCGGTTTCACCACCCGTACAGGGTGCTGAAACCGGCCCATCGGCCGTGTCCCGGAGGCGTCAGTCGCGCGCGGGCTGTACGGCGTCCACGGCCTGCGCCGTGGTGCGCTCGTACCGGCCGTCGAGCTTGGCGACGAGGCCGGTGACCTGCCGGGCGATGTCCGGCGCGGTCAGCCCGATCTCGGCCATGACCTCGGCGCGGGAGGCGTGGTCGAGGAAGCGCGGCGGGATGCCGAAGTCGCGCAGCGGGACGTCGACGTCCGCGTCGCGCAGGGCCTGGGCGATCGCCGAGCCGACACCGCCGACCCGGGAGTTGTCCTCGACGGTGACGACCACGCGGTGCTGCTCGGCGAGCGGCGCCATGGCCTCGTCCACCGGCTTGACCCAGCGCGGGTCCACGACGGTGGTGGAGATGCCCTGGCGGTCCAGCAGAGCGGCGATCTCCAGGCACATCGGGGCCAGCGCGCCGACGGAGACCAGCAGGACGTCGGGCGCGTCGGTGCCGGGCTCCCGCAGGACGTCCATGCCGCCGATCCGGCCCACGGCGGGGACGGCCGGGCCGACCGCGCCCTTGGAGAAGCGCACCACGGTGGGCGCGTCCGTCACCTCGACGGCCTCGCGCAGCTGGGCACGCACCTGGTCGGCGTCGCGCGGTGCCGCGAGCCTGAGGCCCGGGACGACCTGGAGGATGGACATGTCCCACATGCCGTTGTGCGAGGCGCCGTCGGTGCCGGTGACACCGGCGCGGTCCAGGACGAAGGTGACGCCGCACTTGTGCAGGGCCACGTCCATCAGGACCTGGTCGAAGGCGCGGTTCAGGAAGGTCGCGTAGACGGCGAAGACGGGGTGCAGTCCGCCGGTGGCGAGGCCCGCCGCGGAGACGGCGGCGTGCTGCTCGGCGATGCCGACGTCGTAGACCCGCTGGGGGAACGCCTTGGCGAACCGGTCGAGGCCGACCGGCTGGAGCATCGCGGCGGTGATCGCGACGATGTCCTCGCGCTCCTTGCCGAGCGCCACCATCTCCTCGCCGAAGACGGAGGTCCAGTCCGCGCCGGAGGAGGCGATCGGCAGGCCCGTGTCCGGGTGGATCTTGCCGACGGCGTGGAAGCGGTCGGCCTCGTCCTGGAGGGCCGGCTGGTAGCCGCGGCCCTTCTCGGTGAGGCAGTGCACGATGACCGGGCCGCCGAAGCGCTTGGCGCGGGCGAGCGCCGACTCCAGGGCCTCGATGTCGTGGCCGTCGATCGGGCCGACGTACTTCAGGCCGAGGTCCTCGAACATGCCCTGCGGGGCGATGAAGTCCTTCAGGCCCTTCTTCGCGCCGTGCAGGGTCTCGTAGAGCGGCTTGCCGACGACCGGCGTGCGCTCCAGGAGGTCCTTGCCGCGGGCCAGGAAGCGCTCGTAGCCGTCCGTGGTGCGCAGGGTCGCCAGATGGTTCGCGAGGCCGCCGATGGTCGGCGCGTACGAGCGCTCGTTGTCGTTGACGACGATGATCAGCGGGCGGTCCTTGGCGTCGGCGATGTTGTTCAGCGCCTCCCAGGCCATGCCGCCGGTGAGCGCGCCGTCACCGATGACGGCGACCACGTGGTCGTTCCTGCCGAGGACCTCGTTCGCCTTCGCCAGTCCGTCGGCCCAGCCGAGGACCGTGGAGGCGTGCGAGTTCTCGATGACGTCGTGCTCGGACTCGGCCTGCGCGGGGTAGCCCGACAGGCCGCCCTTCATCTTCAGCCGGGAGAAGTCCTGGCGGCCGGTGAGCAGCTTGTGGACGTAGGACTGGTGGCCCGTGTCCCACAGCACTCTGTCCTTCGGTGACTCGAAGACGCGGTGCAGGGCGATGGTCAGCTCCACGACACCGAGGTTGGGGCCGAGGTGGCCGCCGGTCTTGGAGACCGCGTCGACGAGGAAGGTCCGGATCTCCTCGGCCAGCTGGTCGAGCTGCTCCAGAGTCAGCCGGTCCAGATCGCGCGGTCCCGTGATGCGGGTCAGCAGCGCCACCCGTGCCTCCTTGCAGTGATCGAGCTCTTGCCGGGTTCGTCGAGTCTAATGTTCCGCCTTTTCGGGCGCGGGCCGGGTCTGGCGATCTACGCCACACGAACGGCCCAACCGGACGGGAACACGTGTTCCCGTCCGGACGTGACTGTGCCCGGCGCCGCCATTGGCGCCGGGCACAGGCCTGGGTGGGTGGGAACCCTACGCGCGACCCGCGGTCTTCTGGGTCTTGCGGGTGACGGCGTCGATGACGACCGTGGCGAGCAGAACGCCACCGGTGATCATGTACTGGACCGGCGAGGCGATGCCCTGCAGGGCCAGACCGTACTGGATCGAGACGATCACCAGAACACCCAGCAGGGCGTTCCAGGTGCGGCCGCGACCACCGAAGAGGCTGGTGCCACCGATGACGGCCGCCGCGATGGCGTTCATCAGGAGGTCACCGGCGCCCGCGCCCTGGTTGGCGGAGGCGATCTTCGAGGCGATGAACAGACCGCCGACGGCGGCGAAGGTGCCGGAGATCGAGAAGACCGAGATGCGGATCAGCTCGACGTTGATACCGGCGCGGCGAGAGGCCTCGACGCTGCCACCGAGCGCGAAGATCTTCCGGCCGAAGGCGGTACGGCGCAGCACGAAGTCCGTGACCAGCAGGACCGCGAGGAAGATCACCACGGCGAGCGGCAGACCCTTGTACTGGTTGTACATGATCGCCACGCCGAAGCTGAGGATACCCAGCAGCACCGTGCGGGCGATGGTCTCGCTCACCGGACGGGACGGCACACCGGCCGCCTCGCGGCGCTTGTTGCCGAGGAACGAGCTGACGAAGAACCCGGCGGTCACGACGACCGCGAGCACGTAGGCGGCGGCGACATCGGTGAAGTAGTAGCTGGTCAGCTTGGCGACGACGCCCTCGCTGTCCAGGTTGATGGTGCCGTTGCTGCCGAGGATCTGGAGCATCAAGCCGTTCCAGAACAGCAGACCCGCCAGGGTGACGGCGAAGGCCGGCACACCGATACGCGCGAAGACGAAGCCCTGGATCGCACCGGCGGCCGTGCCGGTGAGGATGGCCAGGACGAACGCCAGCCACTCGTTCATGCCGTGCGTGACGCTGAGCACGGCGAACGTGGCGCCGGCCAGACCGGAGAGCGAACCGACCGACAGGTCGATCTCACCGAGCAGCAGCACGAAGACGATGCCGACCGCGATCATGCCCGTGCCGACCATGGCGACGGAGATGTCGGAGAGGTTGCCCGCGGTGAGGAAGTTCTCGTTCAGGCTCGCGAAGATCGCCCAGATGACGATCAGGCCGATGACGACCGGGATGGAACCCAGGTCACCGGACTTCATCTTGCGCTTGAACTCGCCGACGTAACCGGCGAAACCCTGCTCGCGGACGAGCAGGCGCGGGTCGACGGCGGTGACGGCCTTGGCGGCCGCCTCGGGGTTCGCCACCTCGTGGGAACCGGCCTCAGAAGTCTTGTCGATGCTCACTTCTGAGCCTCCCCGCTGCGCGCCGCACGACGGGTCACGGCGTTCTCCGTGGCGCCCGTGATGGCGGAAATGATCTCTTCCTGGGAGGTCGACTTGACCTCGAAGATGCCGTTGTTGCGTCCCAGACGCAGAACGGCGACCTTGTCGGCCACGGCCTTCACGTCAGCCATGTTGTGGCTGATGAGGATCACGGCGTGGCCCCGCTCGCGCAGACGCTCGACCAGGTCGAGGACCTGGGCGGTCTGCTCGACGCCGAGGGCCGCGGTGGGCTCGTCGAGGATGACGAGCTTGGGCTCACCGAGCATCGAACGGGCGATCGCCACGGTCTGGCGCTGACCGCCGGAGAGCGAGGCGATCGGGATGCGGACGCTGGGGATGCGGATCGACAGCGTGTCCAGCAGCTCGCGGGAGCGCCGCTCCATCTCGACCTCGTCCAGGACACCGCGCTTCTTGAGCTCGCGTCCCAGGTAGAGGTTTCCTACGACGTCGATGTTGTCGCAGAGCGCGAGGTCCTGGTAGACCGTCGCGATGCCCAGGTTCTGGGCGTCGTGCGGGCGGTTGATCTGAACGCCCTTGCCGTCCCACTCGATGGATCCCTCATCGATGGGGTGCACGCCGGCGATCGTCTTGACCAGCGTGGACTTTCCGGCGCCGTTGTCGCCCACCAGGGCGACCACTTCACCGGCGTGGACCTCAAGCTCTACATCGGTGAGCGCCTGGACGGCACCGAATCGCTTGGAGACCCCGCGCAACGCCAGAACAGGCGTAGCGGACACGTGAACCATCTCCTTCGCCGCCTGACCCGGCGGGAGGTTGTGCAGAATTTTGCGGTGGGGGTTCCGTCCGGTGCCCCGCTTAGCTTGCGGGGCTGTTGGATGCGGGGCACCGGAGGAGCTTTGGATCACACGAGTCACACGTACGGGAATTCAGTATCGAATTCCCGTACGTGTTTGGCTACTCGCGGTTGTTTACTGCAGGCCGGCCTTCTTGCAGGCCGCGGCGTACGCCGGGGTGCAGATGTCGTTGACCGTGTACAGGCCGTCCTTGACGACGGTGTCCTTGATGTTTTCCTTGGTCAGCGAGGTGACCGGAACCAGCAGGGACGGGATCTGCTTGTCGGTCGGGCTGTCGACCTTGTCCTTGGCGACGCTGTCGAGCGACTTGCCCTGGGCGAGCGCGACGGCCAGCTCGGCGGCCGCGTCGGCCTCCGGGGCGTACGGCTTGTAGACGCTCATGAACTGCTCACCCGCGAGGATGCGCTGCACACCCGCGAGCTCGGCGTCCTGGCCCGTGACGGGGACCTTGATGCCGGCGGCCTTCAGCGCGGTGATGATACCGCCGGCCATGCCGTCGTTCGCGGAGTAGACACCGATGATGTTCTTCTTGCCGAGAGCCGAGATCGCCGCCTCCATGTTGGCGTTGGCGTTCTCCGGCTTCCACTCCTTGGTGTCGTACTCCTTGCCGACGTTCACCTTGCCGTCGAGCACCTCGTGGGCGCCGGCCTTGAACTGAGCGGCGTTCGGGTCGGTGACCGAACCGTTCATCATGACGACCTTGCCGTCCTTGGCCTTCGAGCCAAGGGCGGTGAGGAGCGCCTCACCCTGCGTCTTGCCGACCGTCTTGTTGTCGAACGAGGTGTAGGCCGAGATGGGGCCCTGCGCGAGGCGGTCGTAGGCCACGACCGGGATGCCGGCGTCCTTGGCCTTCTGGACCGAGCTCTTGATCGCGGCGGCGTCCACAGCGTCAACGATCAGCACGTCCACCTTGTTGGTGATCATCGTGTCGACCTGCTGGTTCTGGGTGCTCGCGTCCTGCTTGGCGTTGGCGTAGACGACCTCGCCCTTGCCGTTCGTGAGCTCCTGGACCTTCTTCTCGATCAGCGGCTTGTCGAACTTCTCGTACCGAGCCGTCTGGTTCTCCGGAAGGAGCAGACCGACCTTGATCGCGTCGCCCTTCTTCGCGGAGCTGGCGGAGCTGTCGCTGTCGCCGCTCGACTCCTTGGCGCTGCCACAAGCGGCGAGAGAAACGGCCATTGCACCAGCGGCAACGGCAACGGCGGCACGACGCATCTGCGTGTTCATTCCTAAACCTCCCTGACGAGGCCGCGTCGTTGCGGCCGAGGTGGACTGGAGTCAACTCGGCCACACGTGCGACGTCAAGAAGTAAATACTTAACGAGATGGCAACGGTGCCATGCGTTCTCTAAGTGAAGGCAGGAGTACCGGCGGACAGAGAACCGTCCAAAAGGGTCGAATCGCCCATCTCGCTGAGTGCGAGAGCGAGCGCGCCGAGCACCTCCGCACGGCCCCCAAGTGCCCCTGGCAACACCGAGAGTTGACGTGCGGCGCTGGGGATCGCATAGCGGCCGACAGACTCCCTGATGGGCCCGAGAACGAGCTCGCCGGCCTCGGCGAGATCGCCGCCCAGGACCACCCGACTCGGGTTCAGCAAATTGCAGAGATTCGCGACTCCACTGCCGATGTGACGACCGACGTCGGCGATCACCCGACGGCAGCCCGGATCTCCGTCCCGCGCCAGCCTGACCACGCCCTCCATGGTCAGATCGGTACCATGACTGGACTGGAGGAGCGGCAGCACATAGCGCGCCGCCGCGAAGGTCTCCAGGCAGCCGCGGTTGCCGCAACGGCAGACGGGGCCGGATTCATCAAGTGTAATATGCCCGATTTCTCCCGCTGTGCCACCCGGGCCGCGGTAGATCTTGCCCTCTATGACCAGTCCCGCGCCGACACCGCTGGCGACCTTGATGTAGGCGAGATCCCGGACCCCTCGACCGCTGCCCCAGACCATCTCGCCGAGCGCGCCCAGATTGGCGTCGTTGTCCACGTAGACGGGCACGCCGAGCCGCCCCCGCAGCTCCTCGGCGGGCCTCGCGCCGGTCCAGCCGGGCAGGATCGAGGTGGACCCCAGGGTGCCCGATTCCACGTCGATGGGGCCCGGCACGCCAAGGCCCACGCCCGCGATTTTGGAACGGTCGACCCCCGTTGCTGCAATCAGGCGGCTGACCAGTTCCTCGGCGCGGTCGAAGCCCTGCGCGGCGGAGGCGTCCACGTCCAGCGGCTCGGACTCCTCGGCCAGCACCTGATGGGCCAGATTTCCGACAGCGACGCGCAAATGGGTGTGCCCGAAGTCGACACCGATCACGATCCCGGCGTCCCCGCTCAAGGACACGCTGCGCGCTCTGCGGCCGCCCGCCGAAGTGGGTGTGACCTCGACCGTTCCACCGTCCTTGAGTTCACGAACGATATTGGAAACGGTCGCGGCCGAAAGGCCCGTCGCCCTCGCGATCTCCGCCTGCGTGAGCGAACCGGCGAGGCGCACCGCTCGCACGACGCGCTCCAGATTGGCTCGGTGCAGCGACGACTGCGACCCCGGAGTCTCCATCGACTCATCCACTCCTGCCCTCAGCCGGGCGGCCCCGATGCCGCCCGTGTGATCTGGGTCACGTCAACGGGACCCCGGTCACTTACAAGTTGTGAACTCCAAGCTCCGCTGAACGGGTTACCGCAGTCAAGTCCTTGACGAAAATCGGGGTCGCCCAGTCATGTTCGACCCCCGGCCGCACCCGGACACACGTGCGCCACCCCCGTGACGGAGGTGGCGCATGTGACGGACGGGGCGATTCGTTACTTGAGAGTGGCCGAAGTGAGACCTGCCTGGACCTGACGCTGGAAGGACAGGTACACGATCAGCATGGGGACCATGGCGATCGTCACGCCGGCGAACAGGACGGGCAGATCGGTGGCGTACCCCTGCTGCTGCTGGAGCTGGATGAGGCCCTGGGTCAGGACGTAGCGCTCCGGGTCCGAGCTGCTCTGGGGCTGCATCAGCACCGAGGGCAGGATGTACTGGTTCCACTGGCCCAGCACGTTGAAGATGCCGACGCTGAGCAGCCCGGGCTTGGCCATGGGCAGCATGACCTGGAAGAACGCCCGGGTGTGCGAGGCCCCGTCGAGCACCGCCGCCTCGAAGACCGCCGTGGGCAGCGTCCGGAAGAACGCGTGCATGAAGAACACGGTGAACGGCAGCGAGTAGGCGACGTACACCAGGATCAGGCCTTGGTACGTGTTCAGCATGTCCAGGCGCTTGACCATGAAGAACAGCGGCACCAGGGCGAGGAAGACGGGGAACATGGCCCCGCCGACGAAGAAGTAGTACACGAGCCGGTTGCCCGGGAACTCGTAGCGGGCCAGTACGTACGCCGCCATCGCGCCGAGGAGCATGGTCAGCGGGACGGAGAAGACCAGCACGATCAGGGTGTTGGCGAAGTAGTCGCCGATGCCCTTGTTCCAGGCCCGGCTGAAGACGTCGAGCTGCCAGTTCGTGGGCCAGCCGAGGGCCGAGCCGCCGATCTGCGCGTCGGTCTTGAAGGAGCTCAGGACCAGCCAGAGCAGCGGAAGGATGATCAGGACCGCCCACAGGGCCAGGAAGCCGTGCGAGAAGACGTTGAGGGCCATGCCCTCGGTGCGCTTGTCACCCGGCCGTGGCGGGGCCTTCCTGGCTGTTCGCTGCGGGGGTACTCCGGCGCCGTCGACCTTCGCCGGCTCCGTGATGGGTGCGCTCATAGTCGTGTCTCCCGCTCAGAACTCGATGCGCTCGCGGCGGGTGGCGCGCAGCGTGACCACGGACAGGATCAGGGTGAGAAGGAGCATGATGACGCCCATGGCACAGGCGTAGCCGCTCTTTCCGTAGTAGAGGAAGTTGCGCATCATGACGTTCGCCATGACCTCGCTGTGGTGGTCGGGCCCACCGCCGTAGCCGGTGCCCTGGGTCGTGGTCGAGACGAGCACGAACATGTCCATCGCGATGATGCCGAGATAGACCCAGGCGGTCTGCACCGTGTCCCACAGCAGGGGCAGGGTGACCCGGAAGAAGGTGTGGGTGCGGCTCGCGCCGTCCAGCAGCGCGGCCTCGTAGATGTCCCGCGGGATGGACTGCATGGCGGCGGAGAACAGCACCAGGTAGAAGCCGACGCCGTGCCAGACGACGACCGCCATCAGGCACCACAGCACCAGGTTGGGCTCGTTCATCCACTCGACGGGACTGTTCGCGTCGACCAGACCGACCTTGATCAGCAGGCCGTTGAGCAGACCGCCGCTGTCACTGCGGTAGAGGGCCCCGAAGAGCACCGCCACGATCGCGAGCGACAGCACCTGCGGGAAGAAGTACACGATCTTGTAGAAGCCGGAGCCGGCGACGCCCTGTACGCCACCGGCGCCACCCCGCCCGCCCGCGTTCACCATGAAGGCGAAGAAGAGGGCGAGCAGGATGGTGATCACCGGGATGAACACCAGGAACAGGATGTTGTGCCAGATCGCTCCGAGGAATACGTCGTCCTGGAAGAGCGCCTTGTAATTGTCCAGGCCGACGAAACTGAACGTCTGCGACTGCCCTCTCCAGTCGGTGAAGGAGTAACCGATGGTCTGTACGTAAGGCCAGATCACGAAGATCAGATACAGCGCCAAAGGTGCGAGGAGAAACCCCGCGACGAACCGGTACTGCCCTTTTCGCATGGCATCCTGCCCCTGGTGTGCCGGGTGTGCGTAACCCTGGTGTTCCGGGTTTACGTGGTCAGTCGCGGTGGTTCTTCTTGGACTCCGGGTCCTTGGCCGCCTTGTCGACCGCCGCCTGGGCCCGCTTCAGCCATTCCTTCGGCTGAATGCGCTTGGACATCAGCTCGTTGGACGCCGTCTCGATGGCGGTGCCCATCTCGCTGTACCAGTTGGGGTACAGGTAGTTGAAGGTATTGTCGCCCGCCGCCTTCGACGCGTCGACGGTGGACTGCGTGCCAGGACGCAGCTCCACGCCGTCGGACACACCGTCCTTGAGGATGGTGAGCGAGTTGGCCTTCTGCGCGAAGAGCGTCGACCACTCCTTGGAGAGCATGGAGCGCATGAACTCCTTGGCCTCGGGCAGGTTCGCGGCCTTCGCCGGGATGATGAACGGCTCGCCCGAGCCGGCCCGGATCGCCTCGAACGGCAGCTTGCTGTCGGGCAGGTTGGGCATCGGCATGAACTTCATGTCGAAGTCGGGCGGGGTCTGCTTGAGCTGCTCGTTCTCCAGCCAGGAGCCACAGGTGATGAAGGCGGCCTTGTACTGGTTCCACCGGGTCTGCGACTCGGTGTGGGTGAGGCCGTTGGTGCCGGGCAGCAAGTAGCCCTTCTCCACGATCTCGTAGATCGCCTCGACGGCCGCCTGGGCGGCGTCGGACCCGACGAACGCCTTGGGGTCGAGGTTGTCGATCGCCTTCATGGCGTCCAGACCGCCCTTCTTGGCGATCAGGTCCATGATGGCGACGTTGATGTAGTACGGGTACTTGCCCTGGTGGGCGAGGCCGCCGATGCCCTGCGACTTGGCGTCCTTGCAGATCGCGAGGAAGTCGTCCCAGGTCTTCGGCACCTCCCAGCCCTTCTCCTTGAAGAGCTTGCCGGAGTACCACAGACCCCACACCGTGTAGATGTAGTTCAGCGAGACGACCTTGCCGCCCTGCAAGCCCGGGTCGAGCGTGCCCGGGATCAGGGTGTCGCGGACCTTCTTGCTCGGGTCGTCGATGGACGGCGCGTCCAGGACCGCGGCCAGGTCGAGGAGTTGGCCGCTCTTGTAGAGCACGTCCAGCTTGATCTGCTGGGCGCCCGAGTCGTCGACGATGTCCGGCGGGTTGCCGCCGTTGAAGCGGGGCTGGAGCTTGCCGGTGATCTCCTGCGTGCCGGTGTGGGCGCTCTTGCTGCCCCACTTCTTGTCGAAGGCCGCTTCCCACGCCTTGGCGTACTCGTCGCCGTAGCCGCCCTTGAAGACGACGACGTCGAGCTTGCCGCCGCCCTTCTTCACGCCGAAGGGGTTGTCCTTGCTGGTCTTGCCGGTGCCCTTGTCGCCGGAGTTGTCGTCATCGCCCCCGCCACTCGCACAGGCGGACAGGAAGCTCATCGTCGGGACGGTGATCAGACCGAGTGCGGCCGACCTCTTGATGAGGTCACGGCGGCCGACACCCTCGGGGCTGCTGTTCTCGGCGGAAGTGGATCCCATGCTCAAGTCCTCGCCTTCTCCAGGACTCAGGCGGTGAACCGGATCCTCCCCGGCACCGCGGTTAGGTCAAGCTGGGGTCGTGCATGGGGGATTCACCGGGACGAACCGGCATCGCGTGGATGGACCACGCTCCGCCGTCCCGCGAAATTCCCCCCTGGGTCCTGCCTGTCCGGAGCCAGTCGATCGACTGGCCGGACGCGACAGGTATAGTCCACTTCCCGCCAAGGGAGCAAGATCGAATGCAGGTTTGGCCGTCGGTCTTTTCCGAGTTGAGACCTCACGGAAATATGGGGCACCCCCGGACCACCCCGGCGAAGATCCACAGGACGCCGGCCTCCCGCAATGAACTCAATGCACGGTTCGTCACACGGTATTCACCCCGGATGCCACACCCAACACCCTTGACATCACTGTCAACTTGACGCCCAAATGGTCCTTGCGCATCGAATTTGACAACGTTGTCCACGTGCAGGGAGGGTGCTCGCGCATGCAGCACAGAGCTCGGTACAGACAGAGTTCCACGCATCGGGCCGGATGGCGCTCCCCGGCGGCCCTGGGGGTGGCGGCCCTCGCCCTGTTAGCGGCCTCCCAGGGCGTCGCGGTCGCCCTGCCCGCCCAAGCGGCCAAGCCCGACCGGGAATTCAGCACCTCGTTCGAATCGGGCGATCCGGCCCCGGACTGGCTCAACACGGTGGACACCGCCCCCGACGGGACGAAGCGGTCCTCCGGGGTCGACGGCGGCTACAGCACCGGCATCCCCGGCAATGTGACCGACCATGTCACCGACGTGCGGGCCAGCGGCGAGAACACCGGCGCGGGCGAGGTCAAGGAGAACCTCGTCGACGGTGAGCCGAGCAGCAAATGGCTGACCTTCGAGCCCACCGGCTGGGCGGAGTTCGACCTGGACGCGCCGGTCAAGGCGGTCACGTACGCGGTCACATCCGCAAACGACCACGACGAACGCGACCCGCGGGACTGGACCCTCCAGGGCTCCGCCGACGGCAAGGACTGGAAGACCCTCGACACCCGCTCCGGCGAATCCTTCGGCGAGCGGTTCCAGACGAAGTCGTACGACATCCAGAGCCCCGTCGAGTACCAGCACTTCCGGCTGGACGTCACGAAGAACAACGGCGGCGACATCCTCCAGATCGCCGACGTCCAGTTCTCGACGGGACCGAGCGAGGACCCGACGCCCAAGGACATGCTCTCGCTCGTGGACCGGGGGCCGAGCGGCTCGCCGACCGCGAAGGCGGGCGCGGGCTTCACGGGCAAGCGGGCCCTGCGCTACGCCGGCACCCACCAGGGCGACGGCCGGGCGTACTCGTACAACAAGGTGTTCGACGTGAACGTCGCCGTCGGGCGGGACACCGAGCTGTCGTACCGGATCTTCCCCTCGATGGCGGACGGCGACCGGGACTACGACGCCACGAACGCGGCCGTGGACCTGGTCTTCACCGACGGCACCTCGCTGAGCGGTCTCGACGCCGTCGACCAGCACGGATTCGCGCTGACCCCCCAGGGCCAGGGCGCCGCCAAGGTGCTCTACGTCAACCAGTGGAACAGCGTGACCTCGCGGATCGGTTCCGTCGCGGCCGGGAAGACCGTCGACCGGATCGTCCTCGCGTACGACTCCCCCAAGGGCCCCGCGAAGTTCCGCGGCTGGCTGGACGACGTCGCGCTGAGGACGGCCGCTCCGCGCAAGCCCGCGGCGCACCTGGCCGACTACGCGCTCACGACCCGCGGCACCAACTCCAGCGGCGGCTTCTCGCGCGGGAACAACTTCCCGGCGACCGCCGTACCGCATGGCTTCAACTTCTGGACGCCGGTGACCAACGCGGGCTCCTTGAGCTGGCTGTACGACTACGCCCGCGCCAACAACGCGGACAACCTGCCCACCATCCAGGCGTTCAGCGCGAGCCATGAGCCGAGCCCCTGGATGGGCGACCGGCAGACCTTCCAGGTGATGCCGTCGGCCGCCTCCGGCACCCCGGAAACCGGCCGCACCGCCCGTGAACTGGCCTTCCGGCACGAGAACGAGACCGCGCGGCCGTACTACTACGGCGTGACCTTCGAGAACGGTCTCAAGGCGGAGCTGGCCCCGACCGACCACGCCGCCGCCCTGCGCTTCACCTATCCGGGCGACGACGCGAGCGTGATCTTCGACAACGTCACCGAGCAGGCGGGTCTGACGCTGGACACGTCGGCGGGCGTGGTCACCGGCTACTCCGACGTGAAGTCCGGTCTGTCGACCGGCGCCACCCGGCTGTTCGTGTACGGGGTCTTCGACGCGCCCGTGACCGAGGGCTCCTCCAGCGGCGTCAAGGGCTATCTGAAGTTCAAGCCCGGCTCCGACCACACCGTCACCCTGCGGCTGGCCACCTCGCTCATCAGCCTCGACCAGGCCAAGGACAACCTGAGCCAGGAGATCCCGGACGGCACGTCGTTCGACGCGGTCAGGAAGGGGGCGCGCAAGCAGTGGGACCGGCTCCTGGGCAAGATCGAGGTGCAGGGCGCCACGCCGGACCAGCTGACCACCCTGTACTCCAGCATGTACCGGCTCTACCTGTACCCGAACTCCGGCTTCGAGAAGGTGGGTTCGAAGTACCAGTACGCCTCGCCGTTCTCCCCGATGCCGGGTCCGGACACCCCGACCCACACCGGGGCGAAGATCGTCGACGGCAAGGTGTACGTCAACAACGGCTTCTGGGACACCTACCGGACGACCTGGCCCGCGTACTCGCTGCTGACGCCCGGTCAGGCCGGTGAGATGGTCGACGGGTTCGTGCAGCAGTACAAGGACGGCGGCTGGACCTCGCGCTGGTCCTCGCCCGGCTACGCGGACCTGATGACCGGCACCTCGTCCGACGTGGCGTTCGCGGACGCGTACGTCAAGGGCGTCGGCTTCGACGCCAAGTCCGCGTACGAGGCGGCCCTGAAGAACGCGACGGTCGTCCCGCCGACGTCCGGTGTGGGCCGCAAGGGCATGGCCACCTCGCCCTTCCTCGGCTACACGAGCACCTCCACGGGCGAGGGCCTGTCGTGGGCCATGGAGGGCTATGTCAACGACTACGGCATCGCCGAGATGGGCAAGGCGCTCTACAAGAAGACCGGCGAGAAGCGCTACAAGGAGGAGTCCGACTACTTCCTCAACCGCTCGCGGGACTACGTGAACCTCTTCGACTCCAAGGCCGGCTTCTTCCAGGGCCGCGACGCCAAGGGCGACTGGCGGGTCGACTCCGCGAAGTACGATCCGCGCGTGTGGGGTTACGACTACACGGAGACCGACGGCTGGGGATACGCGTTCACCGCGCCGCAGGACTCGCGCGGTCTCGCCAACCTGTACGGCGGCCGCGGCGCGCTCGCGGACAAGCTCGACACGTACTTCTCCACCCCCGAGACGGCCTCGCCCGACATCGTGGGCTCCTACGGCGGTGTCATCCATGAGATGACCGAGGCCCGGGACGTGCGCATGGGCCAGTACGGGCACTCCAACCAGGTGGCCCATCACGTGAACTACATGTACGACGCGGCCGGGCAGCCCTGGAAAGCGCAGAAGAACATCCGCGAGGTCCTCTCGCGTCTCTACACCGGCAGCGAGATCGGACAGGGCTATCACGGCGACGAGGACAACGGCGAGCAGTCGGCCTGGTTCCTCTTCTCCTCGCTCGGCTTCTACCCGCTGGTGATGGGCAGCGGCGAGTACGCCATCGGCTCCCCGCTGTTCACCAAGGTGACGGTCCACCTGGAGAACGGCCACGACCTGGTCATCAAGGCCCCGCGCAACAGCACGAAGAACGTGTACGTGCAGGGCGTCCGGTTCAACGGCAAGCGGTGGAACTCGACCTCGCTGCCCCACTCCCTGATCAGCCGGGGCGGAGTGCTGGAGTTCGACATGGGCGCCCGGCCGTCCTCGTGGGGCACCGGCAAGAACGCGGCACCGGTGTCGGTCACCGAGGACGACAAGGTGCCCTCGCCCCGGGCGGACACGCTCAAGGGGGACGGCGCCCTGTTCGACAACACCTCGGCGACGGACGCCGCCGTCACCTCGGTGGACCTGCCGGTCGGCTCCGGCACCGAGGGGGTTCAGTACACGCTGACCTCCGCGGACCACACGAAGGCGCCGAGCGGGTGGACGCTCCAGGGTTCCCCGGACGGGTCGACCTGGACGGACCTCGACAAGCGCTCCGGTGAGTCCTTCCCCTGGGACAGACAGACCCGGGCCTTCACGGTCGCGGCCCCGGGTTCGTACGCCCACTACCGTCTCGTCCTCGACGGCGCGTCGACCCTGGCGGAGGTGGAACTGCTGGCCTGAGCCGCATCCCACGCGAAAGGGGGCGGGCCCGGAGGAGACTCCGGGCCCGCCCTGCTTTGTAGGGGTCAGCTCAGCGGGTCAGCTCAACGGCTCACCGACTCACCGGCTCACCGCGAGGGTGAAGACGTGCAGGTCCGCGTTGTCCGGGAGCTTGACGCTCTTGATCGTCTTCCCCTCCGGTGCCGTGAAGGGCTTGGTGGCGAAGACATAGGTGGCCACCGGGTCCTTTCCGGCTCCGGCGACGTTGCGGTAGGCGGTCCTCGCGACGGTCTCGTTGCCGTACTGGACGGTTCCGCCCCCGCCGCCGACGGTCCAGTCGGTGAAGGACAGGTCGACGGAGTCGGTGCCGCCGTCGGCGTAGGTGACGGTCGCCGTGGCCTGCTGGTTGCCGTTCACGGCGCTGCCGATGAAGGACAACCGGCTCGCCGGGTCACTCAGTTCGATGGTCTGCGAGGTGGCCGAGGCGTTGTCGGGACGGCCGGACGGGGACTTCGGCCAGGTGAAGGCGAGACCGTCCACCGTCCCCGAGCCGCCCGGGGTCAGGCCCGCGTCGGCGAGGGCCTGCCGGGAGTAGCTCCAGCCGCCGCCGTCGTAGTCCGCCTCGGCGTGGTCACCGGTGTCGTCCGAGACACCGGTGTTGTCGTAGGCCGCGAGGAGGGATCCCGGGGCCGCGACGGTGAGCGCCACCGGCTGCGTGTACGACGTGTCGGCGGAGGTCACGGTCACCTTGACGTCGTAGAACCCCTGCTCGGCGTCGTCGGCGGCGGTGAGGGCGATCCGCTGGGCGCCGTCGCTCACCGTGCCCTCGGCCGGGGTCGCCGTCACTCCCGCGGGCGTGTCCACGTGGAAGCGGACCTCGGGCCCGGCGCCGCCGCCCAGGGCCAGGGCGCGGATGTCGAGCGCGGTGCTGCCCCCGGGCGCGAGCGTCGCCGCGGTCGGCCCCACACCGATCTGGTACGGCTGCTCGCCCGTGCGGAAGGAGGGCGGCGCGGCTGCCTCCGCGCTTCCCCAGCTCTTGTCGGGTGTCGTGGACAGCGTGTAGTCGAGGGTGCCGCCCTCACGGACGAAGGAGGCCGGCAGCCAGGGGCGGTCGCTGCCGCGGCCGTCGACGCGCAGCGACTGGACGTACGGGGCGTCCGCGGCCGCGCCCCGGGCCCGGATCTCGATGTCGGCGCCGCCCGGACGCTCGATCTCGATCCTCGGGAACAGCGGTGAGGCCAGGGTGAGTTCGGCGCGGGAGGGCACCTGGGGGTACATGCCGAGCGCGGAGAAGACGTACCAGGACGACATCTCGCCGAGGTCGTCGTTGCCGGGGATGCCGCCGGGCTGTGTCGACCACAGCCGGGCCATCGCCGCGCGGACGGTCTCCTGCGCCTTGTACGGCGCGCCCGCGTAGTCGTACAGGTAGGGCACGTTGACCGACGGCTCGTTGTCCAGTTCGGACTTGTCACCGCCGCTGCCGCTGAACGCCCAGCTCCCGTCCTCGTTGTGGAAGAACGTGTCGAGACGGCCGAGGGCCTTCGCGCGCCCGCCCATGGCGGCGAAGAGGCCCGCCGGGTCGTGCTGCACCATCCAGGTGTACTGGGCCGCGGTCCCCTCCACGAAACCGTTGCCGGTCGCCGGGGTGAAGCCGCTGACCCAACTTCCGTCGGCCTTGCGGTTGGTGATGTAACCGCCGCCGGGGTCGGCCGCGATGTTGAAGTTGTTCTGCCACCACTGGGAGCGCTCGGCGAAGTCGGCCGCGGTGTTCTTCTCCCCCGCCGCCCTGGCCAGTTGGGAGATCGCGAAGTCCGCGCCGGACATCTCCAGGGTCTCGGCGGCGCCGCCCCAGGCGTTGGACACGGACGGCATGTAGTGGTGTTCGAGGTACTTGTCGAGCGAGGGTCGCTGGCCGGCCGAGAGCACCGGTTTGCCCGCCGGCGAGAGGTCCTGTTCGGTCGGCACGGTCGCCGCCTTCACCAGGGAGCGGAGCGCGCCGCGCAGGTCGAAGTCCGTGCCGCCGAAGGCGCGGATGCCCGCGAGGGCGGGCGCCGACGGATCACCGTTCATGACGTGGGTGCCGCTCGCGCCGTGCAGCCAGCGGTCCCAGACTCCCCCGTTCTGCCGGGCGAGTTCGAGGAGCGACTGCGCGATGTCGGAGCCGGTGTCCGGGTCGAGCAGGGTCAGCAGCTGGACCTGGGAGCGGTAGACGTCCCAGCCGGAGAAGGTGCCGTACTGCGCCTCGTGGCCCCGGCCGACGGTGTGCACCTTGCCGTCGGAGCCACGGTATCTGCGATCGGCGTCGCTGATGACGTTCGGGTGCAGAAGGGCGTGGTAGAGCGCGGTGTAGAACGTGGTGCGGTCACTGTCGGTGCCGCCGCCGACGCCGATCGCGCCGAGCCGCTCGCGCCACGCACGGTGGGCGGCGCGCCGGACGGAGGCGAAGGAGCGGGACGGCGGGTTCTCGTCCTCCAGGTTGGCGGCGGCGCCCTCCTGGCTGACGTAGGAGATGCCGACCTTGACGTTCACCGGGTCGGCGCCGGGCTCGAACTCCACATAGCCGCCCGCCCCCTTGCCCGCGAGAGGCCGGCCGCCCTGCGCGAAGCCTCCGGTGCCGCCGCTCGCCTCGGTGGCCCCCGGGCTCAGCCGGTCGTCCTGCCAGGTACCGGTGGTCTTGAAGCCGCGGTCGAAGCGGGCGGTGAAGTACAGGGTGTAGTAGGAGCGTTGGCCCTCGGGGTCGAGATAGCCGCAGAAGTTCCCGGAGGTGACGGAGCCCGAGACGGTCCTGGTCACCGGGTCGATGCGCACGGTCGAATCCGTCGACCCGACCTCGGAGTTGGCGGTGCGGATCAGCATCGAGGCGGGCTTGTCGGCGGGGAAGGTGAACCGCCCCGAGCCGGTGCGCGCGGTCGCCGCGAGGTCGGCGGTCACTCCGGAGGCGAGCCCCACCTTGTAGTGGCCGGGCTCGGCCAGTTCGTCGGTGTGCGCGAACCCGGAGGCGTAGACGGCGTCCCTCGTGTCGGCCGCCGGGGACGAGGTGACCTCACCGGCGTACGGGAAGAACGGGATGTCGCCGCTGCCGCCCGCGCATCCCGTTCCGGACATGTGGGTGAGGCTGAAGCCCCGGATGCGCGTGGCGTCGTACTGGTAGCCGCCGGGCGCGGCGGTGCGGGTGGCGTCCCCGCGGGTGTTCTCCGGGCTCCAGGAGAGCATGCCGAAGGGCGTGACGGCACCCGGGAAGACGTTGCCGCCGTTCCTGGTGCCGATGAGCGGGTCGACGTACGCGGTGGGGTCCTGGACGAGTTCCGGTGGCCCCGACGGAGGTGCGGCCAGGGCCGGGGTGGCGCCGGCCACCGTCAGGGCGACGGCCAGCAGTAACGATGACGGACGGAAACGCATGACGCGGCCCCTCCTCCTTCGGACGGGTCGCGCACCACAGGTCGCACAAGCCGCAGGGACAGTAACGTGCGCCACGGGTACCACGGAAGACCGCCTGCGCCGCCGGGGACGCGCCCGGCACGTCCTCCGATGGCGTCACGGACGGCGCGCCGGACGGGTCGCGCCCGTCCGGGCCACCGGTGACCTGCCCGGGCCGTTGAGCGGCGCTCCGCCGCCCGCCCGTCCCCCGCCGTCACCGTCGCCGTCGCGCCCGCACCCGGCACCCGGCACCCGGCACCCGGCACCCGCCCCGAGGGTCGTGAACGCGCCGAGGTGGGCCGTCAACGTGCTTGACATCGTTGTCCGTTGAGGCGATAGAGTCGTGAGCAGACCGTTCGACAACGTTGTCGCGCACCTCGGTCGCCACAAGCCGTACCATCCCGGGCAGGGCCTCCCCCGCCGCGTCCGGGCTCGCGGACCGGGTGGGTCCGAACCCACCCACCCGGTCCGCCCCGAGCGTCGCCTGTTCAGCCGACCTGACAGGGAAGGGCCGTTGCCGGATCGCCACCCGAGCCCTGGACGACATAGCCGAACGTGGTGCTGCCCCCCGGACTGAGCGAGCCGTTCCAGTCGGCGTTGTGCACCATCACGTCCTGACCGCTGTAAGTCGCGTTGCCGCTCCACAGACTGGCGACCGACTGCCCGCCCGGCAGCGTCCAGTCGACCATCCAGCCGAGCATCGGGACCGTTCCGGTATTGGTGACCGTCACCTCGGACTGGTGACCGCCGGGCCAGCTGCCGGTGGTGCGCCGGGTCGCCGAGCAGGCGCCGGGCGGGGGTTCGGTCGGGTTGCCCGGATCATGGATGCCGGTGACCTCTCCGTTGCCGCCGTCGAAGACGACGTCGGAGCAGGAGTAGAACGTCTCCGCGCTGTCCGAGCGCTGCCAGACCATGTAGATGATGTGGCGGCCGGTCTTGCCCGCCGGCAGCCTGCCGCTCCAGGAGTAGTTGGCCTCGACCGTGCCCGGGGTGCCGTTGAGCGGCGGGTGGTCGACGGTGAGGAACGGCTGGTCCTCCATGGCGTCCCAGGTGAGGGTCCTGGTCGGGTCGAAGCCGTCCTTGGTGACGTAGACGTAGAACCAGCCGGGGTGCGCGGCCCAGGCGTTGTACGCGAAGTCGACGTTCGCGCCCGCGGTGAGGTGGGTCAGCGGCCAGTCGGAGCGCGGCAGATCGAAGCCCGAGAAGTTCGGGTTGCCGCCGCTGCACAGCGAGCCGTCGGGGACGAAGCCGCGGGTGCGTCCCGCCCCGTCCGAGCGCAGCACCGAGAACCAGTTGTAGAACGGCGTGGTCCCGCTGACCTGTTGCGCCGCCTTGCAGGCCGGGTTCACCGGCTTGATCTCACCGGTGTCGGTCAGCCCGTCCTGCCAGCACAGGAAGGTGCGGCTGCCGGGCTTCATGGGGGTGCCGTGCGCCTCGGCCCGGCCGCCGGTCATGACGATCAGGGCGAGGGCCGGGAGCACCGCCAGGAGGGCGAGGAGGACCAGGAAGGGGGACGGGCGGCGGCCGGGGAGCCCTGACCGGAAGAGAGGCCGTCGCGTTCCGGCCGGACGCGGGCCCGGCGAACGCCGTCGCGCCGGACGCGACCTTGTTAAGTGCATGACAATCAATCCCTTCATGAGGCCGTACGGGACCGGGGCGAGGTGGGAGCAGCCCCGAGGGGCGGGTTCCGGTCCACCTCATGGGAGCGCTCCCACCTCACTCGGAAAGTAGCGCGCGCAGGGACCCCTGTAAACGCCTGGCGCATCGCGCGCACCCGTCGGGGCCGGCGTCCCGCTTCCGTCCGGGCACCGGCCGTGCCCCGGCGGGGAGTTCGGGGTGACGGCGAAGGGCCGCACCCCCGTCAACCGGGGATGCGGCCCTCGACTCCTGCGGAGCTGCCCTACGACTGTGTCACCGGACCGCTCAGTTGCGGATCAGGTTGCGCAGCACGTACTGCATGATGCCGCCGTTGCGGTAGTAGTCCGCCTCGCCGGGGGTGTCGATGCGCACGATCGCGTCGAACTCGACGCCGGTGTCGGTGGTGACCTTCACCGTGCGCGGGGTGGTGCCGTTGTTGAGCTCCTCGACGCCGGTGAAGGAGAAGGTCTCCTCGCCGGTCAGACCGAGGGACTCGGCCGTCACGCCCTCCGGGAACTGGAGCGGCAGGACGCCCATGCCGATGAGGTTCGAGCGGTGGATGCGCTCGTACGACTCGGCGATGACGGCCTTGACGCCGAGGAGCGCGGTGCCCTTGGCGGCCCAGTCGCGGGACGAGCCGGAGCCGTACTCCTTGCCGGCCAGGATGACCAGCGGGATGCCCTGCTCGATGTAGTTGCGCGAGGCGTCGTAGATGAAGGAGACGGGGGCGCCGTCCTGCGTGAAGTCGCGGGTGTAGCCGCCCTCGGTGCCCGGCGCGATCTGGTTGCGCAGGCGGATGTTGGCGAACGTGCCGCGGATCATGACCTCGTGGTTGCCGCGGCGCGAGCCGTAGCTGTTGAAGTCACGGCGCTCGACACCGTGCTCCGTGAGGTACTTGCCTCCGGGGGTGTCGGCCTTGATCGCACCGGCCGGGGAGATGTGGTCGGTGGTGACCGAGTCACCGAGCTTGGCGAGGACGCGCGCGCCGGCGATGTCCGAGACCGGGGTGGTCTCCATCGTCATGCCCTCGAAGTAAGGGGGCTTGCGGACGTACGTCGACTGCGGGTCCCACTCGAAGGTGTTGCCCTCGGGGATCGGCAGCGCCTGCCACTGGGCGTCGCCCGCGAAGACGTCCTGGTAGGACTTGTTGAACATGTCCTCGCCGATGGCGTTCGCCACGACGTCGTTGACCTCGGCCTCGGAGGGCCAGATGTCGGCCAGGAAGACCGGCTTGCCCTCGGTGTCGGTGCCGAGCGCGTCGCGGGTGATGTCCACCTTCATGGAACCCGCGAGGGCGTAGGCGACCACCAGCGGCGGGGAGGCCAGGTAGTTCATCTTGACGTCGGGGTTGATACGGCCCTCGAAGTTCCGGTTGCCGGAGAGGACCGAGGTGACCGCGAGGTCGTGGTCGTTGACGGCCTTGGAGACCTCGTCCGGCAGCGGGCCGGAGTTGCCGATGCAGGTCGTGCAGCCGTAACCGACCAGGTTGAAGCCGACCTTGTCGAGGTAGGGGGTGAGCCCCGCCTTGTCGAAGTAGTCGGTCACGACCTTGGAGCCCGGGGCGAGGGTGGTCTTGACCCACGGCTTGCGGGTCAGGCCCTTCTCCACGGCCTTCTTCGCGACGAGCGCGGCGGCGACCATGACGTACGGGTTCGAGGTGTTGGTGCAGGAGGTGATGGCCGCGACCGTCACCGCACCGTGGTCGATCTCGTAGGTCGAGCCGTCGGGGGCCGTGACCGTGACCGGGTTGGACGGCACACCGTTGGTGGTGGCCGGGGAGTCGGAGGCCGGGAAGGACTCCTTGCCCGCCTCGTCGTCGTCGGCGACGTAGTTGCGCACGTCGCTCTTGAACTGCTCGGCGGCGTTCGCGAGGACGATGCGGTCCTGCGGGCGCTTCGGGCCGGCGATGGAGGGGACGACCGTCGAGAGGTCGAGCTCCAGCTTCTCGGAGAAGTCGGGCTCGGCGGCCGGGTCGAGCCAGAGGCCCTGCTCCTTGGCGTACGCCTCGACGAGCGCGAGCTGCTGCTCGGAGCGGCCGGTGAGCTTGAGGTACTTGATGGTCTCGCCGTCGATCGGGAAGATCGCGGCGGTGGAGCCGAACTCCGGCGACATGTTGCCGATGGTGGCGCGGTTGGCCAGCGACGTGGCGGCCACACCCTCGCCGTAGAACTCGACGAACTTGCCGACGACACCGTGCTTGCGCAGCATCTCGGTGATGGTCAGCACGAGGTCGGTGGCGGTCGTGCCCGGGGTGAGCTCACCGGTCAGCTTGAAGCCGACGACACGCGGGATGAGCATGGAGACCGGCTGGCCGAGCATCGCGGCCTCGGCCTCGATGCCGCCGACGCCCCAGCCGAGCACGCCCAGGCCGTTGACCATGGTGGTGTGCGAGTCCGTACCGACCAGAGTGTCGGGGTAGGCCTGCCCGTTGCGGACCATGACGGTGCGCGCGAGGTGCTCGATGTTCACCTGGTGGACGATGCCGGTGCCCGGCGGGACGACCTTGAAGTCGTCGAACGCGGTCTGGCCCCAGCGCAGGAACTGGTAGCGCTCCTTGTTGCGGCCGTACTCCAGCTCGACGTTCTGGCCGAAGGCTTCCTTCGTGCCGAACTTGTCGGCGATGACGGAGTGGTCGATGACCAGTTCGGCCGGGGAGAGCGGGTTGACCTTGGCCGGGTCGCCGCCGAGCTCCTTGACGGCCTCACGCATGGTGGCGAGGTCGACGACACAGGGCACGCCGGTGAAGTCCTGCATGATCACGCGGGCGGGCGTGAACTGGATCTCCTGGCTGGGCTGGGCCTGGGAGTCCCAGCTGCCGATGGACCGGATGTGGTCGGCGGTGATGTTCGCGCCGTCCTCCGTGCGGAGCAGGTTCTCCAGCAGCACCTTCAGGCTGTACGGAAGGCGAGCCGAGCCTTCCACCTTGTCCAGCCGGAAGATCTCGTACGACTCGTCGCCCACCTGCAGCGTGCTGCGGGCGTCGAAGCTGTTCGCCGACACGACAGTCTCCTTCATTGATGTGCGCGTTCCCACCGCATCCTGCCGCCACGACGCCATGGCCGATCCGCTAAGGTAAGGCTAAGTTAGGTAACCCTTACCGTCGGATCGCCGGCGACGTGCTGCTGCGGTACGCCTCGGCAGATATCTCGATGTCGAGATAACTCTAGTGCATGGGGGCGGGCAGGTCATGTCCGCACGCCCGCATGTCCGGGCCGTTCCGCTTGTCCGGCACAGGAGGAATGCCCGCATCATCCGGCATCACCCGGCATCGCGCCGGGCGTGACGCCCCTGGCCCGCGGCACCACCGCCCCGGCCGCAGCCCCTGAACGCCGCGACCCCGTACGCCCGCCGTCCGCACCTCCCCCGGCCCCCGCCACTCACCCCTGCGGCATGACGCCCGCTCAACTCGCGGGAGGAAAGCCGACCCGCCGAAGCGAGGGCAGGCACATCGCGGCCGTTTCGGGGTACCCGGTGTGCGCCGGGAACGTCCCGGCGTGAACGACACAGGGGGGCACCATGCCGCTCACCTTCCGCAAGAGCTTCCGCATCCTTCCCGGGCTGCGGCTCAACATCAACCGCAAGTCGTGGTCCATCACCTCGGGCGGAAAGAACGGACCGAAGCGCACCCACAGCAGCACCGGACGCCGCACGACGTCGATGGACCTGCCGGGGCCGTTCGGGTGGCGCAAGACCACCCGTAAGACGAAGTGACTCAAGGCCGATAAAACGCCCAGACCCGACGAACCATCACGGACGCGCTTCTTCACGGCATCCACCGACGGCGACAGGGGCCCGCGGAGCCGACCGGCACCCCGCGGGCGCCGTCGCCGCGCCGGTGCGGGGCACCCGAACTGCCCCTCGAACACCGCCTGGTGACCCATGCCACTCGGAAGGCGGCGCTCCATTTTTCTTTATCTCACATCCGATATACGGTCGCGCCATGGCAGACGACTACCTCGTACGTATCGGCAAGCTCATCCGTGACGCCCGGCAACACCGGGGCTGGACACAGTCGCAGCTCGCCGAGGCACTCGGCACGAGTCAGAGCGCCGTCAACCGCATCGAGCGCGGCAACCAGAACATCAGCCTTGAGATGATCGCCCGGATCGGCGAGGCTCTGGACAGTGAGATCGTCTCGCTCGGATATGCGGGTCCGATGCATCTGCGGGTGGTCGGCGGCCGTCGTCTGTCCGGCTCGATCGACGTCAAGACCAGCAAGAACGCCTGTGTCGCGCTGCTGTGCGCGACGCTCCTGAACAAGGGGCGCACCGTGCTGCGCCGGGTGGCCCGGATCGAAGAGGTCTACCGCCTGCTGGAGGTCCTCAACTCGATCGGCGTCCGCACCCGGTGGATCAACGGCGGGGTCGACCTGGAGATCGTGCCGCCGAGCCGGCTCGACATGGAGTCGATCGACGCCGAGGCCGCCATTCGCACGCGGTCCATCATCATGTTCCTCGGCCCGCTGCTGCACCGCCTGGAGGCCTTCAAGCTGCCGTACGCCGGCGGTTGCGACCTCGGCACCCGCACCATCGAGCCGCACATGATCGCGCTGCGCCGGTTCGGTCTGGACATCGCCGCGACCGAGGGGCTCTACCACGCCCGCGTCGACCGGTCCGTGACGCCCGGTCGGCCGATCGTGCTGACCGAGCGCGGGGACACGGTCACCGAGAACGCGCTGCTCGCCGCCGCCCGCCACGACGGCGTCACGGTCATCCGCAACGCCTCCTCCAACTACATGGTCCAGGACCTGTGCTTCTTCCTGGAGGCGCTGGGCGTACGGGTCGAGGGCATCGGCACCACGACGCTCACCGTGCACGGCGTGCCGAACATCGACGTCGACGTCGACTACTCCCCCTCCGAGGACCCGGTCGAGGCGATGAGCCTGCTCGCCGCCGCCGTGGTCACCGAGTCGGAGCTGACGGTGTGCCGGGTGCCGATCGAGTTCCTGGAGATCGAGCTCGCGGTCCTGGAGGAGATGGGCCTCGACCACGACCGCACGCCCGAGTACTTCGCGGACAACGGCCGTACGCGGCTGATCGACCTGACCGTGCGGCCCTCCAAGCTGGAGGCGCCCATCGACAAGATCCACCCGATGCCGTTCCCCGGCCTGAACATCGACAACGTCCCGTTCTTCGCGGCCATCGCGGCCACCGCGCAGGGCCAGACGCTGATCCACGACTGGGTCTACGACAACCGGGCGATCTACCTCACGGACCTCAACCGCCTGGGCGGCCGGCTCCAGTTGCTCGACCCGCACCGGGTGCTCGTCGAGGGCCCGACCCGCTGGCGCGCCGCCGAGATGATGTGCCCGCCCGCGCTGCGGCCCGCCGTGGTCGTCCTGCTCGCGATGATGGCGGCCGACGGCACCTCGGTGCTGCGGAACGTCTACGTCATCAACCGCGGTTACGAGGACCTCGCCGAGCGCCTGAACTCGATCGGCGCCCAGATCGAGATCTTCCGGGACATCTGAGCCGCGGCCGGCCGGGACGCAACCGCACGCCTGACCGGCCCCTCGGCCCCGCCAGGCTTTGCGCTTGGCCGAGCCCTCGCCCTGACGACCCCGCGCCCTGCCGGACCCGCTCGCACACGGTCCGGCAGGGCGCGACGGCGTTCGCGGGGCTTCCCCGGACTCAGGCCACCTGTCGCTCGCGACCCACTTCGCGCATGCGTCCGAAAATGTGAAAGGGCGAGGGCCGGGCCTCGCGGTGCCGCCGTCGACCGCTAGCCGTCGGCGTCGGTGTCCGTCGCCGCCAGCACCGTCACCCGTGTACGGGTGGGATCCAGTACCGCGAAAGCCTCGTCCGCCGTGTCGTGGTGGAACCAGTCCGTGAACGCCATGAAGCGCAGCCACCGGTGATCGAGGGCTTGCCCCACCGCTTCCGGGAACGGGACGTCTGCGGGCAGACCCAGCAGCGCGTACAGACTGTTCCAGGCGTACAGGCGGGCGTACGCGCCGCCTTGCGGCCTGCCGTTCACCCCACCGTCGTACGCCGCCGCGAACAGGGTGTTGAGCACGTCGTCGGGTGTCGTCCGGCAGGCCACGGCTCCGCCCCGGCGCATGCCCTCGCCCACCAGACAGTCCAGCGGCAGTGCCTTGACGAAGTTGATGTTGAAGTCGTCCGGGTCCAACGGGCGCGGCAGCGTGAAGAAGCGCACCTCCGGTTCACGGGCCCATCCGCCGGCGGTGAACGGCTCCGCCGCGGCCCGCGCGCGCGTGCCGTCGGGCGTCTGCCCGGCCGTATGTCCCGCCGCCCCACCGCTGTCGGTCGGGAGAATCTCCGGGAATCGTGACCGGAGCTGGTCAGGGGTCTTGACGGAGCCGAGGCCCCGGACGCGCACGGTGAAACGGTGTTCGATGTCGAACCGCGTCCCGGGCAGCGCGGCCAGCGGGTGCCCCAGCTCTCGCAATCGCTCCGCGTACGCGTCGAGGGCGGGCCGGCCGCGTCCCGCGCCGATGAGGGCCAGCTCGCCGAGGAGGCAGGCGCGCACGTCCGCCGAAGGGTCCTCGGCGTCGTCCGGCAGCTCCTCGAAGAGGGGAACCAGATCGCGCAGTTGCTGCTCCTTGGCCAGCTTCGCGGCCACCGACCGCCGTAGCCGGTCTCCTTCCTGCCGCCCCACGGGACCGGTCGGCAGCAGCCGGCCAACCATGTCCACGGCGAACCTCGCGCAGTCCCGGGACCGCGTCTCGGCGAGAACGTCGGCGACGCGTCCGGTGGTCCGCACGGCCGTGGCGGATGCCACGGCGCCGTCATCGGACGCCTCACGGCACAGCCGCTCCGCCGCCTCGTACAGCTCCTCGGGACGCGACCCGGCCCGAAGCCTGAGCTCTGCCATGCCGGACAGGTCCCCGAGGGGGCGACGGGAAGCGTCGTCACCGGGCTTCGCCTGGTTTCCGTTCACGTCCGAAGTCTATGAACGGGCCCCAAGCAACTTTGCTGAGGCGTAAGTGCGTTGAGTGAGGCCATGCGACGGGGGACACCGGTCGACGAGCGGGGTCGAGGTCGTCATCCGCGACGGCAACATCCACACGGCTTATCCCGTATGAGCCGCCGCGGGGCCACCGGCTGTACGGGCGGCGGCCCCGCGTACCCGCTCAGCCCTGTACGAGCTTGATGTCCTGGTCGCGGATCGCGTGGAACGAGGGGAGGGGGAGGCCGCCGGCGCTCAGTTCCAGGATCGTGGCCTGGACGTGGGCCGCACCCGGCTTGAGCGTGTCGGGTGCGCGCTTCTCCGAGTTGGTCCACCGGTGCTCGGCCCCGTCGCACAGCGCCACGGTCCCGCCGATGCCCTGGTTGACCTGGGGATCGTCCTGGGCGACCGAGGAGGACACCAGGACGGGACCGGAGGCGCCCGTGCAGCGGTAGGTGCCGGAGAGGGTGACGGTGCCGTCGGCCGCGACCGTGCCGGTCGGGTCGACGGTCACCTCGTCGGAGGGGGCGGACAGGGCGACGGCGGACGGTGCGAGGAGCAGGAGCAGCGTGGCACCGGCGGCCACGCCGACGGCCTGGCGGAACATCATGGGATACCTCCTGGAGCGGGGACCTGGACAGGGCGCTCAACAGGTACCGGTCCGAGGCGCCGAGGCCGGTGATCATCACCCCTTTGGTGGCGAGTTGGCCCCGTCCGTCTTGGGGACGTCCGAGAGTTGTCCGCGTGTTGTCACGCTTCACGGCCGGGTGTTCCGCTCGGTTCGCCGCGCGCGCATGGTCGGTACATGCGAGGGCGACGACAGCGCCGCCGACACTCTTCGCATCCCACGTGGAGGTGCACCATGTGCTCACACCGGTCTTCGTGCCCGTCCGTGGACGCCGCCGCCCCGCACATCGTCTCCGCCCATCCCGAGCAGGGCTGGAACCTCCTGTGCAACGGCGCGATCGTCTTCGACGACAGCGGCGAACTGCTCCCCGACGGCAGCGTGATCGCGCCGCACCGGGTGTTCGCCGGCCAACTGGCCGTCGCGGCCTGATCTCCGCTCGCCCCGCCCCGCGGTCCTACGCCAGTACGGCGAACCCGTCGAGTTCGACCAGCGCCTGTTCGTCCCACAGGCGCACGGCGCCGATGACGGCCATCGCGGGGTAGTCGCGACCCGCCAACCGGCGCCAGATACGGCCCAGTTCGGCGGCGTGGGCACGATAGTCGGCGACGTCTGTCGCGTAGACCGTGACCCGGGCGAGGTCCGCGGGAGTGCCGCCCGCCGCGCGCAGCGCGGTCAGCAGATTGGCCAGCGCCGTCTCGAACTGCCGGGGCAGGGTCTCCCCCACCACCTTTCCGTCCACGTCCAGCGCGGTCTGTCCGGCCAGGAAGACGACCCGGGAGCCGGTGGCGACCACGGCGTGGGAGAACCCGGCCGCCGGGGAGAGTCCGGGCGGATTCACGCGCTCGGCGGTCACCTGGACGCCTCTCGTTCCGGAGTCTCGGCCGTTCGGTACAACTCCTTCGCGATGATGGTCCGTTGGACCTCGCTGGCGCCCTCGTAGATGCGCGGCGCGCGCACCTCGCGGTAGAGGTGTTCGAGGAGATGCCCTCGGCGCAGGGCTCGGGCGCCGTGCAGCTGGACGGCCGCGTCGACGACGTACTGGGCCGTCTCGGTCGCGAGCAGTTTCGCCATCGCCGCCCGCCGGGGCACGTCCGCGGCCCCCTCGTCGTACGCCGCAGCGGCCGCGTACACCATCAGGCGGGCGGCCTCGGTGCGGAGCGCCATCTCGGCGACCTGGTGGGCCACGGTCTGGAGGTCCTTCAGCGGGCCGCCGAACGCCTCGCGCCGCGCCGTGTGCGCGAGGGCCGCGTCCAGCGCGGCCTGCGCCATGCCGACGGCGAAGGCGCCCACGCTCGGCCGGAAGAGGTTGAGGGTGTTCATGGCGACCCGGAACCCCTGGCCCGGTTCACCGAGGACGTCGTCGGCCGTGACGGGTACGGCGTCGAAGGCGAGGGCGCCGATGGGGTGCGGGGAGAGCATGTCGAGCGGGGTGCCGGTGAGGCCTGCGCGGTCGGCGGGGACGAGGAAGGCGGTGACACCGCGGGCTCCGGCGTCGGGCGTGGTCCGCGCGAAGACGGTGTAGAGGTCGGCCTCGGGGGCGTTGGAGATCCAGCATTTCTCGCCGGTGAGCCGCCAGCCGGTGCCGTCCTCGTCCGCCCGCAGGGCCAGCGCGGCCGCGTCGGAACCCGCGCCGGGCTCGCTCAGGGCGAAGGCCGCCACGGCGGAGCCGTCCGTGACCCGGGGCAGCCAGTGCGCGCGCTGGGCCGCGGTGCCGTACGCGTGGACGGGATGGGCACCGAGCCCCTGGAGGGCCAGTGCCGTCTCGGCCTCGGTGCAGACCTGGGCCAGGGACTCGCGCATGAGGCAGAGGTCGAGGGCGCCGGAGGTGAACAGGCGGGTGATCAGGCCGAGCCGTCCCAGTTCGGCGACGAGCGGCCGGTTGACGTGGCCCGGCTCTCCCTTGTCGGCCAGCGGGCGCAGCTGCTCCGCGGCCAGCGCGCGCAGCTCGGCACACCAGGCGGTCTGCCCCGGATCGAGCGAGAATGCGGTCATTGCCCGTCCCCTCTCCCCATCGGACGTCACCACGTTATCGCGAACCGTTGACTGTCGTCACCAACACGATACGCTCCTTGTGCGAGCCCACCACGACGCCCACCGAGGCAGCCCGTCAAGGCAAGGGGGCGAGACGCCATGGACCTTGTGGATCCCCTGGATCCCGCAGACACTCCGGGGCCGGCACGTTCGGCCCACGTCGACACCTTCGCGCGCGACCACCTCCCGCCACCCGGGCAGTGGCCCGAACTCCGCTTCGACCTGCCCGAGCTGCGCTACCCCGACCGGCTCAACTGCGCCGCCGAGCTCCTCGCGGACACCGACCCCGAACGCCCGGTGTTCCGTACGCCGTCCGGGGCGCCCTGGACCTACGGACAGCTCCGCGCCCGTGTCGACCGGATCGCCCATGTGCTGACCGGCGAGCTGGGTGTCGTGCCGGGCAACCGGGTGCTCCTGCGCGGCCCGACCACCCCGTGGCTGGCGGCGTGCTGGCTGGCGGTGCTGAAGGCGGGCGCGGTCGCGGTCACGGTGCTCGCGCAGCAGCGCCCGCACGAACTGAGCACGATGTGCTCGATCGCCCGGGTGACCCACGCCCTGTGCGACGTCCGCTCGGTCGACGACCTGGTCAAGGCGGAGGTCCCCGGACTGCGGGTCACCACGTACGGCGGTGACGCGCCCGGCGATCTGCTGCTGCGGATCACCGGCGCCCCTGCCGAGCCCTTCGACGCGGTGGACACGGCCGCCGACGACGTGGCGCTGATCGCGTTCACCTCGGGCACCACCGGCCGGCCCAAGGGCTGTATGCACTTCCACCGCGATGTGCTGGCGATCGCGGACACGTTCTCGAAGCATGTGCTGCGGCCGAGCGAGGACGATGTCTTCGCGGGCAGTCCTCCCCTGGGTTTCACGTTCGGGCTCGGCGGTCTCGTGGTCTTCCCGCTGCGCGCCGGCGCCTGCTCCCTGCTGCTCGAACAGGCGGGCCCGCGACAGCTGTTGCCCGCGATCGCCGAGCACCGGGTCTCCGTGCTGTTCACGGCTCCGACCGCCTACCGGGCGATGCTGGCGGAACTGGCGGAGGCGGACGGGCACGACATCGGGTCGCTGCGGCGCTGTGTGTCCGCCGGCGAGAACCTTCCCGCCGCGACCTGGCGGGACTGGCGGGAGCGCACCGGGCTCGGCATCATCAACGGCATCGGCGCCACCGAACTGCTGCACATCTTCATCTCCGCCGCCGACGGGCACATCCGCCCCGGAGCGACGGGCCTGCCCGTTCCGGGCTGGCACGCGCGCGTGGTCGACGCCGACGGGACGCCGGTGCCGGACGGCGAGCCCGGCCTGCTCGCCGTGCGCGGCCCGGTCGGCTGCCGGTATCTCGCCGACCCCCGGCAGCGGGAGTACGTGCGCGGCGGCTGGAACATCACCGGTGACACCTATGTACGCGACCCCGACGGCTACTTCCGCTATGTGGCCCGCGCCGACGACATGATCATCTCGGCGGGGTACAACATCGCGGGCCCCGAGGTCGAGGACGCGCTGCTACGGCACCCGGACGTCCTGGAGACGGCCGTCGTCGGGCGGTCCGACGAGGCGCGCGGGCAGATCGTGGTGGCCTACACCGTGCTCAAGGAGGGTGCCCGCCGGGACGCCGAAACCCTGCGCACCTTCCTCAAGTCCGAGCTGGCTCCGTACAAATGCCCCCGCGAGATCGTCTTCCTGGACGCGCTGCCACGGACCGCCACGGGCAAGCTCCAGCGGTTCAGGCTGCGGGAGGAGGCCCGTTCCGACGGCGGGACCGGCGTCCCTTCGGTCTCCGCGGCCGGGGAGCCGGCCTCCGCCGCCGGGGGCGACTTGTCCGCGGGCGGCGATCCCAAGTGATCTTCGCGCACTAGAGTGATCAACGTGTCAGAGCACCACGCCCCCCGGTCCCTCATCGTCACCTTCTACGGCGCCTACGGCCGTTTCACACCCGGCCCGGTGCCGGTGGCCGAGTTGATCCGGCTCCTCGCCGCGGTCGGCGTGGACGCGCCCTCGGTGCGTTCGTCGGTGTCCCGGCTCAAGCGCCGCGGACTGCTGGAGCCGGCGCGCACCGCGGTGGGCGCGGCCGGGTACGCGTTGTCGCCGGACGCACGGCAATTGCTCGACGACGGTGACCGCAGGGTGTACGCGACGACACCTCCCGAGGACGGCGGCTGGGTGCTCGCCGTGTTCTCCGTGCCCGAGTCGGAGCGGCAGAAACGGCACGTCCTGCGCTCACGACTGGCCGGGCTCGGCTTCGGCACCGCCGCCCCCGGGGTGTGGATCGGCCCGGCGCGGCTGTACGAGGAGACCCGGCACACCCTCGAACGGCTGCGGCTCGACGGGTACGTGGAGCTGTTCCGGGGCGAGCATCTGGGGTTCGCCGCGACGGCCGACGCGGTGGCGCGCTGGTGGGACCTGACCGCGATCGCCAAGGAGCACGAGGCGTTCCTCGGCCGGCACGCGCGGGTGCTGCACACCTGGGAGGAGCGGACGGACACCCCGCCCGAGGAGGCGTACCGCGACTACCTGCTCGCTCTCGACTCCTGGCGTCATCTCCCCTACACCGACCCGGGGTTGCCCACGGCCCTGCTCCCCGAGGACTGGCCCGGCGCCCGCTCGGCCACCGTCTTCCGGGACCTCCACGAGCGACTGCGGGACGCGGGCGCGGAGTTCGCCGGGGTGCCGCCGTGGCCGGGGCACCCCGACACTCTCACGTACCCAGGGTGAGCCGGGGTTTGGGGGCGTCGGTGCGGCCGGTCTGGGGGCGGCGGCTGCCCGCGCGGTAAGGCATCGGCCAGCCGGCGCCCGGCCCTTCGTAGCCTTGCTCGGCAGCCGCGTGCAGCGTCCAGTTCGGGTCGTACAGGTGCGGTCTGGCGAGCGCGCACAGGTCGGTCCGCCCGGCCAGGATCAGGGAGTTGACGTCGTCCCAGGACGAGATCGCGCCGACCGCGACGACCGGGATCCCGGTCTCGTGGCGGATCCGGTCCGCGTACGGCGTCTGGTAGGAGCGCCCGTACTCGGGGCGCTCGTCCGCGACCACCTGGCCGGTCGACACGTCCACCGCGTCGGCGCCGTGCGCGGCGAAGGCCCGTGCGATCGCCACCGCGTCGTCCCCGGTGGTGCCGCCCTCGGCCCAGTCCGTGGCGGAGATGCGCACGGTCATCGGCCGTTCCGCGGGCCACACCGCCCGGACCGCGTCGAACACTTCGAGCGGGAAGCGCAGTCGCTTCTCCAGCGATCCGCCGTAGGCGTCGGTCCGCAGGTTGGTCAGCGGGGAGAGGAAGCCGGAGAGCAGGTAGCCGTGGGCGCAGTGCAGTTCGAGGAGGTCGAAACCGCAGCGGGCCGCGCGGCCGGCAGCCGCGGTGAACTGCTCGCGCAGATCGGTGAGCTGGGCGCGGGACAGCTCGCGGGGTGTCTGGCCGCCGGGCTTGTACGGGAGCGGGGAGGCGGCCACGAGCGGCCAGTTGCCGTCCGGAAGCGGTTGGTCGATGCCCTCCCACATCAGCCGTGTGGAGCCCTTGCGGCCGGCGTGGCCGAGCTGGAGGCCGATCGCGGTGCCCGGTGCCTGACGGTGCGTGAATTCCACGATCCGCCGCCAGGAGTCGGCCTGCCGGGCGGTGTAGAGGCCCGCGCAGCCGGGTGTGATGCGGCCCTCCGCGCTGACACACACCATCTCGGTCATGACCAGTCCCGCGCCGCCCAGCGCCCGCGCGCCGAGGTGGACGAGATGGAAGTCGCCGGGGACGCCGTCCACGGCCGAGTACATGTCCATCGGTGAGACGACGACCCGGTTCCGCAGGGTCAGGCCGCGCAGCCGGAACGGGGTGAACATGGGCGGGGTGCCGGGCGGACAGCGGAACTCCCGCTCGACCGCGGCCACGAAGCGCGGATCGCGCAGCCGCAGGTTGTCGTGCGTGACGCGGCGGCTGCGGGTGAGGAGGTTGAACGCGAACTGCCGGGTGGGCTGGCCCAGATAGCGGCCGAGGTTCTCGAACCAGTCGAGGCTGGCGCGGGCGGCCCGCTGGGTGGAGGCCACGACCGGTCGCCGCTCCTCCTCGTAGGCCGCCAACGCCGCTTCCAGCGAGGGCTGTTCCTCCAGACAGGCGGTCAGCGCGAGCGCGTCCTCGACGGCGAGCTTCGTGCCGGAGCCGATGGAGAAGTGCGCGGTGTGCGCCGCGTCGCCGAGCAGGACCAGATTGCCGTGCGACCAGCGGTCGTTGACGATCGTGCGGAAGGTCGTCCACGCCGATTTGTTGGCGCGCAGCGGGCGTCCGCCGAGCGCGTCCGCAAAGATCTTGCCGCACCGTTCGATGGACTCCTGCTCGTCGAGGTCCGCGAACCCCGAGGCTTGCCACACCTCTTCGCGCATCTCGACGATGACGGTGGAGGCGTCGGCCGAGTACGGATAGCCGTGGAGCTGCATCACGCCGTGCTCGGTCTCGGCGATCTCGAAGCGGAAGGCGTCGAAGGCGAAGTCGGCGGCGAGCCAGACGTAACGGCAGCGGTGCTCCTCGACGGACGGGCGGAACCACTCCGCGTGGGCCGCGCGCGTTTGGCTGTGCACACCGTCCGCGGCGACGACGAGGTCGTGCGTCGCCATGAGTTCGTCCACGGGCGGGGCCTCGGCCGAGAAGCGCAGGTCGACGCCGAGCGAGCGGCAGCGTTCGTGCAGGATCTCCAGGAGCCGGCGCCGTCCGAGCGCCGCGAAGCCGTGGCCGCCGGAGGTGTGCCGTACTCCGCGGTGCACGATGTCGATGTCGTCCCAGCGGACGAACTCGGCCTGGAGCGCCGCGTACACGACGGGGTCGGCGTGCTCGATGCCGCCGAGGGTCTCGTCGGACAGGACGACACCGAAGCCGAAGGTGTCGTCGGGGGCGTTGCGTTCCCAGACGGTGATCTCGCGGGCCGGGTCGAGGCGTTTGAGGAGGGCCGCGGCGTAGAGTCCGCCGGGGCCACCGCCGATCACCGCGACCCGTGTCGCACCGGCCGTCGCGCGCATCACCGGCTCACCTCCCCTGCCACATCGGGGCCCGCTTCTCGGTGAAGGCGGCGTGGAACTCGGTGTAGTCCTCGCCGTTCATCAGCAGGGCCTGGGTCGCGGCGTCCAGTTCGACGGCGGCCGCGAGCGGCATGTCCAGCTCGGCGGTGAGCAGCGCCTTGGTCTGCGCGTACGCCAGGGCCGGGCCGTCGGCGAGACGGCGGGCCAGCGCCTGGGCGCCCTCGTCGGCGTGCCCCTCGTCGGTGAGTTCGCTGATCAGCCCGATGCGTTCGGCCTCGGGCGCCCGCACCGGTTCGCCGAGCATCAGCAGCCGGGTCGCGTGTCCGAGCCCGACCACACGGGGCAGCAGATAGGCCGCGCCCATGTCGCCGCCGGACAGTCCGACCCGGGTGAAGAGGAAGGCGAAGCGGGCACTCGGGTCGGCCACCCGGAAGTCAGCGGCCAGCGCGAGCACGGCTCCGGCGCCCGCCGCCACGCCGTGCACCGCGGCGATCACCGGGAACGGGCATTCCCGCACGGCCCTGACGACCTGCCCGGTCATCCGGTTGAAGTCGAGGAGCTGGGCGGTGTCCATGGAGAGGGTCGCGCCGATGATCTCGTCGACGTCGCCGCCGGAGCAGAATCCGCGGCCCTCGCCCGCGAGCACGAGGGCGCGCACGGACCGCTCGCGGGACAGCTCGGCGAGCAGGTCGCGCAGGTCGGCGTAGGCACCGAAGGTGAGCGCGTTGAGTTTCTCGGGGCGGGCCAGGGTGACCGTGGCGACGCCGTCGGTGAGCTCGTACCTCAGATGCCGCCAGTCGGCGGTGCGGCCGGCGGAGCCGGTGAAGGGACTCATGGCGGGCGGCCTCCTAGGGCGGGGGCGACGCGAGACGGCTGTCCCACCAAGTTATCACTTATTCGTGACTGTCGTCATGAGCGCGCGATAAAGGATCGCGGCACCCCGGCGCGAGGCGATAGGTGGATCACCGCCCGGGTGCGTGACACGACGTAACAGATTGACTACGAGTCATGAAGCGGGCGCCGCGCACCGCGACACGGCGGTCACAGATCGTGAACGGAGGGCCGCGAGGGGACCGTGGTCCGTCACCGCGTCACGGATCGTCGATAGCCGTGTAACGGCGGGAGCTGACGCGGGAGGGGGACCGTTCGTCCGGGTACACAGTCGGTATCGGACCGAACGTCCCGAAAGGGGGCCTCGCCCCTCCAGGAACACATCGGCCGATGTCCCCAGATAGTCCGCCGAGCGCGTTCACCCGATGGCGCCGTACCATTCCTTAGGTTGTAAGCAGGACAGCCTGCTCCACGAACGGACCCGCCTTGCATGACACCCCAGCACCCGCCTCCTGGCGCATCGCGCTGCCGCACACCGTCGCGGCCGTGCCGGTCGCCCGCGCCCTGGTCCGCACGGCACTCGCGGAACGGGAACACGCGGCCGACAGCGACACCGCCGAGCTGCTCACCGCCGAGCTGGTCGCCAACGCGGTCGAGCACACCGCGGGCGACGGCCCGATAGAGCTGGTCGTCGAGCTGATGCCGACCGGCTGCCGGGTCGAGGTGCACGACCCGGACCCGGTGCCGCCGCTCGATCTGACGCTGCCGCACCCGCCCGGCGAGCCGGACCCCTGGCAGGAGCACGGACGCGGTCTGCTGCTGCTCCGCGCCCTCAGCTCGGCCTGCGGGCACCGCCCGACCGACTCGGGCAAGGCGGTCTGGTTCAGACTCCCCGTGATTCCCGCCCAGCGGCAGCCGGTGCTGTAGCGGCCCGCACGGGACACACGCGTCGCCCGCACGGACGTCACGATGTACGGGCATACAGACCCGCGGGCCTACGGGCTACGGGCTGGGGGGGAGATCAGGCCAGTGTGGCGACCATGATCGCCTTGATGGTGTGCAGCCGGTTCTCGGCCTGGTCGAAGACGACGGAGTGCGCCGACTCGAAGACCTCGTCGGTGACCTCCAGCGAGTCGAGCCCGTAGACCTCGTACAGCTCACGGCCGACCCGGGTGCCGAGGTCATGGAAGGCCGGCAGGCAGTGCAGGAACTTGACGTCCGGGTTCCCGGTGGCGCGCAGTACGTCCATGGTCACGGCGTACGGGACCAGGGCAGCGATGCGTTCGGCCCACACCTCCTTGGGCTCCCCCATGGACACCCAGACGTCGGTGGCCACGAAGTCGGCGCCCCGCACGCCCTCGCCCACCTGCTCGGTGAGGGTGACGCTGCCGCCGCTCTTCGCGGCGAGTTCGCGGGCCTGCGCGACGATCTCGCCGTCCGGCCAGTAGGCCTCGGGGGCCACTATCCGCACGTCCATGCCGAGCAGCGCGCCGGTGATCACGTACGAGTTGCCCATGTTGAAACGGGCGTCACCCAGGTAGGCGAAGGTGATCCCGTCGACCGGCTTGGCGCAGTGCTCGGTCATCGTGAGGACGTCGGCCAGCATCTGGGTGGGGTGCCACGCGTCGGTGAGGCCGTTGTAGACCGGCACTCCCGCATGGGCGGCCAGCTCCTCCACCGCGGACTGGCTGTCGCCGCGGTACTCGATCGCGTCGAACATGCGGCCGAGCACACGGGCGGTGTCCTTCACGGACTCCTTGTGACCGATCTGCGAGCCGACCGGGTCCAGATACGTCGTCGAGGCGCCCTGGTCCGCGGCCGCGACCTCGAACGCGCAGCGGGTACGCGTCGAGGTCTTCTCGAAGATCAGCGCGATGTTCCTGCCCTGGAGATGCCGGGTCTCCGCCCCGGCCCTCTTCGCCGCCTTGAGCCCGGCGGCCAGCTCGACCAGGCCGAGGAACTCCTCCTCCGTGAAGTCCAGCTCCTTGAGGAAGTGACGGCCGGCGAGGGCGGTCGGGACTGTCGCCATGGGGGCGCTCCAGGGATGACGGGGACGAGGACGGGACCGGACGCCTGGAATTCTATACGACACTCGGCATTTCTATGCGGCCTGTCGTTCGACTCCGTGCGGCGGCCCCGCCCGCCGGCCGGGCGCGGGCCGTGCAGGCGCCCGCGCCGGGCCGGTGCGGTCCCTACACGGGGTCCCGGACGACGGGGCAGCTCATGCAGCGGGGGCCACCCCTCCCTCTGCCCAGCTCACTGCCCGGGATCTCGATCACCTCGATGCCCTGCTTGCGCAGATGGGTGTTGGTGGTGGCGTTGCGCTCGTAGGCGATCACGACGCCCGGCTCGACGGCGAGGACGTTGCAGCCGTCGTCCCACTGCTCCCGCTCGGCCGCGTGCACGTCCTGCGTGGCGGTCAGGACCCGGATCTCGTTGAGGCCGAGCGCCGCCGCGATGGCGCGGTGCATGTGCTCCGGGGGGTGGTCGGTGACCTTCAGCTCCTTGTCCCCCACGCCCGGCTCGATGGTGTAGGAGCGGAGCATGCCGAGCCCGGCGTACTGCGTGAAGATGTCGCCGTCCACCATCGTCATCACCGTGTCGAGGTGCATGAGCGCGCGCCGCTTGGGCATGTCGAGCGCCACGATGGTGCGGGCCGAGCCGGCCGCGAACAGCTTGTGGGCGAGCATCTCGACGGCTTGAGGCGTCGTCCGCTCGCTCATGCCGATGAGCACCGCACCGCTGCCGATGACGAGGACGTCGCCGCCCTCGATGGTGGACGGGTAGTCCGCCTGCCCCTCCGACCAGAGGTTGAAGTCCTCGCCGCGGAACAGCGGGTGATGCCGGTAGATCGCCTCGAAGTGCACGGTCTCGCGCTGCCGGGCCGGCCAGCGCATGGCGTTGATGGAGACCCCGTCGTAGATCCAGGCGGAGGTGTCACGGGTGAAGAGGTGGTTGGGCAGCGGCCGCAGGAGGAAGTCGTCCAGGTCCATGACGTGGAAACGCACGGAGGTGGGTTCCGCGTGCGCGTCCAGGAACTCGCGCTTGGTCATGCCGCCGACGAGCACGGACGCCAGTTCCGGTGCGGGCATGGCCTCGAAGGCGGCGCGGAGATGATCGGTGGCGAGCGGACCGTACTCCTTCTCGTCGAAGACCCGGTCCAGGACGAGCGACCTGGCCTCCCCGATGGCCACGGTCTCGGTGAGCAGGTCGCCGAAGAGGTGGACGGTGACCCCACGGTCGCGCAGCACGTCGGCGAACCCGTCGTGTTCCGCGCGCGCCCGGCGCACCCACAGCACGTCGTCGAAGAGGAGCGCGTCCTTGTTGCTGGGGGTGAGCCTTTTGAGCTCGAGATCGGGCCGGTGCAGGATGACGCGGCGCAGCCGCCCGGCCTCGGAGTCGACATGGAATCCCATGCCTCCATCCTGACCATCCGGACGCCTGTTCACCCGTGGATCGCCCGAGCCGCACCGCATTCATTTCGTCCCCTTGACGATAAGCCCGCTCCTTCGTTATCGTCTGCATGACGACAACGAAGAACGTGGAGCCGCCGGGACCGCCCGGCGGCGAGGGGGTACACATGGCCGACATCAAGCGACGCCTCGGCTGGCGCCATCTGCGCGGGGCGCCCACCGCCCATGTCCGGCACCACCGGTCGGGACAGCTGGTCCACGACGGCCCCGGACTCAGCTTCTGGTACCGCTCACTGACCGCGGCGCTCTCCGAAGTCCCCGTCGACGACCGCGAGTTGGCCATGACCTTCCATGCCCGTACGTCCGACTTCCAGGACGTCGCGGTGCAGGCGACCGTCACCTACCGGATCAGCGACCCCGCGGTCGCGGCCGCTCGCATCGACTTCTCCATAGACCCCGACTCCGGCGCCTGGCGCGGCACCCCGCTGGAGCAGCTCGGCTCGCTGCTGACCGAGACGGCCCAGCAGCACGCGCTCGACGTGCTCGCCCGTACGTCACTGGCGTCCGCCCTGGTCGACGGCGTCGCGGCGGTGCGGGAGCGGATCTCGGACGGCCTCGCCGCCGAGCCCCGGCTGCCCGCCACCGGCATCGAGGTGGTCGCGGTGCGGGTCGTCGCGCTGCGCCCGGAGCCCGAGGTGGAACGGGCGCTGCGCACCCCCGCCCGCGAGCAGATCCAGCAGGACGCGGACAAGGCCACGTACGAGCGCCGGGCTGTCGCGGTCGAGCGGGAGCGGGCCATCGCCGAGAACGAACTCGCCAGCCGGATCGAACTCGCGCGACGCGAGGAGCAGTTGGTCGACCAGCAGGGCACGAACGCCCGCCGTGAGGCGGAGGAGCACGCGGCGGCGGACGCGGTGCGCGCCGGGGCGGAGGCGGCCCGCACGGTCCGGCTGGCCGAGGCGGAGGCCACCCGGTCGCTGCGGCTCGCCGAGGCGGAGGCCACACGCAAGGTGCGGCTCGCGGGGGCCGAGGCGCAGGCGGAGCGCGAGGTCGGCGCGGCGCGGGCCGAGGCGCAGGCTGCCTGGCTGCGGGTCCACGGCGACGTGGACGTCGCCACGCTGCACGCGCTGACCGGGACCCGGCTCGCGGAGAACCTGCCGCGGATCGAGAACCTCACCGTCTCGCCCGACGTCCTCACCGGGCTGCTCGCCAAGCTGGGCAACGGGGACGCCGGGGACCGGGCGTGAGTCTCGCGCCCCGGGTCGTCCTCGTCCACCGGACCACCGAGTACGAGGAGTTGACGACCCGGCACGGCACGCACGGGCAGGCGGCGTTCTTCCTGTCCTCGCGCGGCCGGGACATCGCGGAGGTCGCCGAGCGGCACCGGCGGACCCGCGAGGCGTTGTCCGCGGTCGTGGCGGCCATTCCGCTGACCTGGCGTCAGGCGCGCGTGGAGCGGGCCGACCTGGACCGTTTCCTGTTCGCGCCGGAGGACGTGGTGGTCGTGGTCGGCCAGGACGGGCTGGTCGCGAACGTCGCCAAGTACCTGGAGGGGCAGCCGGTGGTGGGCATCGACGCCGACCCCGGACGCAATCCGGGCGTGCTGGTGCGGCACCGGCCCGGGGACACGGGTGCGCTGCTCGCCTCGGCGCAGGGGGGCAGCGCCGACGAGCTGACCATGGTCGAGGCGGTCGCGGACGACACGCAGCGGCTGGTCGCGCTCAACGAGATCTATCTGGGAGCCGCGGGCCATCAGACCGTCCGCTATCGGCTGGGGCTCGACGAGTACGGGGGTGCCGTCGAGCCCCAGGCGTCCTCCGGGGTGCTGGTGGGGACCGGGACCGGGGCCACCGGGTGGCTCCGCTCGGTGTGGCAGGAGCGGGGGGAGCGGGTTCCGCTGCCGGGGCCTACGGACGAGCGCCTGCTCTGGTTCGTCCGCGAGGCCTGGCCGTCGCCGGCCACGGGGACCTCGCTCGTGGGCGGCGAGCTCACCGGGGCCGGGCGGCTGTCCCTCACGGTGGAGTCGGACCGGCTCATCGTGTTCGGGGACGGGATGGAGGGGGACGCGGTGGAGCTTGTCTGGGGGCAGACGGTGCACGTGGGGGTGGCCGGGGTTCGGCTGCGCCTCGTCGGCTGAGGTTCGCTTCGCTCCCTCGCCGCCCGGCTGCGCCGAACCCCGCCGGGCCCCGTCGCCCTGGACCGGGCTCCCCCCGAGCGGGGTTCATTGCGTCCGCCCCGGTGGGTGCTCGGATCGGCTGCGGGCCCGGTGGGGGCTGGGCGCGCAGTTCCTCGCGCCCCTGACGGGGCTCCCCCGACCGGGACACAGCGCCCCGCCCGATGGAGGCACGGTTCGACCGCCTGACCGGTGGGGGTCGGGCGCGCAGTTCCCCGCGCCCCCCGAGGCGCCTCCACCGGGCCGGCGGTTACCGGTCCCGGTGGTGCTCGGTTCGGCTGCGGGCCCGGTGGGGGCTGGGCGCGCAGTTCCCCGCGCCCCTGACGGGGCTCCCCCGACCGGGACACAGGGGCCCGCCCCTGACACCGGGTCGGGGTCAGGAGGGTGGGTCCGCTACAGGCGGGGGTCCACCGGTTCGGATTCCAGGGACAGGACTCCGAAGACCGCCTCGTGCACGCGCCACAGGGGCTCGCCCTCGGCCAGGCGGTCCAGCGCTTCGAGGCCGAGCGCGTACTCGCGGATGGCCAGGGACCGCTTGTGGTTGAGGAAGCGGCCGCGCAGCCGGGCGAGGTTCTCCGGGCGGGTGTACTCCGGACCGTAGATGATCCGCAGGTACTCGCGGCCCCGGCACTTGATGCCCGGCTGCACCAGGCGCCCCTGCCCGGTGCGCACAACGGCTCCGACCGGCTTCACGACCATGCCCTCGCCGCCGCGGCCGGTCATCTCCAGCCACCAGTCGACCCCGGCCCGCACCGACTCCGGGTCACCGGTGTCGACGAAGAGCCGCCGGGTGGTGTGCAGCAGCCCGCTCCCGTCGTTCTCCACGAGCCGGTCGATCAGGGCGAGTTGCTCGTCGTGCGGCAGCCCAGCGAGGCTCCGGCCCTGGACGGCCAGGATCTGGAAGGGTGCGAGGCGGACACCTTCGAGGCCGTCCGTGGTCCAGCAGTAGCGGCGGTACGCGTCCGTGAACGCCTGTGCGTCCGCGGCCCGTTCACGCTGGCGTGCCAGCAGGTCCGTGACGTCGACGCCTCGCGCCGCCGCCCCTTCGAGCGCGCTCAGCGCTCCCGGGAACACCGCTCCGGACGCGGCGCCGACAGCCGCGTACTGACTGCGCAGCAGCCCGGACGCCTTCAGCGACCACGGCATCAGCTCGGCGTCCAGGAGCACCCAGTCGGTGCCCAGTTCCTCCCACAGCCCGGCCTCGGTCGCGGCGGCGCGCACCCGGCCGAGGATCTCCTCGGTGACGGAGGCGTCGTCGAAGAAGGGCCGCCCGGTACGGGTGTACAGCGACCCGGTGGGGCCGTCGACGCCGAACCGCTCGCGGGCCACGGCCGCGTCCCGGCAGACCAGGGCCACCGCCCGCGACCCCATGTGCTTCTCCTCGCACACGACCCGCTCGACCCCGTCCTCCCGGAACTGGGCGAAGGCCTCGGCAGGGTGCTCCAGGTAGCCCTCCAGGTGGGAGGTCGCGGTCGGCGCCATGGTCGGCGGGAGGTACGGGAGCAGCCGGGGGTCCACCGCGAAACGGCTCATGACCTCCAGCGCGGCCGCCGCGTTCTCCTCGCGGACGGCCACCCGTCCGGCGTGCCGGGTCTCGACGGCCCTGCGGCCGTGCACGTCCGCGAGGTCCAGCGGACGGCCCTCGTGACCGCCCGGCGCCTCGGTGGCCAGCGGCTTGGCCGGCTCGTACCAGACCCGCTCGGCGGGTACGTCGACGAGCTCGCGCTCCGGCCAGCGCAGCGCGCTGAGCTTGCCGCCGAACACGGCACCGGTGTCCAGGCAGATGGTGTTGTTGAGCCAGGTGGCCGTGGGGACCGGGGTGTGTCCGTACACCACCGCCGCGCGGCCCCGGTAGTCCTCCGCCCACGGATAGCGCACGGGCAGCCCGAACGCGTCGGTCTCCCCCGTCGTGTCGCCGTACAGCGCGTGCGAGCGCACCCGGCCCGAGGTGCGGCCGTGGTACTTCTCGGGCAGACCGGCGTGGCAGACGACGAGGCGTCCGCCGTCGAGGACGTAGTGACTGACCAGCCCGTCGACGAACTCGCGTACCGTGGCGCGGAATTCCTCGCTCTCCGCGTCCAGCTGCTCGATGGTCTCGGCGAGTCCGTGCGTGTGCTGGACCTGGCGGCCCTTGAGATAGCGGCCGAGCTTGTTCTCGTGGTTGCCGGGCACGCACAGGGCGTTGCCGGAACCGACCATGGACATCACGCGGCGCAGCACGCCGGGCGAGTCCGGGCCGCGGTCGACGAGGTCGCCCACGAAGACGGCCGTACGGCCCTCGGGGTGCACGCCGTCGACGTAGCCGAGCTTGCCGAGCAGGCTCTCCAGTTCCGAGGCGCAGCCGTGGATGTCGCCCACGATGTCGAAGGGGCCGGTGAGGTGGGTCAGGTCGTTGAAGCGCTTCTCGGTGACCACCGACGCGTTCTCGATGTCCGCCACCCCGCGCAGGACGTGCACCTTGCGGAACCCCTCGCGCTCCAGGGAGCGCAGCGAGCGCCGCAGTTCGCGGATGTGGCGCTGGATGACGCGGCGCGGCATCTCGGCTCGGTCGGTGCGCGCCGCGTTGCGTTCGGCGCAGACCTCCTCGGGCACGTCGAGCACGATGGCGATGGGCAGTACGTCGTACTTCTTGGCGAGTTCGATGAGCTGGCGGCGGCTGTCCTGCTGGACGCTGGTGGCGTCGACGACGGTCCGGCGGCCGGACGCGAGCCGCTTGCCGGCGATGTAGTGCAGGACGTCGAAGGCGTCGCCGCTGGCGCTCTGGTCGTTCTCGTCGTCGGCGACCAGGCCCCGGCAGAAGTCACTGGAGATGACCTCCGTCGGCTTGAAGTGCCGCCGGGCGAAGGTGGATTTGCCGGAACCCGAGGCGCCGACGAGCACCACGAGGGAGAGGTCGGTGACGGGCAGGACACGCCCCTGGTCGGTGTGCTCGCTCATGCGGCCTTCTCCTCCTTCGCGTTCGGGGTGCCGGTCGTGCCGGTCGTGCTCGTGGCCAGGGTGAAGACGGCCATCTGGGTGGGCGGGCCGACCTCGGGGTCGTCGAGGCCGACAGGGGTGAACTCCACGTCGTAGCCGTGCCGCCCGGCGACCTGGCGGGCCCAGGAGCGGAACTCCTCGCGGGTCCACTCGAATCGGTGGTCGCCGTGCCGGGAGTGGCCGGCGGGCAGGGTCTCCCAGCGGACGTTGTACTCGACGTTCGGGGTCGTCACGAGGACGGTCCGCGGGCGGGCGGAGCCGAACACCGCGTATTCCAGGGCGGGCAACCGGGGCAGGTCGAGGTGCTCGATCACCTCGCTGAGCACAGCGGCGTCGTAGCCCTTGAGCCGGCGGTCGGTGTAGGCGAGCGAGCCCTGGAGGAGCCGGACGCGCGCGGCCTGCCGCTCGCCCATGCGGTCCAGCTTGAGGCGGCGCGAGGCGATCGTGAGCGCGCGTATGGACACGTCGACCCCGACGATCTCGGTGAACCGGACGTCCTTGAGCAGGGCGTGCACCAACTGGCCCTGTCCGCAGCCGAGATCGAGGACGCGGCTCGCGCCTGACGCGTGCAGCGCGGCGAGGATCGCGTCCCGGCGCTGCACGGCGAGCGGTACCGGCTTCTCCTCGGTGTCGGTCTCCTCGTCGACGGCGTTGTCGATCTCCTCGACCGCGATGTCGTCGGTCTCGGCGAGCCGGGCGAGTTCGAGCCGCTCCATGGCCTCCCGGGTCAGCGACCAGCGCCGGGAGAGATAGCGGCTGGTGATCAGCTTCTGCTCGGGGTGGCCGGGCAGCCAGCCCTCACCGGCCCGCAGCAGCTTGTCGACCTCGTCGGACGACACCCAGTAGTGCTTGGCGTCATCGAGGACCGGGAGCAGCACGTACAGGTGCCGCAGGGCCTCGGCGAGCGTCAGCCCCTCCGCCGCCAGCTCCAGGCGTACGTAGCGGGAGTCGCCCCACTCCGGGAAGCGCTCGTCGAGCGGCACCGGCTCGGCCGTCACCGTCCAGCCCAGCGGTTCGAAGAGCCCCCGGACGAGGCCTGCGCCACCGCGTGCGGGCAGCGCGGGCACCTCGACGCGCAGCGGTCTGGTCTCGGCCGGCAGCTCGGGCCGGGCGGTGCACTGGCCCTTCATCGCGGTGGAGAACACGGCGCTGAGCGCCACGGCGAGCAGCGAGGACGCGGCGTACGGACGGTCGTTGACGTACTGCGCGAGCGCCGCGTCGGGGGCGCCGCCGCGCCCCTTCCCCTTGCCCCGCCGAACCAGCGCCACCGGGTCGACCTCCAGGAGCAGGGCGGCCGTGCACCGCTCGGCCGTCGCCTCGGGGTACAGCACATGCGCGGTTCCGTACGAGGTCGAGAACTTCTGCGCGTTGTCGGGATGCTTGTGCAGCAGAAAGCCGAGGTCGGTCGCGGGCCGCTCTGGGGTACCGGTGGTACTGATCGTCAGGAACACGGTGTGTCTGCCTCGAAACGTCTTCTGAGCCGTGGACCCGCGGACCGCCCGGCCGGTGCGCGGCGCGCACAGGCCGGACGCCGGGGAACCACGGCGTGGGCGAGCACGCCTCGTCCGTCGCCGCTCCCGGCTCCGCCGCGGCCCCCGTAGCCCGTGGCCACGCCACGCCGCGGCCGTCCGCAGGGGCGACGCCTGTCCTCGGCGCGCCCCCACAACGTACAGCGGACACCCCAGGTGGACCCGGGGTTTTTCGCCGCGCGCGGAGGGTGCGACCGGGGTCAGCCGGAGGTCTCGGGCCCGTGGCGCCGGGCGTCGTCCCCGCCGTTCACGCCCGCCGCGGTGAGCAGGGCGGCGGCGGTCGCGAGGGCGAGGCCGTCGAGGCCCCGGCCCTGCATGACGGCCCGGACGCCCGATCCGTCGAAGGTGACGGTCAGTTGGCGCGCGAGGAGCTCGGGGTCCCCGGCTCCGCCGCGCTCCGCCTCCCGCCGGAAGAACGCGGTCAGCGCGTCCTTGCTGTTGCGGGCCACCAGGCTCGCGGGGTGATCAGGTGCCTTCAGCTCGGCGGTCACGGCCACGAAGGGGCAGCCGTGGTAGTCCGGGCGCGCGGCCATCTCCTCCAGGCGTTCGAAGACGTGCAGGACGCGATCACGCGGCGGCCGGTCGTCGTCGGGGGGCAGCAGGAACGCCAGGTACGCGGGCGCGCTGCGCTCCAGGCTCGCCGCCAGGACGTCGTCCTTGCTGTCGAAGAGCTGGTACATCGAGCGCTTGGACACCCCGGCCACCCGGCACAGCGCCTCGACACCGACGCCGACGCCCTCGCGGTAGAAGAGCTCGGCCGCGGCGTCGAGCAGTCGCTCGCGGGTCGGTGAACCGGCGGTCGCGGTCGAGGGCGCCTGTGTCATGAGCCCAGCTTACGTTCTCCGCTTGCCTCGCGGAAACCGATCGGTTTACAGTGCGGAGGGCGACGAAAACCGATCGGTTTACGATAGACGCGGCACGGTGGACGACACCGTCACCACCCTTCGGCCGCTCCGTTTCCCCGCTTTCGGAAGCAGCCCTCCAGAGGAGAAGCTCATGACCAGCATCGACGGCTCCGTGGCACTCGTGACGGGCGGCAGCCGCGGCATCGGCAAGGCCTTCGTGGACGCCCTCTACGAACGCGGCGCCAGGAAGGTCTACGCGACGGCCCGCGACCCGCGGACCGTCACGCACCCCGACGCGGTGCCGCTCGCCCTGGAGGTCACCGACCCCGCGTCGGTCGCGGCCGCCGCCGCGCGGGCCCAGGACGTCACCCTCCTGATCAACAACGCGGGCTCGACGGCCCCCACGTCCTTCCTGGACTCCTCCGTCGAGGACATACGGCGCGAGTTCGACATCAACTTCTTCGGGCCGCTCCTCACCACCAGGGCCTTCGTCCCGGTCCTGGAGCGCAACGGCGACGGCCACATCCTCACCGTCCACTCGGTGCTGTCGTGGGTCACGGTGCCCGGCGCCGACGGCTACAGCGCCGCCAAGGCCGCCCTGTGGTCCCAGAGCAACGCCCTGCGGCTGGAGCTCCAGCCCCGCGGCATCAAGGTCACCGGGCTGCACGTCGGCTACGTCGACACGGATCTGACCGCGAGCCTCGACGTACCCAAGGTCACCCCGGGCAGTGTCGCCGGGCAGGCGCTCGACGGGATCGAGTGGAACGCCCACGAGGTCCTCGCGGACGCGCTCACCCGCCAGGTCAAGGCCGGCCTCTCCGGCGAGCTGAGCACCCTGTACCCCCAGCTCTCCGGGGAGCCGCGGTAGCCCGGCGCGGACCTCGCCTCCGGGCCGCCCCGCCCCCGGCGGACCCGGCGGGCGAGGACGCACGGCGACAGGGAGGATGCGCCAGCGGTTCGGCACAGGACGCCAGTTGCGACCGGTGCATGATGAACGCATGGATCTTCGAGTCTTCACAGAACCGCAGCAAGGCGCGACCTACGAGACGCTGCTCCGCGTCGCCAAGGCCGCCGAAGACCTTCATTACGGAGCCTTCTTCCGCTCTGATCACTATGTGCACATGGGATCCGTCGACGGCCTCCCCGGCCCCACCGACGCGTGGATCACCCTGGCCGGCATCGCCCGCGAGACGAGCCGTATCCGCCTGGGTACGTTGATGACCGCCGGAACCTTTCGCCTCCCCGGCGTCCTCGCCATCCAGGTCGCCCAGGTCGACCAGATGTCGGGCGGCCGGGTCGAACTCGGCCTGGGCGCCGGCTGGTACGAGGCCGAGCACATGGCGTACGGCATTCCGTTCCCGAAGGAGAAGTTCGGCCGGCTGGAGGAGCAACTGGCCGTCGTCACCGGGCTGTGGGACACGCCGGTCGGCGAGCGGTTCACCTTCGACGGGACGTATTACCAGCTCAAGGACTCGCCCGCGCTGCCCAAGCCCGCGCAGTCGAAGGTGCCCGTCCTGATCGGCGGCCACGGTGCCAGGCGGACCCCCGCCCTCGCGGCGCGCTTCGCCGACGAGTTCAACATCCCCTTCGCCTCGGTATCCGACTCGCAGGCGCAGTTCGGGCGGGTGCGCGCGGCTCTGCGGGAGGCCGGGCGCGAGACCGGCGAACTCGTCTACTCCAACGCCCTGGTGGCGTGTGTCGGCCGCACCGACAGCGAGGTGAGGCGACGGGCGGACGCCATCGGCCGCGATGTCGACGAGCTGAAGGCCAACGGGCTCGCGGGTTCCCCGGCGGAGGTCGTCGAACGGATCGCCGCGTATCAGGCGGTCGGTTCGCAGCGGATGTACCTCCAGATGCTGGACCTCACCGACCTGGACCACCTGGACCTCATCGCCTCCGAGGTGGCACCCCAGCTCGGCTGACCGGCCGGCCGGCGCGAGCGGTTCCGGTCGGGTGACCCGCCATGACCGGGGCCGGTCCGGCAAGGAGAAGGGGCGGCGCCGGACCGCGCGCCGACGGGGGCGGCACGGGCCTTCACGGGTGCGGTACCTACCCCGCGGCCGCATCCCGCTCGACCACGCGTTTCTCGTCCCGGACCGCGAGACGCCTCAGCATTTCCAGGACGCGGTCCCGGGACTCGTCCGCCGCGTCGATCGCCTCCATGCACTGCCAGTACGTTCCCTCGTCGTCCGCCCGGCAGGCGATGCCGACCAGGGCTATGCCGACCTCGGCGAGGAGGCCGCCGAGACAGAGCAGCGCCTCGCGCGCGTCACCCAGCTCCGTGAGCTGGGCGGCCCGTAAGACACCGACTCCGAGGGCGTGGTCGCCGAGCACTCCGCAGCCGCGACCCGCCAGCTCGGTCAACCCCAGGGCCTCGCCCCGGAGTTCAGGGGGTCCGGACACGGCGAGGCGGCTGCCGATCGCCTGTGCCAGGGAATGCGCCTGCCACGCCTCCGCCATGACCTCCGGAGTCTCACCGCTCTCCGCCAGGGCACGTCTGCTCGCCGCGATGAGCCGCACCGCTTCCATGCGCTGCCCCCGTCTGTCCGACGCGCTCTCGCACGTCCACCCGAACTCCCTTGTTCACTACCCAGAGTGAAGACCCTTGAGACGAAAAACCAGAGGAAGCCCGAAATCTGCGGACACGGAATCGCATCGGAAGGATTCAACGACTACGGAGAGTGCTGGATTCCGTTTCGCGTGGCAGGTGACGGCCGGCCCGTCAGGGCTTCTCCGGCACCGGGAACCGCCGCTCGTTCCGGTCGATCTTCGCGTCGAGGGCCGCGAGCGGATCGATGCCCAGCACCTCGCAGAACTGGAGCAGATACGCGAGGACGTCCGCGACCTCGTCGGTGACGCGGTGCGCGGTGTCCGCGTCCCCCATCACGCGGACCGATTCGTCGGGCGTCAACCACTGGAAGATCTCCAGGAGTTCGGACGCCTCCACGCTCAGGGCGGCGACCAGGTTCTTGGGGGTGTGATACGGCTGCCAGTTCCGTGCGGCCGCGAACTCGGCCAGTCTGCGCTGCAGCGTCGCTACATCCAGTTCACTCACGGCGTCAGGTCTATCACCTCGCTCCAGCCGGCCGGACGGCGTCAGGACCTCCACCGCGCAGCGCCCGGCTTCGCTCACGACGGGGTGGCCACCGCGCCGGGCCTCCCGCACGTCAGGTCCCCCACCGCGCCTCGCCTGGCTGCCCTCAACGACAGCTCCGTCACCGCGCGCCGCCTTCGTTCACGACGGCTCCGCCACCGCGCCTGGCACCCTCACGACGTCAGGTCCACCACCGTGACCCCGGCCGTGCCGAGCGCGTGCGTCCCGTCGGTGACCGCGCCCAGCAGCCGGATGTGTCCCCGTTCGCACATCCGCGCCGCCAGCCGAACCAGTTCCCCGGCCTGCCGGGCGTCCATCCCCCGGCCGAAGCCGTCGGCCAGAACCGTCAGCGACTGGAAGGCGGCCGGCACCTCGCCCGCCGGGTCGACCTCCAGGACGCCGGGCCCGGTGAGCAGCACGAGGGCGAGCGCGAGATACCTCAACTCGCCGTCCCCGAGCAGCCCCAGCGGCGTACGGACGCCGTCGCCGCGGTCGAGGAGCGCCTGGACCGTGCCGTCGCCGAGCACCTCGGCCAGAACGTCCGTGACCGGTCCGGCGCATCCGGCGCGGACCGCCGTGACCAGGTGGGCGTACCGGTGGACGCACTCCGACCTGGTGCGCCACAGCACGTCGGCGAGGTTGCCGCAGCCCGGCAGCAGCCGCCCCGAGCCGAGCGGAACGGGGGCCCGCATGGAGGCCGGGTCCGGATCACAGACATAGACGGACCGCAGCGCGAGCACCATCTGCTCGGCCGCGGCCAGGACATGGCGCTCGCCGTCGGTGCGGCCCGCGACCCGCAGAGGCAGCAGCGCGGTGCCGAGGCGGTCGTCGGGGAGCGGGACCCGCGTCACCGACGAGGATCCACCGGTGTGCCAGGCCGCCTGCACGAACGGGCGGCCCGGGTCGCGCAGCGCCGTCTCCAGGAGGGTCCGCCCGCCCGCCGACAACCGCTCCCCCACGATGCGCAGTTCGGGTTCGGCCTGGACGGCGACGTCGAGCCGGACCGGGCCTTCGGGCCCGTCGACCGTGCAGCCGATACGGAAGCCCCGGCGGTGCTGGGCGTCGGGCCGGGACCGCTCGGGCACACAGGCGACCGGGTCCGGGAACACCTCGGGGAGCCCGGCACCGGCGCCGAGCCGCGCCAGCGCCTCGTAGGCCCTGAGGACGGCCGTCTTGCCGCTGCCGCTGGGGCCGGCGACAAGGGTGAGCGGTCCGAGCGGGAACCGGACGCGGCGGTGGGTGGCGAAGGCGGCGAGCCGCAGTTCGGTGACGCCGGGACGGACCGGGCGCGTCTCCACCGCCGTGGGGGCTTCCGGCAAGGACAGAGTCATATGCGGACCGTAGGCCTCCGCGCGGAGGCGAACCGTTACACCCGGGAGACCTTCCTACGATCGGGGGACGAAGCCCCCGGCCCCGCGGCCGGGATTCCCCCGCGACCACCCGTCCGGCATCCCGTCGGGCCCCTCGGACCCGCCGCACCCGCCGCACCGTGGCCGCACAGCGCCCCGCGAGGCCGGAGCCGTCAGAGACCCGGGACGCCGACCCCCTCCATCAGCCCCCGTACCTCGGTCCCCGGGGGCGTCAGCAGGAAGACGTTCCGGTCGACCCGGTGCATGCCGCTGGCCAGGCCGAAGACCACACCCGTACTGAAGTCCAGGACCCGCTTGGCGACCTCGGTCTCCGCGCTCGTCAGGTCGAGGAGCACCGGGACGCCGGACATGAGCGTCTCTGCGACGTCACGGGCGTCCGCGAAGACGTTCACCCGCAGGACCACGAAGCGTCGCCGCGTCTCGGTCTCGGCCTCGGGGATCGACCGGTGCCGCACCGCGGACGGCCAGGCGTCGCGGCCGCGCAACGGAACGACCTGGGCGAGCCCTTCCCACTGTTCATCGGTGACGTCGTGGCCGGTCATCGATCCACCCCGTCCTGGCTCGCACTCGTTGTCTGCACCGGGCAATTCTTACGCATGGTCACCCGTTCGGCCCAACAGCGACACGATCCGCGACCCGGACCGGGAGCCGACGCGTGCGGCAAGCTACGCATATACGCCCGTATCCATCACGCATCCCAGCGAGTGAGGCCTCCCCATGAGCCTGAGCATCCGCAACCAACTCCCCGGCACCGTCACATCCGTCACCCCCGGTGAGGTGATGGCGACGGTGAAGGTCCGGCTCGACGCCGGACAGGAGATCACCGCGGCCGTCACCCTGGAGGCCGTACGGGAACTCGGCCTGACGTCGGGCTCCGCCGTGCGGGCCCTGGTCAAATCCACCGAGGTCTCCCTCGCGACCGGGCCGGTGGACGGGCTGAGCATCCGCAACCGACTGCCGGGCACGGTCACCGACGTCGCCTCAGGCGGCGCCATGGCCCGCGTCAAGGTCCGGGTCGCGGGCGGCGAACTGACCTCGGCGATCACCGAGGACGCGGTCTCCGACCTGGGTCTCACCGCCGGTTCCGAGGTCGTCGCGCTCATCAAGTCCACCGAGGTGGCGCTGGCCAGGGTCTGACGGGTCGGCGTGCTCTTACTGGCCTCACACCGGACTCTTCACGTCCCGTCGCACCTCGCTCACCTGCGACAACTAGCTTATGGGGCCGTGTACTCGGCAGAAATCACGCCACCGCCCGTCCGCCGGCAGGTCCCGACGAAGGTCTCGCCCGGCGAGGCGGTCGCGCGCTGGAATCCGGACGAGACCCCCGCGCAGTGGCACCGCGTCCTGACCCTCCTGGCCGACATCAGCCTGTTCATCGGCACGCGCCCGCTGTGGGCGCAGGCCGCGAGCCACCGGCTCCTCGTGGCCGCGATCGTCTCGCTCTGCTACGCCTCGATCCTGGCGACGGGCGTACTGGCCCTCGTGGTGCGCCGGGGCCGCTCGCTGGCGCGGCTCGACCTCGTCGTCCTCGTGACCGCGGTGACGCTCGTAGTGTGCGGACTGGTCATGAACCACCGGGGCAGCGACGAGTCCGTCCTCACCGCCCGGGCCGCCCACGAGTTCCTCGCCGGCCACCAGGTGTACGGCCGTCCCTGGCCCTGGCTCTTCGGCCACGGCGTCGCCCTCACCGCGACGATGAACGGCGGTTACGACTTCACGTACGGCTATCCGCCGCTCGCGCCGATGCTCACCGCGCCGCTGCTGTGGGTGGGCCACGGTCCGGCAGCCGCCACGCTGGTCGGCACCGGGGCCGTGATCGCGGGCGCGGTCGTCATGTGGCGGTTGCTGCCGGTGCCGTGGCGGTCCGCCGCGACCCTGGCCTGCCTCGGATTCGGACTGCTGCCGACGTACGCGCGGCTCGGCTACCCGGCGATCCTCGCCTGCGCCCTGCTCATCCCGGTGGTGGTGGGCTGGACACGGATGGGCGGCGGCGGACGCGGCGACCTCGCGCGGGCCGTCTGCCTCGGGGCGGCCTGCGCGGCCCAGCAACTCCCCTGGTTCCTCACGCCGTTCCTGCTGGGCGGGGTGTACGCGCTGCGCCGCGGCGACCTGGGCGCGCGGGCGGCGGCCAGGGCGGTGGGCCGGATCGCCGGCACGGCCGCCGCCACCTGGCTGCTGATCAACTCGTATTTCATCGTGAGCGAGCCGCGCGCCTGGCTCTCCGGGATCGCCCTGCCCCTCACCCAGGACGCGGACGTCCACGGACAGGGCCTGGTCGGCATCTCGCTGTACCTGACCGACGGCAGCGACCGCCTCGCCTGGTACGCGCACGCGAGCCTGCTGCTGGCGGCGGGCCTGCTGGCCCTGTTCGTGCTGTTCGTACGGCGGCTGGGGCCGGCCGCGACGGTGCTGCCCTGGTGCGCGTTCTACGCGGCCACCCGCTCGCAGGACGGCTACTACCTGCTGATGACGCCGTTGTGGGTGGCCGCCGCGATCACCGCGCCCTGGCAGTCCTTCCGGACCGCGTGGCAGCCCCGGCCCGCCTTCCTGCGCGGTCCGCACCCGCGTGGGGCCCGGGTGGCCGCCGTCGTCCTGCTGCTGGCCCCGTCGGCGGCGGCGGTGAGCCTGGCGGCCACCGGGTCACCGCCACTGCGCATGCGGGTCACCGAGGCGCGCCGAGCCGCCCGGACCCTGACCGGACTCACGGTCGGCGTCACCAACCTCGGTACCGCGGCGCTGAGTCCGCATTTCACGCTGACCACGGGCCAGGGCATGAGCCGCTACTGGTCGGTGACCTCGGGACCCTCCACCCTGGCCGGCCACACCTTCGGCCGTTACGAACTCCGCCCACCCGACGGCAGGTTCACGCTTCCCCGTGCCGGAGTACGCGTACGTCTGCGAGCCGTCTCGGCAGCGCCCATGACCCTGTCGAGCACGGACCTCCACATGCCGGCGACCCGCCCCTGAGCACTGCGCCCGGTTCCCTCCCTCGCCCCGTCCACCGTCTGGTGCCGACGACGCGGACGTGCTGAAATGACCCCTCGCCCGATTCCCTGGGACGGTGATACCCATGCCGGAGCCGCCGGATCTCCCACACGGCGCGGACCTCTCACCGCGCGCGGATCCCTGGCACCGGGCGGACTTCTCGCACCGCGAAGGCGTCGCGTTCGTCACGGGCGGCACCGGGGGCATCGGCGCGGAGGTCGTTCGGATCCTCGCCGAGCGGGGCAGTGACGTGGTGTTCACGTATCGCTCCAGCCGGACGGCCGCCGACACGCTCGCCGCGGAGATCGCGCGGGAGTCCCCGGACCCGGCCCGCCGAGTACGGGCGCTGCGGCTCGACTTGGGCGAGGAGCGGGCCGTCGCCGCGGCCGTCTCGGAGACGGCCGCGGAGCTCGGCGGACTGCACACCCTCGTCCACGCGGCGGGCCCGCAGGTGCCGATGGTGCATCTGAGCAAGGTCACGCCGAGCGAGTTCCGAGCCCAACTCGACGCGGACGCGGGCACGTTCTTCAACCTGGTGCATCCCGCGCTGCCCCTGCTCAGGGAGAGCCGGGGCAGCGTCGTCGCCGTCACCACCGTGGCCACGCGCCGGTTCCCGGTGCGCGACGGACTCTCCTCGGGGCCGAAGGGGGCGGTCGAGGCGGTCGCCCGCGCCCTGGCCGCCGAGGAAGGCCGCTACGGCGTCCGGGTGAACTGTGTCGGACCCGGCATGCTGACCGAGGGCAACGCGGCCCGGCTCATCGGTTCCGGCGAACTCGACGACACGGCACTGGAGATCACGCGCCGCAACACCCCGCTGCGCCGCTTCGGCACCGCGCGGGACGTGGCCGAGGCCGTCGCGTTCCTGGCCTCGGACCGCGCGGGCTTCATCACCGGGCAGGCGCTGGGGGTGGACGGGGGATACAGCGTCTGAACGCCTGAGGCAGCGTCAGAAGCCCTCACCCTGAGACCTGTCCGGCCGATGACGTCGAAGACGCGGGGCCGCCGGGCGCTGTCCGTACCGGGCCCGCCAGGTGCCGTCAGCGCCGGGCGCGCCCGTGCCGTCAGAGCCCGGGCCCACCAACTGCCGTCGACATCACCCGTCGTGCTCGGCCGGACAGGTCCTAGCCGATCTCGACCACGCGGGCCCAGGCCGGCGGCGCGTCCGGTACGTAGTCGGGATCGTCCTCGTCGCAGGAGCCGCCCCCTCGTGGGAAGAGGCCCACGACCGTCCGGCACGGGGGCCGCGATTCCGGCCAGGGAGTCTGTCCGTCCGTCAGGACCACGACGACGTCGGGGCGTGGCCGCGCCCGGAGCGCCGCGGTGAATCCCGAGCGCAGATCGGTGCCGCCGCCGCCCAGCAGTGGAATGCCCTCGGCCCGGCACAGGGGGTGCGCGACCCCGGCCGCCGCGTCGCACGAGACCACGGTGACCAGGTCGCGGCGGCCGCCCACGGCCCGGGAGATCGCGGAGACCTCCAGAAGGGCGCTGCCCAGTTCCGCGTCGCTGACCGACCCGGAGGTGTCGATGACCACCGAGACCCGCGGCGGTCTGCGACGCAGGCTCGGCAGGACGGCACCGGGCACGGAGGCCGAGCGCCGCGCCGGCCGGCCGTAGGTGTAGTCCTCCCCCGCGCCGGGCCCCGAGGCCGCGGAGCGGACCGCGGCCCCCAGCAACTCCCGCCACGGCTGCGGAGGATGGAAGGCGTCCTCGGCCCACCGTTCCCATCCCGCGGGGCTCTTCCCGGGGCGGGCCTTGATGCCCTGCGCGACCCGGAACCGGACGGCGTCGCGTTCCTGTGCGCTGAGGCCGTGCGCTCCGTCCGGTCCGAGGTCCCACTCCCGCTCGCGTCCGTCGGCGCCGCTGCCGCAGTCCAGCCAGGCCATGGCCTCCGTACGCGGCCCGAGCCGGAACTGGCGCAGATAGTCCTCCATTAGCTCGCCCGGCGGCAGGTTCAGAAGCTGCGGCATGACCGCGCCCTCGGGCCGGACGAGCCCTGTCCCGAACGCGTCGTCGTTGATCTCGCAGTCGGCGGCGATGTTCATCCGCAGCCGCTCAGCGGGGCCGGTGAGTCCGTGTCGGCGGGCGAACCGCTCGCTGCGGCCGTGGTGGTCGCGCAGCAGGTGCGACACCTCGTGCACCCAGACACCGGCGAGGTCCTCCACGGGTGTGCGGTCCACGAACCCGGGCGAGACATAACACCGCCAGTGCCGGTCGACGGCCATCGTCGGCACCCGTCGCGACGCGACGGTGTGCAGGGCGAAGAGTGCCGTCGCCAGATAGGGGCGGGCCCGCGCCGCGTGCAGCCGGGCGGCGTAGAGCTTCTCCAGGTCCAGAACGCCTGGTGCTGTCGCCGTCATCGTCGTGCCCCGGCGGCGACCGCGACGCGGGCCGCCGCGTCGTCCGCCCGCCGGGAGAGGGCCACCGCTCCGGCCAGCCGCTCGATGGACTCCGGGACGTCCCAGTCCTCCTGGCGCAGCGTCGCGAGGGTGGTCGCGGGAACGACCACGAGGTCCGGGGCGCCGGTGTCCAGCGCCCGTACGAGCAGTGCCCAGGCGGCGTCCCAGCGGGCCCTGTCGGGCCGCTTGCGGACCGCGGCCACCACGCCGTCGAGGACGGCCTGGCGCAGGTCACCCCGCTCGGGCAGGACGGCACCCGCCGGGTCGGCGAGCAGGGTCTCGGGGTCGGGCAGGTCCATGCGGTCCACGCTCGCCAGCAGTTCCAGTCCCAGGCCGTCGCCCACGGCGCCTCTGGCCAGCAGGGAGAGCACTTCCCGTGAGGAACCGGCCGCGTGCGCGAAGGCGACGAGTCGCACGGTCGTCTCCCAGCTCCGGGGCGAGGGCCAGGCGCCGCCCCGGCGCGCTTCGCCGCTGGGCAGCCGGTGGACGAGTCCGGGGCGGGCGGCGAGGAGTCCGCACACCGCGCGGCGGGCGAAGTCCACGGCCTCCGGGAGCCGGTGCGGGTCGAGCCGTGGCAGGGTCGCACGGGGCCAGGTGCCACCGAGCCCGCGTACGACGACGTCGTGGTCGTGGGCCCACTGGAGATGGACGAACCGGTTGGCGAGCGGCGGGCTCAGTTCCCAGCCGTCGGCCGCCGAGGAGCGCGGGTCCGCCGCGGCCACGATCCGTACGCCGGGAGGCAGTTGAAGGGTTCCGATGCGCCGTTCCAGGACGAGGCGCAGCAGGGCGGCCTGAACCGCCGGGGGCGCGGTGGACAGTTCGTCCAGGAACAGCAGACCGCGGCCGGCACGTACGAGTCGCACCGCCCAGTCCGGCGGGGCCATGGGCACGCCCTGCTCGGCGGGGTCGTCGCCGAGGACGGGCAGCCCCGAGAAGTCGGACGGCTCGTGGACGCTGGCGATCACCGTGGTCAGGGGCAGGTCGAGGGACTCGGCGAGCTGGGTCAGGGCCGCGGTCTTGCCGATCCCCGGTTCACCCCACAGGAGTACGGGCAGGTCGGCGGCGACGGCGAGGGTCAGTGCCTCCAGCCGGCTGTCGGGACGGGGTTCGGTTCCGGTGTCACGGAGCAGAGCCGACAGGGCGTCGGCCACGTCGAGTTGGGTGACGCCGGGCGGGTCCACGGGGGTGACAGCGGCGTCGGGGCGGACGGTGGGGTCCGGGGCGGCGAAGGCGTCGGCTGCGATGCGGGCGTGGGCCTCGAATCCGGCTTCGACTGCGGCCTCGGCTTTGGCTCCGGCTTTGGCTCCGGCCTCGGCTTCGGCTTCGGCTTTGGCTTCGGCGAGCGGGGTGCTTGTGGGCATGTTTGATCACCTTTGGGTTCGTGAACGAGCCGCCTGGGCACGGGGCTTGGCCCCGGAGGCGGTCAACTGGCCTTCAGTGGGCGGTGGACGAGCGGTCAGCGGCCGGTCGTGTCACGCGGGTGGGAGCGATGGCCGAGGGGCCGGACGGGCCCCGGAGCGAGTCGGCCCGGTCCGGGCCCGGTCAGCCCGGCCCTGAACAGTCCGTAGGCGAGACGTCGCCGCGCGGCGGCCCGGAGTTCGTCGCGCAGGGCGCCGCCCCGCAGCACCGCGTCGGGACCCAGCAGCCCCTCGACGACGGCGAGCGCACCGGCGGTGTCACCGTGGCGCAGCCGTTCACGGACGTCGGACAGGCCCTGCGGCTGCCGGTGCGTCTCGTCGATGACCCGGAGGCAGGGAAGCGGTGTGCCGGTCAGGGCGACCAGCAGCTCTTCCCGGCGGATCTCGGCCGGATCGTGGTCGAGCGGCACGAGGACGCCGTCGACCAGGCCGATCCGGTGCCGGGCTCCCCGGCATTCCACCAGGCGCGGCGCTCCCGCAGGGTCCGCGTTCCCTGGGGACCCGACCGGGGTGTGGTCCGGTACCAGCGCGGAGGCGACCAGCGGATGCAGCCGCTCGGGCTCGATGGCGCCGGCGCGGATCAGTGCCAGGTCGGGCAGCACCCAGGTCGCGGCGTCGGGCAGGGTCGGCACCGCGAGGGCGACACCGCCCCCGTCGGCGGGCACGGCGGTGATCCGCAGTGGAGGCGGACCGCCGCGTACCTGCTCCGCGGCCGGCTCCAGGAGCAGCCACCTGCGGGTCCCGAGCCGCACGGTCACCGTGCCCGCCGCGCGCCCCTCGTCGCGCAGCAGGATCGCCGCCTCCGCCGCCCACCGGCCGACGGCGCAGCCGAGGTCCCCGGGCACCGGACCCGGTGGATCCGCGCTTCCCCGGCGGGTGTCGTCCGTCGGCAGGTCGGCGCCGGAACGGGCCCGCAGCTCATCGGTCCTGCGGGTGTCCCACAGATGGCGGTGCAGATCCAGGCGGTACCGGCGACTGGGACGGGGGTGCGGATGGCGGCGGGCACCGGTGTCGAAGGAGAAGCGGTCACGGGAACCGCCGGGAGTTCCGTCCCAGAGCGCGAGGCTGATCCGCCGTCCGCCCAGGCCGGCGGCGTACGGACCACGAGGTGCACAGGCCGTACGGGATGCGCGCCCTCGTACCCGGCACGGTCGTACCGGGCCAGCGTGATGGTGAGGCCGGGACGCAGCAGCCCGTCGGGGGCGACTCTCGGCATGTGCCAGCGCAGCAGGTCGGGAGCCAGATGGCGTAGATCGCTGCGGATTCGGGACGCCAGTTCGCGGCCGTGCGTACGTGCCAGCGAACGCAGATCGAGGTCGATGTCGACGCCGGCGGCGGCGCACGCCCCCGCCCAGTCCCCGTGGCGGCGGCGGGCGGTCGCGGTCTCGATCATGGTGGGCGGCACGGCGAAGTCACGCACGCGCGGCCAGAAGGAGAGGAGGGAATCCTTGTACGCGGTCGAAGGGAGCATCAGCACTCACCTTGCGCGAACGGGTCCCCCCATCTGATTGCGGAGGAAGTCATCATCGCGGGGAGCGTAACCCGGAGCCGATCATCTGTCAGGTGCTTTTCGGCCGCGTACGACCCGGCGTCCGCCGACGGACACCGGCGGACGCCGGCGGACGCCGACCGGCACCGAAGGGTCAGGCCGGGCCCCTGGCCACGGGTCCCGCCGCGGGCCCGCCGCCGGACTCGATCAGGTGCGGGGTGCCGTCGTCGTCGAGGAACTCGACCACCGCGAGGGCCAGCAGGGCCAGTACCGCGATCCAGACGGTGACGACGGCCGTGGGGTAGTTCCAGACCAGCAGGATGACGACGGCGACCGCGACCACGGTCCAGTTGAGCCACGTCTTGACCCGGTGCACCCACGCGCCGACCGCGCCGAGTTCGGCCCCGGTCGCCGTCCGCACGGCACCGATCCCGCCGGTCCAGGCGGCGTTGACCCGGCTGGCCGCCCGGCCGCTGCCGGTCAGCCAGGCCGCCAGCGCCACGATGATGCCGAGCGTGATGACCAGACGTACCGACGTCCGCAGGTAGCGCACCAGGGTGTCGAAGACCGACCCGGCGGCGGGCTGGGAGACCGCTGCCGGGAGGCCGTCGAGATAGATCGCCCGGAAGATCCACAGCGCGATGCCGAGGACCGCGGCCCCGCCCGCCACCAGGAGCGCGACCGTGACGAGGGCACGACGTCTGCGTACGGCGAGCAGCACACCGCCGGCCGCCAGCAGCAGGGTCAGGACCGGCAGCCAGAACCCGACGAGCTGGAGCAGTCGGTAGAGCTTCTTGGCCTTGCCGATGGAGTCGGAGGTCATCACGGTGAAGTTCGTGTGGATCTGGGGGATCTTCGCGGCGATGGCGAGCCCCTGGTCGACGAGCGACTGCTTGACCTGGTCGATGACGGGGGCGAGGTCGATGACCACGGCGTCGTTGGTGAGCTTCACCGCTCCGCCGCCGCTTCCGGTCAGCGCCTTGTCCACGGCGGCGTGCGCTCTGCGGTTCAGCTCGGTCCACAGGGTGGCGAACGCGTCGCTGCTGACGAACCGCAGCGCCACGGTGTGCACGAAGTCGGTGAGACCGCTGGTGATCGGACCGCTCAGCGGGCCGATCGCCTTGGTCAGTGCGGGCCGGTCGGCGGGGGCGACGGATTCGAGCAGCGACTGGACGTCGACGTGCTGCATCACCGCGTCGGTCACGCGTTTGGCGACGGCGTCCTGGACGTCCGGGTCGGAGGCGAGCGGCTTCATGGTGGACACGTACCGGTCGGTGTTGCCGATCAGATCGCTCGACCAGGCCGCCACGGCACTCAGCGGGGTGAGCAGGGCGGCGAGGAGGACCAGCACGACGGCGAAGGTCGACCGGACGCGGTGGTGCTCGCGTCTCGGCCCGCGCCGCTCCAGTTCGGCGACCCGGGCCCGCAGTTCGGCGATCTCGTGGGCGCTCGCGCCGCCCTCGCCGGCGCCGCTCACGCCATGGCTCACGTCTCCGGTGCTCACGTCGTCTCCGGATCGTCGAGGGTGCCCGCGGGGCCGCGCGCGGGCATGTCCGCTCGCGTCCGGTCGATCACGTCATCCATGGCGTGTCTCGTTCCGCTCGGTCCGGTTCGTGGGTTCGACGGCACTGGGACGGCCCCGTTTCGGCGGTGCTCGCCCGCCGGCGGGCCGGAGAGGGGCGCGTCAGCGCGGGCGGTCGGGCCGGTAGGTGGCCAGTGCCCAGATGATGAAGACGTCGATGGCCAGCAGGATGACCGACCAGATCGGCGCGTACGGCAGGAACATGAACTGGAAGAGCATGCTCAGCGAGGCCAGCACGATGCCGGTGATCCGGGCCCACCCGGCGTCCTTGAGGATCCCCCAGCCGGTGACCGCGGCGATCACACCGAGGATCAGCAGGATCCAGCCCCAGCCGGTGAGATTGATGCGGTAGACGTAGTCGTTCACGCGCGCGTAGACATCGTCCTTGGCGATCGCGGAGATGCCCTGGAGGATGTTGAGGCCGCCGTTCACCAGCAGGAGGACGCCCGCGAAGGTGACTCCACCCGCCGCCCAGCCACTGCTGCCCGAGGGCGGCGGCCCCATGCCTCCCGCGGCGGGGGCGGCTCCGGACCACTGGTCTCCCCACAGCGGCATGTCTCCGCCGCTGGGCTGGGATCCCGTGCCGCCACCGGGCGGGGGGCCCGGAGTTCTCGAAGAATCCTGGCTCATGCTCGACCACCTCGCTGCGCTGTCGGCCGCCGGCCGTCCCCGTGCCGGAAGCATCGGGGAGTTCGAGCGTCCGCCCGCCGCTCCCCCGCCGCCACGGGGGTTCCCCCGACCGGGTGACGGCCTCGACGGCCGCCGCCGGACCGCGCGCCACACGACGGCCACCGCCGGACCGCGCGACGCGGGCAGCCGTCGCCGGACCGCGCGACGCGAGACGGCCGCCGCCGGGCCGTACGACGCGGGCATCCGTCGCCGGGCCGTACGACGCGAGACGGCCGTCAGGGGCCACGCGGCGCCGGCCCGGCCCGGCGCCGAGGCCGATGCAGAGCCGGAGGCGGAGGCGGAGGCGGAGGCGGAGGCGGAGGCGGAGGCGGAGGCAGAAGCGGAGGCGCTACCCGGCGATCACCGCGTTCTCCTCCGCCACGAGCGCCAGCGCGCGCCCCAGCGTCGTGAGCCGCTCGTCCAGGGTTTCGCCCGCGGGGTAGAGGCGGACGGTGTCGACGCCTGCGGCGCGCCAGACGCGCAGCCGTTCGCGGACCATGTCCTCGGTGCCGATCAGAGTGGTTCCGAGGACCATCTCGTCGGTCACGAGCCCGGCGGCGCCGTCCCGGTCCCCGGCCTGCCAGCGCTCATGGATCTCGGCGGCGATCTCCGCCCAGCCCTGCCTGCTGTAGGCGGCGTTGTAGAAGTTGGTGGTGGCGGAGCCCATTCCGCCCAGGCTGAAGGCGAGTTCCTTCTTCCGGCCCGCGACCATGGCACGCAGCGCGTCCTCGTCCTTTGCGAAGGCGACTTCCGCGCCCTGGCAGATGTCGAGGTCGGCGCGGGCGCGGCCCGCCGCCGCGAGCCCCGCGTCCAGGTGGTCGAAGTACGCCTCCTTGGCGCCCTCGGGCACGAAGCTGGTGCCCAGCCAGCCGTCGGCGATCTCGCCCGTCAGGTGCAGCATCTTCGGCGAGAGCGTGGCGAGATAGACGGGAAGCTCGTGCTCGGCCCGCACGGACAGCCGCATGGGCCGCGCCTCCCCGCCCGGCAGCGGAATGGTGAACTCCCTTCCCTCGTACGAGAGTTTCTCCCCGGCGACCGCCTGCCGGACGATCTCCACGGTTTCCCGCATCCGGGACAGCGGGCGCGCGAACGGCACGCCGTGCAGCCCCTCGATCACCTGGGGGCCGGAGGGTCCGAGACCGAGGAGGAAACGTCCGCCGGAGATGTTGGAGAGCGTGATCGCGGCACGGGCGATGGCCGCCGGGGTGCGGGTCCCGAGCTGGATGATCCCGGAGCCGAGCAGCAACCGGTCGGTCCGCGCCGCCAAGTAGCCCAGTGGAGAAGGGGCTTCGGAGCCCCAGGCCTCCGCGACCCAGCAGATGTCCATCCCGAGCTTCTCGGCCTCGACCACGAAGTCGACGGTCTCCCGCCAGTCGCCCGCCGACGCCTCGATCGTCGTGGAGGTACGCATCACGCACCCGCCCCTTCCGCGCTCTCGGCCAGCTTCCTGATCGCCTCGACGGTGTCCGTCATGCTCCGCTCGAACTCCCGCAGCCGCACGAACACGATCTTCTGTTCCTTTTCCGGCATCCGGTCGATCGCGAAGGACAGCCCCGAACGGCCCGGCCCCATCCGCATCCACTGGGTCAGCTCCGTGCCGCCGTCCACCCCCTCCAGGCCGAACCGCCATACGGCGCTGGGGTGTTCGGGGTCCGACACGGCCCAGGCGAAGGCCAGCGGCGGCTCGCACTCGACCACGTACGAGGTGGTCTCCCACTCCCCCAGCGACTCATGCCTGCTGCGCCCGACGAAGCGGGCGCCGACCCGCGGCTCCGTCTCGCCGTCGAGCCACGCGACCGACCGGAGCTCCGCGCTCAGGTCCGGCATCAGCCGGATGTCGGAGACGAGGTCCCACACCCGCCGCGGTGGAGCCTCGATCCGTGTCCGCACCTCGACGGTCGGCTGGTCCGCGTAGCGGGCGCCCGTCCACTCCATGAGTCTCCGGCCTTCCTCTCGTCCCCCCAGAATCTCACCCGTCCGGGGGCCCTGACCTTGAGAGTTGCGTAGATAGACTGTCATGTCAAGGAAAACCGCTCCCGGCGCGGGACCGGAAGCGGGGAGCGAAGAGGGAGCGGGGAGGGGACAAGACGGGACGGCGGGCGAGAGGAGGAAAGCGAGGGGAACGCGGAAGCCGCGACGCGCGCTCAGGCGGTGAAGCGCCTCTGGATGTCCGGGCGTTCGGCGAGGTGCGGCGGATAGCCGGGGCCGAGCCGCGGACGGGTGTCCTCGGCCGTCATCGGCTCACCGCAGTCGGCGCACACGACCGCGGCCTCGCTCGTGTGCCCGCAGCGGTCGTGGTGGAAGACGACCGGAGGCCCCTGCTCACCGCTGAGCCAGCGGTTGCCCCAGCTGTTCATGGCGGCCAGCACCCCGAAGAAGTCCCGGCCCATCTCGGTGAGCACGTAGTCGTACCGCACCGGGTCCGTCTGATAGGCCCGCTTCTCCATGAGCCCCTCGTCGACCAGCCGACGGAGCCGGTCGGTCAGCGTGTTGCGCGCGATCCCGAGCTCCTGCTGGAATGCGTCGAACCGCTTGATCCCGTAGAACGCCTCCCGCAGCACGAGAGGCGTCCACCAGTCGCCGAGCAGGTCCATCGTCCGCGCGATGGAACAGGGCCAGTTCGCAAAAGAAGTCCGCCTCACACGCCCAGCATACGAGGGTCTCGGAAATGAACTCGGCAGCTCGGAGCTCGGAACGGAGTGGATGTCGTGGATTTGACCGCGGCGGTACCGTGGCGCCCCCCATGGGCACCGTGGGGAGCTTGCCGGGACGGCCGTCCGACGATGCGACCGTTGTCCGGTACGGGCAGAAGGAGGTCCCGCCCGGCCTGATCGTCGCCGCGGTCGCCCTGTCGGTCGCCGCTGTCGGCTTGTCGGGAGCCGCGCTGGTCGGCAACGAAGTGGCTCGATGGCTTCTCGCCTCGGCCGGCGGCCTGTACGCGCTCTTGGGCCTGCTCATGCTGATGGGGACGGCCGTCGAGCCCAAGGACCGGTTCGTCTTCGACTCCACGGGGTGGTGGTGGTTCACCATGGACGGGGAAACGCTGCTGACGTGGGATTCGCTGGCCGGGTGTGCATCCACTCCACCGGTGACGCGCCCGCCGACCAGGGCACCGCGACACTCGAACCCTTCCCCGGCGGAGACTTCGACCGTGATCACCCCGTGCTGTGGCACCACGTACGGGACGCCGACCCGCCGCCGACGGTCTCCCGAGGCTGCGCTACCGCGTCGAGCTCACCAACATGATCAACGTGACCACGGACGTCGAAGAGGCATGCTCCCGCTGGGTTCCGCCGGGTCTCCGGCACGGCAACAAGTGGCAGCCCAAGGGCTACAAGGGCCGCCCCGACCGCACCGGCCACCGACGCAGACTGCGATCCCAGGCACAGACCCCGACCCCGCCGACGGATACGACGCCCCCGTCCGCGCAGCACGAGGTCGTACCGCCACGGGACGCCGTACCGCCCGCCGACCCGGTGGAAAAGACCCGCTCAGGCAGCCAGGACCGAACGGCCACGGGTGCACCAGCCCGACCGACTTCGGGACCACCCGGGATTGATCACACGCCGGTCGCGGTCACATCCGACGAACAGACCAGCGCGACACGGTGGCTGTCCTGGATCGTGTGCAACTGTTTGGCCCGGATGACGACCGCCCGGACGTGAAGTAGTGGGAGACGAACGCCGGACAGCCTCGGACACCTTCGTCCATGGCTGCGTGCTGGGCGACATCCGGAATCGATCATAGCCAACTCGGTTTTGCATTAGGGTTGTTCCCTGCTGCGCACCTTCCCGGAGGGTACGTCGGTGGTGTTCAGGTGCCGGTCCTCGGCTGTGACTGACGAGTGGTTTCCGCTGCGTGCTTCACGCGGTGTGACTGCGGATGCCCGGTAGGGCTGTCCCTGCCATTCCCAGCTCACCCCAGGAGTGGATACCGTGAACCCCGTTGAGTACACGCCTGCACGTCGTGACCGGCTTCGCAAGATTCTGGTCGACGTCGCGGCGGGGGTCGCCGCCAATCTCATGGTGGCGGCTCTGACCGCGGTAGCACACCTGGTCTTCTGACCAGGTAGGTGGCGGGCCCGGAGAGCCCGCCACTGCACATGTACGACCGTCCGTCAGAACAGATACAGCTCGTTCGGATCCGAGCCCGTGCTCTGGCGCTTCCTGCGAGGGCGCCGCCCTCGGCGAGGTCGAGGCAGATGGGGTACGCGCGCCACTTCAGGCAGATTCTCCCAGGTGGGGCGCAACCCGTGGATCTGAGCCTCGCCGATGAGCTCCTTCAGGTAGATCCGGGTCTCCTCGTCCGTCGAATAGAGCACCGTCGCACGGCTCGCCCGGGTCGTCAGCACGTGGTAGGCGTGCCGGACAAGCTGAGCGAATTGCTGATCGTCGACACTGCCGGGCCTCACCTTGGGGTCGAACGACCCGGGTACGGCAACACGCTTGAGGCCCGTTTCCCGTTCCTCCCGCTCCTTGCCTCGGCGGAACATCCATCGACCCTCCCGGCGCACCATGTCCTCACCCATGATCACGCCACACCAGTCCCACTCGAGTCCCTGCGCCGTATAGACACAGCCGATCTGGTCGAGGCCGTTCTCGTGCACGGACCAGATCTTCGACGGTGGCGCATCGTTCTCACAGAAGGCGTCGCTGTCGGCGTTCCACGGTCTGTGCCAGTCACCGATCCGTACGTCGGCCTCAAGGCGTCTTTCCTTGCCCAGCGGCTTGGTCCAAGGCCAGCAGTAGCCGGCGACCATGCGGGCGGAAGCTCCGGCCCGAGCCTCACTGCGGATGACCTGTTCGAGTTCCTCAGGGCTGTCCGCGACCTCGACGTGCATGAGTCCGTCCGGCGTCCACGGTTCCGGCTCCTCGCCCGAAACCCCGAGCATCGCTCTCACCCAGCGGATGTAGGCGTCACTGCCGCCACAGCGGAACTGCTCTCGAAGCGGGTACTTGACGAGGCTCGCGCCGTACCGCTCTGCGGCGTCTTCCACCAAGGCGACGGTGCCGACCTCGTGCGGTCGTACGGACTGCCCCTCGTCGAGAAAGAACACCGTCAGCCGGGACGCGTCGAGCAGCTCGTCTATCTGGGGCTTCGTTCCCTGGTGTTCGGGCTTCCAGAAACGATTGGTGGAGCGCTCCCGCAGACGATGGGCTTCGTCGCAGATCAAGACATCCAGAGGCGGAACAGGCGGGGTGACGAAGTTGCTGAAGTACGTGAAGGTCTCCCTGAATTCCCGGTCCCCGTAGCCGACATGCTGCTGGATGGCCCCGTTGAACGCCCGACTGCCGCTCGCGTACTTGACCGTCCTCCCTTCGGCTTCCAGTTCCGCCTTGATCTGGAGGCCGATGGCGCTCTTCCCCGTACCGGCACCGCCCGTGACAAGAAAGATCACACGTCGCTCGTCAGGTACGAGCGCAGGCCGCTGGGGATCCGGAAGGACTTTGGAAGCTGTGTCCAGGATCTTGTCTGCGACCTTCTTCTGCCGGCCCCGCAATGTGAAGACCGTGTCTTCTCCTCGGGAGCGGATCATGGCGTCGAGCAGGGGTGTGTTGCGCAGCCCCATCTTGTGCAGCAGTATCTCGGCCGCCGATGCGGCGCCCTCGCCGGTGAAATGCTTACGGAGATCTGCCAAGAGCTGCTCACGCCGGTCGTTCGTATAGACGCCGGCGTATGCGCCGGTCGGCGCATCCACATCGACCAACGGTCGCACCGAAGCCTCGGTGGCGTTGTGCAAGTAGGCGAAGCCGCCACATTCGAAGTCCAGTCCGTGCAGCGGCCCTCTGTCACCGGTGAACGCCTCGTAGTATTCACGGAGCTGCAGAGCAGGGTGCTTCTTCCTCCCCATGCCGGGTACGTGAACCAGCTCCGCGGTGGCTCGCTCCACCCTGGTCACCGTCGACCAGCGCTTCAACTCGACAAGCTGGACGGACAGTCCTCCCTCTTCGGGATGATGACCGACAAGAACCACATCGATGAGCCTGGGATCACCGGAGCGGTCGGTCTCGTCGAGCGTGGCGGCACACTCGACGATCATCTGCACGTTTCCGCGATCGGCTGCGACCAGATCCTCGGCAAGGTTCACGAGGCTCTCGGCCCAAGCGGATCGTTCCGTCTGTGAGGCGTCGGCTCCACGGAAGTACCGCCATCTGGCGGCCAGATGCGGAACCATGCGGCGTCTTGAATTCAGGGTCAGCAGATCCTGCGCTGCCAACTTCAGCAGGAGCATGGACACGAGGTGGTTCCCCCAGGGCACGAGTGTTTTCGTGCGGGTGGGGGCGTGTCCTCGTTGGGAAGCCCGTCGGGCCGCAATCGGTGACTGCGATCTTAAGGAAGCGGCCGTTCACTGCAGACCACGGCGCCACTGTCGGCGCAAAGCACAGCCAAGATGGCCGGATCATGTGTTCGATGGCGGAGGACTGGCCCGGTCGCCATCGTGACTGCCCGCCTGAACGGACCCCCACGAGTCTTCGCGGCTTGCCGCCTGTCTTCGGATCCGGGCAATGCATGATCGTGCCCACTGCGCGCCGGGCCAGCTGCACTGCCTTCGTGAATGGCTGTGAGCTGGGCCCCCCTTTTTCGCCGGACCCGTGCACCACGGTGTGTGGCGGCCAGGCCTGACATCAGCGACCGGTGTAGAGGAACCGCATGTAGCGTGTGTACGACAGCCCACGGTGCCGGAGCTTGGCGGCTCCCCTGGAGTCGCTCAACGCGCCGTGGAGCACACTGTTCTGCTGGAGCGCAACTGTGCGTCGGCCGAACTCCTGACGCTGTTGCCGGGCCCGGTCTCCGGCAAGCGTGTTCTCCCGGGAGAGCCGCTCCTGGCCGTCCTCCAAATTCTTCCGCGCCTGTTTGCGCGAGGCCTCGATTCCGGACTCCACGGCCTTTCGCTGGTCGGCGAGTTGAGCCCGGCGGCGCGTGCTGTCCCGCTCGATCGGCTGTCGTTCCGCCGCGCTGAGGGCGGCGGGTTGCCGGGCAACGGCGGACGCATGCAGGTCATTGCGCCAGATTTCGAGGGCGATGGCCTTGGCCTCGCCGATTCCCTGCACGTTGACGGTACGGCCGCCGTTCAGCACGAGTACGGCGCCGGTGCTGTTGTACGAGCTGTTCTGGACAGGCCGGTAGCCGGTGAAATCGGCGGCTGTCCGGATGCCCGCCGCTGCGAGACGGGCGGCAAGTGTCGGCCCGATGCCGTGCGGCGGAGACTGCGCGATCAGTCGCCGGCTGAGCCGCTCTCGGACGAACGCGGACTGTTTGTCGGCGAGCGCTTTGGCCAAGCCTTTGCGGAGTTCCTCCGCGAGCCCGTCGATCTTCTTGTCGATGTCGCGCTGCTTACGGACCTTGCGCTGCTCGGCCTCCTTCAGCTCGGCGTGGTACTGCGCTGTGAGTTTGCCCTGAGCGTGTGGATAGGCGCTGGTCCGCTTCAGCTCCGCCGCATCGAACTTCGCCTTCTCCTTGCGTAGCTTCTCGGCTGCCTTGGCAGGGTCCTCAAGCTTGGCCAAGTCGTCCGTCAGCCCGGCCAGGACGGCCCGTGACAGAGCCCTCTCCGCACGGCGGCTCCAAGCGAAGGTGGTTACCACAGCGGCGACAATGACGGGCGCCACGGCTGCGATGACGGGCTGCGGGAATCCGACCACAATCATCAAGGCGGTCGCGGCCAACAGCAGCGGCCAGAGGACGGCTGTGACGACGTCCAACGCCGTCCGGGTGCTGAAGCTGTCCGGTGAAGCGGTGGAGGGCGCGGACGATGCCGGGGCGGTCTGCGAGGGGACGTGCCCGGTCATCCAGCCGGGCAGTCCGCCCGTGCCCGGAGCAGGTGCCGTGGGGGGAGCCGACGCTGAAGCGCTCGTCGTCGCGGCGGTCCGCTGCTTGGGGATCGCATTGGCAAGCGGGGGAAGGAGGTCCAGCGGCTGGAAGGCCAAGGACCTCACCTGGTCGGCAAGGCCACTCACCGTCGGGTCGGGATGGGCGAGCAGCGTCTGGAGCCCGGTGGAGCCGCCCGGATTCTTGAAGTCTTCCTCGGTGAGCAGCAAGAACTCACCACTGGGCTCGTGCAGGCGATGCCACAGTGCCGGGTCGGCGGCGGTCGCCTTGAGCGACATGAAGATGACCCAGGCGGAGAACCGGTCGAGCGCCGCCCCGAAGTCATCGTTTCCGCGCAGGGGCGACTGATAGTTGCGGTGGCCGCGCTCAGTGCCTCCGAGGCCCGACAGCGCAGGCACGTACATGCCGTCGTAGTCGACCAGGCGCAGGGTGTCATCGCTCGCGACAAGCAGGTTGCCGTGCTGGAGGTCACCATGGGCGATCTCATGTTCCGACAGATCGCGGGTCAGCGCCTCGAACCGGTCGGCCAGACGGTCGACGGCGAACCGGTCGGTGTGGTTGTCGTCGAGCCAGGAGGACAGGGTGACAGCGTCGATCCACTCCATCTTCAGGACCGGGTACCGCTCCCGGCCGACGCCGATCGCGTCAGGAAGGTACTCGAAGCCGAGCTTCCAGGGCTGGGAGAGCTCGGCCGCGTCCAGTTGCCCAAGTCGGCTGCTGATGGCCTGGTAACGGCGTTCCTGGTCAGGGACGTGGCGGGTGAAGCATTTGACCGCGTACCGCCGACCCGACGCGGCCGAGGTGAGCGAGAACACGCTCGCGAAGGCGCCCGAGATGGCGCGGGGCAGGCCGAGCTTGGTCAGTTCCGGCCGTGCGCCCTTGAGTTCGGGATGCTCGAAGCACAACTGCGTGTGCTGCAAGGCCTCCGCGTAGTCGGCACCGCTGGGGAACTGCCTCTGCTGACCGGTGGGCGAACCCACGTTCACCGTCCTTCGAAATCGATCCGTACGACGGCCACATCGTCGTTGCGCAGTTGCCTACTGTTCCGGAGCCCGTTCAGCCAGTCCACGAACCCGCTCAGGTCGTCGGGCCCGGAGAACTCCAGCAACTGGCTGACCGCGACGTCCTGGTCAGGGGCCGACAGGAACCACGCGGCCAGTGCGTCGGTCATCAGGAGCAGCCGGTCGCCCGGCCGGCACCGGCCTTCGACGAACCGGGTACGGCAGGCCAGCAGTGCCGCGTCATGGTTACGGCTGCCGAAGAGGTCGGGGACTGTGCCGAACTCGTCGGCGGCTCCCACCGGGAACGCCTTCACCAACCGGTCGTCGCGCAGATGGAACAGACAGCTGTCCCCCAGGGCGGCGGCTCGCCAGCGCCATGCCGGTTCGGACGCGTCAGAGGCGGCATTCGTATCAGGGCCGTGCTCGGGGTCGACGCGCACAGTGAGCAGAGTCGCGTAGGCACCTTCGGCGAGCTTGGTGTGCTCGTACCACTTCAGCGGACGCCCTTCCGCGATGCGCGACTGCGTGTACCGCACAAGCCAGGGGTCCCACTGAGACACCGCCGACGACGCGAACTCCTCGAAAGCGGTGCCGCCGTCCAGCAGGTCCGGCCGCTCCATGGCGTGTTGGGCCGCCACGCGGGACAGCAGCCGGGCCCAGTCCTTGGCCAGGGCACTCTCCGTCGCCCCGTCGCAGACGCCGGCGGTGAGCGGTTCCCGCAGCATGTAGTCGTGAGAACGGCTGGGCAGCACGACGACGGCGTCCTCGCATTCCGCCTCGGTGCTCCCGTACTTGGGAGCCACGAGGTGCGTGACATACACGCAGGAGGGTGGAGCCGTCACCGCAGCTCGGTGGCGCGGGTGCCGATGTCGAGGAACTGCACGACCGTGGTGATGTCCGCGTTGTAGACGAAGCCGCGGGTGGACTCGCTGACCCGCTGGCCCTGCGAGGCGGCGTACGAACGCATGTGACTGGGCAGCGGGCTCGACATGGAGAAGAGGGTGCGGGCGTAGCTGTCGGGGAGACCGTCGGCGGTGTCGGGGAAAGCGGTCGGTGTGCCGCCCGCGGCGGAGACGTGCAGATTGAACAGCAGTGCCGCGCCGTCGGCCGTGGCGTGCGAGGTGATGGCCTCGGCGGCCGCGGTGGGGTCGCCGTCGGTCGACTCGCCGTCCGTCAGGTTGATGACGATCGGCGGGAAACTGGCCGGGTACCGCTCGGTCCAGCCGGCGACGAGGCCCTCGGCGTACTGAAGGGCGCGGTTCATCGGGGTTCCGCCGTGCGCGACCGGGTCCATCCACAGCGGGAAGTTGACCACCGTCTCGACGAGACCACCGGCGCCGTCGGACACCTTCTTGCTTCGCTCGTCGACGCGGGCCGGGTTGTCCGCCACCTCACTCAGGGGAACGATGTCCCGGCCGCCGAGCGACCCCGCGAACGCCGAGCCCACGGTGGCGCCGTAGCCCACGACCGCGACGTGGAAGTAGTCACGTACGCCTTCCTCTTTGGCGCACTTGACCGAGAGCTCGGTGAGGAGCCGGTTGATGGCATCGGCGACGACATCAGCCTTCTGCTGGGGAATCTCACCGCCGATGGGGTCACTCATCGAGGTCGACTGATCGACGAGGAAGATGATGCTGGTGGGATTGCTGCGGCTGATCTCTGCCGTATACGGCACGTTGGGCTCCCGCCGGACTGTGAAGAAGTCGGTCGTCGGAGGAGCTCGTACGACGTGCCGATGTGTCGGTCGCCAGCACGCACGCCGACCACCGAGATCCCCCGGTCGTAGGGTAGTGCGAGGACGTCGACGTGGGGCGGACGTTCTGAAAGTGCACGCGACGAGCTGGACCGCGAGTGCTCGATCTCATCGGACGTGTGCCCTCGTGCCGCCAACTCGCCTTCCGAGCAGCAAGGATTCGGGACCCTTCCGATACGCGGCCGTCTCAGTGCCGCCTCCATCGCCATGATCCCGGGGCGTAGTGCCTGCGCCCCGCGCCCTCGTCCGGAACGCGCAGAATTCTGTACAGCGGCTCACCCAGGTCCGCCCACCTCTCCAGCGCGGCCCGGTCCACGAGGTGGATCCCATAGCGTGGGCCGCTGGATCTCGCGGCTGCGGTAAAGCCTCCGGTGGTGACGATCACCGCGAAGTCGGCCCCGTGATCGTGGCGATACGTGCCGTTGACCCGCTGCACGTCCTGGTCCCCGACCCTTCGGTCCGGGCGCAGCCGCTTGCACTGCACGACGACCCGTCGCCGCGAACGGTCGACGACGAGTACGTCGGCGCCCTTGTCCCCCGCTCTGCCAACATGCCGCGCGGTCAGCCCGTCCCGGCGCAGCAGGGAGCAGACAGCCAGCTCGAAGGCCCGGGGGTCCAGGGCATCGAGATGCGCAAGCGAATACCTCACGGACCCGGCGGAAAGCGCCGAGCGGTCCGTCCGCCTCCGCACGGCCAGCCGCCCCGGCTTCAGGCCCAGTCCCACCGCCACGGCGGTCAACGCGATGCCACCTGTTCGCACCGGCCACAGTTCAGCCGCCTGCCACAGACCACTGATCCCCGCGAGGGCACCCGCGCCCCACACCCACCAGGGAACGGCCGCCCACCCTCCTTGGCTCCGCCCGCGCCGCATCAGGCGGCCGGGCCGAAGAGCGCCCACGTGCCCCAGGCCAGCCCGAACAGCGCGAGGCCCGCCAGGTCGGTGATCGTGATCAGTGTCCAGGTGTGGTCCCGGCAGCGCGCGAACAACCCCTTGCGTCTCCGGCGACATGGCCTCTGGAGGGTGGTCGGACCTCCGCACCGCGACACCAGCACGATGCCGCCGATCACCAGTAATGCCATCACGAGCAGCATCGGACCCCCCGTTCCCCGACCCAAGCCTCCATGAGTAACGGGAAGCGCTCCGGCACGACCAGTGCTTCTTCGGTCGAAGCAGCCGAATTGCCGGCGCATTGGAGCACAAACGACGTCCTCGTCCTCGCATGTTGCCCGCGCGCCCCCGAGCGCACGGACTGCGGATTGACGTACGGCTTACCCGTTGTCACCGGCCGGAGCTAGGATTCACCAGGTCCGCAACGTGGCGGAATCAGCAGGTGAGGCCACGATCGGGCAGTGATCGGGGACAGGGCTGAGAGCGGAGACGGCGCATGCGGCAAGGCGGCCGGTGGACCACGGTCACCGACTCCGAGTTCGATCATGAATTCCGTGGCTTGGAAGCCATCCGGGAGAAACTGCCGGACTCTGATCCCTGGCGAGCGTGGTCGAACTTCACCTTCACCGCCCACACCGGTCATGTCCGTGAGGTCGACCTCCTCGTCGTCGCTCCCGGCGGCGTCTACATGATCGAGCTCAAGGACTGGCACGGCTCCGTGACCAGCGAGAACGGCACCTGGGTCCAGACCACCCCGGGCGGCCACCGCCGCCCGCACGGCAACCCCCTCCACCTCGTCAACAAGAAGGCGAAGGAACTGGCCGGCCTGCTCGGCCAGAACGGCAGGCGGGTGTGGGTCGGCGAGGCGGTCTGCTTCACCGACGACGGTCTGCGCGTAGGCCTGCCCGCCCACGACCAGAACGGCGTCCACACCGTCGACGAGCTGGTCGCGATGCTGAAGCAGCCGCCGCGCGACGAGCGGCGCCGCATCACGGCCGTCGACTCCCGCGAGATCAAGACGGCGCTCGAACGGATCGGCATCCGGCGCAGTGACGCGGAGTACAAGGTCGGCCCGTATCAGCTGGACCGCAAGTCCTTCGACTCCGGCCCGACCTGGGCCGACTACAAGGCGAGCCACAGCGAGCTGCCCGAGGTGGCCCGGGTCCGCGTCTATCTGAGCGAGCGCGGGTCGGAGGCGTCGATCCGGCGGTCGGTGGAGAACGCGGCCCGTCGTGAGGCGGCCGTACTGCAGCGGTTCAAGCACCCCGGCGTCGTCCAGCTCAAGCAGTACTACCCCTCCGGGCACACCGCGGGCCCCGCCCTGATCTTCGACTACGACCCGCGCACGCTCCGGCTGGACGAGTACCTGCTCCAGCACGGCAAGAGCCTCGACATCCTCGGCCGGATGGCGCTGGTCCGCCAGCTCGCCGAGACGATGCGCTCCGCGCACTCCGCCCGCATCCACCACCGGGCCCTGGCCGCCCGCGCCGTTCACGTCATCCCCCGCAACCGTGGCCGCCGCGGGCAGACGGTCGGCGAGGAAGCCGCCTGGCTCACCCCCCGCCTGGAGATCTCCGACTGGCAGATCGCCACCCAGCGCGCCTCCGGCACGGACGGCGACAGCGGATCGGGCGTGACCCGCTTCGCGCCGACGGCCCTGTCGGCGATGCACCTGGCGGAGGCCTCCGACCCGTACTTCGCCCCCGAGCTGACCGCTCTCAAGGCCGACCCGGTCTACCTGGACGTGTACGGCCTCGGCGTCCTCACCTACCTCCTGGTCACCGGCAAGGCCCCGGCCGCGAGCCAGGCCGAGCTGCTGGCCCGGCTGGAAGCGGGCGAGGGACTGCGCCCCAGCTCGCTGGTCGACGACCTCTCCGAGGACATCGACGATCTCGTGCAGGCGGCCACCGCCTACCGACCCGGACAGCGCCTGTCCTCGGTGGACGAGTTCCTGGACATGCTGGAGATCGTCGAGGAAACCCTGACCGCGCCGACCTCGGCTCCCGACCCCGGACCGGCCGAGGACCCCGAGAAGGACCCGCTGGACGCGGTGGCCGGCGATGTGCTCGCCGGTCGCTGGGAAGTCCGCCGCCGCCTCGGCACCGGGTCCACGAGCCGGGCCTTCCTCGTCCGCGACCTCGAGGCGGAGGCCCGCAGGACCCGGCCGCTGGCCGTGCTGAAGGTGGCACTCTCGGACTCCCGGAGCCAGCTCCTGGTCCACGAGGCCGAGGTGATGAACCGGCTGCGCCCCGACTCCCGGGTGATCCGGCTCGTCGAGCCGGCGCCCGTGCACATCGGGCCCCGCACCGCCCTTGCCCTGGAGTACGTGGGCGACGAACGCGAGGCCACCGACCAGGGCGACGAGGCCGCCGACTCCGGCACGGGCACGCGCACCCGCCGCCGCGAGGAGACGGTCGCGCGCCAGTTGCGCGAGCACGGCCGCCTGAAAATGGACCAGTTGGAGGCGTACGGCGACTACCTGTTCGGTGCCGTGGACTTCCTGGAGGGCGAGAGCGTCTGGCACCGGGACATCAAGCCGGACAACATCGCCATCCGTATCCGGCCCAACCGCACCCGCGAACTCGTCCTCATCGACTTCTCCCTGGCGGGCTACCCGGCCAAGGACTACGAAGCCGGTACGGACGGCTACCTCGACCCCTTCATCGGCACGCTGACCCGTACCGCGTACGACTCGCACGCCGAGCGGTACGCGGTCGCCGTCACCCTGCACCAGATGGCCTCGCGCGAGCTGCCCCGGTGGGGCGACGGCTCGGTGCCGCCCCGGATGACGGACCCGAAGGAGTTCCCGTACCCGACCGTCCAGGCCGACGCCTTCGAGCCGGCCGTACGGGACGGACTGGTCGCCTTCTTCCGCAAGGCCCTGCACCGGGACGCGGCGCAGCGCTTCCCCGAGCTGAAACCGATGCGGGACGCCTGGAAGCGCATCTTCCTGGACGCCTCGCAGGCGGTCCCGTCGAGCCACCGCACCCGCCACCCCGAGCCCGCGCCGCAGGAGACGGTTGAGGGCGAGCGCCCGACGGCCATCGCGGACGCCGAGCCGGTAACCGCCGACGAGCAGCGTGAGCGGCTGGCGGCGGCGGTCACCCGGGACACCCACCTGTCCGGCGCCGGTCTCAGCCCGGCCGCGGAGGCCTTCCTCTACAGCCTCGACATCACCACCGTGGGCGGCCTCCTCGACTACAGCCGCAGCAAGCTCCTCAACGCGCCGGGCCTCGGCACCAAGACCCGGACCGAGGTGCAGCGCCGTCAGCGCCAGTGGGGCAGGCTGCTGCGCGAGACACCGCTCTCCCCGCTCACGCCGAAGGGCCGCGCCGAGGCCAAGGAGGAGCTCGCCCAGCTCACCGCCGCCGAGTCGGCGGTCGCCGGAGCCCTGGCCGTGGGCGAGGGGGCGGAAGGCCTGAGCGAGTCCGCGTTGCGCTCGCTCAGTCTCGACCTCCTCGCCACGCTCTTCGTCCCGGAGCTGAACAACAACCGCTCCAACAGCAACAAGGTCGAGATGGTCCGGCTGCTGCTGCGCCTGCCGGACGAGCGCGGCGAACTGCCCGGCATCGGCGTGTGGCCCAAGCAGAAGGACGTGGCGGACGCCCTCGGTCTGTCCGCCGGGCGCATCCCGCAGATGCTGAAGGAGGAGCGCAAGCGCTGGAAGAAGCACCCGGCGGTCCAGGCTCTGCGCGACGAGATCATCGGCCTGCTGGTGGGCCTCGGCCGGGTCGCTCCCGCCGTGGAGATCGCCGACGCCCTCGCCGTACGGCGCGGAACCCAGCTCCTCGGCCGCGAACAGCGGCGCGCACTGGCTCTGGCCGCGGTACGAGCCGTAGTGGAGGTGGAGCAACTCCAGCCGGAGGAGGCCGAGTTCCAGCACCAGGCCAACCGCAGGGCGACTGAGGAGGCGCTGGCCGCGGGTCTGCTCGCGCTGGACGTGCGTGAGGTCGACGCCCCGGACACTCCGACGGCTCCGGGTCTCCTCGACTACGCGACCCGTCTGGGCAGAACCGCCGACCGGCTGACCCGTCTGGACACGCTGCCGACCGCCACGACGGTGCTGAGCGAGTTGGGCGCGCTGACCCCGCCGCCCGGGGTGGTGGACTGGGACGAGCGGCGGCTGGTCGAACTGGCCGCTGCCGCGTCGGTCAACGCGGCGGCCACACCCCGCCTGGAGATCTATCCGCGCGACCTGCCCCTCGTACGGGCCCTGCGCCTGACCCAGGCCGGACTGGTGCGGCTGACCCCGGGCATGCCGGAGGCGCGGCAGCCGGGCCTGACGGGCGAGGACGTCCACGAGCGGGTACGGGCCCGCTTCCCCGAGTTGGTCGTCAAGGACGGCCGGGGCACGAGCACGCACGAACTGCCGACCGGCGGCCCTCTGACCAAGGCACTGCGCGAGGCGGGCTTCGACCTGACCCTGTCGACGCGCGAGGGCGAGAGCACCCTGCGCTATCTGCCGACACGGATGGACAGCGCGTCCACCTATCTGACGGGCGGGAACTGGCGTCAGTCGACGCAGGCCGGCGCGGTGACCCGCTACTCCGACGACCCGCTGGTGGCGGGCGGGATCCGCGCGGACGAACGCCTGCTGGCCTCGGCCCGGCGGGACGGCTACCGGGTCCTGACCGTGCACCACGGCCGTACGGTCCAGGCGGTCCGCAGACTGGCGGGCCACCGCATAGGAGCCCAGCCCGTCTCCGTGACCGAACTCTTCCTGGAATCCATGCACGCTCTGGTCCCCCCGGGCACGAAGCCGACCTGGGACACGCTGCTGAAGGCGGACGTGGCCGAGCCGGGGTCGCGGGGCGCGCTGAAGTTCACGGAGTACGCGCGGACCGCGTGGGGCACGGTGGAGCCTCGCATACGGGAACTGCTCGCCCCCGGGGCGGGTTCGGGCCCGGTCCTGCTGACCGAGGTGGCCGTGTTCGCCCGGTACGACGGGATGGGCGTCCTCGACCGGCTCGCGGAGGCGGCCCGTCAGGGCGGGCGCGGACTGTGGCTGCTGGTGCCGCAGGCGGACCCGGCGCGTGAGCCGAAGCTGGGACACACGGCGGTGGCCTACCAGTCCGGCCTCGCCGAATGGATCGACCTGCCGGACTCGTGGGTGAAGAAGGACTACCTGTCCGGGGTGACGGACGTGAGTGTCATGAGCGTGAACGGTACCGAGGGAGACATCGAGTGATCGACCGCAAAGCCCTGCTGGAAGACCTGAAGCAGCAGGTCAAGGCGGTCGAGACCGATCTCGGCAAGCAGGTCAAGGTGGTACCGGAGGGCGAGAAGCTGCGCGCCGAGTACGACCGCGCGCGCAAGCTGGGCCGTACGGCCGCCACCTGGAACTCCTGGCTGGACGAGCGGGTGACCCAGGTCGCCGTGGCATGGGTGCTCGGCACGGTCTTCGTCCGCTTCTGCGAGGACAACGAGCTGATCCCGGAGCCGTACCTGACGGCACCCGAGGGCGACCGTCGTGATCTGGCGTTGGCCCGCTTCGAGGAGTACGTCGCGAGGTCGGACGACCCGACGTACCGAGGCTGGCTTGAGCAGGCCTTCGACGAACTGGGCACGGGACAGGCTGGCCGGCTGCTGTTCGACCGCCGGCACAACCCGCTGTTCCAGATCCCCCTGTCGCACGACGGCGCAAGGGAGTTGGTGGACTTCTGGCGTGGACGGGACGAGGCCGGTGTCCTAGTCCACGACTTCACGGACGCGCTGGAGGAGGACGGGGACGGCACGCGGGGCTGGGACACGCGCTTCCTGGGTGACCTGTATCAGGACCTGAGCGAGGCGGCGCGTAAGACGTACGCGCTCCTCCAGACCCCGGAGTTCGTGGAGGAGTTCATCCTCGACCGGACGATGGATCCGGCGGTACGGGAGTTCGGCTACGAGGGCCTGAAGATGATCGACCCCACGTGCGGGTCGGGGCACTTCGTGCTGGGTGCGTTCCGGCGGCTGGTGCGGCTGTGGGCGGAAGGTCGTCCGGGGAAGGACGTGCACGAGCGCGTGCGGGAGTCGCTGGATTCCGTGCACGGCGTGGACCTGAACCCGTTCGCGGTGGCTATCGCCCGGTTCCGGTTGCTGGTGGCGGCGATGGCGGCGAGCGGGGTGCACACGCTGGCGGAGGCGGCCAAGTACGAGTGGCCGATCCATCTTGCGGTGGGCGACTCCCTCATCAAGCACCGTCACAAGCAGGGGAACCTGTTCGACGACTTGGAGGAGGAGGGGGCTGATGAGCTGGCCGACTTCAAGTACGAGACTGAGGATGTGCACGAGCACCCGGGAATCCTGGATCCGGGCCGGTATCACGTAGTGGTAGGAAACCCACCTTATATCACCGTCAAGGACAAAAAGCTTAGCGAATTGTATCGTGAGCTATACAGTAGCTGCTTCCGCGAATACGCGCTCTCAGTTCCCTTCGCTCAACGCTTCTTTGAGCTAGCAGTTAGCGGCAAAACAGGCGGCCACGGCTACGGCATGGTCGGGCAGATCACGTCAAACTCTTTCATGAAACGCGAATTCGGGAAGAGGCTCATCGAGAGCTACTTCAGCAATCAAGTAGAACTCACCGAGATCATCGACACCGCTGGCGCACATATTCCGGGGCATGGAACTCCGACTGTCATCTTGATCGGTCGGAGATGCACTGGAAACGCGCGATCTCCGATCCTTCGAACCGTCCGGGGCGTTCAAGGGGAGCCGGCAAGGCCTGTGGATCCGAGCACTGGCTTCGTCTGGCGAGCGATTCGCGACCAAATCGATGGCGGAAAATCCGAGAGTGACTGGATCAGCGTCGTAGACACGACTCGCGAAGAAATGTCCACCCATCCCTGGAGTCTCGCAGGTGGAGCAGCCGTCGATGTCATGCAAAGACTGGGAAAGTCCCCTAACAAACTAAACGAGGCCGTTGACGAAATTGGCCTATCCATTGTCACCGGCGAGGACTCCGCTTTCGGAATGGCGCCAACAAAAGCCATGGAACAGCGCGGCATTCCACTATCTCCGGCAATCGATGGACAGAATATCAGGGACTGGGCCCTGCAAGAGCAAAGCTGGCTTCTGACGGCATACGAGAGCGACTATAAGCTCTCCAGCGGACCGGCTCATGACGAGTTGCAAAAATACCTGTGGCCCCTCCGTCGCACCCTCGAACTCAGGAAGAAGTTCAGCGTAACGCTACTGGAGCGCGGTATCCCATGGATCGAATGGCGCGAAATCTACCGAACAAAGCTCTCCGCTACAAGCCTCATCGCGTTTCCGCTTGTGGCAACACACAACCACTTCCACCTACAGCGCCGGGTAATCCCTTCAAAACACTCGACCACCGTTATCAAGCTGCGAGACGAGGCAAGCCAAGAAGAATACCTTCGATTGCTGGGTCTACTTAATAGCTCCACCGCATGCTTCTGGCTCAAAATGGTCAGCCACGGAAAGGGAAACGGCGGCGTCAACGAAGGAATGCGTGGCGAGAAATGGGAGGAGTTTTACGAGTTCACTGGAACTAAACTACAGGAATTCCCCCTGCCCTCTTCGCAGTCGAATTCTCCATTCGCTGCTCTTGACGCTCTTTCCCAGCTAAGCACCGTCGACACCGGAACCCTCGGGCAAGGCGCTAGCCCGACCCCGGCGGATGTGCGAGTGGCCCGTGATGTCTGGCATTCCACTCGTGCTCGGATGATCGCACTCCAGGAGGAACTCGACTGGCAGGTCTACTCGCTCTACCACCTCCACCGCGAAGACCTGCGCGTCTCTGAGGACCCCGACTCCCCCGAAATCCCGGCACTTGCTCTCGGAGAGCGTGCCTTCGAGATCGTGCTCGCTCGTCGCGTCGCCGCAGGCGAAGCCAGTGACGAATGGTTCAAGCGGCATGGGTCCACGCCCATCACCGAGATTCCTGCCCACTGGCCCGCCGCATACCGCGAGGTCGTCCAGAAGCGGATCGACGCCATCGAGTCGTCCCGCGCCATCGGCATGATCGAGCGGCCCGAGTACAAGCGGCGCTGGGCCACCGAAGGATGGGACGCGCTTCAAGACAAGGCGCTACGGAGCTGGTTTCTCGACCGGATCGAGGACCGTGCGCACTGGTTCGACGAGAACGGGATGCCTGTCCTCGTCACCCTCTCCCGCCTCACGGACAACCTCTCCCGCGACGAGGACTTCGTCTCCGTCGCCAAGATCTACGCTCCCCACAAGGAACTGCCCGCCGTCGTCGCCGAGTTGATGACCGACGAGCACGTGCCCTTCCTCTCTGCCCTGCGCTACAAGCCCGCCGCTCTCAAGAAGCGCGCGGACTGGGAGCACGTCTGGGATCTCCAGCGGGAGGAGGACGCGGCCCCGGACGAGTCGGCCAAGCGGAAGATCCGGGACTCCATCCCTGTACCGCCGAAGTACACCTCGGCGGACTTCCTGCGCCCCCCCTACTGGCGTGCGCGCGGCAAGCTGGACGTGCCCAAGGAGCGGTTCATCTCGTACGCGCGGGCCAACGTGGCCACCCCCGACCTGTACGGCTGGGCAGGCTGGGACCACCGTGAGCAGGCGATCGCGCTGGACACGTACATCGCGACCCACGAGGGCCTGGCCACCGAAGAGGTGACCCCGCTCCTCGCCGGACTGCTGGAACTCCAGCCGTGGCTGAACCAGTGGCACAACGAGTCTGATCCGCTCTTCGCCCCGACCCCCGCCAAGTTCTTCGAGGGAGACCGGCAGATGGAGCAGGGCAAGCACGGCCTCACGGACGACGATCTGCGCGCCTGGCGCCCGGCTGCCGCGGCCAGAGGACGCCGCACCACCAAGAAGTAGCTTGCCACCCACACCAAAGGCCCCGTGATCCGAACCGATCCCGGGGCCTTTGGGTTGCCTGGTCAGTGGCCCAACTGCCCGCCCCTGACGGCAGAAACGAAGGAGGCCCAGCCAGCCGCCGGGAACACGAGCACCGCACCGTGCGGAACCTTGCTGTCCCGTACCGGAACGACAGTGGTGAAGTCGTCAGAAACCTCGACGCAAGCGCCGCCGTCCGAGTTGCTGTAAGAGCTCTTGCGCCACGTCACGACGCTCAGGTCGATGGATCGCACGGTACTTCCTCCAACATGCGCAGGACGAACTTCCGCGACTCGGCCGGGGTCAACGCCAAATCACGGACTGCATCGTAGGCACCTTGCAGCTTCTCAACCGCAGCGCCGTCTTCGATCAGGTCACCCTTGTATGCATTCTCCGTGTAAGCCACGGTACGTCCGTGCGGCAGACGCAGGAACCACACGTCGGTGCTGTCGAGTCCGTACGGCCCAGCACTGAAGGGCAGCACCTGCACCACAATGTTTCGGCGCTCCGCCATCTCAGCCAGGTGCTCCAACTGCCCGCGCCACTCAGGTGTGTTGAGCAGCGCCATACGCAAGACCGCCTCGGAAAGAATGGTCCGGAACCTGGGCGCATCCTGCCCCGTCCAACAACTCCCGCCGCCCCACCCGAGCCTCGACCTGCTGCTCAAGTTCCTTCCCCTTGAGCCCGCCCGCAGCCAGCACCTCCCGCGCGTACCCCGGCGTCTGCAACAACCCCGGCAGCACACTCACCGCGAAGTGCCACAAGCTCACCGCCTCCGCCTCCAGCGCCATGTACCGCCGGTACCGCTCCCGGAACTGCGTATGGTCCCCGGCGGCCAGTTCCCACAGCGCAAGCAACAGCCCAGGTGTCCCGTAGTGCTGGTCGAGGGCCTGGACGACCTCCGGGCTGCCGAGTGTCTCGCCCTTCTCCATCTTGCCGAACAACGACCAGTCCCAGCCCAGTCGTTCACCGAGCGCCCGCAGACTCGTACCGCTCCCGGCCCGTAACGTCCGCAACTCCTCGGCGAACCGCTGGCGTGGCTCCTGGCTACGGCCGGTGATGACGCGACGCTGCGGCATACCGCTCCCTCCGGGACGTTCGCATAACCGATGTGGAACGTGCGTGGAACCACCACCGCGCGACGGGTAAGCGCGACCCCGCCCACAGCCCAGCCGCCCACACCCAGGCATGGCCCATTCTCGTAACGATCTAACTACATAGCGTAATTCACCCAGCGCAGCCGGGTCGTGGAATCAGTGGAACCGAGCCTCAAGGCCCTGACCGCCGAAGGCGACCTCACCGACGACAACCTGCATGCACCGGGCGGATTCGGGCCTAACCGCAGGGCGTTGAACTGTAGGCTCCGGCAGTGAACGCCGACGACGCCTGGCCGTTGCGCGCCCCCCTTGGGTAGGAGATCGCATGCAGGACCCTTCGGACTCGATGGAGATCGCCGAGCCTGAGGAGAACGGCCAGAGCAGTACCGCCGACTCACCTGGTGCGGACGGTCCGACACCCGACCCGGACAACGACTCCGCGACCGTATCGACGGTCATAGCGGAGGTGCTCCCAGGGATCGCCATGGTCTTCGGTAAGGTCCCGGCGGAACTCGAGCCCGAGCTGCTCGACTTCGGGTTCGTGTCGGCCGCCGACCGCAAGCAGATCTCCACGGTCCTCGCCTCGATCGGAAACACGGCGACCGTCGTCGGCAACCTCGGAAACGCATTCGCCGGCGCGCAGGGGCTCTACAGGATCAGCAGCGCGACACAGTCCCTCCTGAAGGCCGGCGCAACACTCGCGGTCAAGGACGGCGCGAACCTCGGAACAGTGATGTTTCGGGGCCGCATCATCGCTCAGTCCCGTTTCATCCCCGTGAATGCGGTGAGCGCGGCACAGAACGCGGCCTCGATCGGGCCCGCGCTGGCCATGGTCGCCCTTCAGATGCAACTGACCGAGGTCGAAGGCCTTGTCAGAACCAACATCGCGCTGACCAGCCAGGTACTCGCGACTCTCCGCCACGGACAGTGGGCCGAGCTGACGGCACTCGTCGCCACCGTCGATCACGTGGTCGTCCAGGCGCGAGAGGTCGGCTCGGTCCCGACGTCCCTGTGGGACACCGTCGCAGGCAAGAAAGCGGACTTGCGTACGCAGCGTGACCTGTACCGACTGAACGTCGGCAATCACATCCGGCAGATCCATCAGCTCGCCGGACAGGCCCGCCGTGAGTATCTCGAGACGAACGCCGAGGCGATCCTCTTCGACGCGAACGCCCTCCTGTCCTCCGTCAAGGCATGGACCGGATATCAGGCGCTCCATGCCGCGCGCGCGAGAGCCGCCGGCCCCGAGGACGCGGGCGAAGCACGGCTCGTCGACTCCATCGCACGCGACACCCGCACGGAGCTCGACGCCGCTCTCGCCGAGACGACGAGCCTCATCGACTCGCTGACGCGGGAGTTGCGCATCATCGCCGAACTCCCCGGACGCGACACGCTGCAACTGCCGGGGAAGCGGAAGGACTCGATCGCGGCCCGCCAGACCTCCGCCCTTCTTCTGGAGGCGATCGCGCCTCTTGCCGACGCTCTCCATCCGCCGGCCCCTCCGCTGGAGGCTCCGGGCGTCGTCTGCGCACCCAAGTCGCTTGGCCTCGAGCCGTACCTTCGCGTCCTGCGATGGTTCCTCGAGGCCGATGAGATTCTCCGCGTCCTCGGCTTCCCCGATCAGCTCGATGCCCTCGGTCCGATCTCTGCGATCTTCAGCGGAGCAAAGGACAAGTTGGTGTCCGCGAGAGACAAGATGGCGGCGAAGACCCTGGTCGCCGTAACGGATCGCCGCATCGTCACGGCCAGGACGAGCGCGTTCCTCGAGCAGGGTGAGATCCGGCTGGACATCCCGATCGACCAGGTGCGATACGTCCGAGCGGCGACCACGCCGGACAAGAGCGCGCGCTTGGCGATCGATCTCATCACACGCGACGAGAACATCCGGTGGCTCTTCCACACCGACATCGACAACACTCAAGTGGACGCGCTCGCCGCCGTGCTCGCCGAGTCGATGACGATCCCGGACGTCGAACGCGATGAGCTTCAACAGCGGTACCACGCCCCCGTCGAGGCGGACGGGAAGGGCGAGATCACCGGCACAGCGCAGTCTGCGAAACCGGATGGACCCGAGGCCACGACCGGCGATGCCGAGTAGGCCTCGAGCCGATCGGCGCGGATCGCGAAGGCCCGGCCGACCGGCCGCCCATCCTTGATCGGCGGCACGAACGGGGACCAGTCGCCCGCTGGAAGCACGAGCGCAGCGCCGTCCACCACCTGCACTGTCCCGTACCGGGACGACAGCGGTGAAGCCATCAGAGATCCCGACACGCGCGTCACCGTCGTGGTTGCTATCGGGTAGGTCCGTGACGGCGACGACCCCGATGCCCCCATCGCGGGACCCGCACCATCGGGAGCGCAGTCGGCCACCTGAAGTCCGACAACCAAGCAAAGTGCGCGTGGGCAGCGACGGCCAAACCGGCTTATGTCAACCACTAGTTGTTTCTTCCTGACGGGATCTCAACTGGTGTCACCGCATGCCCCACGGATAGCGTCGGTTTACTTGCGCAACCCCCACCTCAACAGGAGTCCCAAGTGAACCGCCCCGCCCGGCTTGTCGTAGTCGCGCTCACCGCATCCACGGCCCTGCTGCTGACCGCCTGCGGCTCGGGAGGGGGCGACGACTCGTCCTCGGACAAGATCAAGGGGGCGGACAGCGGCGGCGCGAAGGCTTCAGCCAGCCCCTCCGTTCCAGCGTCGCAGGACGGAGCCGGGCGGCCGAAGATCACACTCTCCAAGGACTTCCAGGCGAACTTCGAAGGCTGGACGAACGGCGATCCGAAGCTCCAGGCGATCCTGAACGACGGCCGGGAGGAACTGCGGTCGAAGTACGCGGCGATCATCGAGTCGAACCCGGACTCGGACGCAGTGGCTTTCTACAACTCTGGGACTTCCCTTGCCTCCGCCCGCGAGTGGATCAAAAGATTCACCGACACCGGCGACGGTCTGATCGGCAAGGTCACGGTCTACAACCCGCAGGTCCACATCAACGACAGCGGTTCGGGCGTGCTCTTCTACTGCGTCGACGAACGCAAGGCGTCCACGAAGAGCCGCAAGACCGGCAAGGTCACGACCACACCCGACAAGCCCGAGTCCGTGCTGCAGTACCGCGCCCGGCTCGACAAGACGTCACAGGGCGTCTGGAAGAACGTGTCCCTGACGACCGTCGCCGGGGGCTGCAACTGATGCGGTCCACAGCGAGGGCCTGCAGCCTCGTCGTCGTATCCGTCTCCGCTCTGCTCCTCGCCTCCCCGTCGGCCTTCGCGATCGGGGACAAGAAGGGTCAGGCGCCCCCGCCTTCGGGACCGTCCGGCGATTCGTCGGGCAGCACCCTGACGGCCAAGGCCACCCGCACCGGCATCAAGGTCACGCAGGTGAGCGGTGGAGCCTCGGGCACCTCGCCCAAGGCCCTCGCACCCGTGGACCCCAACTGGAAACCCCCTGCGTGCTGGTACGAACCGGTGGCCACGCCGCAAGCACTCAAGGCGGCGGTGGACCGCCTCAAGAAGAACCCCAACACGGACCTGGTGCCCGTCACGCCCACGCTCAGTTGGGGCGAGGACCTGATGGTGGACCACTACGAGAAGGGCAAGGCGGAGAACGGCAGCGGGGACGGCTACGAGAACTACAACCTCGGCAAGGACGGCATGTTCTGGCGCGGGGTGATCAATCAGGACAGGGCCAACGACCCCGCGTCGTACGACTGCGAGGACACCCTGTTCTGGCAGAACGCCAGGACGCTCCCCGCCAACAAACACGCCCCGACCCCTGACGTCCTCGCCGCCTACGCCTACAACAAGATCAAGGTTCCCGAGACCGAGATCGAGCTGAAGCCGGCCGCCAAGTCCACGGTCAACGTGCCGACCTGGGTGTGGCTGGACAAGGGCACCTTCAAGCCGGTCAAGGTCCGCGCCGAGCTGGCGGCCGCGGGAGTGTGGGCGGAGACGACGGCGAAGCCGGTCGCCCTCCACCTGAACCCGGGCACGGGCGACGCCCAGACCTATCCCGCCTCCGGTGACTGCGCGATCAACGACGACGGCTCCATCGGCACCCCGTACACCAAGGGTGGCGCGGGCGAGACCCCGCCGTGCGGCATCACCTACCTGCGTGCCACGGGCGGGAAGCCGTACCGGCTGAGCGCGTCCATCACCTGGCAGATCTCCTGGCAGGGCAGCGGCGGCGCGGCGGGCGACCTGCCGGACGGCACGTTCGAGACCACCCAGGACATGAACGTCCAGGAGATCCAGTCCGTCAACCGCTGATCACGGATCATTCCGCGGCGGCAGGCGAGGACACACAGCGGAGCAGAAACGGGGGCACGATGAGCGACCTGGCGGTCGACTACGCGGTGCTGAAGCGCGTGAGGCACAACCTTGACCACATAGCGGAGTTGATGAAGAAGCCCGGCCAAGAGATGGAACACGTCAACGGCGACTCCATGGGGGTGCCCGAACTCGCCGAGCGCATGGACGACTTCGGCGACGAGTGGTCGTACGGGATCAAGCAGCTGACGAAGTTCTCCGGGAAGGCTTCCGAGGCGCTGCTCAAGGTCAAGGAGTCCTTCGAGAAGCTGGACCACGAACTCGCCGAGGCGAACAAGGCCCAGGGCAAGGGCGGCGCCAAGGGAGCTGGGAAGTAGCCATGGCCGAAGCGAAGCCGGAGGACTTCCCGGCGCTGGGTTTCGTCCCCTGTCCCGGCGACTCCACCACAGCCGGCGACGTGGCCAAGACGGTCCGCAGGACGGCGAAGGCGCTCGACGAGATCTGCCAGGTACTGCACGGCACGGGCGCCGGCGACTGGGAGGGGAAGGCGGCAGAGGCCTTCCGGGAGAAGTTCGACGACGAGTTCCGTCCGCGTATGGACGACGCCCGTGATTCGTTCAAGGACGCCGCCACCGCTCTGGAGGACTGGGCGGCGTACATGGAGCGCAAGCAGAAGGACGCCGCGACGCTGGAGGCTCAGGCGGCCGAGGCCAACGCGCAACTGGGCAAGGCGCACGACAAGGCCACCAAGCTCGACCACGCCGACCAGAACACGAAGGACACCGAAGACCGCCGGGACAAGGTCCAGGATGCGAACAGGGCGGTGAACTCCAGAGAGCTCGAGCTGGAGGAACTCCGCCGCAAAGGCCACCGGATGGCCAAGGGCTATCAGGAGTACGGCAAGGGCATAGCCGATCGCCTCAAGACCGCCATGGACATCGCTCCGAACGAACCCGGTATGTGGGACAAGCTCGGGAGCGCCATCGAGGACCTCGGTGATGCTCTGGCCGATCTACCGGGCCAGGTGGGCGACCTTCTGTCCGACGTCGGCGACTGGATCGAAGCCCACGCGGACTGGATCACCGTCGCCGCTTCCGTCGTCGGGGTCATCGCCATCTTCTGCCCGGCGCTTGCCCCGCTGGCCATCGGGCTGAGCGCCATCGCGTTCCTGGCGCATGCCTCCGCCTACGGAATGAGCGGCCTGTTCCCGCCCACCGGTGAACGTATCGGCAACTGGCTCACGCTGGGCGGGGACGCACTCGGCATGGTGCCGGGTGTCGGCGCCGCGAAGTCGGGAATCATGGCGGGACTCAAGGCGGGACGGGCGACCGAAGGCGTCGTCGCGGGCACCAGGGTCGGCATCAAGACGGCCTCCACGGTGACGAAGAACATCATGAAGAGTACCGACCCGGTCGCCGCGCTGATCGACAAGCCGGTGATGGCCGTCGCCACCAGGCTGGTCGTCTCGCGCGGTGCCGCCCTGACCGCCACCGAGGGGATCCAGGCCGCCGCCATGCTCACCTGGACCGCACCGACCGCGCTCAACGCCTACGCGACGAGCACCGGCCGGTACGACGCCGCCACGTGGGGCACCGGCGTGGCCAACATCGGCACGGGCACCGGCGGCGGTAAGTTCGGCGGGCTCGTCGCCATCGGCAGCGCCATCGGCCTGGGCGCCTGGGAGCTGACGGACTGATGACCTCCACCGACGAGCACATAACCACCGCGCCTCCCGCGACCGCCGTCTCACTCGCCGACGAACCCGACCTCTGGTTCGAACTCCCTCCCGGCTTCATGGAGTTCGACCTCGCCGAGGACGCAGAGGCGCGCCTGCTGAGGATGGCGGACGCAACGGACGCGCTCTTCGCCACCGCCACGCCGGAGCAGAAGTTCAGCCTCGTCGTGTCGGGCGAGTACATCCTCCGGACGATGATCTCGGCAGGCGCCGAGCACGTGTCCAGCTGCTTCCTTCGCATGAGGGACGGGGAACTGTCTCAGGGCACGCTTTGTGTGCTGGTGGAGAGACCGCGCACCGAGCTGCGCAGCCAGGACCGGCAGGGATCCGCCAGGCGCACGGCCGTGCAGTGGCGCGAGCTGTATCCGGACGCCGAGATCGGGCTGGTCATGCTGCCGTACGGCATCGCCGCCCTCTGCGTACGTGATCAGGATCTGCAGATACCCGGCGCGCTGTTCGCCCTGGACAACCCCCTCCCGGCCACCGTCCGGCAGCTGCAGCTGTGCCTGCCGCTGAAGACCGGTCCCGGGTCGGCCCTCTTCGTCTTCACGACCGAGGACATCGCACACTGGTCCGAGTACCTCGAGGTGCTCAGCGGCATCATGAAGTCGGTCTCGGCGGACGGACCGTCGGGGGACGACAGGCCGGGACCGGACGGTCCGGCTGCTGGAGGAACGGAGAAACGAGCATGAGCGGTGCTGCCGAGGATGAGGCGCGGAAGAGGCGTACGCGTTACCCCGTCCCGCTCGCGGTCGGCATCGGCTGCTACGTGCCGGCCGCGATCGCGGGGCTGTTCTTTCTGGCGGACGACTTCGGTCCTGCCCTGCTCGTGCCCCTGTGGCTCGTGCACGGCGGACTCCTCATCCTGCTGATCCGGAAGCTGGGAGCCAAGGAGTCCAGCACATACGCGGCCCTGTTCATCGTGGCCACCTCGCTGATGGCCGTGTACGTCGCCGCCATGGCACGCGACGATCTCACGCTGCAGCAGCGTGGGGAGAAGGTCACGGCCACCGTCGTGAAGAAGTGGCGCGACCCGGCCGAGGGACGCAAGAACCGCGACTACAACTACACGCTGGAGCATCAGGACGGCACCGAGGTGCCGGGGCCGGCCATGAAGACATCCTCCGGCCGCTACGACGTGGGCCAGAAGGTGACGGTGCTCGAAGACCCGCAGGGCGAACTTCGTCCTCAGACACCGGGCCAGGCGGACGCGACGGGCGAGGCGCTCGGATCGGGGGCGCTCGCGCTTGCCGCACTCGGCGCCGTCGGCTGGATGACCTGGCGGGGGTCGGACACCGCGAGACGGCGGGACGACGGAAAGCCGTCGGCCGGCATGCGCAAGGTGTACAAGGCCGTCACCGGCAACCACACCACGGGGGAAGAGCAGGAGGAGAAGCTCCGCGAAGCCCTGCGCACGTACCCCGCCGACCGCCGCGGCTACATCAAGGTCCAGCCCGAGGACTACCCCGACCTGCCGCAGCAACGAGCCGCCCGGATCGCCTGGGAGATGGGCCTGCGTGCCGAGGCGACGGGCAACCGCGGTTCGTGGCGCTTCAAGGAGACCGTGATCGAGGAAGTCCCGCACGATTGAGCCGGCACACGACGCTCCGTGCGGCGAGGCCATCCACCAAGGCCGCGGAGGCTTCAGAGCAGTCGCTCCACGCGTAGAGGCCGTCGTGGGGTCGGGCACGGAGGCAGCACCGCCTCCGAGAAGCTCGCCGCTGGTGTGGAAGGTGTGGAACGACCTCCGTGCCACGGGGAAGCACAGGCCCATCCACGGTGTGGCCGTCCGCATCCGACCGCATTCTCGTAACACCCGGACTACGCGGCGCAATTCGTCCAGCGCAGCCGGGTGACGGATTCCGCACGACCGAACCGACGAGGATGCCGATGCCCCCCACGCCCCGACACCCGGACCACGGCACGACAGCCCACCCCGCCACCACTCAGCACCACCCTCCGACCAACACCCCGAAGATCCAGGAAGCCCTCGATGCCCGCGACGCCCTCGCCGCCGCCCTGTCCCAGGCCGGCATCCAGCTTCCCGCGATGGACATCCGCACCCCCTGGGCGGACGACCGCAAGGCCGAAGCCCGTTACGCACTCGTCCACCTCGGCGTGTGCTCGGCCCCCATCGCCCTCCTGCTCGCGGACGTGATCACGAAGGGGATCGCCGGGTGACGGAGGACGCCGGCGGGGTCCCCGCCGTCGGTGCGACCGTCCACGACACCGCTCGCGACCGCGTAGGACGAGTCATGGGCCACGTCGGCCCGTACGTCCAACTCCGCCCGCTCGCCGGTGGCATCGAATGGGACGCCGACCCCAACCACCTCCGCCCTCTCACCCTGGCCGAGGTGCTGAGCGCCCTGGTCGCCGAAGCGAACGCCCGGAGCAGACAGCACAGGTGACCGGACGGTGGCAGGACAGGGAACAGCGCCCCAGCCGTCCGAAGCCGGAACCCCGCCACCCGCCCACCTTCGACCAGGCCGACTCCATACCGATCCCCGCCCGTGATCGACACCCTCACCTAGGATGGCGAGAACCATCTCAGCGGCCCGCCGGGCTTCCTGATCCGCCTCGTGACAGCGCGGCGGACATCGAAGGACATGCCCCCACCCGCACGAGTCTTCTTCGTGCTGCCTGGGGGCATTTCCTTGCTGTTCCGTGAGTCCGCGGCGTCCGTGGCCACCCGCATCCTCGAAGGGTCGCTGGCGCTGCATCTGACCGAGAACTTCCGTCACCAGCACGGCCGGCGCGCCGGGCAGGCGGAGGTACGGTCCTGGGAACGCAGCCTCCCGGCTCTCGTCAACGCCCTCATGGAGGTCGGGCTCGGCGACGTCGAGGTCCTCATCGAGTACAGCCTGCCCCTGACCAGCAAGCGCGCGGACGCCGTGCTCGCGGGCGTACACCCCACCACGGGTGAACCGTCGTACGTCGTGGTCGAACTGAAGCAGTGGAGTGAGGCGCATCCGGAGGAGGACGAGCCACTGCTGTGCCGGATCCCCTCGTACCGGGATGCCGTCCTCAATCCGATCGAGCAGGTGCGCGGCTACTGCGAGTACCTGCTCTCGTTCAACGGGGCGCTGGAGCGAATGCCGAAGTCCCTGTCCGGGGTGGCGTTCCTGCACAACGCGACCGAGTTCGGCGTCGCGGGACTGCGGAGTGTCAAGGAGGACCAGCACGGGCGGATGTACACCGGCCAAGAGCGCGGCGCCTTTCTGGACTTCCTGCGTTCGCGGCTCGCCGCGAAGCCCGGCGCGGAGGCGGCGGACCTGCTCCTCGGCGGCAGGATCCGGCCGTCCAAGCAACTGATGGCCGTCGCGGCGGCCGAGATCCGCGACCGCGAGCAGTTCGTCCTCCTCGCCGAACAGCGGGTCGCCTACGAGCAGGTGATGTCCGCCGTGCGCAAGGCGAAGCGGTCCAACCACAAGCAGGTCGTCGTGGTGACCGGCGGTCCCGGCTCCGGCAAGAGCGTCGTAGCGCTGTCGCTGCTGGGCGAGCTGTACCGGCGCGGGGTGACCGCTCTGCACGCGACCGGCTCCGCCTCTTTCACCAAAACCATGCGCAAGGTCGCCGGGGCGCAGAAGCCGGCCGTCCAGAAGCTGTTCATGTATTTCAACAGCTTCATGGCGGCCGAGCCGAACGACCTCGACGTACTGATCTGCGACGAGGCCCACCGTCTGCGCAAGACCTCCGCCAACCGCTACACCAAGGCGGAACTGCGCACCGGCCGTCCCCAGGTGGCCGAGCTGATCGACGCGGCCCGAGTCCCGGTGTTCCTGCTCGACCAGCACCAGGTGGTGCGCCCCGGCGAGATGGGGACGAAGGAGGAGATCAAGCGCGCCGCCGCCGAACAGGGCCTCGACTGCACGGTCGTGGAGCTGGACGGCCAGTTCCGGTGCGGCGGGAGCGACGCGTACGAGAAGTGGGTCGTCGACCTCCTCGGTCTTGAGGGCGGTACGCCCGGCGAGTGGGAGCCGGACGGCAAGCTGGAGCTGCGGACGGCCGGGAGCCCGCAGGAACTCGAGGACTTCCTCGCGGCGCGGCGGGAGGCCGGCTACGGGGCGCGTATGTCGGCCGGCTACTGCTGGAAGTGGACCACCAAGGTCACCCCGGACATGACAGCGCTTCCCACCGACGTCGTCATCGGCGACTGGGCGCGGCCCTGGAACGTGTACGGCGACCGGTCCGTGCTCGGGGCGCCGCCCGCGCCCCTGTGGGCCACCGACCCGGCGGGCTTCGGGCAGGTCGGCTGCGTCTACACGGCACAGGGATTCGAGTACGACTGGTCGGGCGTGATCATCGGCCCCGACCTGGTGTGGCGTACGGACCGCTGGGTCGTGGACCGGTCGGCGTCGAAGGACCCGATCTTCACCAAGGCGACGCCGGACAGCGACATCGACCGGCTGATCCGCAACACCTACAAGGTGCTGCTGACGCGGGGCATGGTCGGCACGATCATCTACTCGACGGACCCGGAGACGCGTGAGAAGCTGCGCTCGCTGGTGCATCCGACATCGGGGGTGGAGGCACCGGTTCTCGTGTAGTCGGGCATGTGCGACAAGTGGTCATCCGTTGTCGGTGGTACGCCATACGATCGGATGAGCCCGCGCAGCCGCCTGTCGGAGAGTGATCGTTCATGGCCCAGCAGCCGCCCCTGCTCCGCGATGTCATCGACATCAAGGAGTCCATCTCCACCTCGGACTTCGTCCTCCAGCTCTCGGAGGCGACGACTCCGGAGGGTGCCGAGCGCGCGCTGCGGGACTACGTGGTCACGGAACGGCTGCTGGAGAACTTCGACGAGGCACTCGGACTGATCCGGGCCGCGCTCGACGGGCACACGTCGAAGGCGGCCTACCTGCACGGCTCGTTCGGTTCAGGTAAGTCGCACTTCATGGCGGTGCTGCACGCCCTGCTCAGCGGGGCCCCGGCGGCCCGCGCGCGGACGGATCTTGACCCGGTTCTGACCAAGCACGAGTGGCTCGGCGCGGAGGGCAAGCGGTTCCTGCTCGTGCCGTACCACATGCTCGGGGCGAAGGCCCTGGAGCAGCGGGTCCTCGGCGGGTACGTCAGCCACGTCAAGAAGCTGCACCCCGAGGCGCCGACGCCGCAGGTTTACCGGACGGACGCCCTGTTCGAGGACATCCGGTCGATGCGGTCCCGCATGGGCGACCAGGCTGTCATCGGCGGCCTCACCGCGGTGGACGGCGGCGCCGGCACGGCGGACGAGGAGGACGAGTGGGGCGAGGCGTTCGGCTGGACGCCTCAGTTGCTCGACACCGCCCTCGCCGCCGAGGAGGTCCACGAGGGCGGTCAGGCGCTCAACCTGGTCAGTCCGTCGACGCCCGCCGAGCTGCGGGCGCGGCTGGTCCAGGACGCGAGCACGCACCTGCTGCCCGGCTTCGCGAAGAACGCCGCCGAGGACGAGCACGGGTTCGTCTCGCTCGACGCCGGTCTGTCCGTGATCGCCGAGCACGCCAAGTCGCTCGGCTACGACGGCCTGATCCTCTTCATGGACGAGCTGATCCTGTGGCTCGCGACCCTCATCCACGACCAGAAGTTCGTGGCCCGGGAAGCCGGCAAGATCACCAACTTCGTGGAGGGCGGCGACGCCCGCCGTGCCGTGCCGGTGATCTCGTTCATCGCCCGTCAGCGCGACCTGCGTGAGCTGGTCGGCGAGGAGGTGTCGGGGGCGGCCGAGTCGTCCATCCAGGACACCCTCAGCCTGGCCTCGGGCCGGTTCGACAAGATCACGCTGGAGGACCGCAACCTCCCCCAGGTCGCGCACGCCCGCCTCCTCAGGCCCAAGAACGACGAGGCCGCCGCCCTCGTCACCGCGGAGTTCGAGAAGACCCGCAGGATCCGCCAGGAGGTGTGGGACACCCTCCTGGGCTCCGACCGCGGGGCGGACGGCGTCGGGGCGGACGAGGAGAGCTTCCGGCTGACGTACCCCTTCTCGCCGGCGTTCATGGACACGCTCGTGCACGTGTCGTCCGCGCTCCAGCGCAACCGGACCGGCATGAAGCTGATGGGCCAGCTGCTCGCCGACCACCGTGCCGAACTGCGGCTCGGCGACCTGATCCCGGTCGGCGACCTGTATCCGCTGATCACTGCGGGCGGCGACAAGCCGTTCACCGACAGCCTGAAGGTGATCTTCGAGGCGGCGGACAAGCTGTACCGCACGAAGCTGCGGCCGTACCTCCTGCTCACGCACAACGTGACGGAGGAGGACATCGAGCAGCACACCCACCGGCCCGACAGCGTCACCGACCCCGCCCTGCGCACCCGGATCAAGCAGTTCACCGGCGACAACCGGATCGTCGGCACGCTGCTGCTGTCGGCCCTCGCCCCGAGCGTCCCCGCCCTGTCCGACCTGACCATCCGCCGGCTGTCCGCGCTCAACTACGGCTCGGTGGTCGCCCCGATCCCGGGCCGCGAGTACGGCATCCTGAAGAACAAGATCGCCGAGTGGGCGGGCCGGTTCCCCGAGATCAAGGAGACCGGCACCGAGGCCAACCCCGGTGTCCGGCTCGAACTGTCCGGCGTGGACGTCGACTCGGTGATCGCCAACGCGAACGTCAACGACAACCCCGGCAACCGCGAGGCCCTCGCCAAGCGGCTCCTCGTCGAGGAACTCGGCATCGACCAGGACCATCTGATCAACGAGCTGCACTTCGCGTGGCGGGGCACGGAACGCAGTGTCGAGGTGGTGTTCGGCAATGTCGCCGACGAGGACGCACTGCCGGACCACGACCTGATGCCCCAGCAGGACGGGCACTGGCGGATCGTGATCGACCTCCCGTTCGACGAGAGCGAGTGGGGGCCGCGCGAGGACGCCAACCGGATGCAGCGGCTGCGCGAGCGGCAGGGCGAGCCGTCCCGGAGCGTCGCCTGGCTTCCCACCCACCTCTCCAGCCAGCGGTACGCCGACTTCCGCCGCCTCGTCGTCATCGACAAGGCGCTGTCCGACAGCCAGCGGTTCGACGGCCAGTACGCGGGCCATCTGAGCCCCGACAACCGGGCCCGCGCCAAGGGGCTGCTGGAGACCCAGCGGGAGTCGCTGCTCAAGAACGTGAAGGCGGCCTTCAAGCAGGCGTACGGCCTCGCCGACAAGAAGGCCACCGACGTGGAACTCGGCTTCGGCGACCATCTGGAGTCGCTGCGCGAGGTCGAGGGGCTGGTCCTGTCCTTCGGCCAGTCGCTGCGGGACGGAATCCGGCACATCGCCGGAAAACTGCTCGCGAGCCAGTACCCGGACCACCCGAACCTGGATCCCGACGGCAACGGAACTGTCGTCCGACCTGCCGACGCCAAGAAGGTGTTCACGCATGTACGGGCCGCCGCTGAGGCCCGCGACGGACGCGCCGAAGTCTCCGCACCCGACCGGAACCTGATGCGGCGGGTGGCCGCTCCGCTGCGGCTGGGTCAGCAGAAGGAGGCGTACTTCGAGCTGTCGCAGTACTGGGCGGACCACTTCCGGCAGCTCGCCAGCGGCCAGGGGGCGACCGGCGACCTCAGTCTGATCACCCTCACCGACTGGACGGACCGGCCGACACCGCGCGGCCTGCCGGGCTTCCTCGCCCGGCTCGTCGTGGCCTCGTTCGCCGAGATGGACGACCGGGTGTGGGTGCGCGCGGGCACTCCGCTCGACCCGGCACCCGCACTGAACGAGATCAAGGACCACGACGCGCTGCGCAGCCAGCCGCTGCCCTCCGAGGAGAACTGGGCGGCCGCTCGCGAGCGGTTCACGGCCGTCTTCGGCGAGCCCGCCCCCACACTGCGGCGTGGCCGCATGGTCAACCAGCTCGCCCGGCAGATCGCCCAGCAGGCCGGCGCTCACCAGGAGGCGGCCCGTGAGCTGGTGACCCAGCTGGAGCGGCACACAGGGTTCCTGCGGCTCGACGAGACCGTCGAGGGCGGGCGCCTCGCCCTGGCCCGTCGGGCGGTCGAGCTGCTCCAGGAACTCACGCGCTCGTCCGGACAGGGTGCCGCCGGAGCCCGGAAGACCGTCGAAGCCCTGGCCGCCTTCGATTTCGGCGGCGTGGGAGCAGACCGGTTCGGGACCTCGGTCAAGCAGGCCCGTGCGGTGGCGCAGGCACTGGACTCGGCGTCCTGGACCACCCTCGACCTGGCGTCCTCGGAGGGCCCCGAGGGAGAAGCGCTGCTGGAGTCCCTGCGCAACGCCGCCCAGAGCGACCAGCGGACCAACGACCTGAAGGCGGCCCTGACCCGGACACAGCACGAAGTGCTGGCGCTGGTGAAGCGCAACCGCGCGACGCCGACCCCACCGCCCGCACCCCCGGCCCCGCGGCCCGGTGACGTACCCCTCGACACCCCGACGAGTCACCCGCCGGTCCCCGAGCAGGAGCCCGGCACAAGCTCGTCCGGCCCGGCCACTTTCGGGCGGGTCAAGCGCTCCGGCGGCGGCCGTACCACGGCGGCCCGAGCGGTGGCCGAGCTGCAGGCGGAGATCGCGGAGCTGGCGGCGCGCGAACCCGGTGCCACGGTCGAGATCACCTGGCAGGTCGTCGAACGATGAGCACGACGACGACCAGCGCGGTGGCCGTGCGGCTGAACCTCGCCACGATCACCCAGTACCTGTCCGCCCAGACCTCCCTCGCCGACACCCTCACGGGCCGCGACCGGCGGCGGGCCGTGCTGCTGCGCTCCAGACCGCAGTGGGATGGCCCGGACGAGCACGTCTGGGGCGACGGGCAGTCCGCCCGCATCGCGGCGGCGCCTTCCCCGCTGGCCGTGCACGAGCTGCTGCTCGGCCATCTGTCGGACACGGCGACCGGGCCCGCCCTGCTCGTCGTCCTGACCGACCGCGAGCAGAACGAGCTCGACCCCGCCATCCTGGCCCGCGCCCACAAGGCCCGCGTCGACACGGTGGACAGCTGGGACGTGGTGCGGGACGCGTTCGGAGCGCATCAGGTCGACCAGCGACTCCGGGACGACAAGTGGGCCGCGGAGGCTCTCCTGGACGCCGCACCGCCGAGGGGCGGCTGGCCGCGGCTGGGAGGCGGCATGCTGTCACGGGGCACCGCCCTGTCCGCGCTCGCGCTGCGCCGCCTGCGACTGGGCCGCTACGCGGACGAGGAGACCCGAGCGGACCACACCACCTCCGCCGACCGGCTCGACACCCACGCCCTGCTGAGCTGGTCCCTGATGTCCGGCCGCCCCGAACGGCTGCTGGCACTGCGCGGCCCCGAGCGCGTAGGCCTTGCGCAGTTCCTCGGCGAGGAGGACCAGGCCGGACTCGCCGGGCGCGCCCTGCTGGCCCTGGTCGAGGCCGAACACGGTCCGGACGCCGTGGCCTTCGGGCTGGTGTGCGCCGCCCTGTGGTGCCACGCCGAACCGGACGCGGCCACCTACACGGCTCGCGGCCGCGCGGAGCGGTGGTTCGGAGAGCGTCCCCCGGCACAGGGCGAACAGCTCGACGCCATGGCAGCCGCCTTCGGCCGCGTCTCGGAGGAATACGTCGGCACGCTGCTCGCCGGAGCCGCCAGAGAAGGCGGCGCGGCCTCGGAAGGAGCCCGTGAGGCCCGCCGGACCAGCGACACGGTGCTGGAGCGCGCTTCGGCACTGGTCCGCCAGTTCGGCGCGGAAGCCGCTGCCGGCACCAGCCCCCTCCTGCCGGCCGGGCTGGACGCCAGGTTCACCGCCGTCGGGACGGCCTTGGCGGACGGCGAACCGGGACGGCTCGGGGCGGCCGTCCGCGCCCTGAGCGAGCACCGGCGCGCGCACGGACCGGAGGTTCGGGCCAGGATCGAGCGGACCCGCATGGGCCAGCGGCTCGTCCAGTGGCTTGCCGGCGAACCGGCGTTCGAGGCACCCCACGTCGACGCGGCCCTGCAGCTCCATGTGGACGAGACCGGCTGGGTCGACCGCGCCCTGGAACACATCGAGGCCGGCGGGGACCCGGACGACCGCCTGAGGGCCGCCTACGACGTGCTGGCCGCGCGCGTTCGCGAACGGCGACACGAGATCGACCGTGACTTCACCCGGGTGCTGGCGACCTGGACCGCGGCCGGCACCGACCCCGGCCGGATGCTGACGGTGGAGACGTTCCTCGAGCGCGTGGTGAAACCGGTCGTCCGCGGCGCCGCCGAACGGCGCGTGCTGCTGATCGTCCTGGACGGGATGAGCACCGCCATCGCGACCGAGCTGGGTGAGGAACTACGCGCTTCCTGGGCCGAGTTCGACCCGGTGGACGAGGGTGCCCCGTGCCGCCGCGCCATGGCCGCGGCGCTCCCCACCCTCACCTCCGTCTCCCGCACCTCCCTGTTCGCCGGGAAGCTGACGCAGGGGTCGCAGAACGACGAGGCCCGGTTGTTTCCCACCCTTCCCCTGTGGGGCGGCGCGTCGGCAGCCGTGTTCCACAAGGACGACCTGCGGGCCGACAGCGCGGGCGAGACATTCGGGCCCGCGCTCACGGCAGCGCTCACGGACGGCCGTACGCATGTGGCGGTCGTCCTCAACGCGATCGACGACCGGCTCGCCAAGGAACAGAAACTGGGAGACGGAGCCTGGCAGACCGAGCACATTCCCGGCCTGCCGGACCTGCTGAGGATCGCCGCCACGGAGGGCATGGCGGTGGTGATCACCAGTGACCACGGGCATGTCGTCGACCGGCACGGCGCGAAGGTCGACACCGGCTCGCCGCTGTCCGCACGCCATCGGTCCCCGGGCGGAGAAGTGGGCCCGGCGGAGATCGCCCTTCACGGCAGCCGGGTCGTCGCACCGGAGGCCGGCGGATCGATCGTCGCCCTGTGGGACGCCGACTCGCGGTACACGGCTCGCAAGGCCGGCTACCACGGCGGAGCTTCCCTCGCCGAGTTCACCATTCCCGTGCTGGCCTTCCTGCGGTTCGAGGCGTCCCCTCCCCCGTCCTGGCGGGAGTTGGGGGATCCACGACCGACCTGGTGGCTGCTGGACGAGCGCGCATCCCTCCCCGCCTCATCCGCCCCGACGGCCACCACGAAACGGCAGGCACGGCAGAAGCCGACGAGAGGCCAGGCCCAACTGGCCCTCACCCATGACTCGTTGTTCCCCGTCGCCGTGATCCCGACGTCCGACGGCGAGACACTGGTGACCGTCACCGCCGTAGATCCCGACGACGCGGTCGTCTCGTCGCTGTTCGCCTCGGAGTCGTTCCAGGGCCAGATCGGCCTGCTCGCGCGCAAGCCGCCCATGGACAAGGTGGAGGGGGCGATCCGGGCCCTGATCGACGCCGGGGGCACGCTGCCGGTGTCAGCTCTGGCCCAGCGCGTGTCCTACCCGGTGACCCGGGCGGACGGGTTCGCCGCGATCCTGCGCCAACTGCTCAACTACGACGGGGTACAGGTTCTGGAAACACTGCCGGACGGACGGACCGTGCGTCTCGATCTCCCCTTGCTCCGCATGCAGTTCGACCTAGGCTGACGGTTCCATCCGCCGTGTTCCTCCACCGATGAGCCGGGAGCCATGAGCGCCAACGACCGTGTGCTGATCAACCAGATGATCGAAGACAGGCGGAACGCCCGCGCCGTCCCTCTTTCGTTCGATGCGGCCTTCGAAAGGTTCGCGAGCGAACACGCGTTACATGGCTTCGGCCTCTCGGAGGAGGAAATCGAAGCGGGTGTGATCGGGGGCGCGAACGACGGCGGTATCGACGGCGCTTACGTCTTCCTCGGTGGCCGGCTTCTGCACGAGGACAGCGAGATCTTCCAGCAGTCCTCCGCCGTCTCGAACGTGGAGAACGGAACTCAACTGACGCTCTGGCTCGTTCAGGCCAAGACCAGCCCCGGCTTCTCCGAGACGGCCCTGGACAAAGTGATGTCCACGTGCACGAACCTCCTGGACATGGAGGTCGACGAGACCGTCGTGGGGGTGCTGTACACCGAGGATCTCCTCGCCCGCTTCCGACTCTTCAGAACGGCGTTGACCCGGCTCCTCAGCCGTCACCCGACGGTGCTGATCAAGTTCTCGTACGTGACGCGCGGCGAGGCGAGCGAGGTACACCCCAAGGTCCAGGCCAAGGCCAAGATCCTTGAAGGACAGTTCTCCAACGCCTTCGCGATCTCCACCGGCGAAGTCGAGTTCCTGGGCCCCGCGGAACTCTGGAAGCGCGCCAGCACCCTCCCGTCGTACACCCTGGAGCTCCCCTACCGGGAGAGCATCACCCACGGCACGAGCCATGTCGCGCTCGTCGGCCTGGGCGAGTACATCGACTTCCTCAGCGACGAGACCGGGGCGATCAAGTCCCACATCTTCGACTGGAACGTCCGCGACTACCAGGGCAATGTCGAAGTCAACCGGGAGATAACGGCCTCGCTCCAGAACCCCGAAGCACCCGAGTTCTGGTGGCTCAACAACGGCATCACCATCGTGTGTTCGCAGGCCACCGCGATCGGGAAACGGCTGAGCCTCTCCGACGTACAGATCGTCAACGGTCTGCAGACCTCCTACACGCTCCACGAAACGCTGCACGAGCTCTACATGACCGACCCTGCCGACCCTGTCTTCAACCGGCTGGTGCAGGTCCGCATCCTCGTCACCGTGGACCAGGCAGCGCGCGACTCCGTCATCCGCGCCACCAACCGTCAGACCAGCGTGCCCGTCGCCTCCCTCAGGGCCACTGACGACATCCAGCGGCAGATCGAGTCGTACTTCCTCGAACACGACTGGTTCTACGACCGGCGCAAGAACTTCTACCGCAACCAGGGAAAGCCGGCCGACCGCATCGTCAGCATTCCCTTGCTGGCGCAGTCCGTGATGGCCATGGCCCTCGGCCAGCCCGACTACGCCCGTGCCCGCCCGTCGAGCCTGCTGAAATCCGACGCGGACTACCGGCGCGTCTTCTCGGCCAAGACGGAACTCCCCGTCTATCTGTGGCTGGCCAAGGCACAACGCCAAGTGGACGAGTTCCTGCAGTCGATGTCGGATCCCACTTCCAAGGCACAGCACACGAACCTTCACTTCCACCTGGCCATGCTCGGCGCCGTGGACCTCATGGGCCGCGCGTTCAGCAAGCCGGAAACCCTGAACAACGCCGCCCGCGAGAACGTCTTCCCGAGCCCGGTGCGTCTCGAGGCGTTGTGGGGATCGCTCCAGGAGCAGTTCGAGTCTTTTCAGAGACAGAACCGGTCAGGACCGGACAAGACCGCGAAGAGCAGCGAGTTCGTCGGCCATCTGACCAGCAACCTCGGCTACGGGAGCCTCCGCCGCCGGTGACTTCGGGGCACGGTGCATGCCCCACCGCGGATGGGAGAATGGGCGGGTGATCGACCCTCGCCCTTCTCCCGTCTCCGCCGCCCGGCGGCGGACCGCCATCGACGCGCTCCGGCGCGGTGCCGTGCCCGAGAGCGGCCTGGATCTGCTCGCCACCGGGCTGGGCCGTTTCGAGTCCGCGCTCGACGCCGAACTCGACGCGGTCGCCTCCGGCGCCTCGGTCTTCAAGGCTGTACGAGGCGAGTACGGATCCGGCAAGACCTTCTTCACGCGCTGGCTCGGGGAACGCGCCAAGCAGCGCAACTTCGCCGTCGCCGAGATCCAGATCTCGGAGACGGAGACACCTCTGCACAAGCTGGAGACCGTCTACCGGCGCCTCACCGAGCGGCTGTCCACCCCCAGCTTCCCGCCGAGCGCCCTGCGGCCCGTGGTGGACGCCTGGTTCTACGCCCTGGAGGAGGACGCCCTTGCCGCGGGGGCGGACGAGGACGATCTGAGCGGCGCGGTGGAGGAACTGCTCGCCGCCCGGCTGACCGAGGTGTCACGGCACGCCCCGTCCTTCGCGGCCGCGCTGCGCGGCTACCGGTCCGCGCTCACGGAAGGCGACGAGTCGACGGCCTCCGCCGTCCTCGCCTGGCTCGGCGGCCAGCCCCATGTGGCGGCGGCGGCCCGCCGGTCCGCAGGGGTACGCGGCGACCTGGACCACTTCGGTGCCCTGGGTTTCCTGCAGGGACTGCTCACCGTCCTGCGGGACTCCGGCCACCGGGGGCTGTTCGTCGTCCTGGACGAGGTGGAGACCCTGCAGAGAGTGCGGTCGGACGCCCGCGACAAGGCACTCAACGCCCTGCGGCAGCTGATCGACGAGGTCCACTCCGGACGGTTCCCCGGTCTCTATCTGGTCATCACCGGCACACCTGCCTTCTACGACGGCCAGCAGGGCGTACAGCGGCTCCCACCGCTCGCCCAGCGGCTCGCCACGGACTTCACCACCGACCCGCGGTTCGACAACCCCCGGGCGGTCCAAGTGCGCCTTTCGGGTTTCACTCTGGAGTCTCTGACGAGCGTCGGGGTGACCATCCGCGATCTCTACGCCTCCGGGGCGGACTCGTCCGACCGAATCAAGACGCTGGCCGACGACGCCTACATCGCCGATCTCGCCCGTGCGGTGGGAGGAGCTCTCGGCGGCAAGGTCGGCGTGGCACCCCGGCTCTTCCTCAAGAAGCTCGTCGGCGATGTCCTCGACCGTATCGACCAGTTTCCGGACTTCGACCCGCGTCAGCACTACCGGCTGACCGTGGACAGCAATGAACTCACCGACGTCGAACGCAATTTGTCCGAGTCGTCGTCGGCAGACGACATCGACCTGGAGCTGTGACGGTGTCGGCCCCGGACCCGGTCGACCGGCTCGACCCGGTCATCGTCCACCACGTCGTGAACACGCTCGGCTGGCCGGACCTACGGCCGCTGCAGCGGGCCGCTATCGACCCGGTGATGGACGGCGCGGACATCGTGCTGCTCGCCCCCACCGCGGGCGGCAAGACCGAGGCAGCCTGTCTGCCGGTCCTCTCGGCCATGTCCGCCCAGGGCTGGACCGGAACCTCGGTCCTGTACCTCTGCCCACTCAAGGCTCTCCTCAACAACCTGGTGACCCGTATCGACGCGTACGCGCAGTGGCTCGGACGGAGCGCGGCTCTGTGGCACGGGGACACGAAGGAGTCGCAGCGCCGGCGCATCCGTACCGACAGACCCGACATCCTCCTGACGACGCCCGAGTCGCTTGAAGCCATGCTGATCGGCGTGAAGACGGACCACGCGCACTTGTTGGGCGGCATCCGGGCCGTCGTCGTCGACGAGGTGCACGCTTTCGCCGGTGACGACCGGGGCTGGCATCTCCTGGCGGTGCTGGAACGTCTGCAGCGGGTCACGAGGCAGCCCATCCAGCGCATCGGACTGTCCGCCACGGTCGGCAATCCTCAGCAACTGCTCACCTGGCTTCAGGGGTCGGGTGCCGGCCGGCGTCCGGGCCAGGTCGTCGCCCCGGGACTCACAGCCCCCCCGAGCCCCTCGTCCGGCCAGGAGCCTGCGAGCGGCGTGACCGGACCACCGCCCGGGGAGATCGAACTCGACTACGTGGGCTCCCTGTCCAACGCCGCCAAGGTCATCGCAGCCCTGCACAAGGGCGAGAAACGACTGGTGTTCTGCGAATCGCGACGGCAGGTCGAGGAGCTGGGCGCAGCCCTGCGGACGCGCGAGGTCACGGTCTTCCTGTCGCACGCCTCACTCTCCGCCGACGAACGAGCCCGATCCGAGCAGGCGTTCGCCGAAGCACGCGACTGCGTCATCGTCGCCACCTCCACTCTGGAACTGGGCATCGACGTCGGCGACCTGGACCGGGTGATCCAGATCGATTCGCCAGGCACCGTGGCTTCCTTCCTCCAGCGGGTCGGCCGCACGGGCCGCCGGGCGGGAAGCATCCGCAACTGCCTGTTCCTGGCCACGCACAAGGACGCACTGTTGCAGGCCGCGGGGCTGCTGCTCCTGTGGGGTCACTGCTGGGTCGAACCGGTCGTCCCACCGCCCGAACCGCGTCACCTCGTCGCGCAGCAGTTGCTCGCCGCCACCCTCCAGGAACACAAACTGGGCGACCATCTGTGGCCCGAACAGTGGAACGGCCTGGCGCCCTTCGACCGTTCGGCCGCTCCGATCCTGCGTCATCTGACCGACCAGGGCTTCCTGGACACCGACGGAGGAATGCTGTTCATCGGCCCTGAGGCCGAACACCGTTTCGGGCGGCGGCACTTCATCGAATTGACTGCCTCGTTCACCGCGCCACCGCAGTTCACCGTCCTGTCCGGGCGCACCGAGATCGGGCAAATGGACCCGTCCGTCCTCACCGAGGAACGCCCGGGCCCACGGCGCCTGTTGCTGGCGGGCCGCAGCTGGCAGGTGACGTTCATCGACTGGGGGCGCAAGAGGGTCTTCGTCGAGCCGGTCGGCAGCGGCGGGGTAGCCAAATGGTCCGGGGGAATGCTCGTCGGCCTGTCGTACGCGCTGACCCGTGCGATGCGGGACGTCCTCCTGGGCTCCGACCCTCCGGTTTCACTCACCCGGCGAGCCGAGGTCTGCCTCCGGGAATGGCGTGACAAGGAGGCGCCAAGCCTGGTCCACCCCGGCGGGACACTCGTGGCCCGGCAGGGCAACGACGTCCGCTGGTGGACGTGGGCCGGCTACCGCGCCAACGCGACACTCGGCGCGACGCTGTCCTCGATCGCCGACCCGGTACAGCGCCCGACAGACTGCTTCCTGCGGCTACGGGAGGACCTGACCCAGGACATGTGGCACACCGCGCTCGATGCCGCCCAGGCCGGACCGTCTCTGGTCCTCCCTGATGTCGACCCGCGGGCAGTACGTGGGCTGAAGTTCTCTGCGGCACTCCCCGAGCGGCTGGCAATGGCCACGGTGGCGGCGAGGCTGGCCGACTTCGACGGAGCACGCGCAGCTCTGTCGGAGCGGAAGCGCTTCTCCATCCACCCGACGCCCTGAACCCCTGAACTGGCTCACGCCCCGGCCCAGCCGGGTACGGACGCCTCGATGCGTCAGCGACCGCCTGGAGTGATCACCGTCCGTCACAGCGGTGAGCACCCACCGGCCGGAACGTTGTGTGATGGTCACCCCCGGGTGTGAGCCTGCGGCTGAGTCAGTCGCAGGCTCGGGCATCACACCTTGACCGCGTCCCCCTTCAGCCACAGGCCCAGAGGCTTCGGGCTCAGCCAGCCTTCTTCACCGGCTCCAGAATCGCCACGCACTCCACGTGATGCGTCATCGGGAAAAGGTCGAACGCCCGCAGCGTCCGCACCTTGTAGCCCCCGTCGCGGAAGTACGCGATGTCCCGGGCGAGTGCCGCCGGGTCGCAGGCCACGTAGGCGATCTTTCGGGCGCCCAGCGACGACAGGTGCTCCACCGTCTTCTTGCCGGCGCCCGCGCGGGGCGGGTCCAGGACGATGAGGTCGACCTCGGAGATGCCGGTGCGCGGGAGGACCGCCTCGACCTTGCCCTGTTCGATGCGGACGCGCTCGAAGTTCGCGAGGTTGTGCCGGGCGTCCTCCACCGCGCGCTTGCCGGACTCGATGCCGAGGACGGCGCCCTGGTCACCGAGGCGGTCGGCGAGGGCACCGGCGAAGAGGCCCACACCGCAGTAGAGGTCCAGGGCCATGTCGCCCTTGCGCGGCAGCAGGCCCTGCATGACGGCCTTGACCAGGGTGTCGGCGGCCATCGGGTGGACCTGCCAGAAGCCGCCGCTGCCGACCCGGTGGGTGCGGCCGTCGGCGCGCTCGCGCACGAACGCGCGGCCGTGGACGCGGTGGATGCCGCCGTCCTGTTCGGCGACCCGCATGACGGAAACCGGCTTGTCGAGTTCGACGAGGGGCAGGCGGGCGCCGGGCCGGGGCTCCAGGATCACCATGCGGTCCTGGGAGCCGGTCGCGGCGATCGCCTCGACGGCCTCCATGCCGGACCAGTCACGCTCCTCGATGCCGAGTTCGGTGACACCCGGAGCGGCGATCATGCAGCGCTCGATGGGCTCGACCTCGTGCGAGCGGTGGCGGCGCAGTCCGGCGTTGCCGTCCGGGTCGACGGCGTACTGGACGCGGGTGCGCCACTGCGGCACCTCGCCCGCGGGCAGTTTGTCGCCCTCGGCGGGCATCACTGTGCCGTCCCAGCCGGCCTCCTCGGGCGTGAGGCCCGCGAGGCGCTGCAACTGCTCGGCGATGACCTCGCCCTTGAGACGGCGCTGCGCGCCGGGCTTGGCGTGCTGCCAGTCGCAGCCGCCGCAGCGGCCGGGGCCCGCGTACGGGCAGGGCGCCTCGACGCGGTCCTTGGAGGCGTCGATGATCCGCACGGCGTCGGCGCGCAGGAACCGCGCCCCCTCCTCGCCCTCGGTCACCCGGGCGACGACCCGCTCACCGGGCAGCGCGTGCCGGACGAACAGGACCTGCCCCTCGTCCGTCCGGGCGATGCAGTGCCCACCGTGCGCCACGGGGCCGATCTCGACCTCGTACTCGTCCCCCACCAGCGAATTCTTCGGTTCTGCCTGCATGGTGGGGTGACTCCAGATGAGAGGGGGGAAACGGCCGGACAACAGCCGTCCAGTCTACGTGCTCCCGGCGCGCTTCCCTTCCCGGTCAATTCTTCTGGGTGGGCTCCTTGGGGGGCCGCACCTGGGCCGGTCCCCGGCGCACCGCACCCGGCGCGTTCCAGTCCTGCCGCTTGCGGGCACGCAGCTTCGCGGCCTCGGACGATTCGAGCTGGTAGGGGACGGAGGTCACCATGACGCCCGGGGTGAACAGCAGGCGGCCCTTGAGGCGCAGGGCGCTCTGGTTGTGCAGCAGGTGCTCGTACCAGTGGCCGACCACGTACTCGGGGATGATCACGGAGACCGCGTCGCGCGGCGACTCCTTGCGCAGACCCTTCACGTACTCGATGACGGGACGGGTGATCTCGCGGTAGGGCGAGTCGAGGACCTTGAGCGGTACGTCGATGCCGCGCCGCTCCCACTCGTCGCGCAGGGTCTTGGTCTCGGCCGGGTCCACGTTGACGCTGAGCGCTTCGAGGGTGTCGGAGCGGAGCAGCTTGGCGTAGGCGAGGGCGCGCAGTGCCGGCCGGTGGATCTTGGACACCAGGACGACGGAGTGGACCCGGGAGGGGCGGACGCTGTCGTCGGACGGCCCCTCGGGGGCGGCCAGCTCCTCCGCGACGCGGTCGTAGTGCTTACGGATCGCGGTCATCGTCGCGTAGAAGATCACCATGCCGAGCAGGGCGACCCAGGCGCCGTGCGTGAACTTGGTGACGAGGACGACGACCAGGACCAGCCCGGTGAAGAAGGCGCCGAAGGCGTTGATCGCGCGGGAGCGGATCATGTGGGTGCGCTTGGCCTGGTCGGTCTCACTGGCCAGGTGGCGGTTCCAGTGGCGGACCATACCGGTCTGGCTGAGAGTGAAGGAGACGAAGACGCCGACGATGTAGAGCTGGATCAGGCGCGTCGAGTCGGCCCCGTAGATGATGACGAGCATGCTCGCGGCGCCGGCCAGCAGCACGATGCCGTTCGAGAAGGCCAGGCGGTCGCCGCGGGTGTGGAGCTGACGCGGCAGGTAGCGGTCCTGGGCGAGGATCGAGCCGAGCAGCGGGAAGCCGTTGTACGCGGTGTTCGCGGCCAGGAAGAGGACGAGGGCGGTCGCGGCGGCCAGCAGGATGAACAGGAAGCTGTCCTTGCCGAACACGGCCTCGGCGACCTGGGAGATCACCGGGTTCTGGACGTAGTCGGCGCCGACCGCGACACCGTTGTGGATCAGGTCGGTGGCGGGGTTCTCGGCCATGCGCACGTTGGTGGTCATGGCCAGGGCGATGATGCCGCAGAACATGGTGACGGCGAGCAGGCCCATCGACGCGAGCGTGCTCGCGGCGTTCTTCGACTTCGGCTTGCGGAACGCGGGGACGCCGTTGGAGATCGCCTCGACGCCGGTGAGCGCCGCACAGCCGGACGAGAAGGCGCGCAGCAGCAGGAAGACGAGGGCGAAGCCCGCGAGCCCCTGGTGCTCGGCCTTGATGTGGTACTCGGCGGTCGGTGCCTGCATGGTGTCGCCGAGCACGAGCCCGCGGAAGGCACCCCAGGCGATCATGATGAAGACACCGGCCACGAAGACGTACGTCGGAATCGCGAAGAGCTTTCCGGACTCCTTGACTCCGCGCAGGTTCATCAGCGTGAGCAGCACGATGACGGCGACCGCGCAGAAGACCTTGTGCTCCACCACGAACGGCACCGCCGAGCCGAGGTTCTCGATGCCGGAGGCGATCGAGACGGCGACGGTGAGGACGTAGTCGACGAGCAGCGCGCTGGCGACGGTGAGACCGGCCCGCGGCCCCAGGTTGGTGGTGGCGACCTCGTAGTCGCCGCCGCCGCTGGGGTAGGCGTGCACGTTCTGGCGGTAGGAGGCGACCACCGTGAACATCAGCACCACGACCGCGAGCGCGATCCATGGGCTGAAGTGGTAGGCCGACACGCCCGCGATGGAGAGGACCAGCAGCACTTCCCCGGGCGCGTACGCCACGGAGGAGAGCGGGTCGGATGCGAAGACGGGGAGGGCGATGCGCTTCGGCAGAAGCGTTTCCCCCAGTCGGTCGCTGCGCAGTGCGCGCCCGATGAGGATCCGCTTGGGCACGTCGGTCAGTTTGGACACAACAGGGAATCGTAAACGTTCGAACTGGCTGTCGCCCACCCGCCATCCCACTTCGGCGCATCATCTGCTCTCCGGGTGAAAACGGGGTGGGCTCCGGCTGCGGATTCCGCAGCACCGGAGATGCACGTGTCTATATGACAAAACCGCACTCCCGACCGTCCTGGAGGACCCATGCACCTGACCGCTGAGCTCGTCGGCGCGGCCGTCGCACTGGCCGGCCTCGGAATCCTCACCCTCGCGAGTGTCCGCAGCATCACACGGCGCTGAACCCCCGCACTCGGCGCCGTTCACCGCCGTTCCCCGGACGTTCCGCGAAAAAGGCACAGGCGAACCCGCGCAACGATGCCCCCGGCCGACCGTGCGTGTGTAGCTTGGGCGGCGGTCTGAGACCCTGTTTAGCCTGAGCCGTAACCATTCACGCGGAAGGACGGTCGTGCACATCGTCATCATGGGCTGCGGAAGAGTAGGTTCCGCTCTTGCCCAGAACCTGGAGCAACAGGGGCACACGGTCGCCGTGATCGACCAGGACCCCACGGCCTTTAGGCGGCTGGGCTCCGGGTTCGGCGGCCGCCGTGTCACCGGAGTCGGCTTCGACCAGGACACCCTGCGCGAGGCGGGCATCGAGGAGGCCGGCGCCTTCGCGGCGGTCTCCAGCGGTGACAACTCGAACATCATCGCCGCCCGGGTGGCCCGCGAGATGTTCGGCATCGAGAACGTCGCCGCCCGCATCTACGACCCGCGTCGCGCCGAGGTCTACCAGCGCCTCGGCATTCCGACCGTCGCCACCGTCCGGTGGACGGCCGACCAGATGCTCCGCCGGCTGCTGCCCTCGGGCGCCGAGCCGCTGTGGCGCGACCCCACGGGCGGTGTGCAGCTCGCCGAGGTGCACACCTCCGTCGCGTGGGTGGGCCACAAGATCAGCCGCCTCCAGGACGAGACGGGCGTACGCGTCGCTTTCCTCACCCGGCTGGGTGAGGCGGTTCTGCCCAGCTCGCAGACGGTGCTGCAGGAGGGCGACCTGGTGCACGTGACGATGCGCACCGACGAGGTGGACAAGGTCGAGGCGGCGTTCGCCAAGGGCCCTGAGGAAGAGGCGGGGCACTGATGAGAGTCGCCATTGCCGGTGCCGGTGCCGTGGGCCGCTCGATCGCGGGCGAACTGCTGGAGAACGGCCACGAGATCCTGCTGATCGACAAGGCGCCGACCGCCATCTCGGTCGAGCGCGTCCCGCAGGCGGAGTGGCTGCTCGCCGACGCCTGCGAGATCACCTCCCTGGACGAGGCCGCGCTGCAACGCTGCAACGTGGTCATCGCGGCCACCGGGGACGACAAGGTCAACCTCGTGGTCTCGCTGCTCGCGAAGACCGAGTACGGGGTTCCGCGCGTCGTCGCCCGCGTGAACAACCCCAAGAACGAGTGGCTGTTCAACGAGTCCTGGGGCGTGGACGTCGCCGTCTCCACCCCGCGCCTGATGTCGGCGCTCGTGGAGGAGGCGGTGAGCGTCGGCGACCTCGTACGGCTGCTGCGCTTCAGCCACGGCGACGCCAACCTCGTCGAGCTGACCCTGCCGCCGGAGTCCGCCCTGGCTGGCACGACCGTCGGCGACGTCGCGTGGCCGGAGGACACCTCGCTGGTGACCATCATCCGCGGCACGCGCGTCCTGACCCCCTCCCGGGAGGACTCCCTGGAGGCGGGCGACGAACTCCTCTTCGTGGCCGCCCAGGCCCGGGAGGAACAGCTCGAGGACCTGCTGTCGGTCCGCCGCGACACGAGCACGACGTAGCCGTTCCTTCCCGTCGGCGGCACGGCGATGCCGCCGTCCGCCGACGGGAAGGCGTCGCGCGTCGTACCACGGTCAGTCGCCCCAAGGCGTCCTCACCGGCACCTGGTTCACGCCTCGCGGCGGTGGCGGGCCGGGGCCGGGGCCTCGCCGCGTTCCTCGGCGCGGGCGGCCTTGCGCTCCTTCTCCGCCTGCTCCTCGGCCTCCATCTCCGCGAACACGTCGATGGGCGGCGGCGCCTTGGCCAGGAAGACCCAGGTGAGCCAGACGGCGAGCAGGAAGGGCGGGATCTTCAGGGCGATCAGGACCCAGCCGAACTGGGCGGTGTCGGCCCACCAGTAGAGCGGGAAGAGCACCGCGCACTTGGCGAGCAGGATCAGGCCCCAGGCCCAGCTGGCCTTCGCGTACGCCTTCTTGCGGCCGGGGTTGCGGGTGCGCCAGGAGAGGTTCTCCTTGAACACCGGGCCGAGCATCAGACCGATCAGCGGGACGCCCGCGAGGGTGGTCACGATGTAGGCGACGGCGAGACCGAGCGTGTAGAACATGCCCGGCAGGTAGAAGTCCTTCGCGTTGCCCGTCATCATCGCGAAGACCACGCCGAAGGCGACGCCGAAGACACCGCTGAAGGCGTGCTTCACGGTGTCACGCCGCACCAGGCGGATCACGACGAGCAGCAGGGACACGGCGAGGGCGGCGATCGCCGCCCAGTGCAGGTCCTTGTTGATCGTGAAGATGGTGACGAAGAGCAGGCCCGGCACCACGGTCTCGACCATGCCGCGCACGCCGCCGAACGCCTCGAAGAGTGCGGCCTCGGTCACCGCCCGTGCATCCTGCTGGGCGTCCTGGGCGTCTTCGGTCGGCTTGTCGAGCGACGTCACCGGTTACTCCCGTCCGAGGGGTCTGAGTTCGTACTTCGGATTGAACAACACCCTACGGCCCCGGCTCATCGCGATACGGCCCGAGGCGATCAGCTTGCGTCCGGGCTCGATGCCGACGATGGAACGGCGGCCGAGCCAGACCACGTCCAGGGCGGCCGAGCCGTCGAACAGCTCGGCCTCCAGAGCCGGGACACCGGCCCTCGGCCGCAGAGTGACCGTGCGCAAGGTACCAGTAACCGTGACGATCTGCCGGTCGTGGCAGTCACCGATACGGGTACAGCCCGCGGTCGCCGTGTCCTCCCGCAGCTCCTCGGACTCCAGGTCCTGCTGGGACGAGGAGAGCCGGTCCATCATGCGCCGGAAGCGGCCCGCCGGCTTTTCGGAACGAGGAACAGCGCTCATACCGAAAGCGTACCGGGGGGTGCTGACAGCTTCGTACCCGCGGCACCGCTCCCCGAACCGGCCGCGGGATCCGCCCGATCGGGCGACCGCCGCGGCCCGCAGGGACGCTCCACGGAGCATGATCGCGTCACCGTTCGAATCTGTATCCCATACCCGGCTCGGTGATGAAGTGCTTCGGGTGCGAGGGGTCCACCTCCAGCTTGCGGCGCAGCTGGGCCATGTAGACCCGCAGGTAGTTCGTCTCCGTCCCGTAGGAGGGGCCCCAGACCTCCTGGAGCAGCTGTTTCTGGCTGACGAGCCGGCCGGTGTTGCGGACCAGCACGTCCAGCAGATGCCACTCCGTGGGAGTGAGCCGGACGTCCCGCCCGTCGCGGTGCACCTTCTTCGCGGCCAGGTCGACGGTGAACCCCGCGGTCTCCACGACCACGTCGTCCTCACCGCCCCCGGTGGGCTCCGCGCGGCGGACGGCGGCGCGCAGCCGGGCGAGCAGTTCGTCCATGCCGAAGGGCTTGGTGACGTAGTCGTCGGCGCCCGCGTCGAGAGCCTCGACCTTCTCGTCCGAGGAGTGCCGGGCGGACAGCACCAGGATCGGCACCCGGGTCCAGCCGCGCAGCCCCTTGATCACCTCGACGCCGTCCATGTCGGGCAGGCCGAGGTCGAGCACGACGACGTCGGGGTGACGGGCGGCGGCGAGCTGGAGCGCGGTGGCTCCGTCGGGGGCCGCGTCGACCTCGTACTTGCGTGCCTTCAGGTTGATCACGAGGGCTCGGGTGATCTGCGGTTCGTCGTCGACCACGAGGACCCGGGTCATGAAGCCTGCCTTTCTGCGACTGCTGATCGGGCGGCCAGGTCGGGCCGGCGGTCCACCGCCCGGACCGTGAGCACCATGGTGAGTCCGCCGCCGGGGGTGTCCTCGGCGTTGAGGGTGCCGCCCATCGCCTCGGCGAAGCCGCGGGCGACCGCGAGGCCGAGACCCACTCCGGTCCCGCGCGGGGCGTCTCCGTAGCGCTGGAAGGGCGCGAATATCCGGTCCTTGGCGTCGTCCGGGACGCCGGGGCCGCGGTCGACCACGCGGACCTCCACGCGGTCGGCCATGGCACTCGCGGCGACCAGGACGCGTTCGTCGCCGGAGCTGTACTTGACGGCGTTCTCGACGAGGTTGGCGACGGCGCGCTCCAGCAGTCCGGCGTCGACGGCGACCATCGGCAGGCTCTCCGGGATCTCCAGGACCACACTGTTCTCGGGGACACCGCCGAGTGCCATCGGGACGACCTCGTCCAGGTCGATCTCCCGGATCAGCGGAGCGACCGTACCGGTCTGGAGCCGGGACATGTCCAGCAGGTTGCCCACCAGGTGGTCCAGGCGGTCGGCGCCGTCCTCGATGCCCGCGAGGAGCTCGGCCCTGTCCTCCTCGGACCAGGCCACGTCGTCGGAGCGCAGCGACGACACCGCCGCCTTGATCCCGGCGAGCGGGGTGCGCAGGTCGTGGCTCACCGCGGCGAGCAGGGCGGTACGGATGCGGTTGCCCTCCGCCAGCACCTTGGCCTGGTCCGCCTCGTGCTGGAGGCGCTGGCGGTCCAGGACCACCACGGCCTGCGCGGCGAAGGCGGCCAGCACGCGGCGGTCGGAGGCGGGCAGCACCCGCCCGGACAGGGCGAGCGCCATGTGGTCGCCGACCGGCATGTCGACGTCGGCGTCCTCGGGGCGGGTCGAGGGTGCCGGTCCGGCGCTGCCCGCACACGTCCACGGCTCGACGTCGCCGGCACGCTCCAGCAAGGCGACCGATTCCATCCCGAAGGTCTCCCGGACGCGCTCCAGCAGGGCTTCCAGGCTGGTCTCGCCGCGCAGCACACTGCCCGCGAGGAAGGAGAGGATCTCCGACTCGGCCCGGAGCCGCGCCGCCTGGTGCGTACGGCGGGCCGCCAGGTCCACCACCGACGCCACGGAGACGGCGACGCCCACGAAGATCACGATGGCGACGATGTTCTTCGGGTCGGCGACGGTCAGCCGGTGCAGGGGCGGTGTGTAGAAGTAGTTCAGGAGCAGCGAGCCGAAGGCGGCCGAGGCGAGGGCCGGGAGCAGTCCGCCGAGCAGGGCGGCCGCGACCGTGACCGCCAGGAACAGCAGCATGTCGTTGGCGAGGCCGAGGTCGATGGTGTTCAGCAGCAGGGCCATGACGACGGGGCCGCCGATGCCGATCGCCCAGCCCCAGATGATCCGGGAGCGCCCGAGCCGTGCTCCGCGCGCCACCGGCAGACCGCGCCCCTTGGCGACCTCTTCGTGGGTCACGATGTGGACGTCCAGGTCGGGACCGGACTCCCGGGCGACCGTGGCGCCGACGCCCGGGCCGAAGACGTACTGCCAGGTCTTGCGCCGGGAGGAGCCGAGCACGATCTGGGTGGCGTTGACCCCGCGCGCGAAGTCCAGCAGGGAGACGGGGATGTCGTCGCCGACCACGTGGTGGAAGGTGCCGCCGAGGTCCTCGACCAGGGTGCGCTGGACGGCCAGCTCCTTCGGCGACGCGGAGGTGAGGCCGTCGCTGCGGGCGATGTAGACGGCCATGACCTCGCCGCCCGCCCCCTTCTCGGCCAGCCGCGCGGCGCGCCGGATCAGTGTCCGCCCCTCCGGACCGCCGGTCAGCCCGACGACGATCCGCTCCCGGGATCCCCAGATCTTGGAGACCCGGTGTTCGCTGCGGTACTCGTTCAGGTATTCGTCGACCCGGTCGGCGACCCACAGCAGCGCGAGCTCGCGCAGGGCCGTGAGATTGCCCGGCCGGAAGTAGTTGGACAGGGCCGCGTCGACCTTGTCGGGCTTGTAGATGTTGCCGTGCGCCATCCGGCGGCGCAGTGCGGGCGGCGACATGTCGACCAGCTCGATCTGGTCCGCCCGCCGCACCACCTCGTCCGGCACGGTCTCGCGCTGCCGCACGCCCGTTATCGACTCGACGATGTCACCCAGTGACTCCAGGTGCTGGATGTTGACGGTGGAGACGACGTCGACGCCGGCGGCGAGCAGCTCCTCCACGTCCTGCCAGCGCTTGGCGTTGCGGGAGCCGGGCACGTTGGTGTGCGCGAGTTCGTCCACCAGGGCGACGGCCGGGGCGCGGCGGAGCACGGCGTCGACGTCCATCTCGGTGAAGACGCCGCTCCGGTATTCCAGGTCCTTGCGCGGGACCTGCTCCAGGCCGTGCAGCATCACCTCGGTGCGGGGCCGGTGATGGTGCTCGACGAAGGCCACCACGCAGTCCGTCCCGCGTTCGACGCGGCGATGCGCCTCGGAGAGCATCGCGTAGGTCTTGCCCACGCCCGGTGCAGCACCGAGGTAGATCCGAAGCTTGCCGCGTCCCATGTGCCTATTGTCTTCCTGTCACCGCTGTGTACGCAGCGTCGACCTTACGGCCAGGATTCCCGGCGAACAGGGCGATCCCGCCGCCGGACGACGTCCTTGACGCAACCCTGATGCCCCGCGCGGACGGCACGGTTCCCCGTGGACCGGGCGCCGGTGTCCCGGCCGGACGCCCGGTGCCTCATGACTTCATCGGACGAGACCCCTGATCCGGTTCACGCGGGATTGTCGCCGTGTGTCAGCGTCTCCCACGCGACGAAGAGGTTGTTGCTTCCGGCCGGACGGTTCTGCTGGGTGAGCGCCTGGGTGTTGGTCATCGCGATGCCCAGGCGGTTGTGCAGGGCGTTGTAGCCGACCTCGGTGACCGGGCCGAGTCCGAGGTTCAGCGAGCCGCCGCACAGCCAGCTCGGCACGACCGTACCCAGCTGGTACTTCGCCTGGAAGCCGAGCGCCTGGCGCAGCCGTTCGCCGACGTCGGTGCCGTACAGGTCCTGCCCCTGGACGCGGCTCGTCTCGGCGATGTGGGAGATGGCCGAGATGCCGTAGCCGGTGTGGGTGAGGTCGCGGCAGGTCTCCTGGGTGAGCCCGGTGACGAACGTGGACTGCCCCTGCCAGTAGCCGACGATCTTCGCGGTGGTGTCGAGGTTCTGGCTCGGCACGGTCTTCGGCACGGCGCCGTCGGTGGAGAGGTAGACGTACGCAGCGGTGCGCGTCCGGAACTTCGCCATGGCCTTGTCGTAGGACGTCTTGTCCTCCAGGAAGACGGAGATGCCGACCGCCGCCTCCATCATCGACAGCTCCCAGTTCCCGTTGGAGTTGGAACCGTTGATGATCTGGGGCAGGTAGACGTCGCGCAGCATGGTGGCGAAGCGGCCGGAGTTGGCCCAGGAGCCGGTGTACGTGTACTTGATGATCTCTGCGGCCCTGGGCCAGGAGGAGCCCGCCCAGCCGGTCTGGAGGGGCGCGTTGCTGTTGGTGTGGGACTTGATCACCGCGGACCAGGCGTCCATCAGCTCGATGGCCTTCTTGGCGTACCGGTCGTCGCGCGTGATGTACCAGGCGAGGGCGTCGGTATAGGCGGCTATCGCGTCCTCGCGCTCGTCGGTGCAGCCGTAGTTCGGGTTGGAGTACGAGCCGCACTCGACGGTCGCACGGGGTGTGGGGGTGCGCGTGAGCGAGGCGTACCTGCTCGCCATCATCTGGTCGTAGGCGCCCTTCCAGGGCTGGGCGCCGGCCAGGACCTCGGTGCGGGCGAAGTCCAGCTGTCCCCTGGAGACGGTGACTCCGGGGTGGACGAAGGCGGCGGGTGCCGCGTCGGCCCGGTGGGCGCCGGGCCAGGACAGAAGGGTGCCGACGAGTGCGGCGGTCGCGACGGCGACGGTGACGAGGAAGGCCGGGCGCCGTCGGCGGCGATGCCGAGTGGGGGTGTCGGACATGCAGAGCCATCCATTCTTGTATGTGAACTACACACGGGATGCTGAACATGGTGCGCTGGCCGGTGACCATAGGTACGGACCAGGCTTCCGTCAAGGCGTGAGGAAAGAACCGCTGCTCAACCGTCGTTCACGTACAAGAATCGAGTGAGACGGGTGTCCCGGAGTGTCCGCACACGGGAAAGGGCCGCATCCCTGTGGATGCGGCCCTCCTGTTTGCCCGGCTCTTCGTCCGTCCCGGATCCGTCTAGCGGACCTCGGTGATCTCCGGTCCGCGCTGGAGCTGTCCCATGCCGCCGGAGAAGCGGGATCCGCTCTGGTCCTCCTGCTGGACACCCTCGGGGACCATCTGCGCGTCGTTCGGCAGCTTCAGGACGATCGGGTCGCGCGGGGCCATCGGCCCCTCACCGCGTACGACGACCGTGTCCCGGAAGATCTGCTCCAGCAGGCCCGCGGCCTGCGGCTGCACCGCGCCCTGCCCGGAGATCACTCCGCGCAGGAACCAGCGGGGACCGTCCACGCCGACGAACCGCACGACCTGGAAACCGCCGGTGCCGTCCGGCAGCTGGACCGGTACCTGCGCCCGCAGCTCCCAGCCGAGCGGGCCCTCGACCTCGTCGATGACACCGCCCTGCTGGGTGATCCCGGAGGCGATCTCCTCGCGCACCTCGCCCCAGATGCCCTCGCGCTTGGGAGCGGCGAAGGCCTGGAGCTGCACGGCGCTGTCGTTGACGACGACGGTCGCCGCGACGATCGCGTCGCCCGCGACCTCGACCCGCAGCTCCATCCCGTCGACCCCGGGCACGAACAGACCTCCGAGGTCCACCCGGCCCTCGGCCGGCTCACGGACCTCCGTGCTGTCCCAGGGCCCGTCGGGGCGCGGCTCGGGTTCGAGCCTCACGCGCTCGCGCTCCTCGTCCTCGTCCGCCTCAGTGTCGACGCCGTCGACGACCTGCTCGGCCTCGCCCGCCGCGTCCTCGGCGGCACTGCCCTTCTTGCGACGTCCGAACACGTCACTGTCCTTCCCGGTCGGATACGACCGAAGCGTATCGATTCCCACCCGTTGTGCTGTCCACGGCGGCATGACCGCCGGTGGACCCGAAGCCCCCTGCGGCCCGCGCCGATTCGGGAAGTTCCGCGACCTCCTGGAAGCGAACCTTCTCGACCTGCTGGACGACCAGTTGAGCAATCCGGTCGAAGCGCTCGAACCGCACCGACTCGCGCGGATCGAGATTCACCACGATCACCTTGATCTCCCCACGGTACCCGGCATCAACCGTCCCCGGGGCATTCACGAGGGCGACGCCGCAGCGGGCGGCGAGGCCGGAGCGCGGGTGCACGAAGGCCGCGTACCCCTCGGGCAGCGCGATGGACACTCCCGTCGGCAGCACGGCCCGTTCACCGGGCTCCAGCTCGCGGCTCTCGGTGGTGCGCAGATCGGCTCCCGCGTCACCGGGGTGCGCGTACTCGGGAAGCGGGACGTCGGGATCGACGCGCCTGATCATCACGGCGACTTCCGGGCGGGGCTCACTGGCCCCCGGGCTACGGGTCACGGGTTCACCTCGAAGGCACGGGCTCGCCGGATCTGGTCCGGGTCGTTCATCGCCGCGCGGATCTCCTCCGGGCGGCCGTTGTCGATGAAGTGGTCGACCTTCACCTCGACGAAGAGGGCGTCCGCGCGGACGGCGACGAGCCCGTCGGGGCCGCCGATCCGCCCGGTGGCGGTGCAGTAGATCTTCCGGCCGGCCACCGCGGTGACCTCGGCCTCCAGATACAGCACGGTGCCGACGGGTACGGGGCGGCGGAAGTCGGTCTCCAGGCGTCCGGTCACGGCGATCGTCCGCAGCAGCCAGTTCAGCGAGCCGAGCGTCTCGTCGAGCGCGGTGGCGAGGACCCCGCCGTGCGCGAGTCCGGGGGCACCCTGGTGGACGGGGCGCACGGTGAACTCCGCCGTGATCGTGACGCCCTCGCCCGCGCGGGCCTCCAGATGGAGCCCGTGGGGCTGTCCGCCACCGCACCCGAAACAGTGTTCGTAGTGTGCTCCGAGGAGCTCTCCGGGGGCGGGCGCGTCAGGGTGCCGCACCGGCGCGACGGCGTCGGCGGGAGGCGTCAGAGCTGCGGAAGTACCACTCACAGGCGCAGACCTTACCCGCGCGTCCAGCAAGTCTTCGCACCGTGCCAAGCTTGGCGTCATGCAGCTCTCCGCCTCCCCGTACGAAGAACGCCTCACCGCACCCCGCTCGTGGTGGGTGATCAGCTTTCTGGTCGGGCTCGCGCTGGCCCTGGTGTTCCTCCCGTTCGGCACTCTGCCGATGCTCGGAGCGCTCGTCGGCGGCACCGCGGTCGCGGCGGTCGCGGCCAGCGCGTACGGCTCGATCCGCATCCGCGTGGTCGGTGACGCGCTGATCGCCGGCGACGCCAGGATCCCGGTCTCCGCCCTCGGGGACACGGTGATCATGGACCCGGAGGAGGCGCGCGCCTGGCGTACCTACAAGGCCGACACCCGCGCCTTCATGCTCCTGCGGTCGTACATCCCCACGGCGCTGCGCGTCCAGGTCACGGACCCGGCGGACCCGACGCCCTACCTGTACCTGTCGACGCGGGAGCCGGAGCGCCTGGCCGCCGCCCTGGAGACGGCCCGGGAGTCGGCGCGTCCCGCGGAGAGCTGAGACAGCCGCGGCCGGCGCCCGGGTCGGCGCGCCGGCGACGGGCGCGGTCCGCCGGGCGCGGGTGAACGGCCGCGGGCCGGCGTGCGAAGGGCCTCAGTCCCCCAGGTCGGTCGGGATCTCTCCGATCGCCACCGGATCCGTCGGCTCCTCCAGCGGTGGCAGTTGCGGAAGCGCGTCCCACGGCACCTGCATCCTGCGCAGGTCCTTGCGGATGTGGCCCGCAACCCGTTTGGTGTCGCGGCGGTTCATCACCGCGCCCACGGCCGCTCCGACCATGAACGGCATCAGGTTGGGCAGGTCCCTGACCGTTCGCTTCATGATCTGCTGGCGCAGCTCGCGCTTCATCTGGCCGCCCAGCGCGGCATTGATCGTCATGGGCTTGGCCACGTCGATGCCACGCTCGCCCGACCAGGAGTGCAGATAGGCCGTGCTGCGCTGTTTGAGATTGCCCTGCGGACGCAGGCCGTAGACCTCGTGGAGTTCGGCGATCAGCTTCAGCTCGATCGCGGCGACGGCGGTGATCTCGGCGGCCAGCTCCGTGGGCATGGCGGGCGGCACCGGCAGCATGGCGGCGGCGCCGATGCCGGCACCGACGGTGGACGTCGCGGCGGCGGCGCCCGCGACGAGCTTGTCCGCGAGTTCCTCGGGGCCGAGGTCCGGGAACTGTCTGCGGAGGGTGGCCAGGTCCCTCACGGGAACCCGGGGGGCGATGTCGATGATGCGGTCGGTGACATACGCGAGGCCCGCCCTGGCTCGGACGCCGCTCCTCGTGACGCCCCTCTTGACCCCGTCCCGGACAGCCTCCACGCGACGCCTCGCGGCGGGCGAGGCAGCGTCCGTGGGGGCCGTCAGGTCGTCTGTGGCGCCCGCTCGGTCGAGCGAGGCTGATCCCTGTTCGGAAGAGCCCCGCTCGTCGTCACGCACGCCTTCAGGGCCCTTGGAGGGCCCTTCGTCCGCCGCCCTGGAGGGGAGGCGGCGCTTCCAAGGCCTGGTCGAGCCGGTCACGGCCGACCCTGCCTCAGTCGCAGTCGCGGCAGATCGGCTGACCGTTCTTCTCGCGGGCCAGCTGGCTGCGGTGGTGCACCAGGAAGCAGCTCATGCAGGTGAACTCGTCCTGCTGCTTGGGCAGCACCCGGACGGCCAGCTCTTCGTTCGAGAGGTCCGCACCGGGCAGCTCCAGGCCTTCCGCGGCCTCGAACTCATCTACGTCGACGGACGAGGTCGACTTGTCGTTCCGGCGAGCCTTCAGTTCTTCAAGGCTGTCCGAGTCGACGTCGTCGTCGGTCTTGCGCGGGGTGTCGTAATCCGTTGCCATTGTCGCTCTCCCCCTCTGGGTGTCTTCGGTGTCTCCAGCGCACGTAACGCGTGAGAGGCCGGACTTGTGCCCGACCCGAGGCGGAGATTTTGCCTCACATCAAGGTCTGTTACTCAATCGACACCCAACCGGACTCATCAAGAGTGATCGGCTTGGATGGCGATGCGGACCGTACACGGTCCCGAGGTCGCACTTCAAAGGCGCCCCACCGTGTACTTCCCGTGATCAGGACCCCCGAAAACCCGGATTTTCCCGGCTTTCCGGCAGTTCACATGATCACGGAGAGTAGATGGACAGAAAATCGCCCTTGTGATCGATCACACACGGGTCACTCGGGTGGGTGACCCGAAAATTCCGCGCAAAGCGAACATCGCCGCGTGTCCGCGACATGGTCTCAGATGGGAAGGGTGACGCGCATCACGAGCCCACCCCCTTCTCGGGGCCGGGCGACGATGTGACCCCCGTGCGCGCGGGCCACCGACCGGACGATCGACAGGCCAAGGCCCACGCCCTTGTCGCTGCCCGTGCGCTCCGTGCGCAGCCGCCGGAAGGGTTCGAAAAGATTGTCGACCTCGTACGCGGGAACGACCGGTCCCGTGTTCGACACCTCCAGGACCGCCCGGCCGTGCTCCGTGTCGGTCGTGACCTCGACCCAGCCGTCCCGCGGCACGTTGTACCGAACGGCGTTCTGGACGAGGTTCAGGGCGATCCGCTCCAGGAGGACGCCGTTGCCCTGGACGACCACCGGAGCGCGCAGCCCGCGGATCTCCACGCCCTTGGCCTCCGCCTCGGCGTGCACCTGGTCGACGGCCTGCGAGGCGACCTCGGCGAGGTCCACCGGCTTGCGCTCGATGATCTGGTTGTCGCTGCGGGCGAGCAGCAGCAGGCCCTCGACGAGCTGTTCGCTGCGTTCGTTCGTGGCGAGCAGCGTCTTGCCGAGCTGCTGCATCTCCGTCGGCACCCCGGGACCGGAGAGGTGCACCTCCAGGAGGGTGCGGTTGATCGCGAGAGGCGTGCGCAGTTCGTGGGAGGCATTCCCGACGAACCGCTGCTGGGCGGTGAAGGCGCGCTGAAGCCGCTCCAGCATGTCGTCGAAGGTGTCCGCGAGCTCCTTCAGCTCGTCGTCCGGGCCGTCCAGCTCGATCCGCCGGGACAGGTCGGAGCCGGCCACCGCGCGCGCGGTGCGGGTGATGTGGCCGAGCGGCGACAGGACACGGCCCGCCATCGCGTAGCCGAACGCGAACGCGATGACCGCGAGGCCGAGCAGGGCCAGCAGGGAGCGGCTGAGCAGGTCGTCGAGGGCGTGCTGGCGCTGCTGGTTCACACAGTCGGCCATCGCGCGGTTGAGCTCGTCCGCCGAGGGTTGCGTCGGGAGGTTGCAGGTGCTGCTGCCGACCTGTCCAGAAATGATCTTGAAGGGGAGTTCACTGCCGACGTTCAGCGCCTGCGCCGCGAGCAGGTAGATGATCGACAGCAGCATGATGCCGGCGATCAGGAACATGCCGCCGTACAGCAGCGTCAGCCGTATGCGGATCGTGGGGCGCAGCCAGGGGAAGGGCGGTTCCGCCCTCCTCGGGTCCCAGGTGGGCTTCGGAGGCGCCGCGGGCGGCGCGGGGGTGGTGGCCACGGTGGATCAGATCCTGTACCCGGAGCCGGGCACGGTGACGATCACGGCGGGCTCGCCGAGCTTGCGCCGCAGCGTCATGACGGTCACGCGCACGACGTTGGTGAACGGGTCCGTGTTCTCGTCCCAGGCCTTCTCCAGGAGCTGCTCCGCGGAGACGACGGCGCCCTCGCTGCGCAGCAGCACCTCCAGGACGGCGAACTCCTTGGGGGCGAGCTGGACCTCCTTGCCGTCGCGGAAGACCTCGCGGCGGTTGGGGTCGAGCTTGATCCCGGCACGCTCCAGGACCGGTGGCAGCGGCAGGCTCGTACGACGTCCGAGGGCACGCACGCGTGCCGTCAGCTCGCTGAACGCGAACGGCTTGGGGAGGTAGTCGTCGGCGCCGATCTCCAGGCCCTCGACACGGTCGCTGACGTCGCCGGACGCGGTCAGCATCAGCACGCGCGTGGGCATGCCGAGCTCGACGATCTTCCGGCAGACGTCGTCGCCGTGCACGAGCGGGAGGTCACGGTCGAGGACGACCACGTCGTAGTCGTTGACCCCGATGCGCTCCAGCGCGGCCGCGCCGTCGTACACGACGTCGACTGCCATGGCCTCCCGGCGCAGTCCGGTGGCCACCGCATCGGCGAGCAGCTGCTCGTCCTCGACGACGAGTACACGCACGTCGCTTGTCCTTCCTCTGTCACCGGCGGGGCACGCTTCAGCGCACCACGCGGGCGGGTCCGTCACGGATGAGAGCTCCATCCTGCCCGTTTCGGTCATAAACCGGCTGTAAGACGGGGGGAGGCGCCAAGGAGGTGCGTCCGGGGGGCCGGGAACCCGAGATTTTCTCGTCGGGTTGAGGTTTCCGTGAAAGGGAGCGGGGGGAGGACGGCTTTACACCCCGCGATCACGCTCTGCATGTGGCAAGCCACATTGTGGTACGTCCAACCGCTTCCGCAGAGCGGGCGTGGGTGTCCGGCACCGTCGCCGCCCAGAGCGGGCAGCGCTGGGCACCCCATTCGGAGACGTGATCGCCCCTTTCCATCGGCACACCCCCGTGCCACCCGACCCACGACCCAGGACGAGGGGGCGCAGCATGGACGCATTCACCACAGGACTTCTGCAGCGCATAAGGACGACCGAGTCCGACCTGACTCGGGCTCGCGAGACAGGCGACGACTTCCTCGCGGAGGTCGAGCAGGCCGAGCTCGACGACCTGCACCGCCTTGCCGCCGAGCACGGTGTGGAGGTCGGCGCCACACGCGTCTGATCAGCACGTACGAGAGCGGGGCCCCGGTATCGATCCAGTACCCGGGCCCCGCTGTCGTACGCGCGTCGCTGCGTCCCTCGTCACGGCGGACGACCGCCGGCCGTCCGCCGTCGGGCCTGCCGTCAGAGCGGGTCAGTCGTGCCAGGCCCCGAAGTCCTCCAGGAGCCGCTGGAGGGGCTCGAAGACACCCGGGGAGGCAGCCACCGCGAGATCGCCCGTGGGGCGCTCTCCGGGGCGTCCACCGGTCACCGCGCCCGCTTCCCTGGCGATCAGGTCCCCCGCCGCCAGATCCCAGGGGTGCAGACCGCGCTCGTAGTAGCCGTCCAGGCGGCCGGCCGCGACGTCGCACAGGTCGACCGCCGCCGAGCCGGAGCGCCGGATGTCGCGCACCAGCGGGATCAGCCGCTGGGCCACGTCGGCCTGATGGACCTTGACCTCGGTCACGTAGTTGAAGCCCGTCGAGACGAGGGCCTGGTCGAGCGGCGGGGACGGGCGGCAGGCCAGCCGGCGTTCGCCGACCCATGCCCCGGAGGCGCGGGCGCCCCGGCCGCGGACCGCGTGGTACGTCTCGCCGCGCATGGGTGCCGCCACGACGCCGACGACGGTCTCGCCGTCCTGCTCGGCCGCGATGGACACCGCCCACGTCGGCAGCCCGTACAGGTAGTTGACCGTGCCGTCGAGCGGGTCGACGATCCAGCGCACGCCGCTGGTGCCCTCGGTGGCGGAGCCCTCCTCGCCGAGGAAGCCGTCGCGGGGCCGGTGTTCGGCGATCAGCGAGGTGATCAGCTTCTCGGCGGCGATGTCCATCTCGGTGACGACGTCGATCGGGCTGGACTTCGTGGCCGCGACCGCGAGGTCCGCCGGGCGGCCGTCGCGCAGCAGCGCACCCGCGCGGCGGGCGGCCTCGTGCGCGAGCTGGAGGAGTTCGGTGTGCAGCGGGTCGGTCACGTGGCTCCTCATGCGTAAGGGCTGTCGGCGCCCGCGGCGGCGGGCTTGGGCGAACGGGCCGGACAGCAGCCCACCGGGCACAGGTCGTGACTCGCGCCCAGCGCGCCCAGGGCACACCGTGTCACCTGTCGGCCGCTCTCGGCCGCGGCACGCTCCAGCACCAGGTCACGGACCGCCGCGGCGAACCGGGGGTCGGAGCCCACCGTGGCCGAACGGCTCACTGGCAGCCCCAGCTCCCCCGCCTTGGCCCGTGCCTCGGTGTCCAGGTCGTACAGCACCTCCATGTGGTCCGACACGAAGCCGATCGGCACCATCACCGCCGCCGGGACTCCCGCCCCGTGCAGCTCCTCCAGGTGGTCGCAGATGTCCGGCTCCAGCCAGGGGATGTGCGGGGCCCCGGAACGCGACTGGTACACGAGCTTCCACGGGCGGTCGGTCCCGGTCCGCTCGCGCACGGTCTCCGCGATCAGCCGGGCCACGTCCAGGTGCTGCCGGACGTAGGCACCGCCGTCGCCGTGTCCGTCGGCCGGGCCGGAGGTGTCCGCCGCGGCGACCGGGATCGAATGCGTGGTGAACACCAGGTGCGCGCCCGGCCGGACCTCCTCGGGCAGCTCGGCGAGCGACCTCAGGACGCCGTCGGTCATCGGCTCGACGAACCCGGGATGGTTGAAGTAGTGCCGCAGCTTGTCGACCTTCGGCGGCTCCAGGCCCTCCGCCTCCAGGACGGCGAGGGCGCCCGCCAGATCCTCGCGGTACTGCCGGCAGCCCGAGTACGAGGCGTACGCGCTGGTGGCCAGCACCAGGATCCTGCGCCGCCCGTCGGCGGCCATCTCGCGCAGCGTGTCGGTCAGGTAGGGCGCCCAGTTGCGGTTGCCCCAGTAGACCGGCAGGTCCAGGCCGTGCTCGGCGAAGTCCTTGCGCAGCGCGTCGAGCAGGGCACGGTTCTGGTCGTTGATGGGGCTGATTCCGTCGAACAGGAAGTAGTGCTGCCCGACCTCCTTGAGGCGTTCCTTGGGGATGCCTCTGCCCCGTGTCACGTTCTCCAGGAAGGGGACCACGTCGTCCGGGCCCTCCGGACCGCCGAACGAGAGCAGGAGCAGGGCGTCGTAGGGGGTGGCATCGAGCACTTCTGGCATGGATCCGATCCTGCCACCCGTCACTGACGGGCGATAACCGCCCGGCCGTCCGCGCGGACGACGACGGCGGGGCGCGCGGCGGGAGCTGCCCGGACCGGCGTCGCCCGCGCGGACGGCCGGCGGGCACGAGGGGCCGCGTCGCCGGACGGACAGGACGGACGGCGGCGTCGGACCGGCGCGAGAGCTGCGTTAGGGTTACCTAACCAGTAAGCTGTATCGGCCATCTTCACGCCTTACCCTGGTTCGGGCCGCCCGCGTGACGGGGCGGGGCCGAACCGAGCCGAGCCGACGGAGACCCTCGTGCCCAGCCCGTACCGCGCCCTGTTCGCCGCCCCCGGCTCCAAGAGCTTCTCCGCCGCGGGCCTGCTCGGCCGGATGCCGCTGTCCATGATGGGCATCGGCGTCGTCACGATGATCTCCCAGCTGACCGGGCGCTACGGCCTCGCGGGCGCCCTGTCGGCGACCATGGCGCTGGCCGCCGCGGCGATGGGTCCGCAGGTCTCGCGCATGGTGGACCTGCACGGTCAGCGGCGGATCCTGCGCCCGGTGACGGTCTTCGCGCTCGCGGCGGCCGGGATGCTGCTGGTCGCCTCGCACTACCGGTGGCCGGACTGGGTCCTGTTCGTGTGCGCGGCCGGCATCGGCTGCGTCCCGAGCATCGGCGCGATGATCCGGGCCCGCTGGGCCGCGCTCTACGGAGGCACCCCGCAACTGCACACCGCGTACTCCCTGGAGTCCGTGGTGGACGAGATCTGCTTCATCTTCGGACCGATCATCTCCATCGGCCTGTCCACGGTGTGGTTCCCGGAGGCCGGACCGCTGCTGGCCGCCTGTTTCCTGACGGCCGGGGTCTTCTGGCTGACCTCCCAGCGCGCCACCGAGCCCGAGCCGCATCCGCGCGGACAGCACAGCGGCGGTTCGGCGCTCCGCTCGGCGGGACTCCAGGTCCTGGTGGCCACGTTCGTGGCGACGGGGACGATCTTCGGAGCCGTCGACGTGGTCACGGTGGCCTTCGCCGAGGAGCAGGGCCACAAAGGCGCCGCGAGCATCGTCCTGGCCCTCTACGCGGCGGGCTCCTGTCTCGCGGGAGCGGTCTTCGGACTGCTGCACTTCAAGGGGGCCGCGGAAGGCAGGTGGCTGCTGGGCATATGCGCGATGGCCGTGAGTATGATCCCCCTCCTACTGGTCGGAAACTTGCCGTTCCTGGCCGTGGCGCTGTTCGTTGCGGGCCTGTCCATCGCTCCCACGATGATCACGACGATGTCCCTCATCGAGCAGCACGTACCTCGCGCGAAACTGACCGAAGGCATGACCTGGGTGAGTACAGGGCTCGCCGTCGGGGTCGCGCTCGGTTCCTCCGTGGCCGGCTGGGTGATCGACTCCGCCGGCGCGAAGGCCGGGTACGGGGTTCCGGCGGTGTCCGGGGCCGTCGCGGTCGCGGTCGGTTTCCTCGGCTACCGCCGGCTCAGCAGGCCGGTTCTGCAGCGGGGAGGGTCTCATGAGCACCACAGTGAGCGAGAAGAGCGGCACGTGGCGTAACTGGGCGGGCAACGTCACCGCCCTGCCCGTACGGGAGGTCACCCCTGCCTCGGTGGACGAACTCTCCGCCGCCGTACGGAAGGCGGCCGAGGACGGTCTGACGGTGAAGGCCGTCGGCACCGGGCACTCCTTCACGGCGGCCGCCGCGACCGACGGCGTATTGATCCGCCCTCAACTGTTGACCGGGATCCGCAAGATCGACCGCACGGCCATGACGGTCACCGTCGAGGCCGGCACCCCGCTCAAGAGGCTCAACCTGGCCCTGGCGCGCGAGGGTCTGTCGCTCACCAACATGGGCGACATCATGGAGCAGACGGTTTCGGGGGCGACCAGCACCGGAACCCACGGCACCGGGCGGGACTCGGCCTCGATCGCCGCCCAGATCAAGGGCCTTGAACTGGTGACGGCCGACGGCTCGGTGCTGACCTGTTCCGAGAGCGAGAACCCGGAGGTCTTCGCGTCGGCCCGCATAGGCATCGGCGCCCTGGGGATCGTCACCGCGATCACCTTCTCCGTGGAGCCCGTCTTCCTGCTCACGGCCCGCGAGGAGCCGATGACCTTCGACAAGGTCACCGCCGACTTCGAGGAACTCTTCACCGAGAACGAGCACTTCGAGTTCTACTGGTTCCCGCACACCGGCAACTGCAACACCAAGCGCAACAACCGCAGCGCGGGCCCCGAGAACCCGGTCGGCCCCGTCCGCGGCTGGATCGAGGACGAGTTCCTCTCCAACGGCGCCTTCCAGGTGGCCAATCTGCTCGGCCGGGTCGTCCCCGCGGCCATCCCGTCGATCGCCGGATTCTCCAGCCGCGTGCTGTCCGCTCGGACCTACACCGACATCCCGTACAAGGTCTTCACCTCTCCGCGCCGCGTGCGGTTCGTGGAGATGGAGTACGCCGTGCCGCGCGAGGCCCTGGTCGAGACGCTGCGCGAACTGAAGGCGATGGTCGACAGCTCGACCCTGCGGGTGAGCTTCCCCGTGGAGGTGCGGACGGCGCCCGCCGACGACATCACCCTCTCCACGGCGTCCGGGCGGGACAGCGCGTACATCGCCGTCCACATGTTCCGGGGCACCCCCTACCAGGCGTACTTCACCGCGGCCGAGCGGATCTTCACCGCGCACGAGGGCCGGCCGCACTGGGGCAAGGTGCACACCCGCGACGCGGAGTACTTCTCCAAGGCCTACCCGCGCTTCGGCGAGTTCACCGCGCTGCGGGACCGTCTCGATCCGGACCGGCGCTTTGCGAACGACTACTTGCGGAGGGTTCTGGGGTCGTAGCGGTCGCGCTGGGTTCGGGAGCCGGGGTGCCGTCCCCGGCTCCGGGCTCCGATGCCGTGCCGTCCCCCGGGGTCGGCACGGTGGCCGTGCCGTCGCCGCCCGCGTCGACGGGGCCGGTGCTGTCGCCGGAAGGCGCCGGAGTCTCCTGAGGGGCCGTCGGCGAGGACGGCGAGGACCCGGTCGACGGTGCCGTGTCCGGCTTCCGTTCCCCCGAGCCGGCGTTGTGCCCCGTGAAGGCGTCGCCGACCGTCGTGCTGGTGCCGTCGCCGCTGAAACTCCGCCCCGAGACCGCTTCGTACGTGGTGATTCCGGCCATCGTGACACCGAAGACGAGAGCGGTCGCGACCAGCGGCCTCTTCCAGCTCCTGACCCGAGCGCGGTAGACGGTCCCCTCGCCGAACCCCCCGGGCGCACCGGGCAGCTCCCGGGACCTCGGTCTCGGCTGCACCGTCACGTCACGGAACTGTTCGCCGGTGCGGCTGAAGAAGTGCTGGAACAGCGTTCCTCCGCAGGTGGCGACGACACTGACCAGCCCGGCGCCCAGGATCGTCCCGTAGACGCCGAAGCAGGACGCCAGTTTCGCCGCGACCACCGCGGCGACCGCGCTCCCCGCCACCTGGGGGACGCTCAGGTCCAGCCGCCTCTTCCTCGGTTCCCTGTCGGTACCCGGCTGTTCGCCGCCGACTTCCGGCTTCTCACGCATTCCCGGACCTAGCCTGCCTTTCCCGTACTTGATCGACCGACCGCACGAGAAGGGGACGTACAGGCGAAACGATAAGTTCCGTTTCTGCCGATTGCGTGAAGTGCGCCACATCGCTCGGCCGCCGAAAGGGCGTCCGGATCGGCCAACTAGCACCCCCCGCTAGAAGTTGGGCGGCGTGCCGATCCACGCATGTGGCCCGAATGGAGTACTGTTGCGAGCCCTGGGTCCGGACTCCCGCCAGGGCGTCCGGGGCCTTGCAGGACCACCGGGAGGGGGCTCGTTGCACAGGGTGATGGAGTTCGTCACTTAGCGTTGCGAATAGGTAACCGTGCCATAACGGCGCCCCCGGGCCTGCGCCCGACACGCCGGGCAACTCGGCAAGGTTGTGGCAGGCTGCACCCGGGCAGGCCACACTCGACTAGCGGAAGCAGCGACGCACGTGACGTCGGCAGGCACCACCCGGGAGGTCCCCATGCCCGAACTGCGTGTCGTGGCCGTCTCTAACGACGGCACACGGCTGGTGCTGAAGGCTGCGGACAGTACGGAATACACGCTTCCGATTGACGAGCGGCTGCGTGCCGCCGTACGCGGCGACCGTCCCCGCCTCGGCCAGATCGAGATCGAGGTGGAGAGCCATCTCCGCCCCCGCGACATCCAGGCGCGTATACGCGCCGGTGCCTCCGCGGAGGAAGTCGCCCAGCTCGCCGGCATCCCCGTCGATCGCGTACGCCGCTTCGAGGGACCCGTGCTGGCCGAGCGCGCCTTCATGGCCGAGCGTGCCCGGAAGACTCCCGTCCGCCGCCCCGGCGAGAACGCCGGTCCCCAGCTCGGTGAGGCCGTCCAGGAGCGGCTGCTGATCCGGGGAGCCGAGAAGGACACCGTCCAGTGGGACTCCTGGCGACGCGACGACGGCACCTGGGAAGTCATGCTGGTCTACCGGGTCGCGGGCGAACCGCACGCGGCGAGCTGGACCTACGACCCTCCCCGGCGGCTCGTCCAGGCCGTCGACGACGAGGCGCGCTCGCTGATCGGCGAGTCCGACGACCTCGCCGCGCCCGAGCCGAGCTTCCCGTTCGTGCCGCGGATCGCCCGGCTGCCCCGTGACCGTCCGCTGGACCGTGCCCTGGACCGCCAGACGGAGCGGCCGAGTCTGCCTCCGGCGTCCCCGGAATCCCCCGAAGAGGCGGAGGACAGGGACTCGCTGACCAGCCTTCTGGAGGCGGTGCCCAGCTTCCGGGGCGACATGGTGGTGCCCGAGCGGCCCGCCACAGCCGAACGCCCCGCGGCCGAGGAGCCCGTCCCCGAGTCCGAGGAGGAGGAGCCCCCGGCTCCCGCCGCCTCGGCGGGTGCCGGTTCCGCGTACGCGGACGTGCTCATGCCCCGCTCGGTGGGCAGCCACCGCGACCGGCTCGTCGGCGCGACCGACCGCCAGGCCGAGGCCGACGGCGTCCGTCCGGGCCGCAGAGCGGCGGTCCCGAGCTGGGACGAGATCGTCTTCGGCACACGCCGTAAGAAGCAGGACTAGCCGGATCCATGACGACGGGGCCCGCACCGATCCGGTGCGGGCCCCGTCGTCATGAGCGGTGCTCCCGTGGGCGCCCCCGGCCTTCCCGGGGGTGGTCGCCCGGCGTCCTGGCTCTCACCACCGCGGGGTCACTGCGGGTCGGCGCCCGTCGCGACGGGGCGGGCCGCGTCCTGGGACCACTCCGACCACGAACCGACGTACAGCGCGGCGGGAACGCCGGCCACGGCGAGGGCCAGCACCTCATGGGCGCCCGAGACGCCGGAACCGCAGTAGACGCCGACCTCGGACGCCGGTGTCACCCCGAAGGACTTGAAGCGGTCGGCGAGTTCGTCCGCCGGCAGGAACCGTCCGTCCTCCGTGACGTTCTCGGTGGTCGGCGCGGACACGGCACCCGGGATGTGACCGCCGACGGGATCGATCGGCTCGACCTCGCCCCGGTACCGCTCCCCCGCGCGGGCATCCAGCAGCAGCCCGGTGCGGGCGAGCGCGGCCGCCCCGTCCGCGTCGAGCGACGGCCGGGCGCCGGCCGTCGGCACGAACGTTCCGGGCGCCGGCGAGGGGACCTCCGAGGAGACCGGCCCGCTCCAGGCGGCGAACCCGCCGTCAAGCACGCGTACCGACGGGTGACCCGAATAGCCCAGCAGCCACCAGGCGCGCGCTGCCGCCCAGCCCTGCCCTCCGTCGTACACGACGACATCGCGGTTCTTGGACACTCCCGCGGCCCGCATCGCCGCGCCGAAGACCTCGGGGTCGGGGAGCGGATGCCGGCCCGCCGCACCGGCCGGACCAGCGAGTTCGGAATCCAGGTCGACGAAGACGGCACCGGGGATGTGCGCGTTCTCGTACTCGGAGCGCAGGTTGGGACCGCCCAACCGCCAGCGGATGTCGAGGAGGACCGGCGGGGTCGGCCCTGCCAGGTCACTGGCCAGTTCGGGTGCCGTGATGATGGCGTTCATGGCCCCATCCTTGCGCACGGGGTGGCCGCTTCGTCCATGTCCGGCTACTGTGCTCCGCCGGGCAGGTCCGATCACCAGGCGTATGGGACCGGGCACATGCTGTACAACCGATGGGCACCGCACGGCATCGCTCCGCGACGGACGAGAGGTGGCGGATCGGGCGTCGTCCGGTCGCGCACCGCTCGACGGCGGCGCGGGAGGGACCTCCGGCATGACCGGTGGTGCGACCATCGGCACGGGGCGCGCACGCACGCGACTGAGTACGCGTGTTCGCAGGCGGAAGGTGACCGGCCACCGCGAGGGGCCGAGAAGAGAGTGACGATGACCGAGGCACGGGAATCGGCCGGCCCGAACGGCACCACGCACGCTCGGCACACGTCCGGGACACCCTGCTGGGTGAGCCTGATGGCGCATGACACGGCCGCGACCCAGGAGTTCTACGGAGCGCTGTTCGGCTGGGAGTTCCAGCCGGGCCCCCCGCAGCTCGGCCCGTATGCGCGGGCGCTGCTCGACGGCCGCGAGGTGGCCGGGATCGGCCAGCTGCCGCCCGACCGGCACCTGCCGATCGCCTGGACGCCCTACTTCGCGTCGGCCGACGTGGACCGGACCGCCGAGAAGGTCCGGCACAGCGGGGGAACCGTGGGCGTGGGACCGCTGGACGCCGCCGAGGCCGGCCGCCTGGCGATCGCCTCCGACCCGTCGGGCGCCGTCTTCGGGATCTGGCAGAGAGTGGCCCACCTGGGCACGGAGCTCACCGGCGTCCCCGGCACCCCGGCGTGGAACGAGCTCGTGACCCGCGACACGGAGAGCGTCGTCAAGTTCTACCAGGGGGTGTTCGGCTACGACCTGGAGCCGACCGTCTCGCCCGGCTTCGACTACGTGACCCTGCACATCGACGGACGGCCGGTGGCCGGCCTCCACGGTGTCGGGAACACCCTGCCGCGCGACCGGGGCCCGCACTGGCTGACCTACTTCGAGGCCGCCGAACTGGACGACACCGTCCGCCTCGTCACGGAACTCGGCGGACACCTCCTTCGGGCGGCCCACGACTCCCCGTACGGCCGCGTGGCGACGGTCACGGATCCGGAGGGCGCGGTCTTCTCCCTGATCCACGCCGTCTCCTGACCCGGCGGCTCTCCCGACCCGGCAGCTCTCCGGGGACTGCAACTCTCCAGGGAGGGGCTCGGGACAGGGCTCAGACGGAGGCGATCGGCAGGACGTCGGGGGACAGGGCGCTCGCGCGGGCCGTGGCGGCTGTCATACGGCGCCGGTGGTGCCGGCGGCACAGGACCTCGTAGCCGATGTTCTCGTGCTGGTTGACGTCACCCACGACCACCTGGGCACCCTCGACGACCATCTCACCGCCCACGGTGCGGGCGTTGTGCGTGGCGCGGGCACCGCACCAGCACAGGGCCTCGACCTGGAGCACCTCGACCCGGTCGGCCAGTTCGACCAGGCGCTGGGAGCCGGGGAAGAGCTTGGACCGGAAGTCGGTGGTGATCCCGAAGGCGAAGACGTCGACGTCCAGGTCGTCCACCACCCGGGCCAGCTGGTCGATCTGCGCGGGTGCCAGGAACTGCGCCTCGTCCGCGATCACGTAGTCGGCCCGGCCGCCCTGCGAGAGATGGTCCACGAGATGGGCGTACAGATCCTGGTCGTCCGCCACCTCGACCGCGTCGGTGACCAGCCCGAGGCGCGAGGAGAGCTTGCCCTCGCCCGCGCGGTCGTCACGCGTGAAGATCATGCCCTGCAGGCCCCGCGCCGAGCGGTTGTGCTCGATCTGGAGAGCCAGCGTGGACTTCCCGCAGTCCATCGTTCCAGAGAAGAACACCAGCTCGGGCATGGGGAGTTGAGCACCTTTCGGCAACGGGGAAGGGGGACGGCGTCAGGAGCGTACTTGGAGGAGGGGCACCAGTTGCTCGGCCGGGGTCATCGAGCCGTGGTTGCCGACCATCACCGACTCCTTCGGCTCCCGTTCGGACGCGGTGATCAGGACATCGTCCCGGGCGGCGGCGATGACGTCACCCAGCCGGGCGTAGACCCGCTCGTCGACCCGCGGGCCGAACCAGCCCGCGTCGATCGCCTCGTCACGGGAGGCGACCCAGAACTGCTCGCCCAGCACTTCGCGCCAGCAGGTCAGCACGTCCGCCTCGGCGCCCGGGACCGCGTACACATGACGGGCGCGGCCCTCTCCGCCCAGCAGGGCGACACCGGCGCGCAGCTCCCAGTCCTCGTCGAAGTCGATGCGGTGCTGTTCGTCGAACGGGATGTCGATCATGCCGTGGTCGGCGGTGACATACAGCGCCGTGCGCGGCGGCAACTGCTCCGCGAGGCGCTGGACCAGCCGGTCGACGTACATGAGCTGGCCGCGCCAGGGGTCGGAGTCGACGCCGAAGCGGTGGCCCTTGCCGTCCACCTCCGCGTAGTACGTGTAGACCAACGAGCGGTCACCGGCGGCCAGTTGCTCGGCGGCGAAGTCCATACGCTCCTCGCCGGACAGCCGGCCGTGGAACGTCCCGCCGCTCAGCGCGACCTTGGTCAGCGGAGTGTTCTGGAAGGTCGGCGAGGAGACCTGGGCGGTGTGCACCCCGGCCGCGTCGGCCAGCTGAAAGATCGTGGGATGGGGCTGCCAGGCGCGCGGCTCGGTCCACGGGTTCCAGCGGAGCTGGTTCATCAGCTGGCTGGTGGCGGGGTTGCGCACGGTGTAGCCGGGCAGGCCGTGGGCGCCCGGGGGCAGGCCGGTGCCCACGGAGGCGAGGGAGGTCGCGGTGGTGGCCGGGTAGCCGGCGGTGATCGGACGTCCCGTACCGCCGCGCGAGGACGCCAGCAGCGAGGTCATGAAGGGGGCCTCGTCCGGGTGGGCCCTGAGCTGCTCCCAGCCGAGACCGTCGATCAGGAACACGCAGTTCCGGTCGGCTGCGGTCAGCTCGGGTATGGCGGCGGTCGCGCCGGGCACGGACATGCCGGCGGCGAGCGTGGGGAGCAGATCGGCCAGCGAACCGGCGCCGTACTCGGGCACGGGCGCGGAGTCGACGGCGAGCGGTTCCGGGTGATCCCAGGTGGGCAGGGCCATCAGCGGGCGACGTCCGCGGTCGCTTCGGAGAGGGACTGCGCGAAGACGAGCGCCTGGCGGACGGTCTCCGGACCGTCGCCCGCCTCGCTGACCCGCAGGCTCAGGTCGTCCGCCGTCGAGTTTCCGGTGTAGCCGTGGTCGGCCTCGCAGTTGGGGTCACCGCAGGCGGCCGGCTCCAGGTCGATGCGGGAGACGGCGCCCCAGCCGATGGTCAGGACCACTTCACGGGGCAGCGTGCCGGGCGTGTACGACTCCGGGTTCGCGACGACGCGGCTGACGACGACCGAGGAGATCCGGCCGAGCTTGACCGATTCCGTCGAGGTCGTGGCGTAGGGGGTCGGGGAGGTGGTGTCCGCGTTCTGCTCGTCCGTGTGGCTCACGATGAAACGGTTGCCGGTGAGGACCAGCACGGTGACGTGCCGACGCACCTCGTTCGCGTCGAACGTCGTCTCCTGGTGGACCAGGTACGACCGGATGGTGTCGCCGCCGATCGCGGCCTCCACCGCCTCGGCCACGAGGGCCGGGTAGTAGCCGCTGCGCTCGATCGCCGCTCGCAGCCCCTGGGTCGTCGTACTGGTCTTGGCCATGCCGTCCATCCTACGGGGGCCCACTGACTGCGAGGCACCGCTCGCTCGGGTCTGTCGTGGACGGATCAGACCGAATCGCGCAGGGTGACCGGTGCGACGCGGGCCCGGCAGGCGTCCGGGCGGGTGCCCGCCGTCACAGTGCCGCCCCCTTCCGGCGACCCGGACCGCTCGGAGGGCCGGGTCGGCTCAGGCGACCCGGGCGGCTCGGGCGGCTCAGACGACGGGCAGTGTCCGGGGGCCGAGGTCGTCCCGGAGCGGGGCGCGGGCCAGCCGTACGGTGGCGCTCAGGACGCTCAGGCCGGCCGGGGAGACCACCACCGGCTCCAGCGAGACCGCGACGACCTCCGGGTGGTCGTCGACCAGCCGGGAGATGCGCAGCATCAGCTCTTCGAGGGCCGCCGTGTCGACCGGCGCGGAGCCCCGCCAGCCGAACAGGAGCGGTGCCGTCCTGATCGACCGGACCAGCGAGGCCGCGTCCCGGTCGGTGACCGGGATCAGCCGGTGCGCGGTGTCCCCGAGCAGTTCGGAGGCGGCTCCGGAGAGCCCGAAGGAGAGGACGGCCCCGGCGGCCGGGTCGATCACCGCGCGGACGACCGTGTCGACACCGCGCGGCGCCATCGCCTGCACCACGGGGCGCAGCACCGTGGGTGGCCCGAACAGCTCGGTCAGCTCCGCGTACGCCCGGCGCAGCTGCTCCTCGTCCGCCACGTCCAGGCGTACGCCGCCCAGGTCCGCGCGGTGCCGGAGGTGCGGGGCGGTGGTCTTGAGGGCCACGGGGTATCCGATGGCGTGCGCTGCCGCCACCGCGTCGTCCGCGGTGGGGGCGGGCAGGGCACTGTGCACCTCGATGCCGTACAGCCCGAGCAGGACGGCCGTCTGCTCGCCTGCCAGGGTCAGACCCTCCCCGCGCGCGAGGAGGTCGTCGATCAGCCGGGCGGCACCCTTCTCGTCGATGTCCTCGTACTCGGGCACCTTGCCGGGCTCTCCGGCGTCCGTGCGCCACTGGGCGTACTTGACGGCTTCGGCGAGGGCGCGGACGGCACGTTCGGCGGCGGGGTAGGCGGGGATGAGCCGGGAGTCCGGCACGGGCTCGGCGGGGATCGCGGCGGGCGACCGGTCCGAGGGGTGGAAGCGGGCGCCGGGCGTCGGCGCCGCGCCGGGTGCCCTCTCGGGGGCCTGCGGCGCGGTACTCGCGGCGGCGGACAGGGCTTCGGCGAGTCCGCCCAGTTCGACGTGCACCACGAGCACGGGTTTCGCCGGAGCCTCCAGGGCGGAGGAGCGGAGCGCCTCGGCGAGTGCCGCGTCGGCGGCCGAGGTCTCCCCCACCGCCGGCATGGCCGTCACGACGACGGCGTCGCATCCGTCGTCGGCGAGCGCCCGGGACAGGGCCCGGTGGAAGTCCTCCGCCGAGGCCGCCGTGGTGAGGTCCTTGGGTGGCAGCGGCCTGAGTCCTTCGGCCAGGCACGCGTCGTACGTCAGCAGCCCCAGCGACTCGGAGTTCCCGAGGATCGCCACACGGGGTCCCCGGGGAAGCGGCTGGCGGGCCAGCAGCAGGCCCGCGTCGACGAGTTCGGTGATCGTGTCCACCCTGATCACTCCGGCCTGGCGCAGCAGCGCGGACACGGTGGCGTGCGGCAGTCGTGTGGCCCGTACGGCGTGCCCCTGGGGAGCGGCTCCGCCGTGCCGGGCCCCCTGGACCACGACGAGCGGCTTCGCGGCAGCCGTCCGGCGCGCGAGGCGGGTGAACTTGCGCGGGTTGCCGATGGATTCGAGGTACATCAGGACGACGTCGGTGTCCGGGTCGTCGTACCAGTACTGCAGGACGTCGTTGCCGGAGACGTCCGCGCGGTTCCCGGAGGAGACGAAGGTCGACACGCCGGTCACACCCGTGACGCCGCCGCCACGCCGGTGCAGCCGGGCCAGCAGGGCGATGCCGATGGCGCCGGACTGCGCGAACAGGCCGATGCGTCCGGGGCGGGGCATCTGGGGGGCGAGCGAGGCGTTCAGACGGACGCCGGGCGATGTGTTGATGACGCCGAAGGCGTTGGGCCCGATGATGCGCATCCCGTACGTGCGCGCGTGCCGCACGAGTTCGCGCTGGCGCTCGCGTCCCTCGGGGCCGCTCTCGGCGTAGCCGGCGGAGACCACCACCAGTCCCTGCACGCCGTGTTCGCCGCATTCCGTCACGACCTCGGGGACGTGTTCGGCCGGCACAGCGACGACGGCGAGGTCGACGGGTTCGGTGATGTCCCTGATGGAACGGTGGGCCGGGACTCCGTCGAGTTCCTTCTCCTGGAATGCCGTGTTCACGGCGTACAGACGTCCGGCGAACCCGGCTTCCCTGAGGTTGTCGAGGACGCTGCGGCCGACCCCGCCGGGTGTGCGTCCGGCGCCGATGACGGCGACGGAGCCGGGGGCGAGCAGCCGCTGCACGGAGCGGGCCTCGGCGCGCTGCTCCCGCGCGCGCTGCACGGCCAGGGACCGGTCGGTGGGTTCGAGGTCGAACTCCAGGCGTACGACACCGTCCTCGAAGCTGCGCTTCTGGGTGTATCCGGCGTCCGTGAACACCTTGATCATCTTGTTGTTGGCGGGCAGTACCTCGGCGGCGAAGCGGCGGATGCCGCGCTCGCGGGCCACCGCGGCGATGTGTTCGAGCATCGCGGAGGCGACACCGCGGCCCTGGTGGGCGTCCTGTACGAGGAAGGCGACCTCGGCCTCGTCGGCGGGCGCCGAGGCGGGCATCCCGTTCGCGTTGATCCGGTCGTAGCGCACGGTGGCGATGAACTCGCCGCCCACGGTGGCCGCGAGGCCCACGCGGTCCACGAAGTCGTGGTGGGTGAAGCGGTGGACGTCCTTGGCGGACAGCCGCGGATAGGGCGCGAAGAAGCGGTAGTACTTCGACTCGTCCGACACCTGCTCGTAGAAGCTGACCAGACGTTCGGCGTCGTCGACGGTGATGGGCCTGATGCGTGCGGTGCCGCCGTCACGCAGCACGACGTCGGCCTCCCAGTGGGCTGGGTACTCATGCCGGTCCGCCGAGGTCTGCATGGGCCCCAGAGTACGGCTCGCGTACGACAACGGCGCGAGGCAGTCTGAGGGTGACGGGCGTCGGAGCGGGTCCTCGGCCGGCACCGCGGCGGGTGAGGTCCGGGACCGTCCGGGCACGCCTCGCGATATGGAACAATGGTCTAGACAACCTTGAAAACCCGAAGGGCAGCATCACATGGCTGAGCGCCGCGTCAACGTCGGCTGGACCGAGGGCCTCCACGCCCGCCCCGCCTCCATCTTCGTCCGGGCCGCCACGGCTTCCGGCATCCCCGTGACGATCGCCAAGGCCGACGGCGACCCCGTCAACGCGGCCTCCATGCTCGCGGTCCTCGGCCTGGGCGCCCAGGGCGGCGAGGAGATCGTCCTCACGTCGGACTCCGAGGGCGCGGAGGTCGCTCTCGACCGTCTGGCGAAGCTGGTCGCCGAGGGGCTCGACGAGCTCCCCGAGACCGTCTGAGCCGCCCACGAGGCATCCGGACACACACGACCGAGCCGCGCCCCCCTCACCGGGTGGCGCGGCTCAGTCGTTTTCCGTACTCTCGCTCGGAAATTCCCCACCCGCCACGTACGACCTCGCTCCATGGCCATGGGAATGACGTGCGCCGAAATTCCGGACACACGCATAAAAGGGCATCAGAAATGAGCCCCTGCCGAATATCCCTCTTTGTATACGGCGCCCGTGTTAATGACGCGGGCCCGTCATGTTTACGGGATGTTGCGAACTTCTCACACGATCCGGCCGGTCGCCGCCGGGAAATCGGAGCCGGTGCACGGCCGTGGCGCGCTCGGTGTGCAGGGCGGTGATCGCGCGGGCCCGCTCGCTGTCCCCGCGGGCGACCGCGTCCACGATGCCGCCGTGCTCCGCCCAGGACTCCGTGGGGTCGGCCGGCGCCTCCACCGAGTACATCCAGGCGATCTTGTGACGCAGCTGGGCGAGCGTCGAAGTGAGCGCGGGGCTGCCGGACGCCTGCGCGAGCGTCTCGTGGAACCAGCCGCCCAACGAGCGCAGATCCTCGCTGTGGCCTCGCCTGGAACGCTCCTGCCCCAGCCTGACCAGTCCTCGCAGCACCTTCAGGTGGGCCTCGGTGCGCCGCTGCGCGGCCCTCGCGGCCCCCAGCGGCTCCAGCAGCATGCGCATCTCCAGGAGGTCTGCGGCCTCCAGCTCGGTGGGCTCCGCGACACACGCGCCCGCGTGACGGCGGGTGACCACGAACCCCTCGGCCTCCAGCGTGCGCAGGGCCTCGCGCACGGGGACGCGCGAGACGCCGTACCGGCGCGCGAGCAGTTCCTCGGTGAGGCGGCCGCCGCGCTCGTAGACACCCGCGACGATGTCGTCACGGATCGCCGTGCACACCGAGTGTGCCGGAATACGCATGACCGACCTCCGCTTTAATCCCCGTGAAACGCCGTCGATTGACGCTTGTTCAGTGACTCTATTGCAGGAAGCCTGAATTTCCGATGGCAGGCCTGAATCCAGGGATATTTTTTGGACAGACGCGTCCGGAAACGGCGATGCCCCGGCTCGGTGAGCCGGGGCATCGAAAGCGGTGAAGAAGCCGCGAAGCGGTCGTCAGACGTTGACGCCGTGCGAGCGCAGGTACGCGACCGGGTTCATGTCCGATCCGTACTCCGCGGTCGTACGGGCCTCGAAGTGAAGGTGCGGTCCGGTGGTGTTGCCGGTGTCCCCGGAGAGGGCGATCTGCTGCCCCGGAGTGACCGTCTGGCCCACGGACACCCCGATGGACGACAGGTGGCCGTACATGGTGTACGTGCCGTCGTGCATCTTGATCACGACTTGATTGCCGTAGGCGCCGCCCCAGCCGGCCGTGACGACCGTGCCGGAGCCGACGGCGTGGACCGAGGTGCCGGACGCTGCGTGGAAGTCGACGCCGGTGTGGCTGCCGGAGGACCAGAGGCTGCTGCTCGCCTGGTAGCCGGTCGAGACGTACGAACCGGTGATCGGCATGACGAACGTGTTCAGGCGCTTGCGCTCGGCCTCGCGGGCGGCGCGCTCCTTGGTCTCGCGCAGCTCCTGGGCCTGCTCGGCGGCCTGCTTGCGCGCGGTCTGCTCGGCCTGCTTGCGCGCGGCGGCCTCGTCGGCGGCACGCAGCTGGGCGAAGGCCTGGGCGTCGATCTGGTCGGCGACCGTGTCGTTGAGGGTGATGGTCTGGGTCAGCCCGGTCTGCTCGACGGAGGCTTCCGCGGCGAACGCGGGGGCGCCCAGGGTTCCGATGACACCGGTGGTGGTGAGCGCCGCGACCCCGACGGCGGTCGTGGTGGTCGTGCTGTGCACGCGGCTCGTACGACGATGCTTGCCGGTGCCACAGGTGAACGCCATGTAGGGGCTGATCCTTTCCTTCCCTCTCGCCTACCGGGTTAGCTGACGGGTTCGGAGCAGGAAGGTCTCCTACGGACCCCCTCCGGAGAGGGCGTCCGATTCACCCCAGGGACTACGTGTGGGTCCCCGGCTCCCCTGACTCGCGTCATGGGGGACTCGGCGATGACTGTCCGGTGCCGCGGGCGCGGCGCACTGCGTGACGAACAGCCGCACCGAAGCTATGCGGGGCATCTTTCGAACAACAAACGGATCACGATTTTTGTAACGCATCCCACAGGGCAGAAGGGTAACCGTCATACGAATACGGACATCTTGGGAACGGCTTTCGGAAAAGGAAGGGCCCTGACGGCTCTTCAGCCGTCAGGGCCCTCACGCGTCGCACGGGTTCTACTCGGCGGCCACCACGGTGACTTCACCGATTCCGAGGGCCCTGACGGGCTCCGCGATCTGCGCCGCGTCGCCCACCAGGACGGTCACCAGACGGTCCGTCGGGAAGGCGCTCACGGCCGCCGCGGTGGCCTCCACGGTGCCGGTGGCGGCCAGTTGGCGGTAGAGCGTCGCCTGATAGTCGTCCGGCAGGTGCTGCTCGACCTGGTCCGCGAGCGTGCTCGCGACCGCCGCGGCCGTCTCGAACTTGAGGGGCGCGACGCCCACCAGGTTCTGCACGGCGACGTCGCGCTCCGCGTCGGTCAGTCCCTCGGCCGCGAGGGTGCGCAGCACCGTCCACAGGTCGTCGAGCGCCGGACCGGTGTTGGGGGTGTCGACCGAGCCGCTGATGGCGAGCATCGCGGCACCCGTGCCGTCCGGCGCGGAGCGCAGGACCTGCCCGAACGCCCGCACGCCGTAGGTGTAGCCCTTCTCCTCGCGCAGGACGCGGTCCAGGCGCGAGGTGAGGGTGCCGCCGAGGCAGTACGTGCCGAGGACCTGCGCGGGCCACACACGGTCGTGCCGGTCCGCGCCGACCCGGCCGATGAGCAGCTGCGTCTGGACGGCGCCGGGGCGGTCGACGATGATCACGCGGCCGGTGTCGTCGGCGCTCACCGGCGGCACGGGGCGCGGCTTGGCGGCCGAGCCGGTCCAGGCGCCGAGCGTGTCGGCGAGCAGTTCGTCGAGATCGACGTCGGTCAGGTCACCGACGACGACGGCGGTGGCCGTGGCGGGGCGCACGTGCCTCTCGTAGAACGCGCGAACGGCCGACGCGTCGATGTTCTGGACGGTCTCCTCGGTGCCCTGCCGCGGGCGCGCCATGCGGGCGCTCTCCGGGAACAGCTGCCTGGAGAGCTCCTTGGCGGCACGGCGGGCGGGATTGGCCGTCTCGTGCGGGATCTCGTCCAGCCGGTTGCGCACCAGCCGCTCGACCTCGCTGTCCGCGAACGCGGGGGCCCGCAGGGCGTCGGCGAGCAGGCCGAGGGCCTTGGCCAGGCGCGAGACGGGCACTTCGAGGGACAGGCGCACACCGGGGTGGTCCGCGTGGGCGTCGAGCGTGGCGCCGCAGCGCTCCAGTTCGGCGGCGAAGTCCTCGGCCGAGTGTTTGTCGGTGCCCTCGGAGAAGGCGCGCGCCATGATCGTGGCGATGCCGTCCAGGCCCGCCGGCTCGGCGTCCAGCGGCGCGTCGAGGTTCACCTCGACGGCCACGACCTGCTGGCCGGGGCGATGGCAGCGCAGCATGGTCAGACCGTTGTCCAGGGTGCCCCGCTGGGGTGCGGGGAACGCCCACGGCTTCGGCCGGCCGGCCTGGGGCTGCGGGTGGAAGTCCATGGTGGCGAGCTCGGTCACTTCGCCGCCTCCTCGTCGGTCTCGTCGGCGGAGTCAGCCGCGTCGGCTGCCTCGGCGGTGGTCGGCTCGTAGACGAGCACCGCGCGGTTGTCGGGACGCAGGCGGGCCTTGGCGGCCTCCCGGACCTCGTCCGCCGTGACGTCGAGGACGCGCTGCACGGCGGTCAGGGCGAGCTGCGGGTCGCCGAACAGGACGGCGTACCGGCACAGTTCGTCGGCGCGGCCGGCCACGGTGCCGAGCCGGTCGAGCCATTCGCGCTCCAACTGGGCCTGGGCGCGCTCCATCTCACCGGCCGTGGGGCCCTCCTCGGCGAACCGGGCGAGCTCCTCGTCGACGGCGGCCTCGATGACCGGGACCTCGACGTCGCCGGACGTCTTCACGTCCAGCCACCCCAGGGAGGGCGCTCCGGCGAGCCGCAGCAGGCCGAACCCGGCCGCGACGGCGGTGCGGTCACGGCGTACGAGCCGGTTGTAGAGCCGGGAGGACTCGCCGCCGCCGAGGACGGTGAGCGCCAGGTCGGCCGCGTCGCACGCGCGCGTGCCGTCCTCCGGGAGCCGGTAGGCGGCCATCAGGGCGCGCGCCGGCACGTCTTCCTCGACGACCTCGCGCAGCTGCTCGCCGACGATGTCGGGAAGCGAGCCGTCCCGCGGGGCGGGCTTGCCGTCGTGCCCGGGGATGGAGCCGAAGTACTTCTCGACCCAGGCGAGCGTCTGCTCCGGGTCGATGTCGCCGACGACCGACAGGACCGCGTTGTTGGGCGCGTAGTTGGTGCGGAAGAACGCGCGGGCGTCCTCCAGGGTGGCCGCGTCCAGGTCCGCCATCGACCCGATCGGGGTGTGGTGGTACGGGTGGCCCTCGGGGTACGAGAGCGCGGTGAGCTTCTCGAAGGCGGTGCCGTACGGCACGTTGTCGTAACGCTGCCGGCGCTCGTTCTTCACGACGTCGCGCTGGTTCTCCATGGACTCGTCGTCCAGTGCCTCGAGCAGCGAGCCCATACGGTCTGCCTCCAGCCAGAGGGCGAGCTCCAGCTGGTGGGTGGGCATGGTCTCGAAGTAGTTGGTGCGCTCGAAGCTCGTCGTGCCGTTCAGGGAGCCGCCGGCGCCCTGGACGAGTTCGAAGTGACCGTTGCCGTGGACCTGCTTGGAACCCTGGAACATCAGGTGCTCGAAGAGGTGGGCGAGACCCGTCCGGCCCTTGACCTCGTGGCGCGAGCCGACGTCGTACCAGAGGCACACCGCGGCGACCGGGGTCAGATGGTCCTCGGAGAGCACCACGCGCAGGCCGTTGGCCAGGCGGTGCTCGGTCGCTGTCAGGCCGCCGGAGCCTGCCTCAGCTGTGGCCGTGTGACCCATGGGCATGTACGTCCCTTCGATCGCGGAACTACGTCATTCCTGTCGGTCCTGCCACTGTATGCAAGCGCGCGGACGGCTGGCGAAGTTCCCGCACCTCGTACGCCGAGAGCGAGACTTGTGTGTGTCTCCGGCGTGCCTGGGGAAGCCCTCCGGGAACCGCCGCGAACCCGCTCCGGGGCCGCCGGGCGCCGGGCCGGACGGCCGCCCGGGAGCGGTCGCCGCGACGCCCGCACAGCGCGCCGCGGGGGCCCTATGGACGGGTCGCGGTCGGCGTTGTCAGTGGGGCGGTCCACAATGGTGCGCGTCAGAACCCGTTCATGCCCCGGCAGAGACTGTGAAGGAGCCGCAGCAGCGATGGCCCGCCGCAGCACGAAGACCCCGCCGCCCGACGACTCGTACGAGGAGAAGATCCTCGACATCGACGTCGTGGACGAGATGCAGGGCTCCTTCCTCGAATACGCGTACTCGGTCATCTACTCGCGAGCCCTGCCGGACGCCCGCGACGGCCTGAAGCCGGTTCACCGTCGCATCGTCTACCAGATGAACGAGATGGGCCTGCGCCCCGACCGCGGCTATGTGAAGTGCGCCCGTGTCGTCGGCGAGGTCATGGGTAAGCTCCACCCTCACGGCGACTCGTCGATCTACGACGCCCTGGTGCGTCTGGCACAGCCCTTCTCCATGCGTCTGCCCCTGGTCGACGGCCACGGCAACTTCGGTTCGCTCGGCAACGACGACCCGCCGGCCGCGATGCGTTACACCGAGGCCCGGATGGCCGACGCGACGTCGCTCATGACCGAGTCGATCGACGAGGACACCGTCGACTTCACGCCCAACTACGACGGCCAGGAGCGGGAGCCGGTGGCACTACCGGCCGCCTTCCCGAACCTGCTGGTCAATGGCTCGTCGGGCATCGCCGTCGGCATGGCCACGAACATGCCGCCGCACAACCTCGGCGAGGTCATCGCCGCCGCCCGGCACCTCATCCGCTACCCGGGCGCCGATCTCGAGACGCTGATGAAGCACGTCCCGGGCCCCGACCTGCCCACCGGCGGCCGGATCGTCGGTCTCTCCGGGATCAGGGACGCGTACGAGTCGGGCCGTGGCACCTTCAAGATCCGCGCCACGGTGTCGGTCGAGGACGTCACGGCGCGCCGCAAGGGCCTCGTCGTCACGGAACTGCCCTTCACCGTCGGTCCGGAGAAGGTGATCGCCAAGATCAAGGACCTCGTCGGCTCGAAGAAGCTCCAGGGCATCGCCGACGTCAAGGACCTCACCGACCGCGCGCACGGCCTGCGCCTGGTCATCGAGGTCAAGAACGGCTTCGTACCGGAGGCGGTCCTCGAACAGCTCTACAAGCTGACGCCGATGGAGGAGTCCTTCGGCATCAACAACGTGGCGCTGGTGGACGGTCAGCCGCTCACCCTGGGCCTCAAGGAGCTGCTGGAGGTCTATCTCGACCACCGCTTCGACGTCGTACGCCGCCGCAGCGAGTTCCGCCGCACCAAGAAGCGCGACCGGCTGCACCTGGTCGAGGGTCTCCTCGTCGCTCTCCTGGACATCGACGAGGTCATCCGCCTCATCCGCTCCAGCGACAACTCGGCGCAGGCCAAGGAACGCCTGATCGAGCACTTCTCGCTCTCCGAGATCCAGACGCAGTACATCCTGGACACGCCGCTGCGCCGGCTCACCCGGTTCGACCGCATCGAGCTGGAGTCGGAGCGCGACCGCCTCAACGGCGAGATCGACGAGCTGACCGGCATCCTGGATTCGGACGCGGAGCTGCGCAAGCTGGTCTCCGGCGAACTGGCCGCGGTGGCCAAGAAGTTCGGCACCGACCGGCGCACGGTGCTCCTGGAGTCCGCGGGCACTCCCGCCGCGACCGTCTCGCTCCAGGTCGCCGACGCGCCGTGCCGCGTCCTGCTGTCCTCCACGGGGCTGCTGGCGCGTACGGCGACCGGTGACCCCTTCGGGGAGGACCCGGACGGCAAGCGCACCAAGCACGACGTGATCGTCTCCGCGGTGCCCGCGACGGCACGCGGCGAGGTCGGCGTGGTCACGTCCCTGGGCCGCCTCCTGCGCCTGAACGTGATCGACCTCCCGCAGCTCCCCGAGACGGCGTCGACGCCCAATCTCTCGGGGGGCGCTCCGATCACGGAGTTCCTGTCCGCCCTCGATCCGGGCGAGACGGTGATCTGTCTGACGACGCTCGACGAGGCGTCGCCGGGCCTCGCGATCGGCACGGAGCAGGGTGTCGTCAAGCGGGTGGTGCCCGACTATCCCTCGAACAAGGAGGAGTTGGAGGTCATCACCCTCAAGGACGGCGACCGGATCGTCGGCGCCGTCGAGCTGAGCACCGGCGAGGAGGACCTGGTCTTCATCACGGACGACGCCCAGCTGCTGCGCTACCAGGCCGCGCAGGTGCGCCCGCAGGGCCGTGCCGCGGGCGGCATGGCGGGCATCAAGCTGACGGACGGCGCGAAGGTGATCTCGTTCACCGCGGTGGACCCGGCGGTCGACGCGGTGGTCTTCACGGTGGCGGGTTCGCGCGGAACACTGGACGACTCCGTCCAGACCACGGCGAAACTGACTCCGTTCGACCAGTATCCGCGCAAGGGCCGTGCCACGGGCGGTGTGCGCTGCCAGCGGTTCCTGAAGGGCGAGGACTGTCTCTCGCTGGCCTGGGCCGGTCCGGTGCCGGGGCGTGCGGCGCAGAAGACCGGTATGCCGGTCGACCTGCCGGAGATCGACCCGCGCCGTGACGGCTCGGGCATTTCGCTGGGCAAGCCGGTGTCGGTGGTGGCCGGCCCGGTGTAGTGCGCGCTCAGCCCTCCGAGCCGGGCTCCTGTACGTAGCGGAGGACGCCCCACATGCTGTGTTCGTCGGCGTGCGGGGCGTCCTCTTTGCATGCCTCCAGCTCCTTGGCCAGCGCCGCCGTGTCGATCCCGGAGCCGATGAGCACGAGCTGGGTGAGCCGCTCGTCCGTGTCGGTCCAGGGCTCCGGATAGAAGCGCAGGAACCGCCCGACGGCATGCACGGCGTACCGGTTGCGGATGTCCTGGACGCCGAAGTCGACGTACCCCTTGATCCGGTAGAGCCCCTCGGGCCGGCTGTCGAGGAAAGCCATCAACTGCCGGGGACCCAGCGGTACCGCGGAGCTGAAGGAGAGGGATTCGTAGGCGGAGTGGAGATGCCCGAGGTGGCCGTGATCCTCATGCCCTCCCTCTCCTGGACCGTCCGCCCCGCCGTCTCCCTCCTCATGCCGGTGGAGATCGTCGAAGGACAGCTGTCCGACGCGCTCCTCGCTGGGCCTGCAGTCGAAGAGGAACTCCGGATCGACCCGGCCGTAGGTGGCGGGGACGACCGCGGCACGGTCGGCGAGTTCCCGGACGACACCCAGTACACGATCGGCGTCCTCCGCCCGGTCGGCCTTGTTGACGACGACGAGATCGGCGAGAGCCAGGTGCCGGTCGATCTCGGGATGCCTCTCGCGCGTGCCGGCGAACTCGGCGGCGTCGACGACCTCGACGAGCCCGCCGTACACGATCCCGGGGTGCTCACTGGCGAGCACCATGCGGACGAGTTCCTGTGGCTCGGCGAGCCCGCTCGCCTCGATGACGATGACGTCGATCCGGGCGGAGGGCCGAGCGAGCCGGTCCAGGTATTGATCAAGTTCACTGACATCGACCGCACAGCACAGACACCCGTTGCCGAGCGAGACGGTGGAGTCGCCGAGCGCTCCGGCCACGGCCATCGCGTCGATCTCGATCGCGCCGAAGTCGTTCACGACGGCTCCGATGCGACTGCCACCACTGCGGTGCAGGAGATGGTTGAGCAGTGTGGTCTTGCCGGAACCCAGAAAGCCGGCGAGAACGATGACCGGGATCTGCCGGGTGTGCGACGGACTCACCACGCGCCCTCTCTGAAGCTGTGCGTACACCGGCTCACGGGACCGGCGCTCACGCGGAGAATGAATGCCGACCCAGCATACGAGTGGGTGGAATCGCCCCGAAGTGAACGATTGTTAGCGGCGCTCGCGGGGCACACGTTGGACATGGCGCCGGTGGATGCGACCCGCACATCCCTCCGTGCGCCTCTTCTCCGCCTCCCCGCCGATCAGAGCCGCTCGGCAACACTGGGAGACGGCAAGCGCGCTGCCCACCGCTCGCCGGTCCGCTCCCTGTCGCCCCACAACCGACGACCGGCGGACGGTCGCCTGATTCGGGGGTTGACATGACCACACAGAACCAAGGGGTGCGGAGGCTGAGTTCTGCCGCGACGGCAGGGCTCGCGTTCGCGGTAGGGGTCCTCGCGGTCCTGGTCGCTCAGCAGCGCCGGTTCGAGGCACTTCACCTGCGCATCGCGCAGGTCGAAGAGGCCGACGACCGGAACGCGCGGCTGGCGGAGCAGCAACGCTTTCAGACCTACCTCCTCGACAAAGCGCTGAACGATCCGGATCTCGCCGAGGTCCTGAGCACCATCAACGAGGTGGACCCGACCAGGCGGCGCCAGTACCTCTTCGCCAACGCCATCTACACCAACATCCTGCGCGCCTACCGGGCCGGGGATGTCACCTGGGACGAGTTACACGGTCACCTTCGGGTGATCTGCCAGAGCGCGATCTTTCGCGACTACTGGGACGCGACGCGCCACCACCGCGCGAGCCTCGAAGCCGCGTCACAGGAGGCGCGGGTGGGCCGAATGGTGGATACACTCATCCACGATCTGGACGAATCAGACACGGAAGAGTGGTGGGTCGTCGGCGAGTCACCCCCGGAACAGGACTGACCTCAGGGCCAACTGGCCACACTAGTAGGCTGGTTGGCTCAACGCGTCGATGCTTTGACGATCTCGATCGTGGGACTACTGTTTCCCCCGTTTTTACTGTCTAAACTTGAGGACCGGGATCCAGTTGAAGATCGTGCGCCGTATCGGCGCATCTCCACGCGAACGAGGCAGCCTGTCGGGCGAGACGTGCCCTGACATCTTCGAGCTGAGTGACGGGAACTTCGCCGTCATCGGCACAGAGGCGACAGCGGCGCTCGACAACCAGCTCCCTCATGACGCGGCACGCGCGGACTACGAGCGCATCGTGATCATCAGCAGGGAGACCCTCCTTCGCGCGAAGAGGGACATTCCCGAGAAGTGAAGCGATCACAGGGCTGAGACAGGACATAGCCGCGGTCCGTCGAGATCCGTCGGTCACCCCGACCCGTCTCCGGAGGGCGCACGTTTTCCCCGGTCCGCCCCACCATCACCCACACGCCCCGCACAGCATCCCTGTCGCCGGAGCCCGGGCAGCGCCGCCGCTCACCCCGCGTCACACTGCTCGACAGAAACTTCCTGAGAGGTCCAGCCCCGATCGGTGCTGGACCTCTCGTCTGCGCCCCTGCGGTTGCCGCCCTCCTCCCGCGACACCACGAACGGCTCCGGACAGACGGCCGCGGGCCTAGCCAGGCACCCTCGACACCGCCACGGGCGCCGCCGGGCCCACATAGCGAGCCGCCGGGCGGATGATCTTCGAGTCTTCCGCCTGTTCCAGGATGTTCGCGCTCCAGCCGACCACGCGGGCGGCGGCGAAGGTGGGCGTGAACATCTCCCGGGGCAGCCCACAGAGTTCCATGACCACACCGGCGTAGAACTCCACATTGGTGTGCAGCTCGCGGCCCGGCTTGAGTTCGGCCAGGATCGCTTCCACCTGCCGTTCCACTTGGACCGCGAACTCCACGAGCGGACCGCCGAACGTCTGCGCCATGGCACGGAGCATCCGCGAGCGCGGGTCCTCCGTGCGGTAGACGGGGTGACCGAAGCCCATGATGCGCTCACCGGCCAGGACGCGTTCGCGGATCCAGGGGTCGATGCGATCGGGGGTCCCGATGGCGTCGAGGGTGTCCAGGGCGCGACTGGGAGCGCCTCCGTGGAGAGGACCGGAGAGAGCCCCGACCGCGCCCACGAGACAGGCCGCCACATCCGCTCCGGTGGAAGCGATGACCCGCGCGGTAAACGTTGATGCATTGAATCCGTGATCAATGGTTGAGATGAGGTATTGCTCGACCGCCCGAGCGCGGGCCGTGTCCGGCTCCGAACCCGTCAACATGTACAGGTAGTTGGCGGCATATCCCAGGTCCTCGCGCGGCTCCACCGGGTCCAGCCCCTGCCCGATCCGGTACAGCGCGGTGAGCAGGGTCGGCACGGCCGCCGTCGCCGCGAGGCCGTCGTCGCGGCGCTGCCCGGCGTCGATGTCGTACACCGGCCGGAACCCCAGCGAGGCCCCGAGCAGTGACAACGCGGTGCGCAGTCCGGCGAGGGGTCCCGACGGTCCGGTCGCCGCGGCGATCGCGGGCAGCGCGTCGCGGACGTCGTCCGGCAGCCTGCGCAGCCGCGCGGTCCGCGCACTGAAGGCGGCACGGCGCGCCTCGTCGGGCAGCTCGCCGTGGGCCATCAGATGCCAGACCTCCTCGAAGCCGCAGACCTGGGCGAGGTCGACGGCCGAGTACTGGCGGTAGTGGTAGAAGCCCTCCAACCCCCGGACGTCACCCAGTTCGGTGTCGGTGACGACGACTCCGGCGAGACCTCGCGGAACATCGGCGGGTACGACGGCAGAGGTGGACGCGGCTTGGTTGATCGGCATGTTTCCTCCCTGGACTTGATTCGACTGTCCATGATTGACTCTAAAACTGTCAACATTGATCCAATCAATATGCCGATCCACAGATACGGTGGCGCTCATGAGGGATCGAGAAGCGGCAGGACCTGCACACGAGGGCCGACGGCTGAGCACCAAGGAGACCGCCGAACTGCTCGGCGTGAAGCCGGAGACCGTGTACGCGTATGTGAGCCGGGGTCAGCTCAGCAGCAGGCGGGAGCCGGGAGGACGCGGGAGCACCTTCGACACCAAGGAGGTCGAGGCCCTCGCCCGGCGCAACAGACGCGAGAGCGGCGGCAGTTCGAGCGGTGGCGGCGAGCTCTCCGTCCGTACCCGCATCACGTTGATCGACAAGGACCGGTACTACTTCCGGGGCGTCGACGCGACGGAACTGGCCGCGCGGTACTCCTACGAGGAGATCGCCGAATGGCTGTGGACCGGTGAACTGCGCCCCGGTGTCACGTTCACGGCCCCGGAGGCAGCCGTGAACGCCGCCCGGCGCGGCGTCGAAGCGCTGCCCGAGCACAGCGGCCCCACCGACCGGCTGCGCGTCGCGGCGATCGCCGCGGCGGCCGCCGACCCGCTGCGCTTCGACCTCTCCGAGAGCGCCGTGCTCGGCACCGGGCGCACCCTCATTCCCACCCTCGTCGCCGCGCTTCCGACCATGCGGCACGACCACCGCGACGAAGGCCCGCTGGCCCGTCGGCTGTGGGCACGACTCAGCGGACGCGTACCCGACGACGCGTCAGTGCGGGTGCTGGACACGGCACTCGGGCTGCTGGTCGACCACGACCTGGCGGCCTCCACCCTCGCGGTCCGGGTCGCGGCATCGGCCCGCGCCCACCCGTACGCGGCCGTGTCGGCGGGCCTCGGCGTACTCGAAGGACCTCTGCACGGGGCGGCCAGCGGGCTCGCGCACCGGCTGCTGCTGGACGTCCTGGACCAAGGCACCGCCGCTCCCGTGGTCGCCGACGAACTGCGCGCGGGGCGCCGTGTCCCCGGACTCGGCCACCGGCTCTACCCCGGCGAAGACCCACGCGCGCGTGCCCTGTTCGCCCTCCTGGAGGACGTGCCCGGCGCGGCCCCCGCCCTGGCGGCGGCCCGCGACGTGGTGACCACCACGGCCCGGCACACCCCTCTGCACGCCAATGTCGATCTCGCGCTGGCCGTCTTCACCGTCTCGTCCGGGATGCCGGCCTCGGCGGGAGAGACGATCTTCGCTGTCGCCCGGACGGCGGGCTGGATCGCCCACACCCTGGAGGAGTACGCGGAGCGCCCGCTGCGCATGCGGCCGAGCGGCCACTACGTGGGCGAGCGGCCTCCCCAACCGCTCCCCCGCCGGAGCTAGACGGCGCACGCCCGGCGCACGGAGAGGACCGGCGCTCACTCTCCGAGCCCCGTCTCCCCACCCATGCTTCCGTACGCCCTGCCACGTGCCCGGACCACCCCTGACGCGCCCCCCTTCGGACGGCGGGAAGTCACCCCGGCGAAGTCAGGTTAGGCTCACCTCTGTGAGTACGTGCACGACCGCGTCGCGGCAGCTCGACGAGCCCATTTCCGGGACCGCGGCCACTGCGAGGACATGGCTGCTCATCGAGCAGCCCGGCCCCTGGGGTGCCAAGGCGCTCACTTCGAGCCACCTGGATCCCGCGCTGGGCCGCGCCCTCGAAGCGGCCGCGCAGGGCACAGGGGTACGGATCGCCCTGATCCGGCGTCCCGGGCGCCATGCCGACTGCGGCTCGCCCGCCGAGCGGCATGTGTACGTTGCCCACACCACCCCGGGGAACGTCTGGCTGCACAGCGCCATGACGCGCGACGCCGGACAGCTGCTCGACCTCGACCTCGCCGCGCTCGGCGCGGGTGATCCGCGCTCCTTCGAAGAGGTTCTCCAAGGGCGGCCGCATACCGGCGAGCCGCTGGCCCTCGTCTGCACCAACGGCAAGCGCGACCGCTGCTGCGCTCTGCTGGGGCGCCCGCTGGCGGCGGAACTGGCCGCGTCCGGCGTCGGCGGCACCTGGGAGGTCACCCATCTGGGAGGTCACCGCTTCTCGCCCACCGTGCTGATCCTGCCGTACGGGTACGCGTACGGCCGTGCCGAGGCCCATGCCGTCAAGGAGGTCCTCCAGGGCGTCCGGGAGGGCCGGGTCGTCACCGAGGGGTGTCGCGGGAACTCCGCCTGGGAACGCCCCGGCCAGGCGGCCGAGCTGGCCGTACGGACGGCCGCGAGGGAACACGCCGCCGGCGTTCTGACGGTGATCCGCACGGACGGCACCGCACCGCGCTGGGAGGTGACCGTCGCCCACTCCGACGGCCGCCTGTGGCGGGTCGTCGTCGCGCAGGGCGCCTCTCTGCCACCCCGCCCGGAGAGCTGCGGCTCGGCGCTCGGTTCACCGGCGCGGATGGACGTGGTGGCTGTACGGCAGCTGGAGGAGACGGCTGTCGCCGTGGCCTGCTGACCGCCCGAACCGGGCCCGGGTCCGACAGGGCCGGGGTGCGACGCACGGACCGACCGGGAGTCGTGTCAGGCCCCCACCCCGGTCCGGCACTGTGCCGGACCGACAGGCGCATCATCCATTGATCAAGAGATCCACACCACACTCCCTTCGGAGGGGCTCGCACTCCCCCGTACCGTCGTGGCCATGAGTCCCACTCCCCTCGCACGACGACTGCGCCTCGGTCTGCCGCGGCGGGTGTTCGCCCAAGTCCTGCTGATGCAGATCGCGATCGCGGTGGGAGTCGCGGTACTCGCCACCGGGCTGTTCCTGGCCCCGCTCAGCGCCCAGCTGGACGACCAGGCCATGCGGCGCGCTCTCGCGATCGCGCAAACCACGGCCGCCCAGCCGCAGATCGCCGTGGACCTCCAGAGGACAGCTCCTTCCAGGACCGGCCCCGTGCAGGCCGAGGCTGAGCGGATACGGAAGGCGAGCCGCGCCGAGTACGTCGTCGTGATGGACACGCGCGGCATCCGCTGGTCGCACAGGTCCCCCGCCCAGATCGGCAGACCGGTCTCGACGAGCCCGCGGCAGGCACTGGCCGGCAGGGATGTCATGGAGATCGACACCGGAACCCTGGGACGGTCCGCACGGGGCAAGGTGCCACTGCGGGACGCCGGCGGCCGGATCGTCGGCGCGGTGTCGGTGGGTATCAAGTACGACAGTGTGCGGGCCCGGCTGATCGACGCGATCCCGGGACTGTTCGCGTACGCGGGCGGAGCCATGGCCGTCGGCGCGCTGGCCGCGTATCTGATCTCCCGCAGGATCCAGCGACAGACCCGCGACCTGGCCTTCTCCGACATCGCGGCGCTGCTGGCGGAACGCGAGGCGATGCTGCACGGCATCCGGGAGGGCGTGGTCGCGCTGGACCGCGGCGGCCGCGTACGCCTTCTGAACGACGAGGCGCAGCGGCTGCTCGGGGTCGGCGCCGAGGCCATCGGGCGGCCGCTCGACGACGCGCTCGGTCCGGGCCGGACGACCGATGTGCTGGCAGGACGCGTCACCGGCACGGACCTGGTCACCGTCCGCGGCCAGCGCGTCCTGGTCGCCAACAGGATGCCCACCGAGGACGGCGGAGCTGTCGCGACCCTGCGCGACCGGACCGAACTGGAGCAGCTCGGCCGTGAGCTCGACTCCACACACGGCCTGATCGACGCCTTGCGCGCACAGGACCATGAACACGCCAACCGGATGCACACGCTCCTGGGGCTGCTCGAACTGGAGATGTACGACGACGCCGTTGAGTTCATCGGGGAGGTGGTGAGCGACCACAGGGTCACCTCGGAACAGGTCACCGAGAAGATCCACGATCCGCTGCTGGCCGCGCTTCTGGTCGGCAAGGCGACCGTGGCGACCGAGCGTGGCGTGGCGCTGTGGGTCTCGGATCGGACGCTGCTGCCCGACCGGCTGGTCGACCCGCGTGGGCTCGTCACCGTCGTCGGCAACCTCGTCGACAACGCGCTGGACGCTGTCGCGGGCACACCGCACGCGCGCGTGGAGGTCGAATTGCGCGCCGAAGGGCGAACCGCCGTGCTGCGGATACGGGACACCGGGCCCGGCATCCCAGAGGAGCGGCGGGAGTTGATCTTCACGGACGGCTGGAGCACCAAGCAGCCGCCCGCACACGGCAAGCGCGGAATCGGCCTCTCCCTGGTGCGGCGCCTCGCCGAGCGGCAGGGCGGCAGCGCGGAGGTGACCGACGCGGACGGAGGCGGCGCGGAGTTCACCGTCGTCCTGCCGGAGGCGCTGGCCGATCCGTCGCTCGCGCCGAAGGACACCACGGAAGGCACTGGGAACACCTGGATCGCCGAGAACACCGGGGCCGGCCGGAGCACCGGGAACCCCTACGGGGAGTCGTGATGATCGAGGTCCTGGTCGTGGACGACGACACGCGGGTCGCCCGCGTCAACGCCGCGTACGTGGAGAGGGTGCCGGGATTCCGTGTCGTGGGGCAGGCGCACAGCGCGGCCGAGGCGCTGCGCCGCATGGAGGAGCTGCCGCGCCCGGACCTGGTCCTCATGGACCATCATCTGCCGGACGAGACAGGTCTCGCGGTCGTCCAGGAGATGCGCCGACGCGGGCATCAGATCGATGTGATCATGGTGACCGCCGCGCGTGACCTCGCGACCGTCCGGGCGGCGCTGCGGCAGGGCGTGCTCCAGTACCTGGTCAAGCCGTTCTCGTTCGCCGGGCTGCGGGCCAAGCTGGAGTCGTACGCGGATCTGCGACGCACGCTCGACCGGGGCGGTACGGCCGAGCAGTCCGATGTGGACCTGATCTTCGGGCCCCTGTCGGCAGGCGCCGTGCCCGGCCTGCCCAAGGGCCACTCCCCGCCGACGGCCGAACTCGTACGGCGTGCCCTGATGACGGCGGAGGGCGCGGACGGCTCGCTGTCGGCCCAGGAGGTCTCGGAGGAGACCGGACTGAGCCGGCAGACCGCCCAGCGCTATCTGAAGCTCCTGGAGCGTACGGGGAAGGCTCGCCTGACCCTCCGATACGGCGACGCGGGCCGCCCGGAACACCGCTATGCCTGGGCCGCCCACGCCTGAGGGCACCTCCGACGAAGCGGGGAGGAGAACGGCCGTCCCGTCGCGCGTACGACCGGCAGGGGAGCACGGTCGTACGCCCGACGGGACGGCTCGGCGCGTTATCGGCGGCGGGCGGTCAGCCGGCCGCCTTCTTCACGAACTCCGTGGTGTACGTCTTGCTCAGGTCCACATCGGCGTTCTTGATGTTCGGGTTGAACGCCTTGAGGACCTTCTCGACGGTCTCGGGACCGTTCTCGGGCATCACCCCGTCCTCCGTGAACATCGGCAGCGTGCTCTTGATGGCACCGGCGTACAGCGTCTGGTTGCCCTGGGAGTAGTCGGCGGGCATCTTGGCGGCGATCTCGGAGGCGCTGTGACCGGCCATCCACCGGAGGGTCTTCACGAAGGCGTTCGCCAGCTTCTGGACCGTCTCCTTGTGACCGTTGACCCAGTCCGTCTGCATGTACAGGCTTGACGACGGGTACGGCCCGCCGAGCGCCTTCTGGGAGCCCTCGGGCGTACGCATGTCGATGAGGACCTTGCCGAGGTTCTTCTCCATGACCGTGGCGACGGTGGGGTCCGTCGTCATGCCGCCGTCGATGGCGCCCTTCTGGAGGGCGGAGACGAACGTCGGTCCGGCACCGACGGCGACCGGCGTGAACTCGCTGACCCGCACACCGTTCTTGACCGCGAGGTACTTCGTGAGGAAGTCGGTCGAGGAACCGAGCCCGGTGACGCCGAGCTTCCTGCCCTTGAAGTCCTTGGGTGAAGTGATGTCGCCCGCACGCTTGGCGGAGACGATCTCGACCTCACCGGGAGCGTGCGAGAACTGCACGACGGACTCCACCGCCTTGCCCTTGGTCTGCAGGTCGAGCGTGTGGTCGTAGAAGCCGACGGCTCCCTGCACCTGTCCCGACACGAGGGCGGTCTCTGCCTGGACACCGGCCGGCTCGCTGAGGAGCTCGACGTTCAGACCGGCGTCCTCGAAGTAGCCGAGCCTCTGGGTGAGCATCGCCGGCAGGTAGATGACCTTGTCCAGCCCGCCGACCATGATCTTGACGTGCTCCCCCTTGCCGCCACCCCCGCCGCTGCCGGAGCCGGCCGTCGTGCTCGCCGCGTCATTGGCGCAGGCGGTGAGCGAGGAGAGAGCGAGGAGACCGGCGGCTGCCAGCGCGGAGTATCTGGCGGTCTTGCGCATGGTGGTTCACGTCCTTGTGAGTGGAGGGGAGGCCGTACGTACGGCGGGAAGGTGCGTACGGGCGGGGCGGGATCGTGCGTACGGCGGACTCGTACGTGTGCGAGGAACGGGTCGTAGGCGCTTGCCGGGGTGGGCTCAGCGGTCGGATTCCGACGGCTTCCAGCGGAAGATGCGGCGTTCACCGAACGTCAGCAGCCCTTCGGCGAGCAGGGCGACGACGGCGAGGATGACCATCGCCGCGTACACCCCCGCCGCGTTGAAGGTGCCCTGCGACTGCGCGACGAGCAGGCCGATGCCCTTGGTGGCGCCGATGTACTCGCCGACGATCGCGCCGATGAGCGCGAAGCCGAAGCTGACATGGAGGCTGGTGAAGATCCACGAGGTGGCGGACGGTATGACGACCTGCAGCGTCACCCTGCGGTCGCTCGCGCCGAGGATCCGGGCGTTGGCCACCAGGTTCCGGTCGACCTCCCGGGCACCCTGGAAGGCGTTGAAGAACACCGGGAAGAAGACGAGCACCACGGCCGAGGCGACCTTGGAGGCGGGTCCGAGCCCGAACCAGATCACGAAGATGGGCGCGAGGACGATTCTGGGTATGGAGTTGAGCACCTTGATGTATGGACCAAGGATGTCTGCGAGCAAGGTGATACGCCCCAGGGCGATACCGAAGAGCACACCGGCGACCACACCGATGACCCAGCCGAGCAGCGCCTCGTGAAGCGTGTACCAGATCTGCTCGCCGAGTGAACCGAGCGCGGTCCCGTGCAACACCCAGGTCTGGATCTGTTCCCAGATCTTCGAGGGCATCGAGAAGTTGAACGGGTCGATGACCTCGGCCCGCGAGAGCACCTCCCACAGACCGAGCACGACGACCAGGAGCAGCACCCGGGCTGCGCCCACCACGATCCTGCGTCTGCGGGCGGCACGGGCGCGGGTGTGCGCGCGGCCCGGAGTCCTGGCCTTGTCGACGACCGGAGCGCTGAGAACCTCAGGCGACATCAGCGGCGCCCCTTTCACGGGTGATGCGGACCTCTTCGCCGAGGGACTCCCAGATCTCGCGGTAGATCTCGATGAACCGCGGCTCCAGGCGCACCGATTCGACCTTGCGCGGCCGCGGCAGATCGATGTCGAAGACCTGCTTCACGGTGGCGGGGCCCGCGGTCATCACGACGACCTTGTCGGCGAGCGCGATGGACTCTTCCAGGTCGTGGGTGACGAAGACGACCGAGGCGCCCGTGCCTTCCCACAGTTCGAGCAGTTCGTCGGACATCAGCGCCCGGGTCTGCACGTCGAGCGCGGAGAACGGCTCGTCCATCAGCAGGATCTCGGGGTCGTTGACGAAGGTGGCGGCGAGGGCGACGCGCTTGCGCTGACCACCGGAGAGCTGGTGCGGATAGCGGTCCTCGAAGGCCGCGAGCCCGACCCGGGCGAGCCACTCCCTGGCGCGATCCCTCGCCTCGGCCTTGGGCACGCCACGGAACCGGGGACCGGCCATGACGTTGGACAGCACCGTGCGCCAGGGAAAGGTGGCGTCCTGCTGGAAGACGAAACCGACCTTGTCTCCGACGCCGGCGACCGGCTCCCCGGCGACCAGGACCTCGCCCTCGGTGGGCTCCTCAAGACCGCTGACCAGGGTCAGCGTCGTGGACTTCCCACAGCCGGTCGGCCCGACCACCGCCACGAACTCGCCACGGCCGACGGTCAGGTCGAGTTCGCTGACGGCCGTGTGCAAACCCCCCGACGGGGTCTTGAAGATCTTGCTCGCGCCCCGCAGCTCGATGGCGGGGCTGGTGTCTGTGCTCATGGCCCGGGACGGTAGATGTGGTGCGGGCCACAGCATCAGTCTTGTGGGCGCAAGGCGTTCTTCTGCTCGCAAGGGTCTGTTGTGCTCATTTTGCTCGCGCTACAACAGCGGAGCCGAAACACGGGCGCAACATACGCCCAGGCCTTGAGAGAAAGAGGCCCGATGATTGACGTCCTGGTCGTGGACGACGACTTCCGCGTCGCCGAGATCAACGCGAAGTACGTGAGCAAGGTTCCCGGGTTCCGGGTGGCCGCCCGCGCCCACAGTGCCGCCCAGGCCCTGGCCGCGATCGAGCGCAATCCCGTCGATCTGGTGCTGCTCGACCACTATCTGCCGGACAGGACGGGACTCGAACTCGTCCACCGGATGCGGGAGAACGGTCACGGCACCGACGTGATCATGATCACCGCGGCGAGCGATGTGGCCACCGTACGGGCGGCGATGCGTCTGGGCGCCCTGCACTACCTGATCAAACCGTTCACGTTCACCGCCCTGCGCACGCGCCTCGACTCCTATGCCGCCCTGCGTCGTACCGTCGACCGGGTGGGCGGCCGTGGTGTGACGGGTCAGGAGCAGGTCGATCGGATCTTCGGGGCCCTGCGCACCGCACCCCCGCCGTCCTCCCCCGGTCTCCCCAGCGGCCACTCGGAGCCGACCACGGACCTGATCTGCGATGTGCTGCACCAGGCGAACCAGCCGCTGTCGGCCCACGAGGTGGCCGCCGAGACCGGCCTGAGCCGCTCGACCGCCCAGCGCTATCTGCGGCACCTGGAACAAGCGGGACGGCTGCGCCTCACCCTCAAGTACGGCGACGCAGGGCGCCCCGAACACCGCTACGCGTGGGTGGCGCCCTGAGCCGACATTCCCCACGGCGGGAAGCCGCTTGGATCATGCCGTCTCAGGACGGTCGCCCGCGGCCCTCACACGGCCCCGGCGCCCGTGAGCGCGCGGACCTCGATCTCGGCGTGCTTGGCCTCGTCCGGCGGCTCCGCCGAGGTGACGGTGCCCAGCCAGCCGGCGATGAAGCCCAGGGGGATCGAGACGAGGCCCGGGTTCTGAAGCGGGAAGTACTGGAAGTCCACGCCCGGGAAGAGCGATTCGGGGCTGCCCGACACGACAGGCGACAGCAGCACGAGCACCACCGCGGGTACCAGGCCGCCGTAGACGGCCCACACGGCGCCACGCGTCGTGAAGGACCGCCAGAACAAGGAGAACAGCAGCACCGGCAGGTTCGCGGACGCGGCGACGGCGAAGGCGAGCCCCACCAGGAAGGCCACGTTGAGATCGCGGGCGAGGAGGCTCAGGGCGATGGCGATCACGCCGATGCCGACCGACGCGGCACGCGCCACCGTGACCTCGCCGCGCGGTTTCGCGCGGCGGCGACGCGACGAGGCGTACAGGTCGTGCGCCACGGCCGCCGAGGACGCGAGGGTGACTCCCGCGACGACCGCGAGAATGGTGGCGAAGGCGATGGCGGCGACGATCGCGAACAGGACCGTTCCTCCGGTGGAGTCGGCCCCACCGCCCAGATCCAGCGCCAGCAGCGGAACGGCGGTGTTCCCCGCGGCGTTCGACCCGCGCACCGCCTCGGGACCGACGACGGCGGCGGCGGCGAAGCCCAGCACGATCGTCATCAGGTAGAAGCCGCCGATGAGCCCGATCGACCACAGCACCGAGCGCCGGGCGGCCCGCGCGGTCGGCACGGTGTAGAAGCGCGACAGGATGTGCGGCAACCCGGCGGTGCCGAGCACGAGTGCGAGCCCGAGGCTCATGAAGTCGAAGCGTGCGGTCCAGTCACCGCCGTACTTCAGCCCGGGTGCCAGGAAGGCCCTGCCATGACCGCTGCGTCCCGCGGCCGTGCGCAGCAGTTCGTTGATGTCCCCGTGGAACCGCACCAGGACCAGCACGGTGAGAACGATGGCGCCGCCGATGAGCAGAACCGCCTTGACGATCTGGATCCAGGTGGTCGCCCTCATCCCTCCCATCGACACATAGATCACCATGAGCGCGCCGACACCGATCACCGTCCAGTTGCGCGCCGCGTCACTCGTGCCTCCCAGCAGCAGTGAGACCAGGCTGCCCGCGCCCACCATCTGCGCCACCAGATACAGCACGGACACCACTACCGAGGACGTTCCGGCCGCGACCCGCACCGGCCGCTCGTCCATCCGGGCCGCGACGACGTCGGCGAGCGTGAACCGGCCGCAGTTGCGCACCAGTTCGGCGACGAGGAAGAGAACGACCAGCCAGGCCACCAGGAATCCCACGGCGTACAGCAGACCGTCGTAGCCGTACAGGGAGATGAGTCCGGTGACACCGAGGAAGGAAGCAGCCGACATGTAGTCCCCGGAGAGGGCAAAGCCGTTCTCCATCGGCGAGAACAGCCGCCCGCCCGCGTAGAACTCTTCGGCCGAACCGTGCCGGTGGCGACTCACCCATGTCGTGATCCCCAGCGTCACCGCGACGAACGCGCTGAACAGGAGCAGGGCCAGAGTCTGATGGTGGCCGCTCACCGCTCACCACTCCCGGCGTTCCGCGTCATCTCCTGGGTGTTCCAGCGCAGTTCCAGCGCGGCCCGGTCACGGCGCAGCCGCGCGTGCCGCGCGTACGCCCAGGCGAGCAGGAAGGTCGTGAGGAACTGTCCGAGTCCCGCGAGCAGTCCCACGTTCACGACACCGACGACGGGCCGTGCCATGAACCCTGGCGCGGTGGTCGCGGTCACCACATAACCCACGTACCAGGGGAAGAAGACGGCGACGGCCGGAATCACGAACCTGCGGTACCGGCCCCGTACTTCCTGGAAGGCGGCACTGCGCTGCACCTCCAGGTAGACGAGGGCGGCCCCGCCCGGTCGTCCTTGGTGCTCCGAGCGAGCGGCCGGCACGGCGGGAGCGAGCGCGCCCGTACCGTCCAACTCGCCCCAGCCGGAAGCGAGCGCGTCGTACCAGGGGTCGTCGAACCGGACCTCCCCTGTGTCGCCGCCGTCGTGCTTGTCCACCGAACTCTCCTTGTCCGCGACCCGTTTCCGCCGCGTACCCAAGGATGTGCAGATCGGAGGGCTCCCTGACTCCTGTCTCCGCGCTCTTCACCCCATCAGGTGACGTCATCCCGCGGGCGGCCGTACGAGACCTTTCCCATAGGCGTAACGGACTGCTTGAGCACGGTCCTTGAGACCCGCCTTGGCGAAGAGATTGTTGATGTGGGTCTTCACCGTGGCCGTGGACACGTGGAGCTTGCGGGCGATCTCGTGGTTGCTGAGGCCCTCGGCGATCAGCAGGAGCACCTCCGTCTCGCGCGAGGTGAGCCCGTCCGGGGCCTCCGGGGGCGGGGCGGGCTCCGGTTCCGGGTCCGACAGCCGCTCCAGCAGCCGTCGCTGGATGCTCGGCGAGAGCCCCGCGTCCCCGGAGAGGACGCTCTCCACGGCCCGCACGATCTCGTCGCCTCCCGCGTCCTTGGTCAGATAGCCGCGGGCTCCGGCGCGCAGTGCTGGGAACAGCGACTCGTCGTCCGCGAACGTCGTGAGCACGACCACCTGGGTTCCGGGATGCTCGGCACGGATGCGCCGGGTCGCCTCGACCCCGTCGCAGCGCGGCATGCGCAGATCCATCAGCACGACGTCCGGGGCGAGTTCGGCCACCAGTTTCACCGCCTCGGCCCCGTCACCGGCCGCTCCGACGACCTCGATCCCGGGCAGCAGTCCCAGCAGCATCACAATGCCCTCGCGCACGACCGTCTGATCGTCCGCGACCACGACCCGCGCCGCTGCCCTGCCCTCCGCCCGCTCGGTCATACCGGCACCTTCAACGTCACCACGAACCCCTCCTCGCCCGGTCCCGCGTCCAGCGAGCCGCCCAGCAGCTCCGCGCGCTCCCGCATGCCCAGCAGACCGTACCCGGCTCCCGAACCGCTGAGGTCGCCCGGTTTTCCACCCGAATCCCGTACATCCAGCGTCACTTCGTGCTCGCCGTAATCCAGCCTGATGTGGATTTCGGCTCCCGGAGCGTGTTTGCGTACGTTCGTCAGCGCCTCCTGCGCGACGCGTCGCACCGCCTGGGAGGCTTCCGCCGGCAGCGGCTGTCGCTCCCCGGTCACCGTGACACCGGCGCGGTCGGCGGTGGCCACGAGTTCGCCGAGGAAGTCCTCCAGCGGCGACATCTCGCCCCGGAGCGCGGAGAGTGCCTGCCGGGTCTCCGAAAGCCCCTCGCGGGCCATTCCCCGCGCTGCCACGACTCGTTCGAGGATGATCTCCCGGTCCGCTCCTCTCTCGATGAGCAGTCGTGCCGCCTCCAGATGTACGAGCTGTGCGGAGAGGCTGTGGGCCAGGACGTCGTGGATCTCCCTGGCTATCCGAGCTCGCTCCGCGAGCGCCGCCGACTCCGCCTCGGCCGCACGGGCCGCGCGTTCCTGGGTCAGCAGCCGCTGGGCACTCGCCCGAGCCTCCGCGTCCAGGCGCAGGACGTATCCGGCGAGCGCCAGGCCCACGGCGGTGGCCGCGGTCGTCAGCCAGGCGTCGTCGTCGAACGCCGCGTAGGCACTCAGGGCCACCGCCATGGCCGGGAGGGCCGCCGCGAGGGGCAGCCGTTCGATGGCGGCGACAGCACACCCGCACAGCAGGACGAGCGCCGGAATCCGGAAGCCCGCACTGTGTCCCGCCGCCGCGACCGCCAGCAGCAGAGCGAGCAACGCCAGGGCCGGCAGCAGACGGTGTTCCAGTGTGGTCCGCCAGAAGCCCCAGGCGAGGAAGCCGCACACCGCGACCCCCGTGATGCCTCCGGCGAGCGCCCAGCCGCCGAGCTCCGGGTTCGTGAGTGTCGTGGCGACGAGCATGCCGAGGACGATGACGCGCGTGACCCGGGAGAGCACACGGCGGGCCTTGTGCACACCCGCGCGGGACAATGCCTCACGAGAGGGCCAGCGCGTCCAGGCGTCGTCCGTCACAGGCGCTCCTTCCCCAGGACACGGCCGACCCCGTCACCGTACGCCGGACTCTGCCCGGTCACCGCAGGCCGCAGGGACTGCGCCCGCCAGGCCAGGAGCCCGGAGCGGACCAGCAGGGTGGCCGCCAGGCCGAGCATCAGGGCGGAGGAGTTCTGGTGCACACCGAGCAGGGCACCTATGCCGAACAGACCCAGCCGCAGGCAGATACCCGCGCCCCAGACGGCTCCGCTGGCCTTGGTGCTCCTGCTCCAGACGGCGCCGTCCGGCTCGGTCCATATCCGCGTCGTCCACGCCCAGCCGGCTCCTATGGCCAGCGCCGTCACCAGTTCGGTGACGAGCAGGAGGGATGCCTCGATCTGGTGGTGCGGGTCGATCACTCCGGGCTCGCGCATCGCCACGACCGCGAGAACGGCGGGCACGATCCACCAGCGCCGGTCCGAGCTGATGCGGCGTGCGCTGAACTGGCGCGCGATCACCACTACGGCGACGGCGAAGATCACCACGGTATTCATGAGCCCGGACATGCGCGGCCTCCGTGAGCGGGAAACGGGTGTCCGCAGCGAGCGCTGCCGACCCCATCGACGCTACGGACATCGAGCCCTTCGGAGATCGGCGCCGGGGTGGATCGTGGGTGGATCCCCCGCCCTCTGCCTCTCCACCCACGGGTGGATTCCACCCGCACAGTGCCCCACCAGGGGGCCCGAGCCCGGGCCGGTGACCCAAAGGCTTGTATCGCCCCCTCCGCCCCTGCCCGTCCCGTACCTGGGGCTCCGCCCTCCGCCCCGGACCCCGCTCCTCAAGCGCCGGAGGGGCTGAAGCTGCTCCGCGGCCGACGGTGGCCAGACGGCCTGGACCTGCCTCCGGCCGGCCCAGCCGGAGGGGGTGCGTCGCACTCGCAGCCGGAAGGGCCAGGGGGACCGGAAGGTCCTCGGAAGGCACTCTGCACTCGCAGGCAGGGATGCGCGAAGGGCCGTGCCGTACATCGTTTGCCCGTCGCTCACGTCCGGATCGAACTGTGGCTTCCTGCGAAGCCAACGTCCGATCCGACGGCGACGGGCGGATGTACGAGCACGGCCCCACCCAGCGGGTCCCACTCGGAATGCGCCCGGAGGGCTACGCGTCGATACGCGACCGGTCCAGCGTCGCGGCAGAGCTGGAGATGAACTCCTTGCGCGGCGCCACGTCATTCCCCATCAGCAGGTCGAACACCTGCTCGGAAGCCTCCAGGTCGGAGATGTTGATCCGCCGCAGCGTCCGGACCCGCGGGTCCATCGTCGTCTCCGCCAGCTGATCGGCGTCCATCTCGCCGAGGCCCTTGTACCGCTGGATCGAGTCCTTGTAGCGCACGCCCTTGCGCTGCAGCTCCAGCACCGTCTCCCGCAGCTCACGGTCCGAGTACGTGTAGACGTACTTGTCCTGCCCCTTCTTGGGCTGGCTGAGCTCGATCCGGTGCAGCGGCGGAACCGCCGCGAACACCCGCCCCGACTCGACCATGGGCCGCATGTAGCGCTGGAACAGCGTCAGCAGCAGAATCCGGATGTGCGCGCCGTCGACGTCGGCGTCGACGAGGAGAATGATCTTCCCGTAGCGCGCGGCGTCGATGTCGAAGGTCCGCCCGGAGCCGGCCCCTATGACCTGGATGATCGCACCGCACTCGGCGTTCTTCAGCATGTCCGTCACGGACGCCTTCTGAACGTTGAGGATCTTGCCCCGGATCGGCAGCAGTGCCTGGAACTCGGAGTTCCGGGCCAGCTTCGCCGTACCCAGCGCGGAGTCGCCCTCGACGATGAACAGCTCACTGCGCTCGACGTCGTCGCTGCGGCAGTCGGCGAGCTTGGCGGGCAGCGAGGAGGACTCCAGAGCCGTCTTGCGGCGCTGCGCGTCCTTGTGCTGCCGGGCGGCGATCCTCGTGCGCGCGGCGGCGACGGCCTTCTCCATGACGACCCGCGCCTGCGCGGCCTCGTCCCGCTTGGTGGAGGTCAGGAACGCCTTGAGTTCCTTGGTCACCACGTTCGTCACGATGCGGCGGGCGGCCGAGGTACCGAGGACCTCCTTCGTCTGCCCCTCGAACTGGGGCTCGGCGAGACGCACGGTGACGACGGCCGTGAGGCCCTCCAGCGCGTCGTCCTTGACGATGTCGTCCTCGGCGACCCGCAGCAGCTTCTTGGTCCGCAGGACCTCGTTCATCGTCTTGGCGACGGCCTGCTCGTAGCCGGCGACATGGGTGCCGCCCTTGGGCGTGGCGATGATGTTCACGAACGACTTCAGATTCGTGTCGTATCCCGTGCCCCAGCGCATCGCGACATCGACGCCCAGTTCACGGGTGACCTCGGTCGGGGTCATCTGCCCGTGCTCGTCGAGGACCGGGACGGTCTCCTTGAAGGTCCCCTGCCCGCTGAAGCGGAGGACGTCGCAGACCGGCTTGTCGGTGGCCAGGAACTCACAGAACTCGCTGATGCCGCCGTCGAAGCGGAACGACTCCTCGCCCTTGCTGCCGCCTTCGCCGAGTCCGAATTCATCACGGACGACGATGGTCAGGCCCGGCACCAGGAAGGCGGTCTGCCGGGCACGCTGGTGGAGGTGTTCCAGGGAGAGCTTGGCGTCCTTGAGGAAGATCTGGCGGTCGGCCCAGTAGCGCACACGCGTGCCGGTGCGGGTCTTCGGGATCCTCTTGAGCTTGCGCAGCCCGCTCGACGCGTCGAAGGCGGCCTCGGGTCCGTCGGCCTTGAAGGCTCCGGGCGTGCCGCGGCGGAAGCTCACGGCGTGGGTCTGGCCGTTGCGGTCGACCTCGACGTCCAGGCGGGCGGAGAGCGCGTTCACGACGGAGGCGCCCACGCCGTGCAGGCCACCGGAGGCCGCGTACGACCCGCCGCCGAACTTGCCGCCGGCGTGCAGCTTGGTCATGACGACCTCGACGCCGGAGAGGCCGGTCTTGGGCTCCACGTCGACGGGGATGCCGCGGCCGTTGTCCCGCACCTCGACGGAGGCGTCGTCGTGCAGGATCACGTCGATGTGGTCGCAGTAGCCCCCGAGGGCCTCGTCCACGGAGTTGTCGATGATCTCCCAGAGGCAGTGCATCAGGCCACGGCTGTCGGTCGACCCGATGTACATGCCCGGGCGCTTCCGCACCGCCTCGAGCCCCTCAAGGACGAGGAGGTGCCGCGCGGTGTAGTTGGAACCGTCACGCTCTGCTCCGGTCAGCAGCGCTGTGGACGGCACGGACTTATCGGCGGTCACGCGGTTCGCTCCTCGCTGAATTTCATGGAGGACCCTTTTGGGCAAGGGCCCGGCTTCGGTCGCCGTTCAGAGGGTACCGAGGCCTGGTAGAGCCGTTGTAGCACCACCCTCGCACGAACTCACCCTAGTCCAGGATCGCATGGGTGTTCGATCCCTCGATGGAGTGAAGTACATATCACGTTCCCTTCGAGGCATGAACCATTTAGGCTCCGGGCACGTCCTCATGAACAACCGGCAATCCAGCCGGGAGGACCGACACCCGACAGACAGCGCGAACCCGTACAGACACAAAGACACGCAATACGGCTCATTCGCCGCCAACCGGCAGCAGACAGCCGGCTCGAAAGAAAATTTCGAGGAAAAGCCGCGAGCGGGAACGTTTTCGGCCTGGTTGGATGTTGACCCTGGTACGACAGCTCGTCGAGCTAGAGAAGAGGCGACGTGACTACTGTTCTGACCCCCGCGAGCCCGCTGACGGCCGCTGACCGCTGCGACCGTTGCGGCGCCCAGGCATATCTGCGCGTCGTCCTCCTGAGCGGCGGAGAACTGCTCTTCTGCGCCCACCACGGTCGCAAGTTCGAGCCGGAACTCAAGAAGATCGCCGCTGAGATACAGGACGAGACGGAGCGGCTCACGTCCGTTCCCGAGAGCGTCAACGACGAAGATCGCTGACCCTTCGCATCAACGACGAGCGGGTACCGGCGACAGGCCGGTGAGTGGGGGGGGGGGCCCCCGCCCCCGGGGGGGGGCCCCCCCCCCCACCCCCCCCCCCCCCCCCCCCCCGGCCCCGCGGGCCGCCCGGGCCCCCCCCAGGCCCCCCCCGGGGCACCACCC
>NZ_JBIBSY010000012.1:37328-98262 GCF_043078065.1 Streptomyces sp. NPDC015532 | reverse complement strand
GGCCCTCTCATCAAAAATACCCCTCTCCCCCCACCCGCCCCCCCCCCCCCCCGGGGGGGCCGCGGGGCGGGGGGGGGGGGGGGCCCCCCCCCCCCCCGGGGGGGGGGGCCCCCCCCCACACTCGTATCGCGACGCCGAGCGCTCTCAGCGGTCCGCGTTCAGCGCCTGGACCGCCTCTGAGACCCGCGTGTAGACACCAGGGCTCTCCGCGCGCCCACAGCCGCTCCCCCAGGACACCAGGCCGATGAGACGGCCCTGGGCGACCAGCGGGCCGCCGCTGTCCCCCTGGCAGGCGTCACGGCCGCCTTCCTGCTCTCCCGCGCAGACCATGGACGCCGCGTCGTAGGTCCCGGACTCGTCACCGGGGTAGGCCCGCTCGCACGCGGCGTCGGGAAGCACGTGCACGTCGGCGGCCCGCAGACTGCTCGCGTAGTCGCCGCCGCCCGTCAGATCGCCCCAGCCGTAGACGACGGCGGCGGTCCCCGGGTCGTACGCCCGGTCGCCCGCGGCGGCCATACGGATCACGGAGGAGGCCGGCAGCGGCTCGGCGAGCGTCAGTACGCCGAAGTCACCGGCGTTCGTATCGCTGTCGTAGTGCGGGTTGACCCAGACGTCGCGTACGGAGATCTCCTTGCCGTCGCCGGACATCAGGTCCCCGCGTCCGGCGATGACCTTCAGGTCGCCCCCGTCCCGCGATGGCGCCCCCAGCACGTCCTCGCCCAGGCAGTGGGCCGCGGTCAGGACCGTGGTCGGGCCGACCACCACTCCTCCGCAGAACTGTCCCGCGCGTGTACCCCCGAACCGGTCACGGCTGGACAGTGCGACCGTCCAGGGACTCTCGGAGATCTGGACCGGACGGCTTCCTATGACAACGCTGTCGGAGGACGCCAGGGCGGGGGTCGTCAGTGATATCACCGCTGTGGCGGCCGCAAGGGCCAGGGCCGGGGCGTAGGGACGGCGCATGCGCGCTCCTCACACTGGGAGGGTCGTGGAACACCCAGAGTGATCCAGTGAGCGAAGGCACGCACTCCGCGCACACGGCGAGGGCCCGACCCCCCAAAGGAGGTCGGGCCCTCGTCGACGTGCGGCCGAGGCCTAGTCGAGGTAGTCGCGCAGCACCTGGGAACGCGACGGGTGACGCAGCTTCGACATGGTCTTGGACTCGATCTGGCGGATCCGCTCGCGGGTCACGCCGTACACCTTGCCGATCTCGTCGAGGGTCTTCGGCTGACCGTCGGTGAGACCGAAGCGCATCGAGACGACACCCGCCTCGCGCTCGGACAGGGTGTCGAGGACGGAGTGCAGCTGCTCCTGGAGAAGCGTGAAGCTGACCGCGTCGGCCGGCACGACGGCCTCGGAGTCCTCGATGAGGTCACCGAACTCGCTGTCGCCGTCCTCGCCCAGCGGAGTGTGCAGGGAGATGGGCTCGCGGCCGTACTTCTGGACCTCGATGACCTTCTCGGGGGTCATGTCGAGTTCCTTGGCCAGCTCCTCCGGGGTGGGCTCACGGCCCAGGTCCTGGAGCATCTGACGCTGGACGCGCGCGAGCTTGTTGATGACCTCGACCATGTGCACCGGGATACGGATGGTGCGGGCCTGGTCCGCCATGGCGCGGGTGATCGCCTGACGGATCCACCAGGTGGCGTACGTGGAGAACTTGTAGCCCTTGGTGTAGTCGAACTTCTCGACCGCGCGGATCAGACCGAGGTTGCCCTCCTGGATGAGGTCCAGGAAGAGCATGCCACGACCGGTGTAACGCTTGGCCAGGGAGACCACCAGACGGAGGTTGGCCTCCAGCAGGTGGTTCTTGGCGCGGCGGCCGTCCTCGGCGATGATCTCGAGCTCACGCTTGAGCTTGGGGGCGAGCTTGTCGGCGTTGGCCAGCTTGTCCTCGGCGAACAGACCGGCCTCGATGCGCTTGGCGAGCTCGACCTCCTGCTCGGCGTTGAGCAGCGGGACCTTGCCGATCTGCTTGAGGTAGTCCTTGACCGGGTCGGCGGTGGCACCGGCGGCGGCGACCTGCTGAGCGGGCGCGTCGTCCTCGTCGTCGTCCGACAGGACGAAGCCCTGGGCGCCGTCCTCGGTGGTCTCCTCCGCGCCGGCCTTGCCCGGGGTCTCCTCGGTCGCCTCGTCGTCGACGAGCTCGGCGTCGTCCTTCTTGGCGCTCGTCTTCTTGGCCGCCGTCTTCTTGGCGACGGTCTTCTTGGCGACGGCCTTCTTCGCCGTCGTCTTCTTGGCTGCGGCGGGCTTGCCTGCGGAGGCGTCCTCAGCCGAATCGTCGGCGAGGGCAGCCGGAGCCGCGGTGGCGGTGGCCTTCTTGGTGGTCACCGTCTTGGCCGCCACGGTCTTGGTGGCGGTGCGCTTGGCCGGACTCTTCGCTGCGACGCTCTTTCGGGTGCGCTTGGGCTCCGCGGCACTGACCATCAGCGTCACACCCTCTTCCTCGAGGATCTGGTTGAGGCTGCGCAGTACGTTCTTCCACTGAGTGGCCGGAATCTGGTCAGCTTCGAAGGCCCGACGCACGTCATCGCCGGCGATCTGCCCCTCAGCCTTTCCCCGCTCGATGAGCGCCATGACAGAGACGGACTCGGCGATCTCCGGCGGGAGCGTACGGGATGTGCTGGCCGACACGAACAACCTCTCGGAACGTTGGAAAACGGCTTCCGGCCCCGTCCACTACGGACAGGAGCCGACGACCGCCGACTGGGGATGGGCCGACGGCGCGGGCGGGGCCGGGAAGATGCACAGCGCCACACACGGCGTCTGTATTCCTTCCTCGGCTATCACCTCTTAGGTCATCGCGCTGGTCCCAAGAGCGTTACGCCCAATCTGCGTGGCCCGAGTCACACCCCGTAAGTGCCCAAAAGATGACAGATCCTATCAAGCAAGGTTAGTTCATGATCCGCCGCCCGGTCGCACCGTCGGGACCTCACCTCATCCACGAAGGATTCGGCGAGGTCCCGACGGGTGATGACTCACGGGTCCGACGCCGCCACGGACGCACACGCGCCCCGGACCGCGTCACCCTCGGCGCGCGATCAGTGCTCGCGCGGCGCGGGCACGACACGCTCCACCTCGGGGTGGACGGTGAGGAGCTGCCGCATGGCCGCCTCGGCCGCCGCGCCGTCGGCCGCCGCGAGGGCGTCGACGATGCGCGCGTGGTGACCCAGCGAGGCCTCGTTCGGCCGGTCACAGCCGGTGACCGGGGCACCGGAGACCTGGAGAGCCGCCGACACGATCCCCGAGAGGTGCTCCAGCATCCTGTTGCTCGCGAGCTGGATGAGCAGCGAGTGGAACTCGGCGTCGGCGCGCGCGAAGGTGAGGGCGTCGCCCTGCGCCATGGCGTGGCCCATGATCTCGACCATGTCGCCGACCCGCTGCTGCACGTCCTCACGTCCGTGTCCGGCCGCGAGGCGCGCGGCGAGCGGCTCGATGGTCCAGCGGAGCTCGCTCAGCTCGCGCCGCTGGTCGTCCCGCTGCGGCCCGAAGGCCCGCCATTCGATGATGTCCGGGTCGAGGAGGTTCCAGTCGCTGACAGGACGCACGCGCGTGCCGACGTTCGGGCGGGCACTGACCAGCCCCTTGGCCTCCAGAACGCGGAGGGACTCCCGGACGACGGTCCGGGAGACCTCGAACCGCTGGCCGATCTCCTCGGGCACCAGCGGACGGTCCGCGCCGAGGTCGCCGGAGACGATCATCTGGCCGAGCTGCTGGACGAGCTGGCCGTGCAGTCCGCGTCCGCGACTGCCGGTGGCACGTCGGCCGACACGGCCGAGCTCGGGCTCGGCGCTGTCCCACACGGGGGGACCGACGCGGTCGGCTCCGGACGCGTCGACATAGGGGTAACGGTCGAGTTCGCCCGGTCCGGCGAGGCCGGAGTCTGAGGAACGGGCGGCGGTCATCATGGTCTGCGCAAGGGTACTCACGGGTCTTTTGTCGGCGCCTACTCCAACTGCCTTGAGGTCTTTGGTGAAAAGCACACGAAAGGGTGATCGCTCACACCGTCGCAATTGACGCCTTATCGGAAAGAAATGGGCGTTCTTCGGGGAGTTGTGCGCACAGGGGGAACGGAAGGGAGCGGACGGTCGTCATCGGACCCGGCTCCGCAGGGTCGTGAGCAGATATGCGCAGAGCAGTGCGGCCAGCGACAACAGCAGTGCTCCGCCCACGGGTTGGGCCAGCACCCGCACACCGGCCAGCAGGTAGCGCTCGCCGCCGAACGGCCACTGCACGAGAAGCACTTCCCGGAGCCGCTCCGGGAATCCGGCCGCCGACCGCACAGACGGCCCCCGCAGGACCTTTTGTACGAGCGGTACGACGACGACCGGCACGGCGAGGACCGCCGCGAGCCCGGCGGCGGTGGAGCGGAAGATGCCGGCCGCCAGTACGCCCGCCCACGCACAGCCCGTCACGAGGCCGAACCAACTCGCGCTCAGCGAGAGCCAGTCCGACGGAACTCCGGTGAGCTCCCGTCCGTAGACGAGGTAGAGCATTTCGAGGTCGCATCCCACGGTGAGGAACGCCAGCATCGCCGCGGTGGCCGAGGCGACGAGGAGCTTGGCGGTCAGCAGTCCCAGCCGGCGCGGGACGGTGCCGCGGTCCGCGGCCAGGGCAGGGTGACGGAACTCCTCGCCGAAGGCGACGGCGCCCAGCAGCCCGGCACCGAGCGCGGCGGGCGGAAGCGGGAGTTCGCGCGGCCACGCGGCCAGCAGTCGCGGCTGAGGCGTGTGCCCGATTCTGGCCAGGAGGACGGACAGGAGGACCGAGGTGACGAGAACGGCGGCGGCGGTCAGGTAACCGGTGCTGACACCGGCGGCTCTGCGCAGTTCGTAACGCAGAGGACGCAGCGGGCTCCGGGCCTGGCGTACGGCGATGGGGGGCGGAAGGTCAGGCAGAGCGTCCGCGGCCGGCGGATCGGCGGGGCCCGGCTCGTCGGCGGGGCGCCCGTCCTCGTCCGAGAACGCCACGGCCTGCGTGGGACCCATGTCCCCCGTCTCGTCGGCGAGTTGGTGTACGAGGATGCCGTGCCGGAAGGCCGTCTCGCCGACGTCGGCGCAGGTGCTGCCGTACACCGAGAGCCGGTTGCCCTCCTCACGCACGACTTCCACGGAGCGCCGCGCCGTGCGGGCTTCCTTGGTCAGGAGGGAGCCGAGCCGGGCGGCGTGCGGACTGCGGACGGCCACTCGCGGCCGGAGCCGGGTGCGGGCGAACTCCACGACCTCCTGGTCGGCGACCAGCCGTCCCTGCTCCAGCGTGACGACCCGGTCGGCGGTTCGCGCGGCCTCCTTGGGGTCGTCCGTGGTGAACAGCACCGTGCCGCCCTGGGTCGCGTGGGCGCGCAGAATCCCGTGCAGCCATCGGCCTTCCCTGACGGAGAGGCCGTCCGCGGGGCCGTCGAGCACGAGGGTGTGAGGGTCGGACAGGAGCGCGCAGGCCAGTCCGAGCCGGCGGTCCATGCCGCGGGACAGCGTGCCCAGACTCTCGTCCCGCAGGCTGACGAGCCCGACCACTTCGAGGACTTCGTCCGCGCGGCGCACGGGTACCCCGGCGGCGGCGCACAGCATGCGGAGCTGGCCGCGGACCGTGCGCGCCGGATGGCCCGGCACCTCGCCCAGGAGTACGCCGACCTCACGCGAGGGATGGGCGATGCGATGCAGCGGCCTGCCTCGGAAGTAGGTGATTCCGCGGCCCTGTTGGAGTTCGAGCATGAGCCTCAGCGCCGTCGTCTTGCCCGCGCCCTGGGCTCCGACGAGCGCTGTGACGTGGCCCGCGCGCGCCTCGAAGGAGACGTCGTCGACGGCGGGCGGACGCGCCTTGCGCATGTTGCTGGTCAGTCCGATGGCCTGGATCACTCACAGCAAGATAGCGCGACATTTCGGATTTTCCGGGCGCCATGCGGCTCACCTCCGATAGGCCTCGCAGGTCCGGCGAGTACGCCGAGACCCGTGGGCCCGGAAGCGTGTCCGCCGCCTCCCTCAGACCTCGGGGCGCAGCATCGGCGGATTGAGCAGCGTGGCGCCGCCCGCGCGGAACAACTGGGCGGGGCGGCCGCCCTGGCGCGTGGTCGTGCCCCCGGTGGGCACGAGGAAGCCCGGCGTTCCGGTCACCTTGCGGTGGAAGTTGCGCGGGTCGAGCGCCACGCCCCAGACGGCCTCGTAGACGCGGCGCAGCTCGCCGACGGTGAACTCGGTGGGGCAGAAGGCGGTCGCCAGCGACGAATACTCGATCTTGGACCGGGCGCGCTCCACGCCGTCCGAGAGGATCTGCGCGTGATCGAAGGCGAGGGGCGCCGCCTGCTCCCCGTCCCGCCCGTACCCGCCTTGTTGCAGCAGTTCCTCGACCGGTGCCCAGCGCGCGCTGTTCGCGTCCCCGCCCGCGCGGGGGGCGGGGAGGTCGGGGGCGAGGGCGAGATGCGCGACGCTGACCACACGCATCCGGGGGTCGCGCTTGGGGTCGCCGTAGGTCGCGAGCTGCTCCAGGTGGGCGCCGTTGTCCTGGGCGGGCACGGAGGGGTCGTGGGCGCACAGGCCCGTCTCCTCGACCAGCTCGCGTGCCGCGGCCTGGGCCAGGTCCTCGTCGGTGCGTACGAAGCCGCCGGGCAGTGCCCATCGCCCCTGGAACGGCTGCTCGCCCCGCCGTACCGCCAACGCGCACAGGGCATGGCGGCGCACGGTCAGCACGACCAGGTCCACGGTCACGGCGAAGGGCGGAAAGGCTGACGGGTCGTAGGGCATGCCGCGATCATAGTCGTCTGCCTGACGATAAACACCTCCTTCGGGAGCCCGGTCCATGGTTGATCGACTTCCGTCCCGTACGGCTCCCCCGCCGGGCGGGGCAACCGGTCAAGGACGCTTACCGCGGCGTCACACCCCCAGCTGCAGTCCGTCGCCCGCTTCCTCGACCATGGCGAGCCCGAGTCTGCTGACGCGCACGGAGAAGGGGGCGCCCGAGATCCTCAGGCCCGTCAGCACGATCTCTCCCAGGGGCGCGGCCCGGAACGGCCGCAGGGTCACCGTGCCCGCGGGGGCATCGGGGCGGATCCCGGCCAGGGAGCAGAGCAGCAGCACCCCGGCGGCGGCCGAGGTGGCCGCGGGCCGGGAGGCGGCCGGATGGGGAAGCGGCGCGCTCCCCCGGGTGCGCTGCTCCCCCGCGTACATCTCGGGCAGTCTGCCGCCGAAGGACTCGGCCGCCGCCAGGACGCCGCGCAGCAGCGAGCCGGCCTCCTTCTCGTGGCCCGCGGCGGCGAGCCCGGTGACGGCTACGGCCGTCTCGTGGACACGCACCGCCCCGCTGCGATGACCGAACGGGTTGTACGCCGCCTCGTTCGCCCCGAGGCTGCGCAGCCCCCAGCCCGAGTCCATGGCCGGGCCGCCGAGGAGCCGCGCGAGCTGTTCGGTCCGTACCTTGTCGAGCAGACCGGGTGCCGTCTCTCCCGAACCCGACAAGCCGGTGTCGAGGAGATGGGCGGTGCCCGAGCCGAGCTGGGGCAGGAGCCGCCCGTCCTGGGTACGAGCGGCGGCTGGTCGGCCACCGGCCAGGTCCTCGACCCAGAAGTCGTCACGGAACGCCGCCCGCATGGCCTGGGCCCACTGCCGCAGCCCCGTGCCACCGGTCCGACCGTGACCGTCGAGCAGACCGGCACCGAGCAGGGCCGCGCGATGCGCGTGTGCCTGCGTCTCGCAGCGGAACGGTCCGCCCGGCTGCGGGTCGGGCAGATACGTGCCGTCGCCGACCGCGGTCCGCAGCCATTCCAGACAGCGCTCGGCCGCGGGCAGCAGTTCCTCCACCTCCCGCTCGGCCAGGCCCCAGCGCCAGGCCTCCGCCAGCAGGACCGGGAACAACAGGGTCGCCTCGGTCGCTGTGCAGCCCGGCGGCAGGTGCGGCCCGCTGTCCCGGAGCGGTCCCGGAATCAGCCCGGAGTGCGGTCCCGGACCGGTGAGCTGGGTGCGGGCGAGGGTTCGCAGCGTGCCCGCGGCGAGACGTGTGCCGAGCGGCAGGGTCATCCGGGCCGCGGCCAGTGCCTCGGCCGGAGCCAGTCCGCAGCGCCAGGGGGCCCCGGCCGCGAGGTGCGTGTCGGCCGGATGCCGGGGGTCGCGCAGCAGCAGGGCGCGAAGGTCATCGGCACAGGTGCTCAGGAGCGCTTCGGCCCCGGGCTCGTCACTCAGCACCCCGGCCTCGGCGAACGGGCTCGCCGCGCCGCGGCCCACCCCCCTGACCGGCCCCTGCCCCTCCGGTCTGACGCGCAGTTCCACCGTGAGGGTGCCGCCCGGTGGCAGTTCGAGTTCCCAGCGCAGCATCCCCGCCGAGGCCAGGGCGTCGGTGGGCGGCGGGTCGGCGGAGACGGTCACGTGGCCCGTGGGGCAGGACCAGCGCAGGCCGGCGGCGTGGACGGTGGCGGGCAGTTCAGGCCCTCCTCGTCCCGAGGCGACGTCGCCCAGTTCCGCGAGGTCCGTCCCGAGGGCGACCTCGAGGGGCAGGCGCAGGGCCCGAAGAGCCGAGCTGCGCAGGGTGATCCGTTCGATGCCCTCCGCATGGCGGGTTCGCTCGACGACCACGTCCGGATCCGGGCCGGTGTCGGGGGCCGCGCGCAGCGCGCCCACGAAGCGGGCCCGGTCGGCCGCGAGCATCCGGGCCTGCATCGCGAGCGGTTCCCGGTCCGCGACCCGGACCAGGCAGCGGGACAGAGTCCGCCGGCCCGCCATGTAGAAGCCCTCGAGGCCGCGGCCGGTCATTTGTCCTTCCTCCGTCGAGATCGCCAGTCCGGGAAGGGCGGCGCAGATCAGGGTGGTGTGGGCCGGCGGCAAGTCCGCCGGCCGGCCCGGCACGGGAAGGGCCGTCCGGAGAGTGCCGGGTCCGCGTCCTGCCGGGAAGAAGGGCGCACCCGCTTCGCGGCCCGGTCGTGGGGCAGCCGGAGCGCCCCCGCGTCCGGCGGGCTGTGCGGGCTCGTGCCCGGTCGGACGGCGACCGTCGGGCGCCGAGGACGGATGAGGCATGGACATGGGGTGGCTTCCTCCGCGCTCGGTGCGCCTGGAGCGCGCTCGGCTCCGGGTGGGGGCTCCGCGGGGTCGCGGGCGTTGCGGCGGCGCAATCCGGCCAGGGATTCCGCCACTCAGGTGAACGGGACAGCCCTGTCCGGGGTCACGCATGTGCCCAGGAAGCCGACCGAATGGCGGTGGGACGGCCCACCGATCGCACGAGCACCGGTCGACCGGTCGCCAACCGCGCGGAAGCCGGCCTGGCCCGCCGGGCAACGTGCCGTCCGGCAGTGGTCGGCTCGGGACGCGGCCCGGCCTGGGCGGACCGGGAACCCCGGCCCGCCTCGGCCGAGCGTGCCGGCCGGTCTTCGTCCCCGATCTGTCCCGCCGTGCTGCGCCCCAGCCACTCACGTGTCCTCCCCGCCACCGTGCGGCTCACTGTCGCCCCGCCTGCGCGGCCGGTCGTCCGCCCGGTCCGCCACCCGCCTCGGCGGGTCCCCTGCCCGTGAGGCATCGCCTGCCGGGCGGCACCCCTGGTTGTTCGAAGCGCCGGGGCCGCGACGGCCCGGTCGGCTGCCGCCGATCGTGGCCGGTCGGGGCCTGCGGCGGCGTCGGGTGCCAGGCGCCGAGTGCGAGGTGTCCGACGCGCGGGAACCAAGGGTCTTCGGTCCGGGCACCTCCCGAGCGGAGCCAGGGATCTTCTGGCCGGACGGCTCCCCGGCGGAACCGCGCGTCGTCAGGCCTGACGGCTCACCGACGGAACCGGGCGTCATCAGGTCTGACGGCTCCCCGGCGGAACCGGGCGTCATCAGGCCGTCCTCCGGAAGCGGTGTGCCGGAGTCGGTCGGTCGCTCCGTGTCGGTCGGGCCGTGGTCCGTGCGCTGGGCACGCAGACAGCGCCGGACGGATTCCGGATCCAGCCCTTCATTGCATGCCTGGTGGAGAAGACGGGCGAACAGATAGTCGGGATCGGCGCCGAGCGCCATGGCGAGCGCTTCTCGTGCCTCCAGTTCGTCTCCCATGGACCAGGCGACCCATCCCGCGAGGGTGAGGGGTGCCGCCGCGTGCTCGCGGTAGGGGCCGACGCAGCGACGGGCCAGTGCCCGCCACAGGCGCAGCGCAGGGGCTGCCTCGTCGCCCTCCATCCACTGCGCGGCTCGGTCACGGGTCGTGCGGTCCTGCAGGCCGAGGATCAGCGTGGCGGCCTCGTCGTTCTCGAGGAGTCCGTCGTCGCGCAGGTCCGACGGACGCGTGCCCGACACGGGGAAGGCCGCCGCGAGCCGGTCCTTGATCCGCCGGGCCAGCGCGAGGGCCTCCTCGGCCACCTCGGCCCGGCTGTCGTCCTCCAGGATCCTCGGTACGAGAGCCATGCTGGCCGTGTCGAGGGCCACCTCCTGGCCCAGCGCGGCGGCCGACTCCCAGGGAAGAAACCTGGCCGTCAGGTCCTTCAGGGATCCGCGCACTTGAAGGCCCGCGTACGTCGCGGCGGCGGCGAGGACGGACGTGCCCGGCAGTCCCATCGAGGTGCCTTCCGCCGGGCAGCATCCCTGACCTGGGCAGGTGTAGGTCCAAAAACGGCCGTCGGAGATGCAGAGAGCCTCGATCACGGGAACGTCGAGACGTCCGCAGGCCGTCCGCAGCAGTTGTGCGAGCGGGCGCAGACGTTCCATCACGTCCCGTCCCGATTCCCCCTTCCCGGGTTCCTGGCACAGGTACGCCACCATGCTCCCGGGGCGGGCGCCCCGGCGCTCGCTCCCTTTCACCAGTCCCTGGGCGAGCTCATCGGAGGCGGACGGCCAGTCCTCGGCGTGGGCCGGAATGCCGAGTCGGGCCCGGCCGCCGAACCGGCCCCGCCGCTCCCGGTCGTGCAGGGCGACCAGCACGATGCTGTCCTCGGGGCGGTACCCGAGGAGATAGGGCAGCGCGTCAGCCAGCTCCGCCGGGGTACGGAGAGTCACCTGATGTTCCCCGCCCGGGAGGCTCACACCGCCCGCGTGCCGGTGGTCGCGGGCACGGCCCCCGCCGCCCCCGTGGCGCAGCACGCCGGGAACGGCCGTACCGTCACGGACCTCCGGGCCGGCCTGACGGAACGGCCGGTCCCGGCCCCCACGTCCGGTCAGACCGTCCGGACCGTCCCACCCCTCGCCGGACTCGCCGTCCGGACCGTTCCACGCGTCCGCCGACGGGGTGTCCAAAGCGTCCCAGCCGTCTGCGGCGCGCCCGCCCGGCCCGTTGCGGCCGCCCTGATCGCCTCCGCCGCCGGATCGGTCGCACCCGGGGTTCCCGCCGCGTCCACCGACCGCGCTGATGTTCTTGTCGCCGGACGTACCGGCCGATTCGTCGTGATTCGTCATGCGGCGACCATCTCGCGGATCACAAGATTCCGGTTGAGCCTGTGGATAACGGTCAGCATGATCACGACAGAAGTTGTCCACAGCTCGACGTCTCGTTCGCGCTTTGTCGGACCCATCCGGTTGCATGGAGCCATGACCAACGAAGACCCGCGACCCACGACAGCCCCCGACACCGCACACGACGCCTCCCGCGACACCCTCCGCGCCACGGCCGACGCCGTCCTGGCCCGGCTGGTCGGCGCGCGGGCCGGGGAGGCACGGCTGCGCGAGGACCAGTGGCGCGCGATCGAGGCGCTGGTGGCCGACAAGCGCAGAGCGCTGGTCGTCCAGCGCACCGGCTGGGGCAAGTCCGCGGTCTACTTCGTCGCGACCGCGCTGCTGCGCGAACTGGGCGCCGGGCCGACGGTGATCGTCTCGCCGCTTCTCGCGCTGATGCGCAACCAGGTGGAGGCGGCGGCCCGCGCCGGAATCCGCGCACGGACGATCAACTCCTCCAACACGGAGGAGTGGGAGACCATCCAGGCCGAGGTGGCGGCGAGCGAGGTCGACGTCCTGCTGGTGAGCCCGGAAAGGCTGAACAACCCCGACTTCCGAGACCAGGTGCTGCCCAAACTGGCCGCGGCCACCGGTCTGCTGGTGGTTGACGAGGCGCACTGCATCTCCGACTGGGGCCATGATTTCCGGCCGGACTACCGCCGCCTGCGCACCATGCTCGCCGACCTCCCGCCCGACACCCCGGTGCTGGCCACCACCGCGACGGCGAACGCGCGCGTGACGGCCGATGTCGCGGAGCAACTGGGCACGGGCGTGAGCACCGACGCGCTGGTTCTGCGCGGCCCGCTGGACCGGGAGAGCCTGAGTCTCGCGGTGCTGCGGCTGCCGGACGCCGCGCACCGGATGGCCTGGCTCGCCGAGCACCTGAACGACCTGCCGGGCTCGGGGATCATCTACACGCTGACCGTGGCCGCGGCCGAGGAGGTCACCGCGTTCCTGCGCCAGAGCGGGTACACCGTGGCGTCGTACACCGGGAAGACCGAGAACGCCGACCGCCAGCAGGCCGAGGAGGACCTGCTCGCCAATCGCGTCAAGGCGCTGGTCGCCACGTCGGCGCTGGGCATGGGCTTCGACAAACCCGACCTGGGCTTCGTGGTGCACCTGGGCTCCCCCTCCTCCCCGATCGCCTACTACCAACAGGTGGGACGCGCGGGCCGCGGTGTGGAGCACGCGGAGGTGCTGCTCCTGCCGGGCAAGGAGGACCAGGCGATCTGGGAGTACTTCGCCTCGATCGCCTTCCCCCCGGAGGAGCAGGTGCGACGCACTCTGGACGTACTGGCCCGGGCCGAGCGCCCCCTTTCCCTGCCCGCGCTGGAACCGCTGGTCGAGCTGCGCAGGTCCCGCCTGGAGACCATGCTCAAGGTGCTCGACGTGGACGGGGCCGTGCACCGGGTCAAGGGCGGCTGGATCTCCACGGGCATGCCCTGGACTTACGACACGGAGCGCTACGCCTGGGTGGCCAAACAGCGGGCGACGGAACAGCAGGCGATGCGGGACTACGTGTCGACGACCGGCTGTCGCATGGAGTTCCTGCGACGGCAGCTGGACGACGAGGGCGCCGCGCCGTGCGGGCGCTGCGACAACTGTGCCGGCGGGCGGTTCCAGGCGTCCGTGTCCGCCGCCGCGCTGGACGCGGCGAACGGCGAGCTGGACCGCGCGGGCGTCGAGGTCGAGCCCCGGAAGATGTGGCCGACCGGGCTGGCCGCGGTCGGCGTCGAGCTGAAGGGCCGCATCCCGGCCGGCGAACAGGCCGCTACGGGGCGCGCCCTGGGGCGGTTCTCGGACATCGGCTGGGGCAACCGGCTGCGGCCGATGCTCACCCCGCAGGCCCCGGACGGGCCTGTTCCGGACGATGTCGCCCAAGCCGTGGTCGGTGTCCTGGCCGACTGGGCGAAAGGCCCCGGCGGCTGGGCCTCGGGGCAGCCCGACGCACAGCCGCGCCCGGTCGGCGTGGTGACCATCGCCTCGCGCTCGCGGCCGCAGCTGATCCACTCGCTCGGCGCGCGGATCGCGGAGATCGGCCGGCTGCCGCTGCTGGGATCCGTGGAGTACGTCGGCGAGGCGACCCAGATCTCCCGGAGCAACAGCGCACAGCGACTGAAGGCGCTGGACGGGGCCCTGACCGTGCCACCGCGGCTGGCCGACGTCCTGAGAGAGGCGGAGGGTCCGGTACTGCTGGTGGACGACGCCACGGACACGGGCTGGACGCTGGCGGTGGCATCGCGGATGCTGCGCAGAGCGGGCGCCCAGGCAGTGTTGCCGCTGGTCCTCGCCGTACAGGCCTGACTCGTGTGTCGCGATTCGGAACACCGGGCAGGTATATAGGGCGCTAATCACCCGAAACCGGTCTGCGGCCCCAATTGCTCGTTGCCGCAACCCAGTTCGACAGGAAGAATTGAGCTCCGCTCCCCGCACGGTTTGCCCGTGGTCCGGTAGGGCTCTGCTGCGGCGTGCCATTCCCCCAGTCCGACCCCGCCCGCTGTCTGGGCACGTAGCCGAAGGGAGGACCGTGACCTTCGGATTCGCTCCGTCCTCGGCGGCAACCATGTCGACGTCTCCCGACCTGTCCGCCGCTTCCACCAACCCACTGACCCGCATGCTGGAACCCGCCGAATGGGCCTCGGCCGGAATTCCGCTTCTGCGCGATCCCCGTGAGGTCGTGAGCGGCCTTCACGCCCGGCACCGGCCCAGACCGTCGACCGCGGTCGTCGCGGTGCTCGACCACGACGAGCGGCTGATGGCGAGCGCGTCCTTCACCCGGCGTCCGGCACCCGCCGACGGCTGGATGTTCCGCAACGCACTGCTCGCGCAGTTGCGCCGGGTCATCCCGCACGATCTGCGGCGCCGCACTCCCGCGCGCACGGCCGTACTGCTGTACTGCCGGGAAGGGGACGCGCGCTGGACGGAGGAGGACGGGGCCTGGATGTGGGGACTGCGCGATGCCTGCACGCTCCACGGGCTGCGATGCGGCGCGTACATCACGCTGACACGTGACGGCTGGCAGGTTCTGGGCGAGGGCCGCGGCGGACGCCGCCCCAATTCCGACTCGGCGCCGGAGTTCTACGTGGGTGAGGTGATGCCGCCGCTGCCTCGCACCGGAGGCGTCGCGTCCGAGGTGATGCGCCGGGCGGCCGCCCGCTGAGAGGCGGGTGAGTCGCGGGCGGCGGCCCGCCCCGGGGGGAGGCGGACCGCACACGCTCGGCCGGGCGGCACAGGGGTGGTACCACTCAGGCGCCGGTGCGTCACGAATGTGCGGCTCGGCTCCGGAGCGCACCCACGCTCGGCGGCCGGGAGGCGCGCATCGAGCAGGGCGCACGCTGGATGACCGTGCGTGTGCGGGACGAGGCACTCCTGCGCGCACACGCGACCAACCTGGACGGCGCATGTGAAGGGCGGCCGGCCTCCGTCCGGTGACAGGCACCGAGCACGTCGGTGACATCCGCCGTGCGCCGCGGTGACACCACCACCGTGAGCCGCGGTGACACCCGCCCGGAGCCGGAAGGCCCTCGGGTGAGGGACAGGCCGACGCCATGCCGCCTCGACATCACATGGACGAACGACAGGCGAGCGGCCCGCGGGTGCGAACGCATACGGGTACGCCGAGGCGACCGCCGTGCAGGTGCCGCCGTGGCGGCACCCTCAGCGTTCCGCCGGGCGCGTTCCGGACCGGGTCCGGAACGTGCTCAGACGCCTGCGGCCAGGACCGAGTTGATCTGCTGCGGGTCACCGCAGACGATCAGCAGGGCACCGGCCCGGCCGAGGGCCAGAGGCAGGGCGGTCGCGGCGACCGCGCCGGAACCACCGTTGACCGCGACCACGACCACGGGACGGGAAGCGACACGGCCGGCGGCAGCGGCGTCGGCGTAGAAGACGTCGTCGCCGGCGTCGTGCTGCGCCCAGTAGGCGGCCTCGCCGAAGGAGAGTTCGTGCGCGGCCCACGGGTGCGGATCGCCGGTGGTGATCACCAGCACCTCACCGGGAGCGCGGCCCGACTCCAGCAGCAGGTCGACGGCTTCTTCCGCGGCGTCCAGCGCACCGTCGGCCGAGGCCGGGACGAGCTGGATCTGCGCGGTGCCGGCCACGGGTGCGACCGGCTCGGGGGACGGCCCCGGCGCGGCCACGACCGGCTCGCGCGGGGTGCGTTGGGCCGGCATGGGCCGGACAGGACCCGGACGGCCGGGACGCGGCGGGGCCGCGGGACGGGGACCGGGTACAGGGCGAGGGGTCGGCGCGGTACGGCCACTGGCCGGAGTGACGCGGGGACCCTGGGCACTCTCGTGAATCTGAGGCTCCTCGGGAATGAGAGGCATGAGCTGATGTCTATCAAACGCCGGTGCGATTCGCCCCGGCGGGTGGCACATGAGTGCGAACGGAATCGTCAGAAATCGAAGCCGAGCTGGCCCTCGATCTCCGGAACGCTTCCATCCGCCAAGCTGCGGACCTTCTTGAGGTGCCGCCACTGGGGCAGCGCATCAAGATACGCCCACGACAACCGGTGGTACGGGGTGGGGCCCCGCTCCTCCAGCGCGGCTTTGTGGACCGGCGACGGGTACCCGGCGTTGGCCGCAAAGCCGAAGTCTGCATGGTCGATACCCAGTTCGGCCATCATTTTGTCGCGCTGCACCTTGGCGATCACCGAGGCCGCCGCGACGGCGATGCAGGACTGGTCGCCCTTGATCACCGTGCGGACCCTCCAGGGAGCGCCGAGATAGTCGTGCTTCCCGTCGAGAATGACCGCGTCGGGGCGGACCGGCAAGGCGTCCAGGGCGCGTCCGGCCGCGAGGCGCAGCGCGGCCGTCATGCCCAGTCGGTCGATCTCCTCCGGGGAGGCGTGCCCGAGGGCGTACGCCGTCACCCATTTCTCCAACTCCACGGCGAGCGCGGTCCTGCGCTTGACGGTCAGGAGCTTGGAGTCGGTGAGGCCTTCGGGCGCGCGGCGCAGTCCGGTGACGGCGGCGCAGACGGTGACAGGGCCGGCCCAGGCACCGCGCCCCACCTCGTCGACACCGGCGATGACCTTCGCACCGGTCGTGGCGCGGAGGGAGCGCTCGACGGTATGAGTGGGGGGTTCGTACGGCATGGCGCACTCAGACTACGCCGCCCGCGGCCCCTCGCGACACCCAGGTCCCCGGGCCGCCAGAAAGCCCTCCCCGGCGCCGCCGGAGCAGCCCCGCGCACGCCGACCGACCACCCCTCGCGAACCGACAGGAGCTCCCTCACGGACCAGCCGTCCCGCCCCCACACACAAGCCGGCCCGCCCGCGCGCACTCACCATCCGGCCCTCACACACCAACCAGCCGGCCAGCCCTCGCACACCCGCCCGACCTGTCCGCGGACAGCCGCCGGCCGACCCTCCCTGACCGACAGACCGGCCCTCGAACACCGGCCGGCCGACGCTCGCACACCAACCAGGCCGGCCGACCTGCCCGCGCACACCCGCCGACCGGCCAGCGCAGGCCGCTCGGCCAACCCACGTGCACCGGCCAACCCACGTACACCGGCCGGCCCGCGCACACCGGCCGGCCAACCCGCGCAGACCCGTCGGCCAACCCGCACGGGCCCGTCAGCCGGCCCGCACGCACAGCAGCGGGACCATCATCTGGTCGATCATCTCCTGGAGATCGAGCTCGCTCCATTCGCTCGCGCACACCTTGGAGCGGTACATCATCATCGCCGGGACGGCGTCGAAGACATACGAGTTCGCCGCGTCGGGACGCACCTCACCCCGCTCGATCCCGCGCTGAACGACCTCGCGGAGCAGGTGCAGGGTGGGCTCGACGACCCCACCGCGGATGACGAGGTTGAAGCGTTCGGCCTGCCTCACATCGCATTCGTGAAGCACCGAGCGAAGCGCGATTCCCGGCGGCGAGAACATCGCCTCACGTACCCGCCGGCACACCTCCAGCAGGTCCTCCCGGACACTGCCGAGGTCGGGAGCCCGGGTCAGGTCCGGCAGTCCGGCCTGGAGCGCGTCCGCGACCAGGTCAACCTTCGAGGGCCAGCGGCGGTAGACCGCGGCCTTGCCGGTCTGCGCCCCGGCGGCCACCCCCTCCATGGTGAGGCCGTTCCAGCCGACCGCGCCGAGCTGTTCCAGCGCGGCTTCCAGGATCGCGCGCTCGAGCACGGCGCCGCGCCGGCGCGAGGGGGGCGCCTGAGCGGGGGCGGCCGTCCAACGCGAAGTAGCCATCAGAGTGTCTCCGTCGTACGGGGGAGCGGTATTCGGGGAGCCGGGCCTTCGTGCGGGACGGATGACCGGCTCGTCGCCACCGGGCAGCGACTTCAGTGAACGCTTGCGTTCACTGACGGGGAGTCACTACCGTTGACGTGCAAGTGAACGCGAGCGTTCACTAACTCACTTGTGGGGGAAGCATAGTGACAACCTCTCAGTTGATTAAGGACAGCGAACCGGGAGCGGCCCGCCGGGAGGGACATCCCGGCATCGCACTCACCGTCATCGCGGCCTGCCAACTCATGGTGGTACTCGACGCGACGATTGTGAACATCGCACTCCCGCACATTCAAGACGCCCTCAATTTCAGCACCACCGACCTGACATGGGTGATCAGCTCCTACACCCTCACCTTCGGTGGCCTGCTGCTTCTCGGCGCGCGGGCGGGCGACATCCTCGGCCGGCGCCGGGTCTTCATGACCGGCATCCTGCTGTTCACCTTCGCCTCGCTGCTCGGCGGACTCGCCCAGGAGCCCTGGCAGTTGCTGGCGGCTCGGGCCCTTCAGGGCATGGGTGGCGCGATCGCCTCGCCGACGTCGCTGGCCCTGATCACGACGACCTTCCCCGAGGGCCCGGAGCGGAACCGGGCGTTCGCGGTCTTCGCGACGGTCTCGGCCGGCGGCGGCGCCATCGGCCTGCTCGCCGGAGGCATGCTCACGGAGTGGCTCGACTGGCGATGGGTCCTCTTCGTCAACGTGCCCATCGGCATCCTGATCGCCGTTCTCGCGCCGCTGTACATCAACGAGTCCCAGCGCCACCCGGGACGCTTCGACTTCGCGGGTGCCTTCACCTCGACGGCCGGCATGGCGTCCCTGGTCTACGGCTTCATCCGCTCGGCGGAGTACGGCTGGCGGGACGGTCTCACGATCGGTTCGTTCGCCGCGGCCGCGGCCCTGCTGCTGGCCTTCGGGATCATCGAGACGCGCGCGAGGGAACCCATCACCCCGCTGAGGATGTTCGCCGACCGCAACCGTTCGGGCACGTATCTGATCATGCTGAGCCTCGCCGCCGCGATGTTCGGCATGTTCTTCTACATCGTGCTCTTCGTGCAGAACGTGTTGGGGTACACCCCGATCTCGGCCGGTGTGGCCTTCCTCCCGGTGACGGTCGCGATCGCGGTCGGCGCGGGTCTGTCGCAGCGCTTCCTGCCGGTGCTCGGCCCCAAGCCGTTCATGGTCACCGGCTCGTCACTCGTCGCCCTCGGACTCGGCTGGCTGACCTTCATCGGCCCCGACGACTCCTACGCCGGCGGAGTCCTCGGCCCGATGCTGCTGTTCGGCTTCGGCATGGGCCTGAACTTCGTGACGCTGACGGTCACCGCCGTCTCCGGTGTCGCCCAGCACGAGGCGGGGGCGGCCTCCGGCCTGCTCAACGTCACGCAGCAGGTGGGCGGTTCGCTCGGCCTCTCCATCCTCACCACGGTCTTCGGCACGGCCAGCCGCGACGAGGCGCAGAAGCAGGTACCGAAGTTCCTGGCGGACGGCTCGGCCGAGCAGAAGGCGGAGTTCGCCAAGACCCAGCAGCTGCCCGCCCCTTGGGGTCACGACGTGCTCGCCCACGGCATTTCGACCGCCTTCATACCGGCGGTGGGAATGGCTCTGCTGGCCCTGACCACCGCGACACTGGTGATCAAGGTCCGCAAGAGCGACCTGGACGCTCTCGCCGGTACGGCGGGACCGGCCGCGGGCCGAGGGGCGGCCGGCGACGGCCCCGCGGGCCGGACCGTGGTCCGGGTCAGGTAGACCCGGGTGACCGCGGTCCGGCCGTCCGCGACACGAAGCCGGTGACCAGACCCATGGACCTCGACGTGGACGTGGACACTGACGTGGACGCGCCGGAGCAACGCGATCAGCGGTACTCGGGGAACTCCGTCAACGAGTTGCACTCACTCTCGCTGATGGACTCGGCGGGCGGGTGGTCCCGGAGGATGTCCCAGGCCCGGGCCTCACCCCAACTGGTCGCGTACCAGGGCGCGTCGTCCTGACCCAGTTCGTCGGCGATCGGTCTCAGCACGCAGGAACGTATCGGCTCCTTGAGCTTGTCGAGGGCGGGTACGGCGTCGGCCGACAGATCGCGGGCGTACAGGATGTCGAACTTGCCCGTGTCCTCGTACCGCTGGACGTTCTTCTCGGCGATGAGGCTGTCGGGCGACATCAGCCCGAACGCGAGGACGCCGGCCGCAGCGCTGGCCGCGACGGCGCGGGGCAGCCAACGGGCGCCCCACACACCGGCCGCCATGATGAGCACGATGACCAGGCCCAGCCACAGCTCCCCGGCCAGCACCGAGATCCTCAGTCGCGTCAGCCCATAGGCCTCCACATACATGTCCATACGTCGCACGGCGGATGCCACGACAACGAGCGCCAGGCCGCAGAGGGTTCCCAGCACAGCCCGCACCAGCGTCCGGTCGCCGGCGCCGTCCCGCGGTGCCCAGCGCAGCGCGAACACCACGACGAGCAGGGTCAGCAGCGTGACGAACAGCAGCTGCCAGAAACCCTGGCGCGCGTACTCGGCGTACGACTGGCCGGTCTTCTTCAGCACGGCGTCGTAACCGCCGAGGAGCACGACGAGCTGCACCGCGTTGAAGGCCGCGAAGAGCACGGTGAGCACGATCAGCGGAAGGGCCCACTCGACACGGTTGCGCGGGCGGCCGGGCCGCACCACGACCCGGTCCAGTCGCACCGGTGCGGCCGCCGTGTGGGCCACGGCCACTGCCACGACCAGGCCCGACACCAGAAGCACCACACGCCAGGGTCCACCGGTGACCGAGGTGTCCGGCACCAGTTCGCCGAGCAGATCGGCGAAGGCGGCGTCGGCTCCGGCGAACAACGCCCCGAAGACGAGCAGCAGGACGGCGCTCACCACGAACGCGCGGAGCCCGACGCCCAGCCCCCGACGGGCTCCGCCGAATCGTTCCCGCAGTCCGCGCCAGCCCCAGGCGACGCCCGTGACCACCGAGTTGACGACGCCGACGGGACCGAGCAGGACCGCGGGCCAGGTGCGGCCGCCGTTGAGCGCGAGCGAGCCGAGCCCGATCGCCGTCGCGACCGCCAGGAACGACGGCCAGTCCGCGTCCCGCAGAGCGGGCACGGCCAGCAGACCGATACCGCCGACGCCCCAGACCACGCTCCACGCGCGCGTGCGGCGCCCCGCGTCCCGGCCCGCGAAGTACGCGGCGAGCGCCGCCGGGATCGCGACCAGCAGAAGGTTGATCGCCAGACCGCCGTCGAGGAGCAGCATGCTCAGCACACCGGTCGCGAGCACGGCCCACAGCGTGGGTGTACGCACCGGGGCGGGCGCCGTGGCCCACAGCTCCGGTGACCACAGGTCGGGGGCGGCCGACGGGGCCGGCCTACCGGTCCTCGCCTGCGGCGATCGCGAGGCATGGGACCGCGATCGGCCGCCGGCCCCGGCCACCCGCTCGGACGAGGCCCGCGCGCCCTGCTCCTGCCCGCCGCCGGTCACCTCGTCACCACTGGAGGCGTCCGAACCACCGGGTCCGTCCACACCCCTGGACACATCCGCACCCTCGGATGCGCCCGCACCCTCCCGTTCGGCCCCGCCTTCAGGCTCGTCCACATCCCCCGGCGCGTCCGCACCCCCGGGCACATCCCCGCCCTCGGATGCGCCCGCACCCCCGGGCACGTCTCCGCCCCCGGAGTCACCCGCACCCCCCGGTTCGGCCGGCTTCGCCGGCGCGTCCGAACCGGATTCCGGTCGCCGCACCGTGGGTCCCGGTTCGGCCGGGCCCGTGGAGTCCGCGGAATCCGGTGTCCGCGCGGGCCGGGACCCGGCTCCCGGACTCCCCGCGCCCGCCTCCGGGCTCTTCCGCTGCGCCGATGCCCCCTCTACGGGCTCCACTGGCTCGGGCGTGGACGGTATGTCGGACAAGGGATCCCCTCCCAGCCGGTCACCGGGCAGCCCTGACTGCGCCACTGGGGCGGGGAGGCTGTCGGCCGGTGTTTCGTCGGCACACGCCCGCCATGATCAACGGGCGGCGTGGCGCACACGGTAGCCGGGGGCAAAGCGGTCCACGAGGGCGCTGCGGCGCTGTAGCAAGCCTGTGACACAGCCCAGCACCCCTCCGCGCCCAGGGTGCGCGCGGCCCTCCCGCGGCCAAGGGCCCAGGAGCCCCCCTGCCGTGCGTCCTACGCGCCGCCCGCGCCACTCCGGGACGGGAGGCCCGGCAGCCATTCCGGCAGCGTCTCCGTGGCGTCCAGCCATGCCGCCGGGGGCGCTCCCGCCTTCCCGGAGGCGGCGACCACGCCGCCCACGATGGAGCACGTCGTGTCCACGTCGCCACCGACCTGGGCGGTGGTCCAGAAGCCCTCTTCGTAGTCACCGAGGGCGCGGGCCGCGGACCACAGGGCGAAGGGCACGGTGTCGTGCGCCGACGTACGCCGGCCGCAGCCGAGCACGGCGGCCACGGTCGCGGCGTCCCCGTAGTCGAGCATGTCGCGGGCGCGCCTCAGCCCGGCCCCCACCGCGCTGCGCGGTACGAGCGCGATGACGCCGTCCAGCAGCGCCTCGGCGCTGGGCGGGCCCGCCGGATCAGCGGCCAGCGCGGCGGCCGCGGCGACGGCCATGGCGCCCACCACGGCCTCGCGGTGCTGGTGCGTCGGATAGGCGGAGATCTCCGCCTGGTGGGTCGCCTGCTCCGGGTCGTCGGCGTACCAGGCGCCCAGCGGGGCGATCCGCATCGCGGCGCCGTTGCCCCAGGAGCCCTGCCCCTTGAAGAGGGCCGACGCGAGCTCGCGCCAGTCTCCGCCCTCCCGGATCAGCCGCAGCAGCCGGTTGACCGCCGGGCCGTAGCCCCGGTCGAAGTCGTGGTGGTGGGCGAAGGAGTGCGCCAGCGCGTCCTGGTCGACGCGGTGGTGCGTGGCCAGGACGGCGACCACGGAGCAGGCCATCTCGGTGTCGTCGGTCCACTGCCAGGGTCGGGGCGGCAGCTCTCGGCGCTTGAGCAGCGGGTAGTTCGCGGGCACGAAGAACTGCGAGCCCAGCGCGTCTCCCACCGCGATTCCGCGCAGGCTGGCGAGGGCGCGCTCGAAGCGCCCGTCGGGAGAGGAGTCAGCGATCATCGCCCTGCCACTCTATCCGGTGGCTCCGTACGATTTCCGGATCACGCCACTGCTCGAAGGAACGGTCGAGGGTGTAGCGGCCGTCCTCCCCCAGAACGAGCATCCTCACCTCCGCGTTCCCCGGGTTGGCGAGCGATTCGAACTCGGCGACCGACCAGTGGAACCAGCGCATGCAGAACAGCCGCATGGCCAGGCCATGGGTCACCAGGAGCACGTTCGGCGGGTGGTCGGGGGCCTCGAAGCTCCGGTACAGGCTCTCCAGGAAGCCGCCGACCCGGTCGTACACGTCGGCGCCCGACTCGCCCTGCGCGAACCGGTAGAAGAAGTGCCCGTACGCGTCGCGATACGCCTTCTGAAGACGTACGTCGTCACGGTCCTGCCAGTTGCCCCAGTCCTGCTCGCGCAGTCGCGGTTCCTCGCGCACCCGGACGAGCCCGGGGTCGAGGTGGAACGCCTGGAACGTCTCGTGGGTACGACGGTAGGGCGAGACGTAAACGCTTACGCGCTCCCCTCCGAAGAGTTCGCGCAGCTGTTTGCCGGTGTTCTCCGCCTGCTGCCACCCCGTCTCCGTGAGCGCCAGAGCGTGGTCGGGCTCGCGTTCGTACACGGTGTCGTCGGCGTTGCCCACCGACTCGCCGTGCCGGACAAGGACGATGCGCCGTGGTCGTGCCATGCCAAAACCCTAGATCGTGCCGGCGCAGTTCGAGCGGTCGTACGCTCTCATAAGGCGCAGGTCACACCGTTCCCGCACATCAGTTCGCCCGGCGGGAGGGTGCCGTCAGACGATCCAGCCGGGTTCCAGCTGTACGACGTCCCCCGCGAGGGCGGCTATGTCGGCGTCCAGCTGGGCGCGCAGCGCGAGCCTCTCCAGCCGCTCGGCGCGGTATTTGCCGTGCTCGGCGGCCGACCTCCACATGGACAGGACCAGGAACTCGCTGCCGGGCGCCTCGCCGAACATGCCCCGGATCATGCCGGGCGAACCGGCCATCGCCGGGTTCCAGACCTTCTCCTGCATGAGCGCGAAGTGTTCCGCGCGCTCCTCGTGGACACGGCAGTGCGCGACCCGGACCACGTCGGAGTCCGTGAAGCGCGGCTCGAAGCCCGTCTTCACGTCGAAGCGGTAGTCGAACAGCTTGACCTGGGAGTCCTTGAACGTGCCCGACTGCGATGCGGCGAGCCGGTCATGGGACCGGGCCATGAAGGAGTCGTAGAAGGCGCGGCTCTCCCAGAAGGAGAAGATGTGAGCGACTCCGGACCGTCCCGCGCTCCATCCTCCGCCCTGTCCCCGGAATCCCGGCTCTCCCAGAAGCCCCGCCCACTTTCGCTGCCCCCGTTCGAAACCGCGGCGGTCGACCACGGTGCAGCGAATCCACTTGACCAGCACCGCGCCATCGTAAGGCCCCGGAACGTGGCGCCGGTCACGCTCGGGCGGAGTGGATCCGGGCGCACGCCCCGGCGTGCATGGCACGATGGACAACCGGCCCTACTCTCAGGGGAGTTGGTTTGGCCGCTGTTGAGGAACGGGGAGGGGACATCCGGTGAACGGTCTCAACAAGGGAATCCGCAAAGCCGAGTTGGCGATCAAGTGGGATCCCAGTCCCGCGGGTGAGCCCGCGACCGATCTCGACATCGTCGCGGCGACGTATCTGGCGTCCGCGCCACATGGAAACCCGGACTACGTAGTGTATTTCGGCAGCCGTTCTCCGGACGGCACCATCTATCTGGACCGCGACAGCAAGGACGGCAAGGGCTTCGGCTGGGACGAGGTCATGACCCTGGAACTCGATCGCCTGGACAGCCGTTACGGGCGCGTGGTCGTCGGTGTCCTCATCCAGCAGCGCACCGAGTCCAGGACCTTCGTCGGTGTCCTCAACCCCGCTTTCCGCCTGCGCGAGGGCTACACCGTCCTGACCGAGGGCGACTTCGGCGACGTCCTGGGCTCGACGGCGGCGACCATCGGGGAGTTCGTGCGCGACCACTCCGGGGAATGGACGTTCCACCCGGGCATCCACGGCTTCGACACCGATCCGGCGACCTTCGCGCGGGTCATGGGCAGCCCGCAGGAGGCGTGAGGCACAGCCCGGTGTCTTCGCGTCCGCGCTGTGCCGGCCGTCGGTTCCGCGCTCGCCGGGCGCCGGGTGTTCAGCCGGTCTTCCAGCCCGGGACCGTCGGCAGCACCAGCTCGGCGACGCGGAACAGCGCCGCGTCGTCGGGCACCACGTCGTCCTGACGCCAGATGGCGATCTCGAACGAACCGCCGCCGTCCTTCGGGTCCTTGGCGACCAGCAGACTGCGGGCGATGCCGCCGGGGCCGCTCTCGGCCTTGCCGGAGCCGAAGGTGAGGGCGATCGTCCGGTCCGAGTAGAGGACCGCCGGGTGGCCCAGGATCTGCCTCGGCTCCGCCTTCGGCAGCAGATCGAGACCCTGGGAGACGGAGAGCCGGTCGTCGGAGGCCGACAGCTTCACGGAGTACGTCTTCAGCGTGACGTTCGCTTCCGGGCTGGCGATCCTGGTGCCGCCGTCGAGGGTGATCCAGCTGTCGTGGCCGTCGGCCGTCCGCGCGCGCTCGTCGGGCGTCCCGAGGAGGGCCGGCAGGTCCGCGCGGTTGAGTGCCTGGCACAGCTGCTCACCGGAGACGCGCTTCGGCGGCGGGGTGCCGACCCGGTCGGAGCACCTGACCGGGTCGCCCGTGCCGTTGTTGTTCGGAAGAGCCCCCGAAAGCCCCCATATGCCCCCCGTGACGCCCGCGACCAGCACCACCGCCGCGACGGCCTGAACCCCCGCGTTCAGGCCTCTCCTCGATCCCGCCACCCTGTCGGCCATGTCCCCCGCCCTCCCCCTGCGCGCTCCGTGCGCGCGGAGGGAGACTAGCCGTTGATCGTTTCGGGGGAAAGGCGAATTTCGCCGGATCCGCCTCCGGACCCGGCGGTACCCGCCGGCAACGCCGAGGGCGGTGGAGCCGACTGCTCGCTCCACCGCCCTGATCAGCTGTTCACGCCCGACAGGCGCTCGGTGTCAGCCGCGACCGCTCGCCGGACCGGCGCCCGGTGTCAGCTGCAACCGCTGGTCGAACCGCAACCCTCGCAGATGTAGCAGGACCCGGCCCGCTGCATCTTCGTGCCGCAGGAGAAGCAGAGCGGGGCGTCGGCCTGGATGCCCAGCTGCATCTCCACCAGCTCGGCGCTGGTGTGGACCTGCTTCGGGGCGGGCTCCGCCACGACGGCCTTGGGGGCGGCGACGGCCTTCAGCTCCTGCGCGCGGGGCGCGGACTGGGCCAGACCCTCCACGTCGAGCTCGTCTTCGGAGGGCTCGTAGGAACCCGTCTCCAGGTGACGCTGACGCTCCTCGGCGGAGTGGATGCCGAGCGCGGAGCGCGTCTCGAAGGGCAGGAAGTCCAGCGCCAGGCGGCGGAAGATGTAGTCGACGATCGACTGCGCCATCCGCACGTCCGGGTCGTCCGTCATGCCGGCCGGCTCGAAGCGCATGTTGGTGAACTTCGAGACGTACGTCTCCAGCGGCACGCCGTACTGGAGGCCGACCGAGACGGCGATCGAGAAGGCGTCCATCATGCCCGCGAGGGTGGAACCCTGCTTCGACATCTTCAGGAAGACCTCGCCGAGACCGTCGTCGGGGTAGGAGTTGGCGGTCATGTAGCCCTCGGCGCCGCCGACCGTGAAGGACGTGGTGATGCCGGGACGGCCCTTGGGCAGACGCTTGCGGACCGGGCGGTACTCGACGACCTTCTCGACCGCGGTACGGATGGTCTCCTCGGCCTTGGCCGTGACCTCGGTCTTCTCCTTCTCCTTGGTCTTGGCGGAGAGGGGCTGGCCGACCTTGCAGTTGTCGCGGTAGATCGCGAGCGCCTTGACGCCCATCTTCCACGCCTCGAAGTAGACCTCTTCGACGTCCTCGACGGTCGCCGTCTCCGGCAGGTTGACCGTCTTGGAGAGCGCGCCGGAGATCCACGGCTGGATCGCGGCCATCATGCGGACGTGGCCCATCGCGGAGATGGAACGCTCGCCCATGGCGCAGTCGAAGACCTCGTAGTGCTCGTGCTTGAGGCCCGGGGCGTCGACGACATTGCCGTTCTCGGCGATGTGGGCGACGACCGCCTCGATCTGCTCCTCCTGGTAACCCAGGCGGCGCAGGGCCTGCGGCACGGTGCCGTTGACGATCTGCATCGAGCCGCCGCCGACCAGCTTCTTGAACTTGACCAGCGCGAGGTCGGGCTCGAGGCCGGTGGTGTCGCAGGACATCGCGAGACCGATGGTGCCGGTCGGGGCGATGACGGAGGCCTGCGCGTTGCGGAAGCCGTTCTTCTCGCCGAGGCGGATCACGTCCTGCCAGGCCTCCGTGGCGGCGGCCCAGATCGGGGTGTCCAGGTCGTCCACACGGACGGCCGAGGTGTTGGCGTCGGCGTGCTGCTTCATGACGCGCTGGTGGGGCTGCGCGTTGCGGGCGTAGCCGTCGTACGGGCCGACGACCGCGGCGAGCTCGGCGGAGCGCTTGTACGACCTGCCGGTCATCAGGGAGGTGATGGCGCCGGCGAGCGCGCGGCCGCCGTCGGAGTCGTACGCGTGGCCGGTCGCCATCAGGAGGGCGCCGAGGTTGGCGTAGCCGATGCCGAGCTGACGGAAGGCGCGGGTGTTCTCGCCGATCTTCTCGGTCGGGAAGTCGGCGAAGCAGATGGAGATGTCCATCGCGGTGATGACCAGCTCGACGACCTGGGCGAAGCGCTCGACGTCGAAGGACTGGTGGCCCTTGCCGTCGTCCTTCAGGAACTTCATCAGGTTCAGCGAGGCGAGGTTGCAGGACGTGTTGTCCAGGTGCATGTACTCGCTGCACGGGTTCGAGCCGTTGATACGACCGGACTCCGGGCACGTGTGCCAGTGGTTGATCGTGTCGTCGTACTGGATGCCCGGGTCGGCGCAGGCCCAGGCGGCCTCGGCCATCTTCCGGAAGAGCGACTTGGCGTCGACCTCCTCGATGACCTCTCCGGTCATGCGCGAGGTGAGAGCGAACTTCCCGCCGTCCTCGACCGCCTTCATGAACGTGTCGTTCACGCGGACCGAGTTGTTGGCGTTCTGGTACTGGACGGACGTGATGTCGTCGCCGCCCAGGTCCATGTCGAAGCCCGCGTCGCGCAGGGCGCGGATCTTCTCCTCTTCCTTCACCTTGGTCTCGATGAAGTCCTCGATGTCGGGGTGGTCGACGTCGAGGATGACCATCTTGGCCGCGCGGCGGGTGGCGCCGCCCGACTTGATCGTTCCTGCGGAGGCGTCGGCACCGCGCATGAAGGAGACGGGACCCGAGGCGTTGCCGCCCGAGGAGAGGAGCTCCTTGGAGGAGCGGATGCGGGAGAGGTTCAGGCCGGCACCGGAGCCGCCCTTGAAGATCATGCCCTCTTCCTTGTACCAGTCGAGGATCGACTCCATGGAGTCGTCGACGGCCAGGATGAAGCAGGCGGAGACCTGCTGGGGCTGGGGGGTCCCGACGTTGAACCAGACCGGGCTGTTGAAGCTGAAGATCTGGTGCAGGAGGGCGTACGCCAGCTCGTGCTCGAAGATCTCGGCGTCGGCGGGCGAAGCGAAGTACTTGAAGTCCTCGCCGGCCTTCCGGTACGTCTTCACGATGCGGTCGATGAGCTGCCTCAGGCTCACCTCGCGCTGCGGGGTGCCGACGGCACCGCGGAAGTACTTGCTGGTGACGATGTTGACCGCGTTCACCGACCAGAAGCCGGGGAACTCGACGCCACGCTGCTCGAAGTTGACCGAGCCGTCGCGCCAGTTGGTCATGACGACGTCACGGCGCTCCCATTCCACCTCGTCGTACGGGTGCACGCCGGGGGTGGTGTGAATGCGCTCGATGCGCAGTCCCTTGCTGGCCTTGGCTCCGCTCTTCGCGCGGGAACCTCGTGCCGGACCGCTCGCCGTCTCTGTCATGCCGCCTCCCAGTAACAGGCTAAAACGCGCTGAAGTGCCGCGAACTTCCCGTGGCACCGTCTGTGTCTGATGCTGCGGGTGCCGCTGACGCGGCCTGACGCAGCAGGTCTGTGGTCGCCGCCCGTGGGCGGGGCCGGACGTCCCTGAGGGTCCGGCCCTCGGTCAGTCGGCGGCGGTGGCGGGCACGGGAACCTCCACGGTTCCGCCGCGCCCGCGGTCGGTCTCCTGGCGCACCGCGTCCGGGACGTCGTCGTCCTCGGCGGGGCGCTGATTCACCTGCCTGAGTTCCGCGATGGCGGCTTCGAAGTCGTCGAGCGAGTCGAAGGCCCGGTACACGGACGCGAACCTCATGTAGGCCACGAGGTCGAGTTCCTGCAAGGGTCCGAGTATGGCCAGCCCCACGTCGTGGGTGGTCAGCTCGGCGCTTCCGGTGGCTCGCACGGCCTCTTCGACCCGCTGGCCGAGCTGGGCGAGCGCGTCCTCGGTGACGGGCCGCCCCTGGCACGCCTTGCGCACGCCGTTGATGACCTTGATGCGGCTGAAGGGCTCGGTCACACCGGAGCGCTTCACCACCATCAGCGAGCACGTCTCCACGGTCGTGAAACGACGGGAGCAGTCGGGGCACTGGCGGCGCCTGCGGATCGACGTGCCGTCGTCGGTCGTACGACTGTCGACGACGCGGCTGTCCGGGTGCCTGCAGAAGGGGCAGTGCATGGCTCCAACCCTCCTTCACAGCACGACTCAGGGACCTCGCGAGACCTCACCGGTCCCTCGAAGCAGCCTCAAGCATAGGCGATGCCCGAGGGTCCTGAGACCCGGGGGACCACAACTTCTGGGATGCCTTGGCAATCCAACCACTAGATGTGGGGATCGGCTCGTGAATTCGCCCACGACGCGCGTGTCGTACACGTAAGGGCACGTGCCGCACAGGCATACCCATCCCGGACACACGGGGATAGCGTGGGCGGCACACGGAAGAGGGCCGCTTCCCGGCCGTTCGGCCGGCGGATGGCAGACTGGACGGCGGCCCAGGTCAGCCGGTACGGCCGCCGCCTCCGGCGGTGAAGGGTACAGCGACGGACCCTTTCACCCGTCACGCACATCGCCCAGCCATACACCCGGACACATGCCCACGTCAGGCAATTCGCGGTTTTTCACTCGAACGTGTGTTTGGCGCAACCTTTCGAAAGCAACTACCGTTGTCCAGCAGGGAGACCATCGAGAGGGGCCGACGTGACCACGACCGCAGACAGCGCCACCATCACCGCCCAGGACCGCTCCCAGGGCCGACTCGAGCCGGTGCATGTGATGAACGAAGCCGCGAATCATGAGGGGCCAAAGCGCTCCTTGCCTGGCCGACCTCCAGGCATCCGGGCCGACAGCTCGGGACTCACGGACCGGCAGCGCCGGGTGATCGAGGTGATCCGGGACTCCGTGCAGCGGCGCGGCTACCCGCCGTCGATGCGGGAGATCGGGCAGGCCGTCGGCCTTTCCAGCACCTCCTCCGTCGCACATCAGCTGATGGCATTGGAGCGCAAGGGCTTCCTGCGGCGAGACCCGCACCGCCCGCGCGCCTACGAGGTACGGGGCTCCGACCAGTCGTCGGTGCAGCCGACGGACACGGCCGGCAAGCCGGCCGCGTCCTATGTGCCGCTCGTCGGCCGGATCGCCGCCGGTGGCCCGATCCTCGCCGAGGAGTCGGTGGAGGACGTGTTCCCTCTCCCCCGCCAGCTCGTCGGCGACGGGGAGCTGTTCGTCCTCAAGGTCGTCGGTGACTCGATGATCGAGGCCGCCATCTGCGACGGGGACTGGGTGACGGTCCGCCGCCAGCCGGTCGCCGAGAACGGCGACATCGTCGCCGCGATGCTGGACGGCGAAGCCACGGTGAAGCGATTCAAGCGCGAGGACGGACACGTGTGGCTGCTGCCGCACAACTCGGCGTACCAGCCGATCCCCGGCGACGAGGCGACCATCCTCGGAAAGGTCGTCGCCGTGCTGCGCCGGGTGTGACACCGCGACGGGCGGTCCACCGCCCCCGCCCCTGACCGGGCCCCGGAACCAACTGCGCCGGTTCCGGGGTCCTGTTCGTTCGCCCGCCGGTCCCGTCCGGTCACCGGGCGGCCGGACGGACCCGCGGAGGCGCGCTACGCGTCCTCCGCCTCGATCTCGGTCTCGTCCGCCTGGACTGCCGCGTCGTCGGCTCGCGCCGCCGCCTCTTCGGTCATCCGGGCCTTCTCGTCGATCGCCGCGAGGGATCGACGGACCTGGTTCGGGTCGGTGGTGTACCAGAAGCCGGGGAGCGAGGCCTTCAGATAACTGCCGTAGCGGGCCGTGGCCAGTCGCTGGTCCAGCACGGCGACGACCCCCCGGTCCCCCGAGGCGCGGACGAGACGCCCGGCGCCCTGGGCCATGAGGAGCGCGGCGTGGGTGGCGGCGACGGCCATGAAGCCGTTCCCCCCGTTCTCCTCGACCGCTTTCTGGCGTGCGCTCATCAGCGGGTCGTCGGGGCGCGGGAAGGGAATCTTGTCCATGACGACCAGCTGACAGCTGGGGCCCGGCACGTCCACGCCCTGCCAGAGCGAGAGCGTGCCGAACAGACAGGTTTTCGGGTCGGCCGAGAAGTTCTTGATCAGCTCGCCGAGCGTCTCCTCGCCCTGGAGCAGGATCGGGTACTCGGGGATGCGGGTCCGCAGTTCCTCCGCCGCGAGCTGGGCCGCGCGCATCGAGGAGAACAGACCGAGCGTACGGCCGCCGGCGGCCTGGATCAGCTCGGTGAGCTCGTCGAGCATGTCCCCTCGGTCGGCGTCCCGCGCGGGGCGCGAGAGATGCCGGGCGACGTACAGGATGCCCTGCCGGGGGTAGTCGAAGGGCGAGCCGACGTCGACGCCCTTCCACTGGGGGAGGTCCTCGCCCTCGGTGCCTTCGGGGGCGAGCCCCATCGACGCTCCCACGCCGTTGAAGTCGCCGCCGAGCTTGAGGGTCGCGGACGTCAGGACGACCGAGCGGTCGGCGAACAGCTTCTCCCTGAGGAGCCCGGACACGTTCATCGGAGCGACCCGGAGCGAGGCTCCGAAACGGTCGTGACGCTCGTACCAGACGACGTCCCACTCGGAGCCGTTGGCGATGCGCTCCGCCACGGAGTGCACGGCCTCGACGGACGCCAGGGCCTGCTTGCGTACGGCGTCCTCGTCCTGGACGGACTTGTCGCGGGTGGACCCCAGGGCGGTGATCACCGTCCGTGCGGCGTCGCGCAGCGCCATCAGCGCGTATCCGAGGTCCTCGGGGATCTCCTCCAGGCGGCCCGGCAGAGCCAGCTCCATCAGGCGTTCGAAGCCCTCGGCGGCGGTCTGGAGCTGGTCGGCGGCCTTTTCGTTGACGAGCTTGGCGGAGCGGCGCACGGCACGGTTGACCTGTCCCGGTGTGAGCTCGCCGGTGGCGACGCCGGTGACCCGGGAGACCAGCTCGTGGGCCTCGTCGACGATCAGCACCTCGTGCTGCGGCAGGACCGGCGCGCCCTCGATGGCGTCGATCGCGAGCAGCGCGTGGTTGGTGACGACGACCTCGGCGAGCTTGGCCCGCTCGCGGGACATCTCGGCGAAGCACTCCGCTCCGTAGGCGCATTTCGTGGCGCCGAGGCATTCCCGGGAGGACACCGACACCTGGCCCCAGGCCCGGTCGGAGACACCGGGTGTGAGGTCGTCCCGGTCACCGGTCTCGGTCTCGTCCGACCAGTCGCGCAGCCGCAGCAGGTCCTGTCCCAGCTTGCTGGTGGGCGCGGCGGCCTCGAACGGGTCGAAGAGGCCCTCTTCCTCGTCCTGCGGCACGCCCTCGTGCAGGCGGTGCAGGCACAGGTAGTTCGACCGGCCCTTCAGCATCGCGAACTCGGGGCGGCGCCGCAGCAGCGGGTGCAGCGCGTCGACGGTGCGCGGCAGGTCCCGCTCCACGAGCTGGCGCTGGAGCGCCAGGGTGGCGGTGGCCACGACCACCCGCTCACCGTGCGCGAGCGCGGGCACCAGATAGCCGAGCGACTTTCCGGTGCCGGTGCCCGCCTGGATCAGGAGGTGGGAATTGTCGTCGATGGCGGCGGCGACGGATTCGGCCATCGTCACCTGGCCGGGGCGCTCCGTGCCGCCGACAGCGGTGACGGCAGCATGCAGGAGTTCGGGGAGTGAGGGCTTTGTCATAGCGCTGCCAGCCTACGGGGCGCCACTGACAACCGAGCGATCAAGTCCGGAACCGACGCCGTGATCATGGCGGGCGCGGGATGGGGGATCGAGGCTGGTGAAAGCGTCCGGGGACGGTGCCGTGGACGGCGGAGCGCGGCCGCGCCGGACGGTCGCGGCACCCGTCCCGGCGCGACAGGACACCGTCCTGACACGGCAGACCGCCGTCCCGGCGCGGCAGGCCGCCGTTCCGGCCTGGCCGCGTCATCGGTGTGCGGCTCGGGTGGGTCGTCAGAGGCGGGCGTCTCCCGGGCGTCCGGGACAGCGGATGGAGGGGACACGGAAACTCCTCGACGGGACGGCGGGACCGGATCGGGGCGGGACCGGATCGGGGCGAGTGGTCGGCGGGCGGCCGGTGGCCCGCGAGCCACGGCGGCCGGCGGACCACGAGAGACGGCTCGGCCACAAGTCATCGCTGGGCCGGGAGCGACCGCTCTACAGCAGATCGCGCAAGGACCGGTCCCGGATCATGAGAGCCCCTCTTTTGCCGGGCAGATCGACCTCGGCCGAGAACCGGAATCCGGCGCTCAGGAACGCGGACACGGAGGGGGTGTTGCGGAGATCGGGTTCCGCGACGACCCGAGCGCACGAGGGGCGCCGGTCCAGCACGTGGTCGGCGACGGCTCTGAGCAGGGTGGACCCGAGGCCTCGCCCTCGGTCGGCGACACCGCCGATGAGGAGGTGGATCCCGGTGTCGTGGGGGCGGGCGGGGTAGTGGCGTGCCAGGGGGTCCAGATCCGCGCGGTAGATCTCCCAGTAGCTCATCGGGGTGCCGTCGAGCACCCCGATGCACGGGACGCTGCGTCCGTCGCCGTCGAGCTGCCGGAGCACATGCTCCTCGACCACGGACTCGGGCCCCGCCAGCTCCCAGAACTCCGCGACGGCGGGATCGTTCATCCAGCGGTGGACGAGGGCCAGGTCGCGGTCGCCGCGCACCGGAACGAGGTGCAGGGCGCCCGCGGTCGTCCTGGCCGGCCCCCAGTCGCCGACACGGTCGAGCAGATCGTCCGCGCCCGGGGTCTCCTCCCAGGATCCGCCCGGAGCCCCGTGGACCGTGCCCGCCGTGGTCCTGTGAGCGGTCCCGCCCGCGGTCCTGTCCCGAGAGGCGGTGTCCCCGGCGAACAGGGCGATCAGTTCGTCCGAGAGGCGCAGGTCGAGCGTGTCCTCGCAGTCCGAGGCGGCGCCTGGGTCGAAGCCGGTGCCCGCGCGGGATCCTGGCGCGGATCCTCGGTCGGTTCGGGCGGCGCGGGCGGTGCCGGCGTCGGTGCTCTCATCGGTGGGAGGCACGACGACGCTCCTCTCGGGAGACGGGGTGGGTCAAGTCCCTCAGGAATGAAGGGGGTTGGCGATGGTGACGTAGACGGACTGGGTGTCGACGGGACCGACGAGCTCGTCGAGGCCGTGCAGCCGGGTGAGCAGGTTGGCCTTGCAGCGCAGGACGGGTGAGTCGAGCAGCAGCGCGGGCAGCGGCGTGCGCAGCCGGGCCGGTCCGGTGGCCACGCCGCCGAGGAAGCGCCGGAACGCGGCGAGCAACAGGTTCTCGTCGGCGAGCCGTTGGGAGCCGAAGGCTCCGATGAGGCCGAACACGTTGTTGATGGCCAGGTAGTAGGCGAAGCGCTCGTCGGTGATCTCGTCGGAGACGAAGGTGTCGCTCCGCGCGCCGATGCCGGGCAGCCGGTGGTCGAGTTCCGCGCGCCGGGACGCGCGGAAGTAGTAGCCCTGGTTGTCACGGTAGCGGCCGCCGGTGGGCCAGCCGTGCGCGTCCAGCAGGAGCAGAGTGTTCTGCTGGTGCGCCTCCAGGGCGATGCCCGCCTCGCTGTCCAGCCAGAGCACGGGTCGTACGACCTGTTCGAGGTAGCGCAGGAACCATTCGGTGGCGACGGCGCCGCGCGGACGGCCGGTCCGGCCCGCGAGCCCGGTGACGATCTCGGTGAGCCGGGAGCGCATGAAGGGACCGCGCTCGGCCGGGTTGTGCGTGCCCAGTCGCGCGTACGGCCGGGGTGAGACCAGCCCCGCGACGCAGCCGACGTCGTCCGTGGGCCGGAACGGGTTGTGGCGGATCATCACGTCGAGCCCGGGAAGCGGGTTGCCGTCCCGGTCGTCGACGGCGAGCCAGGACGGGTCGCGGACGATGTCGAAGCCCGGGTGGACGGAGTGCCACTGCTCGAACAGGCCGCCGCGCAGCAGGCGGTGGACCTCCGCGCCGCGGTGGAGTTCCTTGCGGAGGTTCTCCCGACGGGAGTTGGTGATGCGCAGGCCCAGTGACAGCTTCAGCATCGCGGGGGCACCGGAGCGGTAGACCGTGCGGACGGAGGACGTGGGGTGCCACGGGGCGCCCCGCGGACCGAGGTCGCGGAGCAGTCCGGCATCCAGCAGGGCCGCGGTCCCGGGGCGGTGCCGGACCTCGCGCATCTGCCAGGGGTGCAGGGGCAGTACGGCGGCGTAGCCCTCGGGGAGGGCCATTCCGGGCCCGGCCAGCCGCATGGTCAGCTGCTCCGCCGACACGGGGCGGCCGCGTTCCGTCCAGGCCGAGTCGGAGGCCAGCACCGAGGGGGCGACCGCCATCCAGTGCAGGGGGAAGGAGCCGCGCAACTCGGGTGAGTAGAGCCTGCCCTCCGCGTCGGAGAGGCCGTCGCGCCCCTTCGGGGTCGGGTGCAGGGGGTGGCCGAGGAGGAGCGCCTGTTCCGCGGCGAGGAAGAGGTCGGGTGGGTCGGCGGGGTGTTCCCTGCGGTCCCTGATGAACACGGCGGTGCGCCGGACCGAGTCGGCCACGCGGCCGACGAGGTCGGCGCCCTCACCGGCCGGGCTGTCCGTGTCCCGGGCGCCGGCCTCGCCCGGCCCGGCCGCCGCCGGTTCGCCGCGGGGGGCCGGGGGCGCGGGGAGTCGCGTTTCCGCTGCCGGTGCCGCGGGGGCCGACTGCCGGGCGAAGAGGGCCGCCAGGGTCACCGCGTCGACGGCCGGTGCCTGTGCGGGGGCTCCGGCGAGGAGGGGAAGCCCGAAGCGGTGCCAGCCGGAGGGGGACCAGTGGTGGACGGGAACGAGCAGGGTCGCTCCGCTGGCCGGCAGGGGGATGCGCAGGGTGCCGTCGTGAGGGGCGGCCAGGTTGTTCTCCCGTACCCAGCAGCGCAGCAGGTTCTCGACCGCCGCCGCCTGAGCCGCCGTCCGGAGGTCGGGGTGGTCGAGGAGGTCCAGCAGGTCGACGGTGGCCCCGCCCGGCCGCGCCGGCGCCCGGTCCGCCTCCGTCTGCCGGGGAACGGACTCCGGTCCGGGCAGGCGCGGGGCCGGGCTGCCGACGGCCGTTCGCTCGTACGGGGAGGGCGGGCTGTCGGACGCGGGTGTGGTGTTCACGAGGAGTTCCTTGCGGGTCGTTCGGGCTCGTGCGGCGACGGGACCGGGGCGGAGCCGGGGTGCGTCGCGCACTCGGTGTTCCTGGTCGGTCGGTGGGGCGGGGAGGTCGGTGGGCCCGGCCGGTTCCTCGCCGGCCCGGCCCGCCGGTTCCGTGGTGTCCTCGGGCGGGTGTTCCGGCGGGTCCCACCGGATTGCGTACGCCCGGTGCGGAGGAGGCCGGCCGTCACTCGGGACCGTCGGCACCCCGAGACCTGTCCCTTCCGGGTCTCCCGTCACGCAGGATCGTCGCGCTCACCGCGCTCACCGCGCTCACCGCGTCCGCGAGCCGGTCGAGCACGGCCGACGCCTGTTCGTCGCTGATCGTCAGAGGAGGAAGGAGTCGTACGACGCTGGACCGGCGGCCGCCGAGTTCCACGATCAGACCTCGGCGCAGGCACTCCCGCTGGACGGCGGCGGCGAGTTCGGGGGCGGCCGGGCGGGGGCCGTCGGGCGTGGGGCCGTCGGGGGTGGGCTGCGGCGGCCCTACGGGATCGACGAGTTCGAGGCCGATCATCAGACCACGGCCGCGTACGTCGCCGACGCAGGGGAACTCCGTGGCGAGGGCGCGCAGCCGGTCCAGCATGCGGGCCCCGACGGTCGCCGCGCGTTCGGCGAGGCCGTTCTCGCGGACGTACGCCAGGGTGGCCGTGCCGGCGGCCATGGCCAGCTGGTTGCCGCGGAAGGTGCCGGCGTGGGCGCCGGGCTCCCAGACGTCGAGGTCGTCGCGGTAGACGATGACGGCCAGGGGCAGGCTGCCGCCGATGGCCTTGGACAGCACCATCACGTCCGGGGTGATCCCGCTGTGTTCCACCGCCCAGAAGGCGCCGGTCCGCCCCACTCCCGTCTGGACCTCGTCCACGATCAGCGGGATGGACCGGGTCCGTGTGATCTCGCGCATCCGCCGTGTCCAGGCGTCCGGCGCGGGAATGACCCCGCCCTCGCCCTGGACGGGCTCGAAGATCATGCCGGCGGGGAGCGGAACGCCCGACTTGGTGTCGTCGAGCAGGGACTCCGTCCAGCGCGCGCCGAGTTCGGCGCCGCGGTCGCCGCCGATGCCGAACGGGCAGCGGTAGTCCTGCGGATAGGGCAGGCGCGCGACGCGCACGTCGGTCGCGCCGCCTGACGCGTCGAGCGCCCCCGCTGTCATCCCGTGGTAGGCGCCGGTGAACGCGAGCATGCCGGTGCGGCCGGTGGCCGCGCGCACCAGTTTGAACGCGGCCTCCACGGCGTCCGTCCCGGCCGGTCCGCAGAACTGGACCCGCGCGCGCTCGGCGAACCGCGGCGGAAGCGTGCGGAACAGCTCGGTGGTGAAGGCGTCCTTGACCGGTGTCGCGAGGTCCAGGACGTGCAGGGGCGCCCCCGAGTCGAGGACCTTTCTGATCGCTTCCAGGACGACGGGGTGATTGTGTCCGAGCGCCAGGGTCCCGGCTCCGGAGAGGCAGTCGAGATAGCGGCGCCCGTCGGCACCCTCGATCGTCAGCCCGCGGGCCCGTACGGGAACGATCGGAAGGGCGCGCGCGTAGGTGCGGGCCGCCGATTCGCGCGCCGACTGGCGCCGCAGAATGCCTTCGTGCGCGGCGCGCGCCCGCTCGGGCGTTTCGGCGCCGGTGGCCCGCGCCTCCTCGGATGTCCCTGGCGCCCCCACCGGCACCACCGCTGACTCGGTCACGGCCACGACTTCAGGTCCTCCCGCAGTTCAGAGGCGAGTTGGCAGAAGGGTCCGGATCCAGGCGGCAGGCCCCCCGTACGTACCAACGACGCCGGTCGCGTTGGGAAGCGGGTGAATCCGAGGTTCCTCGCCGGTTCCTCGCCGGATGGATCGGCGGCGCTCCCGGTGGCGCTCCGTCAGAGACCCTCGGGCAGCGCGGGAGCGCCCCCGTAGCGGAACCGTTGCCGTTCTGTCAGGCGTCCCGCATGGCGACCGCATAGTCTGTGATGCCGTTCGGCCCCGCCGAACGAGCCGCTCAGGCGCCCGCAGACACACCGCACCGCACCGTTCCCATGATTTCAGGGGGAGTTACACCATGCGATCCATACGCCCGCCCTTCGCCACCCGTCGAGGCAGGAGCGCGCGCCGCAGAACGTCCCCCGTGCTGGCCGCCGTCGGCCTCGCCGCGGCCCTGACGCTGACGGCCACCGCCTGTGACTCGGGCAGCGACACGGCGAGCGGTGAGCCGACCGCCTCCGCGTCCCAGGGCGGTGACGGAAAGATCCAGATCCCGGACGACATCAAGAACAGGCTCAAAGAGCACGGCATCGATGTCGACAAGTGGAAGAAAGGCGCCTGGAAGAACTGGGACCGGGACGAATGGCTGCGCCAGGCCGACGACTTCATCAACCCGATCATCAAGGACCTCTGGGACCCGGCCCGCATGCGCGGCGCCGACGACCCGGACAAGAACAAGGGCGTCGACGACGCCGACCTCAGCGGTGACCAGGGCGTCACCGACCCGGAACCGGCCCCGGTGACGGCTCGGGCCGTGAAGGCGTCGTACCACGCGGTCGTGCCCGAGGCGGGCAAGGTGTTCTTCGACGCCCCCGAGGGCACCATGGTCTGCTCGGCGACGGTGGTCGAGGACCCGGCGCACCCGGGCAAGTCCAACCTCGTGTGGACCGCGGGCCACTGCGTGCACGCCGGCAAGAAGGGCGGCTGGTACCGCAACATCGCCTTCGTGCCCTCGTACAACGACGCCGGCAGGACGGAGGCGCAGTTGGAGAGCGCCCCGCGCGAGGAGGTCGCTCCGTACGGTGTCTGGTGGAGCGACTGGGCGCAGACCTCGGACCAGTGGATCGAGCAGGGCGGTTCCACGGGCGGCCAGGGAGCCTCGTACGACTACGCGGTGCTGCATGTGACGCCGGAGAAGGGCGGCAACGGCAAGTCCCTTGAGGAGACGGTGGGTTCGGCGCTGCCGGTGAACTTCAACGCTCCGGCCGTGCCCCAGGTGTCGAGCATCACGGCCACCGGGTACCCGGCCGCGGCGCCGTTCGACGGCCAGAGGCTGTACCAGTGCACGGACAAGCCGGGACGGCTGTCGGTCGCGCAGTCCGACCCGACCATGTACCGCATCGGCTGCACGATGACCGGCGGCTCCTCGGGCGGCGGCTGGGTGGCCACGGGTTCGGACGGCAAGCCGGCTCTGGTCTCCAACACCTCGATCGGCCCGGTCAAGTTCGGCTGGCTGGCGGGCCCGCGGCTGGGCGATGTGGCCAAGGGTGTGTACGACTCGGTGAGCGCGAAGTTCGCCGGACGGTGACACGCACGGCGTGATGGGCCGGTACGCGCGAAGGCCCGCCCCCTCGGGAGGGGGCGGGCCTTCGCGTGTGCCGAGCGGTCGCCCGCCGGCGTGCCGGTCCGGAGGTCTACCGGAGGGCCGGCGCCGCGACGTACGGGGCGAGGTCGGCGGCCAGTTCCTCGTGCACCCGCGCCTTGAGCAGGGTGCCCTCCTCGGTGTGCTCCTCGGAGATCACCTCGCCCTCGGTGTGGGCGCGGGCGACGAGCTTGCCGTGCGTGTACGGAACGAGCGCCTCGACCTCGACCGAGGGACGCGGCAGCTCGTTGTCGATCAGCGCGAGCAGTTCGTCCATGCCCTGGCCCGTGCGCGCCGAGACCGCGATGGAACGCTTCTCGATCCGCAGCAGGCGCTGGAGGACCAGCGGGTCCGCCGCGTCCGCCTTGTTGATCACGACGATCTCGGGCACCTTGGTCGCGCCGACGTCACCGATGACCTCGCGGACCGCGGCCAGCTGCTCCTCCGGTGCCGGGTGCGAACCGTCCACGACGTGCAGGATCAGGTCGGAGTCGCCGACCTCCTCCATGGTGGAACGGAACGCCTCGACCAGGTGGTGCGGCAGATGGCGGACGAATCCGACCGTGTCGACCAGCGTGTACAGCCGCCCGCTCGGGGTCTCGGCCCGGCGCACGGTCGGGTCCAGGGTCGCGAACAGCGCGTTCTCGACGAGGACGCCCGCGCCCGTGAGGCGGTTGAGCAGGGACGACTTGCCGGCGTTCGTGTAACCGGCGATGGCGACCGAGGGCACCTTGTTGCGGCGGCGCTCCTGGCGCTTGATCTCGCGGCCGGTCTTCATCTCCGCGATCTCCCGGCGCATCTTCGCCATCTTCTCGCGGATGCGGCGCCGGTCCGTCTCGATCTTGGTCTCACCGGGACCACGGGTGGCGAGGCCGCCGCCCTTGCCGCCGCCCATCTGACGGGACAGCGACTGACCCCAGCCTCGCAGCCGGGGCAGCATGTACTGCATCTGCGCGAGCGCCACCTGCGCCTTGCCCTCACGGGACTTGGCGTGCTGGGCGAAGATGTCGAGGATCAGGGCCGTACGGTCGATGACCTTGACCTTGACGACGTCCTCGAGGTGGATCAGCTGGCCGGGGCTCAGTTCACCGTCACAGATCACGGTGTCGGCACCGGTCTCGATCACGATGTCCCGGAGCTCGATGGCCTTGCCGGAACCGATGTACGTGGCCGCGTCGGGTTTGTCACGGCGCTGGACGACGCCGTCGAGCACGAGCGCTCCCGCGGTCTCCGCGAGCGCGGCCAGCTCGGCCAGCGAGTTGTCCGCGTCCTGGATGGTCCCCGAGGTCCAGACACCGACGAGGACGACGCGCTCCAGACGGAGCTGTCGGTACTCGACCTCGGTGACGTCCTCGAGCTCGGTGGAGAGGCCCGCCACACGGCGCAGGGCCGCGCGCTCGGAGCGTTCGAACTGCTCGCCGTCCCGGTCTCCGTCGATCTCGTGGCTCCAGGCGACGTCCTCTTCCATCAGGGCATCGGCCCGAAGACCTTCGGGGTAGTTCTGCGCGGAATTCTGCGCGTCCTGGGAAGGGGAAGAAGAGGAGGTCATTGGATCCTTACATAGATCGGGTGAGCCGCGGGCCGACGGATGCCGCCCCACACAGGGAACAACGTTCGTGGCCACCGGGAGATTCCCGGTTCCGGCCGGACCAACCCTCCGAAGGGGCGCCGCGCGGCCGGCTCGAAGATGGTCGCACGGCACGACCTGGCCCGTCACGCGACTTATCGTGAGCCGCCGGGCACCCGCGGGCATCGCTGCCCGCGGGGTGCCGCGGCCCGTCCGGTCCCGTCACCCGGGGGACGCCCCCGTCGCTCCGGGGGCCGCCCGCACGGGCATCACGCGTGCTTGCGTGCCTTCGGTGCGTCGCTCTTCCAGTCCGGGTGCCCCGGCATCGACGGTGTCTTCGCGGCGTACAGCCACGCCTTGAAGAAGCCGCTCAGATCACGTGCGGCGACCGCGGAGGCGAGGTCCACGAAGTCGGCCGTCGAGGCCACGCCGTCGCGGTTGAGGCTCACCCACGTACGCTCCAGGCGCTCGAAGGCGGGGCGCCCGATCTCCTGGCGCAGCGCGTACAGGGCCAGGGCCGCGCCGTCGTAGACGTTCGGCCGGAAGATACTGATCTTCTGGCCGGGCTTGGGTCCCTTGGGCCTCGCGGGCGGACCGCCGGCGGCCCGCCAGGAGTCGGACAGCCGGTAGGCGGCCTTCATCCGCTTCTCCATGGGCTTGTGCGCCTTCTCCTCGGCGTACAGGGCCTCGTACCAGGTGGCGTGTCCTTCGTTGAGCCAGACGTCGGACCAGGCCCGGGGGCTGACGCTGTCGCCGAACCACTGGTGCGACAGCTCGTGCACCATGATCGAGTCGACGTACCACTTCGGGTAGGCGGGCTGGGTGAAGAGCTCCTTCTCGAACAGCGAGAGGGTCTGCGTCTCCAGCTCGAAGCCGGTCTGCGCCTGGGCCATCAGCAGCCCGTAGGTCTCGAAGGGGTACCGGCCGACCTTGCTCTCCATCCAGGCGATCTGGCCGGGAGTCTTGCGCAGCCACGGTTCGAGGGCCGCGCGGTCGGCGCTGGGGATCACATCCCGTACGGGCAGGCCGTGCGGCCCCTGCCGGTGCAGCACGGCCGAGCGGCCGATGGACACCTGGGTCAGCTCGGTGGCCATGGGGTGCTCGGTCCGGTACGTCCAGGTCGTGGCGCCGCCGGCCCGGCGGGTGCCCCGGGGCAGTCCGTTGGCGACGACCGTGTAGCCGTCCGGGGCCGTGACGCGGACGGTGAACATGGCCTTGTCGGAGGGGTGGTCGTTGCACGGGTAGACCAGGTGCGCGGCGTCGGCCTGTCCGGCCATCGCGAGTCCGTCCTTGGTCCGTACCCAGCCGCCGTCCTGGCCCTTCGCGCTCACCGGGTCGCTGGTGTGCCGCACGGTGATGCGCAGCGGGCTCCCGGCGGGCAGCCGCTCGGCCGGCGTCACCACCAGATCCTCGCCGGCCTTCGTGAAGCGGGCGGGAGTCCCGTCGATCTCGACCGACCGGACGCTTCCGTGCGCGAAGTCGAGGTTCACGCGGTCGAGCGTCTCGGTGGTCACGGCGTCGATCGTGGTCACGGCGGTGAGCGGTTTGTCGTTCCTGCCGGAATAGACGAAGTCGAGGTCGTACGACTCGACGTCGTACCCGGGGTTGCCGAGCGTGGGGAAGAGCCGGTCGCCGACCCCCAGGGGCCCGGCCGGGTCCGGGGCGCTCGCGGCGATCAGGCAGACGGAGACGGCCGAGGCGAGCAGGGCCGCCGTGACGCGGCGGCTTCTCGGGCGAGCGGGCGTGGAGGTGGGGTTGTGCGGCATGGACCACGGCTACCAGCGCGTACCCCCTCCGCGTGGCCGACTCGCACCCGGCCCACCCGAACGAGTAGGTCCGAGTACTCATTGGGGGCAGCACGAGCCCGGGAGATCCGGTGCACCCGGACGAGTGGATTACCCGGCTCCTTGGGGGGCAGCACGAGGCCGCGAGATCCGGCCCGCCCGGACGAGTGGATTACCCGGCTCCTTGGCGGGCGGCACGAGGCCGCGAGATCCGGCCCGCGCGGACGAGTGGGTTCCCGGGCTCCTTGGGGGACGGCGCGCGGCTGCCGCACCCGGCACCCGTGCCCGGCCGCCCGGGCCGCCGCTTCGGACCGGGCCGCGGTACGCCCGCGTGAAGCCCGGTCTACTGTGCCGCGGTCGCCGGATGCTGGGCGCGGCTCACGTCGTACACGCCCGGCACGTTGCGCATCGCGCGCATCAGGCCCGGGAGGTGCGCCGCGTCGGGGAGTTGGAGCGTGTAGGTGTGGCGTACGCGCTGCTGGCTCGGGGGTTCGACGGTCGCGGAGACGACGGCGACCCCCTCCGCGGCGATGGCTTCGGTGAGGTCGGCCAGCAGATGCGGGCGTCCGAACGACTCGGCGACCAGGGTGACGCGGCACTCGGTGGTGTCGCCCCAGCGCACTCCCACCTCCGGGCGCCCCGCGCTCTTCATGCGCGCCGCCCCTGCGCACTCGACGCGGTGCACGGTGACCACTCCCCCGCGGACGGTGAAGCCGGTCACCTCGTCGGGAGGTACGGGCGTACAGCAGCCGGCCATGCGTACGGAGGCGCCGGGCGGGTCGGCGACGGCGCTCGCCGGGCGGGCGGTCTGCGTCCCGGCGGGACGGGCCGGGGCCGCGACGGGCGGCCGGGGGCCGGGGGCGGAGGCCCGGGCCGCCTCCTCGTCGCCGGGTGCGGGGTGTGTTGCCATCCAGCGCTGGATGGCGATCCGCGCGGCGGCCGTGTGCGCGTGCTCCAGCCACTCCCTGGACGGCTCGGAGGCCGGGTCCTGGCCCATGAGCAGTTGAACGGTGTCGCCGTCCCTCAGGACCGTACTCAGCGTCGCCAGGCGGCCGTTGACGCGGGCGCCGATGCAGGCGTGCGCGTCCTCGCCGTACTGCGCGTACGCGGCGTCGACGCAACTGGCGCCCTCCGGCAGGCCGAGCGAGCCTCCGTCGGCACGGAAGACGGTGATCTCCCGGTCCTGGGCGAGGTCTTCGCGCAGGGTCGACCAGAAGGTGTCCGGGTCCGGGGCGCCCTGCTGCCAGTCGAGCAGCCGGGAGAGCCAGCCGGGTCGGGTGGGGTCGGCGCGCTCGCCGTCGAAGGGGCGCTCGCCCCCGCCGTCCGGCTGTTCCTCCGACGGCGGGGCGTAGGGATTGCCGAGGGCGATGACGCCGGCCTCGGCGACCTTGTGCATCTGGTGGGTGCGGATGAGGACTTCGGCGACCTGGCCGTCGCCGCGGGTGACGGCCGTGTGCAGCGACTGGTACAGGTTGAACTTGGGGACGGCGATGAAGTCCTTGAACTCCGAGACCACCGGGGTGAGACAGGTGTGCAGCTCGCCGAGGACCCCGTAGCAGTCGGCGTCCTCGTTCACGAGCACGAGGAGGCGTCCGAAGTCGGCGCCGCGCATCGGGCCGCGTTTGCGCGACACCCGGTGCACGGAGACGAAGTGCCTCGGCCTTATGAGGACTTCGGCCTGGATGCCGGCGTCGCGCAGGACGACGCGTACCTCCTCGGCGATGTCCGCGAGGGGGTCGTCGGACCGGCTCGCGTTCTCGGCGATCAGCTCCCGGGTGTGCTCGTACTCCTCGGGGTGCAGGATCGCGAAGACGAGGTCTTCGAGCTCGGTCTTGAGCGCCTGCACGCCGAGGCGCTCGGCGAGCGGGATGAGCACGTCCCGGGTCACCTTGGCGATGCGCGCCTGTTTCTCGGGGCGCATGACGCCGAGGGTCCGCATGTTGTGCAGCCGGTCGGCGAGTTTGATCGACATGACCCGGACGTCGTTGCCCGTGGCGACGAGCATCTTGCGGAAGGTCTCCGGTTCGGCGGCGGCGCCGTAGTCGACCTTCTCCAGTTTGGTGACACCGTCGACCAGGTAGCAGACCTCGTCGCCGAACTCCTCACGGACCTGATCGAGCGTCACTTCCGTGTCCTCGACGGTGTCGTGGAGCAGGGAGGCGGTCAACGTGGTCGTCTCCGCGCCGAGTTCGGCGAGGATCAGGGTCACCGCGAGCGGGTGGGTGATGTACGGCTCGCCGCTCTTGCGCATCTGGCCCCGGTGCGAGGACTCGGCGAGCACCCACGCCCGGCGCAGGGGTTCCAGTTTCGCGTCGGGGTGGTGGGCGCGGTGCGCCTCCGCCACGTGCCCGATCGCGTCCGGCAGCCGGTCGCGGGCCGCGGGCCCGAGCAGTGCGGCCCGCCCGAGCCGGCGCAGGTCGATCCGGGCCCGTGTCTTCTTGCGGTGCGCCGGGGGCACCCCGGGCTCCAGCGCCGCCGGGCGCTGGGCGGCGGGCGTGGCAGGGCCTGGCGTCGCGGGATTCGTCGCCTCCGCACTCATGGGCACCTCCGGCTGCGTCAGACCGGCGGACGGGTGCCCCATGGCGTACTCGGCTCAGGGGATGGTGTCGATCCCCCGTCCGGGCCGGTGCTTGATGCTACCGACCCCACCACACCCGGTTGACCGCCTCTCGCCGAGCGTGAAACGGATCACTCATTCGAGCGAAGGTTTTTGGGTTTACGGTTTCGATTTTCTGGAAGGGACGGCAAGGACGTACGACGTCCGTCCTGCGCGGCTCAGCGCGCGGCGCCGTCCAGCCACTCCGCGTCGATCTCGCCCTCGGCGACGATCACGGCGGGGCCCGTCATCTCGATCTCGCCGTCCGGGTGCTCGGTGATGACCAGGCGTCCGCCGGGCACGTCGACGGTGTACGTCGCCGGGGTGCCGGTCACGGCGGGGTCGGCGTCGTCACGGCGGGCGGTGGCGACGGCCACGGCGCAGGCACCCGTACCGCAGGAGCGGGTCTCGCCCGAGCCGCGTTCGTGGACCCGCAGGGCGACATGGCGCGGCCCCCGGTCGACGACGAACTCGACGTTGACCCCGTCCGGGTAGGCGGAGGCCGGGGCGAACGGCGGGGGTGTGAAGAGGTCACCGGCGTGCGCGAGGTCCTCCACGAAGGCGACCGCGTGCGGGTTGCCCATGTTCACGTTGCGCGCGGGCCAGCTGCGCTCGCCGACGCTCACCGTGACCTCGCCCTCGGGGAGGCGTGCCTTGCCCATGCCGACGGTGACGTCTCCGTCCTTGGCGATGTGGACGGGCTTCACGCCACCGCGCGTGGCGATCGCGGTGTCCCCTTCGGCCACATATCCGGCGCGGTGGAGATAGTGCGCGAACACACGCACTCCGTTGCCGCACATCTCGGCGACCGAACCGTCGCCGTTGCGGTAGTCCATGAACCACTCCGCCTCGGCCGCCATCTCCTCGGCCTCGGGGTGCGCGGCGGACCGCACGACGTGCAGCAGACCGTCGCCGCCGATGCCCGCGCGGCGGTCGCACAGGGCGGCGACGGCGACGGGAGGCAGGTCGATGACGTTCTCCGGGTCCGGGATGATCACGAAGTCGTTCTCGGTCCCGTGCCCCTTGAGGAAGGCGATCCGCGTGCTCATTCCTCGATCGTACGGGGTCACCGCGACAGCCCCGCCCGCGCGGTGCGGGTACCGGGACGGCGTCCGCACAGGGCCGCGACGGTTCCTCCTGGAGCGGGCCCGGGGGTCAGCGCAGTCGGGCCACGCGTCCCACGGCGAGCACGGCCACCGCGGCGACGATCACGACGTAGGCGAGCACCACCCGCCAGTCGGCGCGTCGGCCGGAGCCGCGCGGCGGGAAGCCGGGCAGCGCGTAGCCGACCCGGCGGGCTGCCATCATGCCCCAGCCCGCGGCGCACAGGCAGATCAGCAGGCCGAGCATGGCGACCACGGCACCGCCGTCGCCGAACTCGAAGGCGAGCGGGAAGGCGAACATCAGGGAGCCCGTCGCGGCCAGCGCCACGATGGGCGCGAGCTGCCAGATGCGCAGCAGGCGCTGCGGACGCAGCTCGACCTCGACCTCCGGCTCGGGGGACATCTCGCCGGGACCGGGGCCGTCGGCGATCACCCCGTCGGGGGTGTCCTCGGGGCCGTCGGAGCTCAGTCGCTCTCCGCCCAGCTCCGGCTCGACGCCGGTGTCGGCGTCCGGATCGATGCTCAGACGAACTCCGTCCCGATCAGCACCGTACTCAGTGCCTCGTGCAGTGTCGCGAGGGCCGGCCTCCATCGCCACGCGCCCTCCCAACTCGGACTTCACTGGTCGATCGAAGCTTGATGATGGCACGGCGCCGGAGGCCCGGATGACGGCCGGAGCGTCCCGATGCCAGGACGTGATCAGGCTGTGACCGGTCGTTCGACCAACGCCAGTGCGAGTTCCGGGAGTTCTGTGAGATCCGCCGCAGCCCCACTGAGCCAATGCACCCTGGGGTCGCGCCGGAACCATGAATCCTGACGGCGCGCGAAGCGCTTGGTGGCGCGAACGGTCTCGGCTCGGGCCTCGTCCTCGGTGCACTCCCCGGCGAGCGCCGCGAGGACCTGCTGGTATCCGAGCGCGCGGGAGGCCGTGCGCCCGGCGCGCAGGCCCTGCGCCTCCAGTGTGCGCACTTCGTCCACGAGCCCGGCCTCCCACATCCGGTCCACCCGCCGGGTGATGCGCTCGTCCAGCTCGGGGCGGGCCACGTCCACTCCGATCTGGAGGGTGTCGTAGACGGAGTCGTGGCCGGGGAGGTTGGCGGTGAAGGGCTTGCCGGTGATCTCGATGACCTCGAGGGCGCGGACGATCCGGCGGCCGTTGCTGGGCAGGATCGCCTGGGCGGCCCCGGGATCGGCCATGGCGAGCCGCGCGTGCAGGGCTCCGGAGCCGCGCAGGGTGAGCTCCTCCTCCAGGCGGGCGCGCACGGCGGGGTCGGTGCCGGGGAACTCCATCTTGTCGACGGCCCCGCGGACGTACAGTCCGGAGCCGCCCACCAGGACCGGCCAGCGTCCCTCGGCGAGCAGCGCGTCGATCCGGGCGCGGGCGAGCCGCTGGTACTCGGCGACGCTGGCGGCGACCGTCACGTCCCAGATGTCCAGGAGGTGGTGCGGGACGCCGCCGCGCTCGGCGAGCGTCAGTTTGGCGGTGCCGATGTCCATCCCGCGGTACAGCTGCATCGAGTCGGCGTTGACGACCTCGCCGCCGAGACGCCTGGCGAGGAAGACGCCCAGATCGGACTTTCCTGCGGCGGTCGGTCCGACGACGGCGATGACCCGGGGTGCGGGGGGTGCGCTGCTCACGGTCCCAGTCTCGCAAACCCCGGGACCTCTCACGGCAACGAGCCGCGTGACGCCGGGCTTCCGTGTTCGTTCCCTCATGCGAGGTTCCGGTCGCCGGTTCCGAGGACCGGTGACCCGGTTGACGCAATGGGCCGCACCGGGCAACGCGGAATTTCGCCCTCACGAGTAACGTATGGAGCTGATATGGGCGTTTTTGAACGGCTTCTCAGGAGGTCGAAGGCCACCGAGGAGGCGCCGGCCGTCGAGGCGCGGGAAGCGGTGGAGACCGAGGGTCCGTCCGGGAACGAGGGCGGGGCGACGGCCGAGACCGCCGGGACCGCGGCCGCGGAGGACGTCGGCATTCCCAGGCAGCAGACCCCCGAAGAGGCCGCCGACAACGAGGCCGGCAAGGGCTCCCGCACGTAACTGTCCCGCGAGGGAAGGCGAACCATGGGTCTGATGGACAATCTGAAAGCCAGGCTGGAGCCCGCCAAGGGCAAGGTCTCCGGGCTCGCGCAGCAGCACGGGCACAAGGTCGCTCACGGTCTCGACAAGGCCGCGAAGGTGGTCGACGACAAGACCAAGCACAAGTACAGCGACCAGATCCACTCGGGCACGGGCAAGGCGAAGGACGCCGTGGACCGCCTCGCGCACAAGGACGGCGGCGGGGACACGAGCCCGCCGGACATGCCGACCCCTCCCCCGGCGTCCTGAACGACCCGCGCATCGGCGGACGGCCGCGAAGAGCTCAGGCTGCTTCCGGCCGTCCGCCGCGTCCGGTGACGGCGTGCCGGCGGCCGGGTCGGAGAAAGCGGGGAGTCCGCGGAGCGAGCCCAGGCCGTCCGCCGCGTCCGGACGGGTATCCGGCCCCTGCCTACGACCAGGCCGCGACCAGGTATCCCACCCCGTAGGGAGCGTCGTCGTACAGCAGGGCGCCGCCGAGTCCCGCGCCCTCGGCCGCGCCCGCGAGGACCTGCCAGGGCGCGCGCCCCGCGGCCTTCAGCTCGTACGCCAGATCGGCGTCCAGCGCCTTGAGGGCCCCGACGTCGGCCGCCCCGAGCGCCCGCGCGACCTCCGCGTCGAAGTCCTTCGCGCGCTCGTCGAGATAGCCCGGCGCCTTGAGGGTCCTGCACGCACTGGCGTCCCCCATCACCAGCAGGGCCACCCGCCCGGCGCGCCCGCCGATCCGCGCCCCGGCCTGGAGGCACCGCTCGGCCTCCAGGGGTTCCCCGACCCCGAGCCCCTCCACCGGGGCGTCGGACCAGCCGGTGCGCTCCAGCAGCCACGCGGCGACGGCGAGGGAGGCCGGCAGCTCACGTTCCGGGGACCCGGAACCCGCACCGTCCGTGTCGCGGTCCACGTCGTCCGCGTCGGGACGGCCGAGGCACACGTCGAGGTCGACCCCGAAGCCGGTGAAGGAACCGCGGGTGCCCTCCGGATGGGGGCCGCGACCGCTCTTCTCCGCCGGGCCGACGACGACCAGCAGGTCGGGGCGGGACGCGGCGAGCACGCCGAGCGCGTCCGTGACCGCGGCGCGCGCGGCGTCCAGCTCGGGGGCCGCTCCCGCGGCGACATCGGGGACGAGCAGCGGGGGGCAGGGACAGACTGCTGCGGCTACAAGCATGAGCCGCAGCGTAACGCCGCACACCGCCGGTCCGCTTCGGCGCGGCGGGCCCGCGCGTGGGCCGACGCGGGCGCGCCGGCCTTCGGGGCCGGCGCGGTCAGTCGCAGCCGCAGCCGCTGCCCGCGGCGACCGGAAGCGGCTCCGGGGCGCCGATCCTCGGCAGGCCCAGCATGACGCCGGCCGGCTTGGCGGTGGCGGCGGCGTTGCGCTTCTCCCAGGCGTCCCCCGCGCGCGTGCGGCGCACGTCCAGGACGGCGCCCTCGGCGAGCAGGTGGTGCGGGGCGGCGTACGTGATCTCGACGGTGACCACGTCACCGGGACGGACCTGCGCGTCCGGCTTGGTGAAGTGGACCAGCCGGTTGTCGGGGGCGCGGCCCGAGAGGCGGTGGGTGGCGCCGTCCTTGCGGCCCTCGCCCTCGGCGACCATCAGCTCCAGGACGCGGCCGACCTGCTTCTTGTTCTCGTTCCAGGAGATCTCCTCCTGGAGGGCGACGAGACGCTCGTAGCGCGCCTGGACGACCTCCTTGGGGATCTGCCCCTCCATGGTGGCCGCCGGGGTTCCGGGGCGCTTGGAGTACTGGAACGTGAACGCCGCCGAGAAGCGGGCCTCGCGGACCGCGTGCAGGGTCTGCTCGAAGTCCTCCTCCGTCTCGCCGGGGAAGCCCACGATGATGTCGGTGGTGATCGCCGCGTGCGGGATGGCGGCCCGGACCTTCTCGATGATCCCGAGGAAGCGGTCCTGGCGGTACGAGCGGCGCATGGCCTTCAGGACGGTGTCCGATCCGGACTGCATCGGCATGTGCAGCTGCGGCATCACGTTCGGCGTCTCCGCCATGGCGGCGATCACGTCGTCGGTGAAGTCGCGGGGGTGCGGCGAGGTGAAGCGCACGCGCTCCAGACCCTCGATCCTCCCGCAGGCGCGCAGCAGCTTGCTGAAGGCCTCGCGGTCGCCGATGTCGCTGCCGTACGCGTTGACGTTCTGGCCGAGGAGGGTGATCTCGGAGACGCCCTCGCCGACCAGCGCCTCGATCTCGGCCAGGATGTCGCCGGTCCTGCGGTCCTTCTCCTTGCCGCGCAGCGCGGGGACGATGCAGAACGTGCAGGTGTTGTTGCAGCCGACGGAGATCGACACCCAGGCCGCGTACGCGCTCTCGCGGCGGGTCGGCAGGGTGGAGGGGAAGGCCTCCAGGGACTCGGCGATCTCGATCTGCGCCTCTTCCTGGACGCGGGCACGCTCCAGGAGGACGGGCAGCTTGCCGATGTTGTGCGTGCCGAAGACGACGTCCACCCAGGGCGCCCGCTTGACGATGGTGTCGCGGTCCTTCTGGGCGAGGCAGCCGCCGACGGCGATCTGCATGCCGGGGCGCTTCGTCTTCATCGGGGCGAGGCGGCCGAGGTTGCCGTAGAGCTTGTTGTCGGCGTTCTCGCGGACGGCGCAGGTGTTGAAGACGACGACGTCCGCGTCCCCGTCCGCGCCCTCGGGCGCCCGCACGTAACCGGCGTCCTCCAGGAGCCCGGAGAGCCGCTCGGAGTCGTGGACGTTCATCTGACACCCGTAGGTGCGCACTTCGTACGTCTTGGATTCCTGAACGTCCACTGCCTGACTCCGGTCGCCGCTGCTCATGGGACAAGGGTAGGCGGTGCCGGGAGTACGTCCGGACGCCGGAGCCATGGCCACCCGTCGCCCGTCACCCGACGTGCGGTTTCCGGCACCCGGCGTGCGGTTTCCGGCACCCGGCGTGCGGCCCAGCGCCTCCGGCACCCGTCCCGCGCACGCCCCCGGCACCCCTCGCCCGCACCCCTCCGTCACCCGGCCAGCGCGACGAACCGCTCGGCGACGGTCCTCGCGGCGGTTCCGAGCAGGACCGTGTAGTGGTTGGAGTCCTCGACCCGCTCGGCGTGGAGGTTCCCCCGCCCGCCGGTCCAGCGGGCCACGGCAGACGCCTCCAGCATCGGAGGCTCCTGGCCGAGCAGTCCGCGCGGCGCGTGCAGCAGCAGGGCCGGGACACACAGTCCCGTGAGAGCGGCGGCGAACACCTCGGCGGACGTCAGGAGATCGCGTCCGTCGTGCCGCACGGCCTCCTCCCGTGCCTTCGAGCGCCTGGCGCCCCGGGGGCCCGTGACGTCGTAGCGCACGTACGACTCGATGTCCGCGTTCCAGTGCGGTCCGAGCGCCGGGTGCGCGCGGAAGAACTCGACGTAGGCCGCGTCGGTGCCGTACGTCCGGCGAAGGCGGGCCAGCGCGGGTCCGAGCGTCGTGTCGAGGACGGCGTCGAGGTCCGTGCCGGGCGGGACGGGCAGCGGCAGACCGCCGTCGACGAGCAGCAGCCGGTCGAACAGCGCGGGCCCGAGCGCGGCCGCGTTCAGCGCGATGTAGGCGCCCATCGAGTGCCCGGTCAGGGCGACCGGGCGGCCGCCGCCCAGGTCCTGGGCCAGATGGCACAGGTCCATGGCGTGCCGTTCGAGGCCGTACGGGCCGGGGGTGTCGGCGCTTCCGCCGCGTCCGCGCAGGTCGGGCGCGAACAGGCTCCACTCGTCGGGGAGGTGACGGGCCATGGCGCGAAAGGACATCCCGGATCCGGTGATGCCGTGTGCCGCCAGCGCGATCCGCGGCCCCCTGCCGAACCTCAGGACACGGAGGGCTCCGCCCTCGACGGGCAGATCGAGCTCGGCCGGCTCGTTCACGCGCTCTCCTGTCATCGCTGGTGCCCGCACGGCGGCGGCTGTGCGGCCTCCCCCAGGGGCGGCCGTGGGACGGTGACGGCCTGTACGGCCTCCCCCGGGGGGCGCCCCGGTCTTACGCGTCCGGCGTGTTCCATCCCTGCCGTCGCAGCACCTGGGACACGTCCGGTGCCCGGTAGTGCTCGCCCTTGAGGACCTTGCCGTCGGCTCTGCGGGCGACGTGCCCGTCGGGGCCGAGCTTCGTCATGTTGGCCCGGTGGATCTCGGCGATCACCGCGTCGAGGTCGATCCCGTGGACGAGCGCCGTGCCGTACGCCACGTACACGACGTCGGCGAGCTCGTGCGCCAGCCGGTCGAGCGGGCCGCCGACCGAGACCTCGGCCACCTCGGCGGCCTCCTCCGCCAGCAGCTCGCCCCGGTGTGCGGCGAGCTGCGGGGAGACCTCGGCCGGGGTGCCGCGGACATCGAGGCCGAAGGCGAGGTGGAACTCACGGACCAGGGAGGCCGGGGAGGGCGACGGCGGGACCGTGGACACAGAAGTGCCGGACAGCGGGATTTGTGACACGGCGGAGCCGGGCGGCGGGACCGTGGACACGGGAGAGCCGGGCGGCGGGACCGTGGACACGGGAGAGCCGGGCGGCGGGACCTGTGACGGCGACGGCGACTGCATTCCGCGAGCCTATCGATCCGCGGCGCCCCCTCGCGGGTCCGGCCCTGGCCAGGACCGGGCCCGGGCTGGCAGGATCGCGCGCATGTTCCAGGCACTGACCCGTATCGGCCGGCGTCGCGCGCTGTTCGGCTCGGCGGCCGTCTTCTCGGTCGTCGGGCTGCTGCTGTGGTGGCTGCTGCCGCTGGGCGAGGAGTCCCCGAGCGGGACGATCACCTTCAGCACCGGCACCCCCACCGGGGTCTACCAGATGTACGGCAAGCTCCTTCAGGGCGCCATCGCCAAGGACATGCCGGACCTGAACGTGCGGTTGCTGAACAGCGACGGATCGCAGGAGAACATCAGCCGGGTGGCCACGGGCAAGGCCGACTTCACCGTCGCGGCGGCCGACGCCGTGGAGACGTACGTCCTCCAGGGCAAGCCGGGATCGAACCGGCTGCGCGGCTGCTCACGGCTCTACGACGACTACGTGCACCTGGTGGTCCCGCGCTCCTCGCCCGTTCAGTCCGTGGCGGATCTGAAGGGCATGAAGGTCGCCGTGGGGCCGAGCGGATCCGGGGTGCGGCTGATCGCGAACCATGTGCTCGAAGCGGCGGGCCTCGACCCCGACACGGACGTCGAGCCCCTCGACGACGGCATCGCGACCATGCCCGGCCTGCTCGAACACCACAAGATCGACGCCTTCTTCTGGTCGGGTGGCCTGCCGACGAACGCCGTCCAGGAGCTCTCCAAGGCCGACGACATCCGGCTGGTGCCGATCGGCAGCGACCTCGTCGAGAAGCTGCACGAACAGGGCGGTGCCTCCCGCTACTACCGGTCGGCCGTGATGCCCGCCGACGCCTACCCCCAGGCGCAGCGCGGCTCGGCCGTGCAGACGCTGGCGGTGGCCAACTTCCTGATCACCCGGGAGGACGCGGACGCGGACCTCACCGAGGCGCTCACCCGCACGGTGATCGCGAGCCGCGACCGCATCGGGCGCGTGGTGCACGCGGCCCAGCTCGTGGACCTGCGCACGGCGATCTACACGGACCCGCTGCCACTGCACGAGGGCGCGCGCCGCTACTACCGGTCGATCAAGCCGTAGCGGAGTCCCCGCCGGCGGGGCGCGCCCGGGGATCCATCGAGCCTGGATCTCTCGAGCCTGGATCTCTCAGGCCCGGATCTCTCAGGCCCGGATCTCTGGGGCCCGGATCTCTCAGGCCACCGGCTCCGACCTGGGCACCGTCACCGTCACCCGCAGGCCGTGCGGTTCGTGGCGGCCGTACGCGATGGAGCCGCCGCCCGCGGCGAGCAGGGCCCGGGAGATGGAGAGGCCGAGGCCCGAGCCCTTGATGTTCTGATGGGCCGCGCTGCGCCAGAAGCGGTCGCCGATGCGGGCCAGGTCCTCGTCGCCGAGGCCGGGGCCGCCGTCGGTGACCACGACGGTCGAGGACGCGCCGTTCGAGGCGACCGTCACCTGGACGCACTCCCCCTCGGGCGTGAACTTGACCGCGTTGTCTATCACCGCGTCCAGGGCGCTGGACAGCGTGATGGGGTCGGCCCACGCGGTCGTGGGCGGGCAGGTCCCCACCAGCCGTACGCCCCTGCTGTCGGCGACCGGCTGCCAGGACGCCACGCGCTCGGCGGCCAGCGCGCCGATGTCCGTCAGGCGCGTATCGGCCTCGGCGTGCTCGGCGAGCGCCAGGTCGAGCAGGTCGTCTAGCACCTGGGTGAGGCGCTTGCCCTCGGTGCGGACCGACGCGATCTCCTCGTTGTCCTCGGGGAGTTCGAGAGCCAGCAGCTCGATCCGCAGGAGCAACGCCGAGAGCGGGTTGCGCAGTTGGTGCGAGGCGTCGGCGACGAAGGCACGCTGCTGTTCCAGCACGCTCTCGACGTTGTCGGCCATCTCGTTGAACGAACGTGCAAGGCGCTGGAGCTCGGGCGGTCCGCCGGCGGGCGCGACCCGGGACTTCAGACGGCCGGTCGCGATGTCGTGCGTGGTGGCGTCGAGAACGCGTACGGGTCTGAGCACCCAGCCGGTGAGGCGCAGCGCGGCGCCGAGGGCGAGGAGCATCGCGGCGATCTCGCCCGCGCCGATGACCAGCCAGCCGTGCAGGGTCTTGGAACGCATCTGACCGGTGGGCGAGTCGGTCACGACGACGCCGATGACGTCGCCGTCCCTGATGACCGGGGAGGCGACGACGAGACGGTGGTCCTGCCAGGGCCAGACCTGTTCGGGGTCGTGGCTGCGGCGGCTGACGAGCGCCTCGCTGAAGGCGTCACGGGCCGCGCCGGTCCTGGGCAGGAGCCAGCTCTCCGGCGCGTTGGCCATCGGCTCGTCGTCGCGGTAGAAGACGCCGGCCCGGATGCCGTACACCTCGTGGTAGCGGGTGAGTTCGGCGCGCAGGGTCTCGCCGCGCTCGTCCGGGAAGCCGGCCCGGGTACGGCTCGGATAGTCGGTGACGTACTGGGCGAGGGCCGCGAAGCGCGCGGTGTCGTCGATGCGGTCGACGACCACGCGCTGCTGCTGCGCCGCCGCGACGCTCACCGCGAGCGGGACGCCCAGCGCGAGCAGCACGGCGGCCATCAGGACGATGAGCAGCGGCAGCAGGCGGGTACGCACGGGTGCCCGCTACGCGGCCGGGGCGACGAGCCGGTACCCGACGCCTCGTACGGTCTCGATCAGCGCCGGCATGCGCAGCTTGGAGCGCAGCGACGCCACGTGCACCTCCAGGGTTCGGCCGGTTCCCTCCCAGCTCGTGCGCCACACCTCGCTGATGATCTGCTCCCGGCGGAACACCACCCCGGGGCGCTGGGCCAGCAGCGCGAGCAGGTCGAACTCCTTGCGGGTCAGCTGGACCGTCGAACCGTCCACGGTGACCTGGCGGTTGGGGAGTTCGATGCGTACGGGGCCGAGCAGCACCATCGTCTCGCCGGAAGCCGACACGTCGTCGTGGGCGCTGCGCCGGCTGACCGCGTGGATCCGGGCGAGCAGTTCCCCGGTGTCGTACGGCTTCACGACGTAGTCGTCGGCGCCGAGGTTGAGGCCGTGGATGCGGGACCGTACGTCCGCGCGCGCGGTGACCATGATCACCGGCGTGGCGGTCCGCTTGCGGATCTTGCCGCAGACCTCGTAGCCGTCCTGGTCGGGCAGCCCCAGGTCGAGCAGGACGACGCCGAAGCCGTCGCTCTCCGGGACGAGGGCCTGAAGGGCCTCCTCGCCGCTGCGGGCATGCGTGACCTCGAAGCCGTGCCGTGCCAGTACGGCGGACAGGGCGGCGGCGACATGGTTGTCGTCCTCGACGAGGAGCAGTCTCATTCCGGCCCCCTCCGGTTCATCGGTCGTACAGGTCTGGTCGGTCGTGCAGGTCTGGTCGGTCGTACGGTCTCGGGTCTCATCGGTCGAAGGGTCCCTTTTCGAGAACGCGGCGCACGCGCGCGTGCACCATGGAAGTCACGCCGATGGACAAGGACGGCGTCAAGGGGCTTCGGGTTGCCCGGGGCTTCCGTTATCCAGCCGGTACGCGCGTCCGTGCGACCACTACGACACGTGTCCGATTGCTACCCGATCGTGATGCTCAAGTTCCCCTCAGATGTAATGACGCTGGTCGTGAGGGGTTACTACTGTCCTCCGAAACGAGGAGGACGGAGCCCACAAGCGATGACCGATGCATCGGTGGCCAAGGACGCCATGGCCGGGACCGACGAACTGGTCGTCCTGAAGAGCGTCAACAAGCACTTCGGGGCATTGCACGTGCTCCAGGACATCGACCTGACGATCACGCGCGGCGAGGTCGTCGTGGTCATCGGTCCCTCGGGGTCCGGGAAGTCCACCCTGTGCCGCACCATCAACCGCCTGGAGACGATCGATTCGGGTGACATCTCGATCGACGGCAAGCCGCTGCCCCAGGAGGGCAAGGCGCTCGCCCGGCTCCGCGCCGATGTGGGCATGGTCTTCCAGTCCTTCAACCTCTTCGCGCACAAGACCGTGCTCGAGAACGTGATGCTGGGGCAGATCAAGGTCCGCGGGACCGGCAAGCAGGCGGCGGAGGAGAAGGCGCGCACCCTGCTCGACCGCGTCGGCGTCGGCACCCAGGCGGACAAGTACCCGGCGCAGTTGTCGGGCGGCCAGCAGCAACGCGTCGCCATCGCACGGGCGTTGGCGATGGACCCGAAGGTCATGCTGTTCGACGAGCCGACCTCGGCGCTGGACCCCGAGATGATCAACGAGGTCCTCGAGGTCATGCAGCAGCTCGCCCGGGACGGCATGACCATGATCGTCGTCACTCATGAGATGGGCTTCGCCCGTTCGGCTGCCAACCGAGTCGTCTTCATGGCGGACGGCCGCATCGTCGAAGAGGCTGTGCCGGACCAGTTCTTCAGCAATCCGCGCAGCGACCGTGCCAAGGACTTCCTCTCGAAGATCCTCCACCACTGATGTCTCCGTGCGGGGGGCCCACCTCCCCACGCGGGGACACCACGTCCCGCTCCACGGGGACCCCGCACGTCACCCGCGCCTCGACGGCCCGTACTTCGCCCTGACTCAAAGGATGTTCATCATGAAGCTCCGCAAGGCAGCCGCCGCCTCGGTCGCCGTACTCGCTCTCGCCGCGACCGCCACCGCGTGCGGTTCGGACGACAAGGACGACAGCGGTTCCTCGTCCTCGGGCGGCGGCAAGATCAAGGTCGGCATCAAGTACGACCAGCCCGGTCTCGGCCTGAAGCAGCCCGACGGCTCGTTCGCCGGTTTCGACGTGGACGTCGCGACCTACGTGGCCAAGGAACTCGGCTACAAGCCCAGCCAGATCGAGTTCGTCGAGACCAAGAGCGCCGACCGTGAGAACGCGCTGGCCCGTGGCGACGTGAAGTTCATCGCGGCCACCTACTCGATCACCGACGAGCGCAAGCAGAAGGTCGACTTCGCGGGCCCGTACCTGCTGGCCCACCAGGACCTGCTGGTCAAGAAGGACGCGAACATCACGAAGGCCACGGACCTCAACGGCAAGAAGCTCTGCTCCGTGACCGGTTCGACCTCGGCGCAGAACATCCACGACACCATCGCCCCGAAGGCCAACCTGAAGCAGTACAGCGGCTACTCGGAGTGCATCGCCGCCCTGCAGAGCGGTGCCGTGGACGCGGTGACCACCGACGACTCGATCCTCGCGGGCTTCGCCGCGCAGGACAAGTACAAGGGTCAGTTCAAGCTCGCGGGCCTGAAGCTGAGCAACGAGAACTACGGCGTCGGCGTCAAGAAGGGCGATGCCGAGCTGGAGAAGAAGATCAACACCGCGCTGGAGAAGATGGTCAGCGACGGCTCCTGGAAGGCGGCGGTCGACAAGAACTTCGGCCCGGCGAAGTACCAGAACGAGCAGGCCCCGAAGATCGGCGTCATCGTCAAGTAACGCCGGGACCGCCCGGCGACACGGGCATCACCAGGTAACGCAGGGACCTCGGGCGACGCGGGAATCCGCGGTGCACACGGGGTCGCGCAGGCGTGCCGCCGCCCGCCGCGATCACGGCGGCGGCGTGCCGCGCCCCCTGTCCGCCACGTACGCCACCACCCGGAAGCGCGGGAGATCGTGTTCGACTTTCTTCAAGGTTATGACGTCCTGGGGGCGTTCTGGATGACGGTGAAGCTCACCGTCATCTCCGCCCTGGGCTCCCTGGTCCTGGGCACCCTGCTGGCCGCGATGCGGGTCAGCCCGGTCCCGCTCATGCGCGGATTCGGCACCGCCTACGTGAACATCGTCCGGAACATCCCGCTGACGGTCATCATCGTGTTCAGTTCGCTCGGCCTCGCGGACATCTTCGGTGTGACGATGGGCGCATCCGACAACTTCGACGTCCAGGGCTTCCGGCTCGCGGTGCTCAGTCTCGTCGGCTATCACGCGGCCTTCGTCTGCGAGGCGCTGCGCTCCGGCATCAACACCGTGCCGGTCGGCCAGGCCGAGGCGGCCCGCGCGATCGGGCTCAGCTTCGGACAGACCCTGAGGCTCGTCGTGCTGCCGCAGGCGTTCCGTTCCGTCATCGTCCCGCTGGCCAACGTGCTGATCGCGCTGACCAAGAACACGACCGTGGCCGCCGCCATCGGCGTGGCCGAGGCCGCGAGCCTGATGAAGACGATGATCGAGAACGAGGCCCAGACGGTCCTCATCGCCGCGGTCTTCGCCTTCGGTTTCGTGGTCCTGACCCTCCCCACCGGCCTCTTCCTCGGCTGGCTGGGCAAGCGACTGGCGGTAAAGCGATGACCTCCGTCCTCTACGACGCCCCCGGCCCCCGCGCCAAGCGCCGCAACGTGGTCTTCTCGGTGCTGTTCGTCGTCCTGCTCGCGCTGCTCCTGTGGTGGATCTGGCAGGTGATGGACGACAAGGGCCAGCTCACGTGGGACCTGTGGGAGCCGTTCACCACGGCCGACGCCTGGAACACCTATCTGCTGCCGGGCCTCTGGAACACGCTGAAGGCCGCTGCGCTCAGCATGGTGATCGCCCTTCCTCTGGGCGCCGCCCTCGGCATCGCGCGTCTGTCCGACCACCGGTGGGTGCGGGTTCCCGTCGGCGCCGTGGTCGAGTTCTTCCGGTCCATCCCGGTCCTGCTGCTCATGCTGTTCGCGAACGAGCTCTACGCCAAGTCCGCGAACATCGCGAGCGAGGACCGTCCGTTCTACGCGGTCGTCACCGGTCTGGTGCTCTACAACTCCGCGGTCCTCGCCGAGGTCGTACGGGCGGGCATCCTCGCGCTCCCCAGAGGACAGACCGAGGCCGCGTACGCGATCGGGCTGCGCAAGGGCCAGACGATGACCAGCATCCTGCTGCCGCAGTCGGTCACCGTGATGCTCCCGGCGCTCGTCAGCCAGCTCGTCGTCATCGTGAAGGACACCGCGTTGGGCGGTGTGATGATCGGCTACGCCGAACTCCTCACCGCACGCAGCACTCTCGCGGCCAACTACGCCAACGTCGTTCCGAGCTTCATCGTGGTCGCCGTCATCTTCATCGTGCTGAACTTCGCGATCACCAGCTTCGCCTCCTGGCTGGAGGGGCGCCTGCGCCGCGGCAAGAAGTCGACCGGCGCGGTGCTCTCGCCGAACGACGCGGCCGTCGCCGGCACGGCCTCGACGGGTGCCGGCGGAGCCTGAGGGCGGTTCGCCGGCGGAATGCGGGGCCACGCCACCCCCTCGTTCTGACGTATCGTCCGAACATCAGTCGATCAGTGTGACCGAAGGGGTCAGTGACGCGACCGCCACTGACCCCGTCACTTGACGCAAGCAGCGGCAATGGGTTGCATACGTTCTGTGATCGTGCACCCTGCTCCACCTGCCTGTTCCCGTACGTCCCTCAGGACACAGCTCCGTGCAGGGGGCACCGCGCCGTGGACCCGGTGATCATCGTCGGAGCGGGGCCCGTGGGGCTCACGCTGGCCCTTGCGCTGGCCCGCCAGGAAGTCCCCTCCGTGGTCCTCGACGAGGGACCGGGCAAGGACGAACAGCGGCTCGCGCGGACCGTGGTGCTGCGCGAGGACACGGTCGCGCTGGTCGAACGGCTGACAGGACTGCCTCTCGACGACGCCGGCTTCCGTTGGGCCGGATGGCGGTCGATGCGGCGCAGGCAGGTGATGCGCGAGATCACGTTCGACGGGAAGGCACCGGGGAGCACCAGGGGCGTCACCGATCCCCTCGGCGTCCCGGCCGCGGGCCGGGCCGCAAAGCGGGGGCTCGTCGCCCCGCGCGGGGGCGGGCCCGGCCCGGGGGCGGCAAGCGCCCCCGACC
>NZ_JBIBSY010000012.1:0-37318 GCF_043078065.1 Streptomyces sp. NPDC015532 | reverse complement strand
GTGGTGGGGGGGCTGCCTGTTTTGGGGGGTAACATGGGGCGCGGGTAGGCCCCGGGGGCCCCCGGGGGGCTACCCCCACCCCCGGGGCGGCCGGGCCGGGGGGGGCCCCGACCCGGGGGGGTTCGCCGCCGCTCGCGGGAGCGGCCCGTCCCGGGGCGCGGAAAGCGCCACGGACGGTGAGGAGTTCAGCGCTCCGCTGCACATCGCCCAGCACGCCCTGACCGGGGCCCTGCGCGAGGCCATCATCCACGAGCGGCTCATCAAGGTCGCCACGCACAACCGCCTCGACTCCGTCGAACAGGACTCCTCCGGCATCACGGCGCACACCCGGGGACCCAACGGCACCTGGTGGCGCGGCAGTTACCTGGTCGGCTGCGACGGACCACGCTCCACGGTGCGCAAGCTCCAGGACATCCGCTTCCCCGGACGCACCGCCGTCGAACGCCACGCCGTGGCGGCCCTGCGCACGGAACTCCCCTGGCCCGGGGAGGCGTTGCTGCACCGGATGACACCGTGGCGCAGCTCCGGCCCCTCGGGCGGCGAGGTGAGCGCCCGTCCGCTGGCCGTGGACGTCTGGCGACTCGACTGGCTGCTGCCACCGGGGCAGGACCTCGTCACGCCCGACCTGCTGGTGGCCCGCATCCGGGAGACCCTCGGGGGCTGGAGCGGCGGCGCCACACCCGCGTACGAACTGCTCGACACCGGAGTCCACGCCGTCCACCACCGGCTGGCCCGCCGCTGGCGCGTCGGCCGGGTCTTCCTCGCCGGGGACGCGGCCCATCTGCTCGGCGCCCTCGGCACCCAGGGCCTCGACGAGGGACTGCGCGACGCCGACAACCTCGCCTGGAAACTGGCCCTCACCTGGCACCACGGCCCGCATCCGGCGCTCCTCGACAGTTACCAGACGGAACGGCGCGCGGTGGTCGCCGCCCGGCTGCGCGCCGCCGACCAGGCGCTGCCCCTGCTGCGCGGCGGCGGCGGTCTGCGCGCCTACGTGCCCGGGTCCGCCCGCGGCCACGACGCCCTGCTCACGGACGGCCACCTGGGTCGCGGCCCGCTGGGCGCGCCGGGGGCCTACGCCCACTCCCCCCTCATGCCTCCGCCCGCCGAGTCGCACGCCCCTGTCGCCACCGAGCCGGGCGCTCCGGTCGCCGATGTGCGGGTGACCGCGGAGGACGGTTCGTTCGTACCGCTGCGGGACCGGCTCGGGCGCGGTGTCCTGCTCGTCGTGCTGATCGCCCCGGGTACCGGGGTGTGGGCGCGCAAGCACTGGGTGACGGCCGGCGTCATGCCCCGGCTCGCCGCCGCCGTGACCGCGCTGCCGCACCCCGCCGAACTGCTCGTCGCGGAGAGCTACCCGGGTGCGGCGGCGCACACCGTGCTGCTGGTCCGCCCGGACGGACACCTGGTCACCGCTCTCAGCGGGGTCCGGCCGGCCGACCTGTACGAGGCGGCCGAGGCGGCCCTCGGGGGACCGGCGGCGCAGGCGGACGCCGAGAGCGCCGCGGAGGCGACCGCGGGCAGGCGATGAGCACCCGGTGACCGCCGGGCCAGGGGTTTCCCGGCCCTCTTGAGCCTCCATGGTCCACATGGTGACGGTGAGTTGACCGGTCCCCGCCGCCATGGTCTACTCCGGATCGTGACCGACACCTGTGTGCGCCTGTGGCGGAGGGTCCATATGGACCTCGTCCGCTATGCGGGCTGCGTGTGTCGTCCGTCCTTCTGACTTCGCATCCTCTTCTTCCGCGCGCCGCCGCCGTGCCGCCGCGCGCATCTCTCGCGAACTCTCAGGACGGTCCGAGTGTCTGTGCCACCCTCTGTCTCCACGCCTGCCTCCGCAGCCGCCGCCTCCGTGCCCTCCGCCGTCTCCGGCGCGGCCAGTACGCCCACCCAGGCCGACCTGCTGGCCTTCGTACGCCGTACGGCAGCCGATGCCGAGCTGATCGCCTCGCTCCCCCTCGACCCCGAGGGCCGTACCTGGGTGCGGCTCGAAGGTCCCGGCGGCAGTGAGGCCTGGCTCATCGGCTGGCCGCCCGGAACCGGGACCGGCTGGCACGACCACGCCGAATCGGTGGGCGCCTTCCTCACCGCGCGGGGCGAACTCAAGGAGAACTCCCTGGCCGCCCGGCTGCCCGCCGACGGCTGGAAGACCCTGGAACTCGCCGAGGACATCGACCGGCAGCGGAAACTGCCGGCGGGCACCGGCCGCGGCTTCGGCCGCCATCACGTGCACGAGGTACTGAACGAATCCGCCGAGGACCACGCGATCTCGGTCCACGCCTACTACCCGCCGCTCCCGCAGATCCGCCGCTACAGCCGTACGGGCCCGATCCTGCGCCTGGAGCATGTCGAACGTCCGGAGGACTGGCAGTGAGTGAGAACCCGCGGCCCATCGGCATCGACACCTTGCTGGAGCAGGTCCGCGCGGGCCTGGACCGGGTGGAGGCCGAGGAGGCGTTCGAGGCTGTGCGAAGGGGCGAGGCACTTCTGGTCGACACCCGCTACGCCGCTCTGCGGGAACGGGACGGCCTGATCCCCGGCGCCCTCGTCATCGAGCGCAACGAACTGGAGTGGCGGCTCGACCCCACGGGCAGTCACCGCGCCCCGGAGGCCACGAGCCATGACCTGCGGGTCGTGCTGTTCTGCAACGAGGGGTACGCCTCCAGCCTGGCCGCCGAGTCCCTGCGCCGGCTCGGGCTGCACAGGGCCACCGATCTGATCGGCGGCTTCCAGGCGTGGAAGAGCGCGGGCCTTCCGGTGGCGTCCGCCGGCGCGGGGAACTGACCGCGCTGCTCGCGTACGGGCACCGTGGGATCAGAATCCCTCGTCCCCGAGCCCTTCCGTGTCCTCGCCCTCTTCCTCCAGCGCCTGGCGGACCACGCGCAGGGCCATGCCCTGGGAGTAGCCCTTGCGGGCGAGCATGCCTGCGAGGCGTCTCAGCCGCTTGTCGCGGTCCAGTCCGCGTGTGGAGCGCAGCTTGCGCGCGACCAGCTCGCGCGCGGTCGCCTCCTCCTGCTCGGAGTCGAGCTGTCCGACGGCTTCGTCGATCAGCGTCGATTCCACGCCCTTGGTCCGCAGTTCCTGGACGAGCGCGCGCCGGGCCAGCCCCCGGCCATGGTGCCGGGACTCGACCCAGGCGTCCGCGAAGGCGCTGTCGTTGATCAGCCCGACCTCCTCGAACCGTGACAGCACCTCGTCCGCCACCTCGTCCGGGATCTCGCGCTTGCGCAAGGCGTCCGCCAGTTGTTTGCGCGTTCGCGGGGTCCCGGTGAGCAGGCGCAGACAGATCGCTCGCGCCCGCTCAGCCGGGTCCCCCCGGGACTCCCCCTTCTCGGCCCTCGACGAGGCGGGGGTTTCTCCGTCCCGCGGGTCGCCGGACGGCTCGCCGAAACCGCCGCGCCGTCGACGACCCTTTCCACCACGCGGTCCACCGTCGGCGCGTCCACCGCGCCGGGAGACCGCGTCCGGCGAACCGTGACCGCGCGGCAGGCCGTCACCGTGCCGTGCGTCACCGCCCGTCGAACCGCCGCCGTCCGGATCCCGTTCGTCCGGGCCGACGCCATAAGAACCGTCGGCTTCGTGGAACCCGCCGTCGGTGCCGTACGGATGGCCTCCGTATCCCCCGGCACCGCCGTACGGCCTGTCACCGTCTCCGGCCGGACCGCCGTCACCCCCGCCGTACCCCTGCCCCTCGGGGGTGAGGGGACGGGTGTACTCGGCCCAGTCGGTTCGTCGTGTCATGGACTAGCTCTTGGCCGCCGCGGCCCTGGACTTGGTGGTCTTGGCAGCCGGAGCGGGCACCGTCTTCGCGGCGTCGTCCGGGGCAGCCGAGACCGCCGCGTCCGCGCCCGGCTCGGTGGTGGGAGCCGCGGGCCTGACACCGACGCCCAGCTTCTCCAGGATCTTCTTCTCGATCTCGTTGGCGAGGTCGGGGTTGTCCTTCAGGAAGTTGCGCGCGTTCTCCTTGCCCTGGCCGAGCTGGTCGCCCTCGTACGTGTACCAGGCGCCGGCCTTGCGGACGAAGCCGTGCTCCACGCCCATGTCGATCAGGCCGCCCTCGCGGCTGATGCCCTGGCCGTAGAGGATGTCGAACTCGGCCTGCTTGAAGGGCGGCGCGACCTTGTTCTTGACGACCTTGACGCGCGTGCGGTTGCCGACCGCGTCCGTGCCGTCCTTCAGGGTCTCGATGCGGCGGATGTCGAGTCGCACCGAGGCGTAGAACTTCAGCGCCCGGCCACCGGTCGTGGTCTCCGGGGAGCCGAACATCACGCCGATCTTCTCGCGGAGCTGGTTGATGAAGATCGCGGTGGTCTTCGACTGGTTGAGCGCGCTGGTGATCTTGCGCAGGGCCTGGCTCATCAGACGGGCCTGCAGACCCACGTGCGAGTCGCCCATCTCGCCCTCGATCTCGGCCCGCGGCACCAGGGCGGCGACGGAGTCGATGACGATGAGGTCGAGCGCACCGGAGCGGACCAGCATGTCCACGATCTCCAGGGCCTGCTCGCCGTTGTCCGGCTGCGACAGGATCAGGTTGTCGATGTCGACGCCGAGCTTCTTGGCGTACTCGGGGTCGAGGGCGTGCTCGGCGTCGATGAACGCCACCTGGCCGCCGGCCCTCTGCGCGTTCGCCACCGCGTGCAGGGTGAGGGTCGTCTTACCGGAGGACTCCGGGCCGTACACCTCCACCACTCGGCCGCGCGGCAGGCCGCCGACGCCGAGGGCGACGTCGAGCGCGGTCGACCCGGTGGGGATGACCTCGATGGGCTCATTCGGCCGCTCGCCCAGGCGCATCACTGCGCCCTTGCCGAACTGCCGTTCAATCTGCGCGAGCGCGGCGTCGAGCGCCTTCTCGCGGTCGGTTCCTGCCATGGGTTCCACCCGGTTTGCTTGAGTCGATCGCTTCACGTCAAAGACGCTAACGCCTGCCACTGACAATGCGCCCCGACGCCCGTCCAGCCTGTGGATAACTCGGACACATCTCTGTCGAAACCGTGCCGAATCACCCGTCGAAAGCTTCGCCGGAATCTCCATAAGAATGGATGTTCGATTTTCGTGTCAAGCGCACCACGCGACACTCACGAGACTACGTTCGCGCTCCGGCAACGACGGAGGATCCGGTGGCTCCGGGCCCCGGCACCCGCCCCGGGGCGTCTCCGGAGCCCTGTTGCCCGCCCCGGACCGGGGCTACTCCCCTGGGCGTAGCCCCGGCACCTTCGGCCGTACGACGACACCGCCGGTCCTGCCCGGCAGACTGCGGGCCATGCCGACGACGACCCTCGCCCCGACACCGCCGAAGCCCTCGCTCCGGCCGGCGGAGCGGCTCTGCCGGACGACGGGTGCCGTGCTCGTCCTCTCCGGCCTCCTGCACCTGCTGGTCTTCGCCGTCGACGGCGGTCCGTGGGACGGTCCCGTCTCCTGGCGCAAGCCCGTCACCTTCGGGCTCTCCTTCGGTCTGACCCTGATCACGATCACCTGGGTCACGTCGTACGTGCGGATGGAGGCGAGGCCGCGCACCGCGCTGCTCCTCGTGTTCGCCGCGGACTGCGTGGTGGAGGTCGGCGGGATCACCCTTCAGGCGTGGCGCCGGGTCCCCTCGCATCTCGACATGGAGACCGGCTTCGACACGGCGGTGTCCATGACGCTCGCGGTGGGCGGCGGGATTCTGGTCGTGGTGCTGACCGCGTTCGCGGTCGCCTCGTTCCGCGACCGGCCCACGGGGCCCGCGGGCATGCCGCTCGCCGTGCGCTCGGGGTTCGCGATCCTGCTCGTCGCGCTGGCCTCGGGCGCCGCGATGATCGCGCGGGGGGTCGTCCTCACCAGGACCGGCCACCAGGAGGCCGCGTACCGCTCGACGGCTCCGCTCAAGCCGCTGCACGGAGTGAGCCTGCACGCCGTCCTGGTGCTGCCCGCGCTGGCCTGGCTGCTCTCACGCACCGGCTGGAGCGACGGGGCACGGCAGCGGATCGTGTGGGGGGCGGTCGGCCTCTACACGGCGGCCGTCGTGGCCGCCGGTGTCCAGGCCGTGCTCACCTGGTGAACGCCACCACCGGCCGGGCCCCCGCGAACGTCACCGGCCGAGCCGCCGCCGCAGGCTCACGAGGAGACCCGCCGAGCCACGCGTGCGGTGCCCGTGCACGCGCGGGTCGTCCGTGACGTCGTAGCGCTTCACGTACGCGCCCAGGAACGCCTGCAGGGTGGCGATGGCGGGGATGGCGATCAGCGCGCCCACGGCCCCGAGGAGCGCGGTGCCCGCGATCACGGACCCGAAGGCGACCGCGGGGTGGATGTCCACCGTCCTGGAGGTCAGCTTGGGCTGGAGCACGTAGTTCTCGAACTGCTGGTAGACCACGACGAAGACGAGCACCCACAGCGCGTACCAGGGGTCGATCGTGAAGGCGATCAGCATCGGCAGGGCCCCCGCGAGATAGGTGCCGATGGTCGGGATGAACTGCGAGACCAGACCGACCCACACGCCGAGCACGAGCGCGTAGGGCACGCCCAGCGACTCCAGCAGGATGTAGTGGGCGACGCCCGAGATCAGCGCCATCAGGCCGCGTGAGTACAGGTAACCGCCGGTCTTGTCGACGGCGATCTCCCAGGCGCGCAGCACCTCGGCCTGCCGGGCCGGCGGCAGCACCGAGCACAGCGCGCGCCGCAGCCGGGGCCCGTCGGCGGCGAAGTAGAACGAGAACAGGGCGACCGTCAGCAGCTGGAAGAGGCCGCCGAGCACCTGCCCTGACACGTCCAGGACGCCGGTGGCGCTGTTCTGCACGTACTTGCGCAGCCAGTCGGAGTGGAGCAGGCCCTCCTGGATGTCGACCCGTCTGAGGTCGGTGTGGAAGTGCGTGTTGATCCAGTTGATGACCGAGTCGAGGTAGTCCGGGAAGCCCTCGATCATCTTGATGATCTGGCCCGCGAGCATCGAGCCGAGCAGGGTGACGAACCCGGCGATCAAGATCAACGAGCCCAGGAAGACAAGGAAGGTGGCCAGTCCCCTGCGCATGCCCCGTGAGGCCATCCAGCTGACCGCGGGTTCTATCGCGAGCGCGAGGAAGAACGAGATCAGGATGTTGATCAGCAGGTTGGTGAGCTGGTGAAACGCCCAACTGCCGAGCTGGAACACGGCGATGAGCGTGAGGGCGAGCACCATGGCGCGGGGCAGCCAGCGCGGCATGCGCGCGCCCTGCCCGGCGGCGTCGGCGCCCGGCGGACCGGGCGGCGTCGTGCCGAGTGGTGATGACTGCTGGTCGACCTGCGTGTTCTCGTCTGTGGGGGCCACCCGCCAAGTCTGGCCCACGCCACCGGCACCGGATCCACGTCCCCCCGGTCTTTCCCGGTCCCCGGTTCCGTTTCAGCGGTTCTCGTGCGGAACGTTCATGTTCGCGCACACCACGCGCCACACCTCTTTGGCCTCCCAGCCCGCGTCCAGCGCCTCATGGACGGTGCGCCCGCCGAGTTCCGTCATCACATGATCGCGCGCGAACGTCTCGGCGGAGCCCGCGCCGAAGTGATCAGCCATTCGCTGCCAGAAGACCGTCAACCGCATGACTCCAGTATCCCGCCCCTGAGAGTGGGCCCGAGCCGGGACCGCGTGCCGATACCGCTTTCCGCCCTACGGTCTGACGCATGGCCGAAACCGGAGCATCTCGACTCCCCCAGAAGCCCCCCGCGCACTCCCCCCTGGCCCGCGCCGAGCACTTCGTCTGGCTCACCGCGCGCGTGCTGGAACAGCGCCGCTTCGCCTATCACTTCCTCGGAGGCGATGCCGACGCGGTGGAGACGGCGCTGACCGCCTACCGCAACGACGACGACGGATACGGTCACGCGCTCGAACCCGATCTGCGCGGTCCGGTCAGCCAGCCGCTGCACACCGCTCACGCGCTGCGTGTCCTGGACTCGATCGGGCGCTGCGGCGGGCAGCGGGTGGAGCGGGTGTGCCGCTATCTGACCTCCGTGTCGACGGCGGACGGCGCGCTGCCCGCCGTCCGTCCCAGCCAGCGCGACTATCCGGCGGCCCCCTTCGTGCCCATCGTCGACGATCCGCCGAGCGAACTCCTCGCCACCGGCCCCGTCGTGGGCCTGCTGCACCGCAACGAGGTGTGGAACGCCTGGCTGTTCCGGGCCACGGACTTCTGCTGGCAGGCGGTGGAGTCCCTGGAGAAGTCCCATCCCTACGAGGTCGAGGCGGCGGTCGCCTTCCTGGACGCCGCGGCCGACCGCCCGCGCGCGGAGGCGAGCGCCGACCGGCTGGGCCGGCTCGTCCGTGAACAGCGGCTCGCCGCGCTGGACCCCGGGCGCCTGGAGGCCTACCCCGTCGCCCCCGGGTACGCGCCCGGTGAGCACCACTTCCCGCACGACTACGCGCGCACGCCGGACTCGCTCGCGCGCGCGTGGTTCACCGACGAGGAGATGGCCCGCTCACTGGACCACCTCGCGGACGAGCAGCGGGAGGACGGCGGATGGCCGATCCACTGGCGTCAGTGGGCACCGGGCACCGCCCTGGAATGCCGCCCCATGGTGACCATCGAGGCCTTGCGCACGCTCAGGGCGCACGGCCGGACGGTCAGCTGAGCTCACCGGACCCGGTGCCGGACACTCTGCTGCGCCGAGGTGTCGGGGCTGGGCCTGCGGGTGCGCCGGGTGTCAGGGGCACTCCGGTGCACGGGGTGCTCCGGAGTGCCCGTGTGCGGGCCCCCGCGCCCGGTTCTCAGCCCGTCAGCGCGCGGACCCCGGCCGTCACCACCACCGCCGCGGCGACCACCACCAGGAACGGCGCGCGCAGGATCAGCGCGACAGCCGCCGCGGCGAGCCCGGCGGCCTTCGCGTCGAGGACGAGGACCCGCCCGTCTGCGAAGGTCTGCTGGGCCGTGAGTGCGGCCAGGAGCGCGACGGGCAGCAGCGCGGCGAGGCGCTGGACGAGCGGCCGCTCCAGCACGCCCGCGGGGATCAGCAGACCGATGAGCTTGACGGCGTAGCAGCCGACGGCGGTGACGCCGATGGCGATCCAGATGTTCACCGCACGTCTCCTGACACGTCCGAGTCGTCGTCGGGCGAACCGGCCGGTGACCCGTTCGCCGCGCCGGCCGGTTCCTCGTCCGACCCGCCCGCGGAGGCGTCGCGGGCTGCGTCCGCGCGGCGGCGCCCCGTCACGTAGAGCACGGTGGGGGCGGCCAGGGCGGCCACCAGCACCGGGACTCCGGCGGGCAGCACGGGCAGCAGGCCGAGCCCCAGAAGGACCGCGATTCCCGCGACGGCGCGCTCCGTGGTGGTCTTCAGCATCGGCGCGAGCAGCGCGAGGAACACCGCGGGCCCGGCCGCGTCCAGGCCCCACGCGTCGGTGTCGCCGATGGCCTCGGCCCCGGCCGCGCCGAGGAAGGTGGTGAGGTTCCACAGCAGGTAGAGGGACAGTCCGGTGACGGTGAAGCCGATCCGGACGCTGCGCCGGGTGGGCTGGGCGAGCGCCACGGCCGTGGTCTCGTCGATCACCCACTGCGCGGCGAACGGGCGTACCGCGCGCGGGAGGGCCAGGAGCTGGGACAGCCGCAGCCCGTAGAACGCGTTTCGGACCCCGAGGAAGAACGCGCCGGCGGCCGCGGTGAGCGGGTTGCCCCCGGCCGCGATCGCGCCGACGAGCGCGAACTGCGACGCCCCGGTGAACACCAGGAGGCTGAGGGCGCAGGTCTGGAGCAGGCTGAGTCCGCTGCCGGCCGAGGTCACCCCGAAGGCGAAACCGGACAGTCCGACGGCGACCCCGACTCCAAGGGCGTCGCGGACGACGGCCGTGTCGGGTTTTGCGCCTTCTTCACTGCGTATGTCTGGGAGAGCTGTCTGTTGTGCCACCCTCCGGACGGTACGAGGAGTCGCCCCCCGGCGTCTTGTACGTTCTTGCGCTCCCGCTGGTAGGCGCCCGGAGGCACGCCCACGATCCGGCTGAAGTGGCGGTTGAGGTGCGGCTGGTCCGTGAAGCCGACGGCGACGGCCGCTTCGGCGGGGGTGGACCCGGCGTCCAGGAGGTGCCGTGCCCGGCGTACCCGCGCGTCGGTCAGCCAGGTGTGGGGCGGCATGCCGTAGGCGTCCCGGAACGCGCGCAGCAACGCGAACGAGCTGGTGCCGAGATCCGCCGCGAGCCGCTCCAGGGTCGGCGGCTCGGCCATCCGCTCGTCCAGCACGCCACGCGCGCTCGCCGCGAGCCGCGCACCCGCGGTGCGCACGGCCCGCTGCGGCAGCTGCCCCCCGTTCAGGCGCAGCAGCCGGGTCACGGCGACCCTCAGCAGGGTGTCGGCGGCCAGCGCGTTGCCCTCATCCGCGGCCCTGAGCACCTGGTGGACCAGGCCCGCCGCGTACGGGTCGTCGAGTACGGGGCGGCTGAATCCGGGGGTGCCGCGAAGGGTGGTGGTCTCGGCGGCGATCTCGGCCACCATGTCCGGCGAGGGGTACACGGCCCCGTATCTCCAGCCCTCGGGAACGCCCGCGCGCCCGGTGTGCGGGGTGTCGGGGTTGACCAGTGCCAGCGAACCCGGTCCCGCGTACTGGTCGGCGCCGCCGTGGTGGAAGACCTCGACGCCCTCGGCGACGGCGGCGATGACGAAGTTCTCGTGGGTGTGGCGCACGAAGATCTTCTCGACGTAGCGGGCCCGCAGCAGATCGACACCGGGCAGCTCCGCGTACTGCCAGTGCCGTGCCCGCTCCTGCCCCGAACCTGCCACGTCCTCATTGTCCGCCACCGTGCCGGAACCGACCGCCGCTGCCTGTCCGCTGTGCCCGCTTCTGCCCGGATCCGGCGGCACATCGTGCCCCCGCCGCGCTCAGCCGTGACGTTCTCGCAGGTCAGCGCGGTTGTCAGTGGGCGGGTGCAGGATGGACGCATGGTCAGCTCCGCACACCGAGCGCTCGACGGCTTCTCCCCCGCGACCCGCGGCTGGTTCACGGGGGCCTTCTCCGCGCCCACCCCGGCCCAGGCCGGGGCATGGGCGGCCATCGGCGCGGGCTCGGACGTGCTGGTCGTGGCCCCCACCGGTTCGGGCAAGACGCTGGCCGCGTTCCTCGCCGCACTCGACCAGCTGGCCTCGACCCCGCCTCCCGCCGACCCGCGCAAGCGCTGCCGGGTTCTCTACGTGTCACCGCTCAAGGCGCTCGCCGTCGACGTGGAGCGCAATCTGCGCAGCCCGCTGACCGGCATCCGGCAGGAGTCCGTGCGGCTCGGGCTGCCGGAGCCGGAGGTGAAGGTGGGCATCCGTTCCGGCGACACCCCGCCCGCCGAGCGCCGGGCGCTGGCCACCCGTCCGCCGGACATCCTGATCACGACCCCCGAGTCGCTGTTCCTGATGCTGACCTCGGCCACGCGCGACGCGCTGACCGGCATCGAGACGGTGATCCTGGACGAGGTGCACGCGGTCGCGGGCACCAAGCGCGGCGCCCATCTCGCGCTCACCCTGGAGCGCCTCGACGAGCTGCTGCCGAAGCCGGCCCGGCGTATCGGTCTGTCGGCGACGGTGCGTCCCGTGGACGAGGTGGCGCGCTATCTCTCGCCCCGCCGCAAGGTGGAGATCGTCCAGCCGCCGTCCGGCAAGGAGTTCGACCTGTCCGTGGTCGTGCCGGTGCAGGACCTGGGCGAGCTGGGCGGATCCCCCGCCGCCGACGGCAAGGAGGGCGCGGAGAAGCCGTCCATCTGGCCGCACGTCGAGGAGCGGATCGCCGACCTCGTCCAGTCCCACCGCTCGACGATCGTGTTCGCCAACTCGCGCCGCCTGGCCGAGCGTCTGTGCAACCGGCTCAACGAGATCGCGTACGAGAGGGCGACGGGCGAACCCCTGGAGGAGGCACACGCGCCGGCCGAGCTGATGGGCGGCTCGGGCGCGGCGCAGGGAGCCCCGCCGGTCATCGCCCGCGCCCACCACGGTTCGGTCTCCAAGGAGCAGCGGGCGCAGGTCGAGGAGGACCTGAAGGCCGGCCGGCTGCCCGCCGTGGTCGCCACCTCCAGTCTCGAACTGGGCATCGACATGGGCGCGGTCGACCTCGTCGTCCAGGTGGAGTCGCCGCCGTCCGTGGCCTCGGGGCTCCAGCGGGTGGGCCGCGCGGGTCACCAGGTCGGCGCGGTCTCCACCGGTGTCGTCTTCCCGAAGTACCGGGGCGACCTGGTGCAGGCGGCGGTGGTCACCGAGCGGATGCGCACCGGCTCCATCGAATCCCTCCGGGTCCCCGCCAATCCTCTGGACGTGCTGGCCCAGCAGCTCGTCGCCATGACGGCCCTCGACACTTGGCAGGTCGACGATCTGCTCACCACGGTCCGCCGGGCGGCTCCTTTCGCCTCGCTCCCCGAGTCGGCGTTCACCGCCGTCCTCGACATGCTCGCGGGCCGTTATCCGTCGGACGCCTTCGCCGAGCTGAGGCCGCGGGTGGTGTGGGACCGGGTCGCGGGCACGGTGACCGGCCGCCCCGGCGCCCAGCGTCTCGCCGTCACCTCCGGGGGCACCATCCCCGACCGCGGACTCTTCGGCGTGTTCCTCGCGGGATCCGACCCCAAGAAGGGCGGCGGCCGGGTCGGTGAACTCGACGAGGAGATGGTCTACGAGTCCCGGGTGGGCGACGTCTTCACCCTCGGCACCAGCTCCTGGCGCATCGAGGACATCACCCGGGACCGCGTCCTGGTCTCCCCGGCGCCCGGCGTCCCCGGCAGACTGCCCTTCTGGAAGGGCGACCAGCTCGGACGCCCGCTCGAACTGGGCCGCGCGGTGGGCGCGTTCCTCCGCGAGGTCGGCGCGCTCCCCGAGAGCGACGCCCGCCTGCGCCTGCTCGCCGCCGGCCTGGACACCTGGGCCGCCGACAACGTCATCGCGTACCTCACCGAGCAGCGCGAGGCGTGCGGGCACGTCCCGGACGACCGGACGATCGTGGTCGAGCGCTTCCGCGACGAGCTCGGCGACTGGCGCGTGGTCGTGCACTCCCCCTTCGGCGCCCAGGTCCACGCTCCCTGGGCCCTGGCCCTGGGCGCCAAACTCTCCGAGCGCTACGGCATGGACGCCCAGGTCATGCACGCGGACGACGGCATCGTGCTGCGGCTGCCCGACGCGGATCTGATGGGCCTGGACCTGCTCGACCAGGCACCCGTGAAGGCGGGCACGGAGTACGACGCGGAGCAGGCGCCGGTCGGAGCGGCGGACGTCGCCTTCGACAAGGGCGAGGTCAACCAGATCGTCACGGACCAGGTCGGCAGTTCGGCCCTCTTCGCCGCCCGCTTCCGCGAATGCGCCGCCCGCGCCCTGCTCCTGCCGCGCCGCAGCCCCGGCAAGCGCACCCCGCTGTGGCAGCAGCGGCAGCGCGCCGCCCAACTGCTCCAGGTGGCGAGCGAGTTCGGTTCGTTCCCGATCGTCCTGGAAGCGGTGCGCGAATGCCTCCAGGACGTCTTCGACGTCCCGGGTCTCACGGAGCTGATGGGCGACATCGAGTCCCGCAAGGTGCGACTCGTCGAGGTCACCACCCCCGAGCCCTCCCCCTTCGCCCGCTCCCTGCTCTTCGGGTACGTCGCCCAGTTCCTGTACGAGGGCGACTCGCCGCTCGCCGAGCGGCGGGCCGCCGCGCTGTCGCTGGACTCGCGCCTGCTCGCCGAGCTGCTGGGCCAGGCCGAACTGCGCGAGCTCCTGGACGCCGACGTCCTGGCCGAGCTGGAGCGCGAGCTCCAGTGGCTCACCGAGGACCGCCGCGTCAAGGACGTGGAGGGCGTCGCCGACCTGCTGCGGCTGCTCGGGCCGCTCACGGAGGCCGAGTTGGCCGAGCGGGGAGCGGAGCCGCAGTGGGCCAAGGAGCTGGCGGCCGCCCGCCGCGCCATCCGGGTCCGGATCGGCGGAGCCGACCACTGGGCGGCGATCGAGGACGCCGGACGGCTGCGCGACGCGCTCGGCACGGCGTTGCCCGTCGGTGTCCCGGAAGCCTTCACCGAGCCGGTCAAGGATCCGCTCGGCGATCTCCTCGCCCGGTACGCGCGCACCCACGGCCCGTTCACCTCGGCGACGGCCGCCGCCCGCTTCGGTCTCGGCACGGCCGTCACCGACGGCGCGCTGCACCGCCTCGCGGCGAACGGCCGGGTCGTCCAGGGAGAGTTCCATCCGGCGGGCATCGGCCAGGAGTGGTGCGACGCGGCGGTGCTGCGCAGACTGCGCCGCCGTTCGCTCGCCGCGCTGCGCCATGAACTCGAACCGGTCCCGCCCGCCGCGCTCGCCCAGTTCCTGCCGCAGTGGCAGCACGTGGGCAGCGGTCACGGGCTGCGCGGCATCGACGGACTGGTGCGCGCCGTCGAACAGTTGCAGGGCGCGTCGGTGCCGGCGTCCGCGCTGGAGAAGCTCGTGCTGCCGTCCCGCGTCGCCGGTTACACGCCCGCGCTGCTCGACGAGCTCACGGCCGCCGGTGAGGTGGTCTGGGCCGGGGCGGGTTCACTGCCGGGCAAGGACGGCTGGGTGTCGTTGTATCTCGCGGACACCGCCCCCCTGCTCCTTCCGGCCGCGCGCCCCCTGGAGCCGACGGCACTGCATCAGTCGGTCCTCGACACCCTCTCGGGGGGCTACGGCCTGTTCTTCCGCCAGATCGCCGACCAGGTCCGCGCCACCACGCATCCCGACGCGACCGATCCGCAGCTCGCCGACGCGATCTGGGAACTGGCCTGGTCCGGGCGCCTGACGAACGACACGCTCTCGCCGATGCGCTCCCTGCTGGGTTCGGGCCGCACCGCGGGGTCGACCGCCCACCGCGCCAAGCGCTCGGTCCCCCGCGGGCGCTACGGCTCCCTGACGGGAGGGGCGCGCCCCCAGTCGCGTACGGGTCCCCCCACCGTGGCGGGCCGCTGGTCGCTGCTGCCCGAGCGGGAGCCCGACGCCACCGTCCGCGCCCACGCCCTGGCCCGCACGCTGCTCGACCGGCACGGGGTGGTGACCCGGGGGGCCGTCGCGGCGGAAGGTGTCGAAGGAGGCTTCTCGGCGGTGTACCGCATCCTGTCGGCCTTCGAGGACAGCGGCCAGGCACGGCGGGGCTATGTGGTCGAAGGGCTCGGCGCGGCCCAGTTCGCCATGGACGGCGCGGTGGACCGGCTGCGGGCCGCGGCGAACGCGCGTGACCGGGGCACCGTTCTCCTCGACTCCGGCGTCCCGGACAACTCCCCGGCCGCCAACGGCTTCCCCGACAGCGCCGCTTTCCCGCCTTCCGGCTCGGGCTCAGGCTTCGGCCCAGGCCCAGGCCCAGGCCCAGGCCCGAGCCCGGGCTCGGGCTCGGGCTCGGGCTCGGGCTCGGGCTCGGGCCCGGGCTTCGACAGCAAGGACGGTGGCCAGTCCTCCGTGGACCGGGACGATGCCGCCGATCCGGACTTCTTGAACGACCTCACCGGCGACCTCGCCCTCGACCCCGATTCCCCGCTCGGCCCCGGATCCGCCCTCGACTTCGCTTTCGGCGACGACCACACCTTCTCCGCCGACTCCGCGCTCACGGCCGGCTCCGATCACCCCGATGTGTCCCACTCCCACGCACCTCATGGCCGCAACGCCCGGTCCGACCGCGGCGGCTCGCCGTACCCGGCGAACGCTTCCGGCTACCCCGGCGGCGCGGGTTTCCCCGGCGCCCGCTCCCGTTCCCGTACCGCCTCCCCTGCTGTCGTCCTGGCCGCCGCCGACCCCGCGAACGCCTACGGCGCGGCCCTCCCGTGGCCCGAGTCCCCGACCGAAGCGGGCCACAAGCCGGGCCGCAAGGCAGGTTCCCTGGTCGTCCTGGTCGACGGCGAACTGGCTCTGTACATGGAACGCGGCGGCAAGACACTGCTGGCCTGGCCGGCCGACCCGGACAGCCCCCTCGCGCAGGACACCCGCCTGGGCACCGCGGCGGAGGCCCTCGCCGCCGCCGCCCGCGCGGGCTCGCTCGGCACGGTCACCGTCGAGCGCGTCAACGGCGCCTCGGCCCTCACCTCGCCGCTCGGCGCTCTTCTGGAAGGAGCGGGCTTCATCGCCACCCCGCGCGGACTCCGCCTTCGCGCCTGACCGACCGCCCCCGCCCGTGCCACCCTGGAGTCATGCCCGAAGGAGACACGGTCTGGCAGGCCGCGAGGCGCCTGCACGTCGCCCTCGCGGGCAAGGTCCTGATCCGGTCCGACCTGCGGGTGCCCCGGTACGCCACGGCCGACCTCACCGGCCGCGCCGTCCTGGACGTCACCCCGCGCGGCAAGCACCTCCTCACCCGGATAGAGGGCGGTCTGACCCTGCACTCGCATCTGCGGATGGACGGTTCGTGGAAGGTGTACGACACCGGCCGGCGCTGGAGCGGGGGCCCCGCGCACCAGATCCGGGCCATCCTCGGCACGGCGGACCGTACGGCGGTCGGCTATCGCCTGCCCGTGCTGGAACTGCTCCGCACCACCGACGAGTCCCGCGCGGTCGGTCACCTCGGTCCCGACCTCCTGGGTCCTGACTGGGACCCGGACAGAGCCCTGGAGAACCTTCTTCGCGACCCCGGCCGCGCCCTCGGCGAGGCCCTCCTGGACCAGCGCAATCTCGCCGGGATCGGGAACGTGTACAAGAGCGAGCTGTGCTTCCTGCTCGGCGTCACCCCCTGGCTCTCCGTCGGCGCGCTGCCCGCCGACCGCGCCGCCCAACTGCCGGCCCTCGCCAAGAAGCTGCTGGAGTTCAACCGCGACCGGCCGGTCCGTGTCACCACCGGGCGCCGCGAGCAGAACCTGTTCGTGTACGGGCGCACACCGCGCCCGTGTCTGCGCTGCGGGACACCGGTCCGCTCGGGGAACCAGGGCGACGGATCCCGCGAGCGCCCCACGTACTGGTGCCCCCACTGCCAGGCGGGCCCCACCCCGCGGCCGGACGCCGGCCGGCGCACCGTCACGGCGCACCGCCCCACCGGGCACGGGTCCCGGACACCCGGCCGACCGCACCCCTGAGCCCCTAAGACCCTGAGCCCCTGAGCCCCTGAGCCGCCGAGCCTCGGGCGGACGGCCCCTGAAGCCACCGCCCCCGGCCACACGTAGCACCGCACGACAAGCCACACGTAGCACCACACGACAGGCCGCGGGCCGCACCGCACGACAAGCCACACGTAGCACCACACGACAGGCCGCGCGCAGCACCGCACCCGGCCCGCCCGCCCGGGCGCCCAGCCGCCCGCCCACCCGTCCGCCCGTGCATCAACTCGCGCGCGACCAATTGACGGACCGTCAGATCTCTTCGTACCGTCCCCTTCATGGGCCTCTCCGCGTACGACCTCACCGGACGCACCGCGTTCGTCACCGGCGCGGCCGGCGGCATCGGCCGCGCGGCGGCGGTCCTGCTCGCGGAGGCGGGCGCCACCGTGCACTGCGCGGACGTCGACGAGCCGGGCCTGCACGAGACGGCGACGCTGATCAAGGGCCAGGGCGGCACCGCGCTGAGTCACCCGCTCGACGTCACCGACCGCGCCCGGCTCCACGAGGCCGTCGCGTCGTGCGGCCGTCTCGACGTCATGGCGGCGGTGGCCGGGATCATGCACAGCAGCCCGGTCCTGGAGACCCTGGACGAGGATCTGGACCGGGTGCTGAACGTCAACTTCAAAGGGGTCCTGTACTCCTGCCAGGAGGCCGCACGATCCATGATCGAGAACGGCGTCCGCGGCAGCGTCATCACCATGGCGTCGGGCGCCATCGACTCCGGCGGTCCGGGCCTGCTCTGCTACAGCGCGGCGAAGGCGGCCGTCGTGCAGCTGACGAAGACGCTGGCGACCGAGGCCGGTCCGCACGGCATACGCGTCAATGCCGTGGCACCCGGCTGGATCCGCACACCCATGACCGACCGTCACGGCGACCGTCAGGCGCACACCGAGGCGTTCATGGCACGCCTGTCACCGCTGGGCCGTGTCGGGGAGCCCGAGGACATCGCCCACGCCGTTCTGTACCTGGCCTCGGACGCCTCGGCATTCACCACCGGTCAGATCCTCCGCCCCAACGGCGGCGTCGCCATGCCCTGGTAGCCCTCCCGGAACCACGCCCGTACCCGCGCCTGCTCTCCCACCGGCGGTCCCGCCACCGGTCCGGTCCCACGGCACCGGCGGCCCGGGACTTCGGCACGCAGTGCACCGGCAGCAGACTGAGCCCCCACCCGCCCGCGGCGACGGCTCCTTCGAGGACCCCTGCACCGGGCGCGAGCGCGAGCCGGAGCACGCTGAACCACCACAGCGCACCGAGCACCAGGCACGCCCCCCGGCGCACTGACCGCCCTGCCATGGCACCTCCTCCGGCGCGGCACCGGGCCGCCGATCTCACGCGCGAGCAGGGCACACCGGCGGCACGCGGCACCGGCCGGGGCGGAGCGGCTCCGGGCCGCTCACGCGTCCTCCGCCTGGAACATCCAGTGATGTTTCTCCAGGTCGGCCGTGATCCCGATGAGGATGTCCTGGCTCACCGGATCCGGGTCCGCGGTGGAGGCCACCCGTTCCCGCATCCGCGCGATCACCGCGCCGAGCGCCGCCACGAGCGTCCGTACGGCGTCGGCGTCCTTGATCCAGCCCGCGGGCGTGTCCTGGACGCCGCTGCTCGACGCCACGGTGGCGGCCCGCCCGTCCGGCGGGACTCCGAGGGCCGAGGCCCGCTCCGCCACGGTGTCGGAGTGCAGTCGCGCGATGTCCACGACCTCGTCGAGCTGGAGGTGGACGGAACGGAAGCGGGGCCCCACCACGTTCCAGTGGACCTGCTTGGCCACGAGGGAGAGGTCCACCAGATCGACCAGGGCGCCTTGGAGCGCCTCGGCGACGGGCTTCAGGTCCTCGTCGGACAGGGAGCTCTTCACGACGTACATCCGCATCCTCCGCTTCACGACGCCTCCGCCGGCCGGCCTCGCGGGCGACGCGGGTCACGACGGCCGGCATCGGCTTCGCCGGGTCCCTCCACCATGGAGGCCGCGCCGGATACCGGCAAATGGGCCCACGAGGGGCCGCGGGGAACACGGAAGCCCCGGACCGGCTCCTCCGGGTCTCCCCGGGGAAGCCCCGGCCGGGGCTTCGGTGGTACGTCTCTCAGCTCAGGGAACGCGAGCCGGCGAGCGTCAGGCGGCGACGACGTCGACCGCTTCGGCAGGCGCCTTGATCGTGACCCTTTCCGGTGGCACACCGGTCACCGATACGGAATTGAGCATCGGGCGACGCACCGGTGCGGGCACCGGTTCGGGTGCCGCAGCCGACTGTGCCAGCTCGGCGAGGGCGAGATCGTCGCTCACTTCCCGCATGAGTTCGGACATCCGTACGTCCAGCGCGTCGCAGATCGCGGAGAGCAGTTCGGAGGATGCCTCCTTCTGCCCCCGCTCCACCTCGGAGAGATAGCCGAGTGAGACTCGGGCGGACGAGGAGACTTCGCGCAGAGTACGGCCCTGGCGCTGGCGCTGCCGACGCAGCACGTCACCCAGCAGGCGACGGAGCAGAATCATCGGTGGCTCCCTCCTCGGACCGCGTAGCCGCATCCTTCACGCCCCACCGTACCGCCTTGCGCCGCGGCCGTGCGGGGAGCGATGTCGTGTTCACTCAGGGCTGCAAACATCAAAACCCCCCGTTCTGTTCCGTATCCTGTGCCCGCTCGTTCCCGGTCTGTTCGCCCGCGAGCTCCCGAAGAAGCAGCGCGAGTACGCTGCGTACACTCTCCATACGGATTTCCGCCCGGTCGCCGTTCAACCGCAGTGGCAGCACTTTCCCATCGCGAAGGGTGCCGGAAGGCGCCGCGAGGGGGCCGTCGACGGCCACGTAGACCGTACCGACCGGCTGCCCGTCCTGGGGGTCGGGACCGGCGACGCCGGTGGTCGCGATCCCCCAGTCGGCTCCGAGCGCCTCGCGCACCCCGGCCGCCATCTGTGCCGCGACCTGGGCATCCACCGCGCCGCGCTCGGCCAGAAGAGTGACATCGACGCCGAGCAGTTCGTGCTTCAGTTCAGTGGCGTACGCGGTCACGGAGCCCCGGAACACCTTCGAGGCGCCCGGAACCGCGGTGATCTCCGCGGCCACCAGACCACCGGTGAGCGACTCGGCGACGGCGAGCGTCTCGCCCCTCACTTTGAGTAGTCGCACCACTTCGGCGGCCGCGGGGCTCACCGCTCGGCCTCCGCGGCGGCTGCCCGCCGCTCGGCGATTCCCTGGCGGCGCAGCACGACGGCCTGCCGCACATAGTCGAGGCCGGTGACCACGGTCAGGATGACCGCGACGGCCATCACCCAGAACCTCAGGCTGGCCAGCGCCCCGGTCAGCGGCAGGATGTACATGCCGACCGCGGTGCCCTGGGCCAGCGTCTTCAGCTTGCCGCCACGGCTCGCCGGGATGACCCCGTACCGGATCACGACGAAGCGCAGCAGGGTGACGCCGAGCTCACGGCCCAGGATCACGAAGGTGACCCACCAGGGCAGGTCACCGAGGGCGGACAGGCAGACCAGTGCCGCGCCCATGATCGCCTTGTCGGCGATGGGGTCGGCGATCTTCCCGAAGTCGGTGACCAGGTTGTACGTGCGGGCCAGGTGACCGTCGAAGATGTCGGTGATCATGGCCACGGCGAAGGCGGCCCAGGCCCAGGCCCGCATGGCGGGGTCGTATCCGCCGTCGGCCAGCATCAGCGCCACGAAACCCGGCACGAGGACGAGCCGGATCATGGTCAGGATGTTGGCGATGTTCCAGAGGCTGGCCTGGTTGACGGCCGCGGCGCCCAGTTTCCCGCCGCGAGGCGTTTTCGGGCCACCGGGAGCGCCCGGAGCACCAGAGGCGCCCTGAGCATCGCCCGCGCCCGGCGCACCGGATACGCCGGGGGCGCCCGTCGCACCTTTGGCGCCCGGGGAGCCGCCTGCCGCGGATGCCGGGGCTCCGGTCATCTGGCCGCCTCCTCAGCGCTCACGAGCGAGCCCGGAAGCGGCTCGGCCACCAGGTCGACACCTTCCGTGCCGACCACCTTGGCCTCGACGATACGGCCGACGGTCAGACCCTCGCCGCTCGTGAACAGGACCTGGCCGTCCGTCTCCGGCGCCTGGTGCGCGGCGCGGCCGTACGCGCCGTCCTCGCCGTCGACGCTCTCGACCAGCACGTGCACGGTTTCGCCCACGCGCTCCTCCGCGCGCTGGGCGACCAGTTCCTCGGCGAGCCGGGACACCCGCGCGAGGCGCTCGGCGACGACGTCCTCGTCCAGCTTGTTCTCGTACGTCGCCGCTTCGGTGCCCTCCTCGTCGGAGTACCCGAAGACACCGATCGCGTCGAGGCGGGCTCCGGTGAGGAAGCGCTCCAGCTCCGCGAGGTCGGCCTCGCTCTCGCCGGGGAAGCCCACGATGAAGTTGGAGCGCACGCCGGCCTGCGGGGCCTTGGCGCGGATGGTGTCGAGCAGCTCCAGGAACCGGTCGGTGTCGCCGAAGCGGCGCATCGAGCGCAGCACGTCGGGCGCGGAGTGCTGGAAGGACAGGTCGAAGTAGGGCGCGACGTTCGGCGTGGAGGTCAGGACGTCGATGAGCCCGGGGCGCATCTCGGCGGGCTGGAGGTAGCTGACCCGCACGCGCTCGATGCCGTCGATCTCGGCCAGCTCGGGAAGCATCGTCTCCAGGAGACGGATGTCACCCAGGTCCTTGCCGTACGAGGTGTTGTTCTCGGAGACGAGCATCACCTCCTTGACGCCCTGCTCGGCCAGCCAGCGCGCCTCGTTCAGGACGTCGCTGGGGCGGCGCGAGATGAACGAGCCGCGGAAGGAGGGGATGGCGCAGAACGTGCAGCGGCGGTCGCAGCCGGAGGCGAGCTTCACCGAGGCGACCGGGGATCCGTCCAGCCGGCGGCGCAGGGGCGCGCGGGGGCCGGAGACCGGGGCGACGCCCTCGGGGAGGTCGGAGGGGGTGCCGTGGCCGGGAAGGGCCACTTCCTCGCCGGCGCTCTGCCGCTCGGCCGGGCTGATGGGCAGCAGCTTGCGCCGGTCGCGCGGGGTGTGGGAGGCGTGGATGCCGCCGTTCAGGATGGTCTGGAGGCGGTCGGAGATGTCGGCGTAGTCGTCGAAGCCGAGCACGCCGTCGGCCTCGGGAAGAGCTTCGGCGAGCTCCTTGCCGTACCGCTCGGCCATGCAGCCCACCGCGACGACGGCCTGTGTTCTGCCGTGTCCCTTGAGGTCATTGGCTTCGAGGAGGGCGTCGACGGAGTCCTTCTTGGCGGCTTCGACGAATCCGCAGGTGTTGACGACGGCGACGTCCGCTTCTTCGGCGTCCTCCACGAGTTGCCAGCCGTCCGCCTCCAAGCGGCCTGCGAGCTCCTCCGAGTCCACCTCGTTACGGGCGCAGCCAAGGGTGACGAGTGCGACGGTACGGCGTTCAGGCATGGGCTCAAGACTACTTTGTCTGGACGACGGCCCACGTCGACGGGGTTGGCCGATCTTGGCCAACCCCGTCGACGGTGTGCTACACGCGACCCCTATCCGACCTGCGGGTCACCCTTCGTGTACGTCAGACGCTCCACCGCACCCGGCCGGAACTGATCCTCGATCTTCTTGCCGTTGACGAAGAGCTGGATGGCTCCGGCGTCACCGAGGATGAGGTTGATCTTGGAGCTGTCCTGGAAGGTCTTGGACTCGCCCTGCTTCAGCAGCCCGTCGAAGAGCATCCGCCCGTTGTGGTCCTTGGCGGAGATCCAGCTGCGTCCGTCCGCGGCGCTGACCTGGACGGTCACCTTGTCCTGCGGGGCGGCCGCGATGGCGCTGTCGGACGGTTCGGGCTTCGGGTCGGCCGGCTTGGTGGCGGTCGCGGAGGGGGCGGCGGACTTCTTGGTGATCGGCGTGGACCCCTCGGCGACCTGGGTCTTCGAGTCGTCGCCGTCTCCGCCGCCCTTGACCATGGTGAACCCGACGAAGCCGATCACCGCGACGATCGCGGCGACCATGGCGGCCGTCCAGTTCGGGCCGCGGCGCTCGGGGCGGATACGTTCCGCCTCGAACAGCGGGGCGGCGGGCGTCGGCGCGGGACGTCCGCCGTGCTCGGCGTCGTACTGCGCGAGCAGCGGAGCCGGGTCGAGACGGACGGCGCGGGCCAGGGTCCGGATGTGGCCGCGCGCGTAGACGTCGCCACCACAGGGAGCGAAGTCGTTCTGTTCGATGGCGTGGATGATCGTGATGCGGACGCGGGTGGCGTTGCTGACGTCGTCGACGGTCAGATGGGCCTCGATGCGTGCCTTCTGAAGGGCACGTCCGATCGAGAGCCGTTCAGCCGTAGGGTCGTCTTCGAACGGACGCTCGTCTTCGGGGGAGTTGCCGTCAGGTGAGTTGACGATGGACACGGGGGCGCCTTTCGAGCGTGTAGCCACCTGTGCTGGAAGTTCAGTCTAGGGGGGGTACGAAAGGGTGGGGCAACCGGGCGGTGGGACTTTGTACGCCATCAGAATGGCCGGTCATCCTGATATAGGGACATGGTGGCGTCCCTTCGCTCAACTTGACGTGCGACAAGGCGAAACGGTTGCTCACCGACTTCTTACGGGTGAGTCACATTCACATATCAGCCGGGTACGGAACATGACGTTCCGCCATCCGCCCGACAGTGCCGCCGCCACCTGGGCGACGGCCACGCGCTCACCGCGCCGTCGCCGGTTGTCCCGTCCCTCCTCGCCGAGGGCTCTTACGCTTCTGCTTCCCCGCGCATCACGGCCAACACCCCGTCCAGCTCGTCGGCCTTCACCAGGACGTCACGCGCCTTGGAACCCTCGCTGGGCCCGACGATCCCGCGCGACTCCATGAGGTCCATGAGACGGCCCGCCTTGGCGAAACCGACCCGCAGCTTGCGCTGGAGCATCGAGGTGGACCCGAACTGCGTGGAGACGACCAGCTCGGCGGCCGCGCACAGCAGATCGAGGTCGTCGCCGATGTCCTCGTCGATCTCCTTCTTCTGCTTGGTGCCCACGGTGACGTCGTCCCGGAAGACGGGCGCCATCTGATCCTTGCAGTGCTGCACGATCGCCGCGACCTCGTCCTCGGTGACGAAGGCGCCCTGCATACGCGTGGGCTTGTTGGCCCCCATCGGCAGGAAGAGTCCGTCACCCTTGCCGATCAGCTTCTCGGCACCGGGCTGGTCGAGGATGACGCGTGAGTCCGCGAGCGAGGAGGTCGCGAAGGCCAGCCGGGAGGGCACGTTCGCCTTGATCAGACCGGTGACGACGTCGACGGACGGCCGCTGCGTGGCGAGCACCAGATGGATGCCGGCCGCGCGCGCGAGCTGGGTGATGCGCACGATCGAGTCCTCGACGTCACGTGGCGCGACCATCATCAGGTCGGCGAGCTCGTCGACGATCACCAGGAGGTACGGGTACGGGGTCAGCTCCCGCTCACTGCCCTCGGGCAGCTTGACCTTGCCGTTCCTGATGGCCTCGTTGAAGTCGTCGATGTGCCGGAACCCGAACGCCGCGAGGTCGTCGTAGCGCAGGTCCATCTCCCGCACGACCCACTGCAGCGCCTCGGCGGCCCGCTTCGGGTTGGTGATGATCGGCGTGATCAGGTGCGGGATGCCCTCGTACGCGGTCAGCTCGACGCGCTTGGGGTCCACGAGGACCATCCGCACGTCCTCGGGGGTCGCCCGGACCATGATCGAGGTGATCAGGCAGTTGATGCAGGACGACTTGCCGGAACCGGTGGCTCCGGCGACCAGGACGTGCGGCATCTTCGCCAGGTTGGCCATCACGTAGCCGCCCTCGACGTCCTTGCCGAGCGCGACCAGCATCGGGTGGTCGTCCTCCGCCGCGTCCGCCAGACGCAGCACGTCACCGAGGTTGACCATCTCGCGGTCGGTGTTGGGGATCTCGATGCCGACCGCGGACTTGCCGGGGATCGGGCTGATGATCCGCACGTCGGGGCTGGCGACCGCGTACGCGATGTTCTTGGTCAGCGCGGTGATCCGCTCGACCTTCACGGCGGGGCCGAGCGTGACCTCGTACCGCGTGACCGTCGGTCCGCGGGTGAAGCCCGTGACGTCGGCGTCCACCTTGAACTCGGTGAAGACCTGGCGCAGGGAGTCGACGACCGCGTCGTTGGCGGCGCTGCGGGTCTTGCCGGGGCCGCCGCGCTCCAGGAGGTCCAGGGAGGGCAGCGCGTAGGTGATGTCCCCGGAGAGCTGGAGCTGCTCCGCGCGCGGGGGCAGTTCACGCGGGGCGTCGGGCGCGGCCTTGGTGAGGTCGGGCACGACGGACTCGACCGGCAGCGGCTCCTGCCTGGGCCGCTTGGCGCCCGGGACGGCCTTGGCGCGCGCGGCCGGGACCGGTGTCGTCTCCTCGTACCCTTCGCGTTCCACGCTGACGCCCTGCGTCAGATCGGCGACCAGGGGCGAGGGCGGCATCCCGTGCAGCACGGCACCGTCCAGGGCCGCGGCGGCGGCCGCCGCGACGTCCACGGCGTCCATCGGCCGGTTCATGTCGGGCTGCCGCGCGCCGGGCCGCCGGGGGCGGCTCCGGCGCCTGGTGAGCGCCTCCTGCTCGGCACTGTCGGGGTCGTACGACTCGGGGGCGCGCGAGCGCCCGCCGGAGCGCCCCGCGATCCCCTCGCGCCACTGCTCGTCGTAGCGCTCCTCGTCCGCACGGAACGCGTCCTCGTCGAAGTCGGCCTGGACGATGCCGAGCTTCTGGCCGAGCAGCCGCAGCCGCTGCGGAATCGCGTTGACCGGGGTCGCCGTGACGACGAGCAGCCCGAAGATCGTGAGCAGCACCAGGAGCGGTACGGCCAGGACGTCACCCATCGTGTACGTCAGCGGGGTGGACGCCCCCCAGCCGATGAGCCCGCCGGCGTCCCTTATCGACTGCATCCCGTCGCTGCGCGCCGGCGATCCGCACGCGATGTGCACCTGCCCCAGCACACCGATCGCGAGCGCCGACAGACCGATCACGATCCGGCCGTTCGCCTCCGGCTGCTCGGGGTGCCGGATGAGCCGCGCCGCGATCACGGCGAGCAGTATCGGGACGAGGAGGTCGAGGCGGCCGAAGGCGCCGGTGACGAGCATCTCGACGAGATCGCCGACGGGACCGCGCAGATTGGACCACGTTCCCGCCGCGACGATCAGCGCGAGACCGATCAGCAGGAGCGCCAGTCCGTCCTTGCGGTGTGCCGGGTCGAGCCCCTTGGCACCGCGCCCTATCCCGCGGAAGGTCGCTCCGACGGCATGGGCGATACCCAGCCACAGGGCGCGTACGAGTCTGTACACGCCCGCGGTCGGGTTGGGCGCCGGCGCCGGGGCGGGCTTCGCAGCGGCCCTCCTGGCGGGCGCCTTGCCGGCGGCCGCCTTCTTCGCGGGGGCCTTTTTCACCGGGGCCTTCTTAGCCGGAGCCTTCGTCGGAGCGGCCGCCTTCTTCGCGGGCGGCTTCTTGGCTGCGGACTGACGTGAGGCCATGTGTGTGAGGTTACCGGTGGAGACGGCAGCGACACGTGTGCCTCCCCCAAGTTCTCGACTTCGCCCGAACAGGGGGGAACGCTGAGCTTCACCCGATCGTGTCACCGTCACCAGAAACGGAACTGACGCTTCCTCAAGGTCCGACGGGACCGTCCGGACGTGCCCGTCCGGGCTTCAGCTCTGCGACGGCACCGAGGGTGCCCCGCTGCCCGTGCCCGGCTCCAGCGCGTCCAGCGCCCTGCGCAGCCCGGTGAGTTTGCGTTCGAGGTGAGCCGCGGTGGCCACCGCCGCCGCGTCCGCGGAGTCGTCGTCGAGCTGCTTGGACAGCGCCTCGGCCTGCTCCTCGACGGCCGCGAGGCGCGCGGAGAGTTCGGCGAGGAGTCCGGCGGGCTCCTTGGCCTCGCCGAGCGCCGCCTTGCCTCCGCCCTCCAGCTGGAGCCGCAACAGGGCCGCCTGCTCGCGGAGTTGGCAGTTCTTCATGTAGAGCTCGACGAACACCGAGACCTTCGCGCGCAGCACCCACGGGTCGAAGGGCTTGGAGATGTAGTCCACCGCGCCGGCCGCGTACCCCCGGAAGGTGTGGTGGGGGCCGTGGTTGATGGCGGTGAGGAAGATGATCGGGATGTCCCGGGTCCGCTCCCGCCGCTTGATGTGCGCAGCGGTCTCGAATCCGTCCATGCCAGGCATCTGGACGTCCAGCAGAATGACCGCGAAGTCGTCCGTGAGCAGCGCTTTGAGCGCTTCCTCCCCGGACGATGCCCGAACCAGTGTCTGATCGAGCGCGGAGAGGATCGCCTCCAGCGCCAACAGATTCTCCGGCCGGTCATCGACCAGGAGGATCTTGGCCTTCTGCACCATGGCCCGCCCTCCTCGCCCCGGCATGGGGCCTCCCCTGTCCGCAGGACTTGGGGAAGCGCCGCGCGCCGCCCCTGGGGACGACTCCCTTGCGCCGCCCGTCCTTGTGCCGGTCATGCTAGCCGCACCCCGCCCGTCGCCACACCCTGTCACCGTGATGTCACTGTGCACGTAGCAGAAACGCGGCAGGGGACCAGAAGGTTCCCCGTATCCCGTGCTTCTACACGGCTTCCGGCACAGTCAGTCATCCGACGCCGGGCCGTCCGAACGTGCCGCACGGTGTGCCGATACCGGTCGCACCGTGACGACCCGGGTCGCTCCCCCGAGTGTGTCACCCCTCGCGCATCCACTGCGCCATCACCGACAGCAGATGATCGGGATCGACCGGCTTGGTCACGTAGTCGGAGGCGCCCGACTCGATCGCCTTCTCCCGGTCGCCCTTCATGGCCTTCGCCGTCAGCGCGATGATCGGCAGCCCCGCGAACTGCGGCATCCGCCGGATCGCCGTGGTCGTGGCATAGCCGTCCATCTCGGGCATCATGATGTCCATCAGAACGACCGTCACATCGTCGTGCTGCTCCAGCACTTCGATGCCCTCGCGGCCGTTCTCCGCGTACAGCACCGAGAGTCCGTGCTGCTCAAGGACGCTGGTCAGCGCGAAGACGTTGCGGATGTCGTCGTCGACGATCAGCACCTTCTCGCCCTCGAAGCGGATGCCCCGGCCCTGCTGTGGTCCCGCGTCCTGCTGTCCCGCGGTCGCCCACGGCTCCTGAGCGGCGCCCGCGGCACCGTCCGGCTGCCCCGACACGTCCGCGCGCTGTTCGGCCGCGGGCAGCGCCCTGCGGCGCCTCCTGAACAGCGCGGCGGGCCCGTTCTGGGCGTCCTGATACGACTTCACCTCGGCCGGCATCCCGATGCTGTGCAGTTCGCCCTCGGAGGCCAGCAGTTCCCCCGCCTCCAGCGCCGGCGCGAGCTGCCCGTAGCCCTGCGGCGGCAGTTCGCTCGGGTGCAGCGGCAGGTACAGCGTGAACGTGGAGCCGCGGCCCGGCTCGCTCTGGGCGTGGATCTCACCGCCCAGCAGCCGCGCGATCTCCCGCGAGATGGAGAGCCCCAGACCCGTACCGCCGTACTTGCGGCTCGTCGTGCCGTCCGCCTGCTTGAAGGCCTCGAAGATCACCCGCATCTTGCTCGCCGCGATCCCGATGCCGGTGTCGGTCACGGAGAACGCGATGAGGTCGGCGTCCGCGTCCCGCAGCGACCCCGACTCCAGCAGCTGCTCCCTGATGGCCACCGGCACGTCCGCCCCTGCGGGCCGGATCACCAGCTCGACCGCTCCGGAATCGGTGAACTTCACCGCGTTGGAGAGCAGGTTGCGCAGCACCTGGAGAAGACGCTGTTCGTCGGTGTGCAGGGTGGCGGGCAGCTCCGGCGAGACCCGTACGGAGAAGTCGAGCCCCTTCTCCGCGGTCAGCGGACGGAACGTCGCCTCCACGTAGTCGACGAGCTGGACGAGCGCGATACGGGTCGGCGACACGTCCATCTTGCCCGCCTCGACCTTCGACAGGTCGAGGATGTCGTTGATGAGCTGGAGCAGGTCCGAGCCCGCGCCGTGGATCGTCTCGGCGAACTCGACCTGCTTCGGCGTGAGGTTCGTGTCCGCGTTGTCGGCGAGCAGCTTGGCCAGGATCAGCAGCGAGTTGAGCGGTGTCCGCAGCTCGTGCGACATGTTCGCCAGGAACTCGCTCTTGTAGCGCATGGAGACCGCGAGTTGCTCGGCGCGCTCCTCCAGGACCTGCCGCGCCTCCTCGATCTCCGTGTTCTTGACCTCGATGTCGCGGTTCTGCTGGGCCAGCAGCTCGGCCTTGTCCTCCAGTTCCGCGTTCGAGTCCTGGAGCGCCTTCTGCCGGTTCTCCAGCTCCGCCGACCGCTCCCGCAGCTGCTCGGTGAGCTCCTGCGACTGCCGCAGCAGCACCTCCGTCTTGGTGTTGACCGAGATCGTGTTGACGCTCGTCGCGATCATCTCCGCGATCTGGTTCAGGAAGTCCTTCTGGATCTGCGTGAACGGCGTGAACGACGCCAGCTCGATGACACCGAGCACGGTCCCCTCGAAGAGCACCGGAAGCACGATGACCTGGGCCGGAGGTGCCTCACCGAGCCCGGAGGAGATCTTCAGATAACCGCTCGGCGCGTTCTCCACCAGGATCGTGCGCTTCTCCTGCGCGGCCGTCCCGATCAGCGCCTCGCCGGGCCGGAACGACGTCGGCATGGAGCCCATCGAGTAGCCGTACGACCCGAGCATGCGCAGCTCGTACGCCTCCTCGTCCTCCGTGCCCGCGTCCTTGCCGTCGACCAGCGGCATCGAGAGGAAGAACGCGCCGTGCTGGGCCGAGACGACCGGCGTCAGCTCGCTCATGATCAGCGAGGCCACGTCGTCGAGATCGCGGCGGCCCTGCATCAGGGCGGAGATCCGGGCGAGGTTGCCCTTCAGCCAGTCCTGCTCCTTGTTCGCGATGGTGGTGTCGCGCAGGTTGGCGATCATCTTGTTGATGTAGTCCTGGAGCTCCTGGATCTCGCCTGAGGCGTCCACGTCGATCTTCAGGTTCAGGTCGCCGCGGGTCACCGCGGTCGCCACGCGCGCGATGGCACGCACCTGCCGGGTCAGGTTCCCGGCCATCTCGTTCACCGACTCGGTGAGGTCGCGCCAGGTGCCGTCGACGTCACGGACACGCGCCTGACCGCCCAGCTGCCCCTCGGTACCCACCTCCCGGGCGACTCGGGTGACCTCCTCCGCGAAGGACGACAGCTGGTCGACCATCGTGTTGATGGTGGTCTTGAGCTCCAGGATCTCGCCGCGCGCGTCGATGTCGATCTTCTTGGTGAGATCGCCCTTGGCGATGGCCGTGGTGACCATCGCGATGTTGCGCACCTGGCCGGTCAGGTTGGACGCCATCCCGTTGACCGACTCGGTGAGGTCCTTCCACGTACCGGCGACGCCCGGGACCTGCGCCTGACCACCGAGGATGCCGTCCGTACCCACCTCGCGGGCCACCTTGGTGACCTGCTCGGCGAACGAACTCAGCGTCTTCACCATGGTGTTGAACGTGTCGGCGAGCTGCGCGACCTCACCGCGCGCCTTGATCGTCACCGTCCGGGTCAGGTCGCCGTTGGCGACGGCCGCCGCCACCTGCGAGATGTTCCGCACCTGCATGGTCAGGTTGTAGGCCATCAGGTTGACGTTGTCGCTCAGGTCCTTCCAGATGCCCGTGACCCCGGGCACCCGCGCCTGACCGCCCAACTGGCCCTCAGTGCCCACCTCGCGGGCCACCCGGGTCACCTGCTCGGCGAACGACGAGAGCTGGTCGACCATCGTGTTGACGGTGGTGACCAGTTCGAGGATCTCGCCCTTCGCGTCGACGGTGATCTTCTTGGACAGGTCTCCCATGGCGACCGCGGTCGTGACCTCGGCGATGTTGCGCACCTGGATGGTCAGGTTGTTGGCCATGAAGTTCACGGACTGGGTGAGGTCCTTCCAGGTGCCCGAGACACCCTGCACCTCGGCCTGCCCGCCGAGGATGCCCTCGGTGCCCACCTCGCGGGCCACCCGCGTCACCTGCTCGGCGAAGTTCGACAGCTGGTCGACCATCGTGTTGAGGGTGTTCTTCAGCTCCAGGATCTCGCCGCGCGCGTCCACGTCGATCTTCTGCGACAGGTCACCCCGCGCCACCGCGGTCGCGACCTGCGCGATGTTGCGGACCTGCGCCGTGAGGTTGCCGGCCATGCCGTTCACCGAGTCGGTCAGGTCACGCCACACACCGGCGACGCCGGGCACCTGCGCCTGACCGCCGAGGCGGCCCTCCGTACCCACGTCACGGGCCACCCGCGTCACCTGGTCGGCGAACGCGGAGAGCTGGTCGACCATCGTGTTGATGGTGTTCTTCAGCTCCAGGATCTCGCCGCGCGCGTCCACGTCGATCTTCTGCGACAGGTCACCCCGCGCCACCGCCGTGGTCACCTGCGCGATCTGCCGTACCTGCGACGTCAGGTTCCCCGCCATGAAGTTGACGGAGTCGGTCAGTTCCTTCCAGGTGCCGGACACGCCGTCCACCCGGGCCTGGCCGCCGAGACGGCCCTCCGTACCCACGTCACGGGCCATCCGCGTCACCTGGTCGGCGAAGCTCGACAGCTGGTCCACCATGGTGTTCACGGTGACCTTCAGCTCCAGCATCTCGCCGGCGACCTCGACGGTCACCTTCTGCGACAGATCACCGTTCGCGACCGCCGTGGTCACCTGCGCGATGTTGCGGACCTGGCCGGTCAGGTTCTGGAACGCCGTGTTGACGGAGTCCGTGAGGTCCTTCCAGGTGCCGGCCACTCCCGGAACCTGTGCCTGGCCGCCCAGTTCACCCTCGACACCGACCTCGCGGGCCACGCGCGTGACCTCGACACCGAAGGACGACAGCTGGTCGACCATCGTGTTGACGGTGTTCTTCAGCTCCAGCATCTCGCCGGCGACCTGGACGCTGACCTTCTGCGACAGATCGCCGTTGGCCACGGCGGTCGTCACGGCGGCGATGTCCCGCACCTGGGTCGTGAGGTTGCGGAAGACCGTGTTGACCGAGTCCGTGAGGTCCTTCCACGTTCCCGCCGCCCCCGGCACGTTCGCCTGACCACCGAGCCGGCCCTCGCCGCCGACCTCGTTGGCCACACGGGTGACCTCGTCGGCGAACGTCCGCAGCGTCTCGGTCATCTGGTTGATCGTCTCGGCGAGCTGCGCGACCTCACCCCGTGCGGAGACGGTCACCTTCTGCGACAGGTCACCGCTCGCGACCGCCGTGGTCACCTGCGCGATCCCGCGCACCTGGGCCGTCAGGTTGCCGGCCATGAGGTTCACCGAATCGGTGAGGTCCTTCCACACACCGGCCACACCGGGCACCTGCGCCTGACCACCCAGCTCACCCTCCGTGCCCACCTCGCGCGCGACGCGAGTCACCTCGGACGAGAAGGAGGACAGCTGATCCACCATCGTGTTGACGGTGTTCTTCAGCTCCAGCATCTCGCCGGCCACGTGAACCGTGACCTTCCGCGACAGGTCACCCTTGGCGACCGCCGTCGTCACGAGAGCGATGTCACGCACCTGCGCGGTGAGCCGGTGCGCCATCGTGTTGACCGAGTCCGTGAGGTCCTTCCACGAACCGGACATACCGCGGACCCGGGCCTGCCCGCCGAGCTTGCCCTCGGTGCCCACCTCACTGGCCACCCGGGTGACCTCGTCCGTGAACGTCGAGAGCTGGTCCACCAGGTTGTTGACGGTCCGGCCGACCTTCAGGAACTCACCGCGCAGCGGATGCCCGTTCCCGTCCGCCGCCTGCGCCCGCAGGTCCATGCGGGGCGACAGATCGCCCTCCGCGACGGCGGACAGCACCCGGCCGACCTCGGAGACAGGCCGTACGAGATCGTCCACCAGCGCGTTCGAGGCGTCGATCGCGGCCGCCCAGGCGCCCTCACCGGCGCCCGCCTCCAGCCGCTCTGTGAGCTTGCCCTCACGGCCGACCACACGCCGTACCCGCGACAGCTCGCCCGTCAGGTGCAGATTCCGGTCGGCGACCTCGTTGAAGACCGCCGAGATCTCGGACATCACGCCGTCACCGGAAACAGTGAGCCGCTTACGGAAGTTGCCGTCCCTCATCGCCACCAGGGCCGCCAGCAACCGGTTCAGGGCCGCCGTGTCCACCTCGGTGGTGCCGGTGCGCGGTGAGCGCCCGCTGTTCAGGGACTGTCCGCCTTTCGCGCGCGTCCTACCGCCCCGCGTCGCTGCGCCAGACTCCACTGTGTCCCTCCCGCAAGGGTCGACCAATACTGCTCGGCGTACTCGGGTACTTCTGTTCGTGGTCCGCGGGAGGCATGCGACCTGCCCGGACCTACTCCTGGAGCCTGCCCAGTGTTTCACCCCGGCCGAACCAGGCCATAACAGTTCGGCAGCTTCGCACATCGTCCGCACACCCACGGGACAGTCCTCCGGCCCTGGCCGCAGGCAATCACACGCACCTGTCCGAACGGAAACACCCCACTCTTCAAGACGGAAACACCCGTGACCGGCATCCGCAGGGCCCGCGAAGGTAAGTAACCTTGCAAGCGGCTGTCCAGCCGTGCCGGTCCCGTCCGGCCTGGGCGGTGGCACGAGTACGAGCGGGCAGGCATCGGAGGGGCACCGCACCATGACCACCGGACTGCATCCTGGAGGGACACCCCAGGATCCCCGGCCGAGAGGGAACCACGCTGTGCCGACGCAGGAGCGGGCCGGCCACGGAACCCCTCACGCCGACGACCGGACGAGGAGTTCTGTGATCACCGCGCGCGCGGCCGCCAGCTTCGAACCGGTGGGACGGTCCGTCGCGACCGCCCGCTCGTTCGTCCGGGACACCCTCCAGGGCTGGGGATTCGCCGACATCGTCGACGACGCCGTCGTTCTGACCAGCGAACTGGTCACCAATGCCGTCGTGCACGCGGGCACCTCCGCCGACGTCCTGTGTCTGCGCAGCGACGACGGCGTGCGCATCGAGGTGGCGGATCGCTACCCGGAACGCGAGATCCCACTCCAGGCGACGGCCGTCAACATGGGCAGCCCCGACCGCGAGGGCGGCCGCGGCCTCCAGCTCTGCGCGGCCCTCGCCCGCCGCTGGGGCGTCGACTACACGCCCACCCACAAGCAGGTCTGGTTCCAGCTCGACCTCCCCGAGCGGGCGATCGGCACCCGCACCGCCGGCCCCCCGCTCCCCGCCGACCTCCTCCCCCTCGCCGACGGCCGCGTACGCGTGGCGGTCGTGCAGATCGACCGCACCGGCGCCATCAACGCCTGGAACGAGGACGCCGAGGAGCTCTTCGGGTACGCGGCCGACCAGGTCACCGGCAAACCGCTCACCGACCTCGCGGCCTGGCCGCACACCCCCGGCACCGGCACCGGCATCGTCGAGGCCCTCCAACTCTCGCGCTGGGAAGGCAGTTACGGCGTCCGCTGCGCCGACGGCCGCGTCACTCCGGTGTACGCCTCGCACCTGCGGGTCCGCGACACGAGCGGCGAGCCCTCCACCGTCTGCCTCCTCGTACGCGACCACGAACGTGCCGTCCTGCAGACCCCGTTGCGCGGTCCCGCCTCCGACGCGGGCACCCACGGGGAGGGTCAGGCCACGGATCCGTTCGAGGTCTTCATCGGATCACCGGCCCCGGACGACCTCGACGGGCTCCTCCAGCGCACGGTCGAACGGGCCCGCGACATGCTGGACGGCGACTCCGCCTTCCTGCTCCTCGCGACCGACGACGAGACGGAGTTGGAGGTACGCGCCTCCACGGGCCTGCCCTCCGCGCGCCAGCGCTTCGCCCGCGTCCCCGTCGAGGCGGGCCCCGGCCGCTACGGCTCGGCCCGGATGCCCGCCGTCCACGAGGACCTGACGGTCGTCCCCGGCGCCGTGCCGCTCCTCGGCGGCACCGGCATGCGCTCGGTCGTCACGGTCCCGCTGAAGGTCGAGGGCCGCCTGACCGGCTCCCTCGGCGTCGCGGCCGAATCCCCCGGCCGCTTCTCCAACGAAGAGGCCCTGCGCCTCCAGTTCGCCGCCGACCGCATCGCCCTCGCGGTGGAGTCGGCCCGCCTCGGCGAGCTGGAACGCCTGCGCCGCGGCTCGCTGTCCTTCCTCGTCGAAGCCTCCGACCTGCTCGCGGGCACGCTGGACCGCGACCAGACGCTCGCCCTCATGGCCCAGATGACGGTCCCGACCCTGGCCACCTGGTGCGCCGTGTACACGATCGCCGACCAGGCCTCCGATCCCTACCTCTCGTACGTCCTGCACGAGGACGAGGAACTCATCGACGGCCTCAAGGCGTTGCTCTCGAAGATCGCCCCACCGGACCCGGTGCCCACCCCGGGCGCCCGTGTCTGGTCGGCTCCCGCCGCGGCCGCTCACGACGCGGCCCTGCGGACCTCGATGCGCAGTCTGGGCCTCGGCGGGCCGACGTCGATGAACTCCGGCATCGGCCCCACCCTGGCGACGGCCGCCGCTGTCGGTGGCGAGACCGTCGTCCTTCCCCTGGTCGCCCGCAACCGCGTCATCGGCATGCTGACCCTCGGCAAGCCGTCGGACGAGCATTTCCGCCAGGAGATCCTGGAGTTGGCCGAGGACCTCTCCCGGCGAGCGGCTCTCGCCCTGGACAACGCCCGCCTGTACTCGGAGCGCACGGCGATCAGCCAGTCCCTCCAGCGCAGCCTGCTGCCCCCGGAACTCCCCCAGATCGAGGGCGTCGAGGTCGAGGTCATCTACCGCGCGGCCGGCGAGGGCAACGAGGTCGGCGGCGACTTCTACGACCTCTTCCCGATCCGTGACGGCGCGTACGGCTTCGCCATCGGCGACGTCTGCGGTACGGGGCCGGAGGCGGCGGCGGTCACGGGCCTGGCCCGGCACGCACTGCGCCTGCTGGCCCGCGAGGGCTACGGCGGCCCCGCGGTCCTGGAGCGGCTGAACTCCGCGATCCTCGACGAGGGCGCCCGCAGCCGCTTCCTGACGCTCCTCTACGGCGAGTTGTGGCCCCAGGAGGACGGCAGCGCCGTTCTGAAGGTCGTCTGCGCCGGCCATCCGCTCCCGTTGCGGCTGCGCCAGGACGGAACGGTCGAGCCGGCCGCCGAACCGCAGCCGCTCCTCGGCGTCATGGAGGACCTGGAGCTGTACGAGCAGAGGGTCACCCTCGATCCGGGCGATGTCCTGCTGTGTGTGACGGACGGGGTCACGGAGCGGCGCGAGGGCACGCGCATGCTCGGCGACGATGGTCTCGCGGATGTCCTCACCACGTGCACGGGGCTGACGGCCGGCGCTGTCGCCGCACGCATCATGCGCGCGGTCGAACGCTTCGCCTCCGACGCCCCGTCGGACGACATGGCCATTCTGGCGATGCGCGTCCCTGGCCTCCCCACGGACTGAGACCCGGCGACCGACGCTCCCGGGACTCGCGTCCCCGGGAGCCGAGGTCCCGGGGACGCGAGTCCCCGGACATGCGAAAGGCCCCCGCCCACAAGGGCGGAGGCCTTTTCTGCTTGAGCCCCCCAACGGAATCGAACCGTTGACCTTCTCCTTACCATGGAGACGCTCTGCCGACTGAGCTAGGGGGGCCTGTTGTTTTTGAGGTTTCCCTCGCGGCAACAAGAGAGATCATACCCTGAACAGGACCGTGCTCCCAACCCGTCCGGCCCTGATCAGAAGGCCGGTTGCAGGAGCCCGCCGAGCGCGTTGCACGCGGAGACGATCCGCTGCATCTCCCGCCTCGTCAACGTCCCGTCCACAGGCAGCGAGAGGGTCTCGTCGGCGGCCCGCTCGGTCTCGGGGAGCTGTACGTCCCGACGGAACCCGGGCAGCCGGTGCACTGGCGTCTTCACCGGAACGCGGCACTCGACTCCCCTGGCCCGTACGGCCCGTGCGAAGGCGTCGCGGTCCGGACGCCCGTTGCCGGGCACCCGTACGACGTACTGCTGATAGGTGTGTCCGTCGCCGCTGACGGGTGTGCGTACGCCCCTCAGCCGGCCGTCGAGATAGGCGGCCCGCTCCCTGCGCTGCGCGATCTCGTCGTACGGCGCCTCGGACTCGCCCTGTTCCAGGACCAGCACTTCATGCCGCTGCCCCAGTTCCCGCAGCCGCATCAGGTCGGCGCTCCGCCCGAAGCGGTGCACGACGACGAGCGCCGCCGTCCGGGGAGTCATGACCGCCTCCACCGCGTCGGGGTCGAGGCAGTACGTCACCGGGTCTATGTCGGCGAAGACGACGGTCGCGCCGGCGCGGGTGACGGCGTCGGCGACCTCCACGTTCCCGAAGGCCGGAACGACGACCTCGTCACCGGCTCCGACGCCCGCGGCCGTGAGCATTGCAGCAGTACTCATGATGGGGATAGTGGCCGCGTGACGTGAACTTCAAGTGACGCAAAACAAAAAAGAGCTGGTCCCCGAACCGAAGTTCGGGGACCAGCTCTCTAAAATTTGTTCGGCGGCGTCCTACTCTCCCACAGGGTCCCCCCTGCAGTACCATCGGCGCTGTGAGGCTTAGCTTCCGGGTTCGGAATGTAACCGGGCGTTT
>NZ_JBIBSY010000011.1:0-313634 GCF_043078065.1 Streptomyces sp. NPDC015532 | reverse complement strand
CACCCGGTCGAGCTGATCGGCGGCGTACGGTTCCCCGCCATCGGCGAACTGCCCTACCTGCTCACCCTCGCCGGTCACGGCTTCTACTGGTTCCGGTTGCGCCCCGCGGTCGGGCCCGGCACCACGAGGCGATCGTGAACGCGTACCCCTCGACAGCCCGCCCGCCCCTGAAAGGACGTGCCGTCATGGCGAACACCGCTCTGCAGCGTCCGAGCGGCCTCGACACCGCTCCGCTGCTCACCTCGCTGGCCGAGCTGCTGCGGGCCTGGCTGCCGCGGCAGCGCTGGTTCGCGGGCAAGGGCAGGCCCGTGACGGATCTGACGCTGCTGTCGACCACCGAGCTGTACCCGGGGTGTCTGCATCTGCTGGTCCGCACCGAGCACCTCGGCCCGCCCGCCCACGGCACGGCCGGCACCCCCGCGGCCGAGGACTGCTACCAACTGCTGCTCGGGGCGCGGGAGGTCCTGCCGCCCCGGCTGGCCCACGCCGTCATCGGCCGGGCGAGCGCCGGCCCGCTGGCCGACCTGACCGTGTACGACGCCTTCCACGACCCCAAGGCCGCGGGACTGCTCCTGGAGCGACTGCGCCGTTCGGGTACGGCGGGACCGCTGCGGTTCGAGCGCGATCCCCGTGTCACGGTGCCGTCCGGTCTCACACCACGCCTCCTCGACGCCGAGCAGTCCAACACCTCACTGGTCTACGGAGACGCGTTCATACTGAAGGTCTTCCGGCGCGTCCAGCCCGGCATCAACCCGGATCTGGAAGTGCCGCGCGCACTGGCCCGGCAGGGCTGCACCCGTGTCCCCGCGCCGGCCGCGTGGTTCCGGACCTCCGAGCCGCAGGAGGCGACGCTCGGCGTCCTGCAGCCGTATCTGCGGAACGCCGCCGACGGCTGGGCGCTGGCCCTGGAGTCCCTCGGCTCGCGGCAGGACTTCACGGGCGAGGCGTACGAGCTGGGCCGGGCCACCGCCGAGGTGCATCTGGCCCTGGCCACGGCCTTCCCCGTGGACGCGCCGAGCCCGTACCGCAACCAGCGGCTCGCGGAGGCGATGCACGGCCGCCTCGACGCCGCGGTCCGCTCCGTCCCCGAACTCCGCCCCCACGCGGCCGGGTTGCGGTCCGCGTTCGACGCGCTCGCCGCCCTGGACGGCGCGGTCCGCCCCGCCCAGCGCATCCACGGTGACCTCCACCTCGGCCAGGTCCTGCGGGCCGGGCAGCGGTGGTCGGTCATCGACTTCGAGGGTGAACCGGCTCGCCCGATCAGCGAACGTCGGCGTGTCCAGTCGCCTGTACGCGATGTCGCGGGCATGCTGCGGTCCTTCGACTACGCGGCCCGTTCCCGGCAGCCCTGGCGTCCGGAGTGGGCGGAGCGCTGCCGCGAGGCGTTCTGCGCCGGCTACGCCGTCGCGGCGGCCTGGGACCCGCGCGAGGAGCCCGAACTGCTGCGCGCCTACGAGACGGACCGCGCCGTGTACGAAGTGCTGTACGAGGCGCGGCACCGGCCCGACTGGCTGCCCGTGCCCATGGCCGCGGTCGGGCGTCTCGCCGACCGCCCCTGACCACCGACCACCCTCGACCTCGCGACCGACCACCCTCAACACCCCCACTTCGAGAGGCTCAAGCCGTGACCCGCACCGCATCCAACCGCGCAAGACGGGCCAAGCCCGTCCCCCTTTCGGCGCAGCACACCGCGCTGGACCCCATGGATCGGGGGCGGCTGCTGTCCGGCGCCCATCACGATCCGCATGCGCTGCTGGGTGCCCATCCGGTGCCGGGCGGGGTGGTGTTCCGGGCGCTGCGGCCGTGGGCCCAGGGCGTGGCGGTGATGGTGGACGGGCAGCGTACCGATCTGGACGACCTGGGTGACGGGTTCTTCGGGGCCGTGCTGCCGCTCGACGCGGTTCCCGCGTACACCCTGGTGGTGACCTACGACGGCACCGAGTTCGCTTCGGAGGACCCCTACCGGTTCCTGCCCGCGCTCGGTGAGCTCGACCTGCACCTGATCGCCGAGGGCCGGCACGAGGAGCTGTGGCGGGCGCTCGGCGCCGAGCCGATGACCCACGAGGGTGTCGAGGGCACCCGCTTCACCGTGTGGGCCCCGAACGCTCAAGGGGTGCGGGTCTGCGGGGACTTCTGCCACTGGGACGGCGCCGCCGGGTTCCCGATGCGTTCGCTCGGATCGTCCGGTGTGTGGGAGGTGTTCCTGCCCGGCATGGGTGAGGGAACGCTCTACAAGTTCGACATCACGCGCCCCGACGGCTCCCGCACCCTGCGCGCGGACCCGATGGCCCGCCGCACCGAGGTGCCTCCGGCGACATCCTCGGTGGTGACACGCTCGTCCCACACGTGGAAGGACTCGGCGTGGATGAAGCAACGGGCGAAGTGCCGCCCGCTGCACGAGGCGCCGTTCTCGGTGTACGAGGTGCATCTGCCCTCCTGGCGACCGGGTCTGACCTACCGTCAACTGGCCGACCAGCTCCCCGCCTACGTCACCGGCCTCGGCTTCACCCACGTCCAGCTGATGCCCGTCGCCGAGCACCCCTTCGGCGGCTCCTGGGGCTACCAGGTCACCGGGTTCTACGCGCCCACCGCACGCCTGGGCAGCCCGGACGACTTCAAGTACCTCGTCGACGCCCTCCACCGCGCCGGCGTCGGCGTCCTCATGGACTGGGTCCCCGCCCACTTCCCCCGTGACGACTGGGCCCTGGCCGAGTTCGACGGCCGCCCGCTCTACGAACACGCCGACCCCCGGCGCGCGAACCACCCCGACTGGGGCACCCTGGAGTTCGACTACGGCCGCCGTGAGGTCCGCAACTTCCTCGTCGCCAACGCCACCTACTGGTGCGAGGAGTTCCACATCGACGGCCTGCGCGTCGACGCCGTCGCCTCCATGCTCTACCTCGACTACTCGCGCGAAGAGGGCCAGTGGGCCCCCAACGAGCACGGCGGGCGGGACAATCCCGACGCGGTGGCGTTCCTCCAGGAGATGAACGCCACGGTGTACCGCCGCAATCCCGGCGTGGTCACCATCGCCGAGGAGTCCACCGCCTGGGACGGCGTCACCCGGGCGACCTCCGACGGGGGGCTCGGCTTCGGCCTCAAGTGGAACATGGGCTGGATGCACGACTCGCTGGAGTACATGCAGCACGAGCCGATCCACCGCAAGTACCACCACAACGAGATGACCTTCTCGATGGTGTACGCCTACAGCGAGAACTACGTCCTGCCGATCTCCCACGACGAGGTCGTGCACGGCAAGCGGTCGCTCGTCTCCAAGATGCCGGGTGACTGGTGGCAGCAGCGCGCCAACCTGCGCGCCTACCTCGCCTTCATGTGGGCCCACCCCGGCAAGCAACTCCTCTTCATGGGCCAGGAGTTCGCGCAGGGAGGCGAGTGGAAGGAAGCCCACGGCCCCGACTGGTGGCTGCTGGACCCCGCCTACGGCGCCGAGGCCGACCACCGCGGGGTCCAGGACCTCGTCCGCGACCTCAACACCCTGTACCGCGACGAGCCCGCGCTGTGGGAACGCGACACCGATCCGTCGGGCTTCACGTGGGTGGTCGGCGACGCCGCCGACGACAACGTCTTCGCGTTCCTGCGGCACGCCGCCGACGGCACCCCGCTCCTCGCCGTCTCCCACCTCTCCCCCGCCGTCCGCCACGGCTACCGTCTCGGTGTCCCCGAGGACATCCCCGCCTGGCGCGAGGTCCTCAACACGGACGCCCTGCGCTACGGCGGCGGCGACATCACGCACCCCGAGCCGGTGAAGGCCGAGGCGATCGGTATGCACGGCCGCCCGACCAGCATCGAGCTGACGCTGCCGCCCCTGGCGACGGTCTGGCTGCGGCCGGCCTGAGCCGACCGCAGCCCGCGAAGGGCAGGCCCGCCTCAGGCCGAGGCGGGCTTGCCCGCTGTCAGGAGCCAGGTGTGGAAGAGAGCGGAGAGGTCCTTGCCGGACTCCCGCTCGGAGAGCTGGATGAACCCCTCTGTCGTACCGTGGCCGCCGCGGTGGACGGCGGCCCAGGTGCGCAGGACGCGGAAGAACACCGGATCGCCGACGGTCGTGCGCAGCTTGTGCAGGACCATGGCCCCACGGGCGTAGACCGGCGTCTCGAAGATGTGCTCGCCGCTTCCGGGATCACCGGGCGGGAACGCCCAGAGGTCCTTGCCCGCGGGGGTGGCGTACAGCGCGTCGAAGGCCTTCTGCGCGCTCCGGCCGCCATGCTGCTCGGTGTACAGCCACTCGGCGTAGGTGGCGAAGCCCTCGTTGAGCCAGATGTCCTTCCACCGGGTCAGGGTGACGGAGTCGCCGAACCACTGGTGGGCGCTCTCGTGGACGAGGGTGTCCAGGTCGGGCGCGGAGTCGTACACCGGACGGGTCTGGGTCTCCAGGGCGTAGCCGACCTGCGGGGCCCGGTCGACGATGGCTCCGGCCGCGCGGAAGGGGTAGGGGCCGAAGAGCTTGCTCTCCCAGGCCAGGACGGACGGCAGCTGCTTCACGACGGGCGCGGCGGCGGTCGCCTCACGGGGGTCGACGGCGTTGTAGATCCTGAGGCCGTCGCGGGTGGTGAACTGCTCGACCTTGAACGTGCCGACGGTCGCCGTGGCGAGATAGGCCGCCATCGGCTCGGACTGGCGCCAGCGGAAGGTGGTGCGGCCGTTGGCGGTCCGCTGCCCGAGCAGGACGCCGTTGGCGACGGCGGTGCGCCCCTTCGGGACGGTCAGGGTGAAGTCGTAGGACGCCTTGTCCGTGGGGTGGCTGTCGGCGGGGAACCAGGTCATCGCGCCCTGGGGTTCACCGGCCACGAACGCGCCGTCGTCCGTGGGGATCCACCCGTCGAGGGATCCGTCGGGGTCGGTGACCGGCTTCGGGGTGCCGGAGTAGGTGACGGTGACGCGGAACTCCTGGCCCTTGCGCAGGGTGTCCCGCGGTGTGACGACGAGTTCCCGGCCGTCGCGCCGGAAGGCCGCCTTGGTGTGGCCGACGGTGACGCCGGTGACCTTCAGCCCGCTGAGGTCGAGGTCGAAGCGGGTCAGTCGCTGGGTGGCCCTGGCGGTGATGACCGCCTTGCCGTCGAGGTGGCGGCTGCCCGGGTCGTATCCGAGCGTCAGATCGTAGTGGTGGACGTCGTAGCCGCCGTTGCCCGACAGCGGGAAGTACGGGTCTCCCGCGCCCGCTGAGCCCACGGTCCCGGCCGCTGTGGCGGGGCCCGCCGCGGTGAGCAGGGCGGCGAGCGCGACGGGGACGGCCGCGACAACGGCCTCGCGGCGAAGGACGGTTGTGCGTCGTGCGGGCTCGTGCGGGCGTGCTGTCACGTTCGTTCCTCCGGTTCGACGGTGATCACTCGCGCACAGCCTATGAGTCCCTCGCGGCCCCGGCCCCCACGATCGGGTCAAGTCGCGTCCGTGCCGCCCCGCGAGGAGCGGCCGCCGGGAGGACGTCCCCGCGCGGACGGGGGCCGGGTGCGCCCCGGTCGCCGTGCCCGGCCCCGCCTTGGCGTGGGTCCGGAGCGCTCACACCCAGGGCGGCGGGCCGTCCGGGACGAGCTGGTGGACGTCGAGGAGGACGGCGGACTCGACGCCGAGCGCCGCTCCGCCCATGCCGGCCGCCCAGGTGAGGAAGGGCCGTGCCGCGAAGGCGCCCTCGCCCAGGCCCTTGGTGTACTCGGCGTGTGCCTCCAGTGAGGCGATGCCGCGTTCGAGCGGTTCGCCGGTGACGTCGACGCCGTGGGTGGGCCGTTCCGCTCCGGCGAAGCACACCATCCGGATGCCGTTCCAGGCTTCCAGGCCCTCGTCGGCGAGTTCGGGGAAGATCCAGCGGTTTCCCGCGTCGCGTGCCGCGTCGAGGGTGGCCAGGCCCACCGCCCGGTGATCCGCCTGGTTGGTCATGCCGCCGATCATCCGGACCGTGAACGCGCCGGACACCACGATCTCGGGCCGGTGGCGGCGCATCGCGCGCACGATCTCCCGGCGCAGGCCGGTCCCGTACTCGACGACGCCGTCGCGGTGATCGAGGAACTCGACGGTGTCGACGCCGACCTGCCGTGCGCCGGCCCGCTCCTCGGCCTCGCGCAGCGGTGCCGCCCGGTCCGGGTGCAGGCCGTCGATGCCGGCCTCTCCCCTGGTCGCCAGCAGATAGCTCACCCGCTTGCCCTGTGCGGTCCAGCGCGCGACGGCGCAGGCCGTGCCGTACTCGATGTCGTCCGGGTGGGCGGCCACGGCGAGACACCGTTCCCAGTCCTCCGGCAGCGCGGGCAGGCCCGTACCGCCCCCGAAGCCTGCTTTGTCCTGTGTGGGATCCATGTCCGGCATGATGGCGTGCGCCGGGCCGGGACCGGCAGAGGCGCGCTTTCCGCGTTCGCGCGCCGGGCTCCCGCGCCCCCGGTGCCCCGCGGGACCTGAGGCGTGGGCGCGCGGTCGAGCCGCTGGCCGAACACCGGGACGTCGTGGTGGAGTCTGTCCACACGTCCGAAGATCCGGCGTCGGCCGCGGCCGCTCCCCCTCGTCGGGCGCCGACGGCCGACGGCGGGTCAGAACCCGTACAGCGCAGAGGAGAAGCCGTGACCACCACCTCACCCGTCTGGAACAGCGCACCCGTCAGGGTGGGGCTCGTCGGCGCGGGACCCTGGGCGCGGGCCGTGCACGCCCGGATGCTCGCCGCCGGGCCCGAGACGGTGCTGACGTCGGTGTGGGCACGCCGTCCGGAGGCCGCCCGCGAGACGGCCGCCCCGTACGGCGCGGGTGTCGCCACGACGTTCGAGGAACTGCTCGACGGATGCGAGGCGGTGGCCTTCTCGGTTCCGCCCGGGGTGCAGGCCGAACTGGCCGTACGGGCCGCCGAGGCGGGCAAGGCCCTGCTCCTGGAGAAGCCACTGGCGCTGGACCTGTCCGCGGCGCGACGGCTCGTGGACGCGATCGACGCCGCGGGCGTGGTCTCCCAGCTCGTCCTGACGAACCGCTATCACCCGGCCACCCGGCGGTTCCTGGCCGAGGCACGGACCCTGGAAGTCTCGGGGGCGCGCTCGTGCGGTATCAGCGGCGCCTTCCTGGGCGGCGACTTCGCGACCCCGTGGCGTCTTGAGCACGGGGCGCTCCTGGACCTCGGACCGCATCTGCTGGATCTGCTGGACGCGGCGCTGGGGCCGGTCGTCCGGGTACGCGGCGCCGGGGACCCGCGCCGCTGGCTCGAACTCACCTGCGAGCACGAGAGCGGCGCGGTGAGCCAGGCGTCGCTGTCGGGTTCGGTCGAGGTCGAGCGCGGGATCACCCGTGTCGAGCTGTTCGGCCGCCATCCCGAGCTGGTCCTCGACGCCGGAGCCCTCGACCACGAGGAGTCCTGGCCCGTGCTGCGCCGGGAGTTCGCCACCGCCGTCCGCTCGGGCCGGCCGGGCGACCTCGACGCCCACCGCGGGCTGTACCTCCAGACGCTGATCGCCCAGGCGCTGGAGGGCTAGCCAGGGCCTGTCGTTCGGGTCACGCGGCGGGTCGCGGGGCAGGATTCGCGCTCCGCGGCGCGGCCGTTCAGGCGAAACGGATGCCGGAAGAGCGTCCGCGGCCGGCGGCGTGTCGACACAGGAGGTGTGAACCTGCCGAAGCTGCCGCTGATCGCGCCCATGCTCGCCACCCCCGGATCCCTGCCGGCCGCCGGCCAGGACACCCGCTGGGCGTACGAGACGAAGCAGGACGGTCAGCGGGCCGTGCTCTATCTGCACGGGGACGGCGGTGTGACGCTGCGGGCCCGCTCCGGTGAGGACATCACCGCCGCCTATCCGGAACTGCGGGCCCTCGGCGGTGTTCTCGGCACGACCGCGGCGGTCCTGGACGGCGAGGTGCTGGTCCTGGACGAACAGGGACGCGGCGACTTCCAGCTTCTGCAGTCCCGGATGGGCCTCGCCCGGTCGCCCGGCAGGGCGGCCCGGCGCGCCGAACGCGCACCCGCTCATCTCGTCCTGTTCGACGTCATGCGTCTGGGCGGTGATCTCATGGGCCGGCCCTACGCGTGGCGGCGGCAGGCGCTGGAGAGCCTCTCCCTGGAGGGCCCGTTCTGGTCGACGCCGACGGCGCTCGTGGGGCATGGCGAGGAGGCCCTGCGGGCGACCCGGGCGAGCGGTCTCGAAGGGCTGGTCTGCAAACGCCTGGACTCGGTGTACGAGCCCGGCGTGCGCTCACGGTCCTGGATCAAGATCCGCAACATGCGGACCGCGGACGTCCTGGTCGGCGGCTGGGTCCCCGGGAAGGGGCGTCTGTCGGGACTGCCCGGTGCCGTGCTCGTGGGCCAGCGCGACGCGGGAAGGCTGCGCTACGTCGGGAGCGTGGGCACCGGCTGGAGCGAGGCCGAACGCGCCGGACTCGCCCGGCTGCTGCGGGCCGCCGAGACAGGCCGCTGTCCCTTCGACAGCGTCCCGCGGGCGGCCGAGGCGCGCTGGGTGCTGCCCCGGCTGGTGGGCGAGGTCCGCTACAGCACCCGTACCCGGGCCGGACTGCTGCGCCAGCCGTCGTGGCTGCGGCTGCGTCCCGACCTCGCTCCCGAGGACTCCGCGGCCGATCTCCCGTGAGCCACGAGGCGCACGCACACGTGAAGGAGCCGGCCGCCGTGAGCGGCCGGCTCCTTCACGTCCCGGTCAGGTTCTGCCGGGTCCGCCGCTGCCGAAGGACCCGCTGGACCCTGGTTGCCAGCGCTTGCGGTGCTGGTCATCGGCGTGTTTGGTTCCCGCGGAGTGCATGTTGTACGGCATCAGCCGCTCACTCTCGTCCGCGGCGTGCGGGACCTCGTCGGGTTCTCGCATCTCGCGTTCCTCGTGCACCGCCCCGCTCTCGGGCAGCCTCGGCTGCTCCTCGGGGGTGGGCGGGCGCGATTCGAGGTTCCGCACCCTGATGCCCATCCGGACGGCCCAGACGAGGGCGCCGGCGATGATGAGGCCGCCGATGAAGGCGGCGCCCGCGTTGAGCGATGAGCTTGCTGTGATCAGATCTTGGCTCGCGGTGTACATGGTGTTCGCGTACCCCCAATACCAGGGGAAATTTGCGTACTAGCCCGTCAGCGACGGCCATTCCATTGTATTCCGGATCAATCCGGACGCTACGCCGTGGTCCTGGACCCGGTCACCGCAGACGGAAACACGGTGCACCTGGACCGGATCACTCCGGACGGTGCGCGACGGCTCCGAACATCGTCACGGACATGTGCAGGCCGCCCTCGCGCGCGGCTTCCGCGAGGTCCTCGTACAGGCGGTCGCGCTGCGCCTCGCCGATGAGTCCGCGGCTCAGCGCCGAGTCGCCCAGCATGCGGATGAGCGGCCAGGCGACCGACTTGTGGTCCTGGAGCAGCGCCTGCGATCCGCGGTCGTCGATGACCATGCCGGCGGCCGTCAGCCGTCCGACCAGCTTGCGTCCCGAGTACGGGTCGGTGGCCGCGGACAGCGCGCCGGTGGTGAGCGCGGCGATCGTCTCGGGGTCGCCGGGGTGCAGGATCGTGGTCGCCCAGTCGGTGTCCAGCAGGGCGACCCGCCCGCCGGGGCGCAGCACGCGCGCTATCTCGAAGACGGCCTTCTCCGGCTCCACGAGGTGCTGGAGAACCCGCTCGCACCACACCACGTCGACGGTGGCGTCGGGCAGCGGCAGGGCGAGCGCGTCACCGTCGGCGAAACGTGCCGCGCTGCGCTCCTCGGTGCCCCGCTGTTCGGCCACGGCGCGCAGTCCGGGATTCGGTTCGATGCCGAGCACCCTGCCGCGCTGACCCACGGCCGCCGCGAGCCGCCGGGTCTGCGACCCGGTGCCCGCGCCGATGTCGAGCGCCCGCTCCCCGGGCCGCACGGCCAGGGCCGCGTGTGCCCACGAACGCAGGCGCTGTACGCCGTCGTTGACGTCCTGGGCATCCAGGGCGCCCACCAGACGGGAGGTGCTGTCCGCGCTGATGTTCTGCGCGTGGAATGCCGACGTAGGGCGCGTGTCCACCATGGCGGCCACTCTAGAACCACCATGGTCGTTTTTCGTATTCAGATTGTGTAACGCCTCAAGGCCGGTGTGACAAAAGCGAGCACAAGCACCGCCACGATCACCAGCAGGCCTCCGCCGGCCACCGCGGCCGGTGCTCCGAAGGCCGAACCGGCCGTGCCGTGCAGGACATCGGCGACGCGCGGGCCGCCCACGACGACCACGGTGAAGACGCCCTGGAGCCGTCCGCGCATCTCGTCGGTGGCCGCGGACAGCAGGATCGCGCCGCGGAAGACCATGGAGACCATGTCGGCGACCCCGGCGACGGCCAGGAAGGCCACGGCGAGCCACAGGCTGCCGCTGAGACCGAACCCGGCGATGGCCGCGCCCCAGGCCGCGACGGAGACGATGACCATCAGGCCGTGCCGGCGGGCCCGGGAGAAGGTGCCCGACATCAGTCCGCCCACGACGGCGCCGATGGGGATCGCCGCGAACAGCAGTCCGAGCGCGAGTCCTTCGCCGTAGGAGCCGTACGTCTCGGCGGCGAGTTGCGGGAACAGCGCGCGCGGCATGCCGAGGACCATGGCGATGATGTCGGCGAGGAAGGACAGCAGCAGCACCTTGTGCAGGGCGATGTAGCGGAATCCGGCCACCACTTCGCGCAGGCCCGCGCGCTGGGAGGCCGTTCCGGTGAGGGGCGGCAGCGCCGGGAGGCGCAGGACGGCCCAGACGGTGACGGACAGGGCGAGAGCGTCGATGAGGTAGAGCTCGGGCAGCCCGATGAGGGGGATGAGCGCACCGGCGAGCATCGGCCCGGCCACCGAACCGGTCTGCATGACGGTCGCGCCGAGCGCGTTGGCCGCGGGCAGTTCGTCCGCCGGGACGAGCCGGGCGATGGAGGCGCTGCGGGCCGGGGAGTTGAGGCCGAAGAACGCCTGCTGGAGGGCGAGCAGGACCATCAGGACGAGCACCGACTCCATGTCGGTGACGGCCTGGACCCAGAAGAGCAGCGAGGTGACGGCTATGCCGATGTTGGTGACGAGGAGCAGTTTGCGGCGGTCCACGCTGTCGGCGATCGCACCGCCCCACAGGGCGAAGACCACGAGGGGCAGCAGGCCGGCGAGGCTCGCGTAGCCGACCCAGGCCGAGGAGCCGGTGATGTCGTAGATCTGCTTGGGCACGGCGACGGCGGTGAGCTGACTGCCCACGGAGGTGACCGCGGTCGACGACCACAGCCGGCGGTAGGCGGGGCGGCGCAGCGGCCGGGTGTCCATGGCCCATCGGCGCCATCCGGAGCGGACGGGCCGCCCGGTCTCCGCCGCCTTCCCGTCGGGCTCCGCAGCGCCGCTGTCCGTACTGCTCTGGCTCGTGTCCACGCTCATCCTGGTTGCTCGATACATCTTTCGATTCGGGGATCACTATGTCCGAGCGCGAGCGGCGTGTGTCCCCCGGGGGACGAGATCGGTGCACGGGGCACCCGGCGACCGGCCCCGCGGGCCGGTCACCGGACCGGCGCAGGGCGCGGCGGGACACCCCGGGCGCACGCGGGCGCATGGCGGTACGGGGTGGCGCACACCCAGCGCGCGATGGGGGACTGTGCACCCCGGCGGGGCGTACGGACGCGCGGAGGTACGGGACGGCGCACGCCAGGAGCACTGCCGACGGCGACCGGGATGCGGCCTCCGGCGACAGCGGGCGGCCGGCGGCGGGCTGGACTTGGGCGGCGGTACGGGGGGTGTGACGGGTCAGGCGCCGGCGATCAGGATGGCGCCCATGGCGATCATGGTCGTGGCGACCAGGCCGTCCAGCACGCGCCAGGACGCCGGCCGGGCGAGGAAGCGGCTCAGGAGCCGGGCGCCGAAACCGAGGGCGGCGAACCAGCACACGCTGGCGAACGCGGCGCCCAGGCCGAACGTCCAGCGCAGCGATCCTTGGCCGGCCGCCAGCGAGCCGAGCAGGAACACGGTGTCGAGGTACACGTGCGGGTTCAGCCACGTCAGGGCGAGACAGGTCAGGACGGCACGGCGCCAGGAGCCCGGGGAGCCGGTGGCCGCCCGGAGGGCCGACGGCTTCAAGACCCGCCGGGCGGCGAGGACTCCGTAGACGACGAGGAAACAACCGCCGATCAGCCCGACCGCGGTGAGCGCCGCGGGCCAGGCCACCACGACCGCGCCGACCCCGCCGACCCCCAGCGCGATGAGCAGCGCGTCGGACAGGGCGCAGATGCCCACCACGGCGAGGACCGCGTCCCGGCGGACGCCCTGGCGCAGGACGAAGGCGTTCTGCGCGCCGATGGCGACGATGAGGGAGAGGCCGGAGCCGAATCCGGCGACCGCTGCGGCCAGGGCGTCTGTCATGCCGTCGACGCTAGAAAACGGACCGCCAGAAGTACAGCTAAAGATTCTTACGTATCCTTAGCCATCGTGATGACGGAACTCCCCCTCGACCAGGTGCGCACGCTGCTCGCCGTGGTGGACGAGGGCACCTTCGACGCGGCGGCCACGGCCCTCCATGTGACCCCCTCGGCGGTGAGCCAGCGGGTCAAGTCACTCGAACAGCGCACCGGCAGGGTCCTGCTGACCCGGACGAAGCCGGTGCGCCCGACCGAGTCCGGCGAGATCGTGGTGCGTTTCGCGCGCCGGCTCGCCCGGCTGGAGCGCGACGCGCACGCCGAGCTCGGCATGCCGGGATCCGGTGAGCCCACCCGGCTGTCGGTCGCCGTGAACGCCGACTCGCTGGCGACCTGGTTCCTGCCGGCCCTCGCCCGCGTGCCGGACGAACTGCGGCTGTGCTTCGAACTGCGCCGCGAGGACGAGGACCACACCGCGGCCCTGCTGCGCGAGGGGACGGTCATGGCGGCGGTCACCTCGTCGCCCGACCCGGTGGCCGGCTGCTCCGTGCGCGCCCTCGGGATCATGCGCTATCTGCCGGTGGCGAGCCCCGGCTTCGCCGAACGGTGGCTCGGCACGGCGACCGGGACACCCCTGGGCGAGCTCATCGGCTCCGCCCCCGTGGTGGCGTTCGACCGCAACGACGACATCCAGGACGACTTCGTCCGCGCCCTCGCGGGCGCTCCCGGCGGGAGCGCGCTGCGCCACTTCGTCCCCACCTCGGAGGGGTTCGTCGACGCCGTGGCGGCCGGAATGGGCTGGGGCATGGTGCCCGAGGTCCAGGCGGCACCGCTGCTGCGCGACAAAGCACTGGTCCATCTGGCCGCGGGCCGGGGCATCGACGTCCCCCTGTTCTGGCAGCAGTGGAAGCTCGACTTCCCCGCCCTCGGCGCGCTGGCCGAGGCCGTGGCGGCCGTCGCCGCCGAGAGGCTGCGGCCCGGACCGGCCTCCTGAATCACCCGCTTCCCGACAGCTCCCGAACCGGGCCCGAGCCGGTATGTTCACGCTGGGCACATTCGGGCGTGGCCGGGAAGAATGGCCTCACCTCGCGGTGCCGCGAAGGACGTCGAGGTGCGGTGAGCGGCCCGAGAGGCGCATTCTTGCTGTGTTACCCCCCTGGTGGCGGGCGGACGAGGGCAGATCGATGACAGGGAGCGCCGAGCGTGAGGGCCAGGCGCTGGACAGCCTGACCTCCCTGCTCAGTGACGCGGTGACGGACGCGATCCGGGCCGCCCGCGGCTTCGCGGGGGGCGTGTATCTGCGCTCCGGCACGCCCGGCCTGCTGCGTCTCGCCGTGCTCGCGGGACTGCCGGGGCCCCTCTTCCGCCCTTGGTCGCGGATGCACGTGGACCGGCCGTTCCCGGTGGCGGACGCCCATCGGCTCGGTGTCGAGGTGCTGCTCGCCGATCCGACGGAGACGATGCGCCGCTATCCGCAGCTCGCGGCGGGACTGCCGTTCCAGTTCGGTTCGCTCTACGTTCCGGTCGTGAGCGACTCCACTCCGTACGGCGTCCTGACGGTGCTGCGCCCGCCGGCGTCCGACGCCACCGAGGTCCTGCCGGACCGCGCCCGGATGACGGCGGTGGCGGCGGAGCTCGGAGCCGCCCTGGCGAAGCTGGACAAGGACGGGTCCTCGGTCCTGTGGGACAGCGACCCCCTCGGTACCCGGCCACCGGTCGACGGCCCGTCCACCCGGTGCGTCGGGGGCTTCACCTGGGACCCGCACGACGGCACGCTGCTCGCGGACGACGCCCTGTGGGCGCTGCTGGGCATACCCCAGGAGGATTTCGCGGGGACCCCCGAGGCCTTCGCGGACGCGCTGGCCCACGACGAGCCCCGGCTGCTGCTGGCCGCCCTGCGCGAGACCGCCGCGGGCCGGCCCCCGCCCCATCCCCTGCCCGTACGCACCGGAGGCGGCGGCCTGCGGCTCCTCGAACTGTGGACGGCCGGAGGAGCGGACGACCCGCCGTTCCGGGTCAGCGGCGCCCTCGTCGACCCGGGACCGGGACCTGCGGCGGACGGGGCGGCCGACCAGCTCCCCGAGGGCGTCTTCTCGATCGACCGGATCGGGCTGATCACCTACGCCAACCCGCGCGCCGCCGAACTGCTCGGCCGCCCGCGCGCCGAGCTGCTGGGGCGGCTGCTGTGGGACGTGGTGCCCTGGATGGACCACCCCGCCTACGAGGATCACCTGCGCAGCGCGCTCCTGTCGCCGGACCCGGTGCACTTCCGGGCCCGCAGCCCGCTGGGAAGCGGAACCGCGACGACTCCGGGACACCTGACGGGAACCTGGCTGAGCTTCTCCGTCTATCCCGGCCCGCGCGGGGTGACCTGCAAGATCACGCCCCTGGGACGGTCCTCGGGGACCACCGGGAACGCCCCGTTCGACCTGGAGGCGACGCAGGCCCCACGGGCCGGGTCCGAAGAGCCCGACACCGGGGCCCCGGGCACTGCACCGCAGTACCGGCCCATCGTTCTCGCGATCGCGCTGACCGAGGCGGTGACCGCGCGGCAGGTGTCCGAGGTGGTGATGCGCGAGCTGCTGCCCGCGTTCGGCAGCCGCCGCCTGGCCATCTATCTGCTCCAGGACCGCAGGCTCTATCTGGCCTGGGAGACCGGCTTCCCGCAAGGGTTCCTCGCCCCCTTCGACGGTGTGGGCCTGGACGCCAAACTGCCCGGCGTCGAGGCGCTCACCAGCGGCCGGCCGCTCTTCTTCGAGTCGATGCAACAGCTCGCCGCCGCCTATCCGGGCATCTCCCTGGACGCCACCGTCGGCGCCCGTGCCTTCCTTCCACTGATCGCCTCCGGGCGACCCGTCGGCTCGTGCATCCTCGGGTTCGACCGGCCGCGCGGCTTCAGCACCGAGGAACGTACGGTCCTCACCGCGCTCGCCGGGCTGATCGCGCAGTCCCTGGAACGGGCGAGGCGCTACGACAACGAGGCGGCGCTCGCCCGCGGGCTCCAGGAGGCCCTGCTGCCGCACCGGTTGTCGGCACACCCCCTCGTGGAGACGGCGGGCCGCTATCTTCCCGGCACCGTCGGCATGGACGTGGGCGGCGACTGGTACGACGTCGTCGAAGCCGGTGACGGGCTCGCCCTGGTCATCGGGGACGTCCAGGGCCATGGCGTCCAGGCCGCCGCGACCATGGGTCAACTGCGCAGCGCGGTACGGGCGTTCGCCCTCGGGGACCATCCTCCGGACGAGGTGATGAGCGGCACCAACCGGCTGCTCATCGACCTCGATCCGGGCCAGTTCGCGAGTTGCTGCTATGTCCGGGTGGACCCGTTGACCGGTGTCGCGCAGGCGGCGCGGGCCGGGCATCCGCAGCCGCTGCTGCGCCACCCCGACGGCCGCACCGAGGTGCTGGACCTGCCGGGCGGTGTGGTGCTGGGCGTGGACCCGCACGCCGACTACCCCGTGACGGACCTGGTGCTGGAGCCCGAGGCCGTACTGGCCCTGTACACGGACGGGCTGGTCGAGCGGCCCGGCACGGACATCGACGAGGGGGTCGAGGCGCTTCGCTCGCGCCTGGCCGACGCGGGCCCCCCGCGGCACCGCACGGCGGGCGGCCCGTCCCTGTCCAGCGCCGCCGATCTGCTCACCGCGGAGGCCCGGCAGGCCAACGAGCGCCCCGACGACATCGCGCTGCTGCTCACCACCCGCCGGCCGCCCGGCGGCGAGGGTGAGCACCCGGAGCCGGACACCCGTCCGGACCGCTCCCGGTGACACGGCTCGGACGGAAGTCATCGACCCCGACGGATGCCGGTAGCCCCGGCAGGAGTCGGTGGACCTGACGGATGCCAGTAGGCCGGCAGGAGTCGGTCGGCCCGACGGATGCCAGCAGGCCAGCAAGAGTCGGTCGGCCCGGCAGGAGTCGGTCGGCCCGGCAGGAGTCAGCAGGCCGGCAGGAGTCCGTGGGCCTGACAGGAGTCAGTGGGCCGTGTCCAGGCGGGCCCGCTGGTCCGGGGTGAGGTCCAGGTCCACCGCGGCCAGGTTCTCCTCCAGCTGGGCCACCGAGGAGGCGCCGGCCAGCGGGATCACCGGCAGCTCGCCGCCCATCTGCCAGGCCAGCACGACCTGGTTGAGCGTCGCCCCCGTCTCCTTCGCCACCTCCTTGAGCACGGTGAGCCGGGCGGTGTTCCCCGGGTGGACGTAGTCGGACGGCAGCGGCTTGTCCCGGCGTCCGTAGGCACCGCCCAGCAGCGGCGAGTACGCGACCAGGGTCAGCTCGGGCTCCGCCCCCAGGTAACTGAGGAGTTCACCGGTCGCGGCGCCGAGGCCGCCCTCGGGGAAGAGCCCGCTGGGTACGTCGGAGCGCGGGCGCAGCAGGCTGTGGTGGTACTGGAGGACCTCGTAGCCGGGCAGTCCGGCCGCGGCGGCGAGGGAGCGGGCCCGCTCCACCCGCCAGACGGCGTGGTTGCTCACCCCGAGCAGTCCGACGCTGCCCTCCACGACGAGTTCGGCGAACGCCTCGACGGTCTCGCCCGGTGCGACGGCGCGGTCCTCTATGTGGGCGTACAGGAGGTCGATCCTCTCGACGCCGAGGCGTTCCCGGCTCCGTTCCGAGGCCTCGCGGATCACCTTGGCCGACAGGCCCTCGGGGTTGTCGACGTAGCCGGTCCCCGGGGCCAGCGGGCGGGCGCCGAGTTTGGTCGCGAGGACGATCCCGTCGCCGGCGCCCCGGCTGCGCCGCCAGCGTCCGAGCAGTTCCTCGCTCTGGCCGCCCTGGCTTCCGTCGGTCCAGAAGGCGTAGTTGTCCGAGGTGTCGATGAAGTTGCCGCCGGCCTCGACATAGCGGTCCAGTACGGCGAACGACGTCTTCTCGTCGGTCAGCGAGCCGAACAGCATCGCGCCGAGCGCGAGCACACTCACCTCGCGGCGGGTCTCCGGGTCCGTGCCGATCGTGCGGTAGCGCATGGTGTTCCCTCCCGTCGGGGCCCGAAGTCCCCGGGCCCGAACGGGAGTCTGGCTGTTGGAGCGCTCTTGAGGTCAAGCCTTGGCGAAGGGCCCCTCCAGGGCGGCCCACTGCAACAGCATGATCGTCTTGGCGTCCGCGATCTCCCCGGTGCGGATCATCGACAGGGCCTCGCGGAAGGGCAGTTCGACCGTCTCGATGTCCTCGCCCTCCTCTTCCAGTCCGCCGCCCTCGTGGGTGCGGGTGGACGGGCCGTAGGAGGCGGCGTAGAAGCTCACCCGTTCGGTGACCGAACCCGGGCTCATGTAGACGTCGAAGACGTGCTCCACCGCGCCGACGGTGTGCCCGGTCTCCTCGATGACCTCGCGCCGTACGGCGTGCTCGGGGTGCTCGTCCTCCTCGTCGAGGAGGCCGCCGGGTGTCTCGACCAGCATGCCGTCCGGGTGCCCGTTCACATAGACGGGATAGCGGAACTGCCTGGTCAGCAGGACGGTTTCCCGCTCGGTGTCGTACAGCAGGAGGGTGGCTCCGTTGCCGCGGTCGTGGGTCTCGCGCTCCTGGGTGCTCCAGGTCCCGTCGGCGAGCTGGAGGTCGAAGGTGGTGCTGCGTTCCACGTACCAGTGGCAGGACAGGAGGTGCACGTCGCGGATCCTGACCCGGGGGTTGCCGGTCAGGTCGCGGCCCGTCCGGTCGAGTCCGGTGCGGCCCCGGCGGTCGGGGGTGTCGATGCCGGCGGTCATCGCGCGCGGGCCCGGCGGGCGCGGGAGTTGTCGTTCATGGACCTTGTCTACCATCCCGAGACCAAGGTCCTGGTCACAGCGGGGCTTCGCCCGTCTAGGCTCACGGCATGGAACAGACGGAGATCATCCTGCGCGCCATCGGCGTGCTCACCGAGACCAACGCCATGGTGCGCAGGATCGCCCAGGACGAGGAGGACGGAGTCGAATCGGCCGAGAACAACCTGGGTGCTCTCGTCACCGAGGTGTTCCCGCGTGTCGAGGTGCCCGGTGACGCGGGCCCCGCGGAGGCCGGGCAGGCGGTCGCGGACGCCTACCTGCCCGCCGCCATCTCGCTGGTGGGCGCCTTCGCGTTCCTCTTCTCCGAGCTCGCCGACCTCCACGACTCCGGGCGCACCGACGTCTCGACGGCCGATCTGCTCCAGGATCTCGCTCTGCGCATGTCCCGGGCCGACAACGCCTAACCCCTGTCCGGCCGGGGGCGCGTCCTCCCGCCTCGCCCCGCGTCACCGGTCCCGCTCGACGCGCACCCGGCCTGCCTCGGTCCGGGCTCCCCCGGCCGGCTCTCGACCGGAGGAGCCCGCGGCGGGGTCCGGCCGCCGGGCGCCGGGTCAGTCGTGCGGAACGACCGCCACCGGGCAGGGCGCGTGATGCATCACCGCGTGGGCCACCGAACCGATCCGGGCGCCCACCGCGGAGCGTTCGGCCCTGCGGCCGACGACCAGCAACTGGGCCCGGTCGGACAGGGAGAGCAGCACCTGTCCCGCGCTGCCCATCTCGATGTGCTGGGTGACGGACACGTCGGGAAAGCGTTCGCGCCACGGCTGGAGCGCCTCGGCCAACGCCTTCCTCTCGTACGGCTCCAGGCCGCCGGCCTCGTCGAGCAACTTCAGCGAACCGGGACTGTAGGCGAACACCGGCGGCAGGCTCCACGCCCGTACGGCCCGCAGCGCCGCGCCCCGCGCCGCCGCGGTCTCGAACGCGAAACGCAGACCGGCGTCGTCCTCGGGTCCGCCCTGATGCCCTACGACGATCTCCCGGCCGCCCGCCTCGTCCTCGGGCCGGTCCTCCGAACGCACCAGGACCACGGGGCAGGACGCCTCGGCGATCACCCGCTGTCCGACGGAACCGAGCAGGAAGCCGACGAACGCGCCGTATCCGCGCGAGCCGAGGACCAGGGTCCCGGTGTCGGCCGCGACGCCCAGCAACGCCTCCACCACGTCGCCGTCGACGGAGTCGATCACGTCGACCGTCACCGGCAGACCGGCGTGCCGGTCGGTGACCGTGCGGGCCGCGTCCTCGATCATGCGGTGGGCCCAGCGTGCCTGGTCCTCCCGGTCACCACCGCCGACCATGTCGTGCGGCGGCCAGTGCCAGGCGTACGCCACCCGCAGGGCCACACCCCGGCGGACGGCCTCACGGCCCGCCCAGGCCAGCGCCGCCCTGCTCTCGGGTGATCCGTCCACGCCCACGGTGATCGGGTGGGTCATCCGCCTGCCTTCCGTCTCCGGCCCGCCTGCCCGACCGGGTGCTCGTCCATCCTGACCGGTCCAGTCTCCGTCACCGGCGGGCACGGCGGACACGCGACAGGAAACGCGCGCCGCCCGCTCCGGAGCGGGCGGCGCGCGTTTCCCGGCCGGGCCTGCCGGACAGGGCCTAGGTCGTGTCCGCAAAGTCGCGTCGTTCGCCCGGAGGGCGGGTCCGGCGGCGTCTGGTGCGTGCTCTCGGCGTGCCGGGCGCAGGCCCTCGTACTGGACGTACTTGGGTCTTCGCCCGGTGCGGCGAGAGTGCGTGCCAGGCGTCGCCGGGCAGGCGCGACTCTGCGGACACGGCCTAGGCCGAGGCGCGGACCACGAGTTCCGGGTCGAAGATCAGTGACGTGGGTTCGGTGCGGACGCCCCGGATGTGCTCGTCGAGGAGGGCGGCCATCGCCGCGGCCATCTCCTCCACGGGCTGGCGCACCGTGGTCAGCGGGGGACGGCAGGTCACGGCCACACTGGAGTCGTCGAAGCCGACGACCGCGACATCGTCGGGCACCTGCCTGCCCCGCTCCCGCAGCAGCTGGCACACGCCCTGGGCCATCAGGTCGTTGGCGGCGAACACCCCGTCCACGTCCGGGTGATCGGACAGCAGCCCGGACATCGCCGCCATGCCGCTGTCCAGCGTGAACCCGCCCTCGGCGACCGGGACGTACGGGTGTCCGCTGCGGGCCATCGTGTCGCGGAACCCGGCGAGCCGGTCCTGGCTCGCGGCGACGCCGAGCGGCCCGGTGACGGTGACGATCCGCCGGCACCCCCGGCTCAGCAGGTGTTCGGCCGCCAGGCGTGCCCCCTCGCGGTGGGCGAGATCGACATAGCTGAGCCGCACGGGGCGGGAGGGCCGGGCGAAGAGGACGGCGGGCAGACCCGCGTCGGCGAGCAGGGCGGGCAGCGGGTCGTCGGCGTGGGTGGAGACGACCAGGGCGCCGTCCGCGCTGCCCTGCCGGAGGTCGGCCAGCACCTGGCTCCTGGTCTCCGCGGATTCGGCGAACATCAGCAGCGGATGCATCGAGCGTGGACGCAGGTACCCCACCACGCCGCTGACGACCCGTCCGAAGAAGGGGTCCGCGAACACCCGGGCGGCGAAGGCGTTCTGCTGTTCCCCCGGGGTGTCGCCCGCGCCGGAGACGATCAGCGCCACGGTCTGGCTGCGCCGGGTCACCAGCGATCTGGCGGCCTGGTTGGGCGCGTATCCGGTCCGCTCGATGGCCTGGCGCACCACCTCCTGGATTCCGGGGTCGACATTGCGCACACCGTTGATGACCCGGGACACGGTCGCGCGGGAGACTCCGGCCACCCGCGCGACATCCTCCAGCGTGGGAGCCTGTCTGTTCATGGCGGCACCCTAACGGCAGTGCACCGCCCCGGGATAGAGCGCTCTCCGCGGCCGCCCGGCGCTCAGCCGGGAGCCCGGACCAGCGCGGTGGCCGTCAGCGGGAGGGCGCCCGCGGAGCGGCCGGCGAGCACCCGGTAGGCGCCGGGCCGCGTGCGCCACGCGTGTTCGTCCTCGGCCCAGTGGCGCAGCGCCCGGGGCGGTATCCGCACCGAAACCGTCGCCCGCTCGCCCGGTTCGGCACTGACCGCGGCGTACCCGGCGAGCCAGCGTTCCGGGCGGTCCGGCGGGCCGGGGGGCCCGGCGAGATAGACCTGGACGACCTCGCGTCCGCGCCGGGGGCCCGTGTTGCGTACCTCGACCCGCACGGTGAACGGCTCGCCGGCCACGATGTCGTCGGGGACGCCCAGTCCCTCGTACGCCCAGGTGGTGAAGCCGAGTCCGTGCCCGAACCAGTAGGCGGGCGCGCGGTCGTGGCGTGCCCAGGCGCGGTAGCCGATGTGCAGGCCCTCGGTGTAGTCGAGGAGTCCGTCCTCGGGCCGGGTGCGGGTGACCGGCGCGTCGGCGAGGGTCGCCGGCCACGTCGTGGGCAGCCGCCCGCCGGGTTCGGCCCGGCCGAACAGCACGTCGGCGAGGCCCGCGCCGCCCTCCTGGCCGGGGAACCAGGTGAGCAGGACGGCACCGGCCGCCGCGCGCCAGGGCAGTTCGACCGGTCCGCCGCTGTTGACGACGACGACCGTGCGCGGTTCGGCGGCGGTCACCGCGCGGACCAACTCGTCCTGGTGTCCGCCGAGTCCGAGGTCCGTCCGGTCGCGTCCCTCGGACTCGCTGTCTTCGGTGGTGCCGACGACCACGATCGTCGCGTCCGCGTCGCGGGCCGCCCGCACGGCGTCGGCCAGGGCCGTACCGTCGTCGGGGGGTGGCGGGGCCGCGGTGACGACGGTGGCCCGGCCGGTGTCGGGGGCGAGTTCGCGGCGGGCCACCACGCGCGCCGCGCGTCCCGCGGTGAGGCGGACGGCCGTACCGTGGACGGGCGGGTTCACATGGACGACCGCCGGATCGTCGGTCTCCTTGCCGAACTCCCCTTTCAGGGCGACGCGTTCGTCGACCGTGATGCTCAGGCGCCCGAACCCGCCGACTCCGAGGGTCCACAGCCCCGAGACGCCCGGAAGCAGAAGGGCGGCGATCTCGACGGTGTGTGCGCCCGGCGGCAGCGGCGGCTCCAACTGCCGCCCTCCGAGGCGGTGTTCGGAGAGACGTTCACGCCCCGCCGCGTCGAGCACGCGCAACCGGACACCGGGATCGCCGGTGACGGGATCGGCGCACAGGTCCGGGGTCAGGGGTGCCGCGGGCGCGCCGGCCGAGGGGCCGGGCACATGGACGACACGTACGCCGCCGCCGAGCGCGGCCCGGATCCCCTCCAGCGGAGTGACGACCCGCCCGGGGAAGACTCCCGCGCTGCCGCCGCCCTGGACGCGCGGCAGGGCCGCGTGCGCGCCGATCACCGCGACGGTGCGCAACCGGGCGGGATCGAGCGGGAGGACACCGCGATTGCTCAGCAGGACGGTGCTCGCGGCCGCGGCGCCGCGCAGCAGCGCGTGGGCCTCGCTACGGCCGGTGGCGGGCGGGGCGTCCTCCGGTGGCTCCCCCAGCGCGCCGCACGCGGTGGCGAGCCCGAGCAGCCGCCGCACCTTGTCGTCGACGGCGTCGCGCGGGACGCGTCCCTCTTCCACGGCCCGCACCAGTTCCTCGCCCCAGGCGCTCTCCGGGCCCGGCATGGTGAGGTCGAGGGCGGCGCGGGCGGCCGGTTCCCCGGACCGCACCGCGCCCCAGTCGGACACCACCACGCCGGCGAAGCCCCATTCCCCCTTGAGGGGTTCGTCCAGCAGGGAACTCGCGGTCATCGTGGTGCCGTCGACGCCGTTGTACCCGGCCATGACGACCCGGACGCCGGCCTCGACGGCCGCCTCGAACGGTGCCAGATACACCTCCCGCAGGACCCGTTCGGACACCCGCACGTCGACGGTCAGCCGGTCGGTCTCGGAGTCGTTGGCCACGTAGTGCTTGGCCGTGGCCGCCACTCCGCGCGCCTGGATCCCCCGGACGAACGCGGCACCGGTGCGGGCGGTCAGTTCGGGGTCCTCGGAGAAGCACTCGAAGTGCCGCCCGCCGAGGGGTGTCCGGTGGAGGTTGAGGGTGGGGGCGAGGACGACGTCGACACCCTTGCGGCGCGCCTCGGCGGCGAGCAGCCCGCCGAGACGCTCCACCCGTTCCTCGTCCCACAGGGCGCCGAGCGCGGACGCCGAGGGCAGCAGCAGGGCTGTGTCGCGCTCGTCCCAGGACTGCCCGCGCACTCCGGCGGGACCGTCCGACAGGACCATCTCCCGCAGTCCCAGGGCCGGTTCGGCCGCGGTGCGCCAGGTGGTCGCACCGGTCAGCAGCCGGACCTTCTCGCGGAGGGTCAGTTTGCCGAGGAGCCGCTCGCGTTCCACCTCGTCGTCCGCCTTCTCCGTCAAGTGCCGCCTCATTCCCGGGAGAGCGCTCTCCCCATCGGTGCTCGACTCAGTTGTAGACGCCGAACTCGTAGAGCGAGTAACCCCATCCGGTTCCTCGCGCGGTGCCGTTCACCCGTACGTAGCGGCCCGCCCCGGTGACATCGAGGTCGTCGACGCCGCCGTTGCCGTCGGTGACCGTGCGGACGGTGGTCCAGTTCTGCCCGTCGTCCGAGGTCTGCACGGTGTAGGCCCTGGCGTAGGAGGTCTCCCAGACCAGTTGCACATGCCGGAACGAGGTTCGGGTACCAAGGTCGACCCGCAGCCACTGAGGGTCGCTCCAGTCGCTGGCCCAGCGGGTGTTGAGGTTGCCGTCCACGGCACCGGCCGCGGTGCAGGGACAGTCGCCGCCGCCGGTCTGGAACGAGGAGGCGGTGGCCGGCCGGCCGAGCGCGAGGTTCGTTCCGCTCGGGGTCGGCGGCACCACCCGTACGGACCGGGTCTCGACACCGACGTTGCCCTTGCCGTCCTTGACCTTGACGTAGACCTTCCAGACTCCGGGCCGGTCCGGGGCGGTGACCCGGAGCCGGCCGCCGCCGAGGTCGGTGAAGGGCAGCGGGTTCAGCTGTTTGCTCTGGTCGATGTACATGCTGTTGTCCAGCACCTCGTACGTGACCGGATCACCGTTCGGGTCCGTGGCCTTCACGGAGAGGGTGAGGTCGCGCCCGGCGGGCACCCTGCCCGCGTCTCCCTCGACGGTCAGGTCGGAGATGACCGGCGGGGTGTTGTCACGAGAAGTGTCCGCGCCGTACGCCTTCTTCACCGCGTAGTACGAGAGCCGCCTGTCGCCCGCGGGCAGCAGGTTGAACCAGATGCCGCCGAAGTCGTACTCGGTCCCGTAGTGGAACATCGTGGCGCCGAGCGCGACGCCCTGGTGCCCGGTGACGCAGTTCCACGCCCGGGTGTAGCCGTCGGCCTTGGCCCGGTCGGCCGGTTCGGCGGGGACGCCGTTGGCGTCGTCCGGCACCTCCCACTCGCCCGCGGGCCCGGTCTCGGTGACGATGTAGGGCTTGGTGTAACCACCTTGCTGCCAGGCCGACTTGACGTCACAGACCGCGTTGTAGGCGTTGACCGCGTACAGGTCCAGGTCGGGTGCGTTCTTCTTGTAGTACGGCCAGGCGCCGGTCCACGCGTCGGTGGAGGTGACGGGGTGGTTGGGGTCGGCGGCGTGGATCTTCTTGGTGATGTCGTTCACGAGTGTGGTGTAGGCGTCGCGCTGGCGCTCCAGTTCGGCGCCGTTGTAGCAGTTCTGGAGTCCGAGCACGGACTCGTTCCCCACGTTCCACATCAGGACACCGGGGTTGTCCTTGTAGGTGGCGGCCCATTGGGGGAACTCGGTGAGCACCTGGTTCTTGTAGCCGGTGTCCGTCAGATAGTTCACACAGCCGCCGCTGCCGGGACCGCCTCCGGGCTGCAGCCAGAAGCCTCCGATCACCCGGACGCCCTGGGCCGCCGCCGCGTCGAACAGGGTCTTGCTGGAGGCGTCGGTGCCCCAGGTTCGGACGGTGTTGACGCCCATCGACTTCAGGTCGGGCATGTAGCGCCCGGCGTCGGCGACGGAGGGCCCCCAGGTGAGGCCCTTGATCTGGTACGGGCTTCCGTCGACGGTCAGCTGCCAGTTGCCCTGCGAGCCGGTGACCTTGACGACGCCGCCGGCCGCCTGGGCCGGCTGGGAGGGCAGGACGAGTGCTCCCGCGGCGAGCAGGCCCGCCGTGAGAGGCGCCGCGACACGGCGCCGGGTGGTACGCGATCCGGTCATGAGAGTCCGTCCGGTGTACGGGTGGGGGGAAGATCAGGGGGTGTGAACCGGGTGCTCCTGGGGTCCCGCCGGCCGGGGCCATGTACCGGCCGGCGGGAGGTGCCGCCTCAGGGAAGCCGGTAGTTCGCGTCGAGTGCCGCGCCCGCCTCGGGATGCGTCTGGTCGTAGCCGCGGGCGTCGCACTGGAGCCCGCCGACGACGCAGTGGTCGACGAGCGCCTTCTGTGTCGGCGCGTCCCACGCGTTGAAGAAGTCGTAGTGGAACGAGTGGCCGGCGCCGCTCGCCAGCCTGACCTGTGACATGTCACCGTTGACCGGGAAGGCCATCTTGAACTCGATCATCGGCAGCGCGACCGGGTGGTCGTCCGGGCAGATGTTGTTGTTGGTGCCGGGGTTGACCACCGGATAGGCCATGTGACTCTGGTGGTTGGGGGTGTCCAGGTACTTCCCGTCCCAGCAACTGGGCGCCTGGAAGCGGATGTTGAGCTGGACGTCGGCCCTGTTCGGGCACTGCTGCGGGAAGTCGACGTTGAAGAAGCTGTCGCCGCACTCCCAGCCCTCAACGAAGCCGCGGTGGTTGCGGAACTCGGCCGCCGACTGCATCGGACTGCCGACGACGAAGCGCAGGCCCTTCGGGAAGGGGCGCACGCTGGTGTAGTCGGTGACCCCCGCCTTGTAGTAGATGACCTGGGGGCCCACCGGCAGCACGGGTGTGTTGCCGTTGAGCAGGGTCGGCATCCAGTAGGCCGACTTGTCACCGGGCGCCCTGCACGTGGTCCCGCCGGAGTCGAGCGAGGCGGTGGTGCTGGCCGCGTTGGTGGTGGTGTTGCCCATGAAGGTGTGGTCGTGCGACTTGCCCGGTTGGCCGGGGTAGACGATCGGGTCGTCCGGCCGGGTGTGGGACACCGAACAGTTCGCCTGGAACTCGTGGAAGTACCGGTGCGTCGGCTCCGCCTTGGAGGGGACGACCCCGGTCACCTGCGGGTTCGCCGGGATGTAGCCGTCGCCGTCCGGGTCCTCCGGCGAGGCGAGCGTCGAGGCGGCCATCACGTGACCGGTGTGGACGGCCGTCGACCCGGCCGCGGAGACGGCCGGCCCGGCCGCCGGGTCGGCGCTCATGGCCACGCCGGCCAGGCCGAGCGTGGTCAGCACCAGCGCGCTGGACATCAGCATTCCTGAAACGATCTTCGATCTCCGTGCCATGGAGACCTCCTGCCACGTCGATGGGGGCGGTGGGGGCCGGACGGCCGTGAGCGGCGATGAGCAAGGTGCCGCCCGGGCCGCCCGCGTGACGGTCCATCACATGTGCCGAGGGAACGGGAGAGCGCTCTCCCGCCGAGGAGTGTTGTGGCGGTCACGCGGGAGTGTCAAGGGAGTTGACCAAAGAGCACGCCACAACGAGTCCGCTCACCTCTTGAACACAACTCGGAACCCGTCATCGATCTTCACGTGAGTCCATAGACCAATGAAATGACCCAAATCCACACCATGTAGCCCCTTCAGCGTGCAACAACATCCGGGACTGCGGTCACAACTCTTGACGCGTCGTTCACCTGGCTGAAGCATGCATCGGCGAGAGAGCGCTCCCCCGTACCTCCCATCGTTCACTTTCTGAACCAGGAGAGTCGCCCCCCATGCCTTCAACCCCCACAGACGTCCCGGACTCCGGCCGTTCCCCCGTCGCGCGGCGCACCGTCCTCGGTGCGATGGCGGCCGGCGCGGCGGCGCCCGGACTGCTCGCGCTGTCCTCACCGGCGTCCGCCGTACCCGCCTCGCCCTCCGAGTCCGTCTCCCCCGCCCAGCAGCCGTCGGCCCTTCCCGGCGGAGGTGATCTCGGCCCGAACGTCATCGTGTTCGATCCCTCGACGCCGGGGATCCAGGCCAGGCTCGACCAGATCTTCCGGCAGCAGGAGTCGGCGCAGTTCGGCACGGGCCGCTACGCGTTCTTCTTCAAGCCGGGCACGTACAACGGGCTCAACGCCCAGCTCGGCTTCTACACCTCGATCGCGGGGCTCGGCCTGTCACCGGACGACACGACGATCAACGGTGACGTGACCGTCGACGCCGGCTGGTTCAACGGCAACGCCACCCAGAACTTCTGGCGTTCGGCGGAGAATCTCGCCCTGAATCCGGTCAACGGCACCAACCGGTGGGCGGTGGCGCAGGCCGCCCCGTTCCGTCGTATGCACGTCAAGGGCGGCCTCAACCTGGCGCCCGACGGCTACGGCTGGGCCAGCGGCGGATACATCGCCGACAGCCGGATCGACGGCTCGGTCGGACCGTACTCGCAGCAGCAGTGGTACACCCGCGACAGTTCGGTGGGCGGCTGGGTCAACGCCGTCTGGAACATGGTGTTCTCGGGCGTCCAGGGCGCCCCCGCCCAGTCCTTCCCGAACCCTCCGTACACGACGCTCGACACCACACCGGTGTCCCGCGAGAAGCCGTTCCTGTATCTCAGCGGCGGTGAGTACCGGGTGTTCCTGCCGGAGAAGCGCACCAACGCACGCGGCACGACGTGGGGCAGCGGAACCCCGCGCGGCTCCTCCCTGCCGCTCAGCCAGTTCTACGTGGCCAAGCCCGGTGTCACCGCCGCCACCCTGAACGCGGCGCTCACGCAAGGTCTCCATCTGCTGCTGACACCGGGGATCTACCACCTGAACCAGCCGATCCAGGTGAACCGCGCGGGCACCGTGGTCCTCGGCCTCGGCTACGCCACGCTGATCCCGGACAACGGCGTCACCGTGCTCAGGACGGCCGACGTGGACGGCGTCCGGCTGGCCGGCTTCCTCGTCGACGCCGGACCCGTCAACTCCACGACGCTCCTGGAGATCGGTCCGGCCGGGGCCTCGGCGGACCACTCGGCCAATCCCACCACCGTGCAGGACGTCTTCGTGCGCATCGGCGGAGCCGGTGCCGGCAAGGCGACGACCAGCATGGTCGTCAACAGCCGGCACACGATCGTCGACCACACCTGGGTCTGGCGGGCCGACCACGGCACCGGCGTCGGCTGGGAGACCAACCGGGCGGACTACGGCATCCGCGTCAACGGCGACGACGTCCTGGCCACGGGTCTCTTCGTCGAGCACTTCAACAAGTACGACGTGCAGTGGTACGGCCAGCGGGGCCGCACGATCTTCTTCCAGAACGAGAAGGCGTACGACGCGCCGAACCAGGCCGCCATCCAGAACGGGAGCGTCAAGGGGTACGCGGCCTACAAGGTCGCCGACTCCGTGACCACCCACGAGGGCTGGGGCCTGGGCAGCTACTGCTACTACAACGTCGCTCCGACGATCGTCCAGCACCACGGCTTCGCGGCGCCGAACAGGCCGGGCGTGAAGTTCCACGACCTGCTGGTCGTCTCGCTGGGCGGCAACGGACAGTACGAGCGCGTCATCAACGACACGGGCGCCCCCACCTCGGGCACCTCCACCGTGCCCTCCACCGTGGTCTCGTATCCCTGACCGTTCCCGCCCGCACGGCTTCCACCGGCGCGGCCCGGGAAGCCCGTCCTCCTGTCGGGGACGGGCTTCCCGGGCCGAGGGCGTCGCCGACGCCCGTGTCCGCGTCCGCCCGTGTCAGTAGCGCTGGGCCTTGACCAGTACGGCGGTGAGCTGGGGTTCCGCGGGCTGCCTGCTGATCACGATCGGCGTCGCCTTCTTCCCCGGCTCCAGGTTCTCCTTGCCGACGAACTTCGTCTCCACGACCTTGCCGTCGGGGTTCTTGAAGTCGACCTGCACGGCGTACGAGGCGGTCTTGTCGGTCGTGTTGGTGATGGTGACGAGCACGGCACGCAGCCCGCCGGTCTCCGCCGTGGGCACGCCCTTCATGCTGACGTCGGACGTCGCGTTGCCGCTGCCCTGGACGTCCTTCAGCTCCTTCTCGGCGGTGGCCGCGGCGCGGACGGTGTCGGCGGAGACCGAGGCCGCGAACTCCGAGGCCCTGGCCTCCACGGAGGCGGCCGCCGACGACGCGCGCTCGCTGGCCGACGCGATGATCGACGAGGCCGCCGAGGCGATGGCGGAGGGCGCCGACCCCGTGAAGTCGGACTTGTTCGGCGGGGTGATGGAGGCCGAAGTGCTGTCTCCCCCGTCGTCCGAGCTGCAGGAGACGAGCACGGAGCAGCACGCGATCGCGGACAACAGGGCAGCGACACGCCGTGATCCGCTCCGGCCATGGGGAAAACGTCTGCTCATGGGGCTCGCCTCTTCCTGCCGTACGGGGCACCGGGGGCTCGTCCTCTTCCTGCCGTACGGACTCCCTCATGCTCCGTTCCTCGTCCGGCCGCGGCGAACCACGGGGGCCCATTGGGGTGGCACACGTCCCTTCAGCCCCCGTGCCGTGCTCCGTCGACCCACGCGTCCGAGACCGCCAGGGCCGCCGCCATGATGCTCAGCTGCGGGTTGACCTCCGGGCAGGACGGGAGGACGGAGCCGTCGGCGACGAGGACTCCGCGGACACCGCGGAGTCTGCCCTCGGGATCGGCGGGTGCCCGCTGCGGATCGTCGCCCGCGGCCACGGTGCCGGTCGGGTGGAACGCCGACACGTGCAGATCCCGGGCCCCGGCCGAGGCGAGCAGGTCGTCGAGCGCTTCGAGTGAGCGGGCGCGGGGCGCCCGGGGGATCCCGGTGAGGACCTCCGTGGCCCCGGCGGCGAAGAGCAGGCGGCCCATGGCGCGTACGGCGGTCATCAGGCGGTCGCCGTCGCGGGGGTCGAGGTCGTAGCGGACGAGTGTGCGGTCCCGGCCACCGACCTGCCCCGAGGGACGGTCGGCGATCATGGCGCCGAGCGTGGCCAGATGGTCCGATCCCTCCAGTTCGCGCCGCAGTTCCCGGCCGAGGCCGGGCAGGACGAAGCTGCTCATGCCGGGTGGGCTCGCGGTCGCCTCGACGAGGATCCCCTGGGCGTGGAGTTCCTCCACCCCGACGCTCTGGAGCACGCCCCGCCAGGCCGTCACGGGTTCGGCGAAGCGTCCGGCGACGCTGGTGGCCGGATGCACGCTGAGGTTGCGGCCCAGGCGGGGATGTCCGCCGAGGCCCGAGCGGCGCAGCAGGGGCGGGGTCTGGAGGGTGCCGGCGGCCGTCACGACGAGAGGGCTGAGGATCTCCAGTTCGTGGCCGTCGGGGCGGCGCGCCCGGACTCCGGCGGCCCGTGGCGGGCCGGGAACGTCGTGGTCCAGCAGGATGCGCTGGACCCGGGCGCCGGTGACGATCCGGGCACCGGCGGCACAGGCGTCGGGCAGGACGGAGAGCTGCACGCTCTGCTTCGCTCCGGTGGGGCAGCCCACGACACACTGGCAGGAGCCCTTGCAGCCGGGGGCGTTGCGGCGGAGCGGGGCGGCCCGCCAGCCGAGCCGTCCGGCGCCGGTGAGGGTGAGCAGCCCGTTGTTGCCGAGGACGTCGAGGGGCTGGGGTGCCACGCGCAGGGTGCGCTCGGCCTCGTCGAGGAAGGGGCCGAGGCGGTCGGCGAGCGCGAACCCGAAAACGCTCCGCCAGCGTTCGCGCACGTGGTCCGGTGTGCGGTAGCAGGTGCCGGAGTTGACCACGGTGGTGCCGCCGACGGCGCGGCCGACCGGCAGCAGGACCGGCGGCCTGCCGAGGGCGACCGTGGCGCCGCCGTCCCGGTACAGCTCGGTGAACCGGTCGAGGGGTGCCCGGCGTCCGAAGGAGGCCGTCGGGTGGTGCCGGCCCTCCTCCAGGACGACGACGGCCAGCCCGGCGCGCGCGAGGGTCCGAGCGGCCATGGCGCCGCCCGCGCCGGAGCCGACGACGACCGCGTCGGCGGTGGTACGGGCGGGCCATTGCTCGGCCGGTGTGCAGTCCAGGGGCGGATCCTCCGGCGCGTGGGCGGGCCCGGCCTGCGTCCGTTCGGTGCCCGCGGCCAGCAGGACGGGAACCTTGAGGAGGTCGAGCAGCGGGGCGAGACGGGGTCGCCGGGCCAGCGAGCGGAGTACGTCCTCGCGTTCCCCGGGGCGAAGCGCCGCCAGCCGTCTGCCGGTGCGCGCGAGGGTGTACGACTCCACGGCGGCGACGGCTGCGTGCACCCCGGCGCGGGCGGGCAGGGGCAGTGCGGCGAGCACGGAATCGAGGCGGTGCGGCACCCGGGCGGGCCACCCGGCGCCGCCCTCGTCGGCGAGCAGCGCGGCGACGAGCCCGTCGGTGGTCATCGTTCGCCCGACTCGGCGTGGGCGGTGCCGTCGAGTTCCCAGGTGGCTTCCGGGCGCCAGTGACCCCACCAGCGTTCCAGGACGACACGGGCGTCGGCGGACTCGCTGTTGCGGCAGACCGCGCGGGCGCCGTCCGGGTCGCGGTATTCGAGGGTGAGGGTCCTCTCCGGGGGCTGGCGCACCTCGACGCGGATGCGGCGCAGGGCCGTCCGGCCGGTGACCGTCCACTCGGGCAGGCCGATGGCGGCGCGGAAGCGGCCGAGTCCCAGCCCGCCGACCGCCGAACGTTCCGGTCGCCGTGGCCAGGTGCGGCCGTTTTGGCGCAGGCGCAGGAAGACGAGCGGGGGCAGCCGGCGCAGGACGGGCCGGGTGGACACGGCGGCGACGATCTCCAGGACGTCTCCGTCGCCGAGGTCCGCGTGCAGCCAGGTCCACCGGTGCGCATTGCCGTGCCCGTAGATGCGGGCCGAGGCTCCGGGTGCGGCGCGCAGGTTCAAGGTCGTCTCCCCGTACGAGAGTTCGCCCTCGTACGTGGCTCGGGCGGCCGGCAGCATCTGGGCGGCGGGCAGTACGGGGCGGCGCCAGGACCAGCGGGGGAAGGTGAACAGCGGTGGGCCTTGGCGCTGTTCGTGGAGACTCCAGTGGAAGTCGCCCGCGCTGCCGGTGAGTTGTCCGGCGACACAGGTGACGCCCTCGGTCGTGAATCCGCCGGCGGGCCGGGTCCAGGGGACTGGTCCGAAGCGGGCGTGCCGTACGTCGCCCTCGCGGGGGAACACCGCGGCCCAGCCGTGGGCGAACGGCTCGGATCCGTCGGCGGGTGCGGTGAGTTCGTGGTGCAGCCAGACTCCGGTACCGGTCGCCGGGTCGGTGAGGGTGGTGTACCAGACCTCGGTGCGGCCCGGGGTGCCGTTCCATCGCGGGGCCGCGTGTTCCGCGGGGTCCTCGCGGCGCGGGAAGCGGAATCCGAGCAGGAAGGGGAGAAGGCCGGTGGCCAGGGGAAAGCGCAGGACGCCCTCACCCACCCGCGCCGGGCCGTCGTACACGGTGAACGGCAGCACGGTCATGGAGGTGACGGGACGGCGGGGTGTCACCGACTTCCAGCCGTCCAGGGTGAGGCAGCGCCCGTCGGCGGTGAAGGTGAGCCGGTAGCGGATGCGCCGCCGGGCGATCGGTGACACCTCCAACTCGCCCTTCGCGTACGGGTCGTCGGTGTGTCCGGCGATGCGTACCCGGCCGGCCAGACGGGCCGGGGTGGTCCGGTGCGGGAGCAGGACCTGGTCAGCGGCGGCGCGCAGGTCGAGCCGGATACGCCGCTGTCCCGGTTCGCCGTCGAGGCGGACGGTGCCGAGCATCGTCTCCGTGAACCGGGTGCCCCTCACCTGAGGCCGTCCAGCATGATGCGTTCGGTGGCCCGCAGATAGGTGCCGGCCGCCTCGCGCGCTCGCCGGGCGTCACCGGCGGTGACGGCGTCCACGACGGGTGCCAGTCTTCCGTGGGCGGCCTCCGCGTCGGTGAAGGGTCCCTTGAGCAGGGAACGGACCGGCAGGTAGGCGTTGAAGAGGGTGTTGGTGAGCAGGACGTACACGCGGTTGCCCGTGGCGCGGGCCAGCGCGCGGTGCACCTCGACGTCGGCCAGCTGGACCGCGTCGGCGCCCTCGGCCCGCCGTACTGCCGCGAGCAGCGCGCCGAGTTCGACCCGTTGGGGACGGGTGCCACGCTCGGCGGCCCGCTCGGCGATCAACGCGCCGATCCCGCGCCGTACTTCGAACACCTCGTGCACCCAGCCGGCGTCGTGCCGCACGAGCATGGGCAGGAGATCGGCTCCGCCGAGCCGGGCGTAGTCCCGCACCCGGGTGCCCACTCCGTGCCGGGTCTCCAGCAGTCCGGCCTGCACGAGCCGCCCGAAGGCGTGCTTGAGCGTGGTGCGCGTGACGCCGTACCCGTCGGCCAGCCGCCGCTCGGGGGGAAGGTAACTCCCCGCCGGATGACGGCCGTCGAGTATGTCCGTCCGCAGCCGGTCCTCCAGGACGTCCACGATGGTCTCGCGGGGCAGAGCCTCCACGTTTCCCCCTCCGGGCAAGTGGCTGAGTGGATGAGCCACTGAACCAGCGACCGGACCTGGGGTCAACCCCTCGCGTGCGCTCAACCCGCCCCACCCCTGGGCGAGTTGGACCGGACCAATGCTGCGCGAATCGTTGACACGCCTGCCGCCCGGCAGGATTCTGAGAGCGCTCTCAAAAGGAAGCGGACGAGCCGCGTCCGCGTGCATCCACCTCGCTGAACCCCCACATCAAGGAGGCAGAGAGTGCGCCTACACATCAGATGGCCCGCCTGGGCGTTGGCCTGCGCCACACTCACCGCGACACTGCTCACCTTCGGCGCGCCCTCCCGCGCCGAAGCCGCCGTCCCGGCGACCATCCCCCTCACCTTCACCAACAACTCCGGCCGCGGTGATCAGGTCTTCATCTACGACCTCGGCACCGAGCTCTCGACCGGACGGCAGGGCTGGGCCGACGCGAACGGCACCTTCCACGCGTGGCCCGTGGGCGGCAACCCGCCGACACCCGCGCCCGACGCGTCGATCACGGGACCGGCCAATGGTCAGTCGAAGACGATCCGGCTCCCCAAGTTCTCCGGGCGGCTCTACTTCTCCTTCGGGCAGAAGCTCGACTTCCGGGTGACGACCGGCGGTCTCGTGCAGCCGGCCGTCCAGAATCCGAGCGACCCGAACCGCAACATCCTCTTCAACTGGTCCGAGTACACGCTCAACGACTCCGGTCTGTGGATCAACAGCACCCAGGTCGACATGTTCTCCGCCCCGTACGCCGTCGGAGTCAAGCTCGCCGACGGGACCACGAAGAGCACCGGGCATCTCAAATCCGGCGGCTACAACGGCTTCTTCAGCGCGCTGCGCAGTCGGCCGGGCGGGTGGGCGAACCTCATCCAGACCCGGTCCGACGGCACGGTGCTGCGGGCGCTCGCCCCGGGGCACGGCATCGAGGCGGGCGCGCTTCCGGCCACCGTCATGGACGACTACATCAACCGCGTCTGGCAGAAGTACGCTTCGTCGACGCTGACCGTGACGCCCTTCGGCAACCAGCCGAACACCAAGTACTTCGGCCGGGTCTCCGGTGGCGTCATGAACTTCACCAACAGCTCCGGAGCGGTCGTCACCAGCTTCCAGAAGCCGGACTCGGACAGCGTCTTCGGCTGCTACAAGCGGCTCGACGCGCCCAACGACCTGGTGCGCGGGCCCATTTCACGCACCCTGTGCGCGGGGTTCAACCGCACCACGCTGCTGACCAATCCCAACCAGCCGGACACCTCGGCCGCTAACTTCTACGCGGACGCGGTGACGAACCAGTACGCCCGCGCCATCCACGCGCAGATGGCCGACGGCAAGGCCTACGCGTTCGCCTTCGACGACGTCGGCAACCACGAGTCCCTCGTCAACGACGGCAATCCGCAGCAGGCGTTCGTCACGCTGGACCCGTTCAGCTGACCGAAGCCGCGTCGCGGGAGCGGGGCGGGGCGGGGGCGGGACGGGAACCGTGCCCGTCCCCTCCCCGTCCCTGCGCCCGTCCCGTCCTCGTGCCGCCTGGCCCGGGGCGCCGCGCCGCCCGGACGCCGTAGGCGTGGGTCCGCCGTCAGCGGTCCCGGCCGTCGTCGCCGGGATCCAGACAGTGCACGGGGACCCGCTGGACCAGGTTGTTCACGAAGCCGCCGCGGTTCCACGGCTGCTCGACCGGCTGGGTATGGCCTTCGGCGTCGGTGGCGCGCGCACTGAGGACATGACGGCCGGGGGTCGCCGTCCACGGGAAACTCCACCCCCGCCAGGCCCACCGGTGGCCGTCCGGCGGGTCCAGCCGCGCCGGGTGCCAGGAGCGCCCCTCGTCCGTGCTGACCTCGACACCGGTCACGGGCGCGCGCCCCGACCAGGCCCGTCCCGTCAGGGTGACGACGCCCGGCCGCACAGCCCTGTCGCGCGACATGAAGTCGGGGAAGCCCGGCGGGACCAGCAGGGCACGTGGGGCGATCCGGGTGACCGGCTCGCCCTCGTCGGAGGCGTCCTGCCGCAGCCGGTACGCCACGGCCTGCTGGAATCCGCGGAACGGCGCGCTCGTCACCGTGATCTCCCGGAGCCACTTCACATGCGCCATGCCGTACCAGCCCGGCACCACGAGCCGCAGGGGATGGCCGTGCTGCGGTGGCAGCGGGGCTCCGTTCATCGCGTAGGCCACCAGGACCTCGGGCTCTTCGCCGCGCGCCACGTCCAGCGGAAGCGCGCGCTGGTAGTCCTGCTCGACCCCGCGTTCCACACCGTGATCGGCTCCGGTGAACACCACGTCCACCGCGTCCGGTTCGACCCCGGCCTCGGAGAGCAGCAGGCGCAGCGGCACACCCGTCCACTCGGCCGTGCCGACCGCCTCCACCAGCCACGGCTGGCTGACCGGCCGGGGTGTCAGCAGCGCACGTCCGTTGCCCGCGCACTCCATGGTCACCCGCTGCCTCACCGCGGGATACGCCTTCAGCTCGTCGACTCCGAGCAGCAGCGGGCGCTGCACCCGGCCGCCGAGGGCGAGCCGCCAGGAGGCCTCTTCGGCGTACGGAATGTCGTAGTGCGTCAGCACATAGTGCAGCCCCGGCGGTGTGACGTCGTAGCGCAGGGCCTCCAGCGGCAGTCCGTGGTTCCGGGCGGCGAGAGCCAGCTCCTGGGCGCTGATGCCCTCGTCCGGGCCGGCCAGCCGGGCAGGTGTGCTCATGTCCTCGAGGCGTTGACCCATGCGCCCATTCTCCGCTCGCCCAGGGCGGCGCCGCTAGACGGGGCGCGGGGTGACGCTGCGGTTCACCAGGTCGCGCCAGCCGGCCTCCAGACGTTCCCGCGGCATACCGCGCTGGCGGGTCAGATGGCCGATCAGCGCGGGGTCCAGGTATCCCATCAGGGTCTGGGCGCGGAGCTCCGTGTCCGTCTCCGGTCCCGAGCCGGTCTGCCGCAGCAGCATGCACACGTGCATGAAGCGGACCCGGAACGGCGCGGAGGTGAAGCGGCGGCTGACCTCGGGTTCGGCGGCGAGGTACAGGTCGAGCTGCTCGGAGGTCTGACGCAGGGCGTGGCATCCGAAGGCGTACAGGCGCTCCACCGGTGGCGCGCCGGGTCCGAGCGGTGCCGGACCGCTGATGAAGGCGGTCTGGAAGCGCTGCTCGGTGTGGTCGAGCAGCGCCATCAGCAGGCCGGTGCGGTCGCCGAAGCGCCGGAAGACGGTCCCCTTGCCCACGGCCGCGGCGCAGGCGACGCCCTCCATCGTGAGCCTGGCCACTCCCTGCTCCTCGACCAGCCGCGCGGCGGCCTCCAGCAGGCGCGCGCGGTTGCGGGCGGCGTCGGCGCGCAGCGGGGCTTCCTCAGGCGCGCCGAGCTGCATGAGGACGGGCTCGTCGGGCGACTCCGGTCGCTTCGGAAACGGCGGAAGTGGATGGGACATGAAGCCAGCGTAACGGCAGCGGAGGCGAACTGGACTGCGGTCCGCTTCGGTGGTAGACCTTAAGCGGACCTCGGTCCGTTTTATTACGGCAGTGTTTCAGCGATTCCACCCCCCGGGAGATATCCATGTCCGTACGCATCCTCGCGCTCGTGGGCAGCCTGCGCGCCGGTTCCCACAACCGTCAGCTCGCCGAGGCGGCAGTCAAGCTCGCCCCGGAGGGTGCCGAGGTCGAGCTCTTCGAGGGCCTGGCCGAGATCCCCTTCTACAACGAGGACCTCGACGTCGAGGGCGACGTGCCCGCCGCCGCCGCCCGGCTGCGCGCCGCGGCCGGTGAGGCCGACGCGTTCCTGCTCTTCTCGCCGGAGTACAACGGCACCATCCCTGCGGTCCTCAAGAACGCCATCGACTGGCTGTCCCGTCCGTACGGCGCCGGCGCCTTCACCGGCAAGCCGGTCGCCGTGGCCGGCACCGCGTACGGCCAGTTCGGCGGCGTCTGGGCGCAGGACGAGGCCCGCAAGGCCGTGGGCATCGCCGGCGGCACCGTGCTGGAGGACGTCAAGCTCTCCGTCCCCGGCTCCGTGGTCCGCTTCGCCGAGACGCACCCCGTCGACGACGCCGAGGTCGCGGCGCAGCTCTCCGAGGTCCTTAACCGGCTGCACGGCCACGTCGGGGCACCGGCCGCCTGACAACTCCCCTGTGGGCCGGTCCGGTTGCCCCGGACCGGCCTTCGGCATGTCGTGACTCGGTCACCGTTCGCCCCAAGATCGCCACGGCTCTGGCGGAGCCTCACCCTCCGCGACAGGATGCCCGCATGAAGAGCGATCTCTTTTCCAGTGACCACATGGTGCAGCCGGCCGTGGCGGCGGGCATGACCGTCCAGAACGCGAAATCCATCAAGTACGCAGTCCAGGGCGAGATGTTCGCGCGTCAGGGCGCGATGGTCGCCTACCGGGGCAGCCTCCAGTTCGAGCGCAAGGGCCAGGGCGTGGGCGGCATGCTCAAGCGTGCGGTCACGGGTGAGGGACTTCCGCTGATGACCGTCCGCGGGCAGGGCGAGGCCTGGTTCGCGCACGAGGCACAGAACTGTTTCATCGTGGGCATCGAGCCCGGCGACGTGTTCACGGTCAACGGCCGCAACGTCCTGTGCTTCGACGCCTCTCTGTCGTACGAGATCAAGACCGTCAAGGGCGCGGGCATCACCGGCGGCGGTCTGTTCAACAGCGTCTTCACCGGTCACGGCAGCCTGGGCCTGATATGCGAGGGCAACCCGCTCGTCATCCCCGTCTCCCAGCAGCAGCCGGTGTTCGTCGACACCGACGCGGTCGTCGGCTGGACGGCACATCTGCGCACCTCGCTGCACCGCTCGCAGTCGATCGGCTCGATGATCCGGGGCGGTTCGGGCGAGGCGGTGCAGCTCAAACTGGAGGGCGAGGGCCACGTGGTCGTACGTCCCAGTGAGGCGACACCGCAGAAGACGCAGCAGCACTGAATCCGGGCAACGGCGAGGGGGGCCCGCCGTCTGCGGGCCCCCCTCGTGTCGGCTTCCGGAGCGGTCCGTCAGCGGCCGGCGGCCGGGGTGTTGGCGGCCGTGACGTTGACGGCGGCCCAGGCCGCGCCCACCGCCTTGTACGCGGCGCTGTTCGCGCCGTACAAGTCGGCGGCGGCCTTGAGCGTGGCCTTGCGCGCGTCGTGGAAGTCGGTCGTGGAGACCATGTACCGGGTGAGCGCCCGGTAGAAGACGGCGGTGGCCTTGGTGCGGCCGATGCCGGTCACCCGGGAACCGTCGTACGTCGGCGAGTCGTACGCGACACCGTTGATCGTCTTGCGGCCGCTGCCCTCGGCGAGCAGGTAGAACGCGTGCGAGGAGACACCGGAGCCGGCGTGCACCTCGGTGTCGTAGGCGGCGGGCGACCAGTAGTCGATCGTCTCTTCGAGCACGTCGAGGGAGGGGTGGTCGAGGCGCCGCAGGAACTTCTGGGCGAGGCCCAGCTTCTCCCCCACCAGGTAGTTCGGCGGGTTCTTCGGATTGTTCGCCGAGAACTCGACGTTCGAGCCGAAGATGTCGGCGAGCGACTCGTTCAGGGCGCCCGCCTCCCCGTACTGGTTGCCGTCCTCGTCGACGCGGGTGGGTTCGAGGGCGGCGGTCGCGTCGACGACCCCGTGGGTCAGCTCGTGGCCGGTGACGTCGAGGACGACGAGCGGCTTCTTGAACACCCGGCCGTCACCGTCGCCGTACAGCATGCAGCCGCAGACCGAGTCCCAGAAGGCGTTGCCGACCTTGTTGCCGAAGTGGACCATTCCGCGGGCACCGGCGCTGTTGTTCTTGATGCCCTTGCGGCCGAAGGTCTTCTTGTAGAAGTCCAGGGTCTGGGCGATGCCGTACTGGGCGTCGACCGCGGCGCTCGTGCGGGCCGAGGTGGTACCCGTGCCCCACTTGTTGTCGCCATCGGTGAACGCCTTGCCCCGCGCGAAGGACTCCAGTTCCTGGCCCTTGGCGTCCCGGGTCTCGGTGTTCCACCGGGTCGGGTCCTTGAGCACATAGCTGGTCCGCGCGGTCCGGGTGGTGGTCAGCGCCACCTTGCCGGCGAAGAGGGAGGACCCGCTCCCGGTGGCGGTGGCCGGGTAACGGCGAGCGGCGGCGCTCGTGAGACCGGACAGCCCGGCGACGGCTCCGGCGGCCGTGCCGGTCCGCGGGGTCGCGCTCTCGCCCCGCTCGCGCAGCGTCGCGGCCAGGGACGGGGATATGAACTCGTCGGTGTTCGGGGTGTTGCTGCGGATCCGGCCGGTACGGGCGTCCACGACGACCGTGCTCGACCCTCCGGCCTCGGTGGTGCCGCTGTCCGTGACGAGCACCTGGTAGGCGAGGGAGGCGGCGCCGTCGCGGGCGTCCACGACGAGCCGGGCGGTGCCCGCGTCGCCCTTCGCCACGGCCTCGGCCTTGCGCTCCGCCTGCTCGGGCGTCAGCTCCGCCTCGACGGTGGACGGCTTCACCAGGTGGTCGGCGGCCCGGGTCACACCGAGATACTCGCCCCGCTTGCCGAGGTGGACGACCATGTCGCCGCCGAGGACCGGAAGGCCCTGGTGAGTGCGGACGAAGCGGACGTGGCTCTTTCCGTCCGGGTCCGTCATCACGTCCTTGGCCCGGAGGGTGTCGCCCTGGGCGACACCGGTGGCCGAGGCGTGCGCGAACGCCGCCGCCCTGGCGGCGTCCACCGGCGACGAGGCCGAAGTCGCCACGCGGGCGGGCCCGTTCGGCACGGTGGCGAAGGCGGGGCCGGGGAGCGTGGCGGCCGTCGTCACGGCGACGGCGATCGCCACGCGGCGTATGTGGGGTCTACGCACTGAGTTCCTTTGTACGGAGCGGCCGGGTTCACCAACCGCCTTACGGCGCGGCGCCGTCGGGCACCGCGGGGGCTGTCGGGTCCCGGCCGGACAGATGTGCGGGGGAACGAGGTGGTTGCCCGGCCCGGCCGATCAGCCTCCGTGTGTGACGGATGTCGCACGGCCCGACCCGGAACGGACAGGACACGCGTGCGGGGCGGAGAGGCGAGGGGGATCCGGGAACGCGCAGGCCTCAGATGGTGCGGTCGGCGAGGGCGGACAGCACCGTACGGAGTCGCGCCGCGGGCTCCTGGGCGAGCGGCGCCCCGGCGAGGAGCGCGTCCGCCGCGGCCAGGTGGCGGCGCGCCGCGCGCACGGCCGCCGCGCGGCCCCCGGCGCGCTCGACGAGGGCCGTCGCACGGCGGACCCCGGACTCGTCCAACACGTCCGAGACCGCGAGGAGTTGTTCGAGTTCGCCGTACCCGGCTCCGCCGAGCGCCGCGAGCACCGGCAGGGTCTTCTTCCCCTGCCGCAGGTCACTGTGGACCGGCTTGCCGGTGACCGACGGATCACCCCAGATGCCCAGGACGTCGTCGGCGATCTGGAAGGCGACGCCGAGATGGCGGCCGGCGCGGTCCAGCACGGTCACGGTCCGGTCGGGCGCTCCGGCCAGCCGGGCTCCGAGGGCCAGCGCGCAGCCGAGCAGCGCGCCGGTCTTGCGCTCGGCCATCACCTCGTACTCCCGTACCCCGACCGCGCCGGGTCCGGTCCAGGGCCGGTCGGCGAACAGCAGGTCGTCGGCCTGGCCACGGACCAGGTCACCGAGCGCGGAGGTCAACTGCCGTACGGCGGAACCGGCTTGGGGAGTGAGAGCGACCGTCTCGACGGCCAGCGCGAACAGCGCGTCGCCCGCGAGGACGGCGGGACCGGTGCCGTACGCCTTCCACACGGCCGGGCGCCCGCGGCGCAGCGCGTCGCCGTCCATGATGTCGTCGTGGAGCAGCGAGAAGACGTGCACGAGTTCCACCGCGACCGCAGCCGGCACACCGGCCTCGGCGGGGCCGGAGACGATTTCCGCCCCGAGGACTGCCAGCGCCTGGCGCACCCCTTTGCCCTGGCTGTGGTCGGCGGGGGCGCCGCCGACCTCGCAGCGGCCGAGCGCGTACCGGGCCATCTCGGCCACCCACGGATGCAGCGTGCCGATCGACTCCGACAGTGCGGGAGCGGCGAGTTCACGGCACCGGCGCAGCACCCGCGCGGCGCCGGGCGACGGCGCGTGCGCCGCCGGGGCGGTCGAACGGTCGAGGGCAGTGGAGGTCATCCCGCGGCCTCCGTCTCGTCGGTCCCGGTCGTCAACCCGAGCTCTGTCCGTGCTCGTTCGACCATCCGGTGGGCGTGCCGCAGCCCGATGCTCTCCAGCGTCAGGGCCAACTCATCGAGTTCGGCGCCGGTTTCGGCGCGGTCGCGGCCGAGGCGGGCGAGGGACTTGACCAGCCCGAGACGGGACAGGGCCGTGCCGCGCGGCTCGCTCATCGCCTCGAACTCGGCCAGGGCGCCCGCGTACACCTCACGGGCCTGCTCGTAACGCCCGGCCCGGTAGAGGACGTTGCCGCGCATCTTGTGGTTGTACGCGAGCGCGCCGGACAGCTTCATCGCGCGGCAGGAGACCTCGGCCTCGCTCAGCAGTTCCAGCGCGCGCTCCGTCTTCCCGTCGCGCACGGAGACGATGTCCGCGAGTCCCCGCAGCGCCCAGGCGTGGCCGCGCCGGTCCTCGGCACGGGCGGCTATCCCGGCCGCCTCCTCGAACATCGCGTACGCGGTGTCGTACGCGCCGGTGTTGCGGTGGATCTGGGCGATGCCCTCCAGAGCCCACACCGTGTGGCGGGCCTCGCCGCGCTTGCGGGCCTCGGCCAGCAACTGCTCGTGCAGCGCCGTCACGGCCGCGTAGTCGCCCTGGATCCGGCCGGTCTCCGCCATCCCGGCCAGCGAGTAGCCGCGCACCACGACATCCCCCGCCTGTCCGCCGAGTTCGGCGGCCAGCCGCAGCAGCCGCCACGCCAGCGGGAACGCCCCGCGCTGGCGGGCCAGGGTGCCGCCGCTCCACAGCGCCCACGCCATCGCGGCGCCGTCCCCGGCCTCCCGGGCGGTGCGGTAACTCGCCTTCCACGCCCGGTCGGCGTCGGTCACCTGCCCGAGCCGGCGGTGCGCCTCGGCGACCGCGAGGCCCGACCGGGCGGCCTCGGCGCGGGCGCCCGTACGTTCGGCGGCGCGCAGTTGCTCGGTTCCCGCCGCGAGCACGTCGGTCAGCGAGGAGTTCACCGACAGGGTGGTCAAGGCGCCCTGGTATTCCGGGGCGAAGGCTTTGCCGTACATGAGTGCCCTTCCGTCCGCCCACCGTCCGTCCGCCTACGGGATCGGCCCGGTGGTGATGCTGTTGTCGACTCCTTCAGGGCGGTGACGTGCGGCGGCCGCACTACGCGCTCCCCGTATACACGGCATGTATACGCAAGGTGTATAGTGCGCCGGTCCCCGTCCCCGAAGTTGACGCTTCAGGGAGGACCGCGCGCCACGCGCCCGTTGCCGATCAAGACGGCGATCGCGTCCGGGAGGTTGCCTGGCCGCCCCAAACACGTTGCACGGCGGCCCGAACCGGCCACAGGATGGCGACAACAGCGTCTCCCCCACGGAAAGCAGGCCACCGTTGCCCCCGGCTCCGATGCACGCGGGTGAGACCCGGATCAGCGGTTCGCTCGTACGGCGTCTGCTGGCCGAACAGTTCCCCCAGTGGGCCCGACTCCCCCTGAAAAGCGTGCAGTCGTCCGGGACCGTCAACGCCCTCTACCGTCTCGGCGACGACATGGCCGTGCGCCTCCCGCGGGTCGCGGACGGCGCCGACGACGCGCTCAAGGAACATACGTGGCTGCCCCGGCTCGCCCCGATGCTCCCGTTCCCGGTCCCCGAGATCCTCGGCCTCGGCACCCCCGCCGCGGACTACCCGTGGCACTGGTCCGTGCTGCGCTGGCTCGACGGCGACCTCCCGGCGCCCGGCGCCCTGACCGGCCCACGGGAACTCGCCGCCGATCTGGGGGCGTTCGTCACCGCCCTGCGCGGGATCGACCTGCCGGGCGGGCCGGGCGCCTACCGCAGCACGCCACTGGCCGCGGTGGACGCCGAGACCCGCTCGGCGATCGACGAGCTGCGCGGCGCCGTCGACACCGGCGCCGCGACGGCGGCGTGGGAGGAGGCGCTGGCGGCACCGCCGTGGACGGGACCGCCCCGATGGCTCCACTCGGACCTGATGCCGATGAACCTCCTGGTCCGCCGCGGCCGCCTCGCGGCCGTCCTCGACTTCGGCACCCTCGGCACCGGCGATCCGGCCTGTGACTTCATCCCGGCCTGGAACCTCCTGCCCGCCGCCGCGAGGCCCGCCTTCCGGGACGCGGCCGGCGCCGACGACGCCGGCTGGGCACGGGGACGCGGCTGGGCCCTGTCCATGGCCCTCGCGCAACTCCCCTACTACCGCCTCACGAACCCGGTCATCGCGGGCAACGCCGAGCACGTGATCCGTGAAGTGCTGGCCGAACAGCGGGTGCCGTAGCCGCCGTCACGCGCGATCACTCGACGAGGGCCTGCGTTCCGAGAACGCCGAGGAGGGCGACGCGCTCGGCGTCCTCCGTGCCGGGCTCGGCCGTGTAGACCATGATCCGCAGGTCGCTGCCCGCGACGCTGAGCACATCGCAGTCCAGCGTCACGGTTCCGACCTGGGGATGGTCGATGATCTTGCGGGAGGCGTCGTGACGGGCGACCGCTCCGGACTCCCACAGCTCCGCGAACCGCACACTGTTCGCGCACAGGTCGTCGATCAGCTGCCCGAGGCGCCGGTCCGTCGGGTACCGGCTCGCGGTCGCGCGCAGATCGGCGGCGAGCGTCGCCTCGAAGGCGCGCCGCTCCCGGGGGGTGTGCCGCACCCGGCCGCCGGGGCCGACGAAGGCGCGCCACACACCGTTGCGTTCGTTGCCGCTCCACCCGGACGGATCACCCAGCAGCGCCGCGTACAGCGGATTGGCCAGCAGCAGGGTCCAGGCCGCGTCGTACACCGCCACGGGCGTCCCGCTCAGCCGGTCGAGCAGCCGGTGGACACCCGGGGTGATGTGGGCCGGCACCATGCCCCGGCCCGGCGGTACCAGTCCGGCCACCTGGAAAAGGTGCTCGCGTTCGGCACCGGACAGCCGCAGCGCCCGGCCCAGGGCCTCGACGACCTGCTCCGAGGGATGGGCCGCCCGCCCCTGTTCGAGGCGGGTGACGTAGTCGACCGAGATGCCGGCGAGCAGGGCCAGCTCCTCGCGGCGCAGTCCGGCCGCGCGCCGGGTCCCGCCGCCGGGCAGCCCGACGGCCTCCGGCGTGACCCGGTCACGCCAGCGCCGCACCGTCCGCCCGAACTCCGTGTTCGCCATGCCACCCACTGTGCACCCGCCCGGGCCGGCGCGCCTGGTACCGGCGGTCCCAGGAAGACCGGACTCCTGGCTGTGGGCGGCGGACCGCCGGACTCTGGACGCATGACCACGACACTCATCACCGGAGCGAACAAGGGCCTCGGCTTCGAGACCGCCCGCCGGCTCGTCGCGGCGGGCCACACCGTCTACGTGGGCAGCCGGGACCCGGAGCGCGGACGGCGCGCGGCCACGGAACTCGGGGCACGCGCGGTCGTCGTCGATGTCACCGACGACGCGTCCGTCGCCGCCGCGGCCAGGACCATCGAGGCGGAGGGCGGCCTGGACATCCTGGTCAACAACGCCGGCATCGAAGGGCGCGGCGAGGGCAACAGCGTGATCGGGGCGGCGGAGGTGACCGCCGGGATGATGCGCGAACTGTTCGAGACGAACGTGTTCGGTGTCGTCCGGGTCCTCCACGCCTTCCTGCCCCTGCTCCAGCGGTCGGCCTCCCCGGTAGTGGTGAACCTCAGCAGCGGCCTGGCCTCGCTGGCCCGGATCACCGACCCCGCCGGCCCGGCCCACGCCTACCCCGGTGTCGCCTATCCGGCGTCCAAGACCGCCGTCAACGCGATCACCGTGCAGTACGCGAAGGCGTTCCCCGGGATCCGGGTCAACGCCGTGGAGCCGGGTTTCACCGCCACCGATCTGAACGGCAACACCGGGTTCCAGACCGTGGAGGAGGGTGTCGAGATCATCGTGCGCATGGCGCGGATCGGCCCGGACGGACCGACCGGCGGCTTCTTCGACGCGGCGGGCCCCGTCCCCTGGTGACCACGGCAGTCAGCCGCTCGGCCACCACCCCGCTGCTCGGGCACCCGGCCACCCGGGAGCCCGATGGAACATACATTCGATTATGGGGGTACGCTGGCCCCATGGCCACGCACCTCCAGGGCTCACTCTTCGACCAGACCGACGAACTCCGTCTCGGCCCCCTGAACGGGCTGCGGCGCACGACGCTGGGCGACGGGGCCTGGATCGACCTGCTGCCGGGCTGGCTGAGCGGAGCCGACGAGCTCTTCACCCACCTCGCCGCCGAGGTCTCCTGGCGGGCCGAACGGCGTCAGATGTACGAGCAGGTGGTGGACGTACCCCGGCTGCTCGCCTACTTCCGTGCCGGGGATCCGCTGCCGCACCCGGTCCTGGACCGGGCCCGGGACACGCTGTCGGCGCACTACGCCGAGGAGCTGGGCGAGGCGTTCACCACGGCCGGGCTCTGCTACTACCGGGACGGGCGCGACAGTGTGGCCTGGCACGGGGACAGGATCGGCCGGGGCGCCCGCGAGAACACGATGGTCGCCATCGTGTCGGTGGGCGCCCCGCGCGATCTCCTGCTGCGGCCACGGGGCGGCGGGGAAACGGTCCGGCGCCCGCTGGGCCACGGCGACCTCATCGTCATGGGCGGCTCCTGCCAGCGCACCTGGGAACACGCGATCCCCAAGACGGCACGGGCCGCAGGACCCCGGATCAGCGTCCAGTTCCGCCCGGACGGGGTGAACTGACCGGCCCGGCCGGCTCACGGCGCGAGCTGCGCCTGCACCGCGGGGGCGTACCGGTCGACGATGTCGTCGACCGGCGTGGCGCGCAGGTGCGAGCCCCGCGCGATCCCGTACATCACCCCGAGGCCGAGCAGCGTGCTCACGGCGAGTTCGGCGCGCAGGCCCGCGTCCTGCCCGCTCAGCCGCCCGGCGAGCCGGTCGCTGACCTGGGCCCGGAAGTTGGCCCGCAGTATCTCGCCCTGCTCCCCCTGGAGCGGGGCGAAGACGATCCGCAGGACGGGGTCGGCGCCCCGCTGGGTCTGGCCTTCGAGGAGATGGCGGACCATGTGCCGCCCGAGCTCCTCCAACGGCGCGTCCAGCAGGGCGTCGGCGTCGGACTCGAAGGACATGACCCGGGCGAACAGCGCGTCCTTGTTGCCGAAGTACTTGAGGATCAGCGGCGCGCTCACTCCGGCCCGGTCGGCGACCGCCTTGAGCGTGATGTCCGCGTGCGCGTGCCGGGCCAGCAGATACCGGGCCGCGCGCAGGATCGCCGCCTTGCTCGCCTCGGCGTCACGACGGGGGACGGGCGCGGCTTCCGGCACCTGGTCCGAGGAGGGCGCGACTTCCGGCCCACTGTGCGGGGCGGGCGCGGCTTCGGGGTCGCCGTGCGGCGGAGCGGCGGCGGCCGGCTGCTCACCGGGCCCTGGGGCGGCCGAGGACGCCGTGAGACCGGAGTGCGGGGTGGTCACGGTGCTCAAGCTCCTTCGAGGGCCTCGTCGCGGGGTGCCCCGGTGGGGCGTCCGGTTCGCGGGGTCTCGCGGGAGGCGGGGTCGGTGGGTATCGACAGTGCGGCGGCGCAGGCCACCAGTGCGACGGTACCCGCCATGACGAAGGCCAGCAGATAGCCGTGCAGGGTGGGAACGGGGGCGCCCGCGACGAGGCTCGTGTGATGCACGAGCACGGCGGCCACGGCGGCACTGCACACGGCCTGCCCGATGGTGCGCATCAGGACGTTGACGCTGTTGGCGGACGCGGTCTGCCCGGCGGGCACGGCACGCAGGATCAGGGTCGGCAGGGCGGAGTAGGCGAACGTCGTACCGATCGAGCACACCGTGGCACCCAGGATGATCGCCCACAGGTCACGGCTGTCGGCGATCCGCAGGACGTAGCCGGAGGCGATGATCGCCGTACCGAGGGCCAGGGTGATCCGGGGACCGCGGGCCGCCGATATGCGCGCCGAGACGGACGACAGCAGCAGCATCGTCACCCCGCCGGGCAGCAGGCACAGCCCGGTCGCCACGATGGACAGCCCGAGCCCGTAGCCGGTGGCCGTCGGCGCCTGCACCAGTTGCGCCGTGACCAGCGAGTTGCCGTAGAAGGAGAAGCCGGTCAGCAGCGCGGCGACGTGCGGCAGGGCGACGCGGGGACGGGCGGCCAGCTTCAGGTCGACGAGGGGGCGTTCGGTGCGCAGCTGCTGTCGCCACCACAGCGTCAGAACGGCCGCGCAGGCGGCGAACAGCGCGAGGATCCTGGGGCTGGTCCAGCCCCAGGTGCCGCCCTGGGACACGGCGAGCAGCAGACACACCAGTCCGGCGGCCAGGCCCAGCGCGCCCACGGTGTCGAAGCGGCCCGGCTCCCGTACGGGCGACTCGCGCACCGCCCACCAGGCCAGTGCCGTCCCGAAGACGCCGAGCGCGGTCGTCGCCCAGAACATGACGTGCCAGTTGGCGTACTGCACCACGAGGGCCGCGAGGGGGAGGCCGAGGGCGGCGCCGATGCCCACGGTCGAGCTCATCAGGGCGACGGCGGAACCCGTACGCTCCGGCGGCAGTTCGTCGCGCAGGATGCTGATCGACAGCGGGACCACGGCGGCGGCGGCCCCCTGAAGCGCCCGCGCCACGATCAGGACGCCGATCTGCGAGGTGAGCGCGCACATCAGCGAGCCGACCGTCATCATCGCGAGGGCCATGAGCAGGACGCGCCGCTTCCCGTACATGTCTCCCGCGCGGCCCAGGACGGGGGTGAGCACCGCTCCGGCGAGGAGGGTCGCCGTCACCATCCAGGAGACCGCGCCCGCCGAGGCGCCGGTCAGGCGGGGCAGGTCGGGCAGCAACGGGACGACCACCGTCTGCATGACGGCCATGAGAATGCCGCCGAACGCCAGGACAGGGATCGCGAGCCGCTCGCGCAGGACCGCCATCGGCACTCCCGAAGTAGACGTGAGAATGAGGTGAATGACAATTCACCTTAGTGGTGAATTGTCATTCACCCCAAGTGGGGTCCACTTCTCCAGGAGTGCGCGAGGGCGCCTCGGCGGCGCTCGGGTGTCGGTCGGTGCGGCTATCGCCCGGCTCGGGCCTGTACGCCGCGGGCGACCTTGGGGCCGAGCCAGCGCTTGAAGCGGCGCAGCGCCTCCAGCCGGCCGGCCGCGCGGTCGATGCGGTAGTACAGCTGCGGCGGGACGTACGGCAGCAGCGGTGAGTGACGCTGCCCGAGCAGGGCGAACATCTGCGCCGGCGGAAGACCGATGTAGCGCGGCAGGCTCTCGTACCACTGGGCGCTGTGACGGGCCGCGCTCTGCACCGACAGCAGCTCGGACCTGCGCTTCTGCCCGTAGTAGGTGAGGGCGGTGTCGAGGTCCGGGTGCTCCCGCAGCGCTCCGGCCAGGGAGATGGCGTCCTCCAGGGCGAGGGTGGTTCCGGCCCCGATCGAGTAGTGCGTGGTGTGGGCGGCGTCGCCGAGCAGCACGAGGTTGCCGCGGTGCCACGTCCGGTTGGTCAGCGTGCGGAAGGTGAGCCACTGGGCGGCACCGTCGGGCTGCGCCCTGCCGATCAGCCCGTGCCCGTCGAGCAGGTCGGCGAAGAGCTTCTCCAGCAGCGCGAGACCGTCGGCCTCGCTCGCGTGCCCGAGCCCGAGGCCGGCCCAGGTCCGGGGAGAGCACTCGATGACCAAGGTGCTCCGGTCGTCGCTGAACCGGTACGCGTAGCACCAGATCCAGCCGTGGCCCGTCTCCACGAAGGAGAAGGTGAACGAGTCGAAGACCTTGGTCGTACCGACCCAGATGTAGTGGTTGCGTCCGTGGGTGACCTCGGTGCCGAAGTGGTCGGCGTGGCGCTCGCGCAGAGCGCTGTTGACCCCGTCACCGGCGACGACGAGGTCGGCGTCGGGCAGCCGGTCGGCCGCGATCTCGCTCTCGTACTCGACACGGACACCCAGGGAGCGGGCCCGCTCCGCGAGCAGGTCGAGCATCCGGCGGCGGCCGATCCCGAATCCCTCGTCCCCCGGGGCCACGGTCGTGCGGTGGCCGACATGGGCGACGCCGTCGCTCCAGCTCACCGAGTTCTCGCTGACGGCGAGCGCGGACGCCGGATCGCCCTCGCGCAGCTTGTCGAGCAGCCCCGACCAGTAGGTCACACCCCAGCCGTACGTCGAACCGGCCGGGTTCCTCTCATGGACGGTGACGTCATGGGACGGGTCCTGGAGCTTCATCAGGATCGAGAAGTACAGGCTTGCGGGTCCGCCACCGACGCACGCGATCTTCACGCGCACTCCCCTATGTAGCACAATGCGGTCAATTGACCACGAAGAGTAGCAGGGGGTGCCACCCTCGCGGTTCGCGCCAGATCGCGGGCGTGAGCCGCGCCACGAGCCGGCGGCCGCGACCGCAAGATCATCGACCCGGCGGCTTCCGGCCGAAGGATTTCCGCCTGGCGGCAGGCGCGAGGACCCCGGACAGCAAGATCAACTTTGTTCAACTCTGCATGACATATACGCGATTGTCCGGATCACGGCCAACCGACATTCGGCGATTTCTCCCGTTGTTTGGCGACCAGATAGGCATATCAGGTCATCAACACCCGCTGATCACAGGAGGTCTCCGCATGCCGGAGCTCACTCGCCGCCGCGCCCTCGGGGCCGCCGCCGCGCTCGCCGCGGGCGCGGGCGCCCAGGCCCTCGCCGCACCCGCCGCGTCCGCGAACCCGAACGGACCGGCCACATCGCGGCGGTCCATGGCCGGGCACCACCACGGCGCCCCGGAAGCCTTCGACGAGGTCTTCCGGGGGCGCCGCATAGAAGGCCGCCCGGTCACCGGGGGCGGTCACCACCACGGCGCCGGATACGCCGTGTTCGTCGACGGCGCGGAGCTGCACGTGATGAGCAACGCCGACGGCAGCTGGATCAGCGTCGTCAGCCACTACGCCCCCGTGCCCACCCCGCGCGACGCGGCCCGCGCCGCCGTCGTGGAGCTGCAGGGGGCGCCGCTCGTGCCCTTCGCCGCCAACTGAACCACCCCGCAAGCAGATCGTGGAGTCCCGCACATGACCGTACGCAAGAACCAGGCGAGCCTGACCGCCGACGAGAAGCGGCGATTCGTCGACGCGCTGCTGCAGCTCAAGCGCAGCGGAACGTACGACGCCTTCGTCACCACGCACAACGCGTTCATCCTCGGCGACACCGACAACGGCGAGCGGACGGGCCACCGTTCACCGTCGTTCCTGCCCTGGCACCGCAGATTCCTTCTGGAGTTCGAGCGGGCCCTCCAGGCCGTCGACCCCTCGGTGGCACTGCCCTACTGGGACTGGAGCACCGACCGCACCGCGCGGGCGTCGCTGTGGGCGCCGGACTTCCTCGGCGGCACCGGGCGCAGCCTGGACGGCCGGGTGATGGACGGTCCGTTCGCCGCCGCTTCGGGCAACTGGCCCATCAACGTCCGCGTCGACAGCCGCACTTATCTGCGCAGGTCGCTGGGCAGCGGGGTGCGGGAACTGCCGACCCGCGCCGAGGTGGAGTCGGTGCTCGCCATGGCGACGTACGACATGGCGCCCTGGAACAGCGCTTCGGACGGCTTCCGCAATCACCTCGAAGGCTGGCGGGGCGTCAATCTCCACAACCGGGTGCACGTCTGGGTGGGCGGCCAGATGTCCACGGGCGTCTCCCCCAACGATCCGGTGTTCTGGCTCCACCACGCCTTCATAGACAGGCTGTGGGCCCAGTGGCAGCGCCGTCACCCCGGCTCCGGCTATCTCCCGCTCTCGGGCACCCCGAACGTCATCGATCTCGGCGAGACGATGAAGCCGTGGAACGACACCCGGCCGGCCGACCTGCTCGACCACTCCGCGTTCTACGCGTTCGACACCGTCTGATCCCGAGGGCAGCGCCGACGGCCACGGCGCGGGCGCGGGCGAGCGTCCTCGTCACGGGGAACGCCGGAGGTGTCAGGCTCCGCCCTGCGCCTCGGTGCGGCACTCCGGGTGACCCCAGCCCTGGGCGTTCTTGGCGATCGGCTCGCCCGCGGCATAGGAACGACCGCACACACAACGGCCGTTGAACTTGGCCTTGATGGTGCGGCTGCTCGACGCGCCCTGCCCGGAAGTCTTGGCCGGAGCGCGGCGCCGGGAGGCGACCGGGGTGTCGGGGGAGGCGGGCGGCTCCGGGGAACCGAGCTCGCTGCCCGCGGGCCGCTGTACCACCGCGGCCTGGCTGGCGGCACGGTCGGCGAAGTCGTTCAGCCGGTCGCCGTCGACCTGGTGGGCGGGGACGTAGCGGAACTCCACCGTGCGGCCGGTGAGGAGTTCGTCGATCCGGGCGACCAGTTCCTGGTTGGCCACGGGCTTGCCCGCGGCCGTCTTCCAGCCCTTGCGCTTCCAGCCCGGCAGCCAGGTCGTGACGGCCTTCATCGCGTACTGGGAGTCCATCCGGATCTCCATCGCCACCTCGGGGGCGACGGCCGTCAGCAGGCGTTCCAGCGCGGTCAGTTCGGCGACGTTGTTCGTCGCCGTGCCCAGCGGGCCCGCCTCCCAGCGGGCCGGGGTCTCGTCCCCGTCGGCGACGACCCAGGCCCATCCGGCGGGTCCCGGGTTTCCCTTCGAGGCCCCGTCACAGGCGGCAACAACGCGTTCAGGCATGCCCCCGATCATGCCACGCCCCGGCGAGGACCCCGCGCACGGGCGCGGGGCCGGGGGCCGAGGAAGCCGGGTGGTGACCCGGCGGGGTCCGTCGCGGGCCGTCGCGGGCCGTCGCGGGCACCTGCGGTCCGGCGGCACGGTCCGGGTCGCGCGCGGCCGCCCCGCCGGTCACGGCGGGGCGGCCGGTGCGGGACGGCCGGTGCGGGCGAAGGTCAGGACACGTCCGTCATCTCGGGCATCTCGCCCTGGGTCGCCTTCATGTCGATGACGGAGAACGACGCGCCCTGCGGGTCGCTCAGCGCCGCGAACCGGCCGAACGGGCTGTCCATCGGCCCGAAGCGCAGGACCGCACCCCGCGCGGTCGCCTTGGCCACCGCGTCGTCGCAGTTCTCGACGGAGAAGTAGACGTTGACGTACGACGGCACCTCGGGCGGGAACTCGTCCGTCATCTTCATCCGGCCGAGGACCGGATTCCCGCCGATGTTGAAGACACGGAAGTCGACGGCGTCGTCGCGCACCTGCTGGGCCGTGAAGGGGAAGACGGCCGGGAAGAACGCGTCGGACTTCTCCGGATCGCGGGTGAAGACCTCCGCCCAGGCGTACGCGCCCGGCTCTCCGATCGACTCGAAGCCCTCGTGGACGCCGGCCTGCCAGACGCCGAAGACGGCACCGCCGGGGTCGCGGGCCAGCGCCATGGTGCCGAAGTCCCCGACCTTCATCGGCTCCATCAGCACCTCGCCGCCCTCGCCCTTGATCTTCTCGGCGGTCGCGGCGGCGTCCGGCGAGGCGAGGTACAGACACCAGGCGGACTGGCCCTCCTGTCCCGGCATCGGCGGCACGACGGCGGCCACCGCCTTGCCGCCGGAATAGGCCTGTGTGTAGTTCCCGTACTCCGAGGACGCCTCTCCGAACGTCCAGCCGAGCACGTCCCCGTAGAAGCTCTTGGCCCCTTCGACATCGCTGAACATCGCGTCCGCCCAGCAGGGCGTTCCTTCAGGCTGTACGGCCATGACCCGACCTTCTCCTGTTCGGTGAACGATTGCGTTCTTCACGCTAGCCAGCCTTCACGCGCGCCGCGCGCCGAGGCGCGGCCCCCGCACGGCACCGCAGGCGGGCCGGCCCGGTCGCGCCGCCCGCTCCTCCGGCCGGGCGGGCTCTCCTGCCCGGCCGGAGGACGCCGGTCACTCCCCCGCGTGCGCCTTCTCCAGGGCCGCCATGTCCAGTTTGGTCATCTTGTACATCGCCTGCGCCGTGCGGGCGGCCTTCTCCGGGTCGGCGTCGCCGAGCAGGTCGATGAGCCCGTCCGGGACGACCTGCCAGGACAGTCCGTACTTGTCCTTCAGCCAGCCGCAGGGACCCGCCTCGCCCCCGTCCTCGACGAACTTGTTCCAGTAGTGGTCCACCTCCTCCTGGCCGTAGCAGTGGATCTGGAACGAGATCGCCTCGTCGAACGTGAACTGCGGTCCTCCGTTGACCGCGACGAACTTCTGGCCGTTGGCCACGAACTCGACGGCCAGCACGGAACCGGCGGTCCCCGGCCCGGCCTCGGTGTAGCGGCCGACCCGGCCGAGCCGGGAGTTCTTGAAGATCGAGACGTAGTAGTGGGCGGCCTCCTCGGCCTGGCCGTCGAACCACAGACAGGTGCTGAAACCGTCGGCGGGCATGTGTACCTCCTCGGGCGGAAAATCGTCGTCACCTCTGTCGACCGATCCTCGTCCGAAAACTCATCGGCCGCGCGCGCACGACCGCACCCGCGACGCCCCGGCGCCGCCCCGGAACCCGTCCGGTGACACCCGGCCGCCGGGTCCCGGTCCCGCGGAAAACCCGTACCGGGCGATCCGGGCGCGGCGTTAACATCCGCGGAATGCATCCCACCGGCTCCCCCGGCGTCCATCCGTTCCGTGTCGGCTTCCCGCAGAGCGACATCGACGACCTGCACCGCCGCCTCGACGCCACCCGCTGGCCCGACGAACTGCCCGGAGTGGGCTGGTCCTACGGAGTCCCGATGGACTACCTCCAGGATCTCGTCCACCACTGGCGGCACGCCTACGACTGGCGCGCGGCCGAGGAACGCCTCAACTCGTGGCCGCAGTTCACCACCGAGATCGACGGCGCCCGCGTGCACTTCGCGCACATCCGCTCGCCGGAACCCGGCGCCACCCCGCTGATCATGACGCACGGCTGGCCCGGGTCCATCGTCGAATTCACCGATGTCGTGGGGCCGTTGACCGATCCGCGCGCGTACGGCGGCGATCCGGCCGACGCCTTCCAACTGGTCGTGCCGAGCATCCCGGGCTTCGGGCTCTCGGGACCGACCCGGGACACCGGCTGGGAGTTCACCCGGGTGGCCGCCGCGTTCGCCGAGCTGATGGAACGTCTCGGCTACCGGCGATACGGCGCACAGGGCGGGGACTGGGGCGGGGCCGTCTCACGCGAGCTCGGGCGCGCGCACCCCGACCGGGTGACCGGCGTCCACCTCAACCTGCTGCCCGGGGCGTTCGCCGTCACCGAGCCGACCGCCCCGGAACTGGCGGCGCTGAGCCCCTACGAGCGCGAGCGCACCCTCCGCTCCTGGCGGCGGGGCCAGGAGTGGAACCGCGACGAAGCGGGTTACGCCGCGTTGCAGTCCACCCGGCCGCAGACCCTCGCGTACGCCCTCACGGACTCTCCGGTCGGTCAACTGGCCTGGATCGCGGAGAAGTTCAGGCAGTGGACGGACTCGCGTGACCGCTCCGAGGACGCCGTCGACCGGGATCTGCTGCTGACCAACGTGATGCTGTACTGGCTGACCGGGACGGCCGGTTCATCCGCGCGGATCTACTACGAGCGGGCCCACGCCGCCTACTGGGGCACACCGCCCGAGCCGTCGACCGCTCCGACGGCCCTGGCCGTCTTCCCCGAGGAGAACTTCGTCGCGCTGCGCCACGTCGCGGAACGCACCGACACCATCGTCCGCTGGACCGAGTTCGACCGGGGCGGTCACTTCGCCGCGATGGAGGAACCGGATCTGCTGGTCGGGGACATCCGGGCCTTCTTCCGCCAACTCCGCCCGGTCGTCTGAGGGACGGTGACGGTACTCCGCCGGCCCGCCTCGCGACGGCCGTGGCGGCCGTCGCCGGGCACTCCGCGGAACACACCGGGCGCGCCTTCCTGCTCTGCCGACAGCGAATCTGCCACGGGCCGAGAAATCCGCACCGGCACCGCCACCCGACCGAGAGTGGAGTCAGCGGCGACACCCGCCGCGTCACGACCAGGAGGAACCATGACTCCCCTCATCACCGGCCAGGACCCGGCCCGCACGCCGCGGGCCGAGGAGGGCGACACCCCGGCGACCCGCTACGACGACCATCTGGCCGCGCAGTTGCTGGCCCAGCGGATCGTCTTCCTGGGCACCCAGGTCGACGAGGTCTCCGCGAACCGGGTGTGCGCCCAGCTGCTCCTGCTGTCCGCCGAGGACGCGCGCACGGACATCAGCCTCTACATCAACAGCCCGGGCGGTTCGGTGACCGCCGGGCTCGCCATCTACGACACCATGCGGCTGATCCCCAACGACGTCTCCACGCTCGCGATGGGATTCGCCGCGAGCATGGGACAGTTCCTGCTCAGCGTCGGCACGCGCGGCAAGCGCTTCGCCCTGCCGAACACGCGGATCATGATGCACCAGCCGTCCGCGGGCATCGGCGGCACCACCGCCGACATCGAGATCCAGGCACAGAACCACGAGTTCACCAAGCGAGCCATCGAACGGATCACTGCGGAACACACCGGCCAGAGCGAGGAGACGATCTCCAGGGACGGTGACCGCGACCGCTGGTTCACGGCGGAGCAGGCCAGGGAGTACGGCATGGTGGACCGGGTCGTGGAGTCCCTCGACGATGTCCGCCCGGCCGCGTCACGCCGACGGATGGGACTCTGACATGGGTACGTACACGATTCCGAACGTCGTCGAGCGGACCCCGCAGGGCGAGCGGTCGTACGACGTCTTCAGCCGGCTGCTCTCCGAGCGGATCATCTTCCTCGGCACGGAGATCGACGACGGCGTCGCCAACGTCGTCATCGCGCAACTCCTCCATCTGGAGTCGTCGAGCCCGGAGAGCGAGATCGCGATCTACATCAACTCGCCCGGGGGTTCGTTCACTTCGCTGATGGCCATCTACGACACGATGACCTTCGTACAGGCGCCCATCTCGACGTTCTGCGTCGGACAGGCCGCCTCCACGGCCGCCGTGCTGCTCGCCGGGGGTGACCCCGGGCGGCGATTCGTCCTGGAGCACGCCCGCGTGCTGCTCGGCCAGCCGGCCAGTGGCGGCCGTCAGGGCACGGTGTCCGACCTCAGCCTCCAGGCCAAGGAGATGCTGCGGATCCGCTCGCAGGTCGAGGAGGTCCTGTCCCGGCACACCCACCGCGACGCCGCGACGCTGCGCGCGGACATGGACCGCGACAAGATCTTCACCGCGCGGGAAGCGGTGGAGTACGGCCTCGCGGACGAGATCCTGAGCCGCCGGCTCGCCGTGGTCTGACCTCGGCGAGCCCGCGGGACGGCGTCAGGCGGCGAGACACATGCCGTCGTACCGGGAGGCGGAGGACGGGGTGGACGCGGAGCGGCCGCGGACGGACCCGGCCCGGGTGTGCCGGGTCAGCTCCCGCTGGGCCAGCGACAGCAGTTCGGTCAGACCGAGACCCAGGGCGCGCGCGGCCGCGGCGAGGACCTCGGAGGAGGCCTCCTTGCGGCCGCGTTCCACCTCGGAGAGGTAGGGCATGGAGATCCGGGCCGCGTCGGCCACGTCCTTGAGCGTGCGCTCCTGGGCCAGCCGCTCGCGCCTCAGGACATCGCCGACCAGATCGCGCCACAGCGGCTCCCTGCCCGCGGGAGCGGGAGCCGCGGGTCCCCGGAGGGGCGCGAGCACCGGTGGCCGTGGCGCCCGGGGCGGCGCACCGGCCGGCGGCGCTGTCCGGGAAGGCTCCCCCGCCGCCGGGCGCAGGGGAATGACGCGGGCTTCGTTCGTCATGTGGTCGCTCACCCCTTCAGCCTAGAAGCGCGGGGCCGTACGGGAAGGGACCGGCGTTCCGCTCTCGGTGAATCCGGGACGCCGGCCGGGACCTCACGTCCCGTTGTCCGGAGCGGGAGAGGAACCGGCCGGCTCCGGCGACTGATCGCCGGACGACGAGCCGGAGGCCGGGGCCGACTCCGTCGCGGGCGGCGGAGGCTCGCTGGAAGGACTCTCCGGTTCCACCGAGGACGGCGCGGAGGAGGACGGCTCGGAGGAGGAGGACGACGGGGAGGAACTCTCGGACGACGGCGAGGTCGAGGTCGACGGGGACTTGGAGCCCGAGTCACTGACCGACGGCGAGGGCTTCACCGGGGGGTGCGTCTTCTTGTCCTTCTCCACGTTGTCACCCCGGTGCCGCTCGATCCATTCCTTGCTCTCGGGGTCGTAGAGAACGAACACGTTGATGACCGTCGTCGACGGGGCGATGGCCACGGAGTTCTGCGGACGGTACGACGGCCACGGGTCGCCGGTCGTCTTGGGGGTGCCCTTCTGCGGTACCGGTTCGAGCAGCGGGTTGCCGCAGGCACAGCGCACCCGGGGCACGCCCCGGGAGTCCACGAGGACGGCGGTGCCCGCCTGGAGGACCGCCTGGTAGCTGGTGGGGGCGCCGTTGCGGTAGCCGTGGTTGGTGACGCGGGTGTCCAGACGCAGCTGTACGGGGGTCAGGGAGCGCAGATAGGCGGGGACCGCGTCGGGCTGGACGCGCACGACGGAGGCGAAGGCCTTGTTCTTCGCGGGGTCCGCCTTCAGCGCGCTGATCTGCTTCTCGACATCGCAGCTCGACACGTTGCGGGTGCCGCCGTAGAGGCCGGCCGTGTTGCCTCTGAACGTACGGGTCGCGTTGGCGGGCGCCGACGAGACCGTGGCCGCCGGGCTCTGCGTCTCGATGGAACTGTCGTTGGCCGTCGACTCGGTGAACGGGTCGGGCCCCGTCTTGTCCGAGGACGCCGCGAAGACCTCACCGCTGGTGTTCTTGGTCCCTCCGCCGCCGCCGGTGAAGACCAGTCCGAGGATCACCGCCGCCGCCACGACACCGGTGATCAGCGCGACCCGGGGCGCCGACCGCCACCAGGGCCGTTCGGGTCCCCCGCCCGGCTGCCCGGGACCGGTGGCTCCACCGCCCGGCCCCTCGGGACCCGAGCCACCGCCACCCGTACCGCCCCCTCCCGTACCACCGCTTCCCGGCCCGCCGGCTCCGCCACCCGCGCCGGACGCGCCGCTGGGCGGACCGGCGGGCGGGAGGTTGACGGGCTGGGTGGGGCTCGGCTGCGTGGGGCCCGACAGCGGGCCCGAGGGCGGTCCTGTGGGGCGGCCGGAGGACGGCGGTTCGACGCTCACAAGCTCTTCTCCCGATGGAGGGATGCGGTGGCACCGAGGTGCTTTTGTGATGATTTCTTACACGACAAACCCATTGTGTGCCTCGCTCCGCCGGTGCCCGCAAGCCGACGCGGCCGGCTCTCCCGAGGGGCGGTCGGTGCCGGTGCTGCTTAGCGTGGCAGCGTGAGTCACCAGACACCGTCCGCCCAGCCCGCACCCAGCAGCGGTGCGCGTCCGGCCGCCCGTCACGGCTGGCTCCAGGCCCTCGTGGCCGTACTGGCCGGTCTGGTCCTGATGGGGGTGGTCGCCGCTCTCGGCCTGTGGGCCTCCGGCGCCACCGACCTCCCCGACAACGCCTATCCGAGAGTGGTCGCGGCCACCCTGGTCACGGCGGTCGGCGGGACCATCGAGTTCACGGGCGACGCGGGAGCCATCGCCGAGACGAAGGCGGGCCTCACGGTGATTCCGCTGTCGGTGACCCTGACCGGGGCGCTGGTGCTCGGGGCGGGATTCCTGCGGCCGCTGCGGCATCGCGCCGTCGCCGGAACGACGGAGCTGGCCGGCTGGGCCGGACGGCTCGCCGTCCTGTGGCTGCTCGTCCTGATCGGTCTGGCGCTCGCCGCCCGCCAGAACTTCACCATCGACCTCGGGAACGACACCATCGGCGCCATCGGCGACCTGTTCGGCGCAACGCCCCAGGTGGGTTTCAAGGCCGCCGTGGCACCGACGCTGGTCTTCGGAGTGCTGTGGCTCGCCGGTGTGTTCGTGATCGCGCTGCTGGTCTCGCGCGGTGCCGCCCTCCCCGCCCGGCTGCTGCGCTTCCAGGAAGCGGTGCGACCGGCCGCGTACGCCATGGTGATCCTGCTGCTCGCCTGCGTGGGCCTCGGCGTGGTCATCGGACTGGTCGTGGCGGCGACCCGCGGGCATCCGGCCGAGACCTTCGCCGTGATGCTCCTCGGTCTTCCCAATGTCGTCTGGCTCGCGTTCACCATCGGGCTGGGCGCCACCTGGAACGGACGGGTGGACGGGCCCTTCGGGCTGCCGATGCCGCACGTTCTCGACGAGGTGCTGCGCACTCCGGACGTGTCCGCGCTCAACCTCGGCTCCCTCGCCGACTACGACGGCAGGATCTGGTGGCTGGTGGTCGTCGACGCCGTCCTGCTGCTCGGGGCGGCGTTCCTGATGGCGGCCCGTTCACCGTCCCGGACGCGGGCCTGGCAGCACGCCGTCCGCATGGCGGTCGCACTGGCGCTGACGGTGCTCATGATCTGCCTGCTGGGCCGGATCTCGGCGAACTACGGCCTGTCGATCCTCGGTCTCGGTGACATCGGCGGAGGCCTGAAGGGGGAGCTCTTCCTGAAGCCCCAGGTGTGGGGCGCCCTCGGTCTCGCCGTGCTGTGGGGTCTGGTCACCGGTTTCCTGGGCGCCGTTCTGGCCAAGGGCGTCCGGCGCAAGGGCGAGGTCGATTCCCCCGGCCGATGACCGTCGACTGACGCCCGACAACTCACGCCCGACGCCCGACGGCTGACGGCTGACGGCTGACGGCTGACGGCTGACGGCTGACGGCTGACGGCTGACGGCTGACGGCTGACGGCTGACGGCTGGCGGCTCAGGGTGGCGCCTCAGGGTGGCGCCTCAGGGTGGCGCCTCAGCCCCGGAACACCGGCCGGGCCCAGACGGGTGGCTGCGGCACGGGCCCCGGGCCGCCCGACACCACCTCGGCCTCCGTGCTCGCCCCGGTGCCGCCCCCGGTCACCGGGCCGCGTGCGGCGATCCGCAGCGCGCTGACGAAGGCCAGGCACGAGTCGTACCGGTCGTCGGGGCTCTTGGCGAGCGCCTTCGCGAGGACCGCGTCGACCGCCTCCGGGATATCGGGGCGATGGCTGGTCAGGGCCGGCGGCTGGTCGTACTGGTGGGCCCACAGCAGCGCCATGTCGTCGTCGCGCTGGAAGGGCGGATGTCCGGCCATCGTCTCGTAGACGACGCAGCCGAGGCTGTAGACGTCGCAGCGGCCGTCGACCGGCTTGCCCGAGATCTGCTCCGGCGCCACGTAGTCGAGGGTGCCGACGAACTGCCCGACGCTCGTGAACCCGGTCAGCGACAGGGACTTCTTGGTCAGTCCGAAGTCCGTGAGATAGACGTGTTCGGGGTGGTCGCTGTCGGTGCCCTGGGCCACCAGGATGTTGCCGGGTTTCACGTCCCGGTGCACCAGGCCGTGGTCGTGCGCCGCGTCGAGCGCGGAGGCGACCTGGATGCCGATCCGGGCGGCCACGGTGACCGTCAGCGGGCCCTCACGGTCGAGAAGATGGCGCAGGTCGCGTCCGGCCACGTAACGCATGGCGATGTAGAGGACGCCGTCCGTCTCGCCCGCCTCGAACACGGGCACGATGTGCGGGTGGTCGATCGCGGCGGCCACCCGTGACTCGTGGGTGAAGCGGCCGCGGAAGGTGTCGTTCCGGGCGAGTTCCGGGGCGAGCAGTTTGAGAGCGACCGTGCGGTCCAGACGCAGGTCCTTGGCCTGATAGACGACGGCCATCCCGCCGCGGCCGATCTCCCGCTCGATCCGGTAGCCCGCGATCTGCCGTCCGATCAGGTCGGACGGCCGCCCCGAGAACAGGCTGGTGTCCCGCCCGGACGTCTCGTCCATCAGAGGTCACCCCGGTCCTGCCCGGCGCCGTGCATCAGTCCTCGCTCCCGTCGTCGCCTTCGTCACCGCTGAACGTGACCAGGCGGGTGGGCTCGTGTCCGCCCGGCGGCCCGCTGGGAGGTCCGCCCGGAGGCCCGCCGGGGGCGGACTCCCGCACGATCCGCGTCGGCTCCGCCTGGCGCTCCTGCGCCCTGCTCGGCCCCTGCGAACGGTCCGGCGACCGATCCGCCTCCCGCGACCGGTCGGATTCCTGCGTCCGGTCCCGCTCCGGGCCCCGGTCCCGCTCCGGACTCCGGTCCCGCTCCGGACTCCGGTCCCGCGGCGGTTCCCGCTCCGGCGGCGGTTCCTGTTCGCGGGGCGGTTCCTGTTCGCGGATCTGGTGGTCGCTCTCGCGTCGCGCGGTCGAGGGGGTGCGCTCGGCAGCGAAGGTGCTCAGCCGCGTCCCGTCGCAGTACACCCACCGCTCGTGCTCTCCGTCGTACAGCCACAGCGACTCGCCGTCGACGACCACGCCGATCCGGCTGCCCTGCGTCCGGGCACGGAAGTTCTCGGCCTCGAGCTGTCCGGACGCCAGGTCCTCGGCCGCCCGCCGGTAGTCGGTGAGCGCCTGCTCGACGCGGGCCAGCAGCGGGCGCGGATCGGCCGTGCGGGCAAGCGGACGGGTCGCCGCCGGCGGTACCTGCGGTACGCCGATCAGCAGACGCCCGTCGACCCAGGCCGACCAGCCGTTCGCGCACACGACCCGTCCCCAGTCCCCGAGCCGGTCGACGAGTTCGACCGGCAGGAGCGCGTCCAGGGGAACGGTGGGCCGGGACGGGTCGGGCGACTCCCAGGCGGGCAGCCCGTCCTGCGGAACGACATGCGTCGGGCGGAAGCCGGGGCTCGTCATCGGCGGCTACTTCCGCATGACCGCGGGCTCGTGCCGTCGCAGCAGCCGGGCGACCAGCCAGCCGAAGACGACGGAGAGCACCACGAGCATGCCCATGTTGATGAGCCACGCGCTGGTCGAGTGCCGGAACATCGGGTCGCCGGTCAGCTCGCCGGGCACGATCCGGGCCAGGCCGATGGTCCCGGCCATCGCTCCCAGGGCCCAGCGGGAGGGCACGAGCCAGGACAGCTGTTCCAGGCCGGGCACACCGTGCAGCTTCAGCAGGGCGCCGCAGAACACCACCTGGACGATGGCCAGCAGCACCAGCAGCGGCATCGTCACCTCCTCCTTGCGCACCACGGCGGAGACGAGGAGGCCGAGCATCATCGCGGTGAAGGCCAGCAGGGCCACGGCCAGCGTGATCTCCACGAGGGGTGGCATCAGGACGCCCTCACCCCCGGGTGCGTTGAGGTCGACGCCGAACAGGCCGACCAGGGTGAGCACGACGGCCTGGAGCACGGTGATGGTGCCGAGCACGACGACCTTGGACATCAGGTACGCCGATCTGGACAGCCCGACGGCCCGTTCTCGCTGGTAGATCGTCCGTTCCTTGACGAGTTCGCGGACGGCGTTGGCCGCGCCCGTGAGCACACCGCCGACACACAGGATGAGCAGCGCGTTCATCGCCGTCTCCTGGGTCAGTTTGCCGCCCGCCAGCGCCCGTGCCATCGCACCCATCACGAACGGCAGGGCGATCATGATGGCGAGGAAGGTCCGGTCGGCCCCGAGCGCGGCCGCGTAGCGGCGGACCAGGGTTTTGAGCTGGGAGCCCCAGCTCTGGGCCTTCGGCGGCGGTCCGACGAGCGCCCCGGTGGCCGCGTCCGGCATTCTCGGCTGCGAGGTCGACCTGTCGATGTACTGACCGTGGAACGGCGAGTCCTGGTACTCCCCCGCCCAGTCACGGTCCGTGTCACGCTCGAAGGCTTCGAACGCCTCGGGCCACTGCCGGTAGCCGAAGAAGGCCAGCGTGTCGTCGGGCGGCCCGTAATAGGCCACCTTGCCGCCGGGCGCGAGGACCAGGAGCCGGTCGCAGACGTCCAGGCTGAGCACGCTGTGGGTGACCACGATGACCGTCCGGCCGTCGTCGGCGAGGCCGCGCAGCATGTGCATCACCGAGCGGTCCATGCCCGGGTCGAGTCCGGAGGTCGGTTCGTCGAGGAAGAGCAGGGACGGCTTGGTGAGCAGTTCCAGGGCCACGCTGACGCGCTTGCGCTGTCCGCCCGACAGGCTGTGGATGGGCTGGTCGGCACGCTGTTCCAGGCCCAGCTCGCCGATCACCTCGTCGACCCGCGCCAGGCGCTCCTCCTTGGCGGTGTCCTGCGGGAAGCGCAGTTCGGCGGCGTAGGTCAGCGCGCGTCGGACGGTCAGCTGGGCGTGCAGGATGTCGTCCTGCGGGACGAGGCCGATGCGCTGGCGCAGCTCGGCGTAGTCGCGGTAGAGGTCACGGCCGTCGTAGAGCACCGTGCCGTGGTCGGCGGGCCGCTGTCCGGTGAGCGCGTTCAGGAGCGTGGACTTGCCGGCGCCGCTCGGGCCGACGACGGCGAGCAGACATTTCTCGCCGACGGGAAAGGACACCCGGTCCAGGAGCGTCTTGCTGCCCCGGTCGACCTCGACGGTGAGGTCCTGCACGTCGAGGGAGACCTCGCCGCTGTCGACGTACTCCTGCAACTGGTCGCCGACGAGGCAGAACGCGGAGTGTCCGATGCCGACGATGTCACCGGGTGTGATCAGGGCGGTCTCGACGGGCTGTCCGTTGAGGAACGTGCCGTTGTGGCTGCCGAGGTCGACGATCTCGTACGTCCCGTCGGGCCGGGCCCGCAGTTCGGCGTGGTTCCGGGAGACGATCAGGTCGTCGATGACGAGGTCGTTGTCGGCGCCGCGGCCGATGCGGACGGTGCGGGAGGGCAGCGGCCGTACGGTGGTCGGCGCCTTGAAGGTGCCCGTGGCGGCCGGCATGGAGACGGCCGAGGGGCGCTCCGCGGCGGGTGGCGGGCGGCGGACGAGGACGGCGCGCGGGCCGTCGGCGGGACTTCCGAAGCGGATCACGCTGCCGGGTCCGACGCCCCATTCATGGACGCGCCGGCCGTCGGCGTACGTGCCGTTCGTGCTGTTCTCGTCCTCGAGCGTCCAGTGATCGGCCTGGGGCCGCAGCACCGCGTGGTGCCACGAGACCCGGACGTCGTCGATCACGACCTCACACAGGGGATCGCGCCCGACGTGGTAATCGTGGTTCGGACTCATCACCGTCGAGCCCGTCTCGGTTTCGAGGACGAGCTCGGGTGCAGTCGCCGCGAGCGGCCTCTCTGCCATGTCAGAATTCTAACGATTCGCCCAGATAAGTGCCTGATCTGCGTCCGGTGGCCGGGACGCGCGAACGGTCAGGCGGCGGAGATTCCGAGAACTCCGGCGGTGCGGTGCATGCGCAGCGCGTCCACCGATTCCGCGAGCAGTTCGTACTCGGTGGTGTCGTCGCTGGTGGAAACGCGGACGAGTTTGCCCGCGGCCAACTCCTCGGCTACCAGCTCCTGTTGCCCCGAGTCACCGCACCAGGCGCGCAGCATCGTCGGGACGTCGGGAACGGTGTCCCCCACCGGCGCGATCGCGTTGGGCGGATAGGTGGGGTCCTCGGGCTGCGGATCGAGCCGTTCGGCCATCCAGGCCGCACGGTCCCGCATCCACCACAGGGCCAGCGCGAGGGTCGGCGCGCGATACGTGCCAAGGGGTACACCGACTCGCTGACCGCCGCATATGCCGTACGCGGTGACATGGCACAGGAATTCGTCGTGCACGGTTTTCCCCCATTGGCGTCGCTCGTCGCCGGTCCGGCCTCACTTTCCCTGCGGCTCATGGGCTATGCTCCGTGCAATTGCACAGGCATGGCTGAATTGCCCTACTGATTGAGTATCGTCACTACTGACACACTGTCACCATGTGAATTCAGCCAGTCTCTTGGCATATTCACCGCCGCGGTTGGCCGAAAGGGCATCGACAGCTTTCCCGGCCCCGGAACCGCCCTCGGTCTTGCGGGCCCCTGAACTCCGGCTTCTGGCATGCCCCGTGGGGAGATCGGCGCTTCGCGCGGCGCCCGCCACGGTCGCCGTACCGCTTCCTCAAGCCGAACACCGGCTCGGGACAAGGGCCTTGAGCATGCCTACGTTCCCGCGTGAAGGCCGGTTCGCCAGGTCCGCGAACACCGACCGCACCGAACCGCCGTCACCCTCTGTTCCGAGGAGGTCCCCGACGCGACCGCGCGTCGGGGACCTCGGCGTAACCCGCGGGCGCGCTCGGCGCCGTGGGCCCTACGCCCTGGCCACCGCGTCGATCCGGGCGAGCTCGTCCTCGGTGAAGTCCAGGTTGGCGACGGCCTCGACGCTGTCCTCCAGCTGCCGCGGGCTGCTGGCGCCGACCAGGGCCGAGGTGACCCGGCCGCGGCGCAGCACCCAGGCCAGCGCGAGCTGGGCCAGCGACTGGCCGCGGGACTTGGCGATCTCGTCGAGGGTCCGCAGCCGGCCCACGAGATCCTCGGTGACCGTGTCCGCGCTCAGGAACGGGCTGTCGCTCGCGGCGCGCGAGTCCTCCGGGATGCCGTCGAGATAGCGGCCGGTGAGCAGGCCCTGCTCCAGCGGCGAGTACGCGATGGAACCGACCTGGAGCTCGTCGAGCGTGTCCAGCAGGCCCTCGTCCTCGGGGCGGCGGTCGAGCATCGAGTAGCGCGGCTGGTGGATGAGCAGCGGGGTGCCCAGCTCGGCCAGGATCCGGGCGGCTTCGCGGGTCTGCTCCGCCGAATAGTTCGAGACGCCGACGTACAGCGCCTTGCCCTGCTGGACGGCCGAGTGCAGGGCACCCATCGTCTCCTCCAGCGGAGTCTCCGGGTCGGGGCGGTGCGAGTAGAAGATGTCGACGTACTCGAGGCCCATCCGGCCCAGGCTCTGGTCGAGCGAGGACAGCAGGTATTTGCGCGAGCCCCATTCGCCGTACGGGCCCGGCCACATCAGATAGCCGGCCTTGGTCGAGACGATCAGCTCGTCGCGGTGGTGCGCGAAATCCGCTCTCAGGGCGTCACCGAGGGCGGACTCGGCCGCGCCGGGCGGCGGGCCGTAGTTGTTCGCCAGGTCGAAGTGGGTGACACCGAGGTCGAAGGCGCGGCGCAGGATCGCGCGCTGGACGTCCACGGGCCGGTCGGGGCCGAAGTTGTGCCACAGACCGAGCGACAGCGCGGGAAGCTTCAGGCCGCTGCGTCCGGTGCGCCGGTAGGGCATGTCCGCGTAACGGTCGGGGTGCGGGGTGTACAACACGTACTCCTGAGAGGCCGGGGGAACAGGCTGACTCCACTCTCGCGCGCCCCCCGGGCAGCGGTCCAACGGAAGGATCGGATGGCATTGAGCGATCCCGCTTCTCAATCGGTCCGGGCACCCGCCCTTCGGCGCCTACCCTTGCCTCTCATGGAACTGCGTCATCTTCAGCACTTCGTCGCCGTCGCCGAGGACCGGCACTTCACCCGGGCGGCGGAGCGGCTCATGGTCTCGCAGTCGGGCCTCTCCTCCTCGATCAGAGCGCTGGAGCGGGAGCTTCAGGCGCCGCTGTTCGTCCGTACGACCCGCCGGGTCACCCTCACGGAGGCCGGCCGCGCCCTGTTCGTGGAGGCGGAGCGGATCCTCGCCCAGGTGAGGTCGGCGCACGACGCCGTGGCCGCCGTACAGGGGGTACTGCGCGGCACGCTGTCCCTCGGCACCGAACAGTGCATAGCCGGCGTGCACTGCGCCCGGCTGCTCGCGGCGTTCCGGCGGCGTCATCCGGACGTGGAGATCCGGCTGCGCCAGGCGGGTTCCGAGGCGCTGGCGGAGGAGGTCGCGGCGGGCCGTCTCGACCTGGCCTTCGCCGTGCGCACCCGTGCCGATTCCGAGCATCTGCGGTCGGTCCCGCTGGCCAGTGAGCCGATGACCGTGCTCTGTCACGCCGAGCACCCTCTCGCGACCGCCGCCGTGGTCACGCCCGAGGAACTGGGCGGGGAGGCCTTCGTCGACTTCCACCCCGACTGGGGTCCGCGGCGCACCACCGACGCGGCCTTCGCGGAAGCGGGTGTGCGGCGGACGGTGGCCCTGGAGGTCAACGACGTCCACAGCCTTCTGGAGCTCGTCCACGAGGGCCTCGGCATCGCCGTCGTACCGCGCCATTTCGGTCACAAGCCGGAGGCCCGCGATCTCACCGCGCTGCCCTTCAAGGGCGCCTCGGAGGGCTTGTACGAGACGGTCGCGATGCTGCCTCTGGCGGAGGCCACGAGCCCGGCCGCGCGGGCCCTGATGACGCTGCTCGACGCCCCTCAGGAAGGTGTCTGAACCGTCCGGGACGCGCGGCGACGGCGGGAACCGGCGCGCCCGGCACCGTTTCGGGACACCCGGACGGTTCCGGACGCAGGGACGGGCCCGATGGGCGATGGTGGTTCCATGCTTGCCAAGGACATCCTCATCGACGGATTCGGCCGCATCCGGGAAGAAGTCCATGCCGCTGTCGACGGACTCGCTCCGGAGGCCCTCAACGCCCGCCCCGGCGAAACGGTGAACTCGATCTCCTGGCTGGTCTGGCACCTCACCCGGGTCCAGGACGACCATGTCGCCGACGCGGCCGGGACGGAGCAGGTGTGGCTCACCGAGGACTGGGCGAAGCGCTTCGCGCTCGACCTGCCGCGGGGCGACACCGGGTACGGACACACGTCCGGGAAGGTCGCCCGGGTCCGGGTGGAGTCGGGCGACCTGCTGCTCGGCTACTACGACGCCGTCCACGAACGGAGCCTCGACTACATCGGCGGGCTGGCCGCCCACGACTTCGAGCGCGTCGTGGACGAACGCTGGGACCCGCCGGTCACCCTGGGCGTACGCCTGGTCAGCGTCCTGTCCGACGATCTCCAGCACGTCGGACAGGCCGCCTACGTCCGCGGGCTGGTTCAGATGTCGTAGCCGGGCAGGATGACGTCCTCGACGAGGGCCTTGCGCTCGTCGTAGGGGATGAACGCGCTCTTGACCGCGTTCACCGTCACGGTGCGCAGATCCTCCACGCCCCAGCCCGCCTCCTCGACGAGCAGCGACATCTCCCGGGTCATCGTCGTCCCCGACACCAGACGGTTGTCGGTGTTGAGGGTGACGCGGAAGCCCAGGTCGCGCAGGGCGGTGATGGGGTGCTCGGCGACGGACTTCGCCGCGCCGGTCTGGAGGTTGGAGGTCGGGCACATCTCCAGGGCGATACGGCGGTCGCGCACCCAGCCGGCGAGGCGGCCGAGCTTGCCGTCCACGATGTCCTCGGTGATGCGGACGCCGTGGCCGATGCGCTGGGCGCCGCAGACCTGGAGCGCCTGGTGGATGCTGGGCAGACCGTGCGCCTCGCCGGCGTGGATGGTGAACGGGACGCTCTCGCGGCGCAGGTGCTCGAAGGCGGCCAGGTGGTCGGCCGGCGGGAAGCCGTCCTCGGCGCCCGCGATGTCGAAGCCGACGACCCCGGCGTCCCGGAACGCCACCGCGAGGTCGGCGATCTCGCGGGTCCGCTCGAACATCCGCATGCCGCACAGCAGGGTGCCGACACGCACCGGCGTGCCCGCGGCGGCGGCCTTGGCCATACCGGCCGCGAGGCCCTCCTGCACGGCCTCGACGACCTCGGGCAGCGTCAGACCGCCGTTGACCATGAGCTCGGGCGCGTACCGCACCTCGCCGTAGACGACACCGTCCTCGGCGAGGTCGAGGACGTACTCCTCGGCCGTGCGGAGCAGGCCCTCGCGGGACTGCATCACGGCGAGGGTGTGCTCGAAGGTGGCTATGTAGCGGACCAGGTCGCCGGAGTTGGCGGCCTCGTAGTACCAGCCGGCCAGTTCCCGCGGGTCCGTGGTGGGCAGGGTGTGGCCGACGGTGTCCGCGAGCTCGACCAGGGTGGCCGGTCGGAGGCCGCCGTCGAGGTGGTCGTGCAGGACCGCCTTGGGCAGGCGGCGGATCGTGTCGATGTCGATGCGGGGCGCGGTCATGTGCGGTGTTCCTCGGCAGGTCGTTCGGATCGGAGGGCAGGGAAAGGTACAGGGCGTACGGGGCGTACCGGAGGGCGCGGGAGAGCGGGCCGGTCAGCCCGCGGGCTGGAGCAGGTCCCAGCGGTTGCCGTACAGGTCCTGGAAGACGACGACCGAGCCGTACGGCTCGTGGCGCGGCTCCTCCAGGAAGGTCACACCCGCGGCGCGCATCCTGGCGTGATCGCGGGCGAAGTCGTCGGTGTACAGGAAGAAGCCGACACGTCCGCCGGTCTGGTCGCCGATCCGGCCGCGCTGCGCCTCGTCCTTGGCCCGGGCGAGCAGCAGTCCGGTTCCGCCGCCGTCCGCGCCCGGCTCGACCACGACCCAGCGGGAGCCGTCGGGCCTCGGGGTGTCCTCGACGAGGCGGAACCCAAGGGCTTCGGTGTAGTGGCGGACGGCCTCGTCGTAGTCGTCGACGACGAGGGTGACCAGGGCGATGCGTCTCATCGGACCTCTCCAGGGTTATACGTAACACGTAGGGTACGGCATCGGGTACGGCGTTCCCTGCCGGGCACCGGGGCGACTCCCTTCCGCCGGTCACCCGGGCCGGGCGGACGGGCGCGCGGACGGGCGGGCGGGAGAGCGAACGGGCGGGAGGACGGGCGGGAGGACGGGCGGACGACGCCGGCACCACCGGGCGGCGGCGATCCCCGGGGGCGACACGGCGCGGCGCTCCGCCGAGTGACGGGACACCGGCCCCCGGTCGGCGAAAGGGGGCCGACCCTCGCGGGTGATGCGACGCTGATCTTCATGGAGCATTCCGGGAACCACCCCGGAGGCCATCGTCTACAGTTATGTAGACGAGACCGCGACGCGGCAAGGCGCGGGCGAGCGGTCCTGCCCTGTGCGCGCCTCCCGTGGAAAGGGGCCACAGCCATGTCCGCCGCCCCGGGCGCACCCGCGTACGAGACCGACGCCCCCCGGGTCCGGCCATGAAGCGACAGGGCACCGGCGACATCGCCGCGTCGACCGCGCTGGGGAGCCTGGTCGCCTTCGTGCTGCTGGCTCTGGTCGTGACCGGTCACGACGGCGCACCTCTGTCCGGCGACTCGGAGCTGGCCTCCTGGTCCCTCGCTCACCGCCCGGACATGGCACTCGCCCTGGCACGCGGCGTGACCTACACGGGCACCGGAATCGTCCCGTACACGCTGGTCGTCGTGGCCGGCCTGCTCCTCGGCCGGACGGCACGGCAGCGGGTCCGCGCCGTCGCCGCCTGTGTCTGCGCTCTGGCCGCCGCGCAGGCCCTGCGGTTCGCCGTGATGTCACTGATCGCCCGCCCCCGGCCGCCCCTGGAGAACTGGGCCACCCATGCCTCGGGGTGGTCGTTCCCGTCCGGTCACACCACCACCTCCGCGGTCGCCGCCGGACTGCTCGTCCTCGCGGTGCTCGCCCGCGCCCCCCAGTCCAGGAGAGCCTTCGTCCTGCTCGTCGGCTGCTGGGCCGTGCTCGTCGGCTTGTCACGCGTCTATCTGGGCGTCCACTGGTTCTCCGACGTCGTGGGCGGCTGGCTGTTCGCCGTCTGCTGGCTGAGCCTGCTCCTGTACGTCCTCGCGCGGTTCTTCCCCGGCATCCACTCCACGATGACGGCGGCCCCTCACCGCGAAGACCCCACGACGGGATCAGATGCCGTCACGATGGACGTGGGCGTCCGAGCCCTTCATCAACGTCCCCGCGCGGAGGACAGCCGGTTGTCCGTGAGGGCGTCGGCCGGGAGCCGGACGGCCGGACACAGGCAGCAGTCCTCGAAACGCCGGACCGTCTCGGCATCAAGGATCCGGCTTCGGGTCCTGGCGGCCGGCCGACGGGGCGGGCCTCACTCGACGCCCGGCGGAAATCCGTAGATGCCGTCGTCCACGGGTGCCCCCTCCGGGATGTCCAGAGGACAGATTCCCCAGTTCCGCGCGATGGCCATGACATGCTGTTCATCCGGCATGGCGGCACGCCAGTCGTCGCTCTCGGCTTCGCTCCAGTTCTCCCAGCCCTCCTCCAGCCACCGCTCCCCGACGCCCAGTCGGCGCTCGATCTCGGTGGGCTCACCGAACCGCAGGGGCACATCACCGGCGCAGCCGTGAAAGCAATAGGCCCGGACCACTCGGCCGGCCTCCACCCTCGCCCAGGCGTGATACTCACCGATGCGATCCGTGCTGAAGTACTGAAGGTCGCCGAAGCGCCGGCCGAGCACTCCGAGCCAGTCCAGGATGGCGGGACCGTCGCCGTCGCGTCCGTTGTCGAGGTGGACCCGGCCGTGGGCCAGCGTCCAGCCGTCCACGGGGGACGCCACGAAGACGCCCCGCTTGTACGCCGCTTCGGACCCTGTCTCCCAGTCCATCGCCACGCGCCCGACCAGCCCGAGCGCGTCGGCGACTGCCCTGCTGTCGGCGCCGGGCACGGCGAGCCAGGACGTCTTGTAGCCCATACCCATGGTGATCCCCTCCCACGTCTGAGGGTGGAGCCTGCCGCACGGTACCGACATCCGCCGTCGGGCGCCCCGGCCACGCCCCTGCGACCCGCCCGGGACCCCTCCCTCCCGGGGTGCCCTCGGCGGGGCTCGCGGTGGCGCCCGGCTACGGATAGACGTACGTGTTCAGCGTGTTCACCGCGGAGCCGGGATCACCCAGGTCGTAGCGGTCGACCGCGAGGTAGTTGGGCTTCTTGCGGGCGGCCGGCTCACAGAAGCGGCGGGCCCGGTCGGCGAGTTTGGTGTTGTCCGTGCCGGCGGTCCCGGAGATCGTGACGTCGCGGAAGTGATTCATGACGAAGAGAGGGCGGAAGCCGTTCTCCGTGCGGGTGAGCGGTACGTTCGTGCCCGCGTCGTACCAGCGGCTGTAGCAGGACCAGTCGGAGGAGCCGAGGCCCGAGCCCATCGACCAGTAGTTCTCGACGGTCCACTCACGCTGGTACATGACACCGAAGCTGTCCCGGGTCAGTCCGGCGGACTCGTCGGACGAGCGGCTGTGGTCGGTGAAGATGAGCATGCGGTGTCCTGCGGCGGTCAGATCAGCGAGCTTCGGCCAGCCGTTCTCGCGCACGCCGGTCGCGTCGGGACGGTAGAGGACGTCGGACAGACCGTTCACGCGGGCGAGTTCGGAACGCAGGACACCCGGATCGACGTAGTCCTCCAGGAACACGGTGACGAACTGGTCGGGGTGCCGCTTGAGGAAGTCGACCATGCGCTGGAGGTCGACCCAGAGCGCGACCGGCCTGCTGACGAGGGTGCAGCTGTTGTGACACAGGATCGCACCGTCGGGGGTCTGGTGCAGGTCGAGCATGAACCCTCGCACGCCGTCGGCGAGTTGCTGATCGATACCGCGTTTCTGATTGGGTACGAAGTTGACGAAGGGCGGGGCGAATCCGCCGTCCACGCCGTTGGCGTAGGCGTTGTGGGCGGTGAGGAACGTGACCTGGTCCAGGGTTCGTTGATCCTGGGGCGGCATCGGCCGGGTCACGGGCTGGGCCGGGGTGAGGTACCAGGAGGCGAGAGCGCCGGCCGAGCCGATGGCCAGCTGGGCCGGGTAGTTGGAGCCCGAGGACCTGTCGGTGACCGTCAAGTACCGTTCCGAACCCGGGGCTTTGAGCGTGTACCGGTCGGTGCCGCCCGGCGTCACCTCCCAGGCGGCGTCGGCGCTCGTACAGGCCACGGTCCGGGCCTGGTCGCCCGAGCGGCCCAGGCAACTGCCCGCGCTGTCCGTGCTTTCGAGCACGGAGGAGGAACCGCTCTGGCGCAGCGTCCACTGCTGGCGGTCCTCGTTTCCCCTGGGGTTGTGCTGGACGACCGCGCCCGCGCTGTCGGCGGCGTTCAGTCCCGTGACGGCGCTCTGGACGAAATAGGTTCCCGCAACGGGGACTTGGGCGGCACCGGCTGGCGCGGGGACGGCGAAAACGGAGCCCAGTACGGCGGTGGCGGCGAGCAGGGAGCGTCGGCTCGGTCTCATGGCACGTGATCCCTTCCTGTGGGGAGCATGAGCATGCCATGCAGAGACCCGGCGTCGGGGGACAGCGGTCGGATCGCGTCACGGGACGTGGCCCCACCCCGGTCCTGGCCCTCACCTCGGCCCCCGGTCCGTCCCCGCCCTGGGCCCGGCCTCGCCCCCGGTCCGCCCCGGCCCGGCCCCGCGCGGCCCGCCCCGGACACGGTGTCGCCCGGGCGGCGACGCATGCCCCCGAGAGCCCCCTCGCATCACCTCCGACGCGGCTCGGACGGACCGCCGTTCACCCTCCGCGCGAGGTCAGGTGCCCTTACCGCGTGCCGGGATGCTCGATCCGCGTGACGAACGCGGTGATGTCGGCGACCACGCGTTCGGGCTGCTCCCAGTGGAGGCAGTGGCCGGTCTCGGGGTAGGCGAGGAACTCCGCGCCGTGCACCGCGTCCAGGATGGTCTGCTGGTCCTCCCGGGGCAGGAACTCGTCCTGTTCACCCCAGATGACGAGTGTGGGCACCAGGATGCCCGCGAGCGTCGCGCGGAGATCGGCGTCGAGGAGTCCGCGGGCCGTGTCCTTCCAGACGTACGCGGGAAGCTTCAGATTCTCCTCCACCATGGTCTCCACGAACCCCCGGGCGATCGGGCGGGTCACCGTGCCGGCCAGGAAGTCCTCGACGAACGCGCGGGGCACGGGATCGGTCAGCTCCTCCACGGCGCCGGCCAGCCTGGTCACCGCCGGTTTGTCCGTGAGGGTGCCGGGGACACCGAGCAGCACCAGGCCCGCGATGCGGTCGGGGTGGCTGCCTGCGACGATCCGGGCCGGTACGCCGCCGCTGGACGCCCCGACCAGGACGGCCCGGGGGATGTCGACCGCGTTCAGGAAGTCCACGAGGTCGGCGGCGAAGTCGTCCGGGCCGTAGCCCTCCGGGGGCCGGCCGGCGTCGCCGTGCCCGCGCTGCGTGGGCGCGTATCCGTGCAGGGACGCCGGAAGGCGCCGCAGGAGGGGTTCGAAGGACCACCAGGAGTCGGCCAGACCGTGCACGAAGACGACCGGCGTACCACTGGGATAGCCGGCCTCGGCGTACGGCAGGACGAGACCTTCCCCCACCTGCGCGGACTTCAGGGAGATCACGGTCACGGCACCCTGCCTCCTTCCGCCCGGCCGCCGGGTCCGGGACCCGGGAGCGAAGAGCGAGCGGCGATCACTTCCGACAGTACCGAGGGGCGGCACACGCCGCGCTGCGAACCGGCCCGGTCGCGCCGTTCGAATGAACCGGAGCGCGCGCGGGCGCGCTCCGGCCCGGGTGTGTGACCCCATGAGGCGACGCCTTCGAAGAGGCGCCGGGGTCACGGGCCCCGGACGGCTCCCGGACGGTCCGGTCCGTGTCCCGGTGGTGGCGCCGCCCTCCGCGCACGGGAGCCGAGCACGGGTTCCGCCCGGGGACCCACTGCCGCTCGGTCGCGAGGAGCGGTTAGTGTGTCCGTCGTACCGGACACGGGGTGCCCCGTCCGAGGGCTGAGATCACACCCGTCGAACCTGAACCAGTTCATACTGGCGGAGGGATGTCTTCCATGCCATGGGCGCATGTTCCCGGCGGGCTGCCCGCCGACACCCGGCCTGCCGTCTTCGACGGACGGATGCCCGCCGCACCCGGTGACCTTCGGGTGGAGGGGCACGGCATCGAGCCGGTCCCCGAGAGCAACCGGTACGGCGGGGCCGGGCGCCTGTTCACCGTCTGGTTCGCCCCGAACCTGACGATGACGGGCGTGTTCACCGGCACCATCGGGATCGCGCTGGGCCTGGACTTCGGCACCGCGCTCGCCGCGGTCGTCCTCGGAACCGTGTTCGGCGCCCTGCCCACCGCCTACCTCAGCACCTGGGGCGGACTCACCGGCACCGGCCAACTCCCGCTCGCACAGCTCGCGTTCGGCCGGGCGGTGGTGCTGCCCGGGATGCTCCAGTGGCTGTCCTCGGTCGCCTGGGACGCGTTGATCGGCCTCTTCGGCGGGGATGCGCTGGCGCGGCTGTGCGGCTGGCCGTTCTGGCTCGGCGTGCTGGTCATGATGGCCGCTCAGGGGGCCCTGGGTGTCCTCGGCTACGAAGCCGTCCACCGCCTGCAGATCGTCATGACGTTCGTGCTCGCCGTGGCCTTCGCGGCGATCGCCTGGCGGATGCTCGACGGGGTCCACCCCGCGACGACCGGGTCCGCGACGGGCGCCGACCGCGCCGGCGCGTTCGTGCTCACCAGCACCATCGCGCTGAGCCTCTCGCTGTCCTGGGCGCCGTACGCCGGTGACTTCAGCCGCTATCTGCCGCGTTCGACGTCCCGGCCGCGGATGTTCTGGTGCACCTTGCTCGGGCTCGTCGCGTCCTTCGTCGGTGTGCAGGTCCTCGGGCTGTGGGGCGCGTCGGTGCTGACCGACCAGACAGCGGCGGGCGTGGACGCGTTGCTGGGCGGTGGCGCCGCAGGAGCGTTCGGGCTGCTGGCCGTGGCACTCGCCGCGGTGTGCAGCAACGCGATGAACGACTACAGCGGTTCGTTGGCCCTCCAGACCCTGGGTGTGCGGATTCCGCGCCCGTTGGCGGCCGCCCTGGCCGCGGCGCTCGGCTTCCCGCTGGTGCTGTGGATGCACGCCGCCGACACGACGGCCCGCTTCCAGAACGTGCTGTTGTTCGTGGGCTATTGGATTCCCGGGTTCGTCGCCATCGTCGTCGTCGACTGGATCGCCCGGGGGCGGGAGCGCGGGGACGCCCCGGTCGACGTCGCCGCCGAGATGTCCCGTCCGCGCTCCGCATGGCCGTCGCTGGTGGCCTTCGTGGCGGCATTCGGCGCGGCCGTGCCGTTCATGGACACGGGCCTGTACGTCGGTCCGGTGGCCGACGCGCTGCACGGCGCCGACCTCTCCTACTACGTCGCGTTCCTCGTCGCCCTCGCCCTCTACGCCCCGCTGCGGCTGCGCCGCCGCGTCTGAGGGCCGCCCGTCGCTCCGCCGGTCCAGGGCTTCGGGCCCGTGGCCGTATCCGAGAGGAACACCTCATGCCCACCCCGCCGCGCGTCCTGACGATCGCCGGCTCCGATTCCGGCGGAGGCGCGGGAATCCAGGCCGACTTGAAGACCATGCTCGCGCTGGGCGCCCACGGGATGAGCGTGCTCACCGCCGTGACCGCGCAGAACTCCGTGGGTGTGCAGGGGGCTTGGGAGCTGTCCGAGGAGGCGGTACGGGCCCAGTACCGCAGTGTCGTCGACGACATCGGCGTCCAGGCCGTGAAGACGGGGATGCTCTCGTCGCCCGGACTGGTCGCCACCGTCGCCGAGTTGCTGTCGGACGTGGGCGCCCCGGTCGTCGTGGACCCGGTGAGCGTCTCCAAGCACGGGGACCGGCTGCTGGCCGACGACGCGCTGGACGCCGTACGGACCCGGTTGCTGCCGCGGGCGACCGTGGCCACCCCGAATCTCGACGAGGTCGCTCAGCTCACCGGGCTGAAGGTGGACGACGAGACGGACATGCGCCGGGCCGCCGGGCTGCTGCTCGCCTTCGGTCCCCGGTGGGTGCTGGTGAAAGGGGGTCATCTGCCGGGCCAGGCCGTCGATCTGCTCACCGACGGAACGGCCGAGCACTGGCTGCGGGCGCCCCGCCACGACAACCGGCACACGCACGGCACGGGGTGCACGCTCGCCTCGGCCATCGCGGTGGGCCTGGCCGAGGGACTCTCGGTACCGGAGGCCGTACGACGGGCCAAGGCGTACGTGACCGCCGCGATCGAGGCCGGTTTCGCGCTCGGTGCCGGTATCGGACCGGTGGACCACGGGTGGCGACAGCGCCGGAACGGCTGACCCGGCCCGACGTCAGCCCGTCGTTCGGCACGACCCCTCCTGTCCGGGCCGCCGCCAGCGATCCCGGCGCGACCGCCCTCTTCCCGGCCGCCGGCCGTCGTTCGGGGACGACCGCGCCTCCTTCCGGCACCGGCCGTCCGGGCAGCCGGACGCCGGCCGAACCAACGGCTCCGCACGGCGGTGCGATGCTCCCGCGCGGCCATGTCCGTCCGGCGCCCGAAGGTCCGTCCCGCGGTCCGGAACACCTCCTGGCGCGAAAGGTGAACACCTCGGCCCCTCCCGGCGTACTGATCGGCACAGCGACAGTCGTCTGCCCGCCCGTCAGGTACGCGGACAGGCAGATCCGGATCCAAGGAGCAGACCATGAAGGCGACCGCGCAGATCGGCGTCACAGGGCTCGCGGTGATGGGCCGCAACCTGGCCCGCAACTTCGCCCGGAACGGCTACACCGTCGCCGTCCACAACCGCACCCCCGCGCGCACCAAGGCACTGGTCGAGGAGTTCGGGCACGAGGGCGCCTTCGTCGCGGCCGAGTCGGCCGAGGACTTCGTCGCGGCGCTGGAACGCCCCCGACGCCTCATGATCATGGTGCAGGCGGGTGCCGCCACCGACGCCGTCATCGAGGAGTTCGCCCCGCTGCTCGAAGACGGCGACATGATCATCGACGGGGGCAACGCCCACTTCAGTGACACCCGTCGTCGTGAGCAGTCGCTGCGCGAACGCGGCATCCACTTCGTCGGCGCGGGTGTGTCCGGCGGCGAGGAGGGCGCCCTCAACGGGCCGAGCATCATGCCGGGCGGCTCCCCCGAGTCGTACGCCTCGCTGGGCCCGATGTTCGAGTCGATCAGTGCCAAGGTGGACGGCGAGCCCTGCGCCACGCACATCGGCACCGACGGTGCCGGGCACTTCGTCAAGATGGTGCACAACGGCATCGAGTACGCCGACATGCAGCTCATCGGTGAGGCCTACGACCTGCTCCGGCGCGTCGGCGGCTACACGCCGCAGCAGATCGCGGAGATCTTCCGGCGCTGGAACAAGGGCCGCCTCGACTCGTACCTCATCGAGATCACCGCCGAGGTCCTGGCGCACACGGACGCCGCCACGGGTGAGCCGTTCGTCGACGTCGTGGTGGACGCCGCGGGGCAGAAGGGCACCGGCCGCTGGACCGTGCAGACCGCCCTGGACCTCGGCTCCCCGGTCACCGCCATCGCGCAGGCGACCTTCGCCCGCGCCGCCTCCAGCCAGGACGGACTGCGCTCCGCCTACCGCGGCCTGCCCGGCGGCACCCACTGGGAGCTGTCGGGAACGGAGGCCGAGCGCTTCACCAGCCAGGTGGAACACGCCCTGTATGCCTCGAAGTTGATCGCCTACGACCAGGGCTGGAAGATGATCCTGGACGCGGCGGCCGAGTACGGCTGGGACATCGACCTCGGTGAGGTGGCGAAGATCTGGCGCGGCGGCTGCATCATCCGCGCGGCGTTCCTCGACCGTATCCGCGCCGCGTACGCCGTCGATCCGGGCCTGGTCAGCCTGCTCTCCGACGCGGGGTTCGCCACCGAGATCAAGGACGCCCAGGTCCCGTGGCGCGAGGTCGTCTCCACGGCCACCCGCAGAGGCGTGCCGGTGCCCGCGTTCTCGGCCGCCCTGTCCTACTACGACACCCTGCGCGCCGACCGGCTGCCCGCCGCCCTCACCCAGGGCCAGCGCGACTTCTTCGGTGCCCACACCTACCGGCGCACCGACCGCCAGGGCAGCTTCCACACGCTGTGGGGCGAGGCGTCCCGCAACGAGACCGAGGTCCTGTGACCGCCACCGGTCGATGAGTGAGCGAGGGGCGGGCCGTACCTCCGTGATGACGGAGATACGGCCCGCCCCTCTCCCTCTTTGACGCCGGGGGTCTCCCGTCGCGCCGGTCCGGACGTGATGTCCCTCGTGTCGGGTCTGTTCGGGTATGAGCCGTCGGATCGCTCCGGGAGGGTGTCTCGGTGAGCGGGGCGGCCCGGTATCCAAGGCGGACATTTTCGCGTCGACGGCTCGTTCGGTACGTGCGTCGATGTCGCCATCCCCGCCCTGACCGGGGCAGATGCCGCGCGCCGGGGCCTTCCGCTCTCCGCCGCGGGACCGGGCGGCCTCTGCCACCGCTCGCGCGCTCCGCGATCCCCTTGCACTGTTGGGGTGTAACGAGGAGGTGCGGTGCCATGCGCGGAGCACAGGGTGCGAGGCAGTGGTGCTGGCGCTGGCGGAGGAATCCGCTGCGTCGCCGTGACGACGTCTTCGAGGCGTGGATCGTACTGATCGTCTGGATGGTGATGGTGCTGGGAGGCACCCTCGCCGGCCTGGCGACCGCCCACGCCGCCGACGAGTCCTTCACGCGGCTGCGCCACGACCGGCACGCCATCCCGGCCGTACTGGTCAGCAGTACGGAAAGGTCGATACCCGCCGGAGAGGGCTCGGCCTACGACCATGTCCGGGCGACGGTCCGCTGGAACGCGCCGGACGGGACACCACACGTCGGCAGCGCCCTGGTGGAATCCGGGCACAAGGCCGGATCGCACGTGGTGATCTGGACGGACGCGCGGGGCCGGCCCACCACGGCACCGCCGACCACGAGCGCCGCGGCCACCGAGGCCACCCTGCTGGGCGTCGCCGCGGCCGTGGCCCTGGGCGGCCTGGTCTTCGGCGCGGGCGGCCTCGCCCGGTGGCGGCTCGACCAGCGGCGCTACCGCCGGTGGGAGCGCGAGTGGGAGCGGCTCGGGCCGCAGTGGGGGCACAAGACTCCCTGACCGAGGTGGGTCCGTTCCCATGGTCGAGACCCCTTGTCCCCGGCAGGCGTCAACCAGCCTGTGCGGTACGGGACTTCACGTCTCCCGGACGGTGTCGCCGTCCGGGAGACGCTCGGCGGTGGTGAAGGGGTCCCGGAGGCGTTCAACAGTGACCGGGTCCCGGGGGCGTTCGGCGGTGACCGGGTTCCGGGGGCGTTCGGCGGTGACCGGGTTCCGGGGCGTTCGGCGGTGACGGGGGCCGGGGCGGTCATGGCGCCGAGGACGCGCGGCGGGGCCTCGCGGAGCCGGCATTCCGCTTCCGCGGAAGCCCTCGGTCCCGGCCGGTGCCATGCGGCCCATGACCGGGGCCGCATGGCCCATGGCGGCGGGCGCGCCTCGGGCGGAGATTGGAGGCGGAAGGGTCGCGCGCCAGGAAGAGGCAGGATCATGAACACTTCCACCACATCCACCATGTTGCGGGCGCTGCCCGCCCACCAGCAGGAACGGCTGCTGGCCATGGCCCGCGAGGTGTCGTTCCCCGAGGGCACCCGGCTGTTCGAGGAAGGCCGTCACGCGGACCGGTTCTGGATCATCCGGACCGGGACGGTGTCCCTCGACCTGCGGGTCCCGGGCCGCCGTGCGGCCGTCATCGAGATCCTCGGTCACAACGAACTCGTCGGCTGGTCCTGGCTGTTCGCCCCGCACATCTGGCATCTGGGCGCCGAGGCGACGAGCCCGGTCCGCGCCTACGAGTTCGATGCCGAGGACGTCCGGGCCCTGTGCCGCGACGATCCCGAACTGGGCATGGCCGTGGCCCAGTGGGCGGGCGAGATCGTCGGCCACCGGCTCCAGTCGGCCCGGACCCGGCTGCTGGACCTGTACGCCCCCTACGGCAGCGGCAGCGCGCGCTGACCGCCGGCGCCGGGCGGGTCGGTGAGCCCCCCGCCCGCGACGGGGGAACGTGTGCGGACCCGTATGGGACCGGTCGGCCCTAGTGCATCGAGGCCGGAAGCGTGACGATGGCCTGAGCGGGCCCACGGTCCGTGGTCCGTCACTGAACAAGGGGTCGCCATGGCCGAGGCGCGTACGTTCTCCGAGCGGAACCCGATCAGGGTCTTCCTGCTGGACGACCACGAGGTGGTGCGCCGGGGTCTGACCGACCTCCTGGACTCCGAGCCCGACATCTCGGTGGTCGGTGACGCGGGCAGCGTCGCGCACGCCCTGGTACGCGGCCCCGCGCTGCGGCCCGACGTGGCCGTTCTCGACGTACGGCTGCCGGACGGCGACGGCATCAGCGTCTGCCGGGAACTGCGCAGCCGGATGCCGGAGCTGTCCTGTCTGATGCTGACGTCGTTCGACGACGAGGAAGCGCTGCTCGACGCGATCATGGCCGGGGCGGCGGGCTACGTACTGAAGCAGATCAAGGGATCCGACCTGGTCTCGGCGGTCCGTACCGTCGCGTCCGGCCAGTCGATGCTGGACCCGACGACCACCGCCCGGCTGATGCGCAAACTGCGCGCGGACCCGGCCGAGGAACCGGCCCCCTCGCAGGAGCTCGCCGGCCTGTCACCGCGCGAGCGGGACATCCTCGCGCTGATCGGGGACGGGCTCACGAACCGTGAGATCGGCAAGGAGCTCTATCTCTCCGAGAAGACGGTGAAGAACCACATCTCCCGGCTGCTGGCCAAACTCGGCGTCCAGCGCCGCGTCCAGGCCGCGGTCATGGCCAACCAGCTCGAACACCCGGAAGCGGCCGGCCACCACTCCACGCGCTGAGTCCCGCCCCCGGCCGCTCCCCGTTCACCGGTCGCCTGTCCCCCGTCACGAGTGTCCCCCCGTCCCGTCCCGGGTTCCCGTGCCGCGTCCCCCGTCATGGTCGCCATTCCGGCAGCGTGAGTGTGCAGGACTCACCCGGCGCCACCGTGACCGTGCGGTCCGCCAGGGTGATGTCGATCGGCGGCTCGTCCGACGCCGGCACACTGACGCTCAGCCTCCCCCCGCCCAGGTGCAGTTGCACACCACGGTGCCCCCGGTAGCGGATCGCGAGACCGTACTCGGACAGCTCCGGCAGCGGGACCGGATCGAACCGCAGGGCTGCGCCGCGGGTCTCCAGACCGGTCAGCCCGCGCTGGACGAGATCGAGGGTGCCCGCCATCGCGCCCAGGTGGATGCCCTCCCCCGTGGTGCCGCCCTGGAGGTCGGCGATGTCGCCCCGCAGAGCCTCGTGGATGTACGTCCAGGCCTCGGCGCGCCGGGCCCGGCCCAGCACCCAGCCGTGCACGAGACTGCTCAGCGTCGAACCGTGGCTCGTGCGGCTCAGGTAGTGGTCGACGGTGCGCCGCCAGAGGGTGTCGTCCACCTCGTGTCCGAGCCTGCGGAACAGAGCGCCGAGTTCGGCCGGCGCGAAGAGATAGCCCAGCATCAGCACGTCCGCCTGCTTCGAGGCCTGGTAGCGGTTGACGCTGTCGCCCTCGGCCTCCAGGATCCGGTCGAGCCGCCGGATGTCGCCGTACCGGTCCCGGTAGCCCTCCCAGTCGAGCTCCGCGAGGTCGCCGTAGCCCTCGAACTGGCTGATGACCCCGGCGTGGAAGGGCACGTGCAGTCCGCTCGACACGTCGTGCCAGAGGTCGAGTTCGGCGGGGTCGAGGCCGGTCCGCTCCACCATGTCCCGGCGCAGCAGCTCGGGCAGCTCGCCCAGCACGTCGAGAGTGCGGGCGAGCACCCAGGCGGCCGTGACGTTGGTGTACGTGTTGTCGTCGAGCCCGGGCCGGATGGCGTCCGGGTAGGCGTCGTGGTACTCGTCGGGGCCCACGACACCGCGGATCCGGTAGCGGCCGAGGGCGGCGTCGTACTCGGCGAAGCCGGCCCAGAATCGGGAGATCTGCACGAGCATCTCGATGCCCTTGGTGTGCAGGAACTCGGTGTCGCCGCTCGCCTCGCAGTACTGCCACACGTTGTACGCGATGGCCGATCCGACGTGGTGCTGGAGGTGCGAGTGATCGGCCAGCCAGCGCCCGGATCGCGGGTTCAGGTGCAGTTGCTGGGTCTCCTCCCGTCCGTCGCTGCCGCTCTGCCACGGGTACATCGCGCCGGTGCGGCCGGCGTCCTGGGCCGTCCGGCGGGCCCGCTCCAGACGGCGGTGGCGGTAGGTGAGCAGGGCGCGGGAGACCTCGGGGAAGTGGAGGTTCAGGTACGGCAGCACGAACAGCTCGTCCCAGAAGACGTGCCCGCGGTAGGCCTCGCCGTGCAGCCCGCGCGCCGGGACGCCGACGTCGAGCTCCGCGGTGTGCGGGGAGAGCGTCTGGAGCACGTGGAACAGGTGCAGACGCAGGATCGGTCCCACGCTGCCCCGCACGTCCACTTCGGCGTTGCGCCACAGTGCCTGCCACGCGGTGCGGTGGGTGTCCAGCAGCCCCTCGAAGTCCGCGGCCCGCCCGACCCGGTCGACGGCCGCGTCCAGCGGGTCCTTGATCGCCAGGTCTTGGGAGGTGTGCAGGGCGACGGTCTTGTCCACGGTCACCGTCCGGCCGTCGCTCAGCGCGATCCTGAGCGACTGGGCGGCACGTCCCGGGGTGTGCGCGTCCGTGGTCTCGGCGGGGGCGTCCGTGACGGTCCGGGCGGCCATTCCGATGCCGATCTCCGAGGCGTAGGTGCGGCAGCGCAGCCAGACCGTGTCGGGTTTCCCGGTACCGGCCCTGACGTCCGTCAGGTGGCGGGAGGCGAGGGAGCGATAGCGCTCGACTCCGCTGTTGGTGACCGTCCCGTCGAGCGCCGACTCGATCTCGACGGGGCCGGACCAGCCCTCGGCCGTCACCTGCGTGCGCAGCAGGGCGAGGTGGGGATCGGCCATGTGGACCAGGCGAAGCTGCCGCACGGCGAGGCGCCGGCCCTCCTCGTCCTCGTAGCGCACGGTGCGTTCCAGGGTGCCCGCGACCAGGTCGAGGCTCAGCCGGTGGTCGAGCAGCCGGTGGGAGTCGGGGGTGAGCCAGGTCCCGGTCGCGGTCCGCACGCGCAGGGGCAGCCAGTTGGGGAGGTTGACCATGTCCTCGTTCTCGACCTGGTGCCCGGCCACCTGCGAGGTCAGACGGTTGTAGCAGCCGGCCGCGTACGTGCCCGGGTAGTGGACGGAGTCGGCGGAGCACTCCGGGGCGGCGCCCCGGGTCGCGAAGTACCCGTTGCCGAGGGTGCACAGCGATTCGCGCAGACGTTCCTGCGCCGGGTGGTAGCCCTCGTAGTCCCAGGTGAGGTCGTCCATGCCTTCATCCTCCGGTACGGGAGGCCCGCCGGCCTCGCGGCACACGCGGGGCGACGGCGGCCCTGTCCCGTGAGCGCGGGCCGTGGGCGCGGGCCCTCAGCCGGTCCAGGTCCAGTCCGCGACCTCGGGAAGGTCGGTGCCGTGTTCGCGGATCCAGATGGCGTGGCGGGAGCGGGCGTCGGCCATCTTCTGGCGCAGGGCGGCGGCACGGACGCCGAGGCCGGGCACGCGGTCGATGACGTCCATGACCAGCCGGTAGCGGTCCATGTCGTTGCGGACGACCATGTCGAAGGGGGTCGTGGTGGTGCCCATCTCCTTGTACCCGCGCACATGGAGGTTCCCGTGGCCGGTGCGGCGGTAGGCGAGCCGGTGGATGAGCCAGGGATAGCCGTGGTAGGCGAAGATCACCGGCTTGTCCGTGGTGAACAGTCCGTCGTACTCGAAGTCGCTCATCCCGTGCGGGTGTTCCTCGCTCGGCAGCAGCCGGGTCATGTCGACGACGTTGACGACGCGGACGGCGAGCTCGGGCAGATGGCGGCGCAGCAGGTCGGAGGCGGCCAGGATCTCCTGGGTGGGAACGTCGCCCGCGCAGGCGAGGACGACGTCGGGGTCCCGGGCGCCGTCGGCGGTTCCCGCCCAGTCCCAGATGCCGGCGCCGCGGGCGCAGTGGGCACGGGCCTGGTCCATGGAGAGCCAGTCGAAGCAGGGCTGTTTGCCGGCGACGACGACGTTCACGTAGTCGCGGCTGCGCAGCACGTGATCCATCACGGACAGCAGGGTGTTGGCGTCCGGCGGCAGGTAGACGCGCACGACCTCGGGGCTCTTGTTGAGGACGTGGTCGACGAAGCCGGGGTCCTGGTGCGAGAAGCCGTTGTGGTCCTGGCGCCAGACATGTGAGGTGAGCAGGTAGTTGAGGGAGGAGATCGGGGCGCGCCAGGCCAGGTCGCGTGACGTCTTCAGCCACTTGATGTGCTGGTTGACCATGGAGTCGACGATGTGCACGAAGGCCTCGTAGCAGGAGAACAGACCGTGCCGGCCGGTGAGGGTGTAGCCCTCCAGCCAGCCCTGGCAGAGGTGTTCGGAGAGGATCTCCATGACGCGGCCGTGCCGGTCCAGGTGCTCGTCCACCGGCAGGATCTCTGCCTGCCAGGCCTTGCCGCTGGCGCCGAAGACGGCCTCCAGGCGGTTGGACGCCGTCTCGTCGGGGCCGACCAGCCGGAAGTCGCGGCGCTCGGTGGTCTCGCGCATGACGTGTTCGAGGAGGCCGCCGAGGACCCGGGTCGGCTCGTGCGCGGTGGCTCCGGGCTTGTCCACCGGGACGGCGAAGCGCTCCAGGGGCGGGAGCGGGAGATCACGCAGGAGGAGGCCGCCGTTGGCGTGCGGGGTGGCGCCCAGGCGCCGCGAGCCCTCGGGCACGCAGGCCAGTACGTCGGCCACCGGCCGCCCCTGGGCGTCGAAGAGTTCCTCGGGGCGGTAGGAGCGCAGCCAGGTCTCCAGCTGCCGCAGGTGTTCGGGGTTTTCACGGACTCCGGCGAGGGGCACCTGATGGGCGCGCCAGGTTCCTTCGACGGGCTCACCGTCGACCTCGGCGGGGCCGGTCCAGCCCTTGGGTGTGCGCAGGACGACCATGGGCCAGCGGGCCCGCTCGGTGATGCCTTCCTCGCGGGCCGTGCGCTGGAGCAGCGCGATCCGGTCCAGGGCCCCGTCGAAGGCGGCGGCCAGGGCGCGGTGCACCTGGGCGGGGTCGTCGCCGGTGACGTGGATCGGTTCGTGGCCGTATCCGCGCAGCAGTTCGTCGAGTTCGGCCTCCGGGAGCCGGGAGAGCACGGTCGGGTTGGCGATCTTGTAGCCGTTGAGGTGCAGGATCGGCAGGACGGCGCCGTCGTGGACCGGGTCGAGGAACTTGTTGGAGTGCCAGGACGCGGCGAGCGGTCCCGTCTCCGCCTCACCGTCACCGATCACGCAGGCGACGAGCAGGCCGGGGTTGTCGAAGGCGGCTCCGTAGGCGTGGGCGAGGGAGTAGCCGAGTTCGCCTCCCTCGTGGATGGAGCCGGGCGTCTCGGGGGCGACATGGCTGGGCACTCCGCCGGGGAAGGAGAACTGCCGGAACAGCTTCTCCATGCCCTCGCGGTCCCGGGGGACGGAGGGGTACGTCTGGCTGTACGTGCCCTCCAGCCAGGAGTTCGCCAGCACGGCCGGACCGCCGTGCCCGGGACCCCATACGCACAGCGCGTCCAGGCCGCGTGCCTTCACGACGCGGTTGAGGTGGGTGTGAACCAGGTTGAGGCCGGGCGAGGTGCCCCAGTGGCCGAGCAGGCGGGGCTTGATGTGCGCGGGAGTCAGGCGCTCGGTGAGCAGCGGGTTGGACATCAGATAGATCTGGCCCACGGCAAGGTAGTTGGCGGCCCGCCAGTGGGCGTCCAGAGTGCGCAGTTCGTCGTCGGTCAGTACGGTGCTGTCCTGGTGTTCGGCCTTGGGCATGGAGACTCCGTCGGTCATCGGGGTACGTCGGCAAGGCGGGTCATCGCGGCGCTTCACAGGAGGCGTCATCGGGCGGAGGAGGCGGCATGGCCGAGGAGAAGACGGCGAAGGTGCCGCGTGAGGCCTACGAGCGGGAGCTGCTGCGTCTGCAGACGGAGCTGGTGAAGCTCCAGGAGTGGGTACGGACCGAGGGCGCCCGGGTGGTGGTGGTCTTCGAGGGCCGGGACGCGGCGGGCAAGGGCGGCACGATCAAGCGGGTGGCGGAGCATCTGAACCCGCGCGTCGCGCGGATCGCGGCGCTGCCGACGCCCACCGAGCGCGAGCGGACCCAGTGGTACTTCCAGCGCTACGTGGAGCATCTGCCGGCCGCCGGGGAGATCGTGCTGTTCGACCGGAGCTGGTACAACCGCGCCGGGGTCGAGCACGTCATGGGCTTCTGCACGAAGGAGGAGCACCAGATCTTCCTGCGGCAGTGCCCGATCTTCGAGCGGATGCTCGTGGAGGCGGGTGTGCTGCTGCGCAAGTACTGGTTCTCGGTGAGCGACGCGGAGCAGCAGAAGCGGTTCCGGCGCCGGCTGCAGGACCCTACGCGGCGCTGGAAGCTGTCGCCCATGGATCTGGAGTCGATCACCCGCTGGGAGGCCTACTCCCGGGCGAAGGACGAGATGCTGGTGCACACGGACATCATCGAGGCGCCGTGGTTCGTGGTCGAGAGCGACGACAAGCGCCGCGCCAGGCTGAACATGATCGCCCATCTGCTGTCCACCGTCCCGTATCGCGAGGTGCCGCCGCCCGTTCTGGAGCTGCCCGAGCGGCCGCCGTCGACGGGGTACGTCCGCCCGCCGCGTGATCTGCAGACGTTCGTCCCCGACCACGCGGCGAGCCTCTGAGACGTTGGCACCCGGCACGGGGGGGGTCAGCTCCCTTCGCCGAAGTCGAAGACGATCCGGGCCTGGATCCGGCCGTGCAGGACCTCGTCGATGGACTCGTTGACGGAGGCGAGGGGCCGGGACTCGCGGATGACCCGGGTCCGCCCCGCGGCGTGCAGTTCGAACACCTCGGCGAGGTCCTGGCGGGTGCCGACGATGGAGCCGATCACGGAGGTGCCGTTCAGCACGGTCTCGAAGATCGGAACCGGGATCGTGCCGTGGGCCGGCATCGCGACCATGACGAGTTTCCCGCCGCGGCGCAGGCCCTTGTACACCGCGGAGAAGGCGTCCTCGTTCACCGCGAGGGCCAGCGCGGCGTGCGCGCCGCCGTGGCGCTTGAGGACCTCGGCGGGGTCCTCCTTGCGGGCGTCGATCACGATGTCGGCGCCGAGTTCCGAGGCGAGTTCGAGTTTGTCGTCGGTGACGTCGATCGCCGCCACGGTCGCCCCGGCGATCTTCGCGTACTGCAGGGCCAGGTGGCCGAGTCCGCCCACCCCGGAGATGGCGACGAGCTGGCTGGGCCGGACGTCGGCGACCTTCAGGGCCTTGTACGTGGTCACGCCGGCGCAGGTGAGGGGGGCCGCGTCGAGCGGGGAGACGCCCTCGGGCACCGGCTGGGCGAAGTCGGCCCAGGCGAGCATCTTCTCGGCGTAGCCGCCGTCGCATCCGTAGCCGGTGTTGATCTGCTGCTCGCACAGCGTCTCCCAGCCGGAGAGGCAGTGCTCGCAGCGTCCGCAGGCCTTGCCGAGCCAGGGCACGGCGACCCGCTGGCCCAGGGTGAGATGGGTGACGCCCTCGCCCAGCGCCTCGACGAGGCCGACGCCCTCGTGTCCGGGGACGAACGGCGGGCTCGGTCTGACCGGCCAGTCGCCGTGGGCCGCGTGGATGTCGGTGTGGCAGAGCCCGGAGGCCTCCAGCCGGACGCGGACCTGGCCGGGGCCCGGCTCGGGGTCCGGGCGGTCCTCGATGACCAGCGGCTCACCAAACGCTCGTACGACGGCTGCTTTCATCAGGTGTCTCTCCTTGCGCGATCGGGCCGCAGCCAGCCCCGGGTCCGGGGGGCGGCCCGCGGCGATCAGGTGTGCGGAACGACGGCGACGGGGGCGGTGGCGTGGTGGAGCACGGCGTGCGTGACGGGGCCGATGTGGGCACCGAGCGCGGCACGGCGGATCCTGCGGCCCACGACCACGAGCGAGGCCTCCCGGGAGGCGTCGACGAGGTGGTTGGCCGGCTTGCCCGACAGGGAGTCCTCGACGATCTCGACGGCCGGGTACTTCTCGCGCCAGGCACGCAGGGCCGCCGTCATGGCGACGGCGTCCTCGGCGGCCAGCCGGGTGTTCATCTTCAGGTCGGGGGGCAGCCCGTACGCGATGTAGGGCGGCTCGTTCCAGGAGTGAACGACCCGCAGCGCCGTGGAGCGCAGGAGGGCCGCCTCGAAGGCGAAGCCGATCAGCGAGTCGTCGGGGGCGCCGGTGTCCAGTCCCAGCACGACGGGACGGAAGGGCGCCGCGGCGGACGGGATGCCCGTCGGGTCCGGCAGGTGCTCGTCCGCGGCCTGCTCACCGGCCCGTACGAACACCACGGGCCGCCCGGAGTGGGCCGCTACGGCCAGTCCGACCGAGCCGACCATGAAACCGCCCGCCCCGCTGAGTCCTCGCGTGCCGAGGACCAGGAGTTCGGCGTCGTCCGCGGCCTTCAGCAGCACCTCGGCGGGCCGGCCCGTGAGCTGCTCCGTGGTGACGTCGACCCCCGGGTGGCGGGCCCGTACCCCTGCGGCGGCTTCGCGCGGGATCCGCTCGCTCCAGTGCTGGTGGGTCTCGGCCCCGAGCAGCGGCGCCTCTGCCAGCGGGTCAGGAGCCGGTTCCCATACGTTGAGCAGCCTGACCGGCAGGGCGCGCAGCCGCGCCTCTCGGGCGGCCCATTCGGCGGCGGCGAGACTCTCGGGAGAGCCGTCGAGGCCTACGGTGACAGTGCGTGGCATGGTGTCCACCTCCTGAATCGGGGGCCCGTCGGGGTCCGATTCCAGGGTCGGTCGAAAGGGTCGGGTGGGACAGGGGCCGCTGGTCCCCGGTGGGGGCCGTTCGGCCCAAGCCGGGGCACCGCGCCGCACGGGAGGGCGGAGCCCTCTCGGGGTCCCGCCTCCCGCCCGGGGCCGGAGCGGCCCGCGACCGGATCGACCGCCGTGCTCAGCGTGAGCCGTCGGCCGGGTACGGGGCGGGCACCCTTGCGGCCACCCGCATCGGCCCCACCATCACCGTGCCCGCAACCGCGCGGATCCGCAGCACGAATCCGCCGATCAGGGCGAGCCCCGCGCCGAGCGGTCCGGCCGGACAGGTCCTAGTCCGTGCCGGTCCCGGCCCCGTGCAGCATCCGGGCCACCAGCAGGGCGCCTCCGGCCGCCGCCCCTACCGCTCCCGCGGCCAGGAATCCGTGGGTGGAACGCCAGGACAGTACGGACCACCGCGACTGCGCGGAGAGCACCGATCCCGTGCTCAGCCACGAGCCGGTCGAGATCAGCGACAGGGCGGAACCGATCGAGCCGACCGACAGGGCGCTGCCGATCGAGCCGACCGACAAGGCCGAACCGACGGACCCCACGGACAGCACCGATCCCACGGAGCCGATCGACAGCACGGAATCCTGTGACCACAACGACAGCACCGAACCAGAGGACGTACGAGGGACCGACCGTGCGGACAGCTTTGTCATGGGGCCATCTTGCCCCGGGCCGCTCCGCCTCGGGCGGTTGTCGACGGGTGACGGGGGCCCACTGCTTTGCGCGGCCTCCTCGCTTCAGAGCGTGGAGCGCTCGCCCGCCGCCCCGAGCGTGTCCGCCAGTTGCCCCAGCAGCGAGCGCAGCAGTTCGTCGTCCCCGTCGTTCAGCACCGGCCAGCGCGCGCGGACCTCGCGGTCCAGGCGCCGCCAGTACGTCCGGCCGCGCGGGGTGAGGTGGGCGAGGATGCGACGCCGGTCGTACGGGTCGACGCGGCGGTAGAGGAGGTTCTGGTCCACGAGATGGTCGACGAGTCTGGTCAGCGTGGCCGGCGGGAGGAAGACGGCCTCGGCGATCGCGGTCATGGGGTGGCCCGCGCCGTCGGAGAGCAGCGCGAGAACCCGCCAGGCGTCGAGGGAGCAGCCGTCCTCGTCCAGGACGGACCGGAGCCGCTGTGCTGCCAGGCGTTCCGCCCGCGTCAGCAGCTGCATCAGATCCTGGGGCTGACGCGGCGATGGGGTCGGCATCCTGCTCCTCGCTCCCGGGGGGTGTACATGGTACGAGACGGATTGGAGTTCACCGGGCCGACCCGGAATCATGACGCCATGTTCCGGCCCGATGCGCCTGTGCCCGACTGGTTCACGGCAGACGACTCCGTGTTCGGTGTGGCCCTCGTCCTTCCCCTCCAGGGATCGGCGGGCATCTTCGGGCCCACCTGCGAACTGTGCGCGCAACTGGCGGCGGAGGAGGTCAACCGCACGGGCGGGGTGCTCGGCAAGGAGCTGCGGCTGCTGCCCGTGGACGGGGGTGGCACACCACGCGAAGTCGCGGACCACGTCGAGGCGTTGGTGGACCTGGGGGCCGTGCAGGGCGTCACGGGCTGGCACATCTCCTCGGTGCGCCAGGCCCTCGCCCCGAGAATCGCGCATCGGGTTCCCTACGTCTACACCGCCCTGTACGAAGGCGGCGAGCACACCGCCGGGGTGTTCCTCACGAGCGAGACACCGCGTGACCAACTGCGTCCGGCCATGGGCCTGCTGGCGCACGAGCGCGGGCTGCGCCGCTGGTTCGTCGTGGGCAACGACTACGTGTGGCCGCGCCGTACGGCCCGGGCCGCCCACGTGTACGCGCGTGAATGCGGCGGCAGTATCCAGGGAGAGGTGTATCTGCCGCTGGGCACCCATGACTTCGGTGCGGTGCTGCGGCGGATCGAGCGCACGCAGGCGGACGGCGTCATCATGCTGCTGGTCGGCAGTGACGCGGTGCGCTTCAACCGGGCGTTCGCCGCGGCCGGCCTCGACACCCGGTGCCTCCGGCTGAGCACCCTGATGGACGAGAACATGCTGATGGCCAGCGGTCCTTCGGCCACGGTGGATCTGTACAGCACGGCCGGGTTCTTCTCTTCCCTCGCCGGCCGGGACACCCTCGACTTCCACGGACTGTACGCAGGGCGGTTCGGGATCGAGGCGCCGGCCCTCGGCAGTTTCGGCGAATCCTGTTACGAGGGTGTGCTGTTGCTCGCCGCGCTCATCGGCCGGGCCAGGTCCCTCGATGTGTCCGCGATCGGGGCGGCGGCCGAGACCGTGTCCTACGAGGGGCCCCGGGGGCTGCTCCATCTGCGCGGCGGTCATGTGCGCCAGCGCATCTACCTGGCACGGGCCGAGGGGCTGGACTTCGACGTGGTCGCCGAGCTCGACCTTCACGAACCCGGCTCTTGACACCGGCTCGCCGGTGCCAAGATACTTCCCGCGGGAAGTAATCAGAATGCCTCGGGCGTGTCATGAATTCGGATGCCGAATTCCGCCCCGGGCATTTTTTGTTGCCCTCCCGAGCGCCCCCGAACGCTTCATGAGAGCGGGAAGATACGGCCGGGAAAGTACCGCGAAACACCTTGGAAACAGGCTGACTTGAGGCTGTGGACCGCACTTCAGGAGGTTGTCTCCTCCACAGCCCGAGGGGGTTCTATTGTCCAGCGGTTCCCGAATTCTCCGACGCCGGATCGCAGCCGGTGCCGCCGCGCTCGCGACCGTCGTCGCGCTCTCCGCGTGCGGCGCCAAGACCGACGCGGGCGGTACGTCCGACAAGGCCGCGAAGGCGGACGTGAGCGGCGACACCGTCAAGGTGGGCCTGCTCAACTCGCTGTCGGGCACGATGGCGATCAGCGAGGTGACCGTACGCGACTCCCTGAAACTGGCCATCGGCGAGATCAACGCCTCGGGCGGAGTGCTCGGCAAGAAGATCGAGCCGATCAGCGAGGACGGCGCCTCCGACTGGCCGACGTTCGCCGAGAAGGCGAGCAAGCTGATCAGGGAGGACCGGGTCGCGGCCACCTTCGGCTGCTGGACCTCCGCGAGCCGCAAGGCCGTCAAGCCCGTCTTCGAGAAGAACAAGTCGCTGCTCTTCTACCCCGTGCAGTACGAGGGACTTGAGCAGTCGCCCTACATCTTCTACACCGGCGCCACCACCAACCAGCAGATCGTCCCCGGCCTGGACTATCTCAAGTCCCAGGGCAAGAAGCGGATCTACCTGGTCGGCAGCGACTACGTCTTCCCGCGCACCGCCAACAAGGAGATCAGGGCGTACGCGAAGGCCAACGGCATGACGGTGCTCGGCGAGGACTACGCGCCGCTCGGCTCCACCGAGTTCAGCACGATCGCCAACAAGGTGAAGGCGTCGAAGGCGGACGCGGTCTTCAACACCCTCAACGGCGACTCGAACGTGGCCTTCTTCAAGGAGTACAAGTCCGCCGGACTCACCGCCAAGAGCATGCCGGTGGTCTCGGTGTCGATCGCCGAGGAGGAGGTCAAGTCGATCGGGGCGCAGTACCTGGCGGGCCAGTTGACGGCCTGGAACTACTACCAGACCACCCCGGGGGCCGCGAACACCGCGTTCGTGAAGGCCTACAAGGCCAAGTACGGCAAGGACAAGCCGACCAGTGACCCGATGGAGGCCGCGTACACCTCGGTCTACCTGTGGAAGGCGATGGTCGAGAAGGCGAAGTCGTTCGACCCCGAGAAGGTCAAGGCCGCTTCCGACGGCATCACCTTCGACGCGCCGGAGGGCAAGGTCACCGTGGACGGCGCGACCCAGCACATCTACAAGACCGCCCGCATCGGCAAAATCGGCTCCGACGGGCTGATCAAGCAGGTCTGGGACTCCGGCAAGCCGATCAAGCCGGACCCCTACCTGAAGGGTTACGACTGGGCCTCCGGGCTCTCCTGACCACCCGTCGCGCGGGGCCTGGTGCGCACAGGCCCCGCGTCCCGACTCCCCGGAGCCGCCCCATGACCGTGATTCTCGGGCAGTTGTTCACCGGCGTCAGTATCGGTGCCGTCCTGCTCCTCATCGCGCTCGGCCTCTCGCTCACCTTCGGCCAGATGAATGTCATCAACATGGCCCACGGCGAGTTCATCATGGCCGGCGCCTACACCACGTACGTACTGCAGAAGTCCATTTCCGGCGCGGGAATTTCGCTGATCGTCGCTCTGCCCGTCGCGTTTCTCGTGTCGGGGGCCCTCGGAGCCCTGCTGGAATGGCTGCTGATCCGCCGCCTTTACCTCCGTCCCCTCGACACCCTTCTGGTCACCTGGGGTGTCTCGCTGATGCTTCAGCAACTCGCCCGTGACATTTTCGGTGCGCCGAATGTGCAGACCCGCGCACCCGACGTCCTCACCGGGCACATCACGGTCATCGGCGGCGACGACCCGCTCACCTTCGCCAACAGCCGGCTGTTCATCCTCGGCCTGGCGGTCACGGCGGTCGTGGCCCTGTCCCTCACGCTGCGGCTGACCCCGCTCGGGCGGCGCATCCGCGCGGTGGTGCAGAACCGGGACCTCGCGGAGGTGTCCGGCATCTCCACCGGTCGCGTGGACCGCACCGCCTTCTTCATCGGCTCCGGGCTCGCCGGGGTCGCCGGGGTCGCGCTGACCCTGGTCGGCCCGATCGGGCCGACGATGGGCACCAACGTCATCATCGACGCCTTCCTGGTGATCGTGGTCGGCGGCATCGGGCAGCTCAAGGGCAGCGTGATCGTCGCCTTCGTGCTGGGCTCGCTGCAGTCGGTCCTGGAGTACTCGACCACCGTCAGTGTCGCGAAGGTCCTGGTCCTCGTGGCCATCGTCGCGTTCCTCCAGTGGCGGCCGCAGGGCCTGTACACGCTGCGCACGAGGAGTCTGGTATGACCACCACCACTCCCCTGGCCCCGAAAACGAGTCAACTGCCGCACGGACGGGGCCGGTTCGCCGCGGTGCGTCCCGCCGCCGGGTTCGCGGCGGCCGCCCTCGTGCTCTTCGCCGTCGCCCCCTTCGCGCTGTCCGACTTCCGGCTCGGACTGCTCGCCAAGTACCTGTGCACGGCCATGGTCGCGGTCGGCATCTGCCTGGCCTGGGGGCGCGGCGGCCTGCTCACACTCGGCCAAGGGGTGTTCTTCGGGCTGGGCGGCTACGCCATGGCCATGCACCTGAAGATCGCGGACGCCGGACCCGGCAACCTGCCCGACTTCATGCAGCTGTACGGGACCGCCACCGAACTCCCCTGGTGGTGGGCGCCGTTCGCGAATCCGGTGTTCGCGATCGCCGCGACCGTCCTGCTGCCGATGACCGTCGCCGCGATCCTCGGTTCCTTCATCTTCCGGCGCCGGGTCAAGGGCGCCTACTTCGCGATTCTCAGCCAGGCGCTCGCCGCGGCCTTCGCGATCTGGCTGGTCGGCCAGCAGGCCACGACGGGCGGCACCAACGGACTGACCGACATCCAGGGCTTCTTCGGCTACGACCTGAACGACCCCGTCAACCAGCGGATGGTGTACTTCGTCATCGCCGCGGTGCTGCTCCTGCTGATCGCGCTCGCCCGTCAGCTGATGCACAGCCGCTACGGCGAACTCCTCGTCGCCGTAAGGGATTCCGAGGAACGGGTGCGATTCCTCGGCTACAACCCCGCGAACGTCAAGCTCGTGGCGTACGTCGTCGCGGCGGGCATGGCCGGCCTGGCGGGCGCGCTGTTCGTGCCCGCCGTCGGCATCATCTCCCCCGCGCTGGTCGGCATCGTGCCGTCCATCGAGCTCGTCATCGGCGCCGCGGTCGGCGGCCGGGCGAGCCTGACGGGCGCGGTGCTCGGCGCGATCGGCGTCGCCTGGGCCAGGACGGCCCTGTCCGAGGAGTTCCCCGCGGCCTGGACGTACTTCCAGGGGCTGTTGTTCATCGTCGCCCTGGCGTTCCTGCCGGGCGGTCTCGCCTCGCTGGCCGCGATCGTGAAGCGGCGCCGGACGGCCCGAGGACTCTCTGGAGAAACGGCATGACGGAGTTTGCGGACAGTGAGCCCGCCGGGCTCGAAATTCGGGGACTGCGGGTGACCTTCGACGGTTTCGCCGCCGTCGACGGGGTGGACCTCGATGTGCGGCCGGGGGATCTCCGCTTCCTGATCGGGCCGAACGGCGCGGGCAAGACGACGCTGGTCGACGCGGTCACCGGACTGGTGCGGGCGACAGGATCGGTGCGCTTCGGCGGTGCCGACCTCCTCGGCCGCAGCGTGCACCGGATCGCCCGCTCGGGGATCGGCCGCACCTTCCAGACGGCCGCCGTCTTCGAGGAGTTGACGGTCCTTCAGAACCTGGACATCGCGGCGGGCGCCGGACGGGGCGCGCTGACGATGCTGCGCCGCCGCAAGGGCGTGCCCGAGTCCGTGGCGCGCGCCCTGGAGACGGTGGGCCTGGCCGGCCGCGCCGACCACCCGGCCGGGACGCTCGCGCACGGCCAGAAGCAGTGGCTGGAGATCGGCATGCTGCTCGTGCAGGACGTCCGGCTGCTGCTGCTCGACGAGCCGGTCGCGGGCATGAGCCAGGACGAACGCCAGGCCACCGGACGGCTGCTGGAGCGCATCAGCGAGGAGCGGACCGTCGTCGTCATCGAGCACGACATGGACTTCATGCGGTCCTTCGCGCGCAGCGTCAGCGTGCTGCACGCGGGCCGGGTACTGAGCGAGGGAACGGTGGCCGAGGTACAGGCGGACCCGAAGGTGCAGGAGGTCTATCTCGGGCACACACCCGCAGAGGACACCGCGGCGGCCGTGCCCGGACCGACGGCCGTACAGGAGGCGTGATGCTGGAGATCGACACCGTCCATGTCGGGTACCACCGCAGTCTCGTGCTGCACGGCGTCTCGGTCGAGGTGCCGAGGAACGGGGTGGCGGCGGTGCTCGGGCACAACGGAGCGGGCAAGAGCACCCTCCTGCGGGCGGCCGTCGGGCTGCTCGGCCCGCAGAGCGGCTCCGTCCGCCTGGACGGCGAGGACATCACCCGCCGCAAGCCCCACGAACGGGTGGCCCGCGGTATGGCGTACGTCCCGCAGGGCCAGCAGGTCTTCCCGCACCTCACGACCGCCGAGAATCTCCGGCTGGTCGCGGACGGGCGCCGCCGCGGCAAGGAGGCGACCGCCGAGGCGCTGGACCTGTTTCCGGCGCTGCGCGCCCTGTCGGGCCGCCGCGCGGGTCTGCTCTCGGGCGGCCAGCGCCAGCAACTGGCCATCGCGCGGGCCCTGGTGGCGGAACCTCGGGTCCTGCTCCTCGACGAGCCGACCGAGGGCATCCAGCCCTCCGTGGTCGCCGAGATCGAGGAGACGATTCTCGCGCTGGCCGCCCGGGGCGGTCTGTCGGTGCTCCTGGTCGAGCAGCACGTCGGCTTCGCGATGCGGGCCGCACAGCGCTACTACGTCCTGGAGGCGGGCCGGGTCACCTCGTCCGGCGAGGGCGGCCGGGACGCCGAGCGGACGGTGCGGGAGGCCCTCAGCGTGTGACCCCGGGTGGAGTCCGCCCGGCACCCTGATGACCGGCCGGGCCGGGGCGCGCGGCCCCGGCCGTCAGTTCCCCGCGAGGCATGCCCGGGCCCGTTCGAGGTGGGCGCGTTCCGGCGCGCTCGCGGTCAGCGTGATGGCCGCGTCGTACGCCCGCAGCGCCTCGGCGTCGCGACCGAGCCGGCGCAGCAGCTCGGCCCGTACGGCGTGGTAGGCGTGGTAGCCCGCCAGGTCGAGCTCCTCCACGAGTACCAGTGCGGGCTCGGGCCCCTCGGTCTCGGCCACGGCGACGGCGCGGTTGAGGGCGACGACCGGGGTGGGGGCGAGTCGCGTGAGCTGGTCGTAGAGCTGGAGGATCTGTCCCCAGTCGGTGGCGGCGGCGGTCGGGGCGTCGCTGTGGACGGCGTTGATCGCGGCCTGGATCTGGTAGGGCCCCGGCCGGTCGCGGCGCAGACAGCGGCGTACGAGAGCCTGGCCCTCGGTGATCAGGTCCCGGTCCCAGCGGGCGCGGTCCTGTTCGGCCAGGAGGACCAGGTCACCCGCGGCCGTCGCGCGGGCCGGGCGGCGGGCCTCGACGAGCAGCATCAGCGCGAGCAGGCCGAGCGCCTCGGGCTCGTCGGGCATGAGCTCGACGAGGAGACGTCCGAGGCGCAGGGCCTCGGCACAGAGGTCCTCGCGGCCCCCGTACCCCTCGTTGAACACGAGGTAGACGACGGCCAGGACACCCCTGACGCGGTCCGGCAGATCCGCGTCGCGCGGCACGCGGTAGGGGATGCCCGCGTCGCGGATCTTGGCCTTGGCGCGGACGATCCGCTGGGCCATGGTGGGTTCGGGGACGAGGAAGGCCCGCGCGATCTGCGCGGTGCTCAGGCCGCCGAGGAGCCGTAGCGTCAGGGCGACCTGGGCCTGGGGCGCGAGCGCGGGGTGGCAGCAGGTGAAGATCAGACGGAGCCGTTCGTCGCGCACGGGGCCCTCCTCCACGGGGTCGTCCGGGGCGTGCAGCCGGGCCGCCTCCGCGTGCCGGGCCGCGCGGGTGGACTCGCGGCGCAGCCGGTCGACGGCGCGGTTGCGGGCGGTCGTGATGATCCAGCCGGCCGGGCTCGGCGGGATCCCGGTTCCCGGCCACTTCGCCACGGCCGTGGTGAACGCGTCCTGGACCGCTTCCTCGGCGAGGTCGATGTCGCCCAGGAAGCGGATCAGGACGGCGACGGCCCGGCCGTACTCGGCGCGGAAGACGGCCTCGATGTCACCGGCTCCGACAGTCATCGGTCCTCGGACTCGTGGGTGAACGGCCGCACCTCGATCGGAAGCGTCGTCGCCAGGGTGGCCTTGCGCCCCCACGTCAGCGCCGCGTCGAGATCGGGCGCCTTGATCAGACAGATCCCGCCCAGATACTCCTTGCTCTCCGTGTACGGTCCGTCGGTGACCAGGACGTCACCGTCCCTGGCCCGCAGCACGGTGGCCGTCTCCGGCCCGTGCAGTCCGCCGGCGAACACCCAGGCGCCGGCCTCGCGCAGCTCGGTGTTGAACACGTCCAGATTGTGCATGATCTCTTCCAGGACCTCGGGCGCGGGCGGCTCGCCCTGCGGCTGCATCACGCTCAGCAGGTAGTACTTCATGATGTTCCTCCTCGGTGGTCCCACTCGGCGTCTTTGTGACTACACGAACGAAGGGGCGCCGGATCGACACACGCCACGACGACAGCGGGAGATTCCTTCGATGACCGTCCCACCGCACCCGCTCGTCGCCGCGGCCCGGGAACTGGCGGCCGGGGTCCTGGCGCCCCGGGCCGAGGAGGTGGACCGGCACGGCATGCCCGCGAGCAGCGTCGAGGCCGTCAAGCGCTCGGGGCTGCTCGGGGTCGCCGCGCCGGTCGAGGCGGGCGGGTCGGCGGCGCCCGCCGCGGTGGTCCGCGAGACCGCGGAGATCCTGGCCGGGGCGTGCTGCTCGACCTGGTTCGTGCAGACCCAGCACCACACGCCGGTGGCGACCCTGGCGAAGAGCGGCCTTCCGGTACGCGAACGGCTGCTGGGTCCGCTCGCGCGCGGGGAACTGCTGTCCGGTGTCGCGTACGCCCAGTTGCGCGCCCACCCGCGCGTCCCGGTACGGGTCACGCGCGAGCGCGGCGGGTGGCTCTTCGACGGGACGGTGCCCTGGTACACCGGCTGGGGGCTGAACGACGTCATGCTGCTGGCCGGGGTGACGCGGGACGACGAGGCGCTGTTCGCGTTCACCGAGGCGCGCGAGCAGCCGGGGCTGCGCCCGTCCCCGCCGATGCGGCTCGCCGCGCTCACCGCGTCCCGGACCGTCTCGCTGGAGCTGGACGGGCTGTGGCTGCCCGACGAGGCGGTGGCTCTGCGCACCCCCTACGAGTCCTGGGCGGTCACGGACCGCCCCAAGAACACCAATGCCTCGCCGGCCGTGTTCGGGGTCACGGCGACGGCGATCGGCCTGCTGGAGGCCGATCCCTCGGCGGGGGAGACGGCGGACATCCTGCGGGCGCGTCTCGACGAGGTCAGACGACGGGCGTACGAACTCGCCGACCACCCGGTGCCGACCGAGCGGATCGAGGAGCGGCTGGAGTGCAAGACCCGGGCGTACGACGTGATGCGGGCGGCCACCACGGCGGCGGTCGTGGCCGGCGGCGGGCGGGCGATGGACCTGAGCAGCCCGGCCCAGCGGCTCGCGCGCGAGGGGATGTTCCTGCTGGTGCAGGGGCAGACGGCCCAGGTGCGCACGGCGCACCTGGGGTCGCTGGGTTCCCTCGGCGGGCCCGGTGCGCTCAGCCGGTGAAGGGCACCTGGGCGACCGGAGCCGGCGGGGCCGCGAACGGGTGCCGCCACTGGCCCCGCGCGGCGAGGCGGGGCAGGACGCCCTCGCCGAACCAGTAGGCCTCCTCCAGGTGCGGGTAGCCGGAGAGCACGAACTCGTCGATGCCGAGGGCGTGGTACTCCCCGATCCGGTCGGCGACCTCCTCGTGGCTGCCGACCAGCGCGGTGCCCGCTCCGCCGCGCACCAGGCCGATGCCGGCCCACAGATTGGGGTGGATCTCCAGTCCGTCCCGGCCGCCGCCGTGCAGCGCGAGCATCCGCCGCTGCCCCTGCGACTCGCTGCGGGCGAGCCCCTCCTGCACGGACCGTACGGTCGCCGGGTCGAAGCCGTCGAGGAGCCGGTGCGCCTCGGCCCAGGCCTGCTCGGAGCTGTCGCGGGTGATGACATGGAGCCGGATGCCGAACCGGAGGGTCCGCCCCTCCTTCGCCGCCAGCCCGCGGATCCAGGCGATCTTCTCGGCGACCTGGGCGGGTGGTTCGCCCCAGGTGAGGTAGACGTCCGCGTGGCGGGCGGCGACCTCGCCGGCGATCGGCGAGGAGCCACCGAAGTAGACCTCGGGGACCGGGTCGGGGACCCGGGCGAGCCGGGCGTCCTCGACCCGCAGGTGCTCACCGGACAGGTCGACGGTCTTGCCCTCCCACAGGTCCCGGACGATCTGCAGGAATTCGCCGGTACGGCGGTAGCGGGCGTCCTTGTCGAGGAAGTCGCCGTAGGCGCGCTGCTCGTGGCTCTCGCCGCCGGTCACCACGTTGAGGAGCAGCCGTCCGCCGGTCCGGCGCTGGAAGGTGGAGGCCATCTGCGCGGCGAGGGTGGGCGACACGAAGCCGGGCCGGAAGGCGACGAGGAACTTCAGGCGCTCCGTGTGCTGGCTGACCATCGCGGTCGTCAGCCACGCGTCCTCGCACCAGGCGCCCGTCGGGGTGAGGGTTCCGGCGAAACCCAGGTCCTCCGCGGCACGGGCGATCTGGCTCAGATAGGCGACCGTGGGCGGCCGGTCCCGTCCGGACACGGTGGCGGGTGTGCCGTGACCACCGCCGACGACATCACGGCTGTCGCCGTTGGTGGGCAGGAACCAGTGGAAGGTGAGGGACACGGCGGCGTTCTCCGATCGTGGGGACCTGCTGGACGAGGGGGCCGTCGGACGTCGGCGTCAGCCCGTGGCGGCGAGCAGGGGTGTCCGGCCCAGCACGGCGGAGAACTGGTCCACCACCTGGGCCAGGGCCTCGGCGCTGCCCGGCGCCACGGTGACGCTCCCGTCCTGGCCCGTGATGATGTCCTTGTCGAGGGTGAACCAGCCCTGGACGATATGGGCCGCCCCCATGGAGTTGAGGACCGGCCGCAGTGCGTAGTCCAGGGCGAGCACATGAGCGGTACTGCCTCCCGTGACCAGCGGCAGCACGGTCTTCCCGGTCAGGGCGTACTGCGGGAGCAGATCGAGCAGCGCCTTCAGGACGCCGGAGTAGGCGGCCTTGTAGACAGGGGTGCCGATGACCACTCCGTCGGCACGGGCGAACAGTTCGGCCGCCTCCACTATGGCGGGGTGCTGGAAGTCCGCGCCGAGCAACGCCTCGGCGGGGATCGTACGGACGTCGAGGGGGATCACCTCGTGCCCCTGCCGGGCGAGCCGGGCGTCGAGGTGGCGCAGGAGCTTGGCGGTGCGGGAGGAGACCGAGGGGCTGCCGGAGACGGACAGAACGGTGGCCATGAGTCCTCTTTCGTGAACGGGTTCCGGTGAACGGGTTCCGGGTCGGTACCGCGAGCGGACTCGCGGGTGAGTTCCGTGACCCGGGTGCCGGGTCACGGGCCGCCGGGGTGACCGGAAGGCGTGACCGGGACGTGGTGGGCGGGATACCGGGGTGGGCGGACGGACGTGACCGGCGTTCCTGGAGGACGGGTTGCCGGGCGGGCGGAGAGCGAACGGAGACGGATCAGGCTCGCACTCCACGCGCGCGGCACGCTGGAGAGGCACCTGAGTCCCGGCGGACTCCCGCTCTCCGTACGGCGGTTGAACCTCAGCGCACCGTACGGGCCGCGGCGCGGCACGCTGGGCCGGCGGCTGTCCGGAACGCGTCGGGGTTCGGCAACTCGGCCGGACGCGGCCCGAGTCGGGGTGCCGGAGGATCGCGGAGAGGCGAGGGAACACGCTGATCACGGTGAGGAGAGGTCACCGTGGGCGGAGGGCCCGCGCAGGAGATCCGGGGTCGGGACCGTCAGGCCGCGCGGCGACAGAAGGAACTGCAGACACGCGCGAGGTCGACGTGGCGTCGCCGCGTGAGGTCCAGTCGCATCTTCATGACGGCGATCGTCGCAGCTCCGCGCACGGGCAGTCAAGGAACGGCGGTTCGATCTCGCATCCCGGACCGGGACATGTCCCGGGGAAACCCGGGCAATCGCATTCCACGGGACTCGTCGCCGCGGGTCCGACGTCGCAGCTGGAGGTGTCTGCCGCCATGGGCACAAAGGTGCTGGAACGTTTTCCCGCCGGGGCTCCGCGTGGATCCTGGACCGCGGAGGAGTACGCGGCCCGGCGCCGCACCGAGGGGTTGCAGGCGACGGTCGTGATGGACCTGAACTCGGACGCCTTCCTCGTGGTCGTCCCGGCCGGCGACGAGGACTGAGCCGGCCCGCGAGCCCCGGTCGCGGCGCGGAACGCCCGTACAGCGGCGTCGGCGTCGGCGAGCGGCGTCGGCGGATCACAGCGGACGGTCCGCCCGCACGCATCTCACGAGCGGACCGTCGTGCGTCCTGCCGGGGCCCCGCCCTGTCGGACCGGGCCCGCTCCGACAGGACTCTCACACCTCGACGCGCTCGTCCCCTCGGGCCCCGGACGCGGACGACGGCTCGGGACCTGCTCCGGGTTCGCGGCTGAGCGTCCCCGGCCACCACGCCCGGCGGCCGATGTCGCGGACCAGGGCCGGCACCAGCAGGGAGCGGACGACCAGGGTGTCGAGCAGGACGCCGAAGGCGACGATGAAGGCGATCTGCACCAGGAACGCCAGCGGGATCACCCCGAGTGCGGCGAAGGTCGCGGCCAGCACCACGCCCGCCGAGGTGATCACCCCGCCGGTGGCGACGAGTCCGCGCCGCACGCCCTCGCGTACCCCGTGACGCAGCGACTCCTCCCGGACCCGGGACATCAGGAAGATGTTGTAGTCGACGCCGAGGGCCACCAGGAACACGAAGCCGTACAGCGGCACGGACGCGTCGGTGCCCGTGAAGCCGAACCCGTGCCGGAACACGAGCGACGAGATGCCCAGCGTGGCGAGGAAGTTGAGCGCCACCGTGGCCACCAGGAGCACCGGCATGAGCAGCGAGCGGAGCAGGCCGGCCAGGATGACCAGGATGATGGTGAGGACCACCGGCACGATGAGCGTGCGGTCGCGTTCGGCGGTCTGCCGGGTGTCGTACTGCTGGGCCGCGTAGCCCCCGACGAGCGCGTCGGCGCCCGGTACGGCGTGCACCGCCGTGCGCAGCCGGGCGACGGTCGCCTTGGCCGCGTCGCTGTCCGCGGCGGACCCGAGCGTGACGTCGACACGGACCCGGCCGTCGACGATCCGGGGCGCTCCCCCGCCGGGCCGCCCGGACGCCGTCACCGCGGCGGCCGACGCGACACCGTCCGTGGCGCGCGCCGCGGACGTGACCCGCGCGACGCGGTCGGCGTTCGCGATGATCACGGCGGGGTTGCCGGAGCCGCCGGGGAAGTGCCGTCCGAGGGTCTCCTGCGCGGCGACCGACGGTGCGTCGTTGACGAAGATCTCGGCGAGCGGGATGCCTTTCGCGGTCAGGGTGGGCGCGAAGGCCGCGCAGGCGATCAGGCCGGCCAGGGCCATCGCCCAGACCTTGCGCGGCGCGCGGTCGACCAGCGCCGCGACCCGGTTCCAGATGCCGCTGCCGGTGCTCGCCCCGCCCGCCGGGCGGGGCCTGGCCGGCCAGTAGGCGGCGCGGCCGAGGAGCGCCAGGACGGCGGGCAGGAAGGTGAGCGAGCTCAGAGCGGCGCAGGCCACGCCGATGGCCCCCACGGGACCGAGCGAGCGGTTGTTCGTCAGATCGCTGAGCAGCAGCGCCAGCAGTCCGAGGGCGACGGTTCCCGCGCTCGCGACGATCGCGCCCCAGGACTGCCGCAGTGCCGCCCGGACCGCCGTGAACCGGTCGGCGCTCAGGGCGAGTTCCTCACGGAAACGCGCACTCAGCAAGAGGGCGTAGTCGGTGGCGGCACCGATCACGAGAATCGAGAGGATGCCCTGTACCTGGCCGTCGACGCGGACGACACCGTGGTCGGCGAGGACGTAGACGACGGCGCAGGCCAGCCCCAGCGCGAACACCGATCCGAGGATGATGAGGAAGGGGAGCAGCACACTGCGGTAGACGAGCAGCAGGATCACGAGGACGGTCGCCAGCGCCACTCCGAGGAGCAGTCCGTCGATACCGGCGAAAGCGTCGCCGAGGTCGGCCTGGCTGGCGGCGGGTCCGGCGATCCACGTGGTCGTCCCGGGGACGGCTCCGGCGGCGGTACGAACGCGATCGACGGCGTCGGGAAGCCCCTTGCCCAGATCGGGCCTGAGCTGGACGACGCCCTCCAGTGCCTTGCCGTCCCGTGACGGCAGGGCGGGTGACGGCCGGCCGACCACGCCGGGGGTGCCGGCGAGGGAGGCGAGCGCGCGGGTCGCGGCGGACTGCCGGGCCCCGGCCGCGGAGGCGTCACCGTCCACGGTCCACACGACGATCGCGGGCAGCGTCCCGGCTTGCTGGAAGGCACGCTGCTGGGCCACCACCTTCGTGGACTCGGCGCTGCGCGGCAGGAAGGCGGCCTGGTCGTTGGTGGAGACCTCGCCGAGCCGGCCGGCGTAGGGGCCGAGGGTGCCTCCGATGCCGAGCCAGGCGACAAGCAGGACGACGGGGATCAGCCACAGGGCTCGTCGCGGGGTGAGGGACATCGTTCTCCAGGCTTCGCGGACAGGTGGCTCGATGAGTGGCAAGTATCTCGATGAATGACAATCTCAATCATTGAGATATCTCGCGGCCAGATCGTAGACCATGCCCGCACTTCCGGCCCCGGCGGCCGTCCGGATGCACCGGGCGGGCGGTCAGCGTCCGGGAGACCGCACGACCGAGAGCTGTTCGTTCATCGTGGCCAGGAAGCGCAGGACGACGGACAGTTCGTCCTCGCTGAATCCGGACCGCACGCTCGCCGTGACCTCGGCGAGCGGCCGGAAGTGGGCGCGCGCGGCCGACCTGGCGTCGGGGACGTAGTGGAGGTGGACCACCCTGCGGTCGGGGCTCTCCCGGACGCGCCGGACGTGGCCCGCGCGTTCGAGCCGGTCCAGACACGCGGTGACCGCGCCCGAGGTGAGTCCGAGGTGCTCGCGCAGCCGGCCCGGGGTGAGCGGCTCGGACGCGTCGAGGATCGCCGCGAGCGCCTGAACGTCCGTGGCGTGCAGACCGTGTTCCCCGGCGAAGGCGTGGACCAGCCGGTTGATCTCGCCGTTCAGGCGGCGCAGCTCGACCGCGAAGGAGTGAAGATCCGTCGCCACGGCCCGCTCCCGCTCCCGGCCCGCATCGGGCTCCGGATCATCCGTCCGGTCGTCACGGTCGTCTCGTCTGGCCACGTGATCAGCCTATAGAAGTCCCGCCCCTCCCCCGTTCGGACGTCCGGCACCCGGAGGCAGCCCCGTCCGGCGCATCCGCGGGCGGTGCCGGGGTGGAAGGGATCAGGGAAGGAGGCGGTCCCCGAGGGGGCCCGGGCGGCGACCGACGGAGGACCCATGAGCGACGACGAGACCGGCACCGGCCCGAGGTGTCTGGTGACCGGTGCCACCGGCTACATCGGCGGACGGCTGGTCCCCGAACTGCTGGCCGAGGGGTACCGGGTGCGCTGTCTGGCCCGCTCGCCCGCCAAGCTGCGCGACTATCCCTGGGCGGGCGAGGCGGAGGTGGTGCGCGGCGATGTGACGGACGCCGGCTCGGTCGCCGAGGCGCTGCGCGGATGCGAGGTCGCCTACTACCTCGTGCACGCCCTCGGCACAGGCCACGACTTCGAGGAGACGGACCGCAGGGCGGCCCGGATCTTCGGCGAGCAGGCCCGTGCGGCGGGTGTGCGGCGCATCGTCTACCTCGGCGGCCTCACCCCCGTGGGCGTACCGGCCGGGGAACTGTCACCGCACCTGAGGTCGCGGGCCGAGGTGGGACGCATCCTGCTGGAGTCGGGCGTACCGACCACCGTGCTGCGCGCCGCGGTGATCATCGGCTCCGGTTCGGCCTCCTTCGAAATGCTGCGTTACCTCACCGAGCGGCTGCCGGTGATGGTGACGCCGAGCTGGGTGCACACCCGGATCCAGCCCATGGGCGTGCGCGATGTGCTGCGCACCCTGGTCGGCAGCGCCGGGATGCCCCCGGAGGTGAACCGCGCCTTCGACATCGGCGGCCCCGACGTCCTCACGTACCTGGAGATGATGCGCCGGTACGCGGCCGTCGCCGGGCTGCCGCGCAGGCTCATCTTCCCGGTGCCGGTCCTCACGCCCCGGCTGTCCAGTCACTGGGTCGGCCTGGTCACCCCGGTGCCCGCGTCGATCGCGCGCCCGCTCACCGAGTCGCTGCGCCATGAGGTCGTGTGCCGCGAGCACGACATCGTCCGGTACGTTCCCGATCCCCCGGGACGGCCGATCGGCTTCGACGCGGCGGTGACCCTGGCCCTCCAGCGGGTGCGCGACGCCCAGGTGACCACCCGCTGGTCCTCGGCGTCGTATCCCGGCACGGCCAGCGACCCGTTGCCCACCGACCCCGACTGGGCGGGCGGCAGCCTCTACACGGACAAGCGCGAACTGACGGTGGACGCGTCGCCCGGGAATCTGTGGCGGGTGATCGAGGGCATCGGCGGCGACAACGGCTGGTACTCCTTCCCGCTGGCCTGGGCCGTGCGCGGCTGGATGGACCGGCTGGTGGGCGGAGTGGGGCTGCGACGCGGACGCCGGGACGCCAACCGGCTGCGGGTGGGCGACTCCCTCGACTTCTGGCGGGTGGAGGAGATCGAGCCGGGGCATCTGCTGCGGCTGCGGGCCGAGATGAGGCTGCCGGGGCTCGCGTGGCTGGAGATGTCGGCCGACGTGACCGCCGAGGGGCGCACGCGCTACCGGCAGCGCGCCCTGTTCCATCCGCACGGGCTGCTCGGGCACCTGTACTGGTGGAGCGTCTCGCCGTTCCACACCGTGGTGTTCGGCGGCATGGCCCGCAACATCGCGCTGGCCGCCGAGAGCGCCCCCGCCGACGCGACGGCCCCCGCGCCCGCCCGCTGACCTCGCCCGCCGGCCCCGCCCGACCCCCTACCCGCGACGGGCCGGTCCGGGCTCGCCCCGGCGGCAGGGGGCCGCGCGCACAGCCGCGCGCGCCGGACCGCATCACGTCCGCGCGAGCCGACCGAACCCGCTCCGTGTCCGTACCCACGCGAGCCGACCGAACCGCCTCCGTGCCCGTGCCCGCCTCCGTGCCCGTGTCCGTGCCCGTGTCCGTGCCCGTGTCCGTGCCCGTGTCCGTATCCGTGTCCGTATCCGTGTCCGCGCGAGCTGCCCCCAGCGCATCCGCAGGTCCTGCCCGAGCCGAAGCAGACCGACGCCGAACCCCTCTCAGCACCGCCCCGGAGCCACCCCATGACCGTCTCGATCGTCCTGTTCACCTCCGACCTGCGCCTGCACGACCACCCTCCGCTGCGGGCCGCCCTCGACGGCGCGGACGCGGTGGTGCCCCTCTTCGTCCGCGACGAGGCCGTCGCCGACGCCGGGTTCACCGCCCCCAACCGGATGGCGTTCCTCGCCGACTGTCTGACGGATCTGGACGCCGGGCTCCGCGACCGGGGCGGTCGTCTGGTGGTGCGCTCCGGCGACGTGGCGGCCGAGGTCGCCGAGGCGGCCGCCGAGACCGACGCCGACGAGGTGCACATCGCGGCGGGAGTCAGCGCCTACGCGCACCGCAGGGAGGAACGCCTGCGCGCCGCGCTGGAGACGCGAGGGTGCCGCCTGTACGTCCACGAGGCCGTGATCACCGCACTCGCTCCCGGCGCGGTGACCCCGGTGGCCTCCGACCACTTCGCCGTCTTCACGCCGTACCACCGCCAGTGGGCGCGGCAGCCGCTGCGGGACCCGGTCGCGGCCCCCCGGGTCGTCCGGGTGCCGGACGGCGTCGGTTCGGAGGCCATCCCCTCGCGCTCGGACGTGTCCGCGGTGTCCCAGGGGCTGGCCCGGGGCGGCGAGACGGAGGCGAGGAAACGGCTGACGGCCTGGCTGCGCAACGGGATCGGGGCGTACGAGGACCGCCATGACGACCTGCCGGGCGACGCCACCTCCAGGCTCTCCCCGCATCTGCACTTCGGCACGCTGTCGGCGGTCGAACTGGTCCACCGGGCGCGCGGCGCGGGCGGCCCGGGCGCCGAGGCGTTCGTACGGCAGCTGGCCTGGCGGGACTTCCATCACCAGGTGCTGGCGGCCCGGCCGGACGCGTCCGCCGCCGACTACCGCCCCCGGCACGACCGTTGGCGCTCGGGGGCCGAGGCACAGGACGACATCGAGGCCTGGCGGGAGGGGCGGACCGGCTATCCGGTGGTGGACGCCGCGATGCGGCAACTGCGCCACGAGGGCTGGATGCACAATCGGGGGCGCCTGCTCACCGCGAGCTTCCTGGCCAAGACGTTGTACGTGGACTGGCGGGTCGGGGCCCGGCACTTCCTGGACCTGCTGGTCGACGGTGATGTCGCCAACAACCAGCTCAACTGGCAGTGGATGGCGGGAACGGGCACGGACAGCCGGCCCAACCGGGTCCTGAACCCACTGACGCAGGCGAGGCGTTACGACCCGGACGGGGCATATGTCCGGCGCTGGGTGCCCGAGTTGGCCGGAATCGCGGGGCGGGCGGTGCACGAGCCGTGGAAGCTCCCGGGCCTGGACCGGGCGGCCGTCGACTACCCGGACCCGGTCGTCGACCTGTCCGAAGGGCTGGCCCGGTTCAAGAAGGCCCGGGGCCTGGACTGACGACGGCACCGTGGCCGCGTGCAAGAACGATCCGAATCGAATATAAACTGCCGAGGATTTTACCTGTTGTAGAGATTCCTCAGCGGTGCGCCGCCGTACATGTGGTCGTCCGAACCACTCGTACCGGATCCGTGCGCACCGGATCCACAGCGCGGCCACCCCGGAGCCAGCGGCTCCGGAACCGCCGTACCCGCCCCCAGGAGGCTGCTCAATGCGCATTACACGGAACGTGGGAACCCTCTTCGTGACCGGCGCGTTGACGCTGACCCTGGCCGCGCTCGCCTATCCGGCCATGCTGGGGATCCAGACCACGTCCGCCGCCCCGGTCCGCGTCATCGCCAATCCGTCCTCGGGGCCGCTGACCGAGGCCGACCGCGACTTCGTTGTCAAGGTGCGCGCGGCGGGTCTGTGGGAGTACCCGGTCGGGCAGCTGGCCCTTCAGAAGGGGACCACACCGGAGGTCCGCACGGCGGGGCAGCACCTGATCTCGGGGCACGCCGGGCTCGACGCCACGAGCCGCAAGGTCGCCAAGGAACTCGGCATCACGCTGCCCAACAAGCCCTCCCCGCAGCAGCAGGGCTTCGTCGCGACGCTGAGCGCGGACTCCGGCGCGAAGTTCAACACCGACTTCGCCAACATCCTGCGCATCACCCACGGACAGATCTTCTCGACCGTGGCGAAGATCCGCGCCACGACCGAGAACACGCTCGTACGGCAGCTCGCCGACCAGGCCAACGACACCGTGCTGGACCACATCACCGTGATGGAGAAGACCGGACTGGTCAACTTCGACCAGGTGATCATCCAGGAGACCACCATCCCGAAGGTGCCCGCGGTCAATCTGACGCCTCCCGCGCCGCAGCCCGGCGAGCCGGAGGTCGTCCTGACGCCGCCGGCGGGCGGGGCGGCGCTGCCCTCGGGCGGGGCGTCACTGCCCGCGGGAGGAGCCTCGCTGCCCTCGCCGACGCCGACCGTGGGCTGAACCGCGCGGGTCGGGTGAACGACGGCGGCCCGTGCGGGAGTTCGCGTCGGCTCCCGCACGTGACCGCACGTGCGGGAGCTGAGGACGGCCGCACGTGCGGGAGCCCGGGGCGGCCGTGTGCGCGGGTGCCGAGGACGGTGTCCGCGGCACGCGCGGGGCGGAGGGCCCCGGGCCGCGGTCGCGGACCCTGCTCCCCGGTGGTGGGGTGCGCGGGCTGTGGCTGGGCCTTCGGGCTCAACCCTCGGCCAGGCTCACCAGCGCGGTGAGGGCCTCCCTCAGTCCCGAAGGCCGGAGCATCCCCTGTTCCTGGCGTCCGGCCCAGCCGGGACCGCCGAGCAGGACGGCGGGATGACTGCGCGCGCCCTTGACTCCCCAGGCGGTGGCCGCGATGTGCCGGGCCAGCGGGCGGTCGGCGGTGGAACGGGTCTGCGACCACAGGACGACGGCGACCGGTCCCAGCCGGCGCACCGCCGCGGTCAGCGCCTCCGGAGGCACGGCGGCTCCGAACATCCGCGCGGGCAGGCCCTGTTCGACGAGCCCCGCGTGCAACGCCTCCAGCGGCAGGCAGTGTTGTTCGCCCGGGACACAGGCCAGCACGATCGGTCCGCCGCCGGCCGCCGGCGACCGGGGCCCCACCGGTCCCGAAGCGCGGTGCAGCACCCGGGAGATCTGCCACGACAGCAGGTGCTCCACCTCCACGTAGCGGTCCCCGGCGGACTCCCATTTGCGGCCCACCGCGTGCAGCGTCGGCACCATCACCTCCTCCCAGCCGACGACCACGCCGTGCCGCTCGACGAGCGAGGTCAACTGGTCGTCCACGGACGGCGCGTCGAGGCGTACGGCGGCGCGCGCGAGCCCCTTGCACTCCTGCCGGGGGTCTCCGAAGGCCTCCGCTCCGGCCGAAGCCGCCGGGTGTTCTCCACCGTCGGCCGCGCTCCCGCCCTCGGGCGCCAAGGGGTCGGGCCGGCCCTTCGCCGCCCTGGCCGCCTCGGCGGGCGGCACTCCGGCCGAGGTCAGCCGGCACATCTCCTCGAGCATCGCCACGTCCTGGGGCGTCCAGCGGCGGTGCCGCCCTCCGGAACGGACCGCGGGGCCCATTCCGTACCTGCGGTCCCAGGATCGCAGCGTGGTGGGTGACACTCCCAGGCGGCGGGCCAGCGCACCGGTGGTGACACCGGCCTCGGCGGATCCCGTGCCCGGCTCCCGCCCCTGATCCGACCGGCCATCACCCATACGGCGACTATACGACGCAGAAACGATGCGAGTTGTCGCCTCTGTCCCCTGGTTCACACAATCGGTTTCACGGGCCCCACACAAGGTGTTCCCGGAGCAAGGAGCCGTGGCCATGAACGCAGATCCGACCGCCGAGCAGCCGACCGCCGAGCCCGCGGACGCGATCACGGACGCGGACCTGGCCCGGGGCATCGTCGACGGGGACGAGGCCTCCCTGGCCACCGCGTACCGCCGCTGGGCTCCCCTCGTCCACGCCCTGGCCCGGCGTTCGCTGGGCGACGCGCGCGAGGCGGAGGACGTCACCCAGCAGGTGTTCCTCGCCGTATGGCGGGGAGCCCGCGGTTACCGGCCCGAACGCGGCCCGGTGGCCGCGTGGCTCGTCGGCATCACCCGGCGCAAGATCGCCGACGCCCTGTCCGCGCGGACCAGGCGCACCGAGCTGGTCGGTGCGGCAGGCGCTCTTCTGGTCCTCGCCGACGACACCCGGGCCCGGCCCGAGGCCACGCTCGACCGTGTCGTCGTCCGGCGCGAGCTGGCCAAGCTCCCGACCCCGCAGCGCCGGGTCCTGCACCTCGCGTTCTACGAGGACCTCACGCAGACCCAGATCGCCCGGCGCACCGGCTGGCCGCTGGGCACCGTCAAGAGCCACTCCCGACGCGGGATGCACCAGCTCCGCGACTGTCTGCGCCCACTGGCCGAGGTCTGAGCACGGACGGTCCGCCCTCACTTTCCGGCCCGCGGGCCAATCCGCCGTCCCACCGGCTTCGGATCACATCCGAACCGTCGTCAGCGTCTCGGAGGACCACACTGTGAAGGAAGCCGTGGAGATCGGGCTGAACCCGTCCGCGGGGCCGGACCTGCCGGATCTCATGGCCCGGGTCGCCCGCGGCGACCAGGACGCGTTCGCCTCGCTCTACGACGTGGTGGCGGGCCCGGTCCTCGGCATCGTGAGCAAGGTCCTGCGCGACCGGGCGCAGTCGGAGGAGGTCGCGCAGGAGGTGCTCGTCGAGGTGTGGCGGACCGCCGCCCGCTACCGCCCCGAGCGGGGGTCGGTGATGAACTGGGTCCTGACCCTCACCCATCAGCGGGCCGTGGACCGGGTGCGCTCGGTCGAGGCCTCGGCCGCGCGGGAGCAGAAGGCCGCGCTCCTCGACCGGACGCCCGCGTTCGACGAGGTGACCGAACAGGTCGAGGCGCGCCTGGAACGTGAGCAGGTACGGCGCTGTCTGCGCACGCTGACGGAGCTCCAGCGCGAGTCGGTGACCCTGGCCTACTACCGCGGGCTGACCTACCGGGAGGTGGCGGAGCTGCTCGCGGCTCCCCTCGGCACGGTCAAGACCCGGCTGCGCGACGGTCTGATCCGGCTGCGTGACTGCCTGGGGGTGACGGCGTGACCACGGCTGACCTGCACACCCTGACTGGCGCGTACGCGCTGCACGCGCTCGCCGACGACGAACGCGACCGCTTCGAGCGGCACGCCGCCGACTGCGCCGAGTGCGCGCGGGAGGTCCGTGAGCTGAGTGCCACCGCGGCGCGGCTGGGCCTGGCCGTCACGGCTTCGCCGGGCCCGGCCCTCAAGGACCAGGTGATGCGGCGGATCACCACGGTCCGCCAGGAGTCGCCACGCGCCCTTCCCCGCCCGGCTCCCCGAACCCTCGGCATGCGCGGGCGCCGGGCCGGACGATGGGCGCTGGCCGCGGCGCTGGCCGCGGCGGCCTCGCTGGGCGGTACGGCGGTGTGGCAGCACGAGCGCGCCCAGGACGCCCAGGCGCAGGCGCGGCAGGCCGAACGGCGTGCTGACCAGGTGGCCGCCGTCCTCGCCGCCCCCGACGCCACGTCACGGACGGCGAAGCTGGCGGACGGGGCGAGCGGCACGGTCGTCGTGTCCAGAAGCCGGGACCAGGCGGTGTTCGTCGCCTCGAAGATGGCGAAGCCGCCGGGCGGCAAGGTCTACCAGCTGTGGTTCGACGACGCGGGCACCATGCGGTCCGCCGGGCTGATGGACCCGGGCCGCACGACCGAGGCCGTCCTCCTGGAGGGTTCCGTCGACGGTGCGTCCGGCATGGGGATCACCGTGGAGCCCGCCGGTGGTTCCCCGAGACCGACGTCCGCGCCCGTGGCCCTGCTGGGCCTCCCCGTCTGAGTGTTCGTCCCCTCCGTTGGGGGGAGGGGACGAACACTCGGCTCCGTCGGAGCCGGTCAGCGGCGCGGTCTCGGTGGGAGCGGGAAGAAGCCGCTTGTGCGTGCCGCGTACTCGGCGAAACCCGGGCGATCGGCCATGTGGCGCTCCAACATCGGCTTGCCGCTGCCGTTGATCAGGAGGTAGCTCATCACCAGCGGCGACACCAGCGCCACGGCGGCCGCCTGCGGGCTGTCGCACGCGAGCAGGAACAGGCCCCACCAGACGCAGAAGTCGCCGAAGTAGTTGGGGTGACGGGTCCACCTCCACAGGCCGCGGTCCATGACGCGGCCGCGGTGGGCCGGATCGGCCTTGAAGCGGGCCAGCTGGGCGTCGCCGACCGCCTCGAAGAACAGCCCGAGCGCCCACAGGGCGGTGCCTGCCCAGGCGAATCCCGTCAGAGGCCCGGGAATGTACTGCGCGGCCTGGACGGGCAGCGACACCAGCCACACCAGTGCCCCTTGCAGGAGGTACACCATGCGCAGGGCGTAGAGGTCGCGGCTGCCCGGCGCCTTGGCCAGCAGGGCTTCGTAGCGCGGGTCCTCGCCGTGTCCCCGGCCGCGCCGCGCGATGTGCGCCGCCAGCCGCAGTCCCCACACCGAGGTGAGGACGGTGACGAGCACGCGGCGGGCCTCGTCGCCCTCACCGGCGGACGCCAGGAAGGTGACGAGGGCCACCGCGGTGAAGGCCATCCCCCAGGCGACGTCCACGATCCGGTGCACGCCCCCGCGTACGGCGACGGCGAAGGTGGCGAGCATGACGGCGAACGCCGCTCCGGCCGCGAGCGCCAGGTTCTGGGCGAACGCTCCCCAGGGGAAACCGCTCATGGCGTGGGGTCCTCCTTCGTGAACAGGTACTGCTGGACGTCCAGATAGCCGGAGCGGAACCCGGCTTCGGAGTAGGCGAGATAGAAGGTCCACATCCGGCGGAAGGTCTCGTCGAAGCCGAGGGCCGCGACCTCGCCGGCCCGCTCGGTGAACCGCTCGCGCCACAGCCGCAGGGTCTCCGCGTAGTGCTCCCCGAAGGCGTCCCTGCGCGTGGTGCGCAGGCCGGTGTGGGCGCGGGTCACCTCTTCGACCACCTCGACGGAGGGCAGCAGCCCGCCGGGGAAGACGTACTTCTGGATCCAGGTGAAGGTGTCGCGGGAGGCGAGCATGCGGTCGTGGGGCATGGTGATCGCCTGAAGGGCGGCGCGGCCGCCGGGGGCGAGCCGGGCGTCGAGGGTGGTGAAGTAGGCCGGCCAGAACTCCTCCCCCACGGCTTCGATCATCTCGACGCTGACCACGGCGTCGTAGGTCCCGGTGGCCTCGCGGTAGTCGCACAGCTCGATGCGCACGCGGTCGTCGAGTCCCGCCTCGCGCACCCGTTCGCGGGCCAGGGCCTGCTGTTCCCGGGAGAGGGTGAGCGAGGTGACCCGGGCGCCGCGGGCGGCGGCGCGGATCGCCAGCTCGCCCCAGCCGGTGCCGATTTCGAGGAGCCGTGTGCCCGGTCCCACGTCGGCCAGGTCCAGCAGCCGGTCGATCTTGCGGTGCTGGGCGGCGGGCAGCAGCGCCCAGGAGGCGGGGAAGCCGCGGAAGAGCGCCGACGAATAGCTGAGGGTGTCGTCGAGGAAGAGCGCGAACAGGTCGTTGGACAGGTCGTAGTGGCGGCTGATGTTGTGGCGGGCTCCCGCGGGGGTGTTGCGGTGGACGTCCGGCCGGCGCGTCGCCCAGAGCGCCCGCAGTCTCTGGAGCGGGGCCGGGACCAGCCCGGCCGCGTTGCCGGCGAGCACGGTGAGCGCGGCGACCAGGTCCGGCGCGTCCCACTCCCGGGCCATGTAGGACTCGCCGAAGCCGACGAGGCCGTGGGCGCCGATGCGGCGGTGGAAGGCGGCCGGGTCGTGGATGTCGATGACCGGTCCGCCGAGGCCGGCGCGGGTTCCGTCGGCGAACCGCGCCCGCAGCGGCAGTCGTTCGAGCGCCCGGCGCACCACCGCTCGGGTGACGGCCGTGCGGGCCCGTGACGACGGCGGCCGGGCCACGACGTCCGGCCAGCGGAGCGGGTCGGTGTCCCGTCGGGGTGTCCCGACGGGGCAGGACTCGGCTGTCGTCATGTCACGCTCTCCTGATCTCGTCGTGGGGTGCGGGGCTGAACGGGCAGTCCCCGCAGGTAGAGGCGGATGCCGTGGAGCCGGATGGCGGCGGACACGGCGAGGGTGGACCACGGGTGGCGCAGCGCCTGACGCAGCAGCGCGCCGGCCGTCGCCGCCCGTCGCGTCCCGCGTACGGTGGCGGTGAAGGGCCGTGTGCCCGCGCGTTCCAGACGTACCGTCAGATCGAGCCGGCTGCCGGGCTCGGGCAGCCGCATGCGGTAGGCGCCGTCGACGGGGAAGAACGGCGACACGTAGAACTCCTTGCGGGTCCGCGCGATGCCGCCGACGTCGGGGCGCAGCAGATACGCGTGCCGTTCGCCGTAGGTGTTGTGCACCTCGGCGACGACACAGCGCGCGCTGCCGTCGGGGTCGTGGCACCAGTACAGGGTCAGCGGGTTGAAGACATGGCCGAGGACCCGGGCGTGGGCGAGCATCCGCACCGGTCCGCCGTGCAGGTCGACGCCGTGCGAGGCGAGGAAGCGGTCCAGGCCCGCCCGGATGCTCGGCTGGTCGCCGTCGAAGTGGTCACGCGGATCGAAGCGGGCCAACGGACGCAAGAGGTAGGGAAGTTCGGGCGGATGGTCGGGGTCGGTCAGCCACATGTACGTCCGGTGGTGGAGCGCGTACCGGGTGGGACGGGTCCGTACGTGCGCGACCGTGCAGGGATAGAGGGCGGGGACGCCGGTCACCAGGCCACCCCCAGTCCCTTTGCCGCCTCGACGCCGGAGCGACAGCCGTCCTCGTGGAAGCCCCAGCCGTGGTAGGCGCCGGCGTACGCGGTCACCGGGCTGTTCAGGGCGGGCAGTCGGCGCTGGGCGGCGACGGACTCGGGGGTGTAGACGGGGTGTTCGTACTCCATGCGGGCCAGGACCCGTGCCGGGTCGACCCGGTCCTCCCCGCCGAGGGTGACGACGTAGGTCTCGGGCGCGTCCAGCCGCTGGAGCCGGTTCATGTCATAGCTGACCCGGACCCGGTCGGCGTCGGTGTCGCAGTCGGGCATCAGGTAGTTCCAGGAGGCGCGTGCCCGGCGGGCGCTCGGCAGCAGCGCGGTGTCGGTGTGGAGGAGGGTGGTGTTGCGCGAGTAGCGGAACGTGCCGAGCACCTCGCGTTCCAGGTGGGTGGGGTCGGCGAGCAGCCGCAGGGCCTGGCCGGGGTGCACGGCGATGACGACGGAGTCGTACGAGGCGGTGGTGCCGTCCTCGGTGGTGATGTCCACCCCGTCGGCGTGGCGGCGTACGGCCCTCACCGGGGTGGAGGTGTGCGCCGCGTCGAGTTCCTTGGCCAGTCGCTCGACGTAGGAGCGGGAGCCTCCGGTGACCGTGCGCCAGAGGGGCGAGCCACCCACGGAGAGCATGCCGTGGTGATCCATGAAGCGGAACAGGTAGGCGGCCGGGTAGCGGCGGGCCGTGGCCGCGTCGCAGGACCAGACGGCGGAGACGAGCGGGGTCATGAAGTGCCGCGTGAAATAGGGCGAGTAGCGCTGCCGGGCGATGAACTCGCCGAGCGTGAGGGTGTCTTCGCCGCCTTCGGCCAGCAGCCGGCGGGCGGCGCGGTGGAACGCCGGGACTTCGGTGAGCATCCGCAGGTAGGGGCCGTGCAGCGCGCTGCGGGGCCGGGCGAACAGACCGGCGGGGCCGCGGGCGCCCGCGTACTGGAGTCCGCAGCCCTCGCATCGCACCGACATGCTCATCTCGGAGTCCTGGGTGGCGACGCCGAGTTCTGCGAACAGCCGCAGCAGGTGGGGGTAGGTGCGGTGGTTGTGCACGATGAAGCCCGAGTCGACGCGGTGCAGGCGTCCGTCGGACGAGGTCAGGTCGTGGGTGTGGGCGTGTCCGCCGAGCCGGTCGTCGGCTTCGTAGAGCGCCACGGGCCGCTCGCGACTCAGCACGTACGCGGCGGTGAGCCCGGCCACTCCCCCGCCGATCACGGCCGTACGCCGCGACGCACCCGGCCGTTCCCGCCGACTGCGCCCGGCGCCGCCGTCCGGAGTGTCTGCCGGCCCGTGCCTCGTTCTCATCGGATTCCTCCCGCCCGGCTCCTGATCGGGGGATCGGAGCTCTCGGAGGTATTCCGAAGCAGAGGGCCGAACGGATGGGCCGGAGCCCGATCTTCCTCCGCGCCGGGCGGAGGAAGGACGCCACCACCCGGCGACCGAACACCGAAGGCGACCCTTCCGTCACACCGGGCCACCGGATCATCAAGTGGAGCCGGTCTCACCGTGGCGTCCGGTGACCGGGAGTGACGTCAGTTGACGTGCCGTTCGTGTCCCTCCCAGTACGGCTCGCGCAGCTTGTACTTCTGGAGCTTGCCGGTGGCCGTCCGTGCCAGGATGTCCCGGAATTCGACCGACGTCGGCGCCTTGTACCCGGCGAGGCGCTCCTTGCAGTACTGGATCAGCTCACTCTCCGTGGCCTCCGTGTCCGGAGCGAGGACCACCAGGGCCTTGACGGTCTCGCCCCACTTCTCGTGCGGCACACCGATGACCGCGACCTCGGCCACCGCCGGATGGCTGAAGAGCGCGTCCTCCACCTCGATCGAGGACACGTTCTCACCGCCCGTGATGATCACGTCCTTCTTGCGGTCACTGATCGTCAGATAGCCGTCCTCGCCGATGGATCCGCCGTCACCGGTGTGGAACCAGCCGTCGGCCAGCGCCCGTTCGGACTCCGCGGGCTGCTCCCAGTAGCCCTCCAGCACCACGTTGGACCGCGCGAGGATCTCGCCGTCGGCGGCGGTGCGCAGGGTCACGCCCAGCGCGGGGACGCCGGCGCGTACCAGTTTCTCGGCGCGGGCCTGCGGGTCGAGGCCGTCCCATTCGGCGCGGGTGCGGTTGACGGTGAGCAGGGGGGAGGTCTCGGTGAGGCCGTAGATCTGGATGAACTCCCAGCCCAGCAGGGACTCGACCCGGGCGACGGTCCTGGTGGGCGGCGGCGCCCCGGCGACGATGATACGGACCCGGTCGCGGCCGGGGATCTCGCCGTCGAACGACTCGGCGGCGGCCAGCACCGCGTTGACGACGGCCGGGGCCGCGCACATGACCGTCACGCCGTGCTCGGCGACCCGGCGCAGGATCTCCGCCCCGTCGACCTTGCGCAGCGCGATCTGCCGGACGCCGAGGCCCGCCATCGCGAAGGGCATCCCCCATCCGTTCGCGTGGAACATGGGCAGGGTGTGCAGGTACACATCACGGTCGGTGACCCCGGCGTGCAAGGCGAAGGTCGTGGCGTTGACCCAGATGTTGCGGTGCGTGATCTGTACACCCTTGGGCCGGGCCGTCGTGCCGCTGGTGTAGTTGATCGTCGCGGTGGCGTTCTCGTCCGCCTCCCAGGGGCTGGGTTCGGTGTCGAAGCGGTACAGCTCGGCGTCCGCGGCGGCACCGAGCGTGAAGCGGTGCTTGCAGCCGACCCCTGCGAAGCGGTCGGCCAGCTCGGGGTCGACGAGCAGGACGCTCGCGCCCGAGTGCTCGACGATGTAGCTCACCTCGTCGGCCGTCAGCCGGAAGTTGACCGGTACGAGGACCCGGCCGTGGCCGCTGACACCGAAGAAGGAGGTGAGCAGCCGGGCGCTGTTGGGCGAGACGACGGCCACGCGCGCGCCGTGCGGGACGCCCAGCGCGTCGAGCCCGGCGGCCTGGGCTCTGGCCAGCTCACCGACGCGCCGGTAGGTCAGCCCCTCCCAGGGCTCGGCCGGCTGGTCGGGTTCGTCGACGACACCGAGGCGGTCGCCGTACACGGTGACGGCGCGGTCCAGAAAATCACGTGCTCCGAAGGGGACGAGCATCACGGCCTCCCGACGATCGGACGATGTCCCTTTCTATCCTGGCCCCGCCCCCGCACATCCGGACAACACACGAAGGGGCCGCAGGGCGCACCGGGCGCGCTGTCCGGACCCATGTACGCGTCCTCGCGTCCTTGGCCGCCGCCCGCCCGGCACGTCACGATCGTCCGATGGACAGCCGACCGACGTTCGACTTGCCCCGGCCTCTGCGCATCGGCGGGCTGGGGCTGCATCTGCGCGAGTGGTCCGACGACGACGTCACGGATCTCGTCGCGCTCTACGACGATCCCGAGATCGACCGGTGGACGCCGGTCGTCTCGCCCTTCGACACCGAGGCGGCGCTCGCCTACCTCGCGGCGGCCGAGCAGAAGGCCGCCGAGAGGCGGGGGGTGCAGCTCGCCATCACCACGGACGGTGCGCGGCCCCGGGGCGAGATCCTGCTGTTCCCCGGCACGGCCGACGACCGTGACGTCGAGCTGGCCTACGGCGTGGGGGCCGCCTACCGGGGCCGGGGGCTCGCGACCCGCGCGGTCCGGCTCGTCGTGGACTTCGCCCACCGTCGCGTCGGCGGCCGGCGCGTCGTGCTGTGCATCGAGGACGGGAACACGGCGAGCGAGGCGGTCGCCAAGGCGACGGGTTTCGTCCTCACCGACGACGAGCCCGTGGTCCGTACGGCGAAGGGCCGGGACGTCGTCCTGCGGACCTGGAACCATCTCGAAGGCGACCGCGCACGCCTCGGATGAGGGGCCGTGCCGAAGGACGCGACCCCCTCGGGAGCGCGGACCGTCCCGGCGGACGGACCGTCCCGGCAGAGCGGCGTGAGGGGCGGACCCGGTCGCGGGCCCGCCCCTCGTCCGACGCGGGTGCTCAGCTCACGTTGAGCGCGGTGTCGTCGAGGACGAACGACGTCTGGAGCGTGGAGCCCTCGACGCCGGTGAACCTGATCGTGACCGTCTGTCCGGCGTAGGCGGAGCCCAGGCTGAACGAGCGCTGGGTGTACCCGGACGCCGCGTTCAGGTTCGAGTACGTGGCCAGGGTCGACTGCACAGGGGGCGGACGGGGCTCCGCCTCCCGGCCTTCGGCTGGTGCGTCACGGGTCCCTGCCCGCCGGCGGACTGTCAACGCCCGGCGGGGGCAGATACATAACGACGGGGGACCGACCAGGAGGGGCGGAGATGGAGATCTCGGGCGTCATCAGTGCCATCGTCATCGGCATCGTCATCGGCGTACTGGGCCGGCTCGCCGTGCCGGGACGCCAGCGCATCGGCATCCTGTGGACGATCGCGGTCGGCATCGTGGCCGCGTTCATCGGGTCGGGGATCGCCGCCGCGTTCGGCGTCGCCGACACCAAGGGCGTCGACTGGATCGAGTGGCTCATCCAGATAGGCCTCGCCGCGATCGGCGTCACGGCCCTGGACCGGACCAGGGGGCGTCGCTGAGCGGCCGGTGCCGGGCCGGAACCGGCTGACGGGCGGCGCTCGCCGAATTGCGTTGCCGTGCGGGGGTGTACGCGGCTACGTTCTGCGCGTTTCGCGATTCCGCGCCGCCACTTCACGGAGACACCTTGACGCCACGCATCACACCGTTGACCGATCCCGGCTCCTCCCCCTCGCACCGGCGTCTGGCCTGGCTGGCCTCGGACGCCGAAGGGGTCCCGGTGGGCTCGGCGTTCCTGTTTCTGTCCGGAGGCAAGGGGCGGGCCCATCGCGCCGAGCTGGAGATCGCGGTGCACCCGGCCGAGCGGCGCACCGGAGTGGGCGGCGCCCTTCTCGACGCCGCCCTGACCGCCGCGCGGGGTGACGAACGCCGGTCGCTGGTCGCCCGCGTCACGGCCGGCTCCCCCGGCGAACCGTTTCTCACCGCCCACGGGTTCCGCCCGGTGCTGGCTCTGACGTTCGCCCGCCTCCCGCTGCCGGAACTCGACCTCGAAGCCGTGACCGCGATCGCCGGACGCCCGCACCCCGGCTACGCGTTGACGAGCTGGGACGGCGTCGTGCCTCCCGAGCTGGCGCACACCTTCGCCGACTCCCGCCGGGCCATGGACGACATGCCGATGGAGGACAGCGATCACGGCATCGACGTCTGGGACGTCAAGCGGGTCGTGGCCGTGGCCGAGGCCGTCCTCGAACGGGGCGACGCGCTGCACACGGTGGCCGTGGTGGACCGCTCGGACGGCTCCGTCGCCGGATTCTCGGAACTCGTCGTACCGGGCGACGGGCGCGGCGACGCCCAGCACTACGGGACCGGGGTCCTGCCCGCGCATCGCGGCCACGGCCTCGGGCTGTGGATGAAGGCGGAGTCGATCCGCGGAGCCCGTCTGCGGTACCCGGAACTCGCCGGACTGCTGACCGACACGGCCGACAGCAACGCGCACATGATCGGCATCAACGACGCACTCGGCTATCGCCCGACCCACCGGGAACTGGAGTACCGGCTGGACCTCTGAGGACCGGGGCGCTCCACACCGGTCGCCTCGCCCCCGCGCCGGCCCCGGAGGGGCGTCGACCGGCGTCACCGGCCGGGACGCGGCGGCCGACGACGGGTTCCTGTGTCAGGCGGCCGCCTTCAGCGCACGGCGAGCGTCGTACGCGGACGGGTGGGGCGGGGGCCAGGACCCGGCCGTGGTCGCCGTCGACGGGAAGCCGCCTCCCGCGCGGCACGGGCAGCGGGGCGCCGGTGCCGCCCACGCCACAGAAGGGGCCGAAGCGCGGCGCGCCCCCTTTCCGGGCCGGTGGCCCCGGAGGTCAGCCGCTCCTTGATTCGCGTGGCCGCGCTGTGCCGTTCGAGTTCGGGGACGGTCCCCACGGGCCCGAAGGGCGCCGGCCCCGGTGACCGTCCGGTCCCCGTGGTCCGGCCCGGCCGCCCGGGGCGACGGCGGCCGGCCTCATCCTTCGTACAGGTACGGCGTGGTCGTGGTGAGCGGCTGGAAGCCCAGCCTGCTGAGCACGGGACGGCTCTGGCTGGAGGCGTCGACCTGGACGTAGCGGTAGCCGCGCTCGGCGGCGACACGGGCCCGGTGGGCGACGAGGGCGCGGTAGATGCCCCGGCCCCGCCAGGCCTGGACGGTTCCGCCGCCCCACAGTCCGGCGAACCGGGCCCCGGGCGGGAGTTCCATGCGGGCCGCGCTGACAGGGACGTCTCCGACCAGCGCCACGACGGCGACGACCGTGTTCGCGTCGCCGGTGAGCTGGGCGAGCAGCTGGTGGCGCAGCAGGGTGCTGTCGCCTCCGAAGGCCTGCTCATGGACGTCGGCGACGAGGGCCACGCCCGCGCGGTCGGTGACCGGCAGCAGCCGTACGCCCTCGGGCGGTTCCCGGTCGAGGGCCAGATCGCTCAGCTCGGCGACCATCAGCGTCTCCTCGGGCTGGGCGGTGAAGCCCGCCGCCCGCAGTCGCTGCCCCAGGTCCTCCGGCCGGTCGTGCCCGTACAGCTTCCACTCGAAGCCGCCCCCGAGCCGGGAGAAGAAGCGCACCTGTTCGGCGATGGCCGCGTCGGCGCTCGTCGCGTCGAGGTCGGACCAGACCACCCCGTTCCAGCCCTTGTCGGCGCCGACCTGGCGCACCACCTTGCCGACGCGCTCGACGCGGGCACCCGGCGCGTCGGGCCGCGCGCCCTCCCGCATGTCCCGGTCGAACAGCGCCAGTACCGCTACGTGATCCATGGGGTCACTTCAACATCCCGGGACGAACGGGGCAACGGGATAAGGCGGTGTCCTCCCTGTTCGTCACCCACCAGGCGTCGTCGGCTCCCTCCGCCGGTAGGAGCCTCTCCTCGAAGAGGGCGTCCGGGCGGGCCCTTTCCCAGGGACCGCCCGGACGCCGGTTCCGTGCCGCTCCGGTCAGCCGGTGACGGTCAGCTCCCGCTGGGGGACGGAGCTCGGGGGCGTCGCCTGGACGCGGCGCAGGCCGGTCAGGCTGACGAACACCAGGGAGAAGACGCCCGCGAGGGCGAAGGCGGTGAAGCCCGCGGTGGTCGAGCCGGTGGCGAGGAGATGGCCGCCGAGCCAGGGGCCGAAGACGGCGCCGAAGCGTCCCATTCCGGAGGTCCAGCCGACCGCGGTGGCGCGGTTGTCGTCCTCGGAGCGGTGCGCCACCGTGGCGTAGATCATCGCCTGGGCGCTGAAGAGGAACATGCCGGTCAGGAAGACGACGGTGTAGGTGAGGGGCAGCGCCATCTTGAAGCTGAGGGAGTAGATCCCGACGGCGGTGGCGCCGAACCAGATCGCGGAGATGCGCGAGCCGCCGAACTTGTCGGTGAGGCGTCCGCCGATCAGCATGCCGACGATGCCGCCGAGGTTGATGACGATCACGAAGCCGATGGAGGAGCCGAGGTTGTAGCCGTTGGCCTTCATCAGGGAGGGCAGCCACTGCGAGACACCGTAGACGAGGAGGAGACCGCCGAAGGACGCGATCCAGAAGAGCAGGGTCTGCATCCACCGGCCACCGCGGAACAGGGCGGTGACGGCGCTGAAGCGGTCGGCCACGGCCTGGCGCTCCTCGGCGCGGGCGGCCAGGTCGACCCCGTAACGGTCGGCGAGCGCGCGGGCCTCGTCGGTACGGCCCTTGGCCTGGAGGAAGGACATCGACTCGGGCAGGAACGCGGCCGCCAGCGGAACCCCGATGAACAGCGGTATCACGCAGATCCAGAAGGAGACCCGCCAGTCGCCCGTCCCGAGTGCGACGAATCCGGCGACGATGCCGCCGGCCTGGTGGGCGGTCATCAGGGAACCCACGATCAGGGCGCGGCGGCCCTTCGGCGCGTATTCGGTGACCATGGTGATCGCGCTCGGCAGCAGGCCGCCGAGGCCGAGGCCGGCCAGGAAGCGGCCGAGGCTGAAGACGCCCAGGCTCCCGGCGACGGCGCAGACCGCGGAGGCCAGCGAGAACACGGCGGTCGACGCGATGATCGTCTTCTTGCGGCCGACCCAGTCGCTGACGGTGCCCGAGCACAGCGCGCCGATCAGCATGCCGAAGGTGGCATAGGAGCCGACGTCGCCGGCCTTGCCGGGGTCGATGCCGAGCGCCTTCGTCTCCAGCATGTGCGGCAGCACGGAGCCGTAGATGAACATGTCGAGGCCGTCGAAGAGGACGACCAGCCAGCAGAGGCCGACGACGATCGCGGCCAGTCTGCTGCTGCCGCCGCGAGCGGGCAGGGCGAGGGAGGAGGACATCGTTGTTTCCTCTCGTCCAGGAGGTGGGGGCCCTGGAAGGGGATCGGGGGTGCGGGTCGACGCGGCTCGTGCGGCTGACCCGATTGTGCGACAGACGCTAAGGAGTGAACTCCTAGAGTGTCAACGCTTTTGTCAACAATCTGCGAAACAATCAGGCCATCCCCCACGACCCTCGCACGGGCGGCTGAGAGGCAGGTGAGAACGCGCACGGGCGGCACACGGTCGGTGCCGCCCGCACGTATGCACTGGCTGGAACGGTTCGCTCAGCCGTTCGGCGCCCGACGGGACGCCACCGGGGTGGTCAGCCGATGGGCGGCGTGCCGTGGGTGTGGAAGGACTCGATGGTCTTCAGACCCCACGCCTGGCCCTTCTTCCGCTCGTCCTCGGTCCATGTGATCAGCGGCCAGTCGGGCGCCAGGACGAGGCGGGTGAGCGGGTTGCACAACTCGACGCGGTTGCCGCCGGGTTCGTAGACGTACAGGAAGAACGTCTGCTGGATGGCGTGCTTGTGCGGGCCCGTCTCGATGAACACACCGCTGTCGATGGCGAGATCGGCGGCGCGCAGGATGTCCTCACGGGTGTCCGTGGCGAACGCGATGTGGTGCAGACGTCCGCTCGAACCCGTCCAGTCCTCGGTGTAGACGACGTCGTACGACTTGTTGCTGAAGGTCAGCCACTGGGCGGCGATCCGGCCGCTGTCGAGCTGGATCTGCTCGGTCGGCCGGGCCCCGAGCGCGTCGCGGACGAAGTCCCCGTTCGCGGCGACGTCGGAGGCGAGGTAGTTCACGTGGTCCAGGCGTCGTACGCCGACCCCGTGGCCGGGTTTGGCCTGCGGCTGGTTCTTCAGACCGGGCTTGAGATGGTCGGGCGCCTGATACCACTCGCTCTCCCAGTACAGGGCGAGTTCGTGGCCGTCGGGGTCGGTGGTGACGTAGATGGGTCCGAGACCCGGCTCGTCGCTCACCCAGCGGCCCTCGCGGCCGGCGCTCTCGATCTCCTTGACCCGGCGATGCAGGGCCTCCTCGCTGGAGGCGCGCAGGGCGGTGCGGCGGATGCCCGAGGTCGAATGGGCGGTGAGGATCAGGCTGTGGTGCTCGTAGTCGTCCCAGGTCCGCAGATAGACGGAGTCCCCGGAGCGGCCGTTCTCGGTCAGGCCGAGGTAGTCCGTGAAGAACCGGACGCTGGCGTCCAGGTCGGGGGTGAGCAGTTCGACGTGCCCGAGGTGGGCGATGTCGCCGAGCGGCGGGGCCATGAGGCCTCCTTAAGGGTGATGTGCGGCTCCGGCCGGCCGGGGGAAGACCGTGCCGTCGAAGATCTTGCGTGCGGTGCGGACGACGGCGGTGCGCCGGGCCACGGGCGGGGCGCCCCCGGGGCCGTACTCGACACCGGCCTCGATGTCGAGGAATCCGGTGGGATGTTCGATACGCAGCCGGTCGCCCCGTTCGGGCAGACGCGCCACGGCGTGTCCGACGCCGCCCTCCACGCGCAGCCCGGCGGCGACACTCGCGGCGCCGAGGACGCCGATGGAGGTATGGCAGCGCACCGGGATGAAGGTGCGGGTCGTGACGGCTCCTCCCGCGCGGGGCGGAGCGAGCAGGGTCAGCTTGGGCACGGTGGCGTTCACGACGTCCCCGAGCCCCATCAGCTTGCCCGCCTCCAGCCGGATCGCGCGGAGCCGGTCGGCCAGGGCCGCGTCCTCCTCCAGGTCCTCGGGGGACTCGTATCCGGTGACGCCCAGCGAGGTCGCGGCGATCAGCACGGTCGGCATGCCGTTGTCGACGCAGGTCACGGGCGTGTCGGCGACGATGTCCCGGGCATGGCCGGTGGGCAGCAACGGAGCGCTCCCCCGCCTGAATTCGATCACCACGGGGGCCGCGGTCCCGGGCACCCCGGAGATCTCGGTGTCGCCCTCGTAGACCACCCGTCCGTCTTCGGTGGGGAAGGTCGCGAGCGCGAGGTCCCCGGAGTTGACCATGCGGATGCGTACCGACGTACGGCCGTCCCCGGGCTCGACCAGTCCGCGTTCGACGGCGAACGGGCCGACCCCGGCGAGGATGTTGCCGCAGTTCTGACGGTCCGACACCTCCGCTTTGTCGACGGCCGCTTGGAGGAACAGGTAGTCGACGTCGGCGGCGGGGTCCGCGGAGACCGAGACGACGGCCACCTTGCTGGTCAGCGGGTGGGCGCCGCCCAGGCCGTCGATCTGGCGCGGGTCGGGGCTGCCCATCACCCGCAGCAGCAGGTCGTCGCGTGCCGCGGTGCCCCCGGGCAGATCCCCGGCGAGGAAGTAGGCGCCCTTGGAGGTGCCGCCGCGCAGGAGCATGCAGCGCACCGCGTCGGACCCGCTCATGGCGTGGCTCCGCCCTGGACGCGGGGCCCCCTCATCGCGTGGCTCCGTCCCGCGCGTAGTCGTCGTAGGACGTGTAGGTGACGCCCAGGCGGGCCAGGGTCTCGCGCAACCCGTAGCGGTCCAGGCCGAGTTCGCCGTCGAGGAAGGCGGCGCGGGCCAGCGCCTCCTTGCGCTCGCGGGCGGCGGAGGCCCCGGCGACCTCGCGGGCCTCCTCGCGCGGTACGCACACCACGCCGTCGTCGTCGGCGAGGATCACGTCGCCTGGCCGGACGATCTGGCCGCCGATGGCCACCGGCACGTTCACGGAGCCGCCGGTCGCCTTCACGGTGCCCTGCGGGCTGACGGCTGCGGACCAGGCGGCGAAGCCCATCTCCCGCAGTTCGGCGGTGTCCCGGATACCGGCGTTGATGACCAGACCGCGCACACCGCGCCGGTGGAGCGCCGTGGCGAACAGCTCGCCGAACATGCCGTCGGTGGAGGGCGAGGTGGTGGTGACGACGAGGACGTCGCCCTCGCCGCACTGCTCCACAGCGGCGTGGATCATGAGGTTGTCGCCGGGCCAGGACAGGACGGTGACCGCGGTGCCCGCGACCCGGACGCCCTGCTGGACGGGGCGCAGACGCGTGCCGAGCAGGCCGGTGCGGCCCATCGCCTCGTGCACGGTCGCGGTGCCGTATCCGGCGATCGCCTCGACGTCCTTCGCGTCCGCCTTCGGCGGGCCGGTGACGATCACGCCGCTCATGCCAGCTCCTTCGCGATCTGCGGGTACGGACGCATGAACGCCTCGGCCATGGTCTTGTGGGCCAGGCCCAGGTTGGGGCCGGCGTTGCGCTTGAGCTGGACACCCCGGCGCACGGCGAGGTCGGTGTAGTAGTCCCACAGGTGCTGCTGGGCGCCGAGGCACTCCATCGCCTTGCGCTTGGTCTCCCACACCTCGGTGATGTCGAGGAGGACCTCGGGCCGGAAGCCGCTCATCTCGGGCTGGTGGGGCTCGAAGTAGAAGACGGGCGGGGCGCCGATGATCTCGCCCTCGCCGGGGTAGCCGATGGCCTGGGCGAGGACGCGGGCCTCCAGCGCCATGCGGTTGGCGGCGGGGTGGTCGCCGTTGTAAGGGTCCTCGGTCGGGTGGGTGAGCACGACGTCCGGCTGGGTCTCGCGGTAGAGGGTCACCAGATGGTCGGTGAGTTCGGCGGTGGCGGTCAGCGGGTAGTCGCCGGCGTCGAAGAAGCGGACCGCGGCGCCGAGCGCGGCGGCGGCCTTCTCGGCCTCCTCGCGGCGTATCGCCTTGATCTCGTCGAGCTTCTTGCCCTCCCGCCAGGCCTTGGCGGACTCACCGCGCTCGCCGAAGGTCAGACACGCGATGGTGACCTTCTCCCCGCGGGACGCGGCCAGGGCGATGGCGCCCCCGGCCCGCCACACGAAGTCCCCGGCGTGCGCGGTGACGACGAGCGTCGTTCGTGACGGGCGCCCCCCGGGCCCGGGCGGGGCCGGGGGCTCGGGGGCGGCGGGCGCGTTGCCGTGCGTCATTGCAGCAATCTCCTTGGTGGACAGGTGGGCGCCCGCCTCGGCTGTCCGTCGCACCGCGCGTCGCCGCGCGGTGCGTCAGTCGCGCAGCGCTTCGATCACGCTGCCGAGGTGAGCGCGGACGGCCGCTTCGGCCGCCTGCGGGTCCCTGGCCGTGATCGTCTCGATCATGGCCAGGTGTTCACTCAGGGACTGCTGCGAACGACCGGGGCGCAGCGCCAACTGGAACCGGTGGCGCACCAGTTGGGCGTTGAGCCGCTCCAGGAGTCCCACAGCCGTCTGCTGGCCGGAGAACTCCCTGATCCGGGCGTGTACTTCGTGGTTGAGCTCGGAGTAGGTGATGGGTTCGCCGTCGCCGACCGCCTTGACCATGGCGGCGCCCAGGCCGGCCAGCTCGGCGAGCTGGTCGTCGGTGGCCAGGACGGCGGCCTTGGCGGCGCAGAGACCTTCGAGGGCCATGCGGCACTCGGTGATGGCGACGGCTTCCTCCACGGTCACCACCCGGACGCGTGATCCGCGGTTGCGGATCCGTTCGACCAGTCCCTCCGACTCCAGCTCGATCAACGCCGCCCGCGCGCTGGCCCGGGTGACATCGAACTGCTCGGCGAGTTCGTTCTCCACCAGCCGCTGGGCCGGTGCCATCTCTCCGCGCAGAATCGCCTGCCGCAGCTGCACCAACGCGTGCTGCTTGGCCTGCTCGCCGGTGCCTGGACGGGCTTCCTTCTGCATTGCGCCCTCCCTGAGTGAGTGCCTGTCGAACGTAAATCTAGACCAACAAGATTGTCAACAATTTTGTTCGGCATGTTGCCGACCGTGCCGCGGCGGAACTCAGGGGTCCACCGCCGCTCCAGAAGCCGCGGGCCCCTCCGCCACGTCCCGGCGGACCCGACGCCCGCCGGGCGTCGGCGCCGACAGCGGAGCGGGGGGGGGGGGGGGGGGGGGGGGGGGGGGGGGGGGGGGGGGGGGGGGGGGGCCCCCCCCGCCACCGGCCCTGAAGGAGCGGGCCGTCCCCTTATCCATGACGTTGCGTATTCTGTTTTCTGTATGTATTGTCATCTCATCGCCCGGTGCACAGCATCCGCGAATTTCCCCAAGTCCCCTGTGTCCAGGTAGGGATGACATGAATTTCCATCTGTCCGACGTATCCGACTCCGAGTTGCTGGCGGGCGTCACTGCGGCAGCCAAGCGGGCCCCTGTCGGTGGAGCCGATCTCCTCATCCTCACTGAGCTCCAGCTGCGGCTCTACCGCGAGCTCCACGCTGCTGCGGACCATCTGCTCCGGGCGCCGGAGGGCCGCGAGACCTCCCCAGCGAAGTCCGGGCGGGTCCATGACGCCATCGACGGCATCCTCGGCGCGGATGAGGAGATGGCCGTCTTCCGCCAGATGTACGACCATCTGGCGAACGCGGCGCTGAGCGACCAGCGGGTGGCCGACGAGCTGCTGGCGCTGTCCAGTACTCAGCACGGCCCGGGCGGGGCGTTCCTCAAGCGCGTACTGCGATTCGCGGCGGCCGACGCGTACGCCAGCACGGTCCAAAGGCTCCTCGCCGACTTCGTCAGGTCCACGGAGCCGGAGACCGTACGGGCGGCCATGGCACAGCTCGCGGGCCTGGAGTGGGCCCTCGACCCGGACGACAAGCACCACCGGCCGGTCATGGACACCACGGACGGCGTCGTAAACGACGCCGATGCCGAAGTCCGCCGGTTCCGGGCACTGGGGCTTCGCCCCGAGACGGGCACGGTCCCGGGCGGGGCCCTCACCGGCTCGGACACTGCCGCTTGGGGCACCCCCGACGAGCACCGCATCCGCATCTGGCGCCGTCGGTACGTGGATGCCCACACCCAGAGCCTGGACTGGGCTCTGATGAAGGCGAAGGTGTACCGCCGGGACGCTGAACGACTGGCGCCCTACGGCCACCCGGACGGCCCGGAAGCGGCCGTCGCCTTGCAGCTGCGGCAGGAAGCGGACCGAGCGCGCTCCGCCCGCCTCTTCCAGATCGGCGACTCCCTCGCCCAGATGGCACTACGCCGCGTGGTGCGGCGGGCGGACAAGGCCACGACCCCGTTCGATCCTGCCCACCTCCCCGCCTCGCGCGGGATGCTGTTCCTCGACACCCCCCTGGACCTTCCCAACGGCCGACGCATCGTCGGCTACGTATGGGGCCCCTGGTCGCCCCGGACGGAAGAGGGCTGGTTCCTTCTCCGGCCCGACCAGTACCTGGAGCCGGTGGAGCCCCCGCACGATGACGTCCCCTGGACATGGGTCACTCCGCTGACGTGTGACGAGTCGCTGCTCAAGCTGCCGTTCTCGCCGTACGACACCCTGATGGCGCGCCCCGGCGAGGCCCTGGAACCGGAGGCCCGGCTGCGCGACCCGGACAACCCCGAGCGGTACCGCAGCGGCTCGGCACGCCAAGGCTGCCAGGAGCTGATGACGCGCCACGTGCGCGCCCTGTGGGAGCTGCTGACCCAGCACAAGCGGACCACGGTGCGGGTCCTCTCCCACCAGGTCCACCAGCTCAAGCCCAGCAAGCGCGAGGCCGAACGGCGGCGGGGCATCCACGACTCCGGCCAGGTCGAGAACTGGTGGGTCGACCCGGACGCGGGCGAGCGCTACCAGGAGCAGCGGCCCAGCCAGCCCCGCGAGAGCGGATCAGGCCACACGCTGACGGTCCGCTACTGGAGGGGCGAGCACGAGCGCCAGCAGTGCCCGAATCCCCACCGGCACGCCGCCCTGGAGACGGCCAAGGAAGGTAGCTGCCCGCACTACGAGATCACCATCCCCGAGCACCCCGTGGGTCCCGCCGACGCGCCGTGGTCCGACCGGCTGCGCCGCGCCCGGGTCCGCCCCTCGGCGAAGTCCCAGCGCACCGCAGACGCGTAGTCGTCCATCCTCTGGCCGGGCAGGCCCTGCCTGCCCGGCCAGAGCACCCCGTGGCCCATTCACAAAGCCGAACTCCCGATCATCTTCCACCGAGGAGAGCCATGTCCGAAGACCTCCGCCCCCGTACGCACCAGCACCGCCGCTGCCAGCCGCTGCACACCGTCTACGGCCTGGTCGCGCTGCTCGCCGGCTGCGGCATCCTGCTGGAGCAGCCCGTCATGTGGCTGTTCGTCGTGCCCCTCACTGTCCTTGTCGTCGAAACGCGCCGGCTCGCCCGGAACCGGGCCTGCGCCGCCCTGCGCAGGCGGGACGAGCGCAAAGCCGCCCCGGCTCACGCCCGCTGGGCATGGGGTGCTGCCGCAGCCGGTCTGGACGCCGCCCTGGTGACCGGAGCCTTCGCCGTCTGCACCGTGTTGCTGCTCGGCCATGGTGACGCACTCGTCCTGCGCGGACGAGCAGCGGACTACCTGGCCCTTGGCGCAGGGGCGGCGTTCGCCGGCGCGCATGCCCTCACGCACCGCATGTCCGCCCGAGCCCCGAAGGCGCCGCAGCCCGAGGCGTGACAACTCCCCCTGTCCCACCGTGCCAGGCGATCACCCGGCACGCCCTTCCCCTCAAGTCTTGTGAGAGACCGTCATGTTGCACTTCGACCCCGCGACCACGAGCGGCTCGGCCGTCGCGTCCCTGTTCCGCGTGTGGTGCTCCCTGCGTGAGACCGGTCCCGGGCACCGGCCGGAGGCTGCGGAGCTGGCCGGCGCCGTGGAGGAGATGTTCGCCGGCCTCGGCCTGGACCCGGACGGCCCCCCTGCACAGGTGGAGCCGCCCGGCACGGGAGAGGTGTTCACGGTCTTCGGTCTGCGGTACGACCGAGCCGACGCGCTGCTCGTCGCCGGTGTCATTCCGGGCGAGCACGCCGCTTCCGCTGTCGAACTGGACGGCGACGAGACCGACTTCACCCGGTGGATCGACACCTTCCGCGCCGAGTCCGGGGACGCGGCCGCCACGGCCGCGCGAGCACAGGTCGAAGGCGGGGACTACTGAGACACCCATACCGAGAGTGTTGTGTCTTCATGTTCCAATGTGTAATGTGATTGCACGTCGGGTCCGGCGTCCACCGGCGCCCCAGACTTGGACCACTCCCCTCCCTTCCTCCAGCTCAGGAGACGACTGTGCCTACCCCTGTCGTGACCCGCACCCCCGACCGCCGCGTACCCACCGAACGCGGACTTCGGACCCGCCAGAACCTGATGGAGGCGACGCTCGAACTCCTCGCCACCCGGTCCTACCGCGACATCAAGGTCCTGGACATCGCCCGGGCGGTGGGCACGTCGCCCGCGACGTTCTACCAGTACTTCCCCGACGTCGAAGGCGTCGTCCTCGAAGCGTCCCGGTTCCTGGTCGCGGAGACGAACGCGGCGCTCGACGCCTTCGAGGACGGTTCCTGGTCCTCGGACGGACTGCCCGGCGCCACCCGGCTCGTCGACGCCGTACTCGACGGCTGGAGCGATCACCTCCCGGTCATGCGCGTGCTGACCGCCGTCGCCGCCGAGCGGGACCCCCGCTTCGTCAAGGCGTACTTCGCGGCCACCCGGCCCGTCGTCCGTGCCCTGACGGCGGCCACCACCCAGACGACCACGCCCGACGACGAGGGCAAGGAACTGGTCCACGCCCTCGTGTCCGGCCTGACCGCCGCCGCCGGACACGAGAACGCCGGAAGCGTCCAGGGGCTGACCAAGCGCCAGCGGCGCCGGGGACTCGCCCGCCTCGTCCACGCCGCCGTGACCACCGCCGACGCCTAGAACCCACGCTCCGCCACCAGCCGCAATCCCAGGGAGAACACCTTGATCCAACCAGCCTCTCTCGCCATCGGCTTCGGCCTCGGCGTCCTCAGCGTCCTGATCCGCGCCCTTGCTCTGCGCATCCGGCCGCGCCGCACCCCCCTCCCCCTCTCGGTCGCCTCGCCGAGCCCCGAACTCGTCACCGCCATGTCTGCGGCCGTCGCCGAGCGGTACCCGAACCTCGGAGGGTTCGACTACGCCACCGTCAGCGTCTTCGAGCGCAACGCACCGGAGAACACGGTGCACCTCACCCCCGCGCGCGGCCCCCACCGGGGCGCCATACGCCTGGACCCCAGCGATTCCAACAGCCCCGGTGGCAGGGCCGCCCGGCTGCTGGCCGAGATGAACCTGCCTCACGTCGGCGTCCTGGTCATCCCGCTCGGCCCGCGCTGACCCGGCTCTCGCCGCCCCGGACTCGCTCCGGGGCGGCGACCGACCGGCCCCCATGACCGTCATCCGATCCCCGACCCGTCAGCGAGGAACCGTGACCATCCCGTCCCGCCAGATGTTCAAGTACGGAAACTGGGTGTTCGACATCGACCGGGCCATGCGCCTCCTGGAGGAGCACCCCCGGCCCACCGAGCAGACCTCCGTAACCGACTGGTCGGCCGCCTACCACCTGAGCCTGCTCAGGCCGGACTACGACGGCCCCTCCTGGTGCCCGATCTTCGGCCCGGACCAGTCCCACTTCAGCGCCGAACACGCCATGCGCACCGACCTCGAACAGCCGGTGATCATCGCCACCCTGGAGTTCGACAGCGGCCCGGCTCGCCTGCTGATCGACGGAGTGCACCGCATGTACCGGGCGATGACCGAAGGCCGCCCGACCCTCCCCGCGCACGTCCTGACCCTCGCCGAGACCGCGACGATCCGCGAGCACTGACACCGCCCACCCCACTCAGGAGCCCCCATGACCTCCATCGGCACCGCCCGTCACTTCCAGCCCCACGGCACGCCCGGCCACGTATGCCGCGACCACAACCGGGCCGTTCTGGCCCCCGCCGTCGCCGTCGAAGCCCTCCGCAAGGGCCTCGGACCCGACCTGACCGACGCCCAGCTCGACGAATGCGCGGAGATCGCCGAGCGCAACCCGCTGTCCGACACCTCCCGCGCCGCCGTCCGTGCCGCTCTGGAGCCCGCCCTGTCCGTGCGCAACTCCCCGGCGACCGTGCACCATCGGCTACTCAACCTGACGCCCGGACACCCGCTGCGCGTCCGCGTCGGCGACACCGAATACTTCCTGGTCCCCATCCCCATCACGCTGTAGCCCGCAGCCCGCACAAACTGCGGGTGGCCCGAATCAGACACCCCTCACCAACGCGTCCGGCCCCGGCCGGACGCGTTTTGGCATGATCCCCCTCGACCGAGATCCGGTACCTGACACAGGGGGAACCATGTCCGTGCGCCTGCGCCACACCCTTCCGACCGTGCTCGTGGCCGGGGCACTGCTGATCTCCGGCTGCGCCGGCTCCGACAGCGATCCCAAGGCCGACGGCAAGCCGACGAACAGCGCCCCAGCGGCCCGGCCTTCGTCCTCCACGGTGCTGCCGCACGGCATCGTGAAGCCGGGAACCGCGCTGCCGGTCGGCGACGGAGCATGGACGGTGACGCTGCAGGGCTTCGAGCGGCTGCCGGCCGGAACCGTGCCCGGCGTGCCGACCGGCTCGAGCGCGTACACGGCGCGGGTGACCGTGGCCAACCAGCGGGCGCAGGTCGCGACCGCGCCGCGGACCGCCGTCACCGCCCGGTATGGAGCTCTCGGGCGCACGGCTGCCGAAGCCGCCGGCAGCAGCACGTCCACCTCCAAGGACGAACCGCAGCAGGTCCGCCCCAACGGGTCCGTCGACAGGGACCTGAAGCTGGTGCTTCCCGATCAGGCCCAGGGCCTGCCGGTCACCGTGACCGTGGAAGCGACCGAGGAGGGCCTGGCCGAGCCGGAGCTGCTCTTCTTCGAAGGCGCCCTTCCGGGCACCGCCGCCTCGCCGGACACCCCGGCGCCGCAGGGCGCGCCAGCCGGGCCGTCGGTCACGCCGCTTGGGCAGTGGAGCGGCCAGGTGCGCGTGGGCAAGGTGACGGTGAGCGGCGAGGGCGCCTCGCATACCGGGAGCCTGGAGCTGAGCGTGGTCAACCGCTCCGGCGACCCGATGCCCGGCCTGGGCACCACCGTGCGGATCCTGACCGGCCAGGACCTGCACCTGGCCGCCACCGTCCGCCCGGTGTACGGGTACCGCGACGCCGCGATCGCCCCGTACCGCACCGCTACGCAGACCGTCTCCTTCCGCGTTCCGGAGGCGGCCGTCGGCGGCCCGGTGACGGTCGAGGCAGTCGACGCGGGCGGCTCCAAGGTCACCTTCGAGGGCACACTCGGCTGAAGGAGCCCATAAAAGTTCGGGCGGAGTGTCACACCGGCGGTCCCCGCCACACCTGTAGCAGGTGAACGGTGCCTTCTCCGACCCGAACAGGACTCCCTTACATGGCCCCTCGCCTCCTGACCGCCGGCCTCGTGCTCGCCGCGCTCGCCGCCTCTGCCTGCGGACCCCTCACCGCCCCCAGCTCCACCGCCGATGCCGCCCCCGCTCGCGGTCCGGCCGCGGCCGGAGGCGCGCCCGTGCTGGCCCAGCTGAACAAGCTGACGGTCCGGGCGCAGATCTCCCTCGACGGCTACAGCCGCGACGCCTTCGGACCGGCGTGGAGCGATGCGGGCACGGTCGAGATGTCGGGGAATTCCTGTCCGACGCGCCAGGACGTCCTGGCGCGCGACCTGGACGACGTCGTTCGGGCCGAGGACGGCTGCACCGTCCTCTCCGGCGTTCTCCACGATCGGTACACGGGCCGGACGATCGCCTTCAAGCGCGGACCTGGCACGTCCATGGCGGTGCAGATCGACCACGTGGTCCCCTTGGCCCTCGGGTGGCGCTCGGGGGCCCGGGAGCTGACCGCCGCGCAGAGGCTGAACTACGCGAACGACCCGGCGAATTTGGTTGCTGCTGACGGTCCGACGAACGCCGCGAAGGGTGCCAAGGACGCCTCGGTGTGGATGCCCCCGCGGGCCGAGGCGCACTGCTGGTACGCGACCGCTCAGGTCCGTGTGAAGACCAAGTACCGCCTGTCGGTCACGCCGGCGGAGAAGGCGGCCCTGCGCACCGCCCTGGAATCTTGCCCGGCCGAGGCGGCCCGGCGATGAGGGCGGCCGCACAGCCGCTGCCTTTCGGAGCGGACCGGGACCGGTGGACCCATGCTGTCCGGGAAGCCGCCCGGCTTCATCACGCCGTTCGCGCCGAGCTGGCCGGCCGGCTCGCGGCCCCGGCCACCGAGCGGTCCGCCTTGCAGGCACTGCTGCTGATACGGGAGCGGACCCGGGGTGGGTGGCTGCGCTGGGACATCTTCGGGCCGCACCCTGCGGGCGTGCTGCGCGAGGCGGGCGTCTTCGATCCCGGGCAGCACCCGGTGGGTTGCTGGGTGTGCCGGACGGTCTGGGGGCGTCGCCCTCCCCTGTACATCTGGACGCTGGGAGGGCTGGAGCTTCCTCGTCCCCTTCCGGTCGGCCGGACCGCGCTGTTCGCCGTGACCGCCTTCGCCGCCCTGGGCCCAGCGACGTCCGTACTGCCGGCGGCCTCCGGTCTGCTCGTGGCCGGCGTGGCCGGCCTGGTCGCGGCTGCCGGACTGCCGGCGGCCGTCCGGCACCTCACCCGGCGCCGCGTGCGCGTGGTGGACACGGACGAGGCGTACGCCGCGGTCTTCTTCCGGCTGCTGGCCGCCGAGCAGCGCCTGCGCATGCTCGCCGAGCGCAGCGAGCGCTACGAGCTGACGCGCGCGGCGGCGGTGCTGCCGCGGCTGGTGTGGGACGCGGCCGGGCTGGTCCCGCTGGCGGCGGACGACGTGGAAGCCCGCGAACTCCTCCTCGGTTACGAACAGTCGCTCGCGCTCCTGGTCGACCAGGCCGTCGAGGTCGAGCGGCAGGAGGAAGCGGTGGAGTCGGCGATCCGTGACGACCGCGCGCCCGCGTCGCCGGCCAGGCCGGCGCTGCCGGAAGAGCTGCTGCCCCGGGCACTGCTGGACGAGGTGCGGCTGGAGCTGGAGGAGCTGGGGCACGGACTGCGCCACGCCCGGGAGGTCCTGGGCGGCGCCGACGAAGGAACGCAGCATGCGACGAATGGAGAGCGCGATGAGTGAGCACGAGCTGGACCGGCCTGTCCTGTGGCGGGAGGCCCATCCGGACGCCTACGCCGAACTGAAGCGCACCTGGGGGGTGATCGGGCACAGCAGTGTCCTCATGGTGCTCAGCCTGAGCTTGATCGGCACGTCGCTGACGCTGGGCTACCTGCATCTGCCGGGATGGCTGGCGACCGTCGCGCGCCTGGGCACCAGCGCAGCGGCAGTCGGCTGCGGCGCGGTCGGCCTGTGGCGGCTGGTCCGTGCCCTGTTCCGGTCGGCGCGGGCGGTCATCCGTACGCGCCGGCGCGGCGCCGGCAGCAAGGCGCAGGGGGCGGCTGCCGAGGACACCCAGCCCGAGGCCGCGCCGGCGGCGGCGTCCTGAACGGGAGAGGCGAGCCGTGTTCCGGTCCGAGAGCTTCACCGTCGGGTTCGCCGTCGGTGCCGTGGCCTGGTGCGTTCCGTTCGTGCGGGAGCTGGGCCGGCGCGGGGTCACCAGGGGGCTCGTTCCCGGGCGTCGCAGACGGCCTCCCACTCGGCGAAGGTGAGGCACTGCTCGGCGGTGCGCGCGTGGCGGGCCCGGTCCGCCGCCGCGAGCGAGGCGAGGATCCTGTCGCGGATGACGAAGCCGGGCGGATCGGGTTCCGGCTCGGCGGGTGGGTAGAGGCTGTGCAGGCGGGTGCGCACCGTCTCCATGGCCTCCAGGAAGGCCGTGTTGGGCGGGACTGCGTCGGCCGGTTCCTCGCGCTGTCCACATGTGGGGGCTGGCTGGTCCTGGTCGGCGAACTCGCTCCAGCGGGCCATGATCACGCTGGCTGGGGAGGCCGGCCGCCGGGGCACGCGCCAGACCGACAGGTCGGCGGCGATGTCGGCGGCGGACAGGCCGGTGGCTATCCAGGGCCGCAGAGCGAAGGCGAGGCGGCGCAGGCCCTCGCCCTGGGTCCAGGGCACCCGGGGGCGTATCCGGGCGGCGACCGAGACGGCGTGAGCGGCCTGCTGGGTGCTGGCCCGGTAGGGCTCCGGAACCTCGTGCCTGCGACGGGAGCGCGGCCGCGCGCTGCGGGGTGCGCTGGTGTTGTTCTTCTTCCCTCCCATCTCAGCTTTAGGACGTGGGTGGTTGGTCTTACAGGAAGGGGTGTCACGGCGGTGGGAGGGGCGGGTGCGGCGGCGGGCGTCGGCGATGGCCAGCTGGCGTCCCTGTTCGGTGAATCCGATGTGCCGTGCGTGGTAGCCGTGGCCGCTCACACGGTGGCCGAGGGCGTCGTCCCAGGCGCGCGGGACGACGGCGGCGTAGATGGTGGCGGTGCCGGCCCACTCGCCGCTTCCGGCGGGGCGGGTGTTGGCTCGGGTTCCGTGGAGCGCCCAGACGAGGAGGCCGAGCTCGCGCAGGACGGCGATGTGCCGCTCCAGGGTGCGGCGGCTGATGCCGAGGCGCTTGAACATGGTGTCGCGGCAGTAGGCGACGTGCCCGTCGGCGTTCAGGCGCGCGGCGAGGTCGCGCGTGACGCGCAGCGTGGTGTCGCCGGCCTTGGGGTGCAGGCGCTGGTTGATGGCCCAGGTGGCGGCGCGCAGGAAGTCGCCGCGCCGGGTACGCCGGGACGCGGTCGTGCCGATCTCCTGGTCCGCATGCTCGCAGACCGGGTTGAATCGGTTGTTCGGGGATATTCGGTGTTGTCCGCGCGTTGGGCGCGGTGGGGCGGCGGTGGCGTGGACCGGCGCGCGGGCATGCTGCATCATGGGCAGGGCACGCCCTCCTTTCGGGCATGCGTGAGCCCCTCTTCGGTGGGGCCGGGTTCTTCGGGAACCAAGTGATCCGCCCTGGCAGGGGCGGTGTTGCCCGGTCTGCGGACCGGGTTCTTCACCAGGCGGGCTGGACACTCGCCGGGTGGTGGCAGAGATGCGGCGGGGCCGGGGTGCTGGACACACCGGGGGCCTGCTGCCGCGGGGCAGCCCACGGGGGACTGCCCGCTGTCAGATCATGCGCTCATCGGACTCCAGGGTTGCGGGCGGTCAAAGAGGTCAGTGGCCCATGCCGGCGCCGCCGTCGACGGGCACCACGGCGCCGGTGATGTAGGCGGCCTGCTCGGAGGCGAGGAAGGCCACGGTCGCGGCGATCTCTTCGGGGCGGGCGAGGCGGCCGAGGGGGATCTGGGTCTTGAGGGTCTCGAGCTGTTCGTCGCTCAGCGCCTGGCTCATGGACGTCTCGGTGAGGCCGGGGGCCACCACGTTGAAGGTGATGCCGCGGGAGCCGAGTTCGCGGGCCATGGAGCGGGCGAAGCCGACGAGTCCGGCCTTGGAGGCGGCGTAGTTGGCCTGGCCGCTCTCACCGCGCAGGGCGACGGCGGAGGAGATGAACACCACGCGGCCCTTCTTCGCGCGGAGCATGCCGCGCGAGGCGCGCTTGGTGACGCGGAAGGCGCCGGTGAGGTTGGTGTCGACGACGGAGGCGAAGTCGTCCTCGCTCATGCGCATCAGGAGCTGGTCCTTGGTGATGCCGGCGTTCGCGACGAGGACCTCGACAGGACCGTGCTGCTCCTCGACCTCCTTGAACGCGGCGTCGACCTGGTCCATGTCGGTGATGTCGCAGCGGACAGCGAGCAGTCCCTCGGGGGGCTGGCCCGAGCGGTAGGTGATGGCGACGCGGTCGCCGGCTTCGGCGAGGTGACGGGCGATGGCAAGGCCTATGCCGCGGCTGCCGCCGGTGATCAGGACTGAACGGGACACGAGGTGGTGCCTTTCTGTGGTGCTTTGTGGGGGTCTGTAAGTGGTCAACTGGCCCGGCGGGCGCCGGAACGCGTCAGCTGTCCGCTCATTGCTGCGGCCGTGTCCATCACGGCGGCCACGTACCGGGCGCGAGTGGCGGCCCGTCGCATGGGCCCGTCCTTGGCCAGCAGCGCCACGGAACCGGCGACCGTTGAGCCGTACCAGATGGGCGCGGCGATCATGGTGCGGCCGGGCAGCGGGGAAGGGCCGATGGCGTGACCTTCCTCACGGACGGGCGCGGTGTCGATCTTGTTGTCGCCGATGGAGCCGAGGCAGGCGAGGATCGCCAGGCCGGCGGCGTCGGACTCCAGAGGCGCTGATTCAAGAGATCGCAAAGTGATCTGAGGCGACGTGAGGACCTCGTCGGCGTGTGGTCCGTATGCCCGTTCCGCGCAGATCCTCATCGGAGTGCCGATCAGGTGTGGTCGGTAAACAAATACGACCTGGCCTGTTCTCGACTGTAGTGTGACGATCTCGGCCCTCACCGCAGGGGAGGGCGGGCCGGCCTGGAGGGGCTGGGCGGGTGTCGAAGAGGGGGGACCGTGCAGCGCGTCAGTCAGGGCGTAGCGAGCACGCGGCCCGCGCTGTTCGACGGCGCCCTCCCGCATCAAGGCTTGCAGATACCGGTGAGCGGTCGGCGCGGGAAGGTCCGCGGACTCGGCTACCGACGCCAGGGGATGTTCACCCGGCCCGAGACGGATCAGCGCTCTGAGCACCGCCATGGTGCGTGCCACGGCTCCGCCCGTGCGGTCCGGCGGGGTGGCAACGGGATGCAGCAACGCGAACTCCCCCTCGCGGTTGTGGAGGACCTTCGCGTCTCCCACAACGCGGATTCGATCCAGTGGTCGATTCTTCCCGGCCAAGATCCCGCTCACCAGGCTCTGAATTTTCCGGTCCGCGAATTTCAGGAGAGAGCGCTTCCGGTATATCGCGCGGCCTGCACGGGGATGGCAACACGGGGAAGGGTACAAAGTTGAATCAGAAGGAGGCGTTGCAGCAGCTGCTGCAATGGAAGCGCGGAGAGATAGACCCGGTCGAGCTCGGCTGGCCCAAGCGCACCGGACGGGGCCGGCGCTCACGCGGACTGTCCCAAGCCCAGGTCGCCCAGGCGCTGTTCGTCACGGAGAAGACCTACGCCGAGTTCGAGCGCGGGAACACACCTCAGCCGACCGCCGAGTTCCTCGACAACGTCGCCAAGGTGCTGAACATGAACGAGCGCGAGCGGACCGCGCTCTACGTCTATGCGATCGGCTACGAGCCCCCGTTCCCCATGGACCCCATGGCGGGGACGAACGTCGATCCGGCGTGGCAGGTAGCCGTCAACGGCGTCTCGGGGCAGCCCTGTTACATCAATGACGTCGCCTGGAACGTGCTGGCCGCCAACGACGACTTCAAACTCATGTTCCCGCAGCCCGAGGGGAAGTCCCCGGCGCTGCCCGAACGCAACCTGATCCGGTGGATGCTCCTGCGGGAGGACGCGCGCGAGCACCACCTGGTCGACTGGGACACGCGCTGGGCGCCGCAGGTGGCGGCCCAGTTGCGCACGGCGGTCGCCGCGCACCCTGACAACGAAGACCTCCAGCTGCTGGACAAGGAGGTCAACGACGACCCGGTGGCGGGGCCGATCTACCGCGACCACAGCCTGGCGTACATACATCCCGACGGCGACGCGCGGCCGATGCGGCACGCCGGCTTCGTGACCCCGCGCGGCACCGAGGACCACCGGACCCGGTGCTGCGAGCGGCACGCGCCGTCCCAGCTGGGCACCGTCACCATGTGCGCCGCCCAGCCGTTCGGCAGCCCGGGCGCCCGGTTCTTCCTCCTGCCGTTCGTGCCCCACCACTGACACCGCGCCCGCGGTCGCCCCGGCGGAGAGATTTCGTCCGGGCGGCCGCGGCACGCACAATGCATGCCCATGGCTACCACTGACCTGAAGCAGATAGCGCCCGGCGTCTTCGCCTGGCAGCCCGGCCACGACGCGACCTGGGGCCTGGCCAACTGCGGCTTCGTCGTCTCCGGGGGCCAGGCCCTCGTCATCGACACGCCCTACACGCCCGCCCTGACCGACGTCTTCCTCACCGCGGTCCGTACGGCGGCGGGCCCCGGTGTCCCGCTGGACCGGGTCGCTGTCACCCACGCCAACGGTGACCACACCTGGGGTCTTCAGCAGCTTCCCGGCGCCGAGGTCTTCGCCACGCACGCCGCCCTTGAGCACCAGTGCCTGGAGCCGAAGCCGCAGCAGCTGCAGGCTCTCACCCACGACACCGACCCCGGTCAGCCCCTCGGCTGGTATTTCCGGGAGCACTTCGGCAAGTTCGACTTCGCGGGTATACAGGTTCTCCCGCCGACCGCGACGTTCACCGGACGCCACGACATCGAAGTCGGCGACATCCCCGCGGAGCTGCACGAGGTCGGCCCGGCCCACACCGTCGGCGACCTCATCGTCCATCTGCCTGAGCAGCGCGTGGTCTTCGCCGGCGACATCGTCTTCGCGGGAGACCATCCCTCTCACTGGGCCGGCCCCCTGGATCGTGTCTCCGCCGCCTGCCTGCGGATCCTGGACCTCGACCCCGAATGGATCGTCCCCGGCCACGGACCGCTGATGACCCCCGACGACCTGCGGACCTACGTCGCCTACCTCGACGACCTCTCGGACCAGGCGTACGTGATGCACGGCCAGGGCCGGACCGCCATCGAGGCGGCCCGCATCCTGATCAAGGAAGACCGCTACCCCGGCCTCGGCCTTCCCGAGCGGCTCGCGATCACCCTCAGTACGGAATACCGCCACCTCGAGCAGGACACCGCCGCGCCGGACCTGCTGGAGCTGATGGACCACGCGGCACGCATCGCCTGGGACCGCTCCTCGGTCGGCCCGCTCGCGCCCTGACCTCTGCTCCAGCGGCGCACCTCGCCCATTCCGGCTGGTGAAACAGCGCAGCCCACTTCGTTCCGATCATTGAAATACGAACCGCTTGCGCAGCACAGGGGCTTGACCCCCGCTCCCCAGGGGGGTCAACTACCGACGTCGGCGCGCCGTGCACGCACGGGGGAGCGCCCACCCAGGCACTGAGGGCCCTCCCACGCCCGTTGACGTGCGCGGTCGAGCAGCACTCTGTTGCTGGACTCGATTCCGGATGCCGCCGCCGGCCCCCCGGCGGCGGCATCCGCTCGAAGCCGCTCCGCACCAGGGAGAGTTCATGAGCCCCGCCCCCATCGTCTTGCAGATCCCCGTCGCCGTTCCCGAGTTTCTCGCCCCCCGCATCAAGGACCTCCGCCACACCCTCCGCGCCGGCCGGCGCGAGGAGGCCCTGACGGCCGCTCGGACCATCAGCGAGGAACTCGCCGAGAGCCACGGCCCCTTGCACAACTACACCCTCCACGCCCTCGAACTCGTCGCCTTCTGCGCCCAGCTTGCCGAGCAGCCCGCCATGGCCACCGAGGTCTCGGTGCACACCGCCGCGGCCTGGCAGCAGGTTTTGGATGCCACCCACGGCCAGATCCGCCGGCAGGCCCGCAACGCCGCCGCGTCCTGGCTCACCGTCACCAACGCGCCCGACGCTGTCAGGACCGGGACGGGCCTCCTGGCGCTGCTGCAGTCCGTCTACGGCAAGGACCACCCCTCCACACCCTTCGTGGAACGTCGACTTAACGCCATCACCGGGGCCGACCAGGAGGCCGCCCGGAACGCCCTGCGCGCATCGGGACCGGCCCTGCTGATCAAGCCCTGAAGTCCTGGCCACAGCCTTTTCAAAATGCCCGCGCCAGAGGCATATACCGGAAGTGCGGCTACCGGAAAAAACCGGGCCTGGCGGCACCTGATCTTTCTGGCCAGAATCAGGCTCGGACTGATCACGTTGTGGGAGACGCGACGTCCGTGACCGCGAGGGGGAAATCGCGTTGCGACATCTACGAACTGGGCTCGTGCCACATGGGTCCGCATCACTGCTACGACCGGCCGACCTCCGGTCGGGAGCCGGGTGGATGACCGAGTCGACCATCCAGGCTTCGGTGCGAAGCGGCCCTCTTCACCCGCTGGCACCTCGTCACCGGTGGCTCACCGACGGCACGATGCCCCCGCCGCGGCTGGGAGCCAGGCATTGGCCCTGTGCCGTGGCCGTAGGCTCGCCGGGTCCTGGCCTGGCGTGCACCTCCAGAGCCGGCGAAGCGCGGTAGAGGACTCACCTCGCCGCGTTTTGTCCGCCCTGAGCGCGCGCCAGCGCCTGCACCCGACTCCTGAAGGGGATCTGTCGATGGCTTCGACCACCCACCACCGCACCCATGTCCTGCGACTCGCAGGTGCTGTCCTCATGTGCACCGTCGCAGCCGGCGCTCTGGCCGGCTGTGGCTCCGACACACCCAAGAAGACGGCTTCCTCGCCCTCCGCCACCGCTTCCTCGACGCCGTCCAACGATCCGGACCAGGCAGCGAAGGACAAGGTCCTCGCCGCGTACACGAACATGCGCGAGGTCCAGATCAAGATGGCCGCGGACGGAGATCTGCACACCGAGGAACTGGCCAAGTACGCCAGGGGCGATGCCGCCACCGACCTCAAGAAGTCGGTCCTGCGCAACGAGTCGATGGGCATCAAGTTCACCGGCCGTCCTGAGATGAAGCCTCAGGTCACCGCCGTCGACACCAAGGGCAAGACCGCAACGGTCACCGACTGCTTCGACGCGACCAGCTGGAAGCCCGTCTACAAGGACTCCGGCAAGGAGCTCAAGCTCGCGGAGCAGCGTCTGAAGTACCCCGTCACGTCCCAAGCCACGCTGGAGGGCGACACATGGCTCGTCACGAAGATCACAGCCGACCGCACGAAGGGCTGCTGATCCGTTCTGCCCGCGTGCTGGGCCTCGTTGCGGTCCTGACCGCCCTGATACCGGCCGGCCTCGCGTACGCGGGGGGCGCCGGCCACTGCTCCGACGTGGACGTGTGCGTCGACGTCGGAACGCCCGGCAAGCCCGGCACCGGCGGAGGGGGCGGCACCGGCGGAGGAGGCGGCGGGGGCGAAGGAGGCGGGGGCGGAAACGGGATGTGCAAGCTCACCGACGACACCGAGATCCCCTGCATGCCCGGGTACAACCCGGCCGACCGCTGCTTCTACGAGCTCGCGGATCCCCAGCCCCCGTCCGGCCCGGGTCACACCGACATGAACGGCGCGGACACCTCGGGTCCCGGCGCCTTCTACGTGAGGGACTGCATAGTCAACGACGTCGGCGGCATCGTCTGGCTGACCACGCCGCCCGCCACTGTTCTCCCCGACCCCGAGGTGCTGGCGCGTCAGGCCCGGGACAAGATGACGCTGCTGGGCGCGAACATCGGCAGCTCGCCGGGTCCGGACGCCCCTGGTCTCGTCGGCATGCCCGTCTGGCTGTGGAACAACAAGAGCGACACCACCTGGGGTCCCAACAGTGCGACGGCCGCGGTTCCGGGGTTGTCGGTGACGGCCACGGCCCGTGTCACCAAGATCACCTACTCCATGGGAGACGGCGGCTCGGTCACCTGCACGACCGCGGGCACGAAGTACTCCAAGACCTTCGGGGACAAGTCCTCGCCGGACTGCGGCTACCGCTACACCAAGGTCTCCGCCGGCCAGTCGGGCGGGAAGTTCACCATCACCGCGACCAGCTCCTGGGAAGTCACCTGGCAGGCGTCGAACGGTGCAAGCGGGACGCTGCCCGACGAGATCCGTACGTCCAACACCACAGCGCGCGTCGGCGAGCTGCAGGTTGTCAACTAGCGCAAGGAAGACCATCACAATGCCGCGAACCAAGCAGCCGACGGCACCGTCCGAGCCGGGCTCCGCGCCTGTGCTGCTGCCGATTACCAACGACGCCCCGCGCCGCCGACGACGGCCGGTGGTCTTCGGCGCCGGCCTGGCGCTGGCCGCCGTGGGCGCGCTGGTGTCGGTGTGGATGGTCAACGAAGCCGGCGACAAGGTCTCTGTCGTTGCCACCCGGCACCCCATTGCGGCGGGCGAGAACATCAAGGCGTCGGATCTGGTGGCCACCGAGATATCCCACGACACCCAGCTGCGCTCGCTGCCCGCTTCCCGCGCATCCGACATCATCGGCAAGCCGGCCGCAGCCGACCTGCCGAGCGGTGCGCTGGTCACTGAGGACTCCGTGAGCGCCGAATCCAGTGTGACCAAGGGCAAGTCCGTGGTGGGCATCCTCGCCAAGCCCGGCCAGTTGCCCATCCAGACGCTGCGCACCGGCGATGCGGTCACCATCGTCCACACCCCTCAGGACGGCAGCGCCTCAGCCTCCTCTACCAAGGCAGGTTCCACCCCGGACAGTCTTCCTGCCGTCGTGTCCCGCGTCGGCGCGCCCGACGCCAACGGCGCCGTGGTCGTCGACGTTGCCGCGGCCGAGGTGAACAGCACGTCGCTTGCTGCCTGGGCTGCCGGCGGCAACGTTGCCATCGTGCTGAAGGCGACAAGCTGATGGCGGTCATCGCACTGGTGTCGGGAAAGTCCAGCGGCGTCACCTGCTCGGCACTCGCGCTCGCCCTCTCCTCGCCGAAGCCTTCCTTGCTGGTCGAGGCCGACCCCGCCGGCGGCACGATCCGCGCCGGCTACCTGGGCGGAGAAGGCAACGCAGCCACCGGACTGCACCGGCTGGCGGCCGCAGACCGCCAGGGCACCCTCGCGCGGGAGTTCTCCCAGCACTTCGTCAGCCTGGACCGCGACAACACCGGCCAGCGGATGCTCCTGCCGGGACTGACGGACCCCACGCAGGCGGCATCACTCAGCCGCACCTGGGAACCCATCTCCCGGCTGCTCGGCGTGATGGACCAGACCGGCCACGACGTGATCATCGACGCGGGCCGCATCCTCACCGAGTCCGAGACCCGGCTGTCCACCACCCGCTACCCAACGCCGCTGCTGCACCGCGCCGACGCCGTCCTCATGGTCGTCCGCACCACCCAGGCCTCGATCGCGGCTGCCGCGCCCGCCGTGCGGGTCCTGAGGGAGGAACTCGCGCACCACGGCACGGGTTCCGACGCACTCGGGCTGCTGCTGATCGAGGAGGGTTCCTTCAACTCGAGCCAGGTGCAGCAGCACTTGATGGCACCGGTGGTCGGCATGCTCGCGTGGGACCCCGACAGCGCCGACGTCTTCACGCACGGGGCCTACAAGAAAATGCCGCGCACCCTTCTGCGGTCCGCGCGCACAGCCCACCAAACGATCAATGAGCTGGTGACCAGGCGGCGCGTGCAGCTGCAGCCGGCCGGAATGCAGGCGGTCACCGGGAGGGCATCATGACCGACACCAGGCCGGAGACCACGGCCCACGACTACACCGCCCTCTTCGCCCAGGCGCTCCAGGAGAGCCCCACGCAGGACGCGCCGGTTCTCCGGCCCGTGCCCGCGCAGGTGTCTCCGGCCGGCCTCCCTCAGGGCCTCGTACGGGTTCCCGACACCGCGGTGCCGGCCGCGCTCCCGGTCGGCCACGAAGTTCTCGCCGAGCTGCGTTCACAGGCCAGCATGAAGATCGGCGAGGCCGCCGGTGCCGACGCGTCCATGACCGAGCAGGACCGCCGGCAGCGCGGACAGTCGATCATCAGACAGGTCGTCTCGGAATGGGCGACGAAGTACGCGGCCAGCGGATCGGATCTGACGCCCCAGCAGGAGCGTGCAGTACGCGAGGCGGTCTTCGACGAGTTGTTCCGCGCCGGCCGTCTCCAGCCTCTCCTGGACGACCCGCACGTCGAGAACATCATCATCTACGGCGACAAGGTGCGGGTCGACTACGCCGACCGTCCGACACGCACCTGGGACCCGATCGCGAAGACCGACCGCGACCTGATCAACCTCATCAACCACCTGGCGCGCATGCAGGGTCAGGGCGAGCGGGCGCTGACGCCGGCCACGCCGAACCTGAACCTCCGTCTGGCCGACGGATCGCGTCTGGCGGCGTCTGCGTACGTCACGCCGCGGCCGAGCATCGTCATCCGCCGCCACCGCACCCGCGGCCAGGGCCTGAACGACATGGTGCGCTGGGGCACGATCGACGCCTCGCTCGCGCACTTCCTGACCGCCGCGGTCAAGGGCCGCAAGAACATCATCGTGGTCGGCTCCCAGGGCGTGGGAAAAACGTCCCTGCTGCGCGCCATGGCCCGAGAAATCCCGAGCACCGAGCGCGTGGGCACGCTGGAGTCGGAGTACGAGCTCCATCTCCACGAGGACCCCGAGGGTCCAGAGGTCGTCGCCTACGAAGGGCGCGAGTCCAACGGTGAGCGCGGGGCCGACGGCAAGCTCCAGGGCGAGCTGTCCCTGTCCGACCTCTTCCCGCAGCTCCTGCGTATGTCGCTGCGGCGCGTGATTGTCGGCGAGGTCCGCTCCAAAGAGGTCGTGCCGATGCTGCACGCGATGAACGAGGGCGAGGGCGGGTCGATGGCCACCCTGCACGCCCGCAGCCCCCAGCTGTCGATCGAGCGCCTGGCCACCTTGTGTCTGGAGGCCGGCATCGGAATGACCGAAGCGCTGGCCTACCGGCTCATCGCCCAAGCCGTCGACTTCGTCGTCTACGTACGGCTGGTCGACGAGACCGAGCTCGTCGACCAGCGCGGCAAGCCGGGACGTAAGCACCGATTCGTCAGCCACGTCATGGAGATCACCGGCATCGGCGAGGGCGGTCGCCCCTCCCACCAGATGGTCTTCGCTCCCCGCGAGCAGGACGGGCGCCGGGAGCCGAGGGCCGTGCCCCACGGGAACATCTCCCAAAGCAACCTGGAAGACCTCGTCCGGGCCGGGCTGGACCGCACCGTCATGCAGCGACCGTGGGGCAGCTGGGGCGCGCCGCTGGAATCGGTGATGCCGCTGTGACGCTCACCCTCAACTCCCTGCTCGCCGCGCTCGGCGGTCTCGCCGCCGTCGGCGGACTCGCCCTGGCGGTCGCCGGCGGCGTCGGCTGGGCACCGTCGACGACGGTGCGCCGCCGCAGCCGCCTTGAGCGCAAGATCCGGGCCGTTTTCGTCAAGGACGCCCGTACGCCGACCTCCTGGTGGGCCCGGGGCCAGACACGCCTGGCCGGCTCTGCCGTGGCGGGCCTCGGCGTGTGGCTGTTCACCGGCTGGCTGATGGGCGGCCTGGTCACCGTCGCCGTCGTCATCGGCCTGCCCTGGCTGCTGAACACCTCCGGCTCCGGCAAGTCGCAGATCGACAAGCTGGAGGCGATCGAGGAATGGGTGCGGCGCATGTCCGACATCCACACCGTCGGCGTCAGTCTGGAGGCCACTATCCAGCGCAGCCTGGAGACCGTCCCGGGCGCCATCCGGGAGGAGGTCCGCCTCCTCGTCTCACGCCAGCAGGCCGGATGGGTGCCCCAGGACGCCTACCGGGCCTTCGCCGACGAGCTGAACGACGCGATGGTCGACGAGGTCGCCGCTCTGCTGATCCTGCACGTCGAGGACCGAGGCAGCGGACTGAGCAAGGCTCTTCGTGAACTTGCCGAAGCCCTCCAGCATGAAGTGCTCTCACGGCGTGAGGTCGAGGCCGACCGGCAAAAGCCCCGCACCAACGACCGCTGGGTGACCATCTTCTGCCTGGCGATCTTCGGAGTCACCGCGTTCTCCGGCGCCTACGTCGAGCCCTACGACACCCTTGCCGGGCATCTCGTCCTGGCCTTCGTCGCCGTCGCCTTCGTCCTGGTCAAGATCTGGATGCGACGCATGGCGATCCTCGAACCCGCGCCCCGGTTCCTGTCGCCGGCCGACCGCTCCGGCGGCCAGATCGCCAAGGAGACGCCGTGATCTTCTCCCCCTATGCCATCGTCGGCGGCGCCGTCACCGGCCTCGGCCTGGTCATCGCCGCCCGCGGCATCCTGCCCGGTCGGCCCGACCTCGGCGACGTTCTGTCCCGCATGGATGCCACCCGGCTCGAGAACCTCGACCGCAACCGAGACAGCCAGCCCAACTCCCTCATGGAGAAGGCCGGTGCCTTCCTGCTGCGCACCGTCGGCGAAGGCACCCTGCGCCTGCCCCGCCAGCAGCTGGAGCTCGTCGGCCGGTCCCCCGCCGCGCACCTCGGGCGCAAGATCGGCCTCGCGCTGTACGGACTGCTGCTGCCTGTGCTGGCGGTGGGCCTGGCCAACCTGGCCGGCTACCCCTTCCCCGTGGCGATCCCGGCGATGGCGGGCCTCGGCCTCGCGATCGTCTTCTGGCTCCTGCCGGACCTGCAGCTCAAGCAGCAGGCCGTGGAAGCCAAGGACGACTTCCGGTACGCCGTCAAGGCATACCTGCGGCTCGTCCAGCTCGAACGCGCCGCTGACGCCGCCCCCACCCAGGCCCTGAAACGGGCCGCAGACGTCGGCGAAGGCTGGGTCTTCGCGAAGATCCGGGACACCATCACCCGCGCTGAACTCGAAGGCATCAGCCCGTGGGAGGGCCTCAAGCGGCTCTCACTCGAACTCGACGTCCCTGAACTCGGAGCGCCGGCCGACATCATCGCGATCGCCGGTGAGGAAGGCGCGGCCGTCGGCGACACCCTCGGCGCGCAGGCCAAGTCGCTCTCCGGCGCCCTGGTCACCACGGCGAAGGCCCAGGCCAACATGGCCTCCGAAAAAATGGTGATGCCTGTCGCGATGCTCGTCCTGATCATGACCGTATACATCGGCTATCCCGCGATCGCGCGGATCATGGCCAGCTAACTCCCTAAAGAGACAAGGAAATCCACGATGGGCAACGACCCCAACCTCACCTTCCTGAAGACCTTCTTCAGCGCCCGGATCGAGCGGCTGCGCAACGTCCGCGACGACCGAGGCTCAATCTCGATCGAGACGATGATGATCGTCGCGGGCCTCGTCGTCGTCGCCGCGATCGCCGCCGGCGTCATCCTCACCAAGGTCAACGAGAAGTCGAAAGAGATCAAGTGATCCGACTTCGCCGGGCTCTCCGCCGTTGGTCCCGCGCGCTCGCCGAGCGCGACGCGCGGGACCGCGGAGCCGTGTCCCTGGAGATGCTCATCGTCTTCCCAGCCGTACTGCTGATCATCCTGACGGTCGTGCACGTCGGCCTGTGGTGGCACGCGCGCAACGTGGCGATGTCCGCCGCACAGCTGGGGGTTGAGTCCGCCCGCGTACGAGGAGCGTCTGCAGGGACCGGCACTGCCGAGGCCCGGGAGTTCCTCTCCAGGGCCGGCGGCACCATCTCCGGCACGTCGGTAAGCGGGAGCAAGGGAGCGACGGTGACCATCCGTGTCACCGGCTACGTCGACACGATGATCCCCGGCCTGAAGCTGAAGATCGACCAGCATGCCGACGCGGCCGCCGAGCGCATCACGGAGGCCCGGTGAGTATCGCCGAAAGACTCCGCGACGACCGCGGCGCCCTGTCGCTGGAAGCGGTCATCCTGTTTCCCGTCCTCATTCTGGTGCTGCTGCTGGTCATCGCGTTCGGCCGGATCGGGTCCGCCGGCAACGCCGTCGACACCGCGGCTCGCAACGCAGCGCGCGCAGCCTCGCTGGAACGCACCGGCGGTGCCGCCAGTTCCGCCGGATCGCAAATGGCGCGCAGCGTGCTGGACCAGCAAGGACTGCAGTGCACGTCCACCTCCATATCCGTCTCTACCGGCGGGTTCTCCGCGCAGATCGGTGAGCCGGCCTCGACCACCGCCACGGTGACCTGCGTGGTGCGGCTCTCGGATATCGGATTGCCCGGACTGCCCGGGTCCAAGATTCTGACCAGCAGCTTTACCTCGTCAATCGACTCCTACCGCCAGCGCGGCTGACAGGACCACCGCATGCCACCCGCCCGCTTCGCCCTCACCCACCGGATCCGTCGCGCCCTGCGCAATGACCGGGGCGCGATGAGCGTGTTCGCCCTCGTGACCATCGTGGCGCTCTTCGCCGTGGCCGCGCTCGTCTACGACGGCGCCGGCAAACTGCGAGCGCTCACCCACGCCGAGGGCGTTGCCGCCGAGGCAGCGCGAGCCGGTGGCCAGGCCGTCGATGCGAGCAAGGCGATCTCCGGCGACGGCATCACCGTCGACCGCAACGCGGCCGTCGCCGCGGCACGGACCTACCTCAGCCACGCAGGGGTCAGCGGCACGGTGAGCGTGAGCGAGGACGGCGGATCCCTGGAGGTGACCGTGACCGAGTCGTACAGCGCCGTGTTCCTCGCTGGTGCCAGCGGGTCCGTCACCGGCCACGGCAGCGCCAATCTCGTCTACAAGGGGTGACGATCATGAGAAACCGCAGTACCGCCGCCACCCTGGTCCGTGCGCTCGTCGCCTTGGTGGCCTTGGTCGCGCTCCTGGTGGGCGTGCCCGCCGTTCTACTCGGCATCGGAGTCCTGCCCGACCACGTCCCCGGCTTCGACGAGATCACCGCCGCGCTCACCAGTCCCGACTCCGGCCAGTTGTTCCTGGGCGCCATCACCCTCATCGGCTGGTACGGCTGGCTCAGCTTCGTGGCCTCGGTCGTCCTGGAGACGGGCGCCGCGCTGCGCCACGTCCGGGCGCCCCGGATCCGCCTGCTGGGCGGATCCCAGCAGCTCGCTGGCGCGCTCGTCGGCGGCATCCTCGTCCTGCTGCCGGCGGGCACCGCGATGGCAACTCCCGCCAGCGCCGCCCCCGCCACCGTGGCCACGGCCAGCGTCACCGCCGACGCCCACTCCACAACGGCCACCTCAACCAAGGCTGCGTCCTCTTCTTCCGCGGCCTGGGACGGCCCCGTCCACCACGTCCAGGACGGCGACACGCTCTGGGACATCGCGGAGAAGCGCCTGGGTGCCGGAATCGAGTGGCACCGGATCGTCGACGCCAACGAAGGCGTACGCCAAGCAGACGGCTCCCTCGTCACCGCCGACACCACCGTCCTGCAGCCCGGCTGGACCCTGCGCCTTCCCGCCGACGCCGCACCCGCCGCCGATCACGGCGGAGCCCGTCCGCAGACCGCCGGCTCCAAGGCCGCGGCCGAGACCCACACCGTCCGCGCCGGCGAAACGCTGACCGGCATCGCCGAGGACGAGCTCGGCGACGCCGACGACTATCCCCGGATCGTCGAAGCGAACAAGGGCGTGAAGCAGGCCGATGGGCGCACCCTCGGCGACCCCGACGAGATCTACCCCGGCTGGAAACTGCAGATCCCCGCCGCGGCCGGCAGCGACCAAAGCGACTCAAAGCCGCACGAGGCCCAGCCGCCGCGCGAGCAGCCCACCGACCAGGGCAAGGACCAGGGCAAGGCCGAAGACCAACCTGGCTCTGACCAGACGCAGCCGCCCGCCCAGGACAAGCCGGGCCCGGGCGCCGAGAACGGGGAGAAGGGCGGAACTGCCCAGACCCCCGGCCAGGGCACTGACAAGGACGCCCAGGACGGTGAGCAGCCGACCGCCCGGCCGGAGACCCCCACCCAGCAGCCCTCCGCGCACACCCCCGCGCCCGATCGCGAACAGCACGGCACGCCCACCCAGGCACCCCAAGCCCACGACACCGCGGACGGCTCCGACAGCGGGGACCAGAGCGTGCAGACGATCGCCGCGGCGGGAAGCATCCTGGCCGCGGCCGTCCTCGCGGTCATCGCGACCCGTCGCGCGCGCCAGCAGCGCCGACGGCGCCCCAAGCGGCGCATCCCCATGCCCTCCGGTGCCACCGCGGACTTCGAAAAGCAGCTGCGCGTCGCGTCCGACATCACCGGCACCGCGCTCGCCGACCGCGCCCTGCGCACCCTGGCTGCCAACTGCAGCCAAGCCGGCCGGCCCCTGCCGGAAGTCGAAGCGATGCGCATCACCGCGCGCGGAGTCGAGCTCCACCTGGCCGCCGCCACCCCGCCGCTGGAACCGTTCTCCGAGCACGAGGACAACCCGACCGTGTGGTCGTGCCCCACCCGGGGCGCGAACCTCCTCGACGAAGACGAGGCCGCCGACATCACCGCGCCCTACCCGGCCCTGGTGAGCCTCGGCGAGACCGAGGACGGCGACGCGGTCCTGGTCAACCTGGAGAGCATCGGCCTGCTGCGCCTGGCCGGCAGTCCGGCCGACGTCCGCGCGGTCATGCTCGCCCTCGCCGTTGAACTCGCCTCCTCCAAGCTGGCGCCCGACACGCAGATCGTCCTCGCCGGCGCCGGCAGCGACCTGCACCACCTCTACCCCGACCAGATCGAGCACCACGCAGACCTCGGCCCGGCCGCCACCGAACTCCAGGCGCACGACGCCTTCCAGCGCCAGGCCCTCACCGACGGCGGCCACGACCACCTGCGGGCCGCCCGGCTCGGCGAGGACGGCGGCGACACGTGGATCCCCCGCATCCTCATCGCCACCGCCCCGCCCACGGGCCCGGCCGTCGCCGAGCTCGAGGACCTCCTCGCCTCCCGGCCCCGCACCTCGGTCGCGGTCGTCACCGCCGCGGGCGGCGAACTCGACCTGCCCGGCGCCTGGACGCTGCCCGCCCAGCCCGGCACCACCGTCGAACTGCCCGACCTGGACCTGGCGGTCAAGCTCCAGCACCTGGACGACGACTCCTACGACCGGCTCGTCCAGCTGATCGCCACCTCCAGCCGCACCGACGACGTCCCCCCGCCGGCGTGGACGGGGCACACCGGGTCGGCCGACACCAACGGGCCCCGCCCCACCGTTCCGGTCAGCGAGGACTCCGCGCTCGCTCCGGAGACCAGCGCCGCCCCTGCAATGACCACCACGGTCGCCACGCAGGGCAGCGGCCTGGCGACCGCTCTGCCGGCCTTCACCGCCTTCTCCCCCGCCCTGATCGACGACGACGCCCAGAGCGGAAACGGCGACAGCTGGGAGGAAGAGGAGGACGGCAGCGCCCTGTCCCCCGCAGTCGCGGGCTCCCCCGCCCCCGACGACCAGCCCGACGAGCACACCGACAGCAACGCCGCCGGTGAGCCCACCGACTGGGAGGACGGCGAGCCTGCTGAGGACGGCGACCCCGAGGAAGCGTCCGCGCTGGGTGCCGAGGTGTGGGACAGCGCCGAGCCGGAGCAGGACTTCGAAAAGGTCCTCGACGAAGTACTCGGCGAGCAGGAGGACGACTCCCCGGCGTCGCCCGACGAGAACGAGGACGAGTCCGGCCTGACCGCGGCCGCGCTCGGCGAGACCACGACAGCCGCGACAGCGACCGAAGCACGGATCATCCCCCGCCCCAGCGCCGCGACCTCCACCGTCCTGGCCGCGCTGGCCACCCCGCCGGCCGAGCCCGCAGGCCCCCAGGTCCAGGTCCTCGGCCCGGTGAAACTGGCCGGCGCGCAGGGCCGGGTGGGCAGCAACCGGCACAACCACCTTCTGGAGATCGCCGCCTGGCTCGTGCTGCACCCGGGCCTGGGCCGCCAGGACCTCGACAACGCGATCTGGCCCGGGCTGCGAAAGACCTCCAGCACCCGCAACACCGCGATCTCGCGGCTGCGTTCCTGGCTCGGCCCCAACCCCCACCTTCCCGCCGACGACCCCCGGGGCGCCTACCTTCCCGCGGTCACCGAAGGCGTCTACCGGCTCGGCCCCGCCGTCACCTCGGACTGGGACCGCTTCAAGGAGCTGTACCAGCAGGGCATGCACCACGACGGGCAGGACGCCGACGTCGCCCTCGCCCACGCCCTGGCCCTCGTACGCGGCCGCCCCTTCGCGGATGTCGACCCCTCCAAGTACTGCTGGGCGGAGGCCGACATCCAGGAGATGATCAGCGCGATCGTCGACGTCGCCCACGAACTCGCTGAACGCCGCCGCCAGATCCGCGACTACCGGGCGGCAGCCCAGGCCGTCACCAAGGGCATGCTCGTCGACTCCCAGAGCGAGCTGCTCTACCGGGACCTCTTCACGATCTGCCACGAGATGGGCGACCGGGAGGGCCTGGAGCGCGCCGCCGCCCAGTTGGCCCGAATCAACGCCGAGGAAGGCGTCGACTCCTCGCCCGAGACCGTGGGCCTGCTGCGCACGCTCCTCAAGGGCGAGAGGATCCAGCCCACTTTGGGGTCCGCGGCCTCATGACGCGTCTCAGATTCACCGACCTCCGGTGTCACACCGCACCGCTCGATCGCACCTGTAGAGAGCGAGGGGCCCTTTCGGCCGTCCGTCCGACGAAGGAGACCGCGCACATGAGCCGCCGCCGGCAGAACGCCGCCGTCCCGCCCGCCGGGCCCACCACCGCGGCGGGCCACACCAGGGAAGGAGGACGGCGATGACCACCATCCAGTGGGCGCTGCCCGCCGGCCTCGCCGTGGCCGGAATCGGCGCCGCGGCCACCGTCGCCATGGTGTTCGGCAACCGACGCAGAGCCGCCGAGCAGAACGCCACCGCCGAGGAGCGCACCCAGCTCGCCCTCCAGCGCCGCAACGCCTGGCAGCGCCGCCTCGCCGTGATCGCGCTCGGCGTCGGCTGCCTGATGATGTTCGTCCTCGCCGGCATCGCCGCCTGGCTTTCCTTCGGGGCGCAGCGCGAGTACGCCCACGCCCACAACGGCGGCGACTGGGACGCCGCGACAGGGTTCGCGCTGCTCCTGGACGCCGGCGCCCTCAGCCTCAGCCTGATCCGCTTCTTCGAGGCTCTGACCCTGCGCTCCAGCGCGATCACGCGGATCCTGCTGCTCGGGTTCGTCTCCGCGTCAGCGGCGATGAACCTCCTCCACGCCCCCGAGGCGGGCGCCGGCTCCGCCTTCCTCGCGATGGTCCCCCCGCTGGTGTACGCGGTGCTGCTCGAGATGCTGCTCTTCAAGATCGAGCAAGTGATCATGGGTCGGCAGAAGCGCCGCAAGGCCGACCGCGACCGCAACTACAGCCTGCTGCTGTGGCTGCCCTGGCCGATCGGCGCGCCGGTGAAGATGTGGAAGGCGTGGCGGTCCGAGCTCCTGGCGACCGTCGACAACGTCCGCGTGATCGGCTCCCAGCGCCCCCGCCCGTCGGCGGCTGCGCCCGCCACGGCCGAGGTGACCGTGGAGCGGGCCGAGACTGCCGCGCCCCCGGCCGTCACCACGGTGCCCATGAACGCCCTGACCGCCGGTCCCGTGCAGCCTGCCGCCCAGAAGGCCGAGGAGCCTGCGCCCACAGTGGCCGCGCCGGCACCGCCGGCGGCCGCGGCCATCGAACCCGGCGCCGTACCGCACGAACCCGCACCGGCGGCACCGGCGACCGCGGCCCCGGCGCCCGCCGCAGTGCCTGAGCCGCGCCCGGCCCCCGAGCCGGCGGCAGCTCCTACAGCGGCAGCAACCGAACCGGAGCCGGAGCCCGAGCCGGTGGCGGAGCCTGCAGCTGCGGCCATGACCGAACCGGAGCCGGAGCCCGAGGGCATGGGTTCTGCGCCGGAATCCGGCGACCTCGCCGCGAAGCGTGCGCCCGAAGGCCAGCCGGGCGAGGCTGAGCCGGGGTCGCGGGAGGGCGCGGCAGACCCTGTCGAGGCTTCCAAGGTGGGCGAGCCCGCGAAGCAGGCTGACGAGGACGAGCTGCTGCCTGGTGACGAGACTGCCGACCTGGACCAGGACGAGCCGGACCCGGAGCACGACACCCCGCCGGACGAGGACGCAGAGGAGGATGCACGAGAGCGGGTGAGTATCGAGATCGACCTGTCGGTGCTGCCGCCGAACCTGTCCCAGCGGCAGCGGGCCGAGCGCATCTATGTCGCTCACCAGGCCGCGGGTGTGGCTTTGACACAAGCCGACTTGGGCAAGTGGGCCGGCTACAAGAACCCGAACTCGGGCGGCAACGAGTACCGCCGACTGGAGAGGACGCACGGACCCATCCTGGTCCGCGAGGGTGCCACCCACGTCGACCTGAATTGGTCCAGCCACCAGCAGCAGGCTGACTCCAGTCACGCAGTGGCGGCCTGACCCCTGCGGTTACGACCTCCCCGGCCGGTGGTCCTGGCCGGGGAGATTGCTGTGTCGGACCGTGCGGGTAACCTCAGGGCGACACCAGACCGGGGACAGAGGGGGCGGCCGGTGAGCAGCCACTGGCATCGGGCCATCGCCGAGTTGAGCGCCCAGGGTGACGCCGCCCGAGCAGCCGCCCAGCGCGTGGACGACGCTCCGAGCACAGAGCGGACGACCGCCGTCGCGATCTCCTATGCGGCCGAGACCGACTATCTCCGCAGCGCGGGCATGCTGCTGCGTGCCCACCTGAGCGACCGGCGGCCGCCCCGGCGGCTACCGGTCGCCCGCATCTGGCCGTACTTCCGCGATGCGTGGAAGGCCCGGACGGTGGACCGGCTCGGCGGAGTGTGGCGGGCCATTCCCCGGGACGGCGCTCTGGAGAAGATGCGCAGCGCCCCGACCGATCCTCTCCTCACCGCGGTCGTCGAGCAGGCCGAGGCCCTGCAGGCCAGCCTCCATGGCGAGCGGCAGGTGGACCGGCTGTACGAGTCGTTCATTCCCGAGCGGACGGGCCGTTCAGTCGCCGATCTGGTCGGCGGTGGTGGCCGGTCGGCGCCCACGCTTCCCGGCTTCCCCGACCCGGGACACCCGCTCAACCGTGCCTTCCCCCGAGGCAGCGGAATGCGCATCCAGCCCGGCCGTGAGGCTGAGTTCACGCGGCTGTCGAGCGACCGGTTCGCGGTGCTCACCAGAGCCGTTGCCTTCGGGGACGCAGTCCTTGCCCTCCTTGTCGAGCACCGGGCCGGAGGCGTCGCACCGCAGCCGGGGCGGCTGCGCGGGGCCGGGCGTTGGGTGGGCCGTGAGCAGCAGTTGGTGCCCCACCGGGTGAAGTGGCCGGCCAAGCTCAGCGTCTTTCAGGCTGCGACGCTGGCCGGGCTCGGCTGGCTGGTGCTCGCATGCACCGGGCTTCCGCTCACCTTCGGGCAACGAGCCGACCTCGGGACTTACTTCACCCTGTTGTTCGTGGCGGCCAGCCTCATCGCCTGCACCGGGACCGGATTGATCGTCCGGCACGGGCCGAAGCTGATTGCCGCACCCGGCCCCCGGGCTGTGGTGCCCGGACTTGTCGCCGGCTTGATGGCATTCGTGGTGTGGCAGGGGCAAGGGCCCGTGGCCGAGTACTACTTCGCCGGGCCGTACGACCGGTATGACCGGCAGTACGCGAACAGCTGCCTCGCGGCTTCCCCCTACCGGCACGACGCGGTCCAGGCCACGACGGAGGCCGGCGTGCTCGTCGTCACCCCCATCAGCGGAGAGACGACGCTGCGCCTGGGGCCGGCCCAGGACGGCGGAACCCACCCGCTCCGGCCGCTGGACCAGGCGACCCGGAAGGTCCTCGACCGGTACGGGTGCTGAGGCCGGACATTGTCTGTGTCCCCGGGGCGAGAACTCGGGGCCGGAATCACCCGAAGGTCGATGCGGCCCCTGCGATCCCGGGACCGTAGCGGCGACGTGCCCTGTCGAGGGCAGCCTCAAGGCGGAGAAGTTTCTCGTCGCGATCGTCGAGCGTGAGCTGGTGGACGGCGTACTCGGCGGGGCGAAGGCGTTCCGCCCGTAGGGCGAGCGCGCGGACCCGGGCGCGTTGGAGCCCGAGGCCGGCGAGGAGGTCGCGGGCGGCGGCGGCCAGGGCGGGGGTGTGGGCAGTCGGCTCGGTGAGGCTGCTGGTGCGGGTGGTCTGGGTGCGGTCGGCGTAGGTGACGGTGAGCGTGAGGGCCTGGGTGATCTCGCCGGCCGTGCGCAGCCGGGCGCCGAGCTCCTGGACCAGGCCGAGGACCGTGCGGTGGTGCCGGTCAGGATCGAGCTCGTCGCCGTCGAACCGGTGTCCGGCGCTCATCGTCTTGGGGGCGGCGCCCGGGACGACGGGGCGCTCGTCGCGGCCGTGGGCGAAGTCGTGGGCTTGCCGGGCCGGTCCTGTGCCGAGGATTCGCTGCAGCGTGGTGAGCGGGGTGTCGGCGATGTCGCCGACGGTGGTGATGCCGTAGCGGGCGAGGGTGCGGGCCGTCTTGGGGCCGATGCCGGGCAGGGCGGCGGTCGGCTTCGGGCGGAGGAACGCAGCGATCTCGTACGGGTCGTCGACGACCACCGTGGCGGCGCCGGGCGGGGTGGCGTCCGCGGCCATCGCCGCGATACCGCGCGTGGGACCGGCGCCGGCCGAGCTCTGGACGCCATGGAGCGCGAGCAGGCGTAGGCGGAGCACGGCGATGAGGCCTTCGACATCGCGGTCCCAGAAGGTGAGGGCGCCGGTGAGGTCGACGTAGGCGGACCAGTCGGCGGGCAGCGGCTCGATGCGGGGGCTGATGCCGTTCATCACGGTGAGCAGGTGTCCGTACAGCTCGTCGTTGCGCTCCACGGGATGGAAGTGGATCCGCAGAATCGCGCGCGGCCGCGGGTTCCTGGCAGGGGTCATCCGGCGCTCCCTTGGCTCTTGTGCCCGAAGCGGGTGAGGTCGGCTGATCGGCTTCCGGCGGGCTGAAGATCGCTCCAGGGGTGCATGAGGGCGCCCGTAGTGCCGATGGGGATCGTCCGCGACGGGCTGGCCTGGGCGGGGGTGGGCGCGGGGGCCTGGCCCAGGAGGTCAAGGACGGCTTGCGGCCCGTGGGTGGCGCGGGCGGCGGCGAGCTCGTCGAGGTCCCAGGCCATCTCGCCCACCACGGTGCGCCGGGGTCCGCGGGCTTCGACGGTGCCGCGGACGAGGAGCAGGCCGTGGTGGAAGATCGTGTGCGCGCACCGTTCGTGGGAGTCCTCGAAGAAGGCGAGGTCGACGAGTCCGGAGCCGTCTTCGAGGGTGACGAAGATGATGCGCTTCCCGGACGCGATCGGCGGAGTCTGGGTGGAGGCTCGGACGCCGGCGACAAGGACGCGCTGTCCGGGATGCATGGCGCGCAGGTGCTTGGCGTCGGTGGCGCCGATCTCGCGCAGCAGCCGGTGGTGGTCCTCCATCAGGTGCCGGGAGACGTCGATCTTCAGGACGCCGAGCTCCGCGTCCAGCCGCTCGCGGGCGGTCATCTCCCGCAGCCCGGACGGGCCGGCGGCGTCGAGGGGGGTGTCCAGCTGGAGCTGGCCGACGCCTGGCCGGCTGCGGGTCTGGCGGTGGAGTTCGGTCGCCTGCAGCAGCAGGTCCCGCCGCGACGCCTCCCCCTTGAGCGGGTCGAGGGCGCCGATGCGGATGAGTCGCTCGACCGTCGGGAGCTTGGGGTGAGCACGGGCGTAGAGGTCCTGCAGGGAGGTGAAGGGCTGGCCCTCGGCGATTCTCGTGACCTCGTCGTCCGAGATGCCGTGCACCGAGGCGAAAGAGATCCGCACGCCCCAGCCGGATGCGGTCTGCTCGACCGTGTACTGCGGCTGTGAACGGTTGATGTCGACGGGCAGGACGGGAACGTCATGGCGGCGGGCGTCAGCGACGATCACCCGGGCCGGCCACATGCCCGGGTCGTGCTCCAGCAGCCCCGCGTAGAGCGCGGCGGGGTGATGGGCCTTGAGCCACGCGGACTGCAGCGCCGGTACGGCGAACGCCACCGCGTGGGCCCGGCAAAATCCGTATGCCCCGAACGACGAGACGATCTCCCAGACGTTGTCCAGCACGGTCGGGCTGTAGCCGCGGGCCCCGCCGAGCTGCCGGAACCAAGCCTCGACCCTCGCCAGGCGCTGCTCGTCGCTGAGGGCGCGGCGGGCTACTTCGGCCAGCGCGCGGTCGCAGCCGGTCATGACCGCCAGGATGTCGATTATTTGTTCGTGCCAGATCGTCACGCCGTACGTGTCGCGCAGGACCGGTTCCAGGTCGGGGTGCGGGTAGACGGGTGCGGCGCCGTGGCGGGCGGCGATGAAGAGGGCGGGCATGCCGCCCTGGACGGGGCCCGGGCGGAACAGGGAGATGTCCGCGATCACGTCCTGCGGGCCGCGGGGCTGGAGCCGGCCGACGAGATCTTGCTGGCCGGGCGACTCGAGCTGGAACATCCCGACCGTGTCGGAGTTCTGGATGAGCGCGAAAGCGAACCGGTCGTCGAGCGGGACGTGGTCGGCGTTGTCGAGGTCGATCGCCCGGCCGGTCGTGCGGCGGATTTCCTTCACCGCGTGGGCCATGGCGGACTGCATCCGGACCCCCAGGACATCGAGCTTAAGCAGGCCCATGTCCTCGACGTCCTCTTTGTCTGCCTGGAGCATCGGGTACTCGCCGCCCGGCGTGGGCTGCACCGGCAGCCGGTCCAGGAGGCTGATGTTGGAGAGGATCACCCCGCACGGGTGCATGGCGATTCCGCGCGGCAGGGCGTCCAGTCCTTCGGCGAGCTCCCACAGCGGCCCGAACTGCTCCGCCTCAGCAGCGAGTTGCCGCAGCTCGGGGAGCTCCGTGAGGGCCGAGCGGATGTCGCAGGCGCGGATGTGCGGGAAGGACTTCGCGATCCGGTCCACGGTGGCCGGCGCCAGCCCGAGCGCGAGGCCGGCATCCCGGAGGGCGTGCCGGGCTCGGTAGGTCTCGGGCATGCCCGTGACCGCGACCCTCTGCCGTCCGAAGCGGTCGATGATCCGGTCGTAGACCTCCAGGCGCCGCGCGGACTCGACGTCGACGTCGATGTCCGGCAGCGACGTCCGCCGCTCACTGAGGAAGCGTTCGAAGAGCAGCCGGTGCTCCAGCGGGTTCGCGGTGGCGACGAAGAGCGAATGGTTGACCATGGAGCCGGCGCCGGAGCCGCGGGCAGCGACCCGGATGCCCATGTCCCGCACATCGGCGACGACTTGGGCCACGGCAAGGAAGTACGGCTCGAAGTGCAGGCGGCCGATGATGCCGAGCTCGTAGTCGAGCTGGTCCATCGCGCGCTGGTCACGGTCGAGGCCGCGGGCGACCATGCCGCTCTCGCACCGCTGCCGCAGCAGCCGCATGGCCCCGTCAGGCCCCGGCTCGGCGCCGACCACGGAGGGCTCGGGGAAGTGCGGCACCCCGAGCCCCAGATCCCGGGCCGGGTCGACGTCGCACGCGTCCGCGACCAGGGCGGTGTCGGCGATCAGCCGCTCGGCGCGCCGCCGGTCCGCCCCGGCGGCGGCCGCCACCCGCCCGGCGATCTCGGTCATCGCGGGCCCGTCCTTGAGCCAGCGCTCACCGCAGTCCAGGCGCCGCCGGTCGATGGGCCTCAGCTGCCGGGCCGCGTCCAGCACGTCCGCGATCCGGTGCTGGTCCTGGTCGGCGTAGCGGACGGCGTTGGTCAGAACGGCCGGAATGGCAAGGCGGTCGGCGAGCGTCAGGGTGTGCGCGGCGAGGCGGACAGAGCCCGGGCCGGTGCCGGACAGGCCCCAGCACACGATCTCCAGCCGCAGTCCGTCGCCGGTGATCTGCCGCCAGGGGGCGAGGAGTCGTTCGGCGACGTCCGGGCGGCCGGCGGCGAGGGCGCGCAGGGGCTCCGATGCGGGACCGAGCAGCACCGTCAGGCCATCGCCCACGTGCTGGGCGAGCATCTCCCACGACGCTGTCGGCGGCTTGCCCGCGGGGAAGGCTTCAGCGTGCGCGCAGGACACCATCCGGCACAGCCGCCCCCATCCGCTCGCATCCCGGGCCAGGAACGTGGCCCGGAAGGAAGCCTCCGCAACATGGGCGCCGCCGCGTACTGGGGCCCGGTGGCGTACCTCGGCCGGTGGGACATGGGCGGCGACGCCGAGGTCGACGCCGAATACAGGCTTCACTCCGGCGGCCGCGGCGGCCTTCGCGAAGCGCACGGTGCCGGTGACCATGTCGCGGTCGGTCAACGCCACCGTCCCGATCTCGCGTTCGGCGGCTCGGGCGATGATGTCGCGCGGGTGTGAGGCGCCGTAGCGGGCCGAAAACCCACTGCTGACGTGTAGGTGTGGGACGCCTCCTCGCATGACACCCTCCGCCCAGATACCCCCAAACCAGTACCAACCGATCCAGCCACTCTTGACTGTATCGAACATTAATTCGAACATGCGAGTTCCGGACATCATTGTTCGGCCATCCAGGGTCGCGAGGGATGTGTACAGAGGGGGCAGGACCGCATGTCTGAGTACGTGACGCCCGAGATCTGAGTAGCCGATCGGCTGTGCGGCGCCGGCCGCCCACCTTGGATGGGGGCATGAACGCCTCCGCACCCGTTTCCGCTCGCCTTGTGCAGTCTCCGGCCCCGAGGGAGCGCACACGACTGTGGGCCGCCCTGGCCGCACTCCTGTTCGTGCCGGCAGCTGTGGTGACCGGGATCCTGACGCTGGCCTCGGAGCAGGCCTCCCGGTGCGTGACCTACGGCGAGCAGTGCACCCCCGGCCTGCCCAGCTGGGTGTTCGAGGGGAGTGCGGGCGTCGGAACGGTGGCGCTGCTTGTCGCACTGGCCGCGCCGGCCGTACGGATGCGGCAGGCGGCGCTCACCGTCCAGGTGCTCGCCGAGGGCACCGCGCTGCTGGTCATCCTCAGCCACGCCTGAGCCAGCAGCAGGCGCATCCGGCCGTATCGGCACCGAGACCCGGCCGCCGGCCGAAGGGCGGGCGTGGGGCGGATCGCGTAGGAGTGGAGGGTGCACCTCTCGCCGCCCGTCGAGCCCATGCTGGCCCGCTCCGTGACCGCGCTGCCCCGCGCCGGATCAAGGCCGCCGCTGTTCGAACAGAAGGCGGACGGTTACCGAGCCCTCGTCTTCGCCCGCCCGACGCCCTACATCCAGTCCCGGCGTGGCGCGGACCTCGGGCTAGCGTTCCCGGAGATCGTCCGGGCCGCGGCCGCCCTGGGTGTCGAGGCGGTCCTGGACGCGGAGCTGGTGGTGTGGAGCGAGCACGGGCTCGATTTCTCCGCCCTTCAGCGGCGAGCCCGCCGCCGGGGAGCCACCGCGGAGCACGCCGCCCGCCAGGAACCCGCCCACTTGATCGTCTTCGACCTCCTGGAAGTCGCCGGAACCGTCCTCCTTAACGAACCCCTTCACCGGCGCAGGGCTGCGCTCGAGGACCTCTTCACCTCGCGCCGGCTGGCCGCCCCCTGGGCCCTGTGCCCGCAGACCTCAGACCGGGAGACCGCGTTGTCCTGGCTGGACCCGGCCTGGGGCACAGTGGGCGTCGAGGGCGTCATGATCAAGGACCCGGGCTCCCGGTACCGGCCCGGAGAGCGCGGGTGGCAGAAGCTACGGACGCGCACGACGGCGGAGGGGATCATCGGAGCGGTCACCGGAACCGTCCACGCTCCGAAGAGCCTCCTGTTCGGCCGTCTCGACCCCACCGGCCGGCTCCAGCTGATCGCCCGCTCCACACCGCTGTCCCGGCCCGCGTCAGCCGAACTGGGCGTCGCACTGCGCCCCGCCGGGCAGGAGCACCCCTGGCACGGCCGTCGCTTCTCCGCCGGGTGGGGCGCCTCCGAGCCGCTCATCTTCCAGACCGTCGTACCCGACCTCGTCGCCGAGATCGATGTCGATACCGCTGTGGACCTGGGAACGTACCGGCACCCCGTGCGCTTCCTGCGAATTCGTGACGACATGACCTCGGGGGAGGTCTAGGTTCCGGGTGCTTCGCCAGCCTGCGCGGCCTGATGGCGCGGGCACGTCACCGGGACATGCCCGCGCATAGGCGGTGCCTCACTCCACGAGGCCCCGTTCGGGGCCCTGGCGCGCTGCGGGTCAGAACAGGACGGGCCGGGGCTGGTGGAAGTAGCCCGTCTGCTGGGCTGCGGCGATGGCTGCGGCGGCCGGGCTGTCTTCGCCGGCCGGGATGTGCGGATAGACGCAGTCGACAAGGTCGTACGACTGCGCGTCGCCGCATCCGGAGCCGACCACCGCGCAGACCGGCGAACTGTCTCCGCCGGCCTCGGTCCACACGCCGGGCCAGTCGGGATGCTGCTCGGTCACATGCGCGGCGCAGTGCCGGCACTGGACCTTCTGTTCCTTGCCGGTCGGCCGCCTGGCGGGCCGTGCCTGGGTCGCGTCGACGACGTGCGGCACCCTCTGCGGCGAGTCCATTCCGGTAAGGAGCGAGCGTTCGCAGGACGGCCCGAACTCGTTCTCCACGCTGACCCACACGTCCGGCCAGTGCGGGTGCCGGTTGGTGACCGGCATACCGCAGCCGGCGCAGCTGTGCGCGTCCAGACCTTGTGCCTGGAACAGGGTGAAGATCTCTGCCGGCAGAGGGTCGCAGAGGCCGCCGGGTCCATCAGCGAGCGGTGGGAGGGCGAACAGCGGCAGGTCCTTCTCCGCGAGCCGTACGTCCTCCCAGGTCTCCAGCCCGGCCACGGGCACACTCTGTGTCCAGCCGACGCGGGGCACGCTGGTGGTCGACGGCCGCTGTACGACCTCAAGGTCGGGGCGGCGCAGCCCTGGGGGCACGTACTCGGACAGGGCCAGGCGCAGCTGCTCAACGGCCTGGTCCCGGTCCTCGGCGCTAAGCCAGGACGTCTTCACCAGCTCCCGTAGGTAGCCCCGCGGGTACAGCGTCACCTCGTACCGCCAGCCGTCCTCGCCCCGGCGCAAGCCCCGCTCGTACTCACCGGAGTCGTCGAACGCGAAGCACGACAGCAGACCGCCGGCTTCCTCCGCCGCTGCGAGCGCCTCGGCGACCGTCGCGAAGGAGTCGGTGAAGTCACCCCACGGCGTGCTCATCGGCTCGTAGTCGTCCATGGAGGTCAGACATGGCATCTGCGCCGCCAGCGCGTTGAAGACGGCGGTGTTCCGCGATGCTGCGGCCGTGCGCTGCTTCGCCTGCTTGGCCGCCCGCTTCTGCTGCGCCCTTTTCCCCATCATGCCTGCCTGTGTCGAAGAGGTGGATCTCTCGCCGGTTCAACTGCATGGCGGGCTGTTCGTCACGTAACGCGGGAAAAGAGTGCCTGTGTGGCCGTGTCGAGGTGGTGGATGGGTGCGGTCTTGCACGCGGCCGCACCCATCGGTATGGGTGTTTCAGTTGGTACGCGGCGGGGTCATCCGGGCGTGCAGCAGGGTGCTGCGGGTGAGTTCGCTGCCCTGCCTGTGGTCCTCGTTGAGGAGTGCGGTCAGGCCCTTGGGCGCCTTCCAGTGCTCGCGGAGGTTGAGGGTGGCGCCGAGGTCGTCCAGGAGCGCGTCGATGACCATCGCGGCTTCGCTGGGACGGTCGCCCCCTCCGTTGCCCCACCACAGGTGCTCGGAGGGTGTGCATGGGGCGGGGTGAACGTGGTCGTCGCTCGTCAGGACCCACACCGTGTGGTGCAGCACGACCGAGGTGAGTTCCGCGCCGCCGGCCGGAAGGGACAGCGGGGCGTAGAAGCGCCACACCGGCCTCCCTCCGTCGTCGGGGGTACGCAGGACGGGCATGTCGGTGAGCGGGTCGATGAAGAACGCGTCCGCCTTCTTGCCCTGGGCGAGGACGACGTGGGCGGCGGTCGGATCGCACATGGTGAGCCGGCGGGTCCACCGGTCGCTGATAGTGCCGGTGCTCACCGGCACCTCGGCGAGCGCGCCGAACGGCAGCAGGGCCGGCTCGCGGCCGACGGCGACTTCGAGGGCCGCGACGGCTTCCGGGTGATTGCTCAGGGCGAGCTTGCTCCAGCCGGCCTTGAGGATCTGGCGCTCGCCCCCGACGGGCAGGGGGTGGTGGCTGCGGTCGGGTACGGCGGCGATGGCAACGGGATTGCGGGTTTCGCCGTATCCCTCCTTGCCGAAGATCTCGTTGTCGTGCGTGGTGTGGTCGATGCGCTCGTTACGGATGTCGTTGGCCATGTCCGTCGCGGCCAGGTGTGAGGTGACGTCGAAGGCGTCATTGCGCGCTGCGCGGCGCAAGATCTTCTCGTTGGCGTTGGGCGGCACCTCCACGACGGCCGCCGGAGCGCCGGGCTGCCACTCACGGATCAGCTGGGGCAGGCGCAGCAGGTGAGGCCACCAGGGCAGATCCTGCCCGGCGAGTGCGGCGACGTCGCCCCAGTCGGCTTCGTACTCGATGCCCGGGTGCGCGGTGTCGGAGGCGACCAGGGACGGCCCGCGGAAACTCATGTCCCCGTACAGGGCGCAGACGGTCACCACACTGTCCGGGTTGCCGGAGGCGGCAAGGGCGGAGGCGACGTCGGTGGCGACCCTTCGATCGTCGCAGTGCACGACGCGGATCGTGCCCACGGCGGTGTGCCAGTCGAGCGCCGGCCCGCGCACGGTGTCCTGGAATCCGGCCCACCGGCCGGCCGGCAGGTCCTGCTCCCGCGGGCGCAGCAGGACGGCGCCGCGGTGGGCGAACTCGGGGGTGTCCGCCGCCCATCGGTAGACCTGGGTGCCGTCCCAGACCTCCTCGGGCTCCTTCTTCTCGCCGAACCCCGCGAACGGGTTGTACGGCGGCTCGGTCGGCTGTGGGAAGTCGTCGTACTTGCGTGCCAGGCGCCACAGCCCGAAGGAGTTGATGCCCAGAATCTGCTGGACCTCCGCCCTGGACAGATAGCTGTCACTCACGCCCATACCGCTGCTCCTCACCGTCCCCAGAGCCGAGTTGGCCCAGGCCAGATCATGGAGCGGACCGGGCAAGCAGCACGCCAGAGCCGCTCTTCCTGCCCTGTTTCCCACCCGCATTGGCCGAGAAGGTGCTGTTGCCGCCGCAGATCAGGGCGTGACGGACTGCAAAGCCCGTACAGGTCACGGCACTCGGGAGGGTGAGCAACCGAGAACGCCCCGGGCCGGCGCAGCGCAGCCCGTACGCTTTCCCCGTGACGACCGCCCCCGCCCCGCAAGCTGTCCAAGACCTTCTGCGGCGGGCCCTGCTCGCCTTCGACGCCCGCGCCCTGCACACCGGCGGTGAGGCCGGCGCCCATACCGCTGTGTTCCTCGGCGAACTGGCCGCGGACATCCTGCCTGCCATGGACGCCGCCGAAACCGAAACGGCTCGCGAGGAGCTCGCGGAGGCGTACCGGTGCCTCTCGCTGGCGGGCGAGAACCCGCTCCGCCAGAGCTGCACGGAACGCGAGTCGATGGTGAACATCGCCGTCCACGCCCTGGCCCGAGCCATGTTGCGCTGCGACACCGGCAGGACCCCGTCGGAGGAGGAGGTGCACGAGCTGCTGAGTGGTCTGTGGACCGCCTCGCTGCTGGCGTGGGCGCAGATCTTCCCCGCCCACCTGGACGGCGGGTCACCGCCGTGCGCCTGCGGAGCTCTGGGCACGCGCCCGGTCATGGCCCCGGCGACGGGGGCCTGAGCGGTGCGGCGGGCCTTCCCTGAGATCTCCGGCCGCGGGCTCGCCGCCCTCGGGACCGAGCTGCCGGCCCTGGCCGCGATCCGGGTGGCCCTGACCGGCGGCCGCAGCGGGAAGTTCCACGTCCCCCACCCCGACCTGCGCAGCTTCAGTTCCGACGCTTGCCGGTTCGCCAAGCCGGCCGCCGAGGCCTCCACTCATCCGCTCGTCGAGGTCTTCGCGCAGATCTGCAAGAAGTGCGACATCGTCCTGCCGAAGGCGCCCGATGCCCTGTGGCGGGCGGCCGCTTTCGCCGCCCAGCGCCAAGACCAGCTGGACCGCTGCCGGACCGACCGGGAGCCACAGACCTGGCTCGGGTACGCGCGGCACGCCGCCCGGTGGGCACCGGGTGACGACGAGCAGTTCCGGCGCTGGCTGGACACCGCCCGCACCGACTCCACTTTGGCCGCCGATGCCGCCGTGCTCGCCGACGCCTGGCAGCAGCTGGCAGCCCAGTTCCGCGGCTTCCTGGAGGAGTACGCCACCCAGTGCCCTGAGGTCGAGGCATACAACGGCGCCCGGGACGCGGTGCGACGCTGCGCCGACACCGACCAGCGCCGGGAGCTGGACCAGATCGGCGCGGCGGTCGGCAACCTCTCGCGCCGGCGGGCCCGGATGTACGAGCCAGAACCGCGCCTGGACGTGTGGACCCTGGTATGCGGGGTGTGGCTTGCGGCCCGCTCGCGAGGCCGTGGCGCCGAGCAGTCCGCCGACCTGGCCCGCGCCGCCGTCGCGGACGAGCTGAAGGGCGCCCGAGTGCGGGACGTCACCCAGCTGCCCGTGCCGCCGCGCACCCCCAGCGACCGGCACGCAGACCCGGCAGCGTGGGCGGACGCCGAGCTGACCCTGTGGTGGCCGCAGGCCGTGACAGCCGCGTGCACCCGCCTTGAGGAAGAGTTCGAGGCGGAATCCGCCGCCATGTCCGCGCGACTGCTGCTGGTACGCGACTGGCCGCTCACCGGCACCCGCGACACCCCGGTCGCCTACCTGGCCGCCTCCCCCGTACTGGGCCCGGTCGTCCCCCACGGGCACCGCGAGGTCGACGACTACGTGTCCTGGAGCGGCGGCGACACCGCCGGACCGTCCTACGCGGCGGTCGTTGCTGCCCCGGCGCACCTGGTGGCGAAGCTGGAACGAGAACAGGCAGCCCAGCCCTCCCACTACGAGCCGCGGTTCACCGCCGGCGGCCCGGTCACCGGCGGCGCGGCAGACCAGGCGGCAGCCGAGGCACTGCTGCGGCAGGCGTTCCCCTTCCTGCCCGGCGACGGCGACCGCGAGCCGTCCACCCCGACGGACGAGGTCCTCGAGCAGCGCCGCGCCCGGCGTGCGGCCGACCGGCCGTGGCGCGACGGAGCGGGCGAGGAACGCACCTACCGCATCGCGAGCGCCCTGCGCGACGGGTACGGCTGCTGGATTCCCGACAGCCCCCAGGCTGCCCTAGCCGAGCTGGAGGAGATGGCGCCCTGGCTGCGCTGGAGCGCACTGCGCCTGGACGTGCTGTGCGGCCGTGACGCTGAACAGCACTCGTGGGCCACCCTGTTCGGGACGCTCGAAGCCGTCGACAGCGCCTGCATCGCACTCAACCCCGGCGGCCGACACCTGCCGCTGCACGTCCCCGTGCACCGGATCGTTGCCCTGACCGGCGCCCCGCACTGGGAGCGCAGCCAGCAAACCCCCGCACTGTGGCAGCCCTACCAGCTGCTTCCCACGCCACCCACAGGTCCGGGCTCCGAGCCCGGCCGCCTTCGCGTCGTACCGGGATCCGCCGGCGCGCGCTGACCGATTTCCGAAAATGACCGCCGCACCCCGCACCGGGACCGGCCGGCTGCGGAACACCGCCCGCAAAGTGAGATCCGGGTCACAGCCGTAGCGTCCAATCGTGGACGACGGCGCACCCCCTTCCATGACCATGATCGGACCCTCACCGCGACCAGGAGGGGGTACCGCTGTGCCGGTCCTGCGCCAGCTCACGACATGCACCGCACCGTCGACCGTCGTCATCGAACGCCGCACCCGGGCACGGGACCGGCCGATGGACTACCGGCTGGAGGTCTGCCACCGTCACCGTTGGCTGGCCAACAGCTGGACCGGGCGGCGCGGCCCCGAGGGCGCCGGCGGCCGGTGTGGCACCGTCACCGACTACCGGCCCTTCGCCGCGATCGTGCAGTCCCATGCCGACCTGTGGCTCCGAGCGTTAACTACGAACGCCCCCGAGGACCACGGTGGCGACCTCGCGGCCGCGCTCCGCGCGGGATTCGAGTGGCTGACCACCTACCGGGAGCCGACCGGTGTGGCCACAGCACTGGAACACGCGGCCCGGATCGCCGAGGCGACCGCGGCCGGCACCTTGCAGCCGGCCGAGGGCCAGGCGCAGGTCCTGGCCGCGCTCAGCCTGGCGGAGACTCTCGACGCCAGCGGACGGGGAGCATGAGCCGGCGCTTCGGGTTCTGCAGCCCGGCGGCCTCACCGGGCGCGGTGTAGGGACTCACGGAGGCGGGCTGGAGGGAGTCGTCGCAGCGAGCCGTAAGGTCGAAGCAGACCGGCCCGTCACGGTGAGGCCGGGCTGTGTACGTAGGAGTCTCTCTTGTCCGCCCTCAGCGTTGCCCTGACCGCCGTCGTCGGAGCCCTGGCCGGTGCTGCGGCCCGCCCTGCGGTCTTCGCCCGCTCGGTCCCGGCGCCCGCGTCCGCCCGCAGTGCCTGCCCGCACTGCGGCAGCGCCGTCCTGGGACGCCGGCTGCCCGTACTGCCCGTCTCCGGACGCTGTCCGGCGTGCGCACAGGCGATCGGACCGCGTGCCCTCGTGCCGGAGGCGGTGGCCGCCGCCGCGTTCGCCGTGGTCGCAGCGGGCGCAGCGAGCGGCTGGTTCGCCGCTGCCCAGTACTGGGTCGCCGCGTGCGGTGTCGCCCTCGCGCTGATCGACCTCGCCGTGCAACGGCTTCCCGACGTGCTCACCCTCCCCGCCTGCGGCGGGACGCTCATCCTGCTCACCGCGGCCGCGCTGGCCGGCGAGACTGGGAGCCTTGGCCGCGCGGCGGCCGCCGCCGGCGTGCTCACCGCCGTCTTCCTCCTCATGGCGTTCTCCGGCGCCATGGGACTCGGCGACGTCAAGCTCGCACCGGCCATCGGGGCGCTCCTGGGCTGGAGCAGCTGGACGGCACTGTTCTGGGGAGCAGCCGCGGGATTCGTCGTCGGCGCGGTGTTGGAGGTAGCACGGCTGACGGCCCGCCGCGCCCGCCGCACGCACGTCTCCTTCGGCCCCTACATGGTCATCGGGGCCCTCGCCGTCTCCGTCACCACAGCCTGACCGTCGCCGCCGGGCCCTCGGAAATACCGCTTCCTGTAATAGCTCTTCCTGCATATCGATTCCCGGAACGGCCTCTACCTGACACCACCGTTCCGGAATGCGGTTTCACGGAATAAACCGAGCCTGGTCAACTCCCCTGCTCAGCAAGAAGATCGAATCCGGAACGAAGACGAACCTGTCGGGTTCCGGACTCCCTTCTCGCTCGCCTTCATCGCGCCGCCTGAGCACCGCAGTGAAGAAGCCTTGCACAGGCGGCCGAGCGAATTCTGGCCGACGACACCAGGAAGAGCCGCACATGAACACCCTCACCCGCCGAGCCGCGACCGTGGCATCCACCGGCGCACTGCTCCTCGGCGGCGCCGTCGCCACCGCCTCGACCGCCAGCGCCGCGACGGTCGGCAGCGGCGCCTGCACCCACCAGATCAAGATCAACACCGACGTGTACACAACGGTGAAGTTCCGCACCGGCCCGGGCACCGGATACACCGCCACCGGCCAGCTCTCCAAGGGCACCGACGTGTACTGGCAGTGCAACAAGGGCCGCAACGACAAGCCGGGCGCCTGGGGCTACGTCACCGTCAAGTCCGGGGCTCACAAGGGCCAGAAGGGCTGGGTCGCCGCCCAGTACATCAACGTGCCCATGCAACTGGACTGACCCTCACCGGCCGACGGAGACGAATCGAGCTCTCCCGGCCCACCAGCGCCTGAGCCGACACCTCGTGAAGGCTCAGGACGACGCAACGGCGGCCCGGCCCCCTGTGATCCCGGGCCGCCGTCGGCGTACCCGCACGCGGAGCCCAGCTCCCACCTCGCAGGGCCTCCATCGCCTGCTTCGCAGCCCCGGGCCGGGCTGACCACCGTCGGCCGGCCGGTCGAGCCCCAGGACGGGCACTATGAACCCCACCCCTTCGTCACTCGACGCACCGCCATCCCGCCTGGGTCAGGCCCTGGCCAACGCTCGTGGACAAGGCCGGGCCGCACTCGCCGCCTACCTCCCCGCCGGCTACCCCACGCTCGGGCAGAGCCTCGACGCCCTGCATCTCTTGTCGACGACCGTCGACGTGATCGAGATCGGCCTGCCGTACACCGACCCCCTCATGGACGGCCCGGTCATCCAGCACGCCGCCGCACAGGCCCTCCGGGCTGGCTTCCGCACCGAGCACCTGTTCACCACCGTGCGCGAGCTCGCTGCTGCCTCCAACACCGCGCTGGTCGTTATGAGCTACTGGCAGCCCATCCACCACTTCGGGCCCTCCCGTTTCGCCCAGCGACTCGCTGCCGCTGGCGGGACCGGCGTGATCATCCCCGACCTGCCCGTCGAAGAGGCCACCGACTGGTTGAGCGCCGCCCACGAACACCACTTGGACGCCGTGTTCGTCGTCGCCCCGAACGCCACCGATCAACGCCTGGCCCGCGTGTGCGCCGCCGCCAGCGGCATGGTCTACGCCCCTGCGACGGCCGGCGTCACCGGAGGCCAAGGCCCACTTCACCCCGGCCTGCGCACCTTCGTCGGCCGCCTGCGCACCCTCACCAACCTCCCCGTCGGCGTCGGCATCGGCGTCTCCACCCCGGAGCAGGCGGCCTGCGTCGGCTCCTACGCCGACGCGGTCATTGTCGGATCCGCATTCATCCGCGCCATCGAGGCCACCCCTGGGCCGGCTGGCGCCCACCAGGCCGCCGTCCTCGCCCAGCGCCTCGCCGACGGGCTGCGCCGAGCCGCGCCTACCGCGGCCTGAGCGGACTTCAGCCGGGTTGGGACCTGCCTGTTAAGAGCGCTTTCCGGGCATCCCTCCACGTACCGGCATGGTTCATCAAGCGTTTCGAAGTGCTCTGGCGGGAAAGTTGTAGCTACCAGGAAGTAGGCCTTTAAGGTTCCGCCCAGCACATCAACTTGTTGACCCGCTCGTGGACGAGCACACACAGGAGCGGACCGCATGCTCGCAATGCGCCCGGCTACGCCGGAAGACCAACCCCGCCTCGCCCTGATGATCCAGGCCCGCTCCGACTGGATGAAGGACAAGCAGCTCCCGAGCTGGCGCAGCTGGGGAAAACACGTCCACGAGCTGGCCGGCAACTGCACCAGGCACCCGAGCGAGATGTGGGTCCTCACCGAAGACGACCGGATCCTGGGCTGCACTACGGTCCTCCGAACCGCGGCACCCTGGACCTGGACCGCCGACGAAGCGGCCGAGACTGCCTACTATCTGAACGGCACCGTCACCGACCCCGCTGTACGGCACCGCAAACTCGGCACACTCATTGCCGATTGGGCCGTCGACCACGCAGCCCGTGCAGGCATCAGCCACGTCCGCCGCGACTGCAGCTCTGCAGCCCTCGCCGCGTACTACCAGCAGCAGAACTTTCGACTCATCCGTAGTGTGGCGACCCTCGGCGGCCACACTACGTACGCTCTAGAGCGGAAGGCCGAGCGAGTACCCTCTCTCGCCGGATGGCTCATCACCAGCGAATCTTCAGCCGTGATTTCCAGGAGTCTGCGAAATGCCCTATCAGGGGCTGCGCGATCAAATGCTGCCGAGGCCCGGCGGCTCTTCACGAATTCGCTTCGCCGGCCAGCCGAGGCGCCAGCCATTATCTAGACTGCGCGAGTCCTGAAATTTCGCCGCGCATGGGCTCCCGTTAGTCAGTCCTGCCGTGCAGCATGAACGGCCTTTCTCCCTCAGGACCGTCGGCGCCGGGGCCTGGGGGGCGGCCCGACCAACAAGACGACCCCTATCGCTATCGAACACACCAAAGCGGCGGGTCGCCCGACCGGAACGAGCCCGCCGCTGTCGCCACAGTTCTGCGTCGACCTTCTCAGTGTCCGATTTGTAGCGTGATCGACTGGAAGTTGGGGTCTACAAGCCGAGCAGGAAGTCGAACTCACCGTCCTTCGCCCCCAGCAGCCAGGCCTTGGCCTCGCCGGGGGTGTAGACGTGCGGGAGGCGATCCGGGTTCTTCGAATCGCCCACCAGGACGAACCCGTCCTGCGTGCCGACCCTGACGCAGTCGCCCCCGCCACCGCTGTGCGAGGACACCACCCACTCCACGGCCGACAGGTCGAACTCGGAGGGGGCGGGCTTGCTCTTGCTCACTACTTCTCCTTGATCATTTCCTCGATGAGGACGCGCGTGTCAGCAGGGCTCAGAGCCCGCTTCCATAGATCGGTGAATACCTCGTCGTAGTAGGCCACGTCATCGGGTTGGTCGAAGTAGACCGACCTCTTCGCGAGCTCGCACCAGACAACGTCCCTGGACGCCTCGTCGAACCCCATTAGAACGAACGGCCCAGCAAGGCCTGGGTGGCTCCCGATACTGTCCGGCAGCACGCGGATTTCAATCTTCTCCTCCTGCGACACACGCAGGAGGCGCTCGAGCTGCCCGTGCCGGACCTCTTCGTCGCCCACCTTGCGACGCAACGCCCCCTGTTCGAGCAATGCCTGGAACTCGCGAAGCGGACTCCCGCCGAAGACCTGCTGTTGCCGATCCATACGGACGTCGACGAGACCGCGGACATCCGCTGCACTGAGTTCGGGGCGCATGCTCGCGATGGCATGTCGTGCGTAGAGATCAGTTTGGACAAGACCCGGCGTCAGGTGCGGTTGATAGTTCCGGATCCGCGACGCGCGCCGCTCCAGTTGGAGGTACCCCTCGAACTTCATCGGTCCGAGTAGCGCTGCGTGGCGTCGCCAAAGCGCCGGCCGACGTCGGCGACCGGCTGGAGTCGTGTCCACGCTCAGCAAGCCGAGCACATACCGTCGCGTCTCGGGTTCGGCCCCGTACAGGTCGAGCAGGCCCTCTACGAGGTCGCTCGGCAGTGTCTTCTGCCTGCCGTTCTCGATCTTGCTCAACGTGGAGACGTTGGTCCTGATGCTGCGTTCTCGCATGAGGAGTTCGACGGTCGCGCCCTGCGTCAGGTCGCGGCGCTCTCTCAACTCCTCCAGCCGACTGCCCACTTCGCTGTGCGTGAGTGACCAGGGGGCCTCGTTCGCATCCGCCATGGTGGCCAGTGTGGCGGTCGGTCCGGCTTGCGACAACCAATTCTATGAAGAAAATTTCTAGGTTGTGTTGCGCAGGACACAGATGGAGGAGCATCCTGACCGAGGTCACGATCTGTGTTGTTGGTGTCGCGCCGTGTGGGATGTGTCCGCTCCACCGTGAGAGCCGCGCTCCGTAGCTGTTCGAGGAGGGCCGTGTTGATGCCCCACCCCAGCTTGTTCCACGTCATGCTCGTGGAGCGCCGGTGGGACCAGTGGAGCGCGTTCTGTCTTCAGTTCGAGCGCGCAGCCCGTGATCTGGCGGGGGAGCTGGGCAAACCGAGGCTGGCCAGTGTCACGGTGTCGCGGAAGAGTTTCCACCGGTGGGCGAAGGGCGACTGGTATGGACGGCCCTGGCCCGACACCGCTCTGATCCTCGAACATCTCTTCAAGGTCCCGGCAGCCGATCTGTTCAGCCCAGCACCGGCTCTCATCCCATCAAGCGCTTCCGTGCCCGAGGGCGAGGCTCTGCGCGCCTCCGTGTTCGTCGCAGAGCAGTGGCCCACGAGCCGGTTCTTCATGGCGCCCGGTGAAACGGTCGGCGGGTGGGAACTGGCCGGTCGGCAGACACTGGACGGCACGACAGCGGCTGTCGCCTTCCGCGCCGCCACTGGTGAAGGTTGCCTCGCCCACCTCGACGCTGGCGACGCGGGAGCCTTGTACGAATTCCTCCGACCAGCCCGTCGCGGCTTCCTCATCGGCGTTGACGACCGGGAGTCGCCGCAGCTCTTCGTCGTCGACGCCGCGATCGCCCGCCGTGACAGAGCGGCATCGGCCGGGCAAGGCGCGTTAGCCCTGCCGAAAGGTCACTTACTGGATGACCTCACGTACGGCTTGGTGTGGTCCCTTGTGCAGTTGGACGACGGACTCCTGGCCGACGACTTCGCTCTTGAGCAGGAGCAGAAGGTACTGGAGACGTACCTCGATCTCCCGCGATCGGCTCCCAGTCGCAGGACCGTTCCTGACCTCACGAAGGCAGGTGCCCAATGGCTCGGATCCACCTACTGTGCCCGCCACATCATGCGGCGGCTGGAGGGCCTGACGGAACCCCCGGCGTTCTGGACCCGTGAGCAGACGGGCGAGCAAGCCGCCGCGTGGCTGTGGCTCAGGCACAAGACTGACTACCTCCAGACCATCTCGGCGCGCTATGCCGGCTCCGCCCCGCTCTCCCGCGCCTTCTGCATTCCCGAGACCGAGGTGAGCCGCAGCGGCAGGTACGAGCGGATCCTTCTGCTGCTGGCCATCGCGCTAATGGAACTGCACGGGGTTCGTGTGGATGTGCTGTCCAAGCCTGAGTACTCCCACGTCGACGGCTTCGCCTTGGTCCCGGGGCAGCGAGCCGTGGTGGCCAACTGGGCGCGGACAGACGAGGAGATCTGGGCTGTCGACACCGTCACACGGCGGCCAGCCCTGCGGGAGTACAGCGAGGCCCTCGGCGAAGCGCGGGAGCACAGCGTGATGCAGGGCCCCGACCCGGAAGTCCGGCTCCGCTCCATGGCCGGATACCTGGACATCGACTGGGTGTGGCTGGTCGAGCGGTCCCGTGAGATGCGCGAATGCGGCACGGCGAGCATCGTCCGCCCGCGCAGCCGGCACCTGACCGCGGAATCCCTCGACGAGGTGTTCGCCTTCCTCGCCTCTCTTGCCCCGGACCGCTGAGAAGTCCGACGCTGCTTCCGCACTCCTTGATCCGCTTCTTCGAAAGGTAGCCCTCATGGACCCCAGCCCTCGGGCCCAGCTCCCCTCCGCTCTGGTTCTCTCCCTTGGCGGCACTATCGCGATGGCGGCCCCGGGAGCAGGACACGGCGGCGTAGCGCCCCGGTTGACCGCCGAGGACCTCGTCGCCGCGGTTCCGGAGCTCGCCGAGGAGGCCGAGCTGGAGCTGCGGGACTTCCGAAAGATCCCCGGAGCGTGGCTGGAGATCGACGACATCGCCGCTGTCGCCGAGCTGCTCAACAAGCAGGCCGCGGAAGGGACGACCGGATTTGTGATCACCCAAGGGACCGACACCCTGGAGGAGGTTGCCTACCTTCTCGACCTGCTGTACGAGGGGGCGGCGCCCGTCGTGGTTACCGGCGCCATGCGCCACGCGCAGATGGCCGGGGCCGACGGTCCGGCCAACGTCCTCGCCGCGGTGCGCACCGCCGTCAGCCCCCAAGCGCGCGAGATGGGTGTCCTCGTCGCCTTCGCCGACGAACTGCACGCCGCCCGCCACGTCCAGAAGATTCACAGCACCAGCCCGTCGGCCTTCTCCTCGCCCGGGGCTGGCCCGGTCGGATTCCTGATCGAAGGCCGGCCGCGGTTCCAGTTCGCCCTGCCGCGACAGCCGCGCGTCGAGCTGCCCCTGATCCGCCCCGCCTCCGTCGAGGTGATCGAAGCCACGCTCGGAAGTGAGGGCGCCTTCCTCGACGCAGCGAGCTCCCTGGACGGCCTGGTCGTCGCGGCCTTCGGCGCTGGCCACGTACCCCGGACGTGGGCTCCGCGGCTGGGCAACTTGGCCTCCCGTTTCCCGGTCGTCCTCACCTCAAGGACGGGGGCGGGGAGCGTCCTTACCGGCACTTACGACTTCGGCCCGGGCTCCGAGACCGACCTCCTGGGCCGTGGCCTGATCAACGGCGGCCGGCTTGAGCCGCGTAAGGCCCGGCTGCTTCTGCTGGCGCTGCTGCGCTCCGGCGCCGATCAGACCACGATCCAGGCCGCTTTCGCGGCGCACCGCTGACCCACCGAGACCCACGATCGGATCATCATGCGCGCCACCGAGATCACCGTCGGCCGGACGTTCGCCGTCGTCTTCGAGCACGGTGAGGACTTCTACGAGTCCCTGGACCGCTTCTGTCGCGAGGCCGGCGTCCGGGCGGGCCACCTCACCTTCATCGGCGGCTTCAGTCATGCCCGGCTGGTGGGGACCTGCGAGCCCTTGGAGCACCCAGAGCGCCCGCTGTGGAAAGAGGTCGAAGTCGAGACCCTGGAGGTCCTCGGGAGCGGGACGCTCGCCTGGGACCCCGACCAGGAGCGAGTCGCCCCACACATCCACATCTCGGCAGGGCTCAAGGCGGACTCCGCCGACGGACGCACCAGCCATCTGCAAGGCGGGACAGTGCAGTTCCTTGCCGAGGTCGTCATCGAAGAGTGGACTGCTCCGGAGGTAACCCGCCCACGTGACCCCGGCCTGTACGACGTGCCCCTGCTCACGTTCGGCCGGACGGACTGACGCCCTGGCCGACGCGGCCAGTACGCCAGGACCTGGCCAGCGGAGCACATGCATTCATCCGGAGCCCACCTGAAGGGGACGGCAGGTGCACACCACCACACGATTCGCCCTCCTGGTGCAAGAACGGCACTGGGACTCGTACGAGGTCTTCTGCATCCGCTTCGCCAAAGCGGCGGCGCGAGCGGCCGAGAAGGAGAACAACCCGCGGCTCGCACGCACCGACATTGCCCGCAGTACCTACGCCCGCTGGATGGGGCGCAAGGGTGCGATCTCAAGCACCCCCCGCCGTGATGCCGCCCTCGTCCTTCAGCACATGTTCAACATGTCGCCCGAGCGGCTCTTCGAACCCATCGACGCCAGCTCCTGGAGCTCAGGGCACCGCAGCACCGCCCCTGTCGCGCCCGCGGATCCCCCCGGATTCGACGACCCTCTGACCATCGTGAGCCAGACTCACAGGCTGACCAGCTCCAACGCCGACGACCCCGTCCTCGGCATGGTGAGGGGAACGATCGCCAGCATCGTGGCCCGGTACGAAACGCTCGGGCCCCAGCATCTGGCAGGGGAAGCCAGGATCATCCGCGAGACGCTGCACGGCATCCTCGCCGGCCACCAACCGCCCCGTACGAGGACGGAACTCTTCCGGCTTGCATCACAGGCCTCGGGACTTCTCGGATACATGGCCGTCAACGCCGGCGCCCGCTACGAGGTGGTCGACGCCTACTGCTCGGAAGCGGAGACCTTGGCCCGGGAGGTCGGCGAGGTGGCCATGGAGATGTGGGCGAACGGCACCCGCTCGCTCGGCCTCTACTACCAGAAGCGTTATGCGGACGCTGACGACGCCGCTTCCGCGGGTATCGCCCTCGCCCCGGGCCACCCCCAGGCCATCAGACTGCTGGTCAACGGCCGTGCCCGGGCGCTCGCGCGCATCGGCGATCGCGCAGGAGCTGAAGCAGCCATCGGGCACGCCCTCGAACTCTCAGACCGCCAGACGTCACTCCCCGACGGCCTCACCTCGTGCATCAGCTTCGAGCCCTACTCCATGGCGCGCTCCCTCGCCAACGCCATCACCACACGGCTGTCCCTCGGGGACACCGCGGAGGTCCTGGCCCACGCCGACCAGATCGAAGAGCTGATCGAGCATTCACAGTCAGAGTGGAGCCGTGCCCTGGTCGGACTGGATGTGGCATCCGCGCTGCTGAAGCAGGGCTCGCCCGAGATCGAGCACGCCATGGCGCGGGGCCGCCGCGCCCTGAGATCAGGCACCGGTCGGCCAATCAAATCCGTCTGGGAGAGGGCGGTCGAGCTCTACCAGAACGCCGAGCGGTGGCACGACGAAGCTGAGGTAGGGGACTATGCCGAGGAACTGCGGACTTGGCAGTCACAACCGCAGGTCGGTCTGATCGCCGTCGGCTGGGCGTCGCAGATCGCACCCTGACCCTCCGAGGAGCTACGTGTCGCCCGAGCTGGACACCGATCCCAGCGCCTTTCCCAGCGCGCCGCCTGCCAGCCTCGACGATCCCGAAGTGATCGTCGAGCACGACTGGCGGGCGTTCCAGCGGGTCGAGCGCATGGCCGATCACTGGGACCGGCCCGGGTGGTCGGATCGGCAGCGCAAGTACTACTGGATGCACACGTTCCCGGACCCCGGCCAGTTGCTGCAGCGGACGGAACACTGCCAACGGGCTCTGCAGCACCTGGGCATGGATCCTGTCCCCGCCGACGGTCTGCACGTGACCCTGCTGCGCGTGGGCGCAGTCGACCAGGTATCGACCGCGCAGGTGGAGCACCTACTCGACTTGACGCAGGAGCTGCCCGTCAGCGCTTTCCACGGCCTCGCTCACCCTCTGGCCGGCTCACGGGGCGCCGTCCGTTTCAGCCTCACGCCCTGGAAACCGCTGGTCCGCCTCCACGCCGCCCTTCACGCTGTGGGAAAGCAGGCCGGCGTCCCCGGCGGCGCTCCGACGACGGCGTTCCGCCCGCATCTGGGTATCGCCTACAGCAACCAGGAGCGACCCGCGCCCGCGGTCATCGACGCCGTCGAACCTCTGCGGTCTCTCCCGCCGGTGCCGCTGCACTTCACGACCGTGGATCTCGTGGAACTGCGGCGCCAGGGCAGAACCTACCGCTGGAGGACCATCCGCTCGGTTCCCCTGCCCTCCTCCGCAACCTCGCGGACTGCGCTCGCCTAGAAGGTGATCGCACGGTGGACGGCAACGGCCCGGCAGCGCTGTCCCGTCACAGGCCGGTGCCGGCCGCCAGCCTCTCCTTCTGCTTCGGGTGCATCTGCGCGCGGACTCGGGCGTACGCGTCGTCGAGCAGCCGCAGCTCGACGGCCGTGAGGACGGGTCCGGAAAGAGACCCGAAGCTCTCTTCGAGCTGAGCCTCACTGGTGAAGCCGACGACCGTGGCACAGTGGCCGGCGCGCTGAACGCCAGACAGCAACGCGAGGCGGGTCAGCGTTCCCGGAGTGTCACCGAATCTGGCGTACAGCGACTCAAGCCCGCAGGGTGCCTTCTCGGCGCCGGCCGGAGCGAGAGCGGTCCGGAGACCCAGGGCCTTCGGCGCCGCGAGGATCACGCCGACCCCGTGGCGTGCCGTGAAGGCGAAGAGGTCTTCGCCTTCCAGCGTGATGGTCGGCGTCAGGGCGTTGCATCGAGTCCAGATGACGTTCGGTCTGATGAGCCGGAAGAGGTGGAGGAATCGCTCGGCGCAGGCGGCGCGTTCGGCGGGAGTCGCTTCGGCGGGCGTGTATGGCCCCCGCATTCCGATGGCCTTGATGGCGCCGACTTCCCGCAGGGTGTGCATCTGATCGATTGCGGTGCCCAGGTAGCGGTCTTGAGGGCCGAAGTCCCACGAGTCCAGGGTGTAGAGGTCCAGCTCCTCGGCGTAGAGGTTCTCCAGTGTCTGCTGCAGCTGGTGGTGGATGTGCCGGTCGGCGTAGGCGTGCGGCGCGGAGCCTCGGATCTTCCCGACCTTGCTGCTGATCAGGAAAGTCTGATCCGGATACTCCCTCAGCAGGCGCCCCAGCATTCGTTCGGCCCGCCCGGCTCCGTAGGAGTCCGCTGCGTCGAAGAGGTTGGCGCCGAGTTCCACGGCGCGGCGCAGGCCGTCGAGGAAGGGACCATCGTCCTCGCCGCGGGTGGGGCTCCCCGCCAGTCCGACGGCGCCGAGGTTGACGCCCAGGGGGTGAGCTAAGAGGCCCTGTCCCAGATGACGACTCATGGTGTCCAAGTCGGTCATCAGCGAGATCCTTCCCGCGTCAGCACAGCGATGACGATCTTTCCGTTCGCGGTTTCCTCGACCGACCAGGTGTTGGCGAGGTTCTGGATGATGAACAATCCGCGTCCGCATGTGGCCGCGGTGTCCGGCTCCACGGACGAGTTGCGCGGGTGTGAGGGGAGGACGCCGGTGTCATGACCCAGGTCGACGACGCCCAGCGCCGTGCCAAGTTCGTAGACCTCGATCCTTATGAGGACCGCGCCGCGGCTGTGCTTGACGGCGTTGGCAATGAGTTCACTTGCGACCAGCTTGGCGTCATCGAGCTGTCCCTCGTCGACATCGTCCAGGAAGCTGGTGAGCGCAACGCGTGCGGTGCGTTGCGGGGCCGGAAGTCCTGCAAGCTCGACATCGCAGTGGTCTAGCAGATTTCCGAGGCTCTGGTCATGGACCAGCTCGGCGGTAGTCGGAGGCAACCTCGTCTCCTCGTGATCGAGACGCCCTGCGGCGCGGCCGGAATCGACCCACCTCCACCGTGACGGAACACGGCAGGCATCGGTACGCCAAACCGCGGCCACTTCTGTGTCACTTCGCCCGCCGCCCGCCGCTGCGCCGCACCCATGACGATGGATAAAGCAGACCAAAACACCCTCGGTTTGTGCTCGTGCCGCGGGTGAAGTGGCCCACAAGTGGCCGCGGTTTGGCGTACCGCTGTCCCGCCGGTTCCGTCACCGTGGAGTGACGCCAGCGACCGCGGTCCCGGAGCCACCGGATTGCGGGCCGCTGTCTGGGCGGTCAGCTCCTTCCCGGGTCGTCCAGATCGGTTCCGCGCACGCCTGACAGTCGTGGGACCTGTCCCTGTTCTGGTGCCGCGCCGGCCTCCCCCGCTACGGCACGGCACCAGAACTCCCCCTCACGATTCACCCGAGCGGTCTTCTCGTCTGGAGAGCAGTTCACATGAACTTACGGAGTCACCACCTGTGGCATGTCGGTGGCGACGTCCGCGCAGCCAGCTCGACCGAGCGACGGCCTGCGTCTCGGCTGTTTCGCCTCGGACGGCCCCTACGTAGCGGCGGCGACATCGTTGGACCCTTGATTGCTCAGGTGCTGGGAGACCCGTCCCAACCTCTTCCCCGTTGCCAGGGCGAGGTCAACCAGATGGTGGCCGTATTCCGTGAGCATCTGCCGGTGCTGGCGCTGGCAGCGGGCGGGCCGCGTCGGCTCGCGCTCCTCGCCAGCGCCGCCCCAACCGACTACATGGGCTCGCGGGTGCACCTGATCCTGCTGGCCGAGACCGCACAACACCTCATTGCTGCCGCCAAGGCAGAGGCGAAGTCCGCAGTCGACCACCCCACGAGCGGGGCGCGCGCCGCCGCACGGCAGTACACCCCCGTGAACGCCGTACGCCAGCGCACGCCCTCGGGCTCCGAGCCCTATGCGGAAGGCATCCGGTGCCACCCCGTCACCGCAGCCTCCGGAAGACCGGAGCGAGGCGCAGGGCCGTAGTGCTGCTGCCTCCCGGCTGCCGTGGTGCGTGCTCTCCCACGGCAGCCGGTCCCTCTGCCGGATAGCCAATCGCTCCTCCCCCAATGCCGATTCTTCCGAGGACTCACCATGTGCCAGCACAAGCCCACCTGCCCCCCCGCCGAGGCCGCGGACCGCGAGGCCGCCGTCGTGGTCGCGGCCCACCCGGAACAGGGCTGGAGCCGGTTGTGCAACGGTGTCCTCCTCTTCGAAGACACCGGCGAGATCCTTCCCAACGGCAAGATCGTCGCTCCGCACCGGTTGACGAGCGCCGCAGCATGAACAGGACCCAGCACGAACAAGGGGGTCTTCCGGTGCCGTACATCACCGCGTGGAGCGGGGAAAATCACCGGACTCCTGCCGTGGTGCGTCACCCGAGCGGGCGAGGTATCGGCTTCGCGGGCGAGATGCCGTATGACCGCGACGCGGACGGGGTGCTGTGGGTCAGGCAGTCCATCGCCCCCGGATCGGGCCGAGCGCTGTTCCCGAAGGTCCACGTGCTTCGCCAACGGCGCGCGGTGAACCGGATGCTGTGCCAAGTTTGCGGCGCCGACACCCTGGAGCAGGATCCGGAGCGGCAACTCTTCGTTCTCAAGCACGTCGGTCAGCCGGTGGCTGAGGGGGAGCTGACCACCGCTGCCCCAGTCTGCCCACCGTGTGCGCTCATCGCGGTCAAGCACTGCCCGCACCTGCGCGAACACGTGGCCGCCTGGGTCGAACGGCCGCTGGCCTGGGGTGTCGCCGGCATCCTCTACGACCCGCGGACACTGCTCACGGTTCCTGGCAAGGACGTCGTCAACGTCTCCTACGAAGACCCCGCACTCCCCTGGCTGCTGGCGAGCCGTCAAGTGCTGTCGCTCCAGGGCTGCACCGCCGTCGATCTGAACGACCTTCGAGTGAAGGCTGTGGCTCGATGAACTCAGTGCTGCCGGCCGCGGCCGCTCGAAGCCGGCCCCGCCCTCCGCGCCTTCAGGTTTGTCGTTCGCGCGGTTCGTGGCGCTGAGCGAGCCCCTCCCGTACCCGCCCCCGTTCCCCACCTTGCCTCGCAAGGCCTCGGGAGCACCCGCACCTATCGAGACGGATATTCCATGGCTGGGCGTATCGAGGACTACGCACTCATCGGAGACATGCAGACGGCCGCCCTGATCTGCCGGGACGGCAGCATCGACTGGCTCTGCTTGCCGCGCTTCGACTCCTCCTCTGTTTTCACCCACATCCTGGGAACCGGGGATCACGGCTACTGGCAGATCGGCCCCGCCCGCCCCGACGGTGACCCGGCCCCGAATGCGGACCGGCGCGGCTACCGCGGCGACGCACTCATCCTCGAATCCGAGTGGGACACCCCGACCGGCACCATCCGTGTCACTGACCTCATGCCTCCCCGTGACGGCCACAGCCCGCAGCTCATCCGGATCGTTGAAGGGATCAGCGGCACGGTTGAAGTCGCATCCGCCTGGTGCCCGCGCTTCGGATACGGAAAGCACCGGCCCTGGATCTACGAACATCAGGGCCGCACCGTTGCCATCGACGGGCCGGACGCCCTCTGGCTGGACGCCACGGTGGACACTGTCCAAAAGGAAGACGCCCAGGTCAGCCAGTTCACCGTCAGCGCCGGCGATACGGTGAATTTCGCCCTCAGCTGGCACTCCTCCCATCACCTTGCGACACCGGAAATCCCGGACACCTGGGCTGCGTTGGAGGCCACCGAAGAGTTCTGGCGGGAGTGGGTCGCGCGGTGCACCTACGACGGCCCGTACCGTGATGCGGTCGTCCGCTCTTTGATCACGCTGAAGGCCATGACGTACGCGCCGACCGGCGCGATCGTCGCCGCCGTGACCACCTCTCTCCCCGAGACGATCGGTGGCGTACGCAACTGGGACTACCGCTACACCTGGCTCCGCGACGCTTCGATCACCCTGTCCGCCCTGCTGCGTACCGGCTACCGCGAGGAGGCCGAGGCATGGCGGCAGTGGCTCCGGCGGGCCGTGGCCGGCAACCCTGACGACATTCAGATCATGTACTCGATCCTGGGCGAGCGGAATTTGCCCGAGCGGGAGTTGCCCTGGCTGCCCGGGTACGAGGGCTCCACGCCGGTTCGAGTAGGCAACGACGCTGCCGACCAACTCCAGCTCGATGTTCCCGGCGAGGTCATCGACACGCTGTATCTGGCCCATATGCACGGCATCGCCCGGTGCGAGCGCACCGCGACCCTGCACCTCGGGCTCGTCGACTACCTCAAGCGGCGCTGGCAGGAGCCGGACGACGGCATCTGGGAAGTGCGCGGCGGACGACGCCACTTCGTGCACTCCAAGATCATGGCCTGGGTCGCGGTCGACCGCACGGTTCGCCTGGTGGAGGCTGGCGTCCTCGACGCCGATCTGGCCGAGCTGGCCGAGCTCCGCGACGCCATCCACGCCGAGGTGTGCCAGATGGGCTACGACTCCGAGCGGAACACGTTCACCCAGTCCTATGGATCCACCGAATTGGACGCGGCCCTGCTGCTGCTCCCGCGCACCGGGTTCCTCCCGCCGGACGACCCGCGGGTCATCGGCACCGTCGCCGCGGTGCGCCGCGAGCTCTCGACGGACGATGGCCTGGTCCACCGCTATCCGACCGACGGCAACCAAGTGGGAGTCGACGGCCTTCCCGGTGACGAGGGGAGCTTCCTGCTCTGCTCCTTCTGGATGGTCGACGCCCTCGCGCTCACCGGGCAGCTAGGGGAAGCCCGGGCCTTGTTCGAGCAGCTGCTCGCACTGTGCAATGACGTCGGCCTGCTCGCCGAGGAGTACGACGTGGCGTCCGGCCGCCAGCTGGGGAATTTCCCCCAGGCCTTCTCGATGATCGGCCTGATCGAGAGTGCCGTCCTGATGAGCGAGCTGGAGCGGACGGCTAGGCCGGTGATCGCCGCATGAACACGGTGCCCGCGATCGCGGACCTCTTCCCGGACACAGTCACCGCCGATGCCCCGGTCGCTGTCGAGATCGGCCGCGACTGTGACACCGCGGCGATGCCCGAGCTGGCGGCACGCCGGATTCTCTCCCTGCTGGGTCACATCAACCCGCACCCGGTGGGCGCCGCGATGGCCCGCGGGAACGAGTGGGTACTGATCCTGCCGCCCCATTCCGGCCGCGGATTGTGCTGGCCCTGGCCGGTAGACCACCGCGACAGCGGAGTTCTGGCCGTGCCCCCGCTGAGCTCCGGCCCGGCCGAGGATCTCCACTGGGCCCGACTCGGCAACAGCGAGGGCCGCGTCTACTCCGCGCCCCTGCCGCTGTATGCGTCCCTACCGCTGCTCACAGCACTTCGGCCGCAACCCGAAGCGCGCCGCCTCGGCCTTGCCCCCGCCCGTTCACAGTCGACCCCCACTTCGCGCGAGGACCTCACATGCTCGATTCGCTGGTGACCGCGACCGCACTGCTCGGTGGCGGATTCGCCACCACATCGGTGGGACTCATAGTGCAGGCCCGCAGAAAGCGGGCCCTGGCCGCCCGGGTCGCGCCCCTGGAAGCCCAGCGGGATTCCGCGCTCGCATACGCCGGCGCGATGGAGGCGGAATCGAAGCATTTCGCTGAGGTGCGGATGCCCGCGTTGGTGGACGCCCTCGCCCGCGGACACCGTGGCGTGCCGGTGCCCGGACTCAGCCAGGAGCGTCTGGCCGGCACTCCCATCGACCAGGGCCATCAGACCGTGATGGGGCTGCTCCAGGAGGCCCTCACTGTCACCCGCGATCAGATCGGGCTCTCCGCGCGGTCCTCAGTGCGGGACATCATCGACGAGGCGCAGACACACCTGCACCGCTGCCAGATGAACGTCGTCGAAGAGATGGACCGCTACCCCCAGGGCACGACGTATCACCAGAGCCTGATGGGCTTCGACCACCTGGTCACCCAGGCCCTGCACACGCTCCAGCGCACGCGCATCCTGGCCGGCTCGTGGCCCGGTCTGCAGCGTGCGGACTGCACTTTCGGCGAGGTCGTCGAATCCGCGCGGGGCCGGATCAACGCCTATCTGCGGGTGAGTTACACCTACGAGCCCGGCAGCGGCGAGACCTGGCTCGAAGGCCGTGTCGTCGAGCCGGTCACGGTGGCGCTCACGGAGCTGCTGTCCAACGCCACCGCGTACTCCGACGGCAAGGTCTTCGTCGAGGTGCAGGCGTTCCAGACGGGGTTCTGCATCGTCGTCGACGACGGCGGCCTGAACATGAACGCCTATCAGCGTGAGGAGGCCGCCCGGAAGTTGTCGCGGCACACCGTGCTGGACGTGACGGCTCTGGAGGACACGCGCCAGCTCGGGTTCGCCGTCATCGGCCGCCTCGCCGGCGAGTACGGGTTCGCCACCGATGTCACCAGTACATCCCCGTACGGCGGCGTGCGGGCCGTCCTTCGCATCCCGCGGGAACTCTTCGGACACGGTCCGACCGCAGAGGAGACCCAGGCGGAGCGCCGAGCAGCGGCCTCTCGGGCCACAGGCCACGCCTCGGCCTCACCGACCGAGGCTCCCCCGGAAGGGGGCCAGGCCGACCGGCGGGGTGAGCCGTCGGACGGCAGTGTCCTGCCGCAGCGGCGCAGGCGCTCGCCCCGTCCCACGGCCCCCGTAATCACCGGCGCGCCAGCGCCTGCCGAGGACCCTGAGGCGTTCACGCAGGGCTTTGCCCACCTGGCGGAGACCATCCGCGACCACGAGTCCAGCCCCACCGAAGGAGAGCAGTTCCGTGCCTGACCAGCAGCCCACCGCCGACACCCACGACATGTCCTGGGTCCTCAACCGACTCGCGGAGGAGAAGGGCGTTCTGCACGCCGTCCTCTTCAGCTCCGACGGCATGGTGCTGGCCCACTCGGACGGCGTCCACCGCGATGTGGCCGACCGAGCCGGGGCCAGTTCCTCGAGCATCTTCTCTCTCGGCCGCTCCATCGCCGAGCTCGCCGAAGCGAACGAGGACGAGGACACCCCCCGCAAGGTCATCATCGACCTGCCGAACCGCTGCATCCTCGTCTTCGGAGCCGGGCACAACACCGCACTGGCTGTATCCGTCACCGCGGAGATGACCGCGCCCGAAGTGGCCGTCGCCTCCGGGGCGACGATCAAGGCCATCAAGGGCCTGGCTCCCGCGCTGTCCGCCCGGGAGCGGACAGCGTACGGAACGTCGTGACCCCCCGCGGCCGGCGGCGCGCCGGGATGGTGCGGCCCTACACCCCGACCGGGGGAAGGGCCGCGCCCACCCGCCGCACCCTGGACCTGGCCACTCTCCTGATCGCCGACCCGGACAAGCCGCTGCACGGCCTGGACGCCCACTCCCGCCGGCTGATGCAGCACTGCCTGCCCGGAGTGCTGTCGCTGGCCGAGGTCAGCGCCGACCTGCAACTCCCGGCCGCTGTGACGAAAGTGCTGGTCTCCTCCCTCGTCGACAGCAGCCACCTCGTCAGCCGTGACCCCGTACCCGCCGCTCAGCAGCACGACAGACAGCTGCTGGAGAGGATCCGCAATGCGCTCATCGACCTCTGAGGGCAACTACCTGGCGCCCGGTGTCAGCCACTCGGTGAAGATCGTCGTGCTGGGCCCCTTCGCCGTCGGCAAGACCACGTTCGTCGGTGCGGTCTCCGAGATCAGGCCCACGTCAACCGAGGAACGGATGACGAAAGCCGGCGAGATCGTCGACACGCTGCGCGGGTTGTCGGACAAGAACACCACCACGGTCGCGCTCGACTTCGGCCGCCTGACCCTGACCGACGACATCGTGCTCTACATGTTCGGCGGCCCCGGTCAGCCGCGGTTCGACTACATGATCGACGAGCTGATGCAGGGCGCCCTCGGGGGCGTCGTCCTGGTCGACACGGCGCGTATCACCGAGTCCTGGGACGCCATGGGGCGCATGGAAGAAGCCGATCTGCCCTACGTGGTCGCGGTCAACACCTTCGCGGCCTCCCCCCACTACAGCGAAGCCGAACTGCGCAAGGCCCTGGACCTCCACCCGTCCACGCCCCTCGTCGAGTGCGACGTACGGGAAAAGAGCTCGGCGAAGTCGCCGCTGATAGCACTCGTCTCCCACCTGCTGTCCCGTCCCAGCCTGGAGCCCGCCTCATGACCATGCCGCCCCCGCTCTCCGCGAGCGGCTGCCCCATGCTGCACGGGGCCGCCTTCGCCGCCCAGCCCCAAGCCACCTACGACCAACTGCGCAGCCAGGGACCCGTCGGCTGGGCCGAGATCGCCCCCACCGTCCACGCCCTGGTCGTCACACAGCACCGCGCCGCCGTCACCCTCCTGAACGACACGCGCACGTACTCCAAGGACTCCCGCCGCTGGGCAGCCCTGGCCAACGGCGAAGTTCCGGGCGACAGCCCCGTGCTGGGCATGATGGCCTGGCGTCCCTCGGTCCTCTACACCGACGACCAGGAGCACGCCCGCCTGCGCTGGGCGATGGACGACTGCATCGCCCGCATCAGCACCCACTGGCTCAGGGAGATCACTCAACGCAGCGCCCTGACGCTGATCGCCGGGATCATCGGGGACGGCCAGGCCGACATCATGAGCGACTTCGCCGACATCCTCCCCATGCTGGTGTTCGCCGAACTTCTGGGATGCCCGCCCGAGAAGTCCACGCGCATGGTGCGCGCGTGCCAGGACCTCATCAGCGCCGGCCCCGAAGCGGCCCAGGGCGCAGCCGACTTCGCAGGGCTCCTGTACGAGCTCATCCAGATTCGCCGCGCCCAGCCCGGCCAGGACCTCACCTCCTGGATGATCAACCACGCCGCCGCGCTGACGGACGAGGAAGCACTCAACCAGTTGTTCTGCGCCGTCGGCGCCGGCATCATCCCCGCCGCCGCGTGCACCGCCTGGACTCTTCACCTGCTCCTGCGCGATGACGACTACGCCGGCAACCTCGCCGCCGGAACTCTCACCGTGCGCCGCGCCCTTGAGAAGGCGCTGTGGCAGCGCCCGCCGATGGCGAATTTCTCCGTCCACTTCGCCCGCCACGACACCTACCTCCACGGGGCGTACGTGCCGGCGGGGTCTCCGGTTCTCATCTCCCACGCGGCAGCGAACACCGACCCGGCGCTCCCCGACGACCTCGGGTACGACAACCGCAGCCACCTCGCCTGGTCGGCGGGGCCGCACCGCTGCCCCGCTATCTCCCAGGCGACCACGATTGTCCAGACCGGTGTCGAGACCGTTCTGGACCAGCTGTGGGACATGGAGCTGATCTCCACCGATCCGGAGCCCCTCCTGCGGCACGGCCCTTTCCACCAGTGCCCGCAGACGATGCCCGTCAGGTTCCGGCCCAAGTCGCAAGACCGTCTTCCCACCGCCGCTCTCGCAGGAGGTTCCTCGTGACCAGCACCCCCGCCCGGACCGCGACCGTGACACTCGACAGCAGCGGCGGCCGCCGCCTGTTCGCCCAGGCCGACGAGCTCCGGGCGGCTGGCCCGGCCGTCCGGGTCCGCATGCCGGAAGATGTCCCCGCCTGGTCGGTCACCCGCGGAGACGTCGCCAAGCGGCTCCTCACCCATCCCGACGTATCCAAGGACGCCCGCAAGTCCTGGCCCTCCCACACTCCGGGTTCCATACCGTGGCTGTACGCCTGGGTCGACGTCGTCTCGATGTTCACCTCCGACGGCGACGACCACAAACGCCTGCGCCAACTGGTCAGCCGCGCCTTCACCCCCGGGCGGGTCGAAGCGATGCGCCCGGTCCTCCAGGCCATCGTCACCGACCTCCTCGACACCCTGGCCCTCCAGGACCAGACCGCGCCCGTCGATCTGCGCACCCACTTCTCCTACCGGGTGCCCACGCGCCTGATCTGCGACCTCTTCGGCGTTCCCGCCGATCAGCGCCCCGAGATGCTCCGCGTCATCGACTCCGTCCTCGCCACCGACGTCACCGCGGAGCAGGCGGAAGCGACCAAGCATGACCTCTACCAAGCCATGCAGACACTCATCGACGTCAAACGGGCCACCCCCGGCGAGGACATGACCAGCCTGCTGCTGGCCGCCCACGAGGAAGACGGCGACCGGCTCAGCCACATCGAGCTGATCTCGACCCTGATCCTGATGATCGGAGCGGGCAGCGAAACCGCCGTCGCCCTCATCAACGCCGCCGTACGCGAGCTCCTCAACCACCCGGACCAGCTGGCGACCGTTCTGTCCGACCCCCGGCGCTGGCGCGACGTCATCGAGGAAGCCCTCCGGCTTCACCCGCCGATCATGCACCTGCCCCTGCGCTACGCCACCAGGGACATTGACCTCGGCGAGGGCGTCACCATCAAGGAAGGCGACGCCATCCTGATCGGCTTCGGCGCCCACGGCCGCGACCCGGGTGTCCACGGCGATCCCGAGGCTTTCCGCATCGACCGGGACGACAAGGACCACATGGCCTTCGGTCACGGCATCCACTACTGCCTGGGTGCCCCGCTGGCCAGGCTCGAAGCCGAAGTAGCGCTCCCGGCGCTGTTCGAGCGGTTCCCCCGGCTCGCCTTGGCCTGCAGGGCCGAGGACCTCGAGCCGCAGCGCTCCTTCATCGGCACCGACGTCACCGCGCTGCCCGTCGTGCTGCACGCCGCGGCGTAGAAGCGGCGCTACGGCGTCGGCGGAGACGGTGCTCACCGTCCCCGCCGGCGCACCGCAACCACCCCACACGTTCGTCACACCATCGCCGACCCAGGACTCGACATGACCACCGCCCTGCCCGCCACGACCCTCACTGCTGATCAGCGCCGCGTCGCCGCGCGACTCGTCTACGGCGTGTCCAACAAGGCGATCGCCAGCCAGGTCTGCCTGTCCGTGGATGGCGTGGCCAGCCACCTCAGTGCGGCCCGCAAGAAGATGGGCTGCCCGGGATCTTCGCGTGCCGTCCTCGTCCACACCCTTCTCGCCGCCCGAGAGGTTCCCCCACCGGCCGGCAGCGGGACGGTTCCGGCGTTCACCAACCGCGAAGTGACCGTCATACGGGCCATGGCCGAGCACACCCTCAACGCCGACATCGGGAACGCCATTGGTGTGCCGGCCGACGACGTGCGCGCCGAGATCGACGCCACCGTGGACAAGGGGGACGCCCGCAACGCAGCCCACCTGGTCGGGCTGGCACACACGTGGGGCATTCTCGGCACCTCGGACTCTCATTCCGCGACCGACGCAACGGCCACGGCGGAGCCCGCCCGATGAGCACCCAGGGCAGCTTCAATAGCGGCGACCGGCGGCAATCTCCGACGGGTCGTGGGCCCACCGCGCCCGTGTACGAGGTGCTGCCGATCAACACCGACGCCGCTCGCGCTGAAGCCGCGGCCCTGGCCACGGACCGCGCCGGCCTGCTCGCTGGACAGGGCATAACCGTCACCACCGATCGCGCCAATGCCCTTCTCCGGGAAGGCGGCGCCCTTGGGTTCTACGAGGGCGGCATCCTCGTCGGCGCTCTCGTCCTGCACAGAGATCCGGATATGCGGCGCTGGGGTGCCAACGGCCGCGATCCGGGACTTCTGGTGTCCCTTGATCCGGTGACGGTCGGGTCGAGCCAGGTCGGACGGATGCTGACCCTGTGGCTTGCCGATTACGCGGCCAACAGCCGTCTGATGTGGGTCTGGTGCGACGTTCCGTGCAAGCCCGGAGCCGTCGATAAGACAGCCCAGTGGTTACTGCAGTACCTGTGCGACCTCGGGTGGGAGACCCGATCGCGAACCAGTCTGAGTCCGACAGGTGAACGCGTCATCCGTCTGCGGCTGCGTGCGCAGGCCAGACCCGCACTGACAGAGGTGATCTCCGATCCGGCCGCAGTCGGGCCCTCGGCGGTGAGAGCGCCATGACGACGCTTCACCTCGGCCGCCCAAACCCGCTCCGAGATCCTCCACGCGCTGCCGCTGCTGCGTTCCTTCGCCCCGATCCCACAAGGACACCTTGATGCGCCTCACGTCCTCCCCGTACGAACCTCCGTCCCTCACCTTGCCGCCGTGGGTACCGCCGCCCGGCGGCCTGCGTACCTGGGGGTGCGGCGAGCACTTCGACGCCGTACGGCTCCCGGCAACCCTCGCACCTCCGCTGGTCGCCGTACTGCAGGCCGCCGGTGGGCACGGACCGGTGCTCGCCGACCCCTACAGCGGCAGCTGGCACATCCTTCTCGACCCGGACACCGTCCGCCCCGGACCGTGGGCCCGTCACGGGATACGCCTTCTGCGGCCCGGAACCCGCCTCACGATCCCCGCCGCCCATGTCACCGCCGGCACCGACCTGCACTGGCACACCCCGCCCGGTGCCGGCTACACCCACGCCGAGTTACTCAACGACGCCCTCACGGCTCCGTCCGGTCTCACCAGCACCCCGCGCCGCGCCGCCCGGCGCCCCAGGACCAGCCGGTGACCAACAACGCCTCCGTAAGCGCACCCGGCACCCTCCTCGGGCCCGCGACAAGCCCTCGTTCCCCAGGAAGCTCCGTGCACCCCACCACACCTCCGTACCTGATCCGACACCTGGACGGACGTAGCGAGTACGAAGTGCTCAGCTCCCAGGTCATGGCCTGGCGTCGAGAGCGAGACCTGCCCCGCGAGAGCGTCCGGCCGATACTCGAGTCCCTGCGCGATGAGCGCGAGATGGCCGTCCTGGTCGACACCGACGACAACGCCTTTGTCGGCTGCCTCCAACTCGATCGGAGCGCTCTCGCCGCGCCGCCGTGGACGGACTCCGAGAACACTCAGCCGACACTGGCGTTGTCCTGCGCCGCTGCCGCCCCAGGCGTCGGCTACAGGATCGGCTGGCTCCTGACCATTTGGGCCCGCCATTACGCCGCCCTGTGTGACTACACCCGGGTGGCGTGCACCGTCCCCCTTCGTCACCACCGCGATTCCGCCGGCGAGCGCCTCCTCGGTCATCTGGTGGACGAGTGCGGGTGGACCCGTCGCCGGTCGGCGGGCCCACCCGACGGACTGGACGTCCTGCTGACAGCAGATGCGTGTCGCGCGGACAGTCTCGACGCCTTCATCATCACGGAGATCCCCGTACTGCCCGCAGTGTCCGCAGAAAGGGAGCCCGCCTCATGAGCAAGATGACCTTGCCGGGCAGGCCGAAAGACGGTCGGGCACTGCGGCACGCCGCGGCCGTCCACCCCAGAGGGGGCGGTGATGCGACCACCCGGTTCTCCATGTGCGGTGACCTCTGGCTACGTATGTCGCTGGAGCTGACACGTCTTCTGCTCACTGTCCGCGTGCCGCCCCCGGGCTTCCGCGACATAGGACCCTTCGCCACCTTCAACACCCCCTCACACCCCATGGCTCCGCTTGCGCGGGCTCAGTGCGGCCACAGGCAGGCCGGCGCCACAAAGCGCGGCCGCCGGTCGGCAGGACCCCCCAGGCCGGTGACACTGTGAGCGAGCCGTACGAATCGAGCCCGAGCCACGCCGCGTTCGCTGCCGAACTGCTGAGCCGCGCAGAAGTCACCAGAGAGCAGTGGCGCATGCCTGGGCCGGAACGCGTCCGCATGGCAGCAGATGCCCTCACAGCCATCCAGAAGATGCAGCAGGACAACGCCGTCGCGCTGCACCGGATCGTGGAGAGTCTCAGGCAGTGGCCGGGGCACCGGACGGTGGGCCAGGACGCCTGCCAAGCGGCCGTGAGCATCGCGGTGCACAGCGACCACGACCCGGCTTTCCAGCAGAGGCTTCTGCGACTGCTCCGTGCGGCCGTAACAGCGGGTGAAGCCACTCGTGCTCAGCTAGCTCACCTGCACGACCGCTGCCTCGTCAACGCCAGGCAGCCCCAGCTGTACGGCACCCAGCACTGGTACCGCACTGATGGACAGCTCCAGCCGCACCCGATCGCCGACCTCGCGCAGCTCGACACCCGAAGGGCCCGCGCTGACCTGCCCCCCTACGCCGAGCAGGCCCGGCACCTCCGCGAGCGCCACGGGCCGCTCGGCTCCTTATCGGCCTCCGCTACAGCGGAACCCATCCCCTTGCCCGAGAGGTGCGCGGCATGAACGAATCGATCACCGTCCTGAACTGGAACCTGGAGAAGGGCATCAACCTCGAGGCGGGCGCCCGTTGGGTCCAGGAGCAGCGCCCCGACATCTTCTTCCAGCAGGAAGTCCAGCCGGACCAGCTCGCCCGGGTGTCGGAACTCCTGGACATGGACGGCCATATCGCTGTCCCGCGCCCCGGCAGCTCCAACGACAACGCGATCTTCGTCCGCCGCGATGGACCGCTGGTGTGCACGGAGGAGTACCCGCAGGCCTGGGCACCCTGGCACGCTCCCGCGAACATCGCCGTCCGCCTCCGCGACGCTGACGGCGGCACCCTAAGCCCCCGGCAGATCAGCGCCGTCAGCATGCACACCTGCTACTGGTCGCCCGAGCACCGCCTGACCGAGTCCCGCTGGTGCACCACGCTCGCCAAACCCGGCTGGCTGGCCATGATCTTCGGCGACTGGAACAGCTACCGCGTCGGCACGGATATCCGCTGGGACGACTACACCGACCACGCCTTCGTCGCCAACCGCACCCACGAGTACGACGGCCGCCGGCACACAGACGTGCGACCCGACCGTGAACTGCTGGCGGCCGGCTACGTCGAGATGGCACGCCACGCCGCCGAGCACCTCGACCAGCCCGAGGCCCTGGCCCCCAGCTCCGGCTACCGCGACCACCCCGGCCGACCGAAAGGCCCCAGGTACTGCATCGACCGCGGATACCTCAGCGCGGAACTCGCCCCAGCCCTGACCAGCTTCACCGTCTGCGACAGCCCTGAATTGCGCCGGCTGTCCGACCACCTGCCCCTGCGGGCCGAGTTCGACTTCGCGCAGATGCGCACCATCCTGCACCGGCCCGCCGCGATGTATCAGCCGCACGACAACCGGCACGCCGCGTCCGCCCACGGCCACCACCCGGCCGCTGCCGGCGGTACGGCATGACCATCACCGTTCGGCTGGGAACGTACAACCTGCTCAACGGCGGCGGTGAACGCTGGCGCGCCCAGGCGGAGTTCCTACGGGCGCAGAACCTGGACGTCCTGTGCCTGCAGGAGGCGAAAAGGTGGGACGAGGGCGGCTACGCCCGGATGCTCGGCTTCGCCGACCTTCTCGGAATGCAGGCCCAATTCGCCCCCTCCAACAGTCACAGCTGTCACCTGGTCACCCTCTACCGGTGGCCACGCGTGCGGTGTACGGCGTTCCACCCGGATGTCGCAGAAGGCACCTTCCACCACGTCGTTTCGCGTGCCCACCTCACCGTGGACGGCCATGAACTGACCGTACTCAACACCCACTTGGCTCCCTTCAACGGCAGCAGCCGCGCCCGCGAAGCCGACTGGCTGACCGAGTACGGCGCCGCCGGCCGGCGCGTCGTCCTGGCCGGAGACCTGAACGTCCAAGGCCTCGTCGACGAGGAGTTGGATGACTGGGGGGTCATTCCGGCCGAACTGCACTCCCGCCACCGGTCGCAACTGCCCGACGGCAGTTACGGCGGCAGTGACCGCCTGGCGATGGCCAAGCTCGTGCACGCCGGTTTCACCGATCCTGTCGCGGCGTTCGGCATCCCGGTGCCACGCACGGCCGGCTACTGGAGCGACGCCGAGCGGTGGGACCACCGCTCGGATCACATCCTCCTCGCTCCGGCCCTCACCCCCGCCCTCTCCGGGTGCGAGGTCCCCGATACCGAGGAAGCCCGGGGCCTGAGCGACCACCTGCCGTTCATCGTCACGCTCGAACTGCCACAGGCGGATGCGGCATGATCAACTTCAGGTGCCCTGGCCCTTGTGCCGCCCTCACTGCCGGTGTGGCAGACCAGACGTGGCGGCCCATGCGGGCGCGCTCCGGCCGGGTCAGCCGGGCGTGGACCTCTCCTGGTGTCATCGTGCTGAGTCCGGCCCCGGCCGGGGCGTCACGGCCCATCCCGTTCATCACCCTCCGCGAGGGCGAGCATGACCTGTCCCGGCACTCCCTCGTCCTCCGCCCGCACGGTGCCGGCCTACGACTCGCCTACAGCGGCCTGCTGTACGCCCGCACGCCTCAAGTCTTAGACGCTGCCGGCTGGCCTGCCGGCCGGAGCGAGAGGGCGTCGTCGAACTCGGCCACCACGCCACCACCGAGCTCGGACAGCCCACCATCGAGACCACGAACAGGGAATCCCGTCTGTGACTAATGAAGTGCGCATCGTCTGCTGGAACATCGAGCACAACGGCCGCGGCCGGAGCGGAGGCGACGACCACCGCGACCTGGCCCGAGACATTCTCGCCTCCATCGAACCGCACATCGTGCTGCGCCAGGAGCTGACCGGCGCGTGGGACCGAGGGAAGGCCGACCTGTACGCCGAGGCCAACCGGCTCGGCGGCCTCGTCCCGTTCATGCCCGCGCCGCGGGAGGGGCGCAGCAAGAACCCGGTCGGCGTGATGGTCGACCCCACCCTTTTCTTCGTCGACGGCTACTTCGAGCACGACCTGCCGTGGAAGCCGATCTGCAACCCCCGCGTCCGCCTCAAGGGCTGCGCCAAGTCGCTCGACCTCGCCTCGGCGCACCTGTGCCACTACGACCCGGACCTGCGCGCGACCGAGGCGAGGCGGCTCACCACCCTCGCCGACAACGGCCGCAGCGCCTTGGTGGGGATGGACGCCAACAGCTACCCGCACCAGACAGCGCTGGAGTCCGTGGCGCTCCCGGACTGGGGCGGGATCGAGGACCGCGTCCACTTCCAGCACCGCACCATCGAGCGCGACGGCCGGCGTGTCTCGGACACCCGGCCGGACGAGATCCTCTCCGGTGGCAAACCCGTCTTCACCGACCTCGCTCTGCACGCGGGCACCATCCTCGGCCAGCCCGGCGCACTCGCGGCGACGGCGAGCCTGAAGCGCACCGATCAGGGGCCCGCCCAGCGCATCGACCGCATGTACTGCACCCCCGACCTCGCGCCGGCCCTCCTCGCCTTCGACGTCCTGGCCACCGACGAGGTGCGGGAGGTGTCCGACCACGCCCTGTTGGTCGCGCGCTTCGACCTCGACGTCCTCCGCCAGGTCCTCACACCCGCCCGCTGACACTTCTACCTCTGGGGAAAACTCCATGCTCATCAACGCGGCGATCTGCAACTTCGAGAACAACGGCGGCGGCGACCGCGCACTGTGGCAGCGGATGCACAAGCGGCTGGCCTCACTCGACCTGCATCTGCTCCTGCGGCAGGAGGTGTGGAACGCGCAGGACAACGGCAACGAACTCGCAGACGCGGCCGAATCCGTGCTCGGCATGGCCGGCCTGATCGGCCCGGAGTGCTGCACCGCCCTCTACCACGACCCGGACCTCTTCACCCCCGTCGGCGAGTTCCCGAAAACCGGCCCCATGTGGGTGCTCCCGCCGACCGTGCGCAGCCTGCAGCTCGCCGGAACAACCCCAGGCGCGGCCCCGCTGATCGTCGGCTCGTACCACCTCAACTACGGCTCCACCACCACGCGCCTGTCGGAGGCCGAACGGCTGACCCAGTGGAACGACAGGTGGGTCACGGCCGACGGGCGACGCGTCCACCACCCGGCGCTGCTCGGCGGCGACAACAACAGCTACCCGGTCCCCGGCACCCCGGGGGACCCGGCCCTGCCCGTCCTGGAGGAGATCCCCGACGAGCCCCACCGGGCACACCGCTCCTACATCGGGCCGGACGGCGTGCGCCGGATGGACGACCGACCGGACGACACCCTGCGCACCGCCGGCCTCCAGGACGTCGCCCGCCACCTCGCCACCACCGCGGGCAACACCACCGCGGTCGCGCCGACGGTCGACGCCTACGACACACACGGGCCGGACGCGCGCATCGACAGGATCTACGCCAGCAAGGAGCTCCTGCCCGCCGTGTGCGAGGTCGAGGTCATCGACATGAGGGACCTGTCCGACCACCACACGGTCGTGGTGCGCCTGGACCGGGACACGCTCACCGACATCCTCAACAACCCGCTCACCCGGGCGGCGTGACCGATGTCCACAACCCAAGCCTCGCACTCACCGATGCACCCCATCTGGCGTGTTGGGGGGCTAGGCAGCTGTTCCGTCGGCTCGGATCGGGGCCGGGAGGGTACGCAGGCGTTCGGTCAGCTCGGTAGCCGAGCTGACCGCCGAGGCATCGAGCAGTCGTCCCAGTCGCGTCAGGCGGTCGCGGGCGGTCGCCCGGAGCCGGGGCGGCGGGATCAGGTCGAGTACGCCCAGAGCGCGGGTGGCTGCCTGGTCCGGAGCGTCGCGGGCCTCCGCAAGCGCAAGGACGAGGGTGGCGGCCACCCACCCTGGTGTCTCGGCAGGCGCGGCGTCGATGGATTCAAGAGCGACGGCGGCGGCCCGGTCGAAGCGTTCGAGGGTGAGGTGAGCCTCGGCGACGTGAAGGCGGTGCTCGGCGCGGTCGTATCCGAAACGCCCGGGCAGTTCGACGCCCGTGCGCATGATCTCGTCGCTCTCGTAGACGACGTCGTCTGCCTCCGCGGTCCGGCCTGTGGCAGCAAGCGCAGGCAGCAGAGCCCACCCCAGCAGCTGGGCGCGCCGCAGGCCTTCGGGCGCATGCTGGAGTCCGTACTCGGCGTGTCCTCGAGCGTGCTCCCAGTCCTCACGTGCGGTAGCGACCATGGCCAGCGCCCCGCTGGCCCAGGCGGTGAGCGCCAGCTCGTGGGTGGACTCGCCGAGCGCGCCGGCCAGAGTGAGATGGGTGCGGGATCCGGCGCGGTCGCCCAGGTGATAGGCCAGGTTGCCGAGAAGCGCCGACAGCCAACCGACCTGCCTACGAAGGCCCTCCGCGATCTCGCGGTCCGCTCCCGCCACCGCGGTGGAGAGCAAGTTGCGTGTCTCGCGGACCTCTTCCATCAGGACGGCCGGCGGATGCTTGCTGTAGTTGAGGGCGTAGTGCTCCACGGCCGCCTCGGCCAGGGCAACGAGGGCGAGCGAGCCGTCCGGCGCCTCCAAGACGGCCCACTGCACGGATTCGCGGATAGCAGGCAGCCCACTGGCGGTCGTCATGGATCCCCTTCGACTGGTGTTCGTCTCCTCGCGCTGGAACTGACCGTAGTGGAGCGGGGGCGGGGACGCGCACGTGCTGCACCACAGGCAGCGTGTCTCCAGGGCGAGCTGGTCGGGACGTGCCCCGTACGCGCGCGAGATCATCAGGCGGTACTCGTCTCCGGGCTCCTCCTGCCCATGCTCGTACCGGCACAGCGTGGCCGGCGTCAGCCCTGGCGGCAGCAGCCCATCGGACCTGTATACGGCGGCAACCTCGCGGATCGCCTGGGGCCGCGACCATCCCAGCGCGAGGCGCCACGCCTCCAGGGCTGTCAGTTCTGGCAACGCCGTCCGGAGGATGGTCACGATCCGTTCCTGGGTGTGCCCGTCTCGTTGACATTGAGCACGAATCCGGGATGCCTCCCGCTGGATCTCCGCACGCCGACCTCGGGTAACTCCGCCCACTGCCCGGCCCTCCGCCGCTCGGCCAAATCCCTGAGCCGTCCAGGCCGACGAGGCCCTCGGACGGACATTGCGCAGACACGTCAATGTTCCTACAGAACACCAGCAATGACGGCTAGTCAGTCGCGAATGCATCGTGATGAGCGGCGTCTACCGCGCTCTGAACCGCACCCTGGTCCGCCCGTCTGCTCTGGTCTTGGAACGAGGTGCGAGCGTCCAAGCCGCCAGGGATCGCCGCCGGCGGTCGACTCGATGCGCATCCCTGTGGCGGCCATGGCCGCCTCGTCATCGACTCTCGAAGGAAGATCATGGATTTGAGTTCCGTTCAGCTGCCGCCCGGGGCCTTCACTATCGGCAAGAAGTTCGGATTCGAGGCCGGCCACCGCCTTCTCGGGCTGGCGCCCGAGCACAAGTGCGCCCGCCAGCACGGCCACAGCTACGAGGTCGAGGTCATCCTGACCGCTCCCACCCTGGAGGAGCCCGGCTTCGTGACGGACTTCGGCGCGCTCGCCCCGTTCAAGGAGTTCCTGGCCGCCGAGCTGGACCACCGCAACCTGCACGAGATCCTCCCCTTCGAGCCGACCTCGGAGCGCCTGGCTCAGTTCCTGGCCGGCTGGGTCATCCAGAACCTCCAGCCCAAGATCCCCGGCCGCCTGGTCGCCGTCCTGGTACGCGAGACGGCGAGCAGCTGGGCTCGCTTCGACGTGGAGGAGCGGTGACCACCTTCGAGCCGATCGACATCGACCCGGCGGCAAGCGACGCCGCACTCCGGCTGATCGTCGCGGAGTGCTTCGGCGTCAAGGTGCCGACCTTCCAGGGAGAGGGCCCGAGCTGCGGGCACCCCGCCCTGTTCATCCGCCTGTCCCGATGCAACCTCAGCTGCACCAAGTGCGACACGAAGTACACGTGGGACTGGGACCACTTCGACCCCCGCAAGGAGTCGACGAAGCAGACGGCGGCGGACCTCGTGGCCTGGGCCACGTCCTCGCCGGTGGAGCTTGTCGTGATCACCGGTGGTGAGCCGCTGCTCCAGCAGGCCCGCTTGGTGCCGCTCGTCCAGGGACTGCTGGCCGCCAAAAAGCGGGTGGAGTTCGAGACGAACGGCACCATCGTGCCCGTGCCCGAACTGGTGGTCGACGGAGTCCGCTTCAACGTGTCGCCCAAGATCGCCAGTTTCGGCATGGACGAGGCCAAGAGCGTGGTGCCCGCCGTGCTCGAGGCGTTCGCAGCGTCCGGGCGAGCGACGTTCAAGTTCGTCGCCTCCTCGGTGGCCGACCTCGACCGCATCGCCGAGCTCGCCGATTCGCACCGGCTGACGCCGGTGTGGGTGATGCCCGAGGGCACCACCGCAGACGAGATCACCGCCACGACCCGGGTCCTCGCTGACGCGGTCGCGGCCCGGCACTGGTACTTCACCACCCGGCTGCACGTGTTGGCCTTCGCGGACGCGCGAGGCCGCTGATCTCCCGCCCCTGCTCCTTCGTTCCCCTGCCCCCGGAAGCGAGAGAAGCCCATGACGACGTCCATCACCGGTCCTGAGGCGGCCCTGAGTGCCGCCGTACCCGCACCCGATCGGTCCGCGCCGGGCATCGACGCCGATCGCGTCGCCGGCCTGATCGCCCAGCTCCTGGTCGAGCTGGGCGAGGATCCCACCCGGGACGGGCTGATCGGCACCCCGGGCCGCGTCGCGGCCTGGTGGAAGGCGTTCCTGTCCCCCGATGGCGCCGCAGTGGACACCTGTTTCACCGAGTCCCAGCTGAGCGGTCAGCTGGTCATCGTGGGCGGCATGAACGTCTGGTCGCTGTGTGAGCACCACATGCTGCCCATGGGTCTGGAGGTCACCGCCGGATATGTACCGGACGGTGAGGTACTTGGCTTGTCCAAGTTCGGGCGGATCGCGCAGCGCTTCGCTGGTCGGCTCCAGGTCCAGGAACGCTTTACCCGCCAGGTCTTCGAATACCTCACCGGCGTGATCGGGCGCGAGGACGTCGCCGTCCGCGTACGCGGTACGCACCTGTGCATGAGCATGCGGGGCGTGCGGATGGACGCGGCCCTCACCACCACGCTGCAGGTGGGCGGGCGGTTCGAAAGCGATCCGGTGCTCTCCCAGCAGTTCCTCACCCTCGCCGCCGCCCAGTGACGCGCTCCCAGGTACCGGCAGGCGAGTCGACCGAGAAGGAGGTAGAGCAGATGGCACCGTCGTCAACTTCACCGTTACGTGCTGACCGCCCCGGCCCGCTGTTCCTGACGTGGGACGACCTCACCACCGCGACGGCAACCCTCGCGCATCAGGTGGCGGCCGCGGGGATGCCGCAGGTGGTGGTAGGCATCGTCCGCGGCGGCATGATCCCAGCCGCATGGCTCGCCCACCGGCTCGCGATCCGCGACGTGCGGACCGTCGAGGTCACCCGCACGACCAGCGACGGCATCAACGCCGCCAAGAGCACGGTCCCCAGCGTCCGCAACCCCGCGTCGCTCGGCGACCTCACGGGCCTGGACGTGCTGCTCGTCGACGACATCGCCGGCAGTGGCGTGACCCTCGCCCACACGGGGCGGATGATCCATGACCTCGGCCCCGCCCAGGTGCGCACCGCGGTCTTCGCCGTGAACCGGGCCAACTGGACGCAGAGCTCCGACCCCCACCGCGACATCGACTACATCGCCTCACTGACGGACACCTGGGTCGTCTTCCCCTGGGAGGAGCAGCATGAGCGCTGAACTGGAGTCCCCGGCCGGGCGCGCCGCGGATCGGAGGGAGCCGGGCACAACGGCCCCCACCCTTCCCGGTCCCCGTGCCGCTGCCGGCCGTGTCCGGCCGCTGTGGGTGAGCATCGAGGGTCTCAACGGGGTGGGCAAGAGCGAGGCGATCCGTGCGGTCGCGGCCGAGCTGGGCCCGCGGTGCCTGCGGCTGAGCGAACTGACGGACCAGGACGGCGACACGCTGCCGGGCCAGGTGATCACCGCTCTGCGCTCGACGGAGGACGTCTTCCTCCGGACGGGGCATCCCGTCGTCGAGACCCTGGCCTTCCTCGCTCTGAAGGTCCGCGAGTACGAGCGCCTGAGCGAGGGGGACTTGACCGGCGTCGAGGTGATCCTCGAAGACCGTGGGATCGACAGCACGGCCATCTACCAGGCGTTGATCCTGGCCGCCCAGCACCCGGGCGTCCAGCCACAGGCACTGGCGGAGCGCATCCTGGCGACCATGGCGCCATGGCGCCCCGCCCCCGACGCGACGGTCCTGCTGACGTGCGACCGGGAGGTCGCCACCAGCCGGTTCGCCACCCGGACCGGCCGCGTTCTCGACGGCCGGGACCTCGAGGTGATCGAACAGGCCGATGTCCTCTACCGCGAGTTCGCCCGCGCCCACCCCGACCGGTTCACCGTGCTGGACGTGAACGGATGCAGCCCGGACGAGAGCGCGAAGGCACTCCGGGCGGACGTGGAGGACCTGATCCAGCGGTGGGAGGCCATCCATGCGTCGTGACATCACGCTCCTGTGGGGACTGCGCTCCCGCTGCGCCGTGGCCTGTCTGTACTGCTACTTCGGCACCGTGGAGGAGCACAAGGCCAGCCCGCCGGACCAGCTCGGCATCCTGTCGCACATCTCCCGCAACGACCTGAGCCGGGAGGAGATCACCACGTTCGCGCGGACCTTGGAAGGCTCCCCGGTCGAGCGGGTCGTCATCGCCGGCGGCGAGCCGCTGGACTGGCCCGCCGCCCTGGACCTGATCGAGATCATCAAGAACGCAGGATGCGAGGTGGTCATCGCCACGAACGGCATCCCTCTCAGCCGACCGGGGATCGCCGATCGTCTCGTCGAGCTTCGAGTGGACGGGGTGTCGGTGTCCCTGGACAGCGTGGACCCGGCCTCCAACGACCGCCTGCGGCCCTCCCGCTCCGGGAAGTTCGGCCACGCCGACGTGGTGGCCGGCATCCAGGCACTGCTACGGGCCCGCGGCACCGGCCCGGCGCCGCGGGTCGGGATCTACAGCGTGGTGATGCGGCCGGCGCCGCAGGAGATCACCCAGGTAGCGCGGCTGGGCGCCGACCTCGGCGTGGACTACTTCGTGCCGCAGCCGATCTCCCTGGCACCCGATCACAAGTTGTTCGCCGAGCTCGCGCACACCCCCGAGGACACGGTGCCCGTGGCCCAGGAACTGGCCCAACTGCAGGCCGACCCGGCGGGCCTGGAGGTTCCCTCGCCCGGCTCCATGCTGCGCTTCGTCTCCGCGATCTCCACCCAGGCCAGCGGGCGCGTGCAGGAGTGCTTCGGCGGGGCGCAGCTGTTCTTCGTCCAGCCGGACGGCTCGCTGTGGGACTGCCCGTCCGACCGGCGGATCGCCGCGACCCCCGCCGAGCAGCGGCGCACGATCGCCGGGGCGGACGCCCGGACCCTGTTCGACGGGCGGCCCCCGTGCACGGACTGCTCTCACTTCAGCCGGGACTGCGTGAACATGTGGCCCCTGGTCCTGGACATGCCGCGCCTGCTCAACAAGGAGTCCAGCCGATGACCCTGCCCCCGCCCCCCGACAAGTCGCCGCTCCTCCGAGAGATGACCGCCAGCCTGTCGGCCATGCCCGACCCGGCGGCCTCGGTCCATCTGCGGCTGTTCGAGGACGAAGCCGCGCACGCTCTCGGCACCGCGCACGCGGTCGCCGTGTCCTCGGGCACCGCAGCCCTGCACACCGCGCTGTCCGCCTGCGGGATCAGACCGGGAGACGAAGTCCTCGTCCCGGCGCTCACCGTGATCATGACCGTGGCACCCCTTCGTACGCTCGGGGCCACGCCGGTGTTCGTCGACAGCGACCCGGCCACCCTGGACCTGGACTACGAGGACGCAGCCCGGAAGCTCACCGCGCGGACCCGGGCGATCATTCCGGTCCACTTGTGGGGCCGGATGGGGGACCCCGGCGCCCTGGCAGCGTTCGCGTCCGAGCACGGACTCGCCGTCGTCGAGGACGCGGCCCAGGCCGTCGGCACCGTCCGTAACAAACGGCTGGCCGGCACAGTCGGCACGGCCGGCTGCTTCAGCATGAAGGACGGCAAGATCCTGTGGAGCGGCGAAGGCGGGTTCCTCACCACAGCCAGCGGCCAGGTGGCCGAGCACGCGCGCGCCTTCCGCAGCCACTGGCAGCCCGCCCCACCGGGAGAGGCCCCGCTCAGCCGCTTGGCAACCAACTCCCGCCTCGCCGCGCCCCTGGCCGCCCTCGCCCTGGCCAACCTCCGCCGCCTGCCTGATCTGATCGAACGGCGCCGCGCCCAGACCCGATACCTCCTGAACGCCCTGGAGCGGGTCCCCGGGCTGACCGCCCTCACCCCTGCCGCAGGTGAGGAGTGGAACGGCTTCTCCCCGCTGCTGCACATCGGCCTTCCCAGCCCCCGGGCATTCGCCGAACATCTCGCGCAGCAGGGCGTGCCGAACTCCACCGGCGGTTTCCGCCTCGTGCCCTGCGACACCCGGCCCCCGTTCCCCCGGCCGGAGCAGCCGTGCCGCGGCACGGCGGAGATCCTCGACCGCACGCTCGCCGTCGTCCTGGCCGAGGGCGACACCCAGGCCACCCTCGACCGCTACGCCGATGTCATCGCCCAGGCGGCCGCCGCGTGGGCACCGTGACCGCCGACCGGGAAGCCGGTACCGCCGGACCCGTCCGCGACAGCCGCTCCGGCGCCCTGTCCTCGTCTCCGAAAGGATTCCCGCCCGTGACGATCACCCCGGTACGCCGCGCGTGCACGCGCGGCCCGCTGATCTCCGCCGAAGGCCTCAACGGCGTTGGCAAGACCTACCTGACCAACCGCGCCGTCGAAGCCCTGGACGAGAAGCCTTTGATACTGGATGAGTTCTCCCAGCGGGCGAACGGACGCCCCGGACTGGGCGAAGCCCTGCTCCAGGCGCTGCGCGCGGCCAGCGCCGGCGACCCGTTCCTGCGCGGGGGCACACCCATGGCCGAGGCTCTCCTCCTGATGGCCATCAAGCGCCATGACCTCGACACCCTGCTCCCCGACCTGGCCGGTGGGCGCACGGTCGTCGAAGGCCGCAGCGTCGACACCACGGCGGTGTGCCAGGCACTGCTGCTGCACCCCGATCACCCGGACCAAGCCCTGGAGACGGCCCTGGCCCTGCTCGACCTTGCCTCCTTCTACCGGCCGCTGCCCGATCTCACGATCCTGGTCACCGACGACGCCGACCAGGCCCTCGTGCGCGCGCAGCGTCGCGACCGGCGGGTCTTCACCCCCGAGCAGGCCACATTCATGCGCCGGGCGTGCGCGCTGTTCGAACGGGTCGCCGCCACCGATCCGGCCCGCTACCGCGTCATCGACCGGCGCGTCATCGACGAGTACGAGGCCGCCGCGCAGATCCGTGACTGGATCGGCGGCGCCGGGCCCGGCCTGGACTGCCTGCGTGAGCCGTGGGCGGGCGAGGGGGCGCCGTGCATGTGCTGCGGACAGCGCGCGGAAGTGGTGCCGGCATGAACAAGAGGACCCTTGCATCGAGCAGCCCGCACCCTGCCCTCGGCGCGAGCTGCTCGCCGGCCATCCCCGACGGCATCCTGGCCGTGATCTTCGACTTCGACGGAACCCTCGCCGACACGACGGCCAACCAGGAGCAGTCGCTGCGGGCGGCACTCCAGCCGTACGGGCTCGACCTGGACACGGACTGGTACCGCCGACGCTTCGGCCTGTCCATCCACGACCTGCTCGCCGCGCTGCCGGGCGCACGGCAGCTGCCCCACGACGAGATCATCGGCCGTAGCCGCGCCCACCTCCTGGCCCACATGAACACCATCGCCCCCATCGCGTGCAGCGTCGCGCTCCTGCACGCGGCGCGCGAAGCCGGGCTGCCCTGCGCCGTGGCGTCGGCGGCCAGCCGCATCCTCGTCCATCCCGGGATCGAGGCCCTGGGCCTGGGCCCCCAGTTCGAAGCCGTCGTCACCCGGGAGGACGCCGCACGCGGCAAGCCCGCCCCCGAACTGTTCCTGGAGGCCGCCCGCCGCATCGGCGTCCCGCCAGAGCGCTGCCTCGCCGTGGAGGACGCCCCGGACGGCATCGCCTCCGCACTCGCCGCCGGCATGCACGTGCTCAGGGTGGTCGACGGCCACCTGGCCCCCACCGGCGATAGCGGCGAAGACACCGCGGGCCTGCCGTCAGGAGCCGGAGTCCCGATGCCGCCCGGCTGCGCGCTCGGGCTGGCCGCTGCCCGCCGGGCGGCCACCCAAAGCGGCCCCGCATCGGTCCCCGCGCCGTCCACCGCCGATTCCGACCGGTGACGGCTCCCGGCCGTCGCAGCAGAGGAGCATGATGCCCGTCCTCCACTCGACCAAGAACCTGAAGGTCGCCACCCCCGTCACGCAATCCAGTGCGGGCGTCGGGATCTTCGAGTACACCGACGCCTACACGGTGTTCCACTACGGCCGGATGCCGGACCTGATCCCCGGCAAGGGCGAGGCCATCGCCCGCATGGCCGCCTTCAACTTCGCCCTGCTGGAGGCGGCCGGCGTGCGGACCCACTTCCGCCGGTTCATCGCCCCCCGCCACATCGAGTTCGATCTCGCCCGCCTTCCCACCCCGGACGCCGTGCCCCTGGCCCCCGACGTCCGTAACACCCTGCTCCCCGTGCAGGTCCTTGTCCGCACCGAACTCCCGCAGGGCAGCTCCGTCCATCGCCGTCTCGCAGCCGGCACCCTCACCCCGGCCCAGGCCGGACTCGGCTCCCTCCCCGCGGTCGGGGAGGAACTGAAGGACCCGCTCGTCGAGTTCGCGACCATGCTGGACGACGTCAACCAGTACATCGACACGGCGGAAGCCCAACGCCTCACGGGCCTGGACGACGACCGGTTCCAAGCCCTGCTCGACACCACCGTCACGGTCAACCGCGTGCTGACCGAACACGCGCGCGCGGTGGGCCTGCGGCACTGCGACGGCAAACTCGAATTCGTGGTGGCGGCCGACGGCGGCCTCGTGCTCGCCGACAGCCCCGGCACGCCCGACGAGAGCCGCCTGCTCTTCGACGGCGTGCACTGCGGCAAGCAGGTCCTACGGAACTGGTACGTCGACAACGGGCTCGAAGTCCCCGTCAACCAGCTGATATCCGAAGGCGTGCCCCGGCACCGGTGGCCCACTCCCACCCCACTGCCGGGCGCGTTCCTGCCGGTGATGTCCGACCTCTACCGGTCCCTGAGCGAGACCTGGACCGGCGAGCGCCTCTGGAACGCGCCGGATCTGCCCGCGGCCACGGCGGCCGTGGTCCGGCTCATCGGGCACTGACGAGAACCCACCCGGGCAGGCGCTGGCACGTGCTCTCCTCGATGAGCAGGGCGCGCGCCAGCGCTGCCACCCAACCGAGATGAACGGCGAACTTATGGGCAGTTTGACCGACGACCCCGACTTCCGGGCAACGACGTTCGTGGTCGTCGACTTCGAGACGACGACGCCGACGGGCTACCCGGCGCAGCCCATCGAAGTCGCCGCTCTCGCCCTTCGCTGCCCGGACGGTGCGTGGACGGAGGCGGGCCGGAGTACCTCCCTCATCCGGCCGCCCGCGTTCGCCCCGGTGACACCGGCCGACACGGCCCAGACCGGCCTGACAGCGGCCGAACTGGCAGGCGCCCCGGACGTTGCTCACGTCATGGGTGCCCTGGACCGGCGCTTCACCCCTGGCGGCCGGTACCTGCTGGTGGCGCAGCACGCCGCGACCGAGGCGAACGTCATCCACAACGCCCGCGAGCACTGCCCGGCCCTGTCCCGTGTCGACTTCCTCGACACCATCCCTCTCGCCAAGTACCTCATCCCGGGCCTGGCGAACTACAAACTCGACACCCTGCTGGCGCACTTCGCAATCGCGCAGCCGGCCGCCCGCCACCGGGCCTACGCCGACGTCGACGTCACCGCGCAGGTGTTCCTCCGCCTCCTCGGTGCCGCGGACGACGGCGCGCAGCTCGCCGACCTCGCCGCCCTGGTGAAGGTGGCGGGGCGCACCGCCAAGAGCAACATCCCTGTCCAGGGCGGGCTGTTCGACATCTAGCCCCACCGCCCGACGACGAGCCATGCAGTGCCACTCGCAGATTGGACGGTACGCATCATGACGATCACCGAAGAGATCCGCGGCGACGAGGTCCAGGTCCCGTTCTGGTTCGATCCGCTGTGCCCCTGGGCCTGGATCACCTCCCGCTGGCTCCTGGAAGTCGAGCAGGTTCGGCCGGTGCGCGCCGACTGGCGGATCATGTCGCTCGCCTACCTCAACCTCGACCAGCGGGGCGGCAAGGGCATCAGCGAGGACTACCGGGAGCTGATGAACACGGCCTGGGGGTCGGTGCGGGTCTGCGCCGCCGCCGCCGAACACGCCGGCCGCCCCGTGCTGGGGCCGCTGTACACGGCCATCGGCACCCGGCTGCACAACCAGCGGCGCCGCGAGGACCCCACCGTCATTACCGAAGCCCTGGCGGAGGCCGGGCTGCCGGCCTCGCTGGCCGCGGCGGCCTCCAGCACGGAGTTCGACCAGCGCATCAAGGACTCGCACCACGAGGCGTTCGACGAGGTCGGCCTCGACGTCGGGACCCCCGTCCTGCGGATCGCCGGCACGACCCTGTTCGGCCCCGTCATCACTCCGGCCCCCCGCGGCGAAGCCGCCGGACAGCTCTGGGACGGCCTGGCGTTGGTCGCGGCGACGGACGGCTTCTTCGAGCTCAAGCGGAGCCGCAACGTCAAGCCGTCCTTCGACTGAGCCCACCGCGACCCGACCGGCTCCAAGGACACGCAGAACACCCGGCCCCGCACCGCCGGTTCGGTTCGGTTCGGTTCGGTTCGAGCGGATCCAGATCACCTCCACGCCCGCCACGTGCGGCACCCGACCACGAGAGCGAGGAACCCGTTGGAGTACGACGCCCTCACCGGCTGGGACGACGACATCACCGCCGAGACCTACGCCGCCTTCACCCGGGCCTACCCCATGTACAGCGCCTCCAGCCGCGATCTGGCCGCGCGTGCCGACCTCACCCGCAGTCGTGTGATCGTCGACCTATGCGGCGGCACCGGTACGACGGCCGAGGCGATCCTCGCCCTGGCGCCGCCCGACTCCACCGTCTTCTCCCTCGACAGCTCCGCCGCCATGCAGAGCATCGGCCGCCGACTCCTGAGCGACCCCCGGCTGACTTGGGTCAACGGCTCTGCCGAAGGTTTGGCCGACCATGTCCCGGCGCGCAGCGTGGATGCCGTCGTGTGCAACTCGGCGGTGTGGAAGACGGACGTCGCCGCTGTGGTCACTGCGGTGCGCCGTGTACTGCGGCCCGGAGGCCGGTTCGTCTTCAACATCGGCGGCGCCTTCGCCGGGGTCACCCACCCCGACGCGCTGTCCCCGCCGACCGGGCCTTCTCTCAGCGCCCTGATCGAGCAGATCGCTAACCGGGACTACGGCATCGTCCCGCCGACGGCCGCCGTCCCTCCGAAGCTCCCGCTCCCCATGATCACCGGGCTGCTGGCCGATGCCGGGCTGCACGTTGTCGCCGCGGAGGTCACCGGCCAGCACACCACGACCGCTGAGAGGGCGGCCTGGCTGTCCATTCCGGTCTTCGCCCACCCCGAGGGCGCCCTCTCCTACGAGCAGAAGATGGCGATCCTCGCCGAGGCCACCGCCCAGTCCAAGCCAGACGACGTCACGGTGACGAGCTGGCTCGTGATCGTCGCCGAGCTTCCGGCAGAGGCATGACGCCGAACGCGCTTGCCCCGGCGTCTTCTATGACGGCATGTTCCCTGCCCGTCAGTCGGCCGCCACGAGAGCTTCCGGTGGCGGAGGAGTTACCTGATTCCGGTCGATGTGGTGACCGCCCGCGCGATCCGGGGCCCGACGAGGCGCTCCGCGAGATCCAGCGGGTACCAGGCGGCGCCGGTCACCTCGGACTCCTGGATACGCCCGACCTCGGCGTCTGCCGTCGTGAAGACATAGCCGAAATCCAGGTGGTAGTGGTCCGGCTCGCCCTTTGCGGGCCTGGCCGGCACCCGGCCGAACTCGACATAGGCAGGGTGCGCAGAGACGAGGGCGACCTGTCCAGGGTCGATGCCAGTCTCCTCGGACAGCTCCCGCAGCGCCGCGCCGACCAGCGTCGTATCGGTCGGCTCCAGATGACCGCCTGGCTGCAAAGTGATCCCGTACGCGAGGTGTTCGATCAGAAGGACCTCGGCGTGGTCCCGGACCAGCAGCGCGCCGGCGGTGACGTGCATCGGGAAGGTCCGCCGCGAGGCGACCCCCCGGCCTTCGGCCAGGAGCCGCAGAGGCTCGGCCAGTTGTCCGGCCTCTTGCGGGTAGCGCTCAAGGTAGGCGGTGAGCACTCCCGCGATGTCGGAATCAGTGATCGCCACAGGTCATCGCCCTCCGCTCGGCCCGAGGAGGGTTCCGCCGGGATGGGCCGCTCGAGGGCGGCCACCAAGCACGTGCACAGTCAGCTCCACAAGAGTCGTGGCGTACCGGAAACCCCGCACTCTACAAGTCCGACGGGCCCCATACGCACCAACGCGCTCGCTGGCGTACGGCGCTTGGGAACCTCGGCGATTCGGCCAAACGCCCTTTGTGGCAGTGCCGTTGCGGGAGCTGGGTCGGTGCTGTTCCCACGGTTCCTCGAACGCTCTATCCCGGGACTTCAGGACCGACCGAAAAACGTGTGTTCGATATCCGGGCTGTGTCGTTGAGCCTCGCGAACCAGCCGTGACGACCGACAGGGGGATCGACTTGACCTCGGGCAGCACAGCCGCACAGCCGAGCACAAACAAAGCGGAGGGGACCCCACCCGACAGCGGGGACGCGGCGCAGGAGGAGGAGTTCCAGTACCGGGACGAGTCCCGGATCCAGGCCGGCGCGCAGATGACGACGACCACGATGGCGCGGCGCCTGCCCGTGCTGGTGCGCCGGTCGCTGCGGATGGCGTGGCAGGTTGACCGGGGCGCGACGGCCGGACTGCTCGCGTGCCAGATCGGCACCGGCGTGCTGGCCGCACTGGGCCTGTTCGCCGTGACCGGGACCCTCACCGCGCTGATCGCCTCCGGCGACATCACCGAGCGGCTGCGGGAGGCGGCTCCGCAGCTGGCCGTCATCGCGGTGGCTGCCGGGCTGCGCGCCCTGCTGGGAGTCACGGTGACCTGGCTGACCGGGCGGCTGCGGCCGGTGCTCGCCCGGGCCGCGGAAGTCAGCATGGTCGAGGCGGCTCTCGGCGCCGAGGCCGCGGCGAACAACAAGCCGGGGTACAACGACCAGTACGACATCGCCGACCGCGGCGCCCAGGTCACTCCCGACCTCGTGGAGGAAGCCCAGGACGTGCTGGCCGCCACGGCGACCCTCGCCGCCGGCGCGACCGTCCTCACCGTGATCCACCCGATTCTCCTGCCTCTGCTGCTCCTGGCGTGCCTGCCGCAGGCCGCCGCGTACGTGCGCGCGGCCCGCGTGGTGTACCTCGCGAGCCTGGAGACGTCGGGGCGCCGACGGATGCTGCACAAGCTGCGCTGGCACATGTCCTACATGGAGTCCAGCGAGGAGATGCGAGCCTGCCTGGCCGGCCCGTTCCTCCTCGGCCGCTACCGGCGCCTGGCCGCCTCCGTCAACGTCTCCGAGCGCGAGGCCGCGAACACCGGGGCCTGGATGGGCCTGGCCGGCGCGGCGGCCGGCGGAGTCGCCTCGGCGGCGGTCTGGGCGACCCTGCTGTGGCTCCTGGTCTCCGGCCGGATGGACCTGGCGGCGGGCGGCGGCGCGGTCTTCGCCCTGCAGACGGCGACCGGCTCCGTACGCGGCATCATCAACGGCGGGGCCCGGCTGGTGCGCACCGGCTGGTACGTGCAGGACTGGCAGAACTTCATCGACAACGCGCACGGGCAGGCGATGGTGGCCTCGCGTGGCTCCGAGATGCTGTCGGCGCCGCCGGAACGGTTCGAGGTCCGCGACGTCACCTACCGGTACGACGGTGCGGAGAAGGACAGCCTGGCCGGGGTATCGCTGAAGGTGCGGCGCGGGGAGATCGTGGCGCTGGTCGGGGAGAACGGGTCAGGGAAGACGACTCTGTCCCGGCTGATCTGCGGACTGCTGCTGCCGACCTCCGGGGAAGTGGCCTGGGACCACACGACCACCGCGCGGCTGGAGCCGTGGGAGGCGTGGAAGCACGTGGCGGTCGCGCCGCAGCGGTTCACCTACCTGCCGCTGACGCTGCGCGACAACGTCACCCTGGGGCAGGGCGACACCAGCGACGCCGCGCTCATGGCGGCCTGCGAGGCGTCAGGAGCCGCGGACATGCTGCCCGCCCTCCGTTCCGGCCTCGACACCCTCCTGACCAGCGAGTGGTTTGGCGGCCACCAGCTGTCCGGCGGGCAGTGGCAACGCGTCATTCTGACCAGGGCCTTTCACCGGAAGGCCGAGCTGCTGGTGATGGATGAGCCAACGGCCGCGCTCGACGCCCGGGCGGAGCACCACGTCTTCACCGGCCTGCGGGACCTGGCCAAGGACCGCGCCATCCTTCTGATCACGCACCGGCTCGCCAACGTCGCCGTGGCCGACCGGATCGTCGTCCTCGACCAGGGCCGCCTCGTCCAGGAAGGCACGTACGCGCAGCTCACCCGCGAGCCCGGGCTCTTTCGGACCCTGTGGGAACTGGAGCAGCGCACCGGCGGCGCGCCCGATCCGACCTGATCCCCTGCCCGCAGTACTGAGCCGACTCCGGCCGGCAACGGCCAGGGTCGGCCGCCGCCGGCCTGGTCTGCCCATCCGGCACTCCGCCGATCAACGCGACCGACACCCCCGGGAGGAACCGTGTTCCCCGATCTCACCGAATCTGATGGCGGTGCGTTCTGCCGCTCCGCCGTCCCGCGCCCGGTCGCGAGGTGTGCCGGATGAGCTCGACGAAGCCGCTGCCCGCGGCCCTGAAGCGTTGGGCGGAACAGCGGATCGGCCCCGTCGTGTCCGTCCGCGACGCCTCGCACAGCTGGGACCGCTCCCGGGTGTGGGATCTGGAGGGCGAACGCGGGGTGCACCACTACCTGAAGGTCTCGCCCTCGGTGAAGTTCTTCACCCGGGAGAGCCGGGCCTACCGTCACATCGTCCCCGCACTCGGACACACCCGGGCGCCCCACCTCGTCGACAGCCGCGCCCAGGACCTGGCCCTGCTGCTCACCGCGGTTCCCGGCGCCCCGGCGAAGGAACTCGGTTTGGGCGCCGCCGGGTGGCGGACCGTGCACCAACAGGCCGGGGCGCTCTGCGCCCGGCTCCACGAGGCCGGGCCACTCGACCGCGGCGACCAGGTGGAGGCCGAAGCCTCTTTGTCCGCCGCCGCTGACGGAGCGGAGAAGTACCTGGCTCGCGCCGGGGACCGGCTCAACCAGGACGAGCAGCAGCTGATCCGGGACCACGCCGCACGCCTTCGCCACGTCGGCCCGGTACCCGTCGGCTACATCCACGGCGACAACCAGCTCCGGAACTGGCTGTGGTCCACGAGCGGGCTCGCCCTCATCGACTTCGAACGGTCCCGGCCGGCCGCGCGCGTACAGGACCTCGTCATCCTCGCCACCACCCAGTGGGCCGACCATCCGGACCGCGAGAAGGCGTTCCTCCTGTCCTACGGGCGGGAGCTGTCCGACACCGAGCGGCACGCGCTCCGCTGCCTGACCGCGCTGGACGCGGTCAACTGCCTTGCCTGGGGCCCGGACAACGGCGACGCCGAGGTCACCGCCCGCGGTCGGCGGACCCTGGACAGGCTCATGAAGGAGGACCGGTCGTGAGCGCCGTACACCGGAGCATCGGGAACGTCATGGTCCTGCTTCAGCGTCCTGGCGACGGCCGGATCCTGACCGTCCGGCACCAGGCGACGTCGTGGCACTCCCCCGGGATGCTCACGGTCGTCGGAGGACGCCTTGAGGACGGCGAGTTCCTCGACGAGGGAGCGGTGCGCGAGCTCGCCGAGGAAGTCGGCATCCACATCAGCCCGGACCGCCTGCGGTTCTGCCAACTGCTCCACTTCCACGCGGCGGACGGTGAGCGGGTGATCGGCGCCGCCTTCACGGTGCGGGAGTGGGAGGGCACCCCGTACAACCGCGAGCCGGGCACGCACACCGAGCTGGTGTGGGTCGACCCGACCGCACCGCCCCCCGACTGCCACCCCTTCACCCACGCGGTCCTCACCCACTTCTCCACCGGCCGGCTCTACGCCAACGTGATCGCCCCGGAACTGCTGGGCGGTGAGGCCGGGTGACGACCTCCACCCAGACGGCCAAGGCCGCGACGGTCACCTCCCCGGATCTGCGCCACTTGGTCGCCAGCGAGTGCGCGAGCCTGTCCGGATCCGCGGTTAGCACCGTCGCCCTCCCCACCCTGGCCGTGCTGGAACTCCACGCCTCCACAACCCAGATCGCCGCGCTCGCCTTCCTCGGCCAACTCCCGAATGCCGTCGTGGCGCTCGCGGCCGGCGCGCTCTCGGACCGCTACGCCAAGCGCCCCCAGATGATCGCCGCGGACCTCACCGCCGCCGCGGGCCTCGCGACCATCCCGGCCGCCGCCTTCGCCGGAGTGCTCGGCATCGGCCAGCTGTACGCGGTCGCCGTCATCCTGGGCATCACCAAGATCGTGCACGACGCGGCCGCCATCAGCTACCTGCCCGTCCTCGTCGAACCTCATCTGCTGCAGCGCGCGAACTCCCGGCTCGGCGCGGCCTCGTCGGTGGCCGACAGCGCGGGCAGCAACGCGGGCGCCGCGCTGGTCGGCGCCGCCGGCGCCGTCCGCTCGCTCCTCGCCGACGTTCTCTCCTACCTTGTCTCCGCGCTGCTGGTGTGGCGCATCCGCACCCCCGAGCCGGTCGCCGCGCCATCCAGCGGCCGCCGCAGCCTCGCGCGGGACATCGGGGAAGGCCTGCGCTACGTGGCCGGGCAGCCCACGATCCGCACGGTGATCGCGGCCCTGTCCACGCTCAGCTTCGGCCTGGCGGTCATGAACACGTACTGGGCGTACTACCTCCTCGCCGGCCTGCACGTGTCCCCGACGGCGTTCGGTCTGATCATGGGGGTCGGCGGCGCGGGCAGCCTGGCCGGGGCGCTCCTCGCCCCGCGCATCGCCTCCCGGATCGGCATCGGACCGACGATCATCCTCGGGTTCGCGGTCAGCCCGCTGGCCCAGATCCCTCTCCTGCTCGCCGGACCCGGACTCCGTTGGCAGATCGCGCTCGCCGGGACGCTGGCCGTTCAGCTGTTCTGGGCCACAGCCTCCGGGACGAGCCAGAGGTCTCTCCGGCAGATCCTGTGCGAGCCCCGCTTCCAGGGCCGCATGCAGGCCGCGAGCACCACGGTGACCGCGGGAGCCCGGCCCCTGGCCGCCGCGGCCGCTGGCGCCCTGGTCCTCTTCCTCGGCGTCCGCGGCACCCTCACCGTCGGGGCGGTCCTCCAGGTCGTCCCCGTGATCCTCCTGCTCGTCTCCCCTGTCCGCGCCCTGCGGGACATGCCCGTCCCGCCCGGGCGTACCGCCGTGCCGCCCGCCCGTGAAGGAGCCTCATGACGACGACCGCGACCGCCGCCTACTGGGAACCGCTCTGGGCAGGCGGTCGTCGCTACCGGCAACTCGACGGCCCCGAGAACCGGCTGATGTATGAACACCTCGGCCCCGGCCGCGGACGGCCGGCCCTCGACATCGGCTGCGGCGACGGCGCCCTGGCCCGCCATCTTCACCACGAGCTCGGATACCGCACCACTGGCATCGACATCTCCCCCAGCGCCGTCGCACTCGCCGCCGCCCACGACGAAGGCCCCGCCCTCGGTCCGGCGTGGCGGTGCGTCGACATCACCACCAGCGACCTCACAGCACTGCCGGAGCCCGCATACGCGGTCATCACCTGCCGCCTGGTCTACCGGTGGATGGAGGACAAGACGGCCTTCCTCAACCGCGTCCGCCACCTCCTTGTCCCCGGCGGGACGTTCTGGGTGGTCGCCGAGATCGCCGGACGCCGCGAGGACACCGACCCTCTCCGAGGTCTCGGGATCAGCCCGGCCGAGGTCGAAACCCTCACCTCCGGCTGGTCCGCCGTCCAGGCCGCCGACCTTGACGTGCTCCGCTGCTACGCCCTGCACCCCTGACCCCACTCTTGCCGATGGAGGACTCGGTGACCACCGAGACGGACACCCACGAAATCTGGAACACCTACGGCACCCACCAGCTCACCAGAGGACTTCAGCTGCCCGAACTGGACCGGTGGGACTGGGGAATCCCGGAGACCGGCCCCGACATCAACGCCCTCGGTGAGGTGGCGGGACTCCGTCTCCTCGACCTCGGCAGCGGCCTCGGCCGGCACGCCGCGAACCTGGCCGCCCTGGGTGCCAAGGTCACCGCCGTCGACGCCTCACCCGCCCAGCACCAGCGCGCCCTCACCCGCTACCCGGACCACCCCGGTCTGCACCTGGTGTGCGCCGACGCAGTGGACCACCTGCGCACTGCCGACCCGTACGACCTGATCTACTCCGTCGGCTCCGTGCCGTATCTGGACCCAGGCCGGCTGCTGCCCGCCCTGGCCAACGGCCTCAAACCGGGCGGACGCCTGGTCTTCTCCGCGCTGCACACCAACTCGGACGGCGCCGGGCCCTCGAACGAGGTGACCCCGCGCCCCGAGATCCTGCGGCTGCCCGGCACGACCCAGGACCACCCCGTGAACATGTGGGTCCTCAGCGTGCAGCTCTGGGAAGACCTCCTGGTCCAGCACGGCCTCACCCTGGACTCGGTCACAGCGATCGACTCTGCGACAACGGACAACGCGGTCTCCTACCGGCTGTACACGGCCCGCCGTCCGGAACGCGTGCCGAGCCGTCCCCGCACCAACGCACCTCCCCCGCCGAACACCGCGCTCGGCGTCGGTGTGATCGTGCACGGCCCGGACGGCATCCTGCTCGGCCGACACCGGCGCCGTACCTGGGAGCTCGCCGGCGGGACCGTCGAACCGGGCGAGACGTTCGCCGAGGCAGCCGTCCGCGAGCTCCGCGAGGAAGCCGGCCTCGTGGCCGAGCCCGACGACGTACAGGTGCTGGGCACGCTCCTGGACCGGGTGGGCGACGTCGTACGGCTGACGGTGCCCGTCCTGGTTACCCGCTGGTCCGGCATTCCCCAGCAACGAGAGGAGGCCATCGGGTCCTGGCGGTTCTGGCCCCTTGCCGCGCTGCCCCATCCGCTGTTCGTTCCCAGCGCCCAGTGCCTGACCGCCTGGGACGCCGCCCTCCCCCTCGATCACCCGCCCGCCCACTTCCAGCCGTACGCCTTCCCCGGCCGGTAGCCCAGCACCGACCACCTCCCGCGACCGCGCTCGACAGAAAGGGCCTTGCCCGTGCCACCGTCCTCTTTCGCGCCCCGGCGTTCCCTGCTGGGCGTCTTCGGCCATCCGGACGACGAGTCCCTCCTGGCCGGCGGCGTCCTCGCGCAGCATGCCGCCGCCGGTGCCGCGACCGCCGTGGTCACCGCGACCTGGGCGCCCGACAGTCACCGGGCAGGTGAACTCGCCGCCGCCCTGGACATCCTGGGGGCGGGCAGACCGCGAATGCTGGGATTCGCCGATGCCCGCATCCCCGACTCCGCGCCCGGCCGGCCCCGGCTCTGCGACGCCCCGCTGGAGCAGGTGGCGGGGCTGATCGTCGAACACATCCGCGCCGTACGGCCACAGGTCGTCGTCACCCACGACGCCTACGGCCAGTTGACCGGCCACCCGGACCACCTCCGCACCCACCAGGCGGCGCTGCTGGCGTTCCACGCCGCGGGCCTGGAACACCTCTACCCGCAGGCCGGGGCTCCGTGGCAGCCCGATGCGCTGTACGCCGCGACGCACCCGGATTCGGGGGTGGGCGAACTGGGTGCGCTGTTGACGCGGGTCGGCAAGAAGGTGCTCAGCGTGCCGGACGAGCACGTCACCGAGACGGTCGACGTGAGCGACTGCACGGACCGGAAGCTGGCCGCGATCCTGGCGCACCGCAGCGAAGCGGCGCGGGAGCGGCCCCTTCCCGGGATCCTGTCCCGCCTTCCCGCAGCAGAGCGGGAGTCGATCATCGCGACGGAGCACTTCACCCTCCTTGGCAGGAGGCCGGCGCCGGACGGAACGGACCTCCGGCTATCGCGGTGAGCTGCTGCCGAGGGCCTTGGTCATGGCCCGGTTGACTCGGGCGTCGCGTCCGGCGACGTAGGAGGGGCAGGGCAGGTAACCGGCCCGATGGTAGAGAGCGAGGGCGGCGGTGTTGCGCCGTCCGGTCTCCAGCATGATCCGCGTCGCGCCGCGGCTGGCAGCATGCCGTTCGAGACGTTGGAGGAGGTACCGGCCGATTCCGTAGCCGCGAGCTTCACCGGAGACGTACATGCGTTTGATCTCTGCAGTGTGCTCATCGAGGAGGCGTACGCCTCCGCACCCGACCGCCTCGTCGCCGACGTGGGCGATGAGGAACAGGCCGGCGGGCGGGTCGAAGTCCGCCTCGGGGGTGGCGTCCGGGTCGTCGGCGAAGCCGTACAACGTGTGCTGTTCTGCGCGGAGGGCCTGGGTCAGGCGCCGGGCGTCCGGGTGGTCGTAGGGCGCGGCGGTCACGGTGGGCGTCAGGCGTATCGCGGCCGAGGCGTCGGAGGCGGTGGGCACGAAGGTCATGAAGCCGATAGTGCCCTGTCGACGGCAGTGAGCGCACGGGCGCCGTCCGGCGCGCGCATACGGGCGCCTGCTGAACGGCGGATCCGGCGCAGGAGGTTGCGGCAGCGGATGGACTGCACATCGGGTACCCGGTCGGCGAGTTGCAGGAGGGTGGCTGCGGTGGCGTCGGGGTCGCGGGCGAGGAGGTGGGCGTGCGCGAGGTGGATGCCGTGCAGGAGGGCGGAGCGGGGGAATCCGCTGGTGGGGCCGTGGTCGGTGAGGGGGGACAGGAGCGTGGTCGCCTCGGCGAGCAGGCGCCTGGTGTGGGCGGGGTTGGTGGCGGCGAGTTCGACGAGGGCGTGGCCGGCCTCGGCGGAGACCTGTTCGGGGGTGAAGTAGTACAAGGAGGGCGGGTCGTCGTCGCGGCGGTGTTCCAGGAGGGTCCGGCAGCGGTCCGTGGCGTCCCGGAAGGCGCTGATGTCGCCGGCCGCGGCGTGGGCGGTGGCCATGCGGCCCCAGGCACGGGCGCGGACGACGGCGCTGCTGCGGGCGGTGTGGTCGACGGCGGCTTCTGCGTAGCGCAGGGCAGCGGCGGGCTTGCCGGTCGCGGCGTGCTGGTAGGCCAGCATGCCTAAGACGTTGGCAACCGTGGTGGTGTCGCCGGCGGCTCTGGCGAGGCGGATCGCGAGGAGCTGGTAGCGCTGAGCGGCCGCGTTGAGGTCGGCGTCGAAGGCCATCCACCCGCTGAGCTGGGCCATGCCGCTGGCGGTGGCCAGGAGGCGGGTGCCGACGTCGGTGGTGTAGCTGCTGCTGCGGACCAGGTCGAGGACGCCGGCGAGTTCGATGCGCACGTACCGCTGGGACAGGGCTCCGCCTCCGGCCGTGTCGTCCAGCCGCCGCAGGCGGCCGAGGTGGCCTTCGAGGACGTCGACAAACGCGGGCAGGACCTGCTCCAGGGTGCCCGGTGCAGCGGTGCGCAGCGGGCTCTGCCGGATGGCGTCCCAGACGGCGCTCAGGAGCTGGCTGTCGCCTGCCGGGTGGAGGATGGCCTGCTCTTGCGGGTCGGTAGCGGTCCACGCGGTGGCGGTGGCCAGGACGTCGGCGACCGAGCGGCGGCCGACGAGGTCGTCGGTGGCGGTCTTCTCGGCCGTCGCGCCGCCCGCAGCGGGCTCTCCCCAGAGGTCCGCGGCGTTGAAAGGTTCGCCGGTGGCCTCGGTGAGGACGGTGGCCGCGAGCCGGCGCACGGTCGCGGAGCGGGGCCTGGTGCCGTTGAGCCAGGCCCGGCCGGCAGTCAGGTGCAAGGTGGGCTGGCCAGCGGCTTCCAGGCGGGGGTTGAGGGCCCGGACGAGATCACGGGGTGTCCACCGGGCTGCCCTGAGGGCGGCGGCCAGGGCCTGGTTCAAGGGGGGCGCGGACGCCGACCCGGCGTCCGCCGACGTCGCGTCGCGGAGGGTCATCACGCCCGGACGCTACGTCAGATCTCCTGCGTGGGGCGCGAATTCTCGGCTTTTCTCGCTCTCGCCGCGAAATTCTCAACGTTCTCTCCGGTCCCCCCTGCCGCAGCCTCTTCGGGCGCGGTGTGCTGGTGAGCCCGCCGCCGGCCGACCGCGCCGACGGCTTGGCCGGCCACCATCTGGGCCGTCGCCGCCACCTGTCACGACGCGTACGGCCGCCTACCGGCGGCCGGTGCGCGGGAGTTGGAGGACGCCATGCCGCACCGTTTCGAGCCGGGTCCGCAGCGCGAGCGGATCGCGGTGGCGCTCGCGGACTACGTTCGCGCGGGAGGGGCGCTGTCGGTGGCGGACGGCTCCGGCGTGATCGGGGAGCTGGAGCAGCGGATCGAGAAGGTCCTGGGCCTGCCGGATCCGCTGTCGTTCTCCTCGGGCACCGCCGGGCTGCACGCGGCCTACCTCGCGCTGGACATGCCGCCCGGCTCGGAGGTGATCGGGCCGGTCACCACGTTCCACGCCTCGCTGAGCCCGGCGCTGCACGCCGGGCTCAACGCGGTACTCGTCGACGTCGAGGCGGACACCGGGAACCTGTGCCCGGCGGCGCTGGAGGCGGCGATCACCCCGCTGACCCGGTGCGTGACGGTGACGCACTACCTGGGGCATCCCGCCGCGATGGAGGAGATCACCCGGATCTGCCGCGAACGGGATCTGCACCTGATCGAGGACATCAGCCACGCCTACCTGTCGACGCTGCACGGGCAGCGGGTGGGGACGTTCGGCGACATCTGCGTCGGCAGCATGCAGGACAGGAAGTCCTGGCCCGCCGGTGAGGGCGGCCTGTTCAGCGCCGCGCGCCCGCAGTGGCGCGAGCGGGCGCTGCTGGCCGGCCACTACCGCGGCCGCGCCCTGCTGCTGAAGGACCCGGAGCTGGCGGCGTTCGGGGAGACCGGGCTGGGGCTGAAGATGCGGATGCACCCGCTGGCCGCGGTGGTGGGCCTGGCCAACGCCGCGGACCTGGTGGAACGCCTGGCGGCCCGCCGCGCGCTGCTGGAGCGGCTGAGCCGGGGCCTTGAGGGCCTGGCGGGGGTGCGGCCGCCGGTGGTGCGGCCCGGCGCCGGCATGGGCGGCTGGTTCTCCTACCGGCCGCAGATCCAGCCCGGCGAGCTGAAGCCGGGGGTGGACGTCGACGCCTACCTGCGGCGGCTGAAGGACGCCGGGGTTCCGGCGCACTACCCGTCGGTCGGCTCGCTGTCCGGCATGCCGCTGTTCACGCGTCCGGTCCCGCTGCACGCGGCATCCGGCACCTGGCGGCCGCGGCGGTGCGGGCCCTTCCGCGGCGAGAGCGCCTACAACGCGGGCCGGATCAGCGTGAGCGTCACCGACCAGGACACCGAGGAGACGATCGACACCTACGCCGCCGCCTTCGCCGAGGCGTCGCAGGCCCTGGCCCGGCCGGTGGCGTCATGACCGCCCGGGCCGCCGTCCCCACCGTCCCCGCCGAGCCCGGCCGGGCGGGCCTGGTGCTGCCGGCGCGACGGCGGCTGTTCGGCTGGTCGAGGGAGATGGCCGGGCAGCGCCGGAAGCTGGAGCGCTGCTGGACGGCGGCGCTCCAGGCCGGCGACGCGATCAGCCCGCCGCCGGGCGTCGCGGCGGCGCAGCATCTGGCGGACGGCGGCGGGTTCCGCCTTCCTGCCGCCCGGGAGGACCAACTCCCGGCAGCGGCACGCGTGTTCTTCGACGACCGGGTGGTACGCGGGGGCTGGGTGTATCTGCGGGGCTTCGGCTACTACGCGGCCGACGCGCAGATGTACCTGCCCGGCCGCGCTCCCGCGCCCGGCCCGAGGTTCGCCGCCGTCCAGCAACGGTGGCCCCGGTACGCGGAGTTCGCCCGCCCGCTGGCGGAGCCCGCGGCGGAGGAACCGGCCGGGTGGTACGCGTGGCTTGCGTGGCTGGCGTTCCTGGAATCGGCGGTACAGGACGTGTGCACCGCGCGGTGGAGCGCCGCAGTCCTCGGCCACGACAAGGCGGCCGGGGTGCTGGACGAGGTCCTTCAGGGGCTCGGCGTGCTGCTGGCCGAGGCGGCCTGGAACCGGTGGCAGCCGCAGGGTTACCCGGCCGGTCCGTGCGATCGGGCCACCTGGGCGGAGCGGGCCGCCGTGTTGAGCTCCGATGCCCGGATCCCGGAGGTCCTGCGCGGGCTGGCGCGGGCGCTTCAGGGGCCGGAGGTCGCGGCGGACGCGGTGCGCGCCGTGCGCGAAGGCGACGTGCTGTGGCAGATCGCCGCGGTCGCCCACACCCGCTGGCCGGCGCTGGCCGCGGCGCACCCGGATGCGCCGGTGCTGCTGGTCAGCGAGGCGTTCGGCGCGATGGCCGCGGGCCCGGTGCTCGCCGGGATGCTGCCGGCCGGCCAGCGCGGCCGGGTCCGCCTCGCGCTCGCCCGCGGTTCGGTCCACGAGGAGGAGATGGCCCGGGTCTCGGGCACCGCGTGGCGCACCGGGCGCCTGGAGGCCGGCGGGCAGGTGGTGGTGCACCTGGACGACAGCGTGTTCACCGGCCGCACCCACGCCGGACTGCGCCGGGCCCTGACCGGCGTCCCGGCCGCGGTGTACCTGGTGCCGCTGACGCTGGACGTGGGCACGCCCTTCAACCACCCCGAGGAGATCACCGCGCTCGGCCGCGGGGTCGGCGAGCACCTGGCCGGCCTGGAAACTGCCGTGCGCGCCGTGGGCGGGGCGCTGCCGCCCGCGCCGAGCCTGTGGGCGCGCCGCAAGGCCCCCACCCTGCCCCTCGGCGCCGGCGGCGGTCCGGCGGACCGGCGGGAGGAGGCGTTCGCGCGGGTGGCGGGCGGCTCGGACCGACTGCTGGCGCTGCTGTGGGACCGCTACGCCCCGGAGGTCCGCCATGCCTGACCGGCCGAACCCGCGCACCTCGGCCGAAGTGCCGGTAGAGGACCTGGTGTTCACCGCGGCGGCCGGCCGCCGGACCCGCATGGTGTCCTGGCTGGCCTACCAGCAGATGGCCGCCGACGTGGCCGGGCAGATCCGCCGCGCCCACCCCGGTGCGGTGACGCTGGTGGGCATCTTGCAGGGCGGGTGGATCACCGCCCAGTCCCTGGCCGATCTCCTGCCCGGCTCGACGGTGCTGGCCGCCGCCGCCCGCCGCCGCGGCGCGCGCACCGACGGTCTGGAGCTGCTCGCCGCGGCCGACGGGCTCCTTGCCCCCGGTACTCCCCTGCCGGGGCAGCCGCTGATCGTGGTGGACGAGGTCGTCGACTCCGGTCGAACCGCCCGATTCTTCCTCGACCACCTCGCCCCGTACGAACCGCAGTTGGCGTGCCTGGCGGCCTCGGACACCGCGGACCCAGCGCCGCACTTCACTGCCTGGTCCATGTCCGACCTGCCCTCGCTGGTCCTGCCCTGGCGGGTCCTGCGCGACGCCGACCAGACCGCCGGGTGCCTGCTGGCCGCCGGCCCCCTGACCACCGCCCAGCTCGACGAGAGGCTGCGTGACCTCGGCCATGACATCGACCCCGACCTCCTTGAGTCCCACCTCGACCATCTCGCCGCTCGTGACCGGCTCCACCACGACGGGACCCTCTGGCGCCTTCCCGGCGGGCCGGACGCTCCCTGATCCCGCGACCGTCAGCGGCATCGAGCGGGTGGCCGCGTTCTACGACGCGGACCCCGAGCGGGAGTGGCAGCGCACCCGCTCCGGCCCCTACCACCGGCTGGAGACGGAGGTCATCCACCAGCAGGTCCTGGCCGGGCTGCGCCCGGGAAGCCGCATCCTCGACATCGGCTCGGGCCCGGGCGTCCACGCCCTTCAACTGGCCCGCCGCGGGCACATGGTCGCCCTGTCCGACCTGTCCGCGAACAGCCTGGACAGCGCCCGCGCCCGCTTCCGCCAGGCCGGTCTGGAAGGGCACCTGCTGGGCACGCAGCACGGCCCGGCGCAGCACCTGACGCCGCCGCCGGGCCAGTTCGACGCGGTGCTGATGTTCGGCCCCCTCTACCACCTGCTCGACGACGCGGACGCCGTCGAGGCGGTGCGCCGCGCCGCGACCGCGCTGGCGCCGGGTGGCCGGCTCCACGCGATCTTCCTGACCCGCACCTCGGTCCTGCGGGACCTGCTCAAGCGCGGCCGGTTCACGGAGATGACCGCCCTGACCGGCGGCGGATACCTCGACCACGGCCGCTACGAGCCGCTGCCTTCGGTGTCGGCCGACGACTACATGCCGCCCACCCGCACCCACCGCCTCACCGAGGCCGAGGACCTGCTGGCCGCGGCCGGACTGGAGGTCACCGACCGGTACTCGCTGGAGGGCGTCGCAGCGTGGATGCGCCCCTACGTCGACCAGTCCGCCGCCGACCAGGCGGCGTTCACCGCGCTGAGCCGCGCGGTGCGGGAGACCACCCAGGTGCGCGAACTCCTCGAAGCGGGCGATCACTTCCTGCTGTCCGCCGCACCGGCCGGACTCCCGCGCCCGCGCCCCCGGTCCCGCACCGGGGCGGGACGGGCGGACCTCGTCGGGCGCCACCGCGGCGTGCTGGCCGGCGCCGACGGCCGCATCACCTTCGCCCCGGCCCTCATCCGCCACCGCGGCCGCCGCCTGCTGGCCGTGACCACCGGGCCGGCAGACGCCCGTACCTACATCCCCCGGCAGTTGCCCGGCCGCGCCCCCGAGCCGTGGTATACCGGCGGTCGCAACCGCATCGTCCTCACCGCCCTGCCCGAGCCCGGCGGCGAACCGGTGTCCCTGGACGGTGCCCGGCCGCTGCCGGTCCCGGACGGCTGCGAGGACGTCACCGGCGTGAGCCTGGTCGTCCACCAGGAGGTGCTGCACGCCTACTTCAGCGCGCGGCCCGACGGCGGGGCCTGGTCGATCTACCGCACCGTCAGCCGCGACGGCGGAACCACCTGGGCCGCCCCCCGCCTCGCCCTCGCCCCCGCCGCCGAGGACGGGGCGACCGACGGCGAGCACGTGCTGCTGCCGGCCGTGCTGCACCGCGGCGGCGCCTGGTGGATGTGGTATGCCGGACGCGACGGCCACCACCGGCGCATCCACCTGGCCACCTCCACCGACGGCCTCACCTGGCAGTGCCACGGCGTCGTCGTCACCACCGGCCCGGCTGGCGCCCCGGACGCGTACGCCGCCGACTGCCCCGCCGTCGCCCCCGCCCCGAACGGCGGCCTGCTGATGGTCTACGGCGCCGGCACCTCCCGCTCGTTGGCGGCCGCGCACTCCCGCGACGGCCTGACCTGGCGGCCGCTGGGCGCCGTCCTGCACCGCGGCGGCCCTGGCAGCCCGGACTCCCGCTACGCCTTCTACCCCGCGCTGCTGCCCGAGGGAGGCGGCCGGATCCGGCTGCTGTACGCGGGCGAGGACGAGCAGGCGCGCTGGACGGTGCTGGACGCCGGGCTGCTGGACGCCGGGCTGCTGGCCGAGCGTCCCGCTCCGCTGCCGCTGACCGACGAAATCGCGGCCGCCGTCGACCGCGTCCGCGACGAGGTCCCCGCCCCGTATTGGGAGATCCCGGAGGACTGCCACGCCCCCGCGCCCGCCTACGCCTCCACCGACGGGACACTTAACCAGCTGCGGCCGAGCAGCACGCCGGTGTTCGCCGCCCGTACGACTGCGGGCACGGTGGTGGTCAAGCCCGGTCGTGGCCGGGCCTTCGCCGAGCGGGAGCACGCCGGTCTGCAGGCTCTGGCGCGGCATCTGCCCGTGCCTGCCACCGCGCTGCACTACCGGGGCGAGGACGCGACGCTGGTCTCCCAGGCCGTGGACGGTGTCCCCCTGCGGGACCTGGCCGCCACCGACCCGGGACGGTTCCTGTCGGTCCTGGGCGAGGTGGCCGCCCGGCTGGTCCACGGCGCCACCGCGACGCTGACCCCCCGCCGGGAGGACGACGTCGACCACTCGCTCCAAACGCCCGCGGTGCTGTCCGGCTGGGTGGAGGACCTCGCCCGCCGGCTGCGGCCCTGGGCCGACCACACCCTTCACCTCAACGGCAGACCCACGCAGCTCAGTTGCCGCTCGCTCATCCACCTCGCGCGCCGCTCCCTCACCCCGGCCGCCCCGGGCGGCTGGCTGGTCCACGCCACCGGCGACCTCCACCTGGGCAACGTCCTCGTCCACCCGACCGAGCGGCGCTGGTGGGTGATCGACGCTGAGTTCGCCGGCATGCACGACCTCGACCAGACGCTGGCCAAGCTGGCCGGCTCCTGCCTGAAGCACACCGGCCTGCTCGCCGACGCCGCGGTCCGCGAACACCGCGGCGTCCTGGAGGTCACCTGCCCGCTGGCCGAGCCGTTGGGGGGACAGCTCCTCGGCACGACCTGGCTGCTGGACCGGTTCGACGGCCTGCCCCTGGACCGGGCCCGGATCCTCGGCCTGCTCGTGCCGGACCTGTTCTTCCGCCTCACCCGCGACGAGAACGCCCCCGCCGCCGCCGAGGGCCTGGCTGCCCTCGCGCTGGCCGCTCGGATGACCGGCCACGGAGCAGCCCAGTGACCCCCACCCCCCACCAGCCGCTCGTGCCGCCGATGCCCGCGGTCACCGCCGTCCTGTTCGACATCGACAACACCCTGATCCCCACCCGCGTGATCTGGCAGCGCGCCCTGGACGCCGTCGCCGCCCGCCTCGCCGGCGCCCACCCCGGTGTGAGCGCGGCCGTCATCGCCTCCACCTACGTGAGCACGTCCGACCGGCTGTGGGGCGACTACGACCGCGCCCTGGCTCCGCTCGGCTCGCACACCGCCGCCCGCCGCCACGTCTGGGAAACCGCCCTGCGCGAAGCGGGGATCGTACTGGACGAGCGGCAACTGGCTGCCCACGTGGACGACTTCGCCCACCGGCAGATGCGCGCGATCCGCACCGTTCCCGCCATCGTCGACGCCTTCCGGCGTCTCGCGGCGGTCTACCAGCTCGGCGTCGTCACCAACGGCGACGCCGACCAGCAGCACGCCAAGCTCGAACAGGCCGGCCTAGAGCGGTACTTCGAGACCGTGGTGTGCGCGCTGGGCAACGGCCACCGCAAGCCGCATTCCGCGCCGTTCCACCGGGCCTGCGAGGACCTGGCCGTCCGGCCCGAGGAGTGCCTGTACGTCGGCGACGAGTGGACCGCCGACATCGTCGGCGCCCGCGCCGCCGGACTGCACCCGGTCTGGATCACCCCCACCGGGCAACCCCCGCCCGGATCGCCGCCGACCACCCGCTTCACCAGCCTCGCCTCCTGCCTGAGAGCGCTGTGCGACCACGCCGCGCGCCGGCCGATCCGCGAAACGGAGCCCACGTGACCACCACGGCTACCACTCTCCCGCCCCCGCCCCGGGCGAACACGGCCCACCCCGCCTCGCCCGTCTCCGGGAGCGCCGTCGCCTGCGATCTGCTGGGCCTGGTCCGCATTCCCGCCGCCGAGCTGCACCTCGCGGCCAACGCCGGCCTGGACCCCGCCCTGCTGGACACCTTCCTCCCGGCCGCCCGCGGGCCCCGGCCCGCGGCGGGCGCGCGCACCATCCGGCTCAGCCGGGGCCCGGCCTACTACCAGCCCCGTACGGCGCTGCCGTCCTGGGCGGCGCTGGGCGAAGCCCTCGGCCGCCTGGACCACCGGGCGCCGGGGCAGGCCCCGGCACTGCGGCACGCGCTGCTCGACAACCTCCACAACCTCGCCGCCGCCGGCGCCTACACCCTGTGGCACGGCCTCACCGACCGCCCCAGCCTCACCGACGATCCGCGCCCGGCCGCGCTGGAACGCCTGCTGGAGACCGCCACCTCCACCGCTGCCGCGCTTCACGGCCACCGCGCCGCCGGCCCGTTCGCCCCGCATCCCGGCGACCTCGCACTGCTGCAGGCCCACGAGGCGGGCTGGCGGACGTTCCGGGAGCTCGACAGCCCGGTCAAGATCGGCAACGAGCTGCGCTTCCTCGCCGAGCACGTACTGGCACCCCGGCCCGATATCACCGCCGTCCTCGCCCCGCTGTACGGGTCGCTGTCCCTCGCGCTGGCCGCCCGGACCGTCCTTCCCGCCCTGCTCGGCCGGCCGGTCGACGTGCACCTGGTCCGCCTTGGGTTCCACGACCAGGGCAACGTCGCCTACCTCGGCGCCGGCGGCACCGTCCGCCACCGCGCCACAGCCCCCCGCGCCTACCGCGACTGCCTGACCGCCGCGGCCCGGGATGCGACCGTGCTGGTCATCGACGACAACGTGGGCTACGGCGACACGCTGCGCGCCAGCCGCCAGCTGGTCGAGCAGCTCGGCGGTCGGGCCGTCACCCGCAGCGTCGAATCCGCTTGGACCCTCTACCACCGCTCCGGCCGGCACGACATCGCTGACGCCGCCGACCTGCCGAGCCTGCGCCCCAACCTGCACCACAGCATCCAGACCCGCCTGACCGGACACCTGCTGCGCGGCGACACGGGCGCCTACCTGAGCGACGGAGCCCACCGTACGGCGGGCACGCTGCACCGGCAGATGGCCGCCAGCTTCGACCTCGCGGTGAGCACCGGCACCTGGACCACCGCCCAACTGGCCGCCATGCGGGCCGAACTCGCCCACGCCGCCTCCTGGAACGAACCGCCCGTGCCCCGCCCGGCCGCGCTCGCCGCCGCCTGAACCCGGAGGCGCCCACATGCCCACCACCCCCACCCCGGGGACCGCTGCGGCCACCCTGCCCACTGCCGCTCACGCCGGGCCGCCTGGCCCGTGGCGGGTGAACGTCGACGTCCGCCACGGCACGGTCACCTCCCTCCCCGGCCTGCCGCCGGGACGGCTGCTCGCCGACCTCCTCGACGATGACGTGCCCACTGCCGTCATCGACCTCGACCGCTCCACCGGCACCAGCACCAGCACCGCGCTGCTGGAGACGGCCGTGCGCCACCACCCCGGCCGGCTGTGGGCCGGCGGCCGCCTGGCCCCGCGCGACCCGGCCGTCCGCCGCCTCCTGGACGCGGGCGCCGCCGGTGTCCTGCTCGGCTCTACCGGCCTGCTCCCCGACGGACGCCTCGACCCGCACGCCTGGCCGGACTTCACCACCCTCGCGGACGCCGGACAACTGATGCTGTCCCTCGACGCCGTGGACGGGCGGATCGTCACCGACGGCTTCACCCGCACCACCAACGTGGCGCTCACCGACGCCCTGGACGCCCTCCTCGACGCCACCGGCGGCACCCAGCCCGTCCTGATCACCGACGCCCGCGCGGCAACCCACCGCACCCCGCCCCCCTGGCAGGTCCTCGACCGCCTCGCGGGCCGCCACCCGCATGCCTCCCTGTGGTACGCCGGCGGCCTGTCCGGGTGGGCCGACCTGACGCGCCTGTGGCATGCCGGCTGGGGTGCCGTCGTCGGCCGCGCCTACCTCACCGCTCCCCGCGGTCTGCCCGACGCCGAAGGCCGCCTTCACCGTACCCCGCCTACGGAGAACCGGACATGACCCAGCCCGCCCCCGCGCCCGCCCCGACGCCCGACGGTGATCCGTGGTGGATCAGCAACTACCGCGGCACCGGCTACCTGGAGCGCTACGGCAGCCACGACGGCGCCACCACCCGACGTGACGTCGCCTTCCTCGCCGCCCGCCTCGCCCTGCAGACCGATCACACGATCCTCGACCTGTGCTGCGCTTTCGCCCGGCACACGGCCGAGCTGACCCGCCGCGGCTACACCCACACCACCGGCGTCGACCTGTCCCAGGACCTCCTCGACCACGCCGCCGCCACCGCCGCGGCGGACGGCGAGCGGATCAACCTGTTGCACGCGGACGTCCGCGGCCTTCCCCTGGACGACGGCTGCGCCGACAGCGTGCTGCTCCTGTTCAACTCCTTCGGCTTCCTCGACACCACCGACGAGGACCTCGGCGTTCTCCGTGAAGCCTTCCGTGTCCTGCGCCCCGGCGGCCGCATGGCCATGGACCACTTCACCCCGCACCCCGACACCACCGGCATGGGAACCCGCACCGTCCGCGGCGATCACGCCGAAACCACCCAGCAGGTCACCTGGGACCCCGCCACGCGCAGACTAAACCGGCACACCACCACCGCCTACGACGACGGCACCACCGACACCAGCCACAGCTCGGTCCGCCTCTACACCCCCGCCGAGCTGACCGAGCTGCTGCACTCGGCCGGCTTCGTCGTCGACGAGCAGTTCGGCGGCTACGACGCCCGCCCCCTCACCGCCGACAGCAGCCGCCACCTGGTGACCGCGCACCGCCCCTGACCCGCCGTACGCCCGGGACGGCCGTGCGACCCCGGAAACAAAGCCGGGCCCGACCGCGTTCAGCGGCCGGGCCCGGCGTCGTTTCCGGGAGAGAGCGTGCTCAGACCAGGCGGACCGGGAGCCCGTACCGCTTGGCGAGCTCGGCCTTGATCTCCCCGACCGGGACGGTGCGCTCCATGCGCGGCGAGTACAGCAGCGAGCTGACGATCGCCGCTGACGCGCCCGCTTCGGTGAACGCCGCCGCCGCGTGCTCGGCTGAACCGGCACCGCCGGAGGCGATCACCGGCAGGTTGACCGCCTCGGCGATCCGGCGGGTGATCTCCAGGTCGTAGCCCTCGTGCGTGCCGTCCTGGTCGATGGAGTTGACGCAGATCTCCCCCGCGCCGAGCTCCTCGCCACGGCGCGCCCACACGATGGCGTCCATGCCGGTGGCCTGCCGGGCCCCGTCGATGAACACCTCGTACCCGCTGGGAATCTCGGCCGTGACCGGGACGCGCTTGACCTGCATGGACTGCACGATGCACTGGCGGCCGAACTCGGCCGACCCCTCGGTGATGATCGAGGGATTGCGCACCGCCATCGAGTCCAGACTGATCTTCTCCGCGCCGGCGGCAAGCACCGCGTGCATGTCCTCCAGCGACCGGATCCCGCCGCCCACCGTCAGCGGCACGAACACCGTCTCGGCGACCTTGCGGATCGTGGCCAGGTCCGCCTGGCGGCGCTGCGCGCTGGCGAGGATGTCGTAGAAGATGATCTCGTCAATGCCGTCCGCGTACACCGACGCAGCGACCTCGGCGGCGTCGCCGACGTCGATGTTGTCCTCGAAGCGACGGGCCTTGGTGACCCGACCGTCGATGATGTCGAAGCAGGCGATCAGCCGGGTGGTCAGCCCGGTCGCGACGTTCAGGCCGGGCACAGCTCCTCCTGCGGGGTCTTGGCGAACCGCTCGAGGAGATCCAGCCCCAGCGGGCCGGACTTCTCGGTGTGGAACTGCGTGGCCATGATGTTGCCGCGTGCGACGGCAGAGGTGAACGGCAGGCCGTACTCCGTTGTGGCCGCGATGTCCCCCGCATCCGAGGGGTCGGCGTAGTAGCTGTTCACGAAGTAGAAGTGACCCGCTTCCGGCAGGCCGGCCAGGAAGGGATGCGTCGAGGTGCGGTGTACCTGGTTCCAGCCCATCTGCGGCACCCGCACGTCGGCGCCGTTGAAGGCCCGTACGGTCCCGGGCAGCCAGCCCAGGCATGTCGCGTCCTGTTCCTCGCTGGTCTCGAAGAGGACCTGCAGGCCCACGCAGATGCCCAGGAACGGGGTGCTGCCTTCGATAACCCGGGCGTGAAGCGCCTCGGGCCATCCGGCTTCGGACAGGTAGGTCATCGTCGTCCCGGCTGATCCGACACCAGGAAGGATGATCCGGTCGATGCCGTCGAGTTGCGCGGGCGAGGTGAGCAGACGGTTCGGCACACCGAGGAAGTTCAGCGCGTGGACCACGCTCTGGCTGTTTCCGGTGCGGTAGTCGATCACGCCGACCACGGGTCGGTCGTCCTGCATGAACGCCTCAATCTAAGGGCCGCCGAAGGCGCCCCGGTTGAAGTAGCTGGCCGCCGTCACATAGACGGCAAAGGTCACTGTGAGTCTATCGGCGGCCACTAGCCGATGCGGCTTGTTCCGCCCCGGCTCTGCGAGTCAGGGCAAAGAACTGCCTTCTTCCCCAAGCCACCCCGGATCTCCTGCGCTTCAGCCAACGGAGCTGCTCTGGATGTCCGGCACCTGCGGCAGCCAGCGCACGGAGCTGTCACGAAAGGACTGGTTGACGGGGACGAGATCGTCACCGGTGGTGTCGTCCAGGGCCGGAACGACGATGCCAATCTCCGGGATGTCGCTGTCGATCGCCGCGAGACGGCTTCCGCAGTTGGGGCAGAAGCCGCGCTGGGCCTCGCCCTCGAACGTCTCGAACCAGGTCGGCTCGATCCCGTTGGTCCAGCTGACATCCTCGGGGGCGAAGCCGGCCCACCACATCATCGGGCCGCCGCCGAGCTTCTGGCAGTGCGGACAACTGCATGTGTGGGGATAGACCGCCAGTCCTCTGACGATGAAGCGGATCTTTCCGCACAGACAGCCGCCGGAGCGCTCCTGGGCTGCTGCGACGAGGTCGGGGGTGGCGTTCATCTGTTCATCTCCACGACAGATTGGGGAAGTTGAGCCCGCCAGTGTGCCACCCTCCTCTTGAACCTGTGGTTGCTGCCGAGAGCTTGCGGCGAGGTCCGCGCGCAAGCGCTCGCCCACTTCCCGGCCGCCCTATACCTGGGTCACCAGCTGCCCACCCCTAAATTCCGCAGGGGGCCAGCACGGCAGCACCGCCAAAGCGCCGGGATGGGAGTCCGCCGACGAATGGTCAGGTTCCCCAGAATGGGCTATCGACAGCCTGCTTCGGTCATCTCTGGGCACGCAGGGGTTCAGACGAGAACGCCGCTGCGTTCGGCGAGACAGCGCAGTTCCGTTGATGTCGGGCCAGAGGCCAACAGGCTGGAGATCAAGGACTTCGTCGCCGGACGGGCGTAGGTCTCCTGCGGAGCGCAGCGCTCAGCGGCGAGCAGTGTGCGGACGCAGTTGCTGCGGCGGCCGAGACGGTCGTAGGTGACGGCGATGTCGCCGAGTGCGCGAGAGCGGCGTTCGACGCTGGGCAGCGCCTTCAGTGAAATCGCGCGAGCGGCGTCGAGCGCGGCCTGGGGATCGCCTGCGTGGTTCTCGGCGCTGATTTTGTGGAGTTGCACGGTGAGGGGGCTGAAGCCGCCCCCGTGGTCGCGCAGCATGGTGGCTCCGCCGAGTTCTTCGGCGAGGGCGGCGGCTTCGTCGGTCAGCTCTCGCATTCCGTCCCGATCGCCTCGGCGCGCGAGGGTGTACGACGCGCTCTGGACCAGGAGCCCGCGCACCGCGGTGCCGGCTCGTCCGATGCCGCGCAGATCCGGGTTATCAGCGGCTGAGACCGCGATCGACAGTGCCTGGTCATGCCATCCCGCCCTTCTGGCGAGCACGGCCACCTGCCGGGCGGATTCAGCGACCGCGAGGACGTCTCCTGCTGCCTCGGCGAGTTGCCGCGCGCGGTCCACGGCCATCCAGCCGAGCTCTTGCTCGTCCATCTTCACGAGCATGCGGGTGGCCAGCAGATAGCTCTTGGCTAGGAGGGCGGACTGCTCTGTGTCGTGGCTACCGGTGGAAGGCGCGTGGCCGGCGCGGATGAGGCGGGGCAAGCGCACAGCGAGGGACGCGTAACGGCAGGCATCGAAGTCGGCGAGCGCGTGGGTGAAGTCGGTGGAGAGCGCCTCGGACGACGGCACGGGCGTGGCCGCGCCCAGTCCGAGCATCGCGTCCCCGAGCCGGGCGACGAGCAACTCGCCGAGCAGGGCCTCATCGGCCTGCGCGGATCCGCTCCCCAGAAAGGGGGCAGTGGCTGTTGCCGCCAGGCCCGCGAGCAACTTCCGTCGGTGCACTGGATCTTCACCGTCCTCCCGCCCGGGTGTACCTACCTTAGGGGCGGAGAGCCGAGAGAAGGGCCTCTCACAGCCCCCAATACCTAGACCTCATCCGGGTTCCCCGCTGCGCGCAAGGTCGTCCAGCTACCGTTCATCCCGCTCGGCTCCGGCCTGCCGGCCCTGCGCGGTCGAAGTCAGCGGTCGGGGTTACGACGCCGGAGGAACTCCCGGGCTCCGCGAAGGCGGGTGGCCAGGCCTTTCTGGGTGACGCGACTGTCGAGGCGGACACAAAGTCCGCCGGGGAGGCCGCTGTCAGCCCGACGCCCGGTCGGCAGCAGCGATGCGTCAAGGCCATCCCGCTGCGCAATAAGGGTGCCCAGTTCGTGGCGGGTGACGGCATCCGGGCCGGCGAGGTGAAAGACGCCGGCCGCATCGGACAGGGTGAGCTCCCACAGTGCGGCGGCCAGGTCGCCGACGTGGACTGGGCATCGGACATCGTCCGTGAACAGGGCCCCGTCCCGCGTGCCGGCGGCCAGAGCGTGCACCATGCGTTCGTGCTCGGACCGGCCATCGCCGATGATCAGCGAGGTCCGTGCGACGACGGCCCCCGCGCTCAGGAGCCGCACGGCCGTTTCAGCCGCCGCCTTCGCGGCCCCGTACGGTGTTACCGGGTCGGGCAGACACGTCTCGTCGTACAGGTCCTCGCGGCGGCCGGAGAACACGGCGTCACTCGACACGTGGACCAACTTGATGCCCCGTTGCGACGCAACTTGGGCCAGGCGCATCCCTCCCTCGGCCGTGACCGCCCACTCGGCTCCGCCGCTGCTCGCGTTGATGACCGCCCTTGGACTGACGGCATCCAGGACCTCCTGGAGATTCGCCGAGTTGCGCAGGTCGAGGCGGTGCCACGCGCCGGCGCCCTTGCCGGGGTGCGAGTGGAAGGTGGCGGCCGTCTCCAAGCCCGCTGAACGTCCCTGGCGGGCCAGGTCAACGCCCAGGAACCCGCTGCCGCCCACAATCAGTACCGTCACGCCTACCCACGCTAGGACTGCAAGGCGCGTCCTGGGGCGCAACCGTCTGAAGTGGGTGGTCAGCGTCCAGCCTTTGTCAGCCCAGGGCTGTGTCGAAGGTCTTGCGGTTGGCCGATGTGTAGGCGTGCTCTTGCTCGGACCACCGGATGCGCCCGGCGATCGTGGAGTCGTCGGCAACGTGCGGAAACGGGCCGGCGAGATGGCTGTGCCACCACCTGGCGTTGCGGGCCTGGCGGTCGAGCGCGGCATCAACGAGGCGGGAGCGGGAGGTGGCATCGAGCCCGTACGCGTCGGCCAGGACGCGTACCTGTGCGGCCTGGACGGTGGCGGGCCGAGCGGTGGGCTTGGACGAGATGCACCAGGTCCACGCCATGTAGCCGAGGTCTTCGAGGGGATCGCCGGGGGCGGCGGTGTCGAAGTCGATGAAGGCGGTCGGGATGTCGTCGGTGAAGACCGTGTTGTTCGGCCCCGGGTCGTGGTGGCAGACCACGGCATGCCGTCCGGTCAGGCGACTGCTGCGGGTGGCGTCGTGGAAGGAGCGGAGCAGGGTGCCGGCCGCGGCCACCTGGGGGTCGGTCCAGCGCTGGAATCGGGCGGGCACCCAGCCGGGGAGGTAACTGAGGATTTCGCGGCCGGCTGTGTCGAACCCGAGGTGGCGCGGAGCGCCGGTGAAGCCCTCTCGCTGGAGGTCCCAAAGCAGCTCGGCGACGAACGATGACGACGCGGTGGCTGGCCGCCGGACGGTGCGCCCGACCCTGACCACGCCGAGGGTGATACGTCCGCCGGACAATGTCACTTCGTTCTCCATGGCTTCATCCTGGCCTCGTTCGTGCACCGGACGCTTAGCCAACCCTGCACGCGCAGGCCATCGGTCAAGTTCAGCGGCAAACGGTCAAGGTCCGGTGTCCGGACACGCGCACCGCATCGGTGACGCAGCCGGATGACGCTGCACCGTTCTCTCCCACGGTGGTGTTGACCTGTGCATCTACCATCCGGGGGGCCGGTCGGCGGACGCTGATGACGCTCTGGCGCGCCATGTCTCTCCTTCCTTCCCCTCTTTCGTTCAGAGAGATGGGGCGGGAGAGCGTCATTGCGTCATGGGGTTGCTGGTCGGAGGGAAGCGTTGCAGGTCGTGGCAGGTCCGGGCGGGGTGCCGGGTGCGTCATGGGCAGCGTCAGCACGGCGTCATCTCTTCGCGGGCGAGGCAGTCCCCCGGCGACTCGTCGGCCGTCGACACGGGAGCTGTCCGGCTCGCAGCCGCCCCGACGGACAGACCGGCGACCCAGGAGGCGCTTTCGGTCCGCGGGCCGGTCTCCCGCGGGTGTCCGGGGCATGCTGAAGGCCCGCGCGTGGCGGGCGCCGCGGCGGGTTCGGTGACAGGTATAGGGGCTGTTTCGCGGCTGGGCGGGAGTCTGGGGTCAGGCCGGCGGTCCGGAGTCCGGTTGAAGGGTGATGAGAAAGCCGCGGGTGGCGCTGGTCCGGGGCAACTTGCGGATGTCGATACCGCGTTGGCGCAGGGCCGGTGCGAGGGAAGTGAGGCGGGCGGAGAGCAGGGCGGTGGTCTTGGGCCAGGTGTCGGGGATGGGGCCGGGTGGTCGCAGGACCTCGTCGATCTGGCCGGTGGTGGCCTGCCACTTGGTGCTGCCGGAGGTGGCGGACCAGCGGGTGAGGGCGGTGGCGACCGGGTCGGCGTCGATGACGTCGTCGGTGACCGCGTCCTGGGAACCGGTGTAGGTGGACAGAGTGTCCCAACCGGTCACCGCATCCAGCGCCCACAGCAGTTCGGCCCAGTCGGCCATCCGCGGCTTCTGGTCGAGCTGGTCGGCCGCGTCGGGCAGGCGCGCCCACACCGCGGCCGCCAGGTCGAGCAGGCCGCCGAGGATGCGGCCGTGGGCGGCGCGGTAGCGACACCACAGGTCGCGCTCGCTGCGCCGGGCCTTGGGGTCGATGGCCTCCAGGGTGAAAGGCAGCAGCCGTTCGGCGAGGTCGGGTTGGAGAGCGCCGACGTCGATGCCGGTCAGCACGACGGGACGCTGGTAGGCCCAGGAGGCGACGTCGTCGTCGGTGTACATCTCGCGTTTGGCGACGGAGGCCCCGGTGACGGTGCGGCACAGGAAGTCCGACAGCCACTGGGGAATGCCATGGATGTTGTCCAGGCCCATGGTCCAGCCGGCCGACGCGGCGACCGCGCCGTCGTCCTCGGAACGCGGGACGTTGCGGACCTCGGCGCGGATCCCGTCGAGTACCCGCAGCAGCTGCCGGGCGGAGGTGGTCTTCGCTGTGCCGCGTTCACCGTTGAAGTACGCGACGGGGCGGGGCATGTCGGGTCTGAGCCCGGCCAGCAGCCAGGCGACGGCCATCCGCCAGGACGGCTCGGCCAGCGCGGACAGCTCGCGCAGCAGCCCCAGTCCGCCCTGCCAGCCGCCCGGGTCGCGCTCGGGCATCGGGAGTTCGCCCGTCAGCCGGGTGCGCCGCCACAGCGGGCCCTCGCCGATGGACGGGGTGGTCACTGACCAGGTGTCCGGCTCGATCAGCACGCTGAGTCCGTCGGAGCGGCCCAGGTCGAGCCAGGTCGCCTGGTCGTCGGCCAGGTCGGGGGCGATCCGCAGGCAGACCGGCTGTTCCTCGGCGTCCAGGGCGAGGGCGTCCATGGAGGCGATCGCGTCGGTCAGACACCCCTGGGACGGGGACCGGCCGGTGCGCAGGACATAGGCACGGTTGAGGAGTTGACGCAGCGAGCCGGTGCCGCCGAAGCCGCCGGCAGCCCGCAGCGGGCGGGCGATCGGCGGCCCGTCGAGGGGGACGGCGTACGCGGTCTGGTCGTGGCGCACCAGCTGGTACTCGTCCATGCCCAGGTGCAGCAGGATGTCGGCCTGCGACAACTTCGGCCCCCGCTCGGCGGGCCGCTCCTGCCCGTCCGCGCCGGCCTGTTCGGCGGGTTGGGGCTCTCGGGCCGGGGAGGGCAGCGCGGCGCGGGAGGTGAGGGGGTGGTTCATGACCGTGCTCCCGGGCTCGGGACGGTGCGCGGCGAGCGCATGCCCGCCTGAAGTGCGCGGCGGAGGGTGGACTGCGCTTTGGCCTCGCCGGGGTCGACCCCGGCCTGTGCGGCGGCGTCGGTGAGCGCCTGGTGGACCTGGTCGTGCTCCAGCAGCCCGGCCCCGACCAGCTGACCGAGCCGAAACCCGGCGCGGTTGAGAGTGTCGTTGCGGCCGGCGCGGGCCGACGCCACGGCCTCGAGCTCGCCGCGCAGCGCCGCGGCGGCGTAAGCGGAGGCGTCCCCCGGGCCGTGCTCGCGGGCGGGGCGGGGAAGCCGGACCCGGTGGGGCGGGCCGGCGGCTGGGTCGCGGTGGCGCAGTCCGACGCGGCCCAGCTCCAGCGCGACCCAGCGCGGCAGCCGCGCCGGCCGGTCCTGGTGGCCGACCATCCGGTAGCGGCCAGCCGCGGTGACGGTGCCGGGCGCGACCGCGGTGGACCAGCCGGCCCGCACGTCGACCTGCCAGCCGAGCCGGCCCGCGCCCTGCACGTACCGGCTCGTGTCCCCCGTGCAGTACCACAGGTGGATCCCGCCGGACGGGGTCTGCACGGTCAGCGTCGCCGGGGCCTCCAGCAAGCTGCCCGCCCGCCGCACCCGGCACAGCAGCTCCAGCACGTCCACCCCGGTCCGCACCCGGCCCAGCTCCGGGTCCCGGTGCTGCGCCAGGTCGACGCCCGGCAGCAACAGCGCCTGATCCGGCGGCGGACGGTCATGGTCGTCGAGGTCGAGCACCACCAGGCCGGACGGCCCCGTGGCCACGCCGACGCCGAAGTCCCGGCCGCGCCACCAACGGTGGATCAGCTCCCGCTCCCGCGTCGCCGCACGCACCCCGTGGCAGTACCGCCCGGCCTCACGGCACGCACACCCGTCCGCATCGGGGAAGCCGCACGCCGGGCGCGCCCCGGTCGACGGCGGCCGGCACCGACGGCAGTTGCCCGCCGGCCGCTTCGACCCCGGCAGCAGCGGATGCACCCACCACCCCCGCTCAGCGCACCGCAGGGCCAACTCCACTCCCCCGATCACGCCGCGCTCACCGCCTCCCGGCACTCGCCCGCCGCCGGCCGCGGCACGCGGATCTCGTCGTCGAGCGGACGCGCCGCCAGCTCGACCATCCGCTGCCGCCAACCGACGACCTCCTCGGAAGCCGACGGCCGATCCGCGGCCCTGACCTGCCCGAGCCGCTGGGCGAGAAGGAGCTCCGCGCAGCGATGCCGGGCCTGCTCGGACGCCGCCCGGGCCTGCAGCTCACCGCTGCGCCGCGCCCGCTCGATGGCGAAGACCCGCTCGGCCTCCCCATTGGCCTCCGCCGAGCCGAGCAGAGCGTCCATCGCGCGGGCCCGCTCCGCCCGCAGCAGCTCCTCGGCTAGGTTCCGCGCCTCCCAGGCCACCGCGGCCTCCGGCATCCCCTCGCGCCGCAACCGATCGGTCGCGTGGTCGACTTCGCCCTCCAGCCGGACTCGGTGCGCGGCCAGCCGGCCCGCCAGAACGCCCGGATCCTTCACCGGCTCGTTCGCGGCGGCCGCGACCTGCGCCGCCTGCGCCACAGCCGCCCGGACCGTGCGGCTGTGCGAGCACATCGGGCACAGGCCAGCGGCCTCCGGGACCCCGCACTCCTCACACGCCCGTGCCGCCAACTCCGCCTTCGCTACTTCGAGTTCCTCGCGCTGCTGAGCCCAGACCACCTCGCGGCGCGCCCGCTCCCCGACGGCACGCTCGCGCCGTACGGCGTCCCGCGCGGCCCGCAGGGCGACCTCCCGGCTCAACCGCCGTTCGACCTCCGCCCGGGCCTCGGCCGGCGCCAGGCGGGGCAGCTCGGCGGCCATGGCCTGGACGACCTGGTGCCGCAGCGCGCGCCGGTCCCCGATCAGGAGCTCACAGCTCGGGCACACCAGACCGGTGTCCATCCGAACCTGGTCGTCACACGCCGTCGCGTAGCACTCCGCCCGCTGCGGCAGACCCCGCGACAACAGCCAGCCGACCGGCTCGCGCACCCGCTCACCGTGCTGAGCAGCAAGCCGCCGCTCCAGCCGCTCGGCCAGCACCACCGGCGCCTGCTCCGAACCCACGATCCCCGCCAGCCGCCGCAACTCGGCCTTGAGGGCCACCCGCACCCGGGAGCGCCCCCCGGCATGCCCGATACGGGCCCACTCCAGCCGCACCGGGTCCAGCACCTGCTCCAGTCCTCGCGGCATCGACCACCGCAACGGCACTGACTTCGCGACTACCAGCTCAGGACGCGTCCGCCCTTCCCGCGCTCGCTCTGGCTGCTGTTCCCCGCGAAGCGGGCTACCCCGGCCGCCCGGCTCGTAGGCCGCGCCGGTCTGGGGCGCCTCGGGCTCGATCTCGTGCCCGTCCGCGCGCTCCGGCAACGGCGGGAACCCCAATGCGGCTTCGCCGGAAAAGCAAGACGAAGCTGCACCAGAACCACCATGAGTAACCACCAGCGCGTGGTCGGCGTGGAGTAGCGCACCAATAGCCTCTGCCTCCGACGCCTTGGCCCCTTCCTGGTCCTCGCGTTCCCCCAGGTCAAAAGTGCTTTCCGGTCCGGTCCAGAGTTCCTTGGCCCCCTCCTGATCCCTGAGTGCACCATCGCCCCCGTCATCCAGGCCGCCGTCCACGACGTCGAAGAACCTCTGCTGAACCCACCCCTCCCCCGGCTCCTCTGGCCTCGCCTCGTCCAATCCCGAAGCACAGTGCGCGCAGAATCGCTCTTCCTCTGGAGCGACCTCGTCCGCTCGCTGGTCCTCGGCCGGATCGGGCACGATCCGCAGCTCGGCTGCGGTACCCCGGCCGTGCGCGGCCGCCACCGCCGGCACCACCATCCGAATCCGGGCACCGGGCACCCCCCTGCCCCGCACCTCCAACGCCTCCTGCTGGACCAGCCCGTCCACCAACCGGGCCGCCTCTGCCACCGAGCACCCCAACAGTCGCGCAACCGTCGCATCCGCCCGGTCGTAGTCAGCCGCTACCGCCCCGCCGACGAGCCGCACCCGACCATCCGGCCGGGCCGCCAGCACCAACCGCAGCAAGGCCAGCCGCTCCGCCGCAGCCCCCCGGCCTTGCCGAGCACCAAGTAGACCCGCGGGCGTCTCTCTCTTGCCCACCGGCGCCCACCCTGGCGCGAACAACGCCTCGCACAACGCCAACAGGACCGACAACTCACGCTTCTCCAGCACCAGAGGGTCCGGGCGACAACGAGCCTGAGCAGCTGTCAGCGGCAGCAACTCCCAGCGCAGTCCATCAACCCGCCGAGTCCCGTCGACGGTCTTGGTCACCACCTTGGTTGCCACCACACCAGAGCCACGAAGGCCAGGAAGCACGCGGTGATCGACCCAAGACTCAGACACGCCCAGCCACCGGGCCAACTGGCCTGCTCGAAGCTCAAGTTGGGACCCGCCTGCTGGCGACTTCGCCAGCAGGACAACAGCCGCCAGGGCTTCAACCAGCGGACGCCGACGAAGCGATCGGTCCGTTACGAGAGCCTCAAGCGCGTCAGAGAGACGCTCCCGCATCCGCGGGAGCAACAACAACGGCGCAGACAACGCTGAGGCATCGGCAGACCTAGGCGCACTGGGTGAGGGCGACCACTTGTCTGATGCGTTCCGATGCCCGGGAAGAGAGCGTCGCCTCTTTGTCAAAGTTTGGGCGTAGTTCGAAGAAGACTCCTGAGAGTCCGTTTTTGGCAATACGAAACTAGCCCCACGGCTGGCAGCTATGATCTGCTCCTGTCGAGGGATATGAGGGAAACCGTCATCGCCGTCCGGCCGGCTTGGGGAAGCACAGGGGCCAGACGCGACATATTCAGATAGAGCGGGCATCACCTCCCTTCGACGGGGCTAGGGGGGCGTAGAACACCAGGTTCTGCGCCCCCCTAGCCCCGTATGAGCGCACGATCAGCGCTGGCCAGCAGCCTTGACATCGAGGACGGCGGCGTAGGGACGTGACGAGATATGACGCCGGCCCTCGCACACCAAATGGCGTGGCAAAGAGCCAGGCGCTGGGTAGTGGGACAGCCAGCCGGGCAGCGGCTCAGCCGCGCGAGGGCGAGATGCGCGCACAGCGATAGTGCGAGGGAGCAGGCCGTGAGGGCGCTTCCGCAAGACAGGGCACGCAGGGCCCCTTGCGAGCGCCGTCAGCCTGGGGCAAGACGGCATGGGCTACCAGTTTCACAAGCGTGACGAGGGAGACACGTGTAGCCGAGGCTCCGGTGGGTGGAGACGACTCGGCTGGGGGCTGGTAACCTCAAGGATGGCGAGAGAGGCTACCTAGCCTTATCAGTCCGGCACCCACCCTGTTTGCGGCAGGTACGTGGGTGCCGTTCTTTTTATGCGGCTGCCTTGGCGGCTCCTTCTTCGAACTCGTTCGCAAGGCGCTGCTGAAGCTCTTCGTGCCAGGTCCCGATGGGCAGGACGTGGTACGGCAGCTTGCTCGCGAGAGCCTCCTCGCTGAGCTGCAGCAGTTGGTAGTCCTGGTGCGCCAGGGCGACTGACTCGGGGAAGGCGACGAGCCGTGTTCGCGGGTGAATCTTGTCTTCCGAGCCGGGCTCGGAAGCCGCGACCAGCAGTTCCATCACTATCCGAACGGCATCCCAGTCGCGCTGGAACGCTGTCGTAGTGCGTTCGCCCTGTTGAGAATCCCGGTTCGTCGACCGCGTAGCGCCGAGGGCCGCAGCCACCTGAGCAAGGACAACGTCGTGCGGGCGCAGCTGATTTGCGTCAGGTAGAAGGCCGATCCGAGCCAGGTTCTTGAGAGTTCCCGCGCCGACTCCGGACCATTCGGACACGGTGCGCTGCGACATCGTCCCGTTTCTGCGCACGGGTGAACGACGTGGCGGCACTTGGATCTCCCTCCGCTGGCAACTGGCAGGTGAGCACGAGACTATCGCGCTGTGCTGCGAATCATACGACCCTCGCGCATCTCTGATGCAAACCCATAGTTTTCAGCGTGTCGCCAGGCTGACGCGCTGGCGGTATCCATCCACGCCAGGACCTCTCGATTGGCGAATATGCGCAGGTAGATCGGCATATTGCGACGGGGGGCATGGTTCGCCGAGGGGGCTGGCCTGCTGGCAGGGGAGGGTCCCGCATTCCCAAAAGTGCACGAGGGTCGCGCAGTTTGGGGGCTGACGCGCCTTCGGCCGATGGCGGGTTCCCCGAGCGTGCGGGACTGCGGACGGCAATCCTCGGGCGCGAAGGTATCTACATCGGGAATCCTCGTGTCCCTGTGTTCCGCGCCGTGTCCCGACACGTGTCCCTGCTTGTGCTTATGTGAATTGCTGCTGAAAGAAGAGGGGCGAGCCGCGACGGCGGCTCGCCCCTCATGGACGACTGGGCCCAGGCCGGCCTTGAGCTTGTATCAGTCCGTTGCCGGGGCCTCAGCCCTCAACTGCTCAAGGAACGACTGGACGATCACGTTGACCATATGGCCATGCAGACCAGTGGTGTTTGCGAGAAGAAGCTCGTCCATCATGTCGTTCAGCCAGTCGTCGTTCTCCCGGCTGATGCTGTAGTGGTTGGGGGACGCTGCACCGCTCTCCTCCCCCAGGTGACTGTCTCGGAACTCGTCAGCGGCCTTGATGAGATCGGTGACCGAGACGTGGCGTGCCAGAGTGATGGAGGCGTCCAGGTACTGGCTCGGCTTGAGGTTTCTGAGCCCGAGCATTCGTTTGTCGCTGACCATCTGGCGATTCACCGCGATTGCGACGTCGGCATGGAGCCGGATGTTGCGCTTCGCAGGCTTCGTACCGGTTCGTGTCGCCTGTGCCTGGCGGTAACTCCTCGCGAGCTCGATGTACGCGACCGGCAGCCCCTGCACCTTCTCGGCGAGCTGCGGCGGAAGAGCATCGAGCATTCGCCTCTCGGAGAATCCGCTGGTGGCCGGGAAAGCAGGCCCAGCGGCTCTCCGAAGGGTGACTGCGCCCCCAGACGGCTCGCGTCCTCCTGGCGTCTCTTGTCCGTAGACGGGCAGATCGGCGGCAGCGAGGTCTTCAGACCGGAGACGTCGCGGCGGATTTTCAACTGGCGTCTGCACAGGGATGGGTGTGGTTGCCGCAGGTGAGTCCAGGGCGTCGAGCCGTGCGCTTTCCGCAGCCTGCAGCCTGTTGATCGAGGGCGCGGCCGCGGGTTCGCGTTCGGCGGGCGTGCGTGTCCCCGCGGACTCCTCGTGAGCGACTCCAACGTGTTCGGGTGCGGCCGCTGGTGCGAGCTCGGTCGGCGTGCTGTCGGCGGTCGGCTGGTCCTGCACAGGCCCGGCTGGCTCACTGTCCACCGGAGGCTCGGGCACATGTACGTCCGTTGGACTGTGAGAAGCGCCGGCATCCGAGGGCTCGGTCTGTTCGGGTGCGGCCGCTGGTGCGAGCTCGGTCGGCGTGCTGTCGGCGGTCGGCTGGTCCTGCAGGGGCCCGGCCGGCTCACTGTCCACCGGAGGTACCGAACCGGACGTCGTCTGGGGATCGCTGTTGATCTTGGAAAGGGCGCCAGACGCTGACAGCTGGTTCAGCTTTCCGAAAGCAGCGCTGGCCTTCGGTGCCTTTCGCCGTCGAGCGGGAGTCTGACTCCCTCCTTTGGCTTCAGCCATTACTGGGCCTCCACCTCGTCCTTGAGCCAGGCAGCTTCTCGCTCGGCGATCACGGAAGCCGGAACTCCGAGCGCCTCGGCGAGTACTGACCCGAAGTGGCCGAAGTCGTCTGGAATCGAGCCCCAGGTGTCAGCGATGCCTTCGAGGAGAGGAATGGTGCCCTCCAGGAGATCCACGCTGGGAAGGCCGTCCGGGTGGTCGGCGCTCTCGCCGTTGATCAGCCCCTGGATGTAGTCGCGAGCGTTGGTGAAGCTGCTGCGCTTGGGGAACGACTTAGCGAGCATGACGAAGAGGTCGATGCGCTCGCCCATCTCCTTGAGGAGGTCGAACGTAGTCGTCAGCTGGACCACATCGCCGACGTGCTGCTGGGTCGGAACGATCCCTCGCTTAGTCAGCATCCAGGCGGTCTTCAGGACCCCCTTGTCGGTGGGGCCAACGTCGATCACCAGGTGCTTGAAGCCTCGCGCCATGAGATCCGTGACCTGCTTGGCCATGGCGGGGCCCGTGTACCCGACGACGGTTACGAGGGGCGGCCAGTCGTCTCCGGCTGCGGCCTGCCACTTGAGGCAGGTTTTGTTGGTGTCGTCGGCGTCTACGAGGAGAACGGGTTCGCCGGTGAGTGCCAGGATCAAGGCAACGTAGACGGACATCGTCGTCTTCATTACGCCGCCCTTGGCGTTGCCCATGGTGATCTTCACGCCGTCAGGCGTGTTGAGGGCAGCAAGGACGGCTGTCCTCAAGGGTTCCGGGAGGCTGTAGATCAGTTCCCGAACTTCGGTGCTGACGTGAGAAGGCACTGTCAGGGCAGGCGGCGTGATGTTCCCCGAAAGGAACGTCGCGGGAACCGCAGCGGCTTCGCGGGCAGGAGAGGGCACCAAGCCCTGGGCCTGCTCCGTAGCGAGTTGCTCAGGCATGAGAGTGGAGTACCTGCTTACTTCTTGGCGAGTTGCTACTTGTCGGCCGAACAGTCCAGTCAGTCGACGCTTCGGCGACCCTCAGATTGCGGTGAGTGCCGTAGTGGTGGGGCTTCCTGATGGGGTGACGTGAAGCCCTACGTGCTTCTCGTGCCCCGATCGCTGGTGCCCGACGGCTGGTCGCTGCGACGCCGAACTTGCTGGGTTGCTGCCCGGGTGCCATCCAGTCCACTGGACGGCGGGCTCACGCTAGCAGAGATGAGATGACTCACTGGGGTTGGCACGCAGAAAGAAGCATGCAAGAGGGGGTGGTGTGACGGCTTGGAACGCAGTCCGTCGGGCGAGTCTAGGGTCGCCCGGGTGTGACTCTGGAGTGTCTGCAGACCGGATTCAGGACTGCGCTCGCTGGTCGAGATTCGGGGGAGCGGTCGACTGATAGAGCCGGTCGTGTCCCTGTGTCCCGCGCTGTGTCCCTTCCTGTGTCCTAGGTAGTGAATATGTGAAAGTGCAGGTCAAGGCGTGTTTTTAAGATCCCTTTACTGAGCGCAGGAGCTGATCTCGTGAGGCTTCGGCAGGCGATCTGCGCCTCAGCCTTCCTCTCGAATGCGTTAATTTAAGACATCAGGCGTATGTCAACTATTCGTGTCAATAGGTAAATTCAGCCCATGTGCGCGCTGCGTCGCGACCGGCCAAAGACTCGGAGGGAGGGAGGATCCGTCCTCCGAGGGCGGACCGTTCCGACGTGGAGCAGGTGAACCACGTCGGCGCTCATGGCCTCAACGAAGGACACGAACGGGTGAATCGGCTATCCCTCGCGCGGTGGCTCGCTTGGCCCGGGGGCCGGAGGTCGGGGCGCGGTCAGTCTGCCGACTTGCACTTGTCGGTAGGGCGTTGCGCGGGGTCGAGCGCGACTGCCGACATGTCGACCTCGCATCGGCGAGTTGACGAGCGATGACGCGGGTGGGGTACGCCCGACGCTCAACGAAGCAGCTTCCCTGGGTGGCTGGCGCGACCTTGACTGGCGGGCCGAGCAGGAGGAGTCGCGCACCCGGTCGACGACCATGGCAATAGCGAGGAGTCGCTCGGCCGGGCCGTCCAGCTGCCGGTCGCCAAGCGTGACCGTCTCGCGGGTGTCCCTGTGTCCCGCCCTGTGTCCCGCCCTGTGTCCTAAGTAGTGAACATGTGAAAGCTCATGTCAAGGCCGCTGGAACGCTGAAGTGCACGGACCAGCGCGTCTTGTGGGTCAGCCTGCCGAAACCGGCGCGAGGGTGCCGTGTTGCCTGTCAGGCTGAGCCCTCGCATAACCGGGGACGTACGGACGGAACGCACCATGGCACGCAGCCCGCTCACCGCCGCTCAGCAGCGGCGGGTGCAGTGGAAGACCATCGACGGGGCGCTCGCCCCCTTCTCCACCGATTCGCTCACGGTGCTCCTCCAGGCCGCGCTGGCGTCTCCGGGCTGTTCCCGCGTTCACGATCACCTCCTGCTGCTGTGGACCCGCACTCTGCGAACTCCAGCGCGTACCGGTGCTGCTGCGGCCGCTGCGGCCGCGGCGGACTTGCCGGGGCTGGTCGAGGCCGCCGGGCGCGCGGCGCCCGGGCGCGGTGTGGTGACCGACCGGGTTCCCAGCGACGTACGGGGCAGGGTCCGGTTCGCTACGTCGGCGGGGGAGCGGCTGCTGGTCCATCCTGGGCAGCTCGCGCACCCCCTCCTGGTCCTGCGCAGCTTGCAGCTGACCGCGCTGGCTGTTGATGAACCGGCGCGCGCAGCGGTCGGGTTCGGACTGAGCGACGTTCTCGAGCTCGCGCTGCGCCTGAGCGACCACACCCTCACCGCGGTGTCCCCGGCGTGGCCGGCTGGCGCGCCGGACGAGGACCCGCAGGTCGTGTGCGCGCTCACCGAGGACGAGGTCGGCGCCGCCCGTCTGCTGGCCGGCGCGGACCTGGACGCGGTCACCGCCGCGTGCGGGCAGCCGGCGGACGCCGCGCGGGCGCTGGACTGGCTGACCGAACCGATCGAGGGCCTTCCGCTGCGCTACCACCCGCAGGCGCCGCTGCTCGGGCCGGTCCTCGCGGTCACCGCGCACGGCCGGCGGGTAGCGGTGCCGGCCTGCGCCGCGACCGATGCCCTCGCCCCGTCCGCCGGCCGCCTGCTTGGCGCTCTTCCCGCCTCGGTGGTAGAGGCCGCCGAGGAGCGGTTGCAGGACCTCGTCGTCTCCCGCACCGCGCAGCTGCTGGGCATGGACGAAGTCCCGGCCCGTCCCGGCCGGGTGTGCGTGCTGTCCGCACCCGCCGACCGCTACGACATCGCGATCGTCAGCGCGCTGGCCGAGGGCGCCCTGTCGGCCCGGATCGAGGAAGCGCGTTCCGTCCTGGGCGAGTTGGCGACGGGGCGGGGCCGCCTGGTCGTCTACGGCGGACCGCGGTTCCTGGGCCCGGAGCTCATCGAGGACACCGTCTACCTGCACACCGAGGAACTCGCCGAGATCCTCGCCGACGCAGAGGGCGACCTGGCCGTACTGGCCCTGTTCATCCTGGAACTCACCGAACACCCCGGCGTGCACGGCGTCTTCTACCGCGACGTACTGGACGCGTGGACAGCGTGGCGGCGCGAGGCGACGCTGCTGCCGCCGGGCCCGTACCGCGACGAGGTCGCCGCCGTCTCGCCGGCCGTGCACGACGTGTCCTGGGACCGGGCCGCGGCCTGGGCGGCCACCGACGAGGTGCTGGCCGCCGCTGAACTGCCCGAAGCCCTCCACTGGCGCTTCGCCCGCCTGGACAAGCCCGACCCGGACGCTGTGGGCGAGCAAGCCGACCTCGTCTACCCCACCTCGACCGGCCAGATGATCGCGCACGTCTCCACGCTCCCACCGCTCGTGGTCCTCGCCACCGTCCGCCCCGGCCCGGACACGTTCCTCGACCCAGGCACGATGACCGGACTCGCGGACGCCCTGCGCACCACCCTGGTCACCTGTCCCACGGTCGCCGACCACGCCACGCTCCCCGACGGCGCCCCCATCGTCATCGAGCTGACCGCAACCGCCGAGCCCCACCAGCCCCCGGCGACCGCCGGCGTGGACACTGAACCCGACGGCGACCCGGAAGCGGGGGAGCGGTTGCTGCTGCACGTCGGCGCAGATCCGGACCGCGCCCGCATCGGCCTGGACATCGACCCTCCGCTGCTGGCCGCGTTCACCGGCGACGGCCGCCAGGGACACCACATCGTCGGCCAGGTGCTGCACCACCTGCTCGACCAGATCCGCCAGGCCCGCGGCGCCGGCCCCGGCGCCGACCGGGAGACCTACCTGGCGGAATGGGACACAGCCCACCCGGTCCTGCGCCTGAGCGGCGCCACCAACTCCTGGCCCGCCACCGCCACCGCCCCCGCCTACACCCTGCCGCGCTCGCCCCACCTGCACGCCCGCGCCCTGCGCACCGCGGCCGCGGCCGTCCGCCGAGCCCGGATCCCGGCCGGCACATGGAGCGGCCCGCAGGCTTACGCCCGGGGCGGTCCCGCCGAGCAACTGCTCCACGCGCTGGAGGAGATGCTCGCCGAGGAGATCCGCGCGCACCGGCCCGACCTGGTCGACGAGTTGGCCCGCCACCTGAACGCCGCCTGGTCCAGCCGCACGCGCGGCGACGCCGAGGCCGCCGCGAACCTGACGGCGCCGTGGGCGGAGAACTGGATCGAGGAGGCAGGCCGGCGCCAGAGCGACGGCGCCAACGCGACCTCCGCACTGCAACTCCTGCTCCAGCAGGCGACCGTCACCCCGCCCGCCGGCGAAAAGCCCGTCGACACGATCGCGGTCGCCGAGCTCGTCGCCCTGGCCGAGCTCGTACGACACTGCGGCACCACCGCGGTCGCCGCCGCCCGCCGCCTGCACGACCTCCACCTGCAGATCCACCCCACCGGCGTCTTCACCCTCACCGACACCCCCGACCCCGACTCGGCCGACAGCCAGCGCACGGACGCCGAACTCGCCGCCCACCTCGGCTACGACGCCCACGCCTACCAAAGCGCCCGCCAGCAGCACCGCATCACCCGGGCCGCGACCGCCGATCCCGAACCGCTCGACGCCGCCACCGTCCTGGCCGGCCCAGGCATCCGCACGGCGACCGAGTACACCCAGGCGGACCTGCCACCCCGCAGCCACCTCGCCCAGGCCGACCGGCTGCTGCGCCAGCACTGGAACTGCGGCCTGGCCGCCCTGGGCGCCGTGCTGGCCACCGCCGCCGACTGGCCCACCGGCCCGCAAGGCACCACCGCCGTCACGGCCGAAGACCTCCTACGCGAAGCCGCCGCCTGGTCGAACCTGCCCGACGAGGAGCTGATCGCCGCCACCGAGCGGCTGACCCTGCACCCGGGCAACGCGGCCTCCGTCGGAGCGCATCCCTACACCGAGGTCGAGCGGCGCACCCGCCCCATGACCCACCCCCTGATCACCGCCGGGGACCGGCTGCTCGTCCTTCCCTGGCTCGTCCACGCCGCCCAGGAGCTCTACGCCGGCTACATCGACGAAGGACGACTGCCCCGTCCCGATGTCCCCGATCCTGTCGGGAAGGCCCTGCTCCGCCACCGTCAGCAGCTCGACGAGCTCCTGGAGAGCGACCTCAAGGAGATCGCCCAGCGGGCAGGTCTGCCCCACCGCTTCCGCCTGCTGGAGAAGACCGCCGCCTCTCTCGGCATCCCCGGCCTGACCGGCGAAGTCGACCTGCTCATCGCCGACCCGGACCGCGGGAGGCTGTGGGTGATCGAGGCGAAGAACCCGGTACCCGCCGTGGCACCGCACGCCGTCCTCCAGCACATCCAGCGCTTCACGACCCGCTACCGCGACAAGCTCCTGGCCAAGACGGCCACCATCGCCGCCTTCCCCGCACAAGCCGCGGGGGCCTGCCGGGCCGCTTCCGAACAGCCTTGGCAGGTGCTGCCGTTGATGGTGACCCGCGCTGTGGAGCCCGCCGCGTTCGTCACCGACCCCCGCGTCCCCTACACCACCGCCGACAACCTCGCCCACGTCCTCACCGCGCCGGGCGACCCCGCCCCGGGCTGGATCCCACGCCGGGACTGAACCGGCCCTGCCGGGGCATGCCCCGGCCCCAGGGGCACGTACGGGTCCGCGCGGCGAAGAGGCCGCCGAGGCCGGTGCGGCGTGACGGCATGCGACGGCACACGAGTTGTGTGCCGCCAGTGGCGGGGGAGCGGCCGGCGGCGGGGCGGCGCAGGTACGCGACCGACCCGAAGCGGGCTGGGCGGCAGGAGAAGCTCGTCAGTGCCTCAGGCCGGGACCTTCAATCGGTGATCCGAGAGGCAGAGAGCCCGGTCCGCGCTGCTCAGCGCGGACCGGGCTCTCATGGTGCGGGGAGGTAGGTCAGGGCGGGGTGTCGTCGTAGGCGAGGTGAGCCAGGAGGAGAACCTCGGGGCGGCCGAGGAGGTCGTCGGGGTCTGCGTGGGTCCGGTACAGGGAGAGTGCCGCCTCGGCGAGGATGAGCAGCTCTGTGCGGCAGAAGACTTCGTCGATGTCCGGGGCGCCGGGAAGGCCGTTGTCGAGGGCGTCCATGCTGGTCGCGAGGCGCTCCAGCAGCAGCGCCACTTCGGGCGTCACGCCCTGCTGGGGAAGCGGGTGGGCCTGTTTGAGGGTGAGGCAGGCGCGGGCCAGTGTCACCAGGTCGGAGTCCGTGAGATCGCCGCGGGCGACCGGCACGAGTGAGGATCCGGAGAGGCCGAGCAGCCGCCACAGCCCGTCCGGCGCCCGGCCGTTGGTGGTCGGCTCGGCCTGACCCGGGTTTTCCTCGGCGGGGGTGGCGACGAAGCGCAGCCAGAACCGGCCGTCGCCGGAGTGCATGTCCAGAGTGTCGGGATGGGTACTGCTGACGCGGCCCGGGGGCTGGGCACGCAGGAGTCGGCGGGCGGCCAGGAGGACGTCCAGGCCGAGCAGTTCCCGGTGGTCGGGGTCGGCGGGCTGGGTCCAGCCGGTGTCGGTGCGGACGTGGACGGTGTAGTCGGCGTCGGGGTCGATCAGCTGGCGGGCGGTGGCGTAGGCGCGGTCGGGGGTCATGCTGCGGTCTCCTCGGCGCCGGGGCGGTGCTCGTGTTCGCCGCTGTTGTTCACCTTGACGAGCAGCAGGCCAGCCTCGTCGCGCTGGTCCTCGATGTGGATGTAGGGGACGTCGGTGGCGGGGCCCCACTGGGCGCACTGGCGGATGAGCATGCTGACGCCGAAGACCTGGATCTCGTAGACGTCGCTGGGTGTGTTGTCCTCGGGGGAGGCGTTGACCACGGTGATCGACGCGTCGCGGACACGGTGGAGTTGGGGGTCGGCCATGGCAGTTTCCGGGGGTGTCGGCGTGGGGGAGTAGGTGGCGGGGTCGAGTGCGAGGAGGGCATCGGCGATGGCCGAGGACAGGTGGGAGGGGACGAGGTTGGAGGTCTGCAGCAGCGCGAGCTGGTCGTGCGGGGTGGGCGCGTTCTCGATCGCGTCGAGGACCTCCTGGTCTTCGACGTCGTCGCACGCCCACTGCCGGGCTTCGGCGAGGAGGGCTTCGTAGAGGGAGCCGGCTGCGTCTTGGGGATTCATGGGGATCCTTGGGTCGGGGTGCCAGGCCCTGCGGGGCCCGGCACCGGAAGGGGGTGGTGTGGTCAGGGCTGGAGCTTCTCGGCGATCAGTTCGTTGATGACCTGGTCGAGTGGGGGGAGGGCGGCGTGCTGCCTCTCCATGTCCTGGAGGCGGGCGCGTTCGCGCTCCACGTATGTGGGGTCGGTGGGGGAGCCGTCGGGTTCGCAGCGCATCAAGTGCTTGCCGATCCAGTAGGCGGAGAACGTCGGCTCGGTGTGGCCGTTGAAGGCGACGCGGCCGTCGATGTGGCTGGTGACAGTCCAGACATGAACCTGGCGTGCGCCGAGGATGTGGTGGCGCCACAGCTCGCTGCGGTCGGCGTAGGTGGCGCCGATCTCGGGGAGGGGCTTCGGGCGGCGGGCAGGCTTGGAGTTGTTCACGGAAGCGGCCTTCGCGGTGGGTGGCTCAGGGCTGGTCGGGGAGGAAGTGGACGAGGCGGAGGGGGGTCAGCGGCCCGCGTTCGTTGAAGGCGTCGACGCAGTCGGAACAGGTGGCCAGGCGGGGGTCGGCCGCAATGGGCTGGGGGGTCTCGGAGTCGCACAGGGGCCAGGCCCTGGTGATCAGGGCAAGCGCTTCGGTGAGGGGGCCCGGCTTCCAGGTGGAGGGGTCGGTCGAGGCCGCGATGCACGCCTCCGTGGTGGGGACGGGCGGGGCGTTGCGGACGGCGTCGGCGAGCCGGAGGAGGAGGGTGAGCACCTTGTCGCGGTTGCCGTAGAGGGCGATGCCGTCGCTGCTGTCGTAGACGGCGGCGACGATCTCGCCGGGTTCGACGAGCGCGTCGTCGGAGGCGAAGCCGGGGTAGAGCAGGACCGGTGTGGCGTCGGCGGAGACCCATTCGAATTCGGTGTTGTCGAGCATGAGGGAGCCCTTCGGTTGCGGGTGCTGAGGGAGAGAACCGGGCGGCCGTGGGGGCAAGGCGGCCCGGTGGCGGGGAGGTTCAGGAGGCGTCGGGCTCGAAGTGCTCGACGGTGTCGTCGACCCACGCGTCGTCGTCGCGGGCGAATTCCTCGTACGCGCGCTGCACGGCGCGACGATGTGCGTCGACGTCGAACTCGCACGCCCAGTTCGCGCCCTGGGCGAACGCGGGCCGGGTGAGGGCGTCGATGGCGGCCTGGTCCCCGTCGGCGACCTGGTGGGAAGCGGTGATGCTGAGGGTGGCGCGGTCCTTGGACCAGCAGCCGATCAGCAGAGTGGACACGGCGGGTTCGCTCTCTGCGGCCCCAGGGGCCCGGCGGTTGCTCGCCGGGCCCCGGCGGGCGGCGGGGTTCAGGGGGCCAGGACGACGCGGATGTGCTCGCCATAGCTCGGCTCCGACCACTTGGTGAGGGAGTCGAGCGCGGCGGCGATGTCCTCGAAGCGGGCGCGGTCGCGGAAGCCGTCGGTGCTCGCTTCGGTCATGCCGCCGTACATCTCGGTTACCTCGGCGCCGCGCCAGCCGGGCCCGCCCCAGTAGTCGAAGACCACGGCGTCGGGCATCGGGGCATCGGGGGCGTAGTGCTTGAGGAGCGCGCGGCGCAGCCTGGTCCACCGGCGCTCGGTGTACATGCACGGGTGGACGTCGCCGACTGGCTTGCCCTTGCGGCCCCAGCCGCAGCCCTGGCAGTAGCGCCGGCCCCGGTCGTTGTATTCGGGGCAGGCCGGGTTCCCGCAGCGCCACAGGTAGCCGGCCTGGCGGGCGAGTTCGTGGATGAGCTGCGTCTGGATCTCGTCGGCCTCGGCGACGAGCCGGGCTATGACGGTGTGGACGACTTCGGCTTCGGACATGGGAGTTCTCCGGAAGGGGGCATGGGAGGTGCAGTGCAGCTCCAAGCGGTGTGCGTTGGAGGGGAAGCAGCGCCCTCAACACGGACAAGATTACATATCGAAACGCGAATAAGCAACAGCGGTCGTAAGTTCGTGCAGCTCTCCCACCCTCGGGGGAAGCAGGCCACCGCCCACGCCGGACCGCCGCTCCTCACGCCTCACGCGGGCGATGGGCCGGGGCCCCGGAATGATCATCCCGCGCGGGAGAGCGCGGACTAGCCGGTGGAGCGGATCCTCAGCCGACGCCGTCCGCTGCGCACCGCGCACCGGACGGGGACATCAGCCGCCGCCGGTGGTCAGGAGAGGGGGACGACCCCGAGGTGGACGGTCCGGCCGCACGGGAGACATCCCTGCCCGTCCAGTCCGCTGTCGGTGCGCCGGGTCCGGATCCGCTCCAGCCCTGCGCCGGCGGCAGCGGCGACCCCCTCCATGTCGTCACTGCTCGTGGCTGTCGCCAGCAGCCGGACCGTGAAACCCTGGCCGTCGTCCTCCACCCACAACTGCGCCCCCGGCAACCGCTCCTGGTCCAGTGCGGCCGTCCACGGGACCAGTGTCCGCAGCAGTTCGGCCGCTGCCTCCGCCGACGTCAGCCGTCCCCCTGGTACGGCGCCGCGCACCGGTGTGTCCACGGCGGCCACCAGGACCAGCTCCTCCTCCAGGTCCACCGTCAGCACACCGTCACGGTGGGCCGAGAGGCCGGCCGCCTCGCCGCACGCTGCTGCCAGCCGCGCCATGCTTGCCGAGGCGGCCGGCCCGCTCGCGCACACTTCCGCCTGCACGTCCGCCTCGCTCATGCACAGCCGGACCGGCTCCAGCGGCCCGCAGGCATCCAGCAGGCGGGCAACCGCTTCCACACAGCGGGCCATGGAGAGTGACATGGCCGCCATTCTCGCCCCGGTGAGGCCGAGGAGTCATGTGTCCGACCAAAGGGTGGCTCCATCTTTGTGGCGGTCACCGGGATTCGGACAACTACGAGGCGCTCTCAGTAGGGGCAGTGCCGTACACGTGCCAGTCCCACAGGTCCCGGGCGCTGTTCAGGCTGGGGCACCAGGTGACCTTGCGGCCGTCGCGGCAGATCTCGCCGGCCCCCGGCGCACACCGGCACACCACGCGGAACTGCCCGGCGCGCGAGGACACGACCGCCTGCACGATCCGGCCCCGGTGCGTGCCGTGGGCGACCACCAGCCGGACGGCCGCGGTCAGCTGCTCCGGCGTGACCACCTCCAGCCGGTCGACCGCGTCCATCGTGCGCCAGACCCTGCCGTCGGGCAGCGTGTACGACTTCACCGCCACCCACTGGCCCAGCCGGAACACGGCGCCGACCACTGCGGCACGCTCCTGCTCGGGGTAGGACTGCATCACCAGGTCGCCCCGCCGCACGTGGGGAGCATCAGCCAGACGCTGCAGCGCGCTCAGCGCGGCCTGCGCGCTCACCCGGTTTTCGAGCCGCGCGGACTCCACGGTCCACACACCAGGACCGGGCCCGGGCTCCATCAGCTCCCATTCGCCCGGCCAGCCTTCCACGGCCACGATCTCACCGGACTGCAACACCTCGTCTCCGGACGCGGTGTCCGGGGCCTGGGCGGCCCCGGTCTTCGCCGACAACGCCATCTCTTCTCTGCTTCCTTCCATCAGCGATCACACGAATCGGCCACCAGGCCGTGGGTTAGCGGGGTGCGGGACCGGCGGCCACCCTCGGGCGGCCGCCGCGCGGCTGGACAGGCGGGTGCCGAGGGCCGGGTCAGTCCTGGCCCTTCGCTGCCTCGGCGGTGAGCTCCTTGTGTACGCGCAGCGCTGCGGTCGCGTACTCCACGGGCGACGGACTGCCGCCCTGCACGCCCGTGATCGCCGCCAGGAAACGGGCGTAGACGAGCTGGTCGGCGTCGTCGACGACGTCCTCGATCAGGGTGAAGGCGCTCGTCGCGAAGCGCCTCAGTGCCAGCGGACGCGCCTTGCGGCCGGCCGCGCCCGGCCTGTTGTCGCGCTCGACCACGCAGTCGGCGTGTGTCGCGCCCACGGCGACCACACGCAGCATCCGCTCGCGATCGACCATGTCGGGGGCCATGTCCTGCCACAGCTGCCCGGCCCGGACGGGGCCGACGGCGGACAAGACGGGCGCGGTGATGCTCATGGTGAACTCCTGGCTGGTGGCGAAGGGGTGATGCCGGGCAGCGGGCATGCGCCCGGCGACGACGAGAAGAGGTTCAGGCCGAGGTGCCCGGGGCGGGCGTCTTCAGAATGCGGAGGTTCTCCGCGTGGATCTCGGCGCACAACCGGCTGATGAGCACCCACAGCGGCATGGACAGACCGTCGAGCTGGTCATGAAGCAGCCGGGCGGCTTCGTGCATGCCGTGCTGTGCGCGGGCGATGTCGATCGTGTCCACGCCGCGCGCCGCCCGCTCCAGCGACCGGCCGGCGCCGAGGATGTGGTCGTGGGCATCGCGGCTGACCGTCTCCAGCCGCAGCGGGTGCCCCGGGGTGAACAGGGACGGCGGGGCCGGGGCCGGGTCGAAGGCGGCCGGGCGGCCCGCGGTGTAGCGGCTCGCCCACAGCTCCACCATGTAGACCACGACGGCCTGCCAAGCGGCCTCGTCGTGCTCGCCGGTGCGCTCCTGGAAGGTCGTGACGGCCCGGCGGGCGAGGATCTCAGCGCGCTCCAGCGCGGCGTTGCGACCGAGGCGGAAGTCCTCCAGCGCCTTGGCGGCCTCGATCACGTTCACGTGGGCCGAGCGGGCGTGATCGTTGAGACCTCGTCGCATCAGGATGTCGCCGGCCTCCACGGTGATCCGCGACCCGGGCGCGGCAGGCTCCCCGGGCTCAGGGGGCAGAACGTGCCGAGAGGGAAAGGCCATGGCTGTCGTACTCCTCAGGTGTCATGCCCGACAGGAACGGGGCTCCCAGCTCGGACGGGGGTGGGCTCGGTGTGTGACGGCCCTGTGTGGGGGCGCGCCCGCCATCCGGCGGCGGCCCTCTCAACAAGCCATCAACTTACATCTTGAAACAATAACAAGCAACAACCATAATGCACATTGAAATGTGAACAGAACTTGCCATCGCCGACCGGTGGGAGTACGTTAGATTCGCGTTAGATTCTGTTTTTGAGGGTGGAGGTGGAAGTGGACCCGGCAACCGACCCGGTAACGGCGGTGCTCGCACGGATCCCGGTCGACGGCCCGGTGCCGCCGCTGCCGGACCCGGCCGCACGCGTCAGGCTCCGCGAGGAGTTCGGCTGGACCGTGACGCAGATGGGCAAGGCGACCAGCGTGCGCCGCGAGACGGTGTGGACCTGGGAATCGGATCCACCCCGCACGCCGCGTGGGGAGAAGGGGCAGCTCTACGCCCGGCTCCTCGCCTACTTCGCCGACGAGCTCGCTCGCGCCGCAGCAACGAGCGGCGCCACCGCTCCGGTGCCCGTGCCCGATGCCGCGCCTCCGCCGCAGCCGGCCGCCGCGGAGGAGGCGCAGCCTCCCCTGTTCGACTACGACATCGAGGACCCGCCCGAACTCGCCTGGCCGGACACCGACCAGAGCCCCGCCCTCGACAACGCGGCGGCGCAGGCCGAGTACCCCGAGTACGACGCGCCCGGCTCCGGGACTTACCTGCCCGAGGACGTCACCCGCCCCTGTGTCCGCTGCGGCAAGCCGACGTCATGCCTCGTCGCAGGCCAGCCCCGCCACATCTACCTCCAGGCCATGGCCGCCATGGGCGTGCCCCGCTGCGGCACGCAGCCCACCGCCCCGGCCGCGCCCGTCCCGCCGACCGCAACCGAGCCGTCCGCGTCCGAGCCCGCAGCCGTGCCTTCGGCCGTCGCACCGGCTCCCGCCCCCTCGGCGGACGCCGCACCACCGGACGCCGCACCTCCGGTCGCGCTCCCGGCTGCTGCTCCCGCGTCTCCCGTTCGTCCGCCGGCCGTGCCGCGCCGCCACGGCGCCGCCACCAGTTCGGCCTCCCGCCGCAAGACGGCGAAGAAGCCGGCCGTGAAGGCGGTGGCCCCCGAGCACGCCGACGGTCCGCTGGCCGTCCTCGACATCACCGACGGCGCCCTGACCGCACACCTTGTCGACGGCCGCACCATGCCGTGCCCAGCCAAGACGCTCCAGGCTCTGGCCGCCTGGGCGCTGGACAAGAAGAAAATCCGCCTGGGAGCAGCCAAGCTCCACGACAACGGGTTCCACCAGGACCCGCTGATCATCCTCACCGAAGGGGCCGTGGCCCACTTCGGCCTGCCCACCAACCTCGCGGACCAGGAGGACCTGCGCCTGCCGGCCGACGACAAGATCGTCAAGAACATCACGAAGGCAGGCTGGGAACTCACCAAGTCCGGCTTCGGCCCCTGGGCCAGAATCTTCAAGCGCCTCGACGGAAAGCGCCACTGCGTCCAGCTCGCCCTCGTGCCCTGGGGCGCGCTGGAGACCCGCGCCTGGGGCAAGGCCGGTGACCTGCCCGCCGGTGAACTCGCCAGGATGCTCGGCACGTACGCCCGCCTGGTCATCATTCCCCGCGGCACCCTCGCGGTCACCGGCGAACAGCTCATGACCTCGCTGCGCCCGCCCACCAAGGCAGAGTGGAGCGAGAAGGAGAACAAGTACGTCTCGGCGAAGGTGCCCCACACCCTTCACACCGTCGTCGACCCCGCCCCGTGCGAGGCCCCCGACGAACACCCCGTCGTCGTCGCTGACTACCCCGAGGAAGGCTCCCGGCCCGCCAGCGAGGCCCTCGACGAGGAAGCCTGCATCTGGGTCCGCCCCGCCGAACTCATCACCGACGACGAACGGGCCCGCACCCACGTCGCCGCCCTCGACGTGCAGGTGGCCTTCCTCGCCGCCTGCCGGCGCCTCCACGTCGGCACCGGCCCGGCCATCCACTACCCCCGCAACCCGTCCTTCGACCCCGAGCTGCCCGGCTCCTGGTTCCTGGACCTCTCCCACATCGAGACCGACCCGCGCCTGCCCAGCCCCTTCACCTCCAGCGGCGAGCGCCCCGAGGGACCCGGCTGGTACGCCACGCCCACCGTCGCCTACGCCGTCGAACTCGGCGCCGACGTCCGCCCGATGGAGGCATGGGTCCGTGAGACCCACAGCCCCTACCTCCAGCCCTGGTACGACACCCTCCGCGACGCCTATCTGACCGTGATGGCCGACCTCGGTGTCACCGCGGACCTCGACGACGAAGCCTTCCTCGCGGCGATGGCCCTCTACAAGGACGGCGACCCGCTCCTGGTGACGCTGGCGAACGCCATCAAGGCCACCGCCAAGTCCGGGATCGGCAAGCTGCGCCAGCGCCCCAACCTCGGCCTCGACCACGTCTTCGGCGACCCGTGGCCGGCCCTGAGGCGGCTGACGTGGCGGCCCGACATCCGCGCCATGATCCTTTCGAAGGCGCGGACCAACATGCACCGCAAGATGCAGAGCCTCACCATCGCGGGGCGGTACCCGCTCGCCGTCAACAACGACTGCGTCGTCTACGCGATCGACGGCCTGTCGCCGCTGCCGGTCCTGCTCGGCCCCGACGGCGAGGCGATCCGCGGCGGCTTCCGCCTCGGCGTCAACCCGGGCTCCGTCAAGCACCAGGGGAGCCAGACCATCGGCTGGGCGCTGGACCTGCTCGCCGACGGAGTGAACATTGCCAACGAAATCAAGGACGCCTCGCTCGTCCGCGTGGCCTGAACCGTAGGGAAGCTGACTGACCGTGGGACTGATCGAAGACCGCCTGGAAGAGGCCGCCGAGACCGCCTACTCCCAGCCGATCCCCAAGACGCTCGGCGCGCGGATCCGCTTTCTGCTCAAGCAGGAGAAGGGCGTCAGCCGCGCCGAGGCCGCCCGCGCGGTCGCCGAGAAGATCGGCAAATCCCAGCGCACCGTCGAGCGCTACCGTGACGACGAGATCAAGGCCGCGAAGCCCGAGACCGCCGCCCTCATCGAAGCCACGGTCAAGCAGCTCTGGCAGCCGATCGTCAAGGCGAAGAAGCTCCAGGCCGCCGTCACCACCGGCGGCATCAAAGTGGATGTAAGAGGGAAATTCGGGTTCAAGTCCCCCAAGGGCACCACCAACGACCCCCGCTACCGCCGCCTCACCCGCCGCCTGGACGCCGCCACCGCCGCAGCCCTCTTCGAAGCCAAAGAGGCCGGCGCCTCGGAGGAAGACCTTGCCCAGATCGTCGCCGACGGGCTGCGTGACGACTACTTCACCGACGGCGGCTCGCGGGCCACCTCTCTTCAGTCGGTCGCACTGACCGGCATCGACCACATCAAATTCAGTATCTGACCCGCCGCCCGCACCCGGCTGAGAGGACCGGCCACCCCGTGACCGCGACCACCACCGCCCCACCGCCCAGGATCAGGCTGCGCCCGCACCAGTCCAAGGCCGTCCACGCCGCGCACACCGCGCTGCGCCTGACCGCCCGGACCTCCGTCGTGATGGCCTGCGGCACCGGCAAGACGTACGTCGCCGCGCGCACCGCCGCCCGTGTCGCCCCCCAGGGCACCCGGCTGGTGCTGCTGCCCACCCTGGAGCTCCTCGCCCAGACCATCGACGACTGGCGCACCGCCGGCATGAGCGGCCCGGTTCTCGCCCTGTGCTCCAAGCGCCCCAACACCGCGGGCGAGCCCGTCGCGTTCACCACCGACCCGGCCGCCCTGGCCGCCACCGTCCACCAGAATCCCGGCCTGACGGTTTTCGCCACCTACCACTCCCTGCACCGCGTCCAGTACGCCCACACCCACTTCGCTCTCCCCACCTGGTCGCTGGTGGCGGTTGACGAAGCCCACCGCACCAGTGGTGACCTGGGAAAACGCTGGGCCGCCGTCCATGACGACGAACTGATCCCCGCGCACAAGCGGCTCTACCTCACCGCCACCCCGAGGATCTGGTCGGCCGGCGAGCCCGGTGACGACGAGGACGACTCGCTCGTCGCGTCCATGGATAACCCGGCTCTCTACGGCGACACCTGCTTTCGCCTCCCGCTCGCCGAGGCCATCGACGAAGACCTCCTGGCCGACTACCGGGTCGTCGTCATGGAGGTGAACGAGGCCACCATCCGCACCCGGCTCGGGATCTCCGACAAGGCCACCGAAGCCGAACTGCGCCAGGCCGCCCTCCAGATCGCCGTCCTGCGCGCCATGGCCGAGCTCGACCTGCGCCGCGTCGTCTCCTTCCACCACCGCGTGGCCGACGCCCACGCCTTCGCCGACACCCTCCGCGAGACCGCCGCCCTCCTCTACGCGCTCGACGAGACCGGAACCGGCTGCCCCGACCCCGGTGAACTGTGGGCGGCCGGCCTCGACGGCAACCAGGACCCTGCCTACCGCCGCGAGCTCCTGGACCGCTTCGACGGCCGCCCGGGCGCATTCCTCGCGCCGGCCCTCCGCACGGTGATCGCGAACGCTCGCCTTCTCGGCGAGGGCGTCAACATCCCCAGCATCGACACCGTGGTCTTCGCCGATCCCAAGGAGTCGATCGTCGACACCGTCCAGGCGGTCGGCCGCGCCCTTCGACAAAAGCCCGGCCAGGGCAAGAAGGCCACCTTGATCGTCCCCGTCTACGTCGCCCCCGGCGAAGACGCCGACGACCTCATGGGCTCCAACCTGTACCGCCCGCTCTGGCGCGTCCTCCAGGCCCTGCGTGCACACGACGACCGCATCGCCGACCGTCTCGCCGTCCCCCAACAACCCTCCTACCCGCAGCCGGAGGACGAGCAGGACGACGCGAGCGTGCCCGTCGACGTCGTCTTCGACCGGCCCTTCCCCGCCGACACCATCGCCCAGGCGTTCCGGCTTCGCGTCCTCCACCCCCGCGAAGCGTCCTTCCGGCGCGGCCTGGAAGCCGCCACCGCCTACCGGCAGGCCCACGGGCACCTCGACGTCCCCCGGCTCTACGACGACGCAGGCGGCTTCGCGCTGGGCCGCTGGATCAACCGGGCACGCAAGGCGTACGCGGCCGGCACCCTCAAGCCCTCCCAGATCAAGTCCCTGGAACACCTCGGCATGATCTGGAACCTCCAGACCCAGGCCGCCGAACGCGGACTCCTCCACGCCCGCAGCTGGGCCGCCCGCCGCGGCCATCTCGCCGTTCCCAGCGACGAGATGATCGGCGACTACGCCTTCGGCCGCTGGCTCACCAACCGCCGAGCCGCCGCCCGCACCCGCGCGGACAACGGACTCGAACCCGACCCCACCGACACCGCGCTCGCGGAGATCGACCCGTACTGGAACCCGCCGTGGCCGATCACCTGGCAGCGCCTCTACTACACCGCCCGCACCTACGCCGAAGCCAGCATCACCCTCGATGACCTCCCCGCCGACTTCATCACCGACGACGACGAGCCCCTCGGTGAATGGGTCGCGGCGCAGAGCACCGAATACAGCACACTCCATCCCGAGCAGCTCCGGCTCGTGAGCGAACTGGGCATCACCCTGATCGAACCCGACGAGGAGCCGCCGCAGCCCACCGGCCGAGCCGCCCGCCAGCAGCGGCAGCTGAACCAGGGCCTGGCGGCCGTCGCCGCCTTCCGGGACCGCGAAGGCCACGTCCTCATCCATCAGCGCGACACCGTCACCGTCGACGGCGAGGAGTTCAAGGTCGGCCAGTGGCTCAAGAACCTCCGCCGACGTTGGGACAGCCTGCCGCCCGAACACGTTCAGGCCGTCACGGCCGCGGGCCTCACCCGCCACCCACAGACACCTGAGGCCGCGGTCAGCGGCTGAACGCCGCCGCGCCCCGTCGAAGGCCGGGCTTCGCCGGCGGAAGAGGAGCCCGCAGCACGAGAAGGACGCACTCACACCCTGCGACCTGTGCGGGGCCGCCTACCCGATTACCCGAACGAGTGAATGCCTGGTGATCGGTGCACAGGCTCTCCCATCCCCTCCACGCTGATCACGGGTGCGTGAAGGCCGCACTACAGCGGAGTTTGGGGATGCTTTCGGCGTAGCGTCGCCGGGTGGTGGCGTCATCGACGAAGGGAAGGGCCAGGTTCATGGCCGAGTTCTGGATCGGGCATCGCAAGTACCGGACCAAGGGGGACGCGCAGGAGGCGGTACAGAAGGTGCTGTACCGGTACTCGGTGGGCAGCATCGTGGATCAGCCAGAGGACCACCTTCTCCTGCTGGACCTTCTGAACATGCACCGGGAGGCTGAGGACAAGATCGGCCCTGGTGTCGAAGCCTTCGCGATCGCCCCGCCGCCGCGCGGTCCGTACCCCTGCTTCGAGGTGGTCCGGGTGGACGGCAGCCGCATCGACTTCTCGTACAAGGACTGTCTGAAGCCGAAGACCTACCGCCAGCAGGTCCTGAACGTGATGCGCGACGAGGTGAAGTCGGCCATCAATACGTACTTCGAGTCCCGCAAGCAGGCCGGCTCCCTCGTCTCGGACCTGTCCGGAACAACGCTGGAGAGTTCCGACACGGCCGTGAGCTACTTCGGCGGGCCCTCATTCAACGACATCGCCGGGGAGTTCGCCGACCGCGTCGGCGGGTGGGAGGCGATCGAACTGACGCCCTCCACCGAGCCTGGACTCGGGCGGTTCAAGGACCGCGACCTGGCCGAGCAGTGGTTCAGCTACCACCAGGACCGTGCAGTTCTCGGGCTGTTGTCGACGAAGGAGAACCAGCGCCGTCCCCGCAGGTAACTCGGGTGCCCGAACGCAGCCGCACGTCCGCTCCGACGTGCGGCTGCGGCCGGGAAGTCGGTCGGGTGAGGGAGGGGCGGTCTACGGGGACCTGGACGAGCGCGCCGGCGGCGGGTTGGTCGAGCGCCAGCTGAGTCTGTGATGCGGGGGCCTGCCGGGTCCGGCGTGCTGGGCGAACTCCAACGGCTGCTCCTGCGGCGCGACCGCCTACCGGCCACCAGCTTCGCCGCAGCGTTCCGCTGCTGGTGCCGGGCACAGCGTTGTCAGACCTCGGTGCAAGGATGGCCAACGAAGCGTCGCGTCCGCGCAGCGGCCGCGACAACCCGAACGTCACGGAGTACCGCATGAACCGCAGTGAGCTGATCGCAGCCCTCGCCGAGCGCGCCGAGGTGACCCGCAAGGACGCCGACGCCGTTCTGGCCGCCCTCGCAGAGACCGTCGGCGACGTCGTCGCCAAGGGCGATGAGAAGGTCACCATCCCCGGCTTCCTGACTTTCGAGCGCACCCACCGCGCTGCCCGTACGGCCCGCAATCCCCAGACGGGCGAGCCGCTCGAGATCGCAGCCGGATACAGCGTGAAGGTTTCGGCAGGCTCCAAGCTCAAGGAAGCCGCAAAGGGCAAGTAGCCCCCATCCGCGCCGTGAGCACTCCAGGACCGCGCCCTGACGCACGGACGCACTGCGTCCTGCGATCACTGGGCGGAGCCCGGATAGTTGCGGCGCCGACGGGGTAGAACGGACGCCGGGTGCCCTCCGTCAACGGAGGGCTCCGACTCCAGACCAGCCGGGATTCCTCGGCAAGATCGAAGGACACGCAGTATGGCCAGCGGCACCGTGAAGTGGTTCAACTCGGAGAAGGGCTTCGGTTTCATCGCCCAGGAAGGCGGCGGCCCGGACGTCTTCGCCCATTACTCCAACATCGCCGGCAGCGGCTACCGCGAGCTGGCGGAGGGCGACGCGGTCACGTTCGACGTGACCCAGGGGCAGAAGGGCCCCCAGGCCGAGAACATCGTCCGGAGCTGACGGCCGTACGGCACCGCCCCGCCCGCGAAGATCACTGTGTAGAGTGGCCTTACCGACGCGGGGTGGAGCAGCTCGGTAGCTCGCTGGGCTCATAACCCAGAGGTCGCAGGTTCAAATCCTGTCCCCGCTACTGACCGAAGGGCCCGGCATGCAGCCGGGCCCTTCGTCGTATCCGAACATCACGTGGAACACGAGCGGCTGTCCCTGGCCCTGACCGGAACAGACCGGTATGGGCATTGCCCGCTGCCTCTCGGGCCGTGTCCTTCCGCGCGGCGCGATGATCTACGGTCTCCTACGGCACCGAAACGATCAGTTCAGCAACGGGGAAGTACGCACATGCGCAAGACAGCAACGCTCACCACCACCCTGCTCGCGGCGGCCGTGCTGCTGACCGGGTGCGGCAGCGAGAAGAAGGACACCGGCCCGGCCAAGGCGGGCGAGGCCTCGCCGAGCGTCTCGGCGAGCGGCGGCGCGAAGGGCTCGTCATCGGGGAAGAAGGGCGTTGCCCATCAGGTGGTCTTCGAGGTCGGGGGCACGGGCACGGGCAAGGTCATGTGGATCGGGAACACCAACCACTTCGAGCAGGTGACGTTGCCCTGGACGAAGACGGAGTCCATCCAACTGGAGGGGGCCGAGCTGAAGGTCGGCGTCACGGTGTCGGTGGTACCCGCCTCGGTCGAGGGCCCGGACAGAATGCTCAAGCCCGCCCCGTGCACGATCAAGGTCGACGGCAAGCAGGTCGCTGACAACCAGGGCGGCAAGTCGGCCGAGCCCTGCAAGTACGAGCTCAAGGACTGACAGCCGGCACCCTCACACACGCCTCGCCGCCCTCCGGCAAGTCGTGTGCGTATGCTCCGCCGCACCGCCGGGCGCGCCCCGCGACCGGCGGTGCGCTGGGCCGGCCGGCCCAGCGCAGGAGCATGCAGGGCTGGAGGAATGATGCGCGGCACGACGGTCGCCGGCCGGTACAGGCTCAAGGAGGCCATCGGCAGCGGAGGCATGGGCACGGTCTGGCGAGCCGAGGACCTCCACCACCTCCACGACGTCGCCCTCAAGATCATCCCGGTGGGGGAGGGGGACCCAGTACGTGAGGCGGCCTTTCGCCGGGAGGCACACGTGGCCGCGCGCCTGTCCCACCCGCACGTCGTCGCCGTCCACGACCACGGCGCCGCCGACCTCGACGGCCGCCGCATCTTCTTTCTGGCCATGGCCCTTGTCGACGGCCACCCGCTCAACACACTGACCGGCAGTCCACTCTCCCTGACTGATGCCCTGACCTGGGCGATCCAGATCAGCCAGGCCCTGGAGGCCGCCCATCAGTCCGGCATCGTCCACCGCGACCTCAAGCCGTCCAACATCCTCATCGACCGGTCGGACACCGCGTACCTGTGCGACTTCGGCATCGCGCGCCTGGCCGAAGCCACCCATCACACCCTGACCGTGACCGGCGTCGCCATCGGAACCCCCGCCTACATGTCGCCCGAGCAGGCCCGCGGAGACACCACCCTGGGCGCGCCCAGTGACCTCTACTCGCTCGGCTGCCTCCTCCACGAACTTCTCGCCGGCAGCGTCCCCTTCACCGGCACGGCATGGCAGGTCCTCAACCAGCACCTGAACGACGCGCCGGCCCCGCTGTCCGCCCTGCGCCCCGGCGTCCCCCGCGAGCTCGAGCAGCTGGTCCTGGAGCTCCTCGACAAGAACCCCGACCGCCGGCCGACCGCGGCCGACACCCGCGCACGCCTCACCCAGCTGCACACCGCACTGGCCGCCTTCGCCGACGCACCCACCGCAGTCCCGAACCCGCAGCCGCCCACGGTGGTCGCCACCACCATCGACCGGGCCGCCGAAGGCCGCGAACCCGGCACCCGGCTCCCCGCCGTGGTCGCGGGCGCCGTCACCGCCGCCGCCATCGCCGGCGAACTCTCGCTCACCACCACACTGCCGACCGCCTGGACGGCTGCCCTCGGCACTCTCGCTGGGCTGCTCCTCGCCGTCCTCTACCTTCTCGACCCGCCCCAGTCGCCGCACCCCGAGCAGCTGAGGATTACCACGGCCTGCCTGCTGACCACCCTGCTCCTGACCGGCGGCATGGCGCTCGCCGTCCTGGTCAACGCCCCCGGCCTGTGGGCGAGCGCCCTGGCCATCGCAGTCCTCGGTGGCCCCGCCCTGCTCGCCTTCGCCAGCGGCGTGCGCCGCCTGGTCGAGCACAGCCTTCACCGGAGTGCCTGGCACGCCGATCTCGCCACGACCGCCGGCATCCTCCACACCGCCGTCGTCCTGCTCACCGGCCACCACGCCGGCCTCTCGGGACTTGCCCTCACCGCTGTCGGCGTCGTGCTGTGGCCGGCCACGGCGCTGCTCACGGCGCTGCTCACGGCGCTGCTCACCCCGGGCCGCTCCGCCTCCAGCCTTGCTCGGCCGACTCCCACCGGCCAGGTCACGCACCGACACCGCCCCGGACCGCTCCCCGCCCAGCCCCGGATGCCTTAGCGCTCCGACGAACCGGCCAGACTGTGCCGCCATCGGCGTGCACCTCCCAGCGCCGCCCTACCGCCCGAATACGGCGCCACGACCGTCGATACGTACGGGTCCGCAGGTCATTGGGGCGAACGGCACTCGTGCCTCGGGCAACCGATGCCGCCACGCACGCGTCGGACACGACATGAACCGCGAATGGCTCTTCACGCTCATACCGCTGGTGATCGGCGTGAGCTTTCTCTGTGCCGGCGTGTACGGACTCCGCCGCGCCAGCGCGCTTCGCCGCACGGGCATCACCGCCGTAGGGCGAGTCGTCCGCCACGACACCAGGCGAGACGACGACGGAGCCAAGTACCATCACCCGGTCGTAGCCTGGACGACCCGGGACGGCAGCGAGTGCACGTACTCCTCCACGTTCGGCCGGGGCAAGGTCCTCAACGGCTACGGCGTCGGCAACTCGGTCTTCGTCCTCTACGACGAGAACGATCCCCGCCGCTTCGAGATCCGCGGCTGGGACTCGACTTCGTTCTACATGGTGTTCACCGTGGTAGGCACGGTGCTCACAACAGGCACATTGACGGTTCTCCTCGTCCTGCTGAGCACTCTTTGACCGCCGTGAGATGTTGCGCACCCAGTGGTTCAGGCGGGCGGGCCCACCGTCGTGCCGGACCTTTCCCCTGTCTGATGACCCCGCCGAACGCGCCGCCCACCGGCGGCCCTCAACAGGTCCCCGGCGCCCCGGACCGTCACCGTGCTGCTCGGCCGCGAACTGAATGAAGCCGCCGGGCCACCCAGCGGAAGACGGACACCGCAACCCACCAGCGGCAAGGCGACGATCAGAGTCGATGTCAGTGGCCACCCCTATGCTGCGCCGAACAGCGAGGCATGACCCCGCTCACCCTGGAGAGCGGGGAGTTGGACGTGGCAGGCAGCGGCCGACCGCGGAAGGATCCGCGACAGCCGGAAGAGATCATGCGCGCGGCCGGCCTGGAGCCGCTGGAGCCCTACCCCGGCAGCTCCGCCCCGTGGCGGTGCCGCCATACGGCGTGCGGGCGGGAGGTCACCCCCCGCCTGAGCAACATCACCAAGGGACAGCGCGGCTGCGTTTACTGCTCCGGACACGCCCGGATTGAACCCGAGGCCGCAGCCGCGGTGATGCGGGCGGCCGGGCTGGAGCCGCTCGAGCCGTACCCCGGCGGCAGCGACCGGAAGTGGCGGTGCCGTCACCTCGCATGCGGACGCGAGGTCACACCCACCTATGTCCGGATCAACTCCGGTGCCGGGCCCTGCCGGTGGTGCGCACCGAACGCGCCGGTCGACTCGGACGTCGCGGCGGCCGACATGCGGGCCGCGGGCCTGGACCCCCTCGGCCCGTACCCGGGAGTGGACACGCCCTGGCCGGTCATCTGTCGGGCGTGCGGAGCGCCAGGGGCCCCCACGCTGGGCTCCATCCGTCAGGGGCAGGGCGGCTGCTACCCCTGTGGCCGGCGCAAGGCCAACGAGTCGATGCGCCACGACGCCGAGACCGCGGCCGCGGTGATGCGGGCGGCGGGCCTGGAGCCGCTGGAGCCGTACCCCGGCACGGAGTTCGCGTGGAAGAGCCGCTGCATCACGTGCGGGTCCATCGTCTCCCCGCGCCTGGGTTCCCTGACCGGCCGGAGCCGGCGTCCTGGCTGCAAGCGGTGCGCCGACCGGGCCAACGGTGCAGCACAGCGCCACGACGAGGACCTGGCCGTCGCCGAGATGCGCGAGCACGGATTCGAACCCCAGGAGCCGTACCGCGGGGTCAAGTACCCCTGGCGGTGCCTGTGCCAGGGCTGCGGCACCATCACCTCACCGACGTTCGGATCCATCCTCGCCGGCCAGAGCGGATGCCGGCGCTGCGCCGACCTCCGCTCCGCCGCCGCACGACGTGAAGACCCCGAGCGCGCCGCCGCCTCCATGCGCGAGGCCGGTCTCGAGCCCCTGGAGCCCTACACCACGTCCATGACGCCCTGGCGCTGCCGCTGCACCACCTGCGGCCGCACCTCGACCCCCACCCTGTCCAAGATCCGCAGCGGCCGCGGATGCAAGTACTGCGCCCGCTTCGGCTTCGACCGTGCCGCGCCCGCCCGCGTCTACGTCGTCACCCACGCACAGCACGGCGCCGTCAAGATCGGCGTCGCCGGCGCTCGTCAGCGAAACGACCGCATCGGCCAGCACCGCCGCCTCGGTTGGACCCTGTACTACGAGCACCACGTGCCCACCGGCGACGACGCCCTGTCCGTCGAACAGACGATCCTGCGGCGCCTGCGCGCCGCCGGGCACGGCGTCTTCCTCACCGCCGCCCAGTTGCCCAACGGCTGGACCGAGACGTTCGACGCCGCCCGCGTCACCGCCGCCGAGCTTCGGGACGCGATCCGAGAACACCAGACCGCACCAACCCCTCCTCAGCCGTTGACCCTGTTCTAGCCGCACACCTGGGCCGGGGGAGCGAGCTGACCTCGGCGGCGGCGATGGGGGAGTGGTGAGGGGGTGGGCTACGCCGCGCCCTGGACGGCAAGAACTGCCACGGCGGCGTGCTCGGCGACTCCAGCGCCTTGGTGAACGTCAAGGCGGCGACGGCCGCCTCGTCGGTCAGCCGGCCGGGTGCCCCCACGCCGGCCGCGGCCATGGCGCGGGCAGCACGCCGGCCGGTCGCAGCGTGGCCGTCTCTCGCCGGCGAAGCTCCCGTCAGGCGGGCCACGGGGGCAAGCTGATTCCCGTCGTGCTGGTCGTTCAGGCACCGGGCGCCCGTGTGGCGGGAGAAGGTCTGGCCGGACAGCCGTAGCGCCCGTCATGATCACGGCATGGGTGCAAGCGCGTGGGACACCGAGACCAAGCGGCCGATCTATGTCGATCTGGGCGTGGAGGGGCTGCCGATCGGCCTGGCGGGTGGCCGGTACCTGTGCAGAGCCTGCGCGGATCCACTGATCCTCAGGGGTGCCCGGCCCGAAGCGAAGGTCACGCCGCACTTCTCTCACCAGGAAGGAGGTCCGTGCCGACTGGCAGAACGGGAAGCGCAGATCGACGCGGACGACCAGGTCGTCATCCAGCTGAGCCACCAGATTCGCGCCCTGCCCGGAATCACCGGCTGCACCCTCGCCTCCCCCGGAGACGACCCTCACGACCCGATCGGACTCCCGCCGGTCGTCATCGCACAGTTCGGCGACTCCGCCGCGGTCATCGAACGCCCCGGCACGCTGCCCAGCCCTCAGGCCGTCCGCCGACGCATCCTCGCGGTACGCGAGCACCACGCCGGAGCCGCACACGTCTGGTTCCTGCGCCGCGACCCTGGCCAATTCGGCCAACTCCCCAGCCACAAGGTCCGCCTGAGCGGACGGGACGTCGAACACCAGCGTGTCGCCCCCACCGAGCAGCAGCTGGCCATCCTCGACGCCGGCGGCCATGTGTACTGGCTCGACGGGAAGCTCGTGCTGGTGCCCTACGGCTACCACGCCTTCCGGCACCCCGCCCGCCCCGAACAGGACTGGACGGCCTGGCCGAAATGGCCGCGCCACAAGGACCCACGGGACGACTGGCGGATCAGCAAGCCCCGTCCAGCCCCCAACGCGGACTGCTGGGGCCTGGTCCCGATCGCCCTGTCCTCACTGACCCGCACCCGGGCGGTCTTCCACCCCGCCGACGCGCACAAGGTCATGGACGAGCTGTATGCCGCCCAGGAGGGCCGGCACCGCTGGCGCGACCGACGAGCCCGCGAGGTGTACGCCGAGCGGCACGCCCCGCCCACTCCTCAGCCCGCCGCGCCGATCCCGACGGCCGAAGCCCCCGCCACCGAGGCTGAGACAGAGCAGCACGCCGCCCCACAACTTCCGCAGCCGGCCGACCAGCACGATGCTGAGGCACCCCCGCACGGGAACGTGATCCCGTCCGTCGCCTCGTCCGCGAACCTTGCGCCGGCCTTCCCGCCTCCGCCTGTGGCCCCGCCCACGATCCCTCCGCCCCCGCAGCTGCCCCCCGCGCCCCGAGCGCCCCGGCAACGCCGATGGGCAGACACCCTCCGCATGCTGCGCCGACGGCGTGAGCGTTGACGAACACCGGAAAAGCAGTGGGCCCGGTTCGAAGTCGTACCGATACTGGCGACGGAGGAAGTGAGGCGCCCATGCTGCAAGTTGAACCGTGTGTGCTCGACGTGCTCACGGAAGCGGCGACGAACGCCGCTTCCTGCGAGGACATCGCCGCCGGCCTCGCGGCCGCAGACACCGGCACGAACGCGGCCGCCGAGCAGCAGCGCGATGCGCTCCTCGCCGCGCTGCGGCTCCGACCCGCCGGGACCGGCAGGGCGCAGACGTTCACCGGGATCGTCCTTGGCCAGCCGCTCGAGGCGTGGCCTGCGAGCCTGTCCGACGTCGCCGCCGACCAGAAAGAGGTCTGGAGCGCGTACGCCGAGGCCGTGACCAGTTCTTTTGTACGGGGTCGCCTCCATCACCTTCTGCTGGTCGCAGGCCACGGTCGCAAGGTCGACCGCATCCGGGGCGCGGCCGCCGGGTACCTGGACGCGGTGCCGCTCCTGCTCGCCGCTCGCAAGCGCTTCCCCGGCCTGGTGGGTGCGACCGAGTGTCTGCGCTGGGCCGGAGACCTCGCCCGGACCTATAACCAGACCGACCTGTGCAAGCGCGTCACCGACGACACGGTCGCCCTGGCCGAGCGCGTCCTTGCCGCTCCCGAGGACGAGACGGCGATCATGGCCGATCTCCTGGAGGGGCTGCGTGTCCAGCGCTACGACATCACCGACTTCGCAGAACGCGCCGCCCGTCGGTACGCCGGCGATGTGCACGCCCGCGTCGGCTTTCTCAAGCTGCTACGGGAAGAGGCGTCCGAGTGCCGCCGAGTCGGCATCGACACCGAGATCGTCAGCGCCCTCCTCGACGCCGCCGATGCCGACACGGGGTTCCGTCGCCACAACCTGCTGACCCAGGCCGCGACCATAGCGCGGGATCGAGGTCTGCCCGAGCTGAGGGTGCGTGCTGAAATGGCCCTGCAACAGACCGATCCGGACTCCCTGGGATGGACTCGAATCCGTCGCCCGCTCATCCCCCCGCCGGGACTTTTCGCCGGGGCCCGGGCGCACGTCGACGCCGCCTCCAGCCTGCGAGACGCACTATGGCGAACCGCGCAAGACGCCCATCCGGCGATGCGCGAGCACACCGACGACGTGGATCTCCTGGATGGTCTGCTCCGGATCCCGCGCACGCGCATCAACACTGCCGGACCCGTCCAGGTCGCTCCGCCCGTCGCCGCCGCCGACGACCACCTCGTCGGACTGCAGGTCCTCGCGATGGACTTCCTCGGGCACCTCGCCGCCCATCAACTCGACCACATTCACGAGCGCTTCGACCCGGACGAGGCCGAGCTGATCGGCGCCCTCGCCCATGACGCCGTCTTGCCAAAGGCGCGCGCCCAGACGCTGGCTTACGCCTTCCGGTACTTCTGGCTGGGGGAGTTCGACGCAGCGGTATGCATCGCCCTGCCTCAGGTAGAGCAGATCCTCAGGCAGCTCCTGCGCTGGCAAGTCTCGATCTTGTCCGTGGCCAAGGGCCCGTCCCCTGGGACCGTCGACCAGCTGGGAGGACTCATCCGCAGCATGCCGGCCGCCGGGTATCCCGCGGACTGGAGCCGCGCCCTGGAGCTGCTCCTGGTCGACCCCGACCGCGGGATGAACCTGCGCAACGAGGTCTGCCACGGCCTGATCGACACCCCGCCCAAGCACCGCGTCGCGCTCATCCTCCAGGCGGCGCTGTACTTGCTCAGCTACGCCCACGGACATCGAACCCTCGCCCCTCCCGCTCCCTGAGCGTCCAGCAAGGCTGACGAACGAGCTTGGAAACTCGTTTGCTCTGACTGTCACACCGCGCGTCGTCCGCACACCTGTAGCAGGTGACAGCGGATCTCACAGCGGGAGTTGCACGTGACTGACACCCTCACCCCGTACGCGCCCCGACAGCAGTGGGGCCTTCGCACGACCGACGCGGTCCTTGACCCGGTCGCCCTGCGCCAGATGGCCACGGGTGAGTCCGAGGAGACCGCCCGAGTCGAGCTCGCGGACGCCCAGTACCTCATCTCGACGCCCACGCCCGGACAGGCCCGAGGCGAGGCACGTGTCTTCCAGGCGCTCATCACCGCCTACGGCCGCCACCGCCCCGTACTCACTGGCGGCCCGTTCGGCATTCGCAGTCTCACCCCCCGCACCGACGAACTGGTGGTGAGGATCGCGCCCTCCCAGGTGGATCGGTGGATCGACGCCCTCGCCTACCGGCAGGGCGGGACCGGCGTCGCAGGACTGCGCTGGGCCGGCCGGCGCGACGGGATCATCCTGACCTTGCCCGGAACGAAGATGCTCCTCGCCGACATCAGCGAGAGCGACTGGCGTGCTGCGCTCGGACGCCGGACCGCCGACCAGAGCAGCCTCATGCCGCACTGGATCCCCCAGCTCCCCGGCGAGGCCGAGCACACCGCCACCGAGGACGCCGAACTCGCCGGCGCCTGCGACCCCCTCTGCGCCACCTTGCGCCGGATCCGGCTTGTCGACGCCCTCACCCGGCGGAGCGGTCACGTCCACCTGTTCACCACCCGCCACCACGGCGACCTCCACCTGATCGAGGCGTGCGAGGCCACCCCCACCGTCCTGCCGTTGTGGACCTCTCGGTCCGTGCCCCTGGCGCTGTGGCCCGCCGGCTCGATACCCGCCCCGGGCCCGAGGGACCCGCGCACTGCTGTGCTCGACCTCCTCACCGAGATCGAACCAGCCCGCGCCCCCTCCAGCGCAGCCGACCACCGCGCCGCCCGCGCTCTGTGCCACCTCACCGGCCTGAGCACCGCCCCCGTCCTTGTCCAGGCCGCCGAGCACGTTCTCGACGTCGCCAACCACGTCCTCGCCGACCCCGCCCACGCCAGCGTGTACGCCTCCGGTGGCTGGGCGGGCAGCTGCCGCACGTATCCCCAGGGCACCGTCCACGGCACAGACCCCTGCCTCCCGCCCGGCGCCGAGCAAGTCACCGACCTCCCCGAGGACGCACTCCAGCGCCTCGGCAGGCACTTCTCCAGCCGATCCTCCGACACCTCGCGCACCGACCTCGTCATCGCCGGCCAGGAAGAACTCGTCCACCTGCTCGACTGGGCGCTCGCCGCCGCGACCCGCCCCACCGGCCGTCGGGACTGGAACCCCAGCGGGGCCGACGGCACGCTTCAGCACAGGCAGCAGCTGCCCGACCGCGACGGCACCCTGACCCTGACCGCCAGCACCACCGGCGTCTACCGCGTCAGCCTGGAAGCACTCGGCCTGAGCGACCTCGCCGACGAGGACGACACCGTGGAATGGGAACGCGAGGCCGCCCCCTCGCAGAGCGCCGCCGTCCTGCTGGCCGAACATGCTGCGATCGAGGCGGCGGTCTGCCTGCCCTTCCAGCGCGAGCACCGCAAGCAGCGCCTCCTGCTGCCCAGTACGGTGTCGGCCGCAGTCGAGCCCACGATCCGGTCCGTCATCGCCGGAGCCGATCACGTCCTGGGGTTCTTCACCCTCGCCAGCGTCCTCGGCCGCCTCCACGACCGCGTCGGCCCCACCCGGGGAGCAACCGACGGCCACTGGCGAACCGATCCTCACTCCGACACCCCGCCCGACCACCCGGCCACCCTCACCGCTCTAATCAGCGACTGGTTCGAGCTCCCCTCACCCCACCACGGCGAAGCCGCCAACACTGCCGCGGTCGACAGCCCCGCCTACCTCCGCCACCTCGCCGCCCACCGCGCAGCGCTCGACCCGTTCGTCACCCGCTACCTCGCCGCAGCCGACAGCCTCGCCGGCGCGCGCACTGTCGAAGAGCGCCACGTAGCCGGCTTCGCAGCCCTGCGCACCACCGACCTTTCCGCCCTGGCCTGCACGGAGGTCCGCCCCGTCCGCGAAGGACTCCTCCGCCTGATCAAGACGATGCCCCAGGACCCCGCCCAGCTGATCGCCTGGTACGAACGCCACCTCGACCAGGTCTGATCCCCGTCGCCCCTTGGAAGAAGGAGAGCCCCACGATGAGTGAGCAACTGCCGGACCCGGCCATGTTCATAGGCCCCATGGGGCGCGGGAAGACGCCGCTGCCGGCTGACGCCGATGCTGGCCGGCTCGCGGCCGTGCTGAGGCGCGCCCTGCACACCGTCGAATGCCGCGAACTCGGGCCAGCCGCCGCCGAGCAGACGTTCGGACCGTTCGCGGACACCACGGAAGGCCGGATGACCGTGTTCATGGACGAGGACAAGCTTCGGGCCGACAATCGCGGCCACGAAGAGCTCCACCAACTGGCGCGAGCGGTGAGTGATCGAGGGCCGGCCGTGGACGTCGTCTTGGCGCCGCTCAAGCCGTCCGTGCTGCTCCTGGACGAGATGACCCACGTCGTCGGCAAGAGCGCCGGGTCGGCCTCGGGCACCGGCAGGGCCGGGACAAGCCGGCTGTACGAGATGCGGCGGCCGCTGTGGCCGGTCTTGCCGTACTCGGGTGCTGCCCGTGTGGCGGCGGGCGGGCGGTCAGGGCAACGGGCCGGGGGCGCGGCGGATCCGGAAGGCCGAGACGGCGAACGTGTGCCGGCGGCGCCGCTGAAGGGCGGAGTGCCGCCTTGCAGCCGATCAGCAGCGAAGAGAGCCTGACCTGCAGGCACGGCCCAGGGAAATCCTCTCGGACCGTAGTTTCGAATCTGGGTACGCTTTCGCAGCCGGCCCGTGTGCCGGCCTTGGAGCGGGCATGGCCCGCGACGCATCAGGGGGAGCAGATGACCACCACGAAGACATCAGGCACGGCAGCACCCGCGCCCGCCCACACTTCGGGCATGCCCGTCGCCTTGTTCAGCGACGAGGCATCCGCCGTGATGACGCCCGTGCCCGGCTCGGCCCAGCGCCTGCCGCGGCCGTTGGACACCCTGAAATGGCAGGCGCCCCCGGCCCTGGAAGGCGTCGACGACGACTCGCAGTGACCACACCGCGAGGGCCCGGTGCCGTGGATCTCCACGACACCGGGCCACGAAGGCCGGGTCACTCGACCCGGGTGCTCCAGCCGAAGAAGAGCCAGCTCGGCTCGGGTCCGGCGGCATCGAGCAGCAGCGCTCCGGCGCCGCCCAGCCGGACACACGGGGCGTCATCCTCGATCAGGCGGTCGGCCAGCCACTCGGCGTCGTCTTCGTTCAGGGGCTCCCCGTCACAGGGTGACGACGGGACGTGGGAGGCGTTGAAGTAGCCCGCCGCGACGGCGTGCAGCGCGGCGCGTTCGCGCACGACGGTGACGCGGTCCACCTTCGTCAGGTCCGCGCGGGGCGAGAACAGGTCGACCGGGAGTTCTCGGTCTGCGGCGGCGTAGAGGGCGAAGGCGTTCTCGGGCGTGGCGCCGCTCGCGATGAAGCGGAACAGCATGGGGAACAGGTGCATGGCACTCCTTGGGTGGGGCCCGGCCGCCGGGAGGGCTGCCCGTCGGCCGGGACGGGTGATGATCAGGCGGGCCGACCGGGAATGACCTGTTCGCCGTTGCGCATGGCATGCATGATGCGGGCCAGAGCGACGGAGACAGTTCCTTCCGGCCCCGCAGCGTCGTCCCGCCCACCGGCGACACGTACGTCTGCCTCTCCACCCCGCTGACGCTTCACGTGGAAGGTGCGCTGGTTGAGATCGACGGCGTGCACAAGCCGGACTTCCCGCCGGTTGGGCAGCAGATGGTTCACCCGCATGCCCGTCTGCCGGAGCCGCTCCACCGCCGGAGGCAGCGGGACGCGCGTGTCGCGCATCCAGCCCTCAAACATGAACCCGACCGCGCAGACGGGCGCCCGAGCCGCGTCGGCGGGTAGAAGAAGGTCCGGGACGGGCGGCAACGAGCTGCTCAACCCACTCAAGGCATCGGCGGGGTTGACGCCGCCGGGGTTCCAGATGGCCTCGGGATACAGAGCCGTCTCCACCCGATCACCGGGCAGCAGACGCAGCGTGAAGATGCGGGAGGGACGGTTCCACCCCTCCCGTTCACCGCACTGGGCCTCGATCGCCACGATGGCGGCGGCGATGGTGTTGGCGTGTGGATCGTCCGCCGAAACGAGGGGAGCGGAGAACGTGAAGTCGCGGGGCTTCCTGGACATGGCAAACGCGCCTTTCCGTGCAGCCGTAGCCGAGTACGGCCGCGCTGATGCGGTGGGGGAGGAAGGGAGAGAGGCCGGAGAGCCCGGCTCGATACGACCAAAGTACATCTTGAAATATAAAGACGCAACACGCGTTTGGCCTTGACCGCCTCCTCGGACGGTGGCGGACGAGGCTGCCTGGCGTGTGTATGGCACCGAGCTGACGCACCCGCAGGTGACAATGGGGGCGGTCTCGACGGCGTCCGGTTACTGGGGGAGTGCTCTTTGTCCATCGACCGCCTGCAGCCCATCAGCCCCGCAGCGATGGCCGCTCGTACGTCCGGACCCGGCATCCCCGCCTCACGCACCGCACCCCGTGCCGACGGCACCTCCTCGATGAGTACCGACGCCTTCCGCGCAGCGCTGAAGCGTGGCACTGCGCGCGATGCCGCGCCAACCGTTGCCGCGGCGGCGGCCGCCGAAGCGGCGCGCCGGCTCACTCAGGGCCGCCTGGAGGTATCCGACCTGCGGGTGCTGCTCCTGGAGGCTCCCGGCTCGGAGGTCTGGGCGGCGGTTCGCCGTGCAGCGCTCACCACGGTCACCGCCAGCCCGGAACTGGCGCCGAGCATCATCTCCATGCACGCCCAGCTGCTCCGGCTGCCGGCGGCGACCGTACGCGAGGGCCAGGACGCCGGGAGCCAGGACGGCTTTCACGCGCAGGCCACGCTCACGGTCGACGACCAGCAGATCAGCGGCAGCATTCAGCGCTCCCGCACCCGCAAGGGCGCCCGGCAGCAGGCCATGACCACGCTCATCGCGGCGCTCGCCGGCCTTCCCGACCCGCTCGCCGACCGTGCCGTGAAGGCATGGGGCGCACCCGCCAGCCCCGCCGTCCCGCCGCCAGCCCCGGCGCCTCGCGCCGGCTCGGCACCCGCTGCGGGGCGCAGCCCCATCTCGGTCCTTCACGAGTTCGCCCAGGCCGGGCACACCACGACACCCGACTTCCGGGTCACGGGGGCCGCTTCCGCCTTCACCGCCACGGTCACCGCCGTCCACCGCGGGCAGAAACTCGCCGCGACGGGAGAGGGAACGAGCAAACAGAGCGCCCGCGCGGCCGCGGCCAGCAGCCTCCTGGAAATGCTTCAGCAAGCACTGGCCGCCGACGTCCCCCCAGCTCCCGCGCCCGAGCCTCCCACCCTGTCCAACGCCCCGGCGCTGCTTCCGCCGCTCGGCCTCGCCCGTACACAGGAGCCACCCCCCGCCCTTCCCGCCAGCGCAGCCGAGTTGTTCCGCGCGCACCACGTCCTCGAGCAGGCCCTGGCCGACGGCGTGGCGCTCACCCTGCTGCCCGCCCGCCACCCCGCCCACAGCACATGGATGATCTTCCGGCCCGACGGCGCACCGCTCCCCGACCTCGAACTACTGCCGGCGCCCCTTCAGCCGGTCACCCGCGACCTCGTCCTGGCCGGGACCGGTGGCATCATGCCGCGCCGCGCCACCGTGACCGGCATGGCCGTCCCGCTCCGCCTCGCCCTCCCCCTGATCCTCGATCCCCGCGAGGGAGAGCACGCCTCGGTCACCGGATGGCGCAACCCTCTGCGCCTGGCCCTCACGTGCGTGGCGCAGCAGCGTGTCCACCCGGCCCTGACCGACCAAGGCCAGGGCTGCTGGCGCATCGGCCCGATCACCGAAGCCCTGCACACCGCCGTCACCGACGTCGCCGCGCTGATGGCCCCCGAAGGACACTGCCTCCTCGCCGGTACCAACCCCATCCGCGTCCCGTCCCCCGAACACGCGGTGTGGCCCCTGCTCGACGCCGTCGCCGACACCATGCTCCGCACCCCCGGCACCCCCACCCTCCTGGGATCCGGCCCCCACACCGGGCCCGCCGGCCAGGACGCCGATGCGACACCCGAGTTGTGGAGGTGGGCGGACGCGATCGAGGACACCGTCGATCCCCACCCCACCCCGCGCCTGGTGCTGCGCATCAAGGAACCCGACACCGCGGGCACCGTCCCGTCCGCACCTGCCGTCCTGCACTTCGCCGCCCCCGACACCGCGGGCACCGTCCCGTCCGCACCTGCCGTCCTGCACTTCGCCGCCCCCGACCAGCAGGACACCGTTGCAGCGATCACTGTCTGGGACGGGGCTCGGCACGCCCGGGCCGAGCTCACCCCCGCCGCCCTGCCCGCTGTACGCCGCGCGCTGCGCCGGGCCGCCCGCCACTACCCGCCCCTGGCGCATCTCGCCGCCCAGGAACGCCCCCACCGCATCTCCCTGACCGCCCAAGACGTGGCCCGCCTCCACGACCACGCCACCGCCCCGCTCGCCGAGTCCGGCATCACCGTGCAGTGGCCCCCCACCCTCCTCGGCGCCCTCACCGCCACCGCCGTCATCGGCACCCACGACCCCGGCGACGAGGACGAGTTCCCGACGGGTGGCGGATACCTCGCACTGGAACGCCTGGTGGACTGCCGCTGGCACATCAACCTCGACGGTGACCCGCTGACCGAGCAGGAGATGACCGCGCTGGCCGACGCCGCGTGGCCGCTGATCCAACTGCGAGGCCGCTGGCTCCTGGTCGACGCCGACACCGCTCGCCGCGCCCGCGCCCGAGACCTCGCGCCCCTGCCATCCCTCGACGCGCTGACCGCGGCCCTCTCCGGCACCCTCACCCTCAATGGCGAAGCCCTCGAAGCCCGGCCCGCCGGCGCCCTGGCCACCCTGGTTGGCACGCTGCGCGGCGCCCCCGACGAGACCCGGGCCGTGCCCCCGCCGACCGCCCTGAAAGCGACGCTGCGCCACTACCAGCAGCGCGCCCTGACCTGGCTCGCGAACATGGTCGACCTGGGCTTCGGCACGCTGCTCGCCGACGACATGGGCCTCGGCAAGACCCTGACGACCATCGCCCTGCACCTGAACCGCATCGAGACCACCCGCGCCGCCGGCCCGACGCTGGTGGTCTGCCCGGCTTCCCTGATCGCGAACTGGGAGCGCGAGATCACCCGCTTCGCGCCCTCCACTACGGTCGTGCGCTACCACGGTGCCAGCCGGACCCTCGACCGTGACGCCCTCGACCCCAACACAGTCGTCATCACCACCTACGGCACCGTCCGCCGTGACACCACCTCCCTCGCCGCCGCCGAGTGGGGATTGGTCGTCGCGGACGAGGCCCAGCACATCAAGAACCCCACCTCGGCCACCGCCAAGGCACTGCGCACCGTGCCCGCCCGCGGCCGGATCGCGGTCACCGGCACCCCGGTGGAGAACAACATCACCGAGCTGTGGGCCATCCTCGACTGGACCAACCCCTCCCTCTTCGGCACCCGCAAAGCCTTCCGCACCCGCTACGGCGCCGTGGAGAAGGACTCCGCCTCACCTGCCGCCGCGCAACTCGCCCGGCTCGTCGGCCCGTTCATGCTGCGACGGCGCAAGACGGACCCCGGCATCGCCCCCGAACTGCCCGGCAAAGTGCACCACCACCGCATCGTCGCCCTCACCGAAGAACAGATCGGCCTGTACGAGGCATCCGTACGCGACACCATGGACAAGATCGCCACCAGCACCGGAATCCAGCGCCGCGGCCTCGTCCTCAAGCTGCTCCAGGCCCTGCGCCAGATCTGCAACACCCCCAGCCTGTATCTCAAGGAGCCGCTGGAGGACGCCGACCCGGCGGGCCTCGCCTGCCGCTCGGGCAAGCTGGCGGCCCTGGACGACCTCATGCCCACCCTGGCCGAGCGCGGCGAAGCGTCTCTGATCTTCACGGGATACGTGCAGATGGGCCGGATCCTCGAGCACCACCTCCGGGCCCGCGGCCGCTCGGTGCGTTTTCTCCACGGCGGAACGCCCCCGGCCCGCCGCCAGGACCTCGTCGACGCCTTCCAGAACGACCCCGACCCGGCCCCGGTCTTCGTGCTGTCGGTCAAGGCGGCCGGCACCGGACTCACCCTCACCCGGGCCGAGCACGTCGTCCACTACGACCGGCCCTGGAACCCCGCCGTCGAGGACCAGGCGACCGACCGCGCCCACCGCATCGGCCAGCACCGCACCGTCCAGGTCCACCACCTGATCACCGAGGGCACCGTGGAAGACCACATCAACGAACTCCTCGCCCGCAAACGCGCCCTGACCGAGGCGGTCCTCACCTCCGGCGAGAGCGCCCTCGCCGACCTCGACGACACCGAACTCAACGCGCTCGTAGCCCTGGCCGCCCGATGACCGGCTCCGGCAACACCCGCAACATGGCCCCCCTCGTCGCCGCCTGGAAGCAGGCATTCCACCTGGCGACCAACGGCTCCGGCTCCTACGGCAAGGGCCTCAACCTCCACCGCAACGGCGGCGTCGCTCAGATCCACGCGCAACCCGGGCGCCTGGCCGCCGCCGTCACCGCGAAGAAGGCCACCCACCAAGCCGTCCTGTTCCTGCCCGAACTGACCGACACCCAGTGGGACACCCTCGCCGGCCGCCTCGCCGGCAACGCCCAAGCCGTCGCCGACCTCCTGGCCAACCGGGTCCCTGCGGCCATCGCCGACCCCGGCCATGCCGGCGGCATCGCCATCGTTCCGGCAGCCGAAGAGATCACCTTCTCCTGCTCCTGCCCCACCGGCCACGCCGGCCGCGTGTGCGACCACAGCGCCGCCCTCGGCCACGCCGTCACCGACCGCCTCGCCGTCACGGCCTCCATCCTGCTCGGCGCCCGCGGCATGTCCGCCCGCAGCCTCGCCGTCCTCGTCCGTGACCTCATCGCCGAAACCGACCCCGGCACCCTCCCGGCAGACGACGACGGAACCGTCCGCGCCGACCAGCTCTACTCCCTGGCAGCCCACCGGCCACCGCACTCCCCGCCCGACCTCGACCTCGATCCCATCGTCCCGGTCACCACCGACCTCGACGACCCGCCCCTCCCCGGGCCCCGCGCCCAAGACCTGGCCTGGATGACCCAGGACGCCGCCGATCGCGCCCGAGCTCTCCTGACAGCCATCCCGGACCCACCCCACGACGACCTCGCTGACACAGTTCGAATCCTCGCCAGCCCTCACGGCATCGACCGGCTACCCGCCGCCGCCGACGCCACCAGCCTCAGCGAAACCACGCTGCGCGCCTTGATGATCGGCTACCGCCACGGCGGCCCGGCCGGCGCCCATGCCACCCTCGCCGCAGCCACGGTCCCGCCGAGCACCCTGGAACAGGCCGCAGCGGCCCTCCGCGCCTCCCGCGCCTTCGCCTTCGGCATCATCGACATCGCCGACGGAGCGATCACCGACTCGACCGCAGGCGTCCAGATCCGGCCCGGTCTCGACGGTCGGTGGCACCCCTTCACGCTCAGGCGAGCCGATGAGTGGCGTCCCGCCCCTGGAGCCTGCGACGATCCCGCCGAAGCATTCCGTGCGGCGCGGCGCGCCCGCGCCGCACGACCGCTCAGCCGGTAGACCGACCCACAGCCGACCAGGTCACCCCACTCCGAAAGGAAAGATCCGCCGCATGCTTTTGGACCTGCAGACCGGCGTACGCGCCTACCAGTTCGTCGTGGACCGGCTCGACGACCGGCGCCGCGAGCGGTACCCCGAGGGGCGCCAGGCGTACGAGGACGACTGGACAGCCGCCCACGATCTGGAGAAGTCCTACGCCGAGGCCGTGCACGCCCAGGACCCCGACACAGCCGAGCACCTTCTCCAGGAGCTCATGACCATGGCCGCTCCATGGCGAAGCCATCCGCACCACCCAGACAACGACACCGAGGGCGGGCACCAGCCCGACGACGCCGTGCCGGGCAGCCGGCCATGAGGCGGCAGTGGGTCCTTCCGTGCGGCGTGATCGCCGTCATGGTGGTGCTCACGCCCACCGTGCGCGACACCCGCAGCACGCCATGGACCATGGGATGGGTCGCCATCCTCCTCGGCGCCCTCGCCGTGCAGATGCTGCTCGTGCTGGTGGACCATCTCGCCCCCGATGCAGAGCGCCCCGAGCACGACGACGTCCCGGAAGCCTGAACTCCTGCCCGGCCGCTCGTGGCCAGGCTGTCGGTGCCGGGCATTACAGTCCGCATGTGCGTGACATGACAGCTGTGAGTGCGGAGGCCGCCTGGCTGCTCCTGGTCGGTCTGGCGGTGGTCGGTGCGATGGTGACCCTCGCTGACGGCCGCCTACGTTGGTATCCGAGGGGTCTGCTGCAGTGGTGCATGGTCATCGCCCTGGCGCAGGGGCCGTATGGAATTCTCCTGGCCAGCGGGTTGATCCCCCAGGCCGAGACCCCGGCCTTCCGCATCGTGATGCTGCCGACGTGGATCACTGGCGTCGGATTCGCGGTCTGGAAGGGCAGACAAGCCGTGCTCGGCCGATGGGCGGATCAAGAGCTCGTCCGAATCCTGGGCAACCTCAACGTGCTGACCCGGATCACCGCGCTGCACCGCCGAGCCGAGGGCGCGGATGCCAGGCAGCTCCCTTTGCAGGAGGCCCGGACCGCCTTGGGCCGTCGCCGCGGCCGTGTGGCTTTGCTGTCCTTCGAAAAGGTGCTTGAACAGATGGAGGCGGAGCACCGATCCACCGAGGAGTGGTCCGAGCTCCGCTCCCGGATCCGCGCGCTGGTCACGAACTTCGTCGGCAGACCACAGACTGACGCGGCGCCCCCTGGCGCGTGACCGATCTTGCGCGATACGTCGATCGCAGGAACTCCGGTCCATGACCAAACGCGTGTTGATGGCCGGGCGACGCTCGCCCACGGCCATGCCCGATCAGCTCGTCCAGGTCTTGATCTGAGCGGCGACCTCACGCACCGGGAGCCCGTCCCGGGCGGCGCGGGCCAAGGGAACCACGGTGTCCAGCCCAGGGCTGACCGGGAGGCCGCATGCCGACAGGTAGGCCGCCGTCACCGTGGCCGCGAACAAGAGGTTGCGCACCTCAAGGCTGGGGTTCCTCGCCAGTTCACACAGCAGCGCGGCGGCTTTGTGATGGGGCTCAGGATAGACCTCTCGGTCCAGGACCTCCGCGCGATGACGTGCTTCGGCTGCTACGGGCACGCCGTAGTCGACGACCTGGGGGTCCCCCGGGATCTGCTGCGCCACTGCCAAGATCCAGGCGAGATCGACACGGAGATTCACGCGGCGTCCCTCGGCGCGCGCTCGGCCAGCCCCTCCGTAAGTCCGGGATACCGGTCCTCACCGACCTCCTCCTCGAACGCGTCCGCGTACTGGGCCAGGAACGTCGCGGAGCCAGCCATGAAGGCGGCACGCGCCTGATTCACATCGGCCTCGATCAAGTCAGCCACGTACCCCTGCAAGGTCAGACCGCGCCGCTTCGCCCGGTCCTCGGCTGCCGCCTTGACGGCGTCGTCCAGTCGGATATTCGTCTGCTGCTTTGACATACCCACCACCATAGCTAGCAACCGATACCGTCGGCTAGCAGCCGAGCCCCGCAGGTTCTCGCTACCCACCCGCGAGGGAAGATCGTCTATCGGGCGACCTGGTCGACCACCGGACGCTGGGAAAACCGCCCCCCGGCATGGTCGCCCTGGAATGATGAATCACCACATCGCACCAGATCGCCAAGGGGACGAATGGGCCTGCACATTTCGCGGATCGAGATACGCAACTTCCGCAACTTCCGGCACCTCGTCATCGACGACTTCCCCGCCCACGCCGTGATCGTCGGCGAGAACGGCGTCGGCAAGTCGAACCTGCTGGAAGCGATCCGCCTGGTCCTCGACCCGTCCATCTCCGACGCACGGCGCATGCTGCGCGAGGAAGACATCTGGGAAGGCCACCCCACCGGCCTGGCTGGCGGAGCCGAGGTGACCATCGTGGTCGAGCTACGAGGCTTCGACGACGACGCCGACGCCAAGAGCATTCTGTCCAGCGCCGCGGTGGACTTCGACCCCTACGTAGCCCGGCTGACCTACCGCTTCGCCCCGCGGACGGAGGTGGCAACGGCCGATGGTTCCCGGGTGCAGCCGACCGGCCGGCCGCTGACCGCGAAGGACTACGACGTCATCGTCTTCGCCGGCGACCGCGAGACCAACGACGTGCGCGCCATCCGCCGCGAAGTTGCCCTGCGCGTCCTGCCGGCCCTGCGAGACGCCGAGGCAGACCTGCACAACTGGCGGCGCAGCCCGATGAGGGATCTCCTCGAACGACTCCCCCTTGACCCGGTGAACCTGGAAGCCACCGCCTCGGCCATGGCCACGGCAGTCGACCAGCTCACCAAGGACGCCAACGTCGCCAAGCTGGAGGGGCATCTGACGGACCGGCTGGGAGCAATGTTCGGGCCGCGTCTGGCGGTCCAGCCCACCCTGGGGTTCGCCTCCTCCAAGCCGGACGAACTGATCCGCGCCGTACGCCTGTTCTTCGACACGGCACGCCGCAGGAGCATCTCCGACACCAGCCTGGGCAGCGCCAACGTCATCTACCTCGGCCTGCTGCTCGAAGCCCTCAGCCAGCAGCGAGACGACGAGGAATTCATCGCCACCCTCGTCGCCGTAGAGGAGCCCGAAGCCCACCTCCACGTCACCCTCCAGCGGCACCTCTTCGGGTACCTGCTGCGCAGCGGACCGTCGCTCGTCCTCACCACCCACAGTCCGCACATCGCCGCCGTCGCCCCGGTCCGCTCCTTCATCGTGCTGCGCGCAACGGAGAACGGCACTACCGGTGCCACAACGTCCGCCCTCCCCGTCAGCAGCGAGCAGGCCGCGGACCTGGAGCGCTACCTCGACGTCAGCCGCGCCGAGGTCCTCTTCGCCTCCGCCGTCGTACTGGTCGAAGGACTGGCCGAGCTGTACATCCTCCCCGCCCTGGCCGAAGCCGCCGGCTTCGACCTCGACGCCTACGGCACCGTGGTGGCCAGCGTCCACGGCACCGACTTCAAGCCCTACCGGGCGCTCCTCGGTCCGAAGGGCCTCGACACCCCCCACGTAGTCATCACCGACGGAGACGCCGCGCGCGACAAGCGCGGCCGACGGGAAGCCGGCCTCAAAAGAGGCGCGAACCTCCACCCCGAGGACGCCCGCGGCAAGGCGCTCCGGGACGAGATTGCCCGCCTGCCGGAGACCGGCGCGGCCGGCTACCAAACGACCCGCGATCCCCTCGCCTCAGAACTCCAGGACCACGGCGTCTACGTCGGCGCCCAGACCCTGGAGACCGACCTGTGCTCCATGTTCGGCGATGAGATCATCCAGGCATTCAAGGAGCTGAACGGCAACGCCACCGCGATCGACGACGTGAGCCGCGGGGTCGCCAACGAGCTGAACACGACGATCGACCCCGAGCTGCGGAAGAAGATGCTCAAGCGCATCGGCGACCTCGGCAAGGGCCGCTTCGCCCAGCGCCTCGCCGCGCACATCGCCCAGGTCGACCTGGACGCCCGGATCCGGTCCGAAGCCAACATCACCGACGACCTTGTCCCCCTGGACGAGCACGCCCTGCGCCGCCTGGGCACGGCTTCCTACCTCTTCCTGGCCATGGAACGCATCAGCCGCGCGGCCCGCGGGACCTCGCTGCTCACCGGCCACACGGCGCCACAGGTCAACGGGCAGGGCAGCGATGCAGGTCAGTGACACCCTGCTCGCAGAACTCGACAGTCTGCACCCCAGGCAGCGGGCCGCCGTTCTCCACGACGGCAACGTCGTACTGCGGGCCGGGCCCGGAAGCGGGAAGACGCGCACCCTCGTCGCCCGGATCGCCTACGTGCTCCAGACGCAGATCTCGGCCTTCCGCGGCGTGGCCTGCATCACCTACACCAACGCGGCGGCCGAGGAGATCCGCCGCCGCGTCCTGCGCAGCGGCGTACGCGCCGAAGGGCGGATCACCTGCTCCACCGTGCACGCCTTCTGCCTGAACGAGATCCTCCGCGCCTTCGCATACCTGACCGGACAGTCGGCACCTCAAGCAGGCCAGGTCCTCAACAAGGCGGCCACCGAAGCGCTCCTGCAACGCTGCTTCGACCAGGCCGGCATCGGCGAGATCCTCGCCCAGCACCGCATGCCCCAGAGCACCCGGATCCGCCGGGCCCTGGCCTGCAACGAGGACCTGGACAGCTTCGACCCGCGGGAAGTCCAGGCAGCACGCCTCTACGAGGAACAGCTCATCCTCCGAGGCGAGATCGACTTCGAGGCCATGGTCACCCGGGCCGTGCACCTCGTCAGGGAACACGCACATGTCCGCGACCTGCTGCGCTCCCGCTTCCCCCACCTCGTCATCGACGAGTACCAGGACCTCGGCGGAGTCCTCCACGAACTCGTCCTCGCCCTGCGCGACCTGGCCGGCATCACCGTCTTCGCCGTCGGGGACACCGACCAGTCCGTCTACGGATTTACCGGAGCCGACGCCAAGTACCTGACCGAACTGGCAGGCCGAGCGGACTTCCGCGATCTCGAACTCGAGGTCAACTACCGCAGCGGCCAGGACATCATCACCGCCGCCGAAGCCGCCCTCGGCCTTTCCCGAGGCCGCCTCGCCCGCGAAGGCGCACCCCCAGGCGACGTCAACCTCGAACAGGTCGAGGGAGGGCTCGCGGACCATGCCCGAGTGACCTGCGACCTGGTCGAGCATGCGCAGAACAAGGGCATCAGCCCCGAGCGGATCGCCATCCTCTACCCCGCTCGCGGTCGCCTGCTCGACGAAGTCCGCAGCGAGCTCACCCGACGCGAGCTGGACTTCCGGCACGAAGGTGACGACAAGCTCCCCGCCGGCAGCCTTTCCCGCTTCGTCCAGCGGTGCGCCAGCCGCGCCGTCACCAACTACCAGATCCACACCGCATCCGGCGCCGATCGCGCCGACATGCTGCGCCGTACCCAGGCACCATCACTTGCCTCCCTGGCCCGCGCCTTCACCACGCTGCGTAGCGAGGCCCAGCTCGCCCCGTCCCCCTCGCGGCTCTTCGTTCCCAGGGCTCTGCAACTGTGCCTCGACCCCGAGGAGCTCTACCCAGCCGAAGCCCCTGCCCTCGCCTGGCTGGAGCAGCTGCGCGCAGGCTTGGCTCTCGACGAGATAGCCGCAGGACACCCCGACCAGGACAACACGAGCAGCCTCGACCGCCTGGCCGACCTGTGCAGGTCCAAGGACTTTCTGCTGCAGGACCTCGCGCGCGGCGAGGAAGTCATCGGGAAGGTACTGCTCGCCACCTACCACGCAGCCAAGGGCCGAGAGTTCGACACCGTGATCCTGCCGGGCCTCCTCCAGGGCCTCATTCCGCGTGACGTCCCGAGCGGGAGGCAGTGGCGGAAACCCACGGAGACGGAGCTCGCGGAGCAGAGGCGCACCTTCTACGTCGCCCTCACCCGTGCCGAGTCGACCGTGACCATGATCGTCGGTCCCGGGTACGAGACCAGGAACGGATACTGGATGTCCTTTGGGCCCTCAGCCTTCGTGATCGAGATGGCGCAGCGGCTCTTCCCCGACGAACAGACCTGACCAGGCGGCCGTCCCCAGCCCAGTCCGACGCTCCGGCCTCCGACTACGGTGATCACCATGACACTGGGGGAGATGCTGCAACGCCACGCCGGGCAGGCGGTGGTGGCGACGGCGATCATCAGCGAGGCCGTCATGACACAGCTGCGCGGACCGGCGGCCGGCATCGCCGTCGGTGTGGCGGCGGCGGCCGGCGGAGTGTGGTTGGTGCAGGGCCGCGCCCGGCAGAAGTCGGCGATCGCCATGGGGCCGTCGGCCCAGGCGTTGACCTGGCAGGTCCACGCAGGCCGCAAGCCCGACCCGTCCGACAGCGACACGTACCGCCACATCGCCACCAGGATGCGGCAGACCACCGAGCACGTACGCCGCACCACCGCTGAGCGCGGACTGAAGAAGATCACCCTGGCCACCTCCAGCGAGACCGACAGCTGGGCCGACGCCCGCTCCACCGGCCACGGCCGCCGAGGCCACGTGTGGCTCGGCATGCGGTGGCTCCACCCCCGGCACACCAACCACCTCCCCGCGGTCCTGGAGCACGAACTCGCCCACCTACAGCGCCGCGACACCGGCAAGCGCATCGCCGCCGAGTCCGCCGCCGTCGCGGTGGTCGGCCTGGCCGCGGGCCTGCTGTCCCTGCCCGCCCTCGCCCTGACCGCAGCCGCCGCCTGGGCGCTGAACACCATGTTCTTCTGGTGGGGCGAACTGGCCTGCGACCTTGCGGCCGCCCGTGTCTGCGGCCGGACCGCCGTGGCCGACATGTGGCGCGAGGACCTCGAACGTGAACGCGCCCGCGCCGTATTGCCCCGGATCTGGGTGACGGTGAGGGGCCTGCGCACGCACCCGCCACTGCGCCTGCGGATCCTGTGCGCCGAACATGTCCCGTTGCCTGACGCACACGGGCAGGCCGTGCACCCACTGCACACGCCGGCCGCCAGCTGATCCGACTTCCCCGTCCACAGCGTCCCGGCCAGACCGGCCACGAGCCGGTGCACCGCCCCGACGCGTGATGGGATTCCCCGATATGTGCGATAAGCGGGGGGTCAGCGCAGTATTTTGGCGGGCAGTCCCCCTGGACGCCGCGTCCCCCCGTGCGCTGCGTCCGGGGGTGTACTCCGCCGGGTCCGGCGTGATCAGCGGCCCCGCACCTCCGCCGCGGTAACTCGCTCTCGCGCCCGTCTGCCGCGACCGGCTCTCTCTCCGCTTACCGGGAGGTCACCGGCTCGCAGAGCCGGGGTTCGGGATCCGGTAGACCGGCGTGGTGGGCGCGAGGGGGAGGTCGGGGCGGACCCGCGCTCGGGGGAAGAACCGGCGCTCACGAGTGAACGTGAGGCCCTCGACGGCGCCGTCCTTGTAGACCGGCCCGACGAGCCGCCCCTCGGTGTCGCGGATCCCGATCCGCACTCCGGGCTTCCAGTGCGCCCGCCGCCACGTGCCGACGACGAGCGGCCCCCGCGAGCCGGCTGGCGCCGTGCGTTGCTCGGGCGGCCCCTCGGGCGGAGGGGTGAAGTCCAGGACACGGACCGCGTGGAAGGCGCCGGCCTGCCCGGCCATGCTCGCGGCGATCCTGCCCAGGGCGCTGCGCGACGTGGGGCGCGGCCCGGGTTCGGGGAGAACGGGCGGCGGCGTCCACCGGGCGAATGCCAACTGCGCGGCGTACCCGTACAGCACGCGGCCGCCGCCGTGGTCGCCGTACGCGGTCGGCTGCAGCACCTGGCACCGCTTCCCCGTCGCGTCAAGTGAGGAGATGAGCAGGAACCCTGACGTCGTGTCGAGTCGGCCATCGGGCTGGGAGGCGAGCAGGCCGCCGAGGATGACCGGCTCCGGTCCCACGCACACGCCGGCCTCGACGAGCGCGGCGAGCTCGTCGTCATCGGCCTGGGCCGCGCGCAGGGGGACAGCGTCGTGCGTGATGAGCGACCAGGGGGCCGGCAGCCGCAGCGCTTCCCGGGTCGGTTCGTCCAAGGGGGCGGTGGTGACCACGTCCAGGGCGAGCGGGGCGGGAACCATGTGCGCGGCGGACAGGTAGGCCGCGGTGCCGGTCAGGGCGCGCAGCCACCGCACGGCTCGGTCCTGCTGCACGACGTAGGTGCTGGCGCGGAAGTCCTGCTCGTCCAGCAGACCGGACCGCAGCGCGCCGACGTCCGCGGGCACCAGGCCGGCCACGTCCGAGGGCAGGGGGCGATGGATCCGGGCGAAGCGCCGCTCAAGCTCCCACTGCTCCCGTTGGGTCGCCAGTGCGGCCGCGGCGACGTCGATGACGACGTCGTCCGGCCCACACAGCGCGAGGACCGCCTTCGACTCGTGAGGAGCCAGCTCCCAGCCGATGTCGTGCTCGTCCGCGAGTCGCTGTGCTGCTCCGCACTCCGCGACCACCCGCTTCCACAGCACCGCCAACTGCTCGTCCCAGGATCCCGATCTGCCCGGTCCAGCGCCGGGACCGAGAAGGAACTCCTTCCAGGCACCCGAGGTCAGGGTGGTGAAGGTCAGGCCGCTGTCACGCGTAGCCGGGGCGGCCGGCTGCGCGAAGGCCGCGTCGAGGAGGTTCCGCACGCTCATGCCCTGGTCAACGACGGCACTCGGTTCGAAGGCACTCCTGTCCGCGCCCTGCGTTGGCCGCCTGTGGTTGGTCACTCCTCGCGTTGCTGCTGGGCCTCTTCGAGGGCACGCAGCGCGGCCTGCCGAGTCTGCTCGATACGGGCAGGATCCCGGGGCGTCTGGTCCTCTTCGGCCCCCGAGCGGCCGTCAGCCGCCGACATCATGACGTCGAGGGCCTTGCGCCGCGCGGCCTCACTCAGCGGCGGCCGCCGGTCGCGCAGCGCCCCGATCGTCATCAGCGTCAGCACGTCGTCGCTCGTGGTGGGCCGCATGCGGCCTTCGAGGAGTTCGTCCAGCCGCCAGCTGTGCGCGATCTCTTCCCACGTCACGTCCGGCGTTGCTTCGTCGCTCATGCGTTTTCCTATCCCAAAAGGAATCAACAACAGCAGTCACCGCTTCCGGCCCGCTGAATTCCCGACCGGCGTGCTCACACGCTGCGCATGACCGCCACGACCTTGCCGAGGATGGACGCGGCGTCGCCGCAGATGGGCTCGAAGGCGTCGTTCTCCGGCATGAGCCACACCGTCGAGCCCTCCCGCTTGAGTCGCTTGACCGTCGCCTCGCCGTCGATCATGGCGGCGACGATCTCGCCGTTCTCGGCGTCCGGCTGCACCCTGACGGCAACGGTGTCGCCGTCCATGATGTGCGCCTTGATCATCGACTCGCCGCTGACCGTGAGCGCGAACACCTGTCCGCTGCCGACGAGTTGCCTCGGCAGCGCGAGCACATCTTCGACGTGCTCGTCGGCGGTGATGGGAACGCCGGCGGCGATGCGGCCGACGAGGGGGGTGTGGACCACCGAGGAGTCGGACACCGCGTCTTCGGGGCCCGCTTCTACGGCGACGTCGCCTTCGGGGCCGGCGGTCGTGGTGGGGACGTAGGCGCGAGGACGCTTCGGGTCCTGTCGCAGGACGCCCTTCTTCACCAGCGCGCCGATCTGATGCGCGACGGACGAGGTGCTGGAGAGCCCGGCGGCCTGGCCCAGCTCCCGCATCGACGGCGGGTATCCGCGGTCCCTGATGCTGGACCGGATTGCGTCGACGATCCGGCGCTGCCGGTCGGTCAGCCCGTCCTCCCGGGTCACGATGCCCGGCGGGCGCCCGACGTACCGAGACGTTGTGGCCTCCATGATGTCCCCCTTCGTGCTCTTACAGGTACGAACCGTAACCCGAGATTCCGGGAAATGGCACAGGTATTCGACTTGTTTTCCCTGGCCAGACGGCCGCAGGGGGCCAGCCCACAGCCCGGAGCGGAGAGCACTGCTGCGTACGGTTACGCCCATGACATTGCCGCTGGAAGACGACTCGAGGCCGCCCTACCTCCAGGCGGCCGAGGTGCTGCGCGCCGGGATCCAGACGGGGGAGTACGCGCCCGGGAGCCGACTGCCGTCGGCGCGGGTCCTTCAGGCGCGCTTCGGAGTCTCCAGCTCGACGGTGCAAAACGCGCTGCGGGTCTTGAAGCAGGAAGGCATCGTCTACTCCGTGCTCGGTCGGGGCAGCTACGTCAGCAGCACACACCCCGGCCTCCCGCTGGCGGCCCGGACGGAGTCCTCCCCCCTCCCCAACGACGTAATCGACGAGGAACACGACCCCAGGCCCCCATACGTCCGTACGGCAGACCTACTCAGGGTGGAGATTCAGTCCGGCAGCTTCGAACCGGGCGGGCGGCTTCCCTCCGCGCGGGAACTCCAAGACCGCTTCGGGATCGCCAACTCGACCGCACAGAACGCGGTGCGCGTGCTCAAACGCGAGGGTCTGGTCTACGCGGTCAAGGGCAAGGGCGTGTTCATCCGCCGCTCCGCACGGCAGCACGAGCCGCACCTTGGTGAGGCGGAGCATTCAGCACCAGCTGGCTTTCGCGGGCGGCCGCGAACCGATGAAGAACTCGCCGCAGACCTGGCCGCCGCCGAGCGGCGTCTCGCGCGCGCCGCCAACGCTTACACCGCGGCTGGTGCCCAGCTCGACGCCCTCACCCGCGAGGCCGTGCGCCGCGGCATACCCGTGCCGACCGCAGTGCGACCGCATTCGGAACCCCTCCCACCCCGCGTCGGGGTCTGACCCGAGAGCAGCCGATTCTCGGTTCCTGCCCCGACGGGGCCCCTGACGGAGAACGATGGGGATCGTGATGCACGGGGACGTAGGAACCACGCCACCGCTCGACCGCACCGACTGCTTCATGGCCCTGGAGGCTGCCGTCCAGTGGTGGGGAGCTGAGGTGCCGGAGGACCCAGGAGCGGGTGAGCTGGCACAGCTGCTGGACGAGATCGTAGAACGCCTGAGCGGGGATCGGAGTACCGAGCAGGCGCGATCAGCCGCCGAGCTCCTGGCCCAGGCGGCTGAGGCACTGAGGGCGGTGGCCCGGCTCGGCGGCCTCCTGCCGGCTATCTCGTTGTGGCACCTCAGGACCGCACTTCGACAAGAAGCCGGCGCCCGCGGCCAACTCGCCCAGCACAACGATCCCCAGCCAGCCGCGTCCCCCCTGTAACCCGCGCCCCGCCCCGGCGTGGCGCCCCCACCGAGCCGGGCCCGACAACTACAGTCGCGTCGCGCGGCATCGGTCTGCTGCTCCTCACGCGAACCTCGGCCCACTGGTTCAAGGCGGAGGCGAAGAAGCACGGCTTCGATCAGTTGCACCCCACCGACCGCAACACCGCACACCAGTGCCTGTTCCTCACGCTCCGCGGGCCGACGGAGCTGAGCGAAAGGTGCCTGAAGCCATGTCGGCCACCCAGACCAGCAGCCGAGCCCGGGCCTACGCCCTCTACACCGGCGCCCCCCGCCAAGCCGCCTGCGACGCCGTCACCGCCCTGCAGCCCGGCGCGCCCCTCATCCCGGCACCGGCCCAGCAGGCGCAACTCCTCCTCGAATCCGAGGTGTTCTACTGGGTCCTCAACTCTCAGAGGCACTTCTTCGAGTACCCCTTCGGCATCCGCTACGTGCAGCCGACCCCGCACAGCATCAGGCTCCACCTGGAGAGCAACGACAGCCTCGACAGCCTGCTGGGCGGGCTGCTGCCCTCCCGCGCACCGATGCGCACCGGACGAGACGAAATCTACGGACTCAACGGCGTCCGGATCTGCGCACGCACCGATCGCGGCATCGAGCTCCGCCGACTCGGGCAGCCGACCAGCATCCAGCTCACCGGCCCCTCACGCCGCGCCTTCCAGAAGGCCGAGGCAGCCCTCGCCCAGCAGTTCCAGAGCAACGGCGCAGAAGCCTGCTGGCTGGCCGGCGACACCTGGACCCCCTACGAGAAGCAGTGGGACGACGAACGCCAGCCGATCGCCTACGAGTCCACATGGCGCGACGCCGCTTGGCTGCCCAGCGGTCTGCTGCGCCGCCTCGGACTCTTTCACACGGTCGCCGTCCCCCAGGTCGTCACCGGGCACGAGGCGAGGCTGGGGGAGTGGTGGATCCTGCAGCTCGAACACGACTCCGACACCGGCCTGCGCCGCGCCGAGCTGGTCCAGGCCCTGACCGACCCGCACCACGGTCTGCCGCTGGAGCTGTGCGGCCACCGCGACCTGACGCCCGGAGAAGGCCTCGGGCTGGTCCTCCTGAAGTCCCCGGATCGCACCGCCGCCCTCCAACTGCGTTACGACCGGATCGACTACCCGATCAAAGAGAATCGCGCGCAGATGTTCGCGGCGATCCGGCAGCGCACCAGCGCTCTGACGGGCGAAGCCTCATTGCCGCCCATGCCCGGTTGCTCGGGTACCGGTTGAGCCGAGCCCCGCGCCGGCGATGTCGTCAAGGCCGCCGTCACTCAAAGGGATTGCCGCAACCGGGCGAGGTCCCACGACCTGCGTGCTTGCCGTACGGTTTCCGGACTGCGTCTGCCGGGGGGGAACGGCAGGCCGGACCGGGGAGGGGACGGCGTCCAGATGGTCGGGGATGAACAGGAGACCTGGGGCGAACACGCGATCTGCCGAACCGCAGATCCGGACGAGCTCTTCGTCGACGGGGCGGCCCAGAACCGGGCCAAGGCTCTGTGCACCGGCTGCCCGGTGCGCACCGAGTGCCTCGCGCATGCCCTCGACAATCGCATCGAGCACGGCGTCTGGGGCGGCATGACCGAGCGTGAACGGCGCTCCCTCCTGCGACGCCGGCCGCTGGTCACCTCCTGGCGCCGCCTACTCGAAGCGGCCCGATCAGAACATGAGCGCATCGTCCGGTCCGACGACGAGCAGCCCTGGAACGCCACGGGGTGATCACCCCCGCTCGCACAATGCCTTCGGAGCCCGCGTCGCCGGAATGCGGTCGACGGACGGAAAGTGCAAGGCCGGCGCTGTCGGTGGGGCGTGACACGATCCACGGATGGAGATCAGCAACGCGCCACGCCACCGCGTGAACCAGCAGCGCCTCGACCAGGCCCTCGGTGACAAAGCGGACCGTGTCCAGGAGCGTTTCGAGGACGTCTACCAACGCGGTTACCCGATGCGCGTGATGCTCGAGGAACTCGGCCACGAACTGCTCGACCACGTCGCAGCGCGCACCATCCAGAACCCCGACCTCGACGACGAGCGCACCCGCCTCGCCCTGGTCACCGCTGCTGAATGCCGCCTGGGCGTCCTGGACCTGGGCTGTACCCCCAGAGGCGACTGGGAGATCCCCTTGCCTCTCACCGGGACGCGCCTGACCAGCGAAGAGCTGGACTACGACGAGATGCACGACGCGACCGACACGGTCACCGCCCGTACATGGGTCGACGCCTTCGACATCTGCGTCGCCAGCGGCCTGGTGCGGGACTGGGAACGGGTGATCGGTCTGCTCCTGCGCAACGACTACGCACCCGCCCTGCGCAACAACCTGCCCCACGCCGGCCGGGACTCTGTCTCCGAACCGGACGACCTCGCACACATGGACGCCCTGTGCGGCTACCTGACCCCGGCCCGCGGTCACCTGCCCCGAGACTGGCCACAGGTGACGTTGACCAAGCCATCGACGGACGAGCGACTGGACGCGGCCCTCGCCCTGGACGCCGCCCACGCCGTGAGTCCCGACCAGCGCCTGCTGCGCGTCCTGCTCCGCGACGATCAGAGCGCCTTCGAGCGGGCCTTGGACGAACGACTGGCCCAGCACCGTGCCGGCGTCGGTGAGAATCCCGCGCCCGGGAGTCTGCTTCCCCTGGGCACGATCGCCTTGGCCGCACTCGCCGTGCAGGCGCATGGCTGGGACCTGCAGACCAGGTCCGCCTACCTTCCGACCTCGCTGCTGAAGCCGCCTACCCCTGTCGGTTCCTGACCCGGCCCGCCGAGCAGAACGGTCGTCGCCGGACCTCCGGGCTTACAGCAGGTCCAAGTCCGCGTCGACGTACCCGAATTGGCGGGCCATGTGCACCAGCGCCTCCCGCAGCAGGCTCTGGCGCTCCGTCTGGCCCATCGCCGGCGCGGCCGTGATGGTGACGGCCATCCGCGGTCTGGTGCCGCCATCGTTGGTGCCGAGCGACTCCAGGTCGACGAGGGAGTCCAGGGCGGGCAGGACGCCGTTGTCGGCGGGCTGTTCGCACGTCATCCGCAGTTCGGTGGTGGGCGGGGCGGACCAGGACAGCCCGGCCGGGTCACCGACGACGTCGGGCAGCAGCTCGGCGGCCGTCTCCCACGTGCTCAGCAGCACGGCCTGGACCTCGTCGAAGCCCAGGCGCGTGTCCCAGCCGGGGCCAATGGCTGCCGCCCATGCCTGCGGGTTCTCGATCAGAACGTCGGAGCAGGCGACCACGGTGGACTCCATCGTGGTGGGCAGGGCGAGCATGACGGACGCCTTCAGGGCCGGGCCGCCGTCCGGTCCGGCGATCGTGCACGAGTAGCCGACAGATCGGGCGGAGTTGCCGAAGGGCCCCCGTTCCCAGCGAGCGGCGGGAAGTTCCGCGCCCCGGCGCAGGGACAGCATCGTCACCGCCCCGGCCACCGCGCTGTGCGGAAGCTGCTGCTCGAGCAGAGTGCGCCGGGGTTTGCTGATCTCCAGCGCGCTCGCCTCGGCCCAGGGCAGGTTCACCACGGCGCGCAGCCGTAGCGCCGGTGTCTGCCCGGCAGTCCAGTTTTCGGCCGACCGCCCCTGGTTGACGCTGAAGCGGGGGAGCGGCTGCCACCGCCACACGCCTCGCCCGGAACACGCCAGGCGGCCCGCGCCCCACGATCCGCCGTCGACGTCCACACCCCGTGAGTCGGCCGCGATCACCCACGGGGTGTCCGTGTCCTCGGGCGGGCGGGGAAGGCCGATCGCTGCGAGCGGATCATGACCTGGCGCGTGCCGGCCGGCTTCGACGATCGCCTGCCAGATGGGCGCGGCGACCACGACCGGCGGGCGCCCGGCAACCAGACACAGCACCCAGCCGGGCTCGCCGTCGCGCGCGTGGTGCAGATCCTGGAGAGCGGTCGACCCGTGGGCCCATGCTTCCCCGGCCGGTTCCCCCAGCTCGGCCCTGGCCAACTGACGGTATGCCTCTTGCATCTCCCGCTCGCGATCCGGGAGCCCCTGACCGACCCGCAGCCCTCCCTCTGACCCGCTTTCGGAAACGGCCTGGCGCACGAGGTCGGCGAGGGCCTCGGCGGTCGGCATTCCGGAAGCCCGGACACCCGCGGAGAGCAACGCCTGAATCTCGGCGCGCGGCAGCCAGTGCGTCTGGTCGCCGTCTCGCACCGGCACGGCGACGGTGTCCGTCCGCTGAGTGCCCGGTTTCCCGGTCGGCGCCGCCACGACGAAGAGCGTGGCCGCGGGCTGCGCGGGAACGTCGATGAACAGCACGCGCTCCTCACCGTCGCCGGACCAGCCGATGCGTACCCCGCGGGGCGCGGGGGTGACCCGGGCGCGGATCACCTTGCGGACCTGGTCGACGTTCACCGCATCCTGGGCGAGCCCCCTGATATGGTCGAGGACTTCCTCGTCACTTTCCATGCGGGTGGCCATGCCGATCACGATGACCCCGCCTCCCCCGTTGGCGAAAGCGGCGACATCCTTGGCGAGTTCCTCGGGCGCGCGGGGGTCGGCATCGAGCTGGTACGCGGCAGCCTTCGCATCGAGCCACTGTGTCTCGCGCAGTCCGAGCAGCGAGCCGGGCTGGTGGGCCTCCAGCGCGGCCAGTGCGCTCTTCAGATCGGTCGGCATCCCGGCAGTATCCTCCGGCCCTCCGGCCCTCCGGCCCTCCGCCGCCTGGTTCCACAAGTTCACCGTCTCCCGGGAACGCCTGATCAGGTCATCTGAGGAGGGGACGGCCGGACCAGCACGGGCACCAGGGGCCTACGTACGGAATCCATTGATCCGACTGACGGAATGTGGGGCTGGGGCCCCGCTGCACGGTGCGGTCGCTACGGCCCGACCTGATCGATGAGACCAGCGGCATCGATCTGGTCGGCGATCGCGCGGATCTCCGTGATGGGGTCCGTGACTCGCTGCGATTGCTGCCGGGCTTCGGCCCTGTCCGCGATCTGCCGGAGGATCGCGGTGACCGTGGGTAGGGGGAGGACGAGGGTGCCGTCCGGGAGCCTGGTCGCCTCCACGTCGATGTTGTCGCTCACAGGGCTTCCCCCCAGTCGAAGGCGGTGGTTGGCAACGTCGGCGAATTCTGGCAGTTCCCTCCCCGCGACTGGGCCTCGGGGTCGTCCGGACGGGGTGAACGCCCGACGTGCGCAGCCACCGTTGCGGTGGTTGCATCACCGAGTTCCGTCCCTACGCCTTCGGGCGGTCGTCCGGGCCGGTCACGTCGGCGAGGTGGAGAACGCCCGTGCTGCCGAAAACGGTACGGAACATCACCTCGCTGCTGGGTTGGCCGGTTCCGGAGACCGCGTCACTGAACCAGCGGCTGGAGCGCAGCGCCTGGACGATGCACTCGGCCACCGCGTCCCCGACGGGCGCGACCGAGGTATCGGGCGACACCATCTCGGGCAGGTCCTCCAGGTCCATGCCGTAACGCTCCAGGTGCTGGATGAGCAGGTGGGCCAAGGCGCGAGAGGGGTCGCTGGTGTGGCGCTGCCCGTCGTCGGGGTCCATCAGCCCGGGGAAGACCACGGCCCGGGTGAAGAAGTCGCACAGGGCCCCGAACGCCTCCGGGTCCGGGTCGTGGCTGCGGTCATCGCGAGCCTTGAGGGCCCACTGCAGGATGACGTCCACGTGCGCGCGCCGGGCCCGCTCCGCCGCGTCTGGCGTGCGGACGTCACCGGACCCGAGGGCGGCGGCCCCGGCGGTGCCGTTGGCCTCCACGGGAAACGGCGCCGTGACGGGCAGGTCGTCGCTCAGCTCGGCCTGCCACCGGTCGTATGTCGCGGCTTCCTCCTCGGCGCGCTGGTAGGCCGCGTCGTACTTGTCGTCGCCGAGGACTGCGGCAGACTCCGACCATCTCGCGAGGATCGCGGCGTGCTCCCACCGATCCTCGGATGCAGGAAGCTGGTCGCGGCGTCCGTCCATGAGGGCCGGCAGCAGCGCAGTGATCGCCTCCGGTGCCGCGAGCACCGGCACCGGCAACGCGACGAGCTTGTTGCCGTCTCGCTCCTGATACGCCCAGCCTGCGGACGAGTTCCACACCAGCTCCAGCCCGTCCGGCCACTCCTCGGCCGTCAGCTCCGCAGCCCCGCCGATCCACGCCCACCGGGCCTCCGCCGTACCCCGCACCTCTCCCCGGCGCACCGCGAATTCGGCATCCGCGTAGCCGGCGCGCGCGAGAGCACCCTCCATGACGCGCGGGTACCTCTTCCAGCCCCTGAACTGGTCCACGGTGCGACCTCTCCTGCTGCTCCGAAACGGCCCTGCCTCTGTCCCGGTCAGACTGCCAGCCGCCACCGACAATGCCCCCGCCGGTAACCGAACACGAACCGAAAGCCCGAGCGTTCGTACGGCTCCACCGCAGGGGCCAGCCCCGGAGCCGCTCACTCCCGTCACCCGCCCGTGCGTCTCCGTACGAAGCCGGCCCGCTCCGAGCCGCCGGCTGCCAAGGTGACATTCATGGAATCCGTCGACACCGCCCTGGACCGCCTCTGGCCCGCCGAGCTGCGCACCGACCATCTCTTCCTGCGGCCGGTCACCCACGAAGACGGACTCCTCGTGCACGAGCTGCTGACCGACGACCGGGTCCGCGCGCACCTCGGCGGTCCGGTCACGCAGGAACGTGTCGCCGCCCGGCAGGCCGCCTACCCGACGACGGCCGGCGCGTGGACCGTCGTCCGCGTCGCCGACCAGCAACCGATCGGCCTGGTGACCATCGGCGCCGACCACCGGTGCGAGGGCCGCGCCGAAATCTCCTACCAGCTGCTCCCCTCCGCCTGGGGCGAAGGGCTGGGCAAGGAAGCCGTCGCCGCGGCCGTCAGCTGGTGGACGGACGCCGTCCCGGGCGGTGGCCCGCTGGTTGCGGTCACCCAGAAGGCCAACCTGGCCTCGTGCCGCATGCTGGAGTCGATCGGCATGATCGTCGTCGACGAGATCGACGAGCACGGTGCGCGCCAGTGCCTCTACACCCCCGCGGGCGACCAGGACGACAGCGATCTGCGCTGGGTCCGTCTGCTCGCCGAGCACCGGGACGCCGTCGAACGCCGACGAGGTGCCCAGGCACGCGCGACGGCGGCCGGCCAGGGCCTCCCCGACGACCTCGCGGTGCTCACCCCCGAGGAGTTGGCCCGGCTGTGCCCCGCCCGTCACGGCGCCTACGGACGAGTCTGCGCCCGCATGGCCGATCACACGCCGGACCTGCACCTGGGCAGGGCGCAGGACGGCGCGTGGATCGCCTGGCTGACAACGGCTGGAGCTTCCTGACCGCTCGCCCCGGCGCGGCCAAGGGAGCGCGTCGGGGCTCAGAACTCACTGGCGTGCATGGGGACGAGTTCGGCGACCTCGAACTGGGTGGTCTCCGGGTGCAGTTCGAGGAAGCGGGCGATGACCTGGGGGTGAGCCTGGCCGACGAACAGGTCCAGCGCCACAGGGTCGAGGGGACCGTCGTCCAGCTGCAGGTACGTCATGGCCAGATGGGCGCCGTGATGCAGAGCGTCTTTCTCGGTGGGGTAGGTCCAGGTGCTCAGCTCGCGTCGCGGCTCGCTGCGGTGCAGCAGAACCCACGGGCCGCCGGCCGCCCCCTCAGGCGCGTCGGCCAGGGCCCGGCAGGTGCGGCACCACGTCGCGTTCGCGGCGAGCCGTTCCGTCGAACCGGCCCCCCACACCGGTTCCGGCACGACGATGCGCGCGGCCGCCGGCCGTACGGGCAGGGTCTGCGGCTCCCGGGTGAGCAGTTCCGGGACCTGGTAGGCGGTGCGGGCGCGGCCTTTCCGGCCTGCCGGGAGCTGCCACAGCGCCCGCGGCCACGGCTCATCGAAAGTTACCGAGGGGCTGCTGCTGAACGGTCGGCCGAGGCCGGCCAAGTCCCTGTGGGACGGCTTCGGCTCCTCCCCGGGAGGCAGCGGCAGCAGCCACCCGGCCGCGTCCTTCACCCAGCCCTGCCGGCAGCCGCCACACCAGTGCACGGCGGCAGCCTGCTCGGCGGGGCTGTCGTACCAGTCCGGCTCCTCCCGGCCCAGCCCCAGCCGCGTCATGGCGGTCGGCTTCTCGCACGGGCAGGACGCGAACCTGTACAGCTGCACATCGGGCTGCTCGTCGCGCGAAGCGTGCAGCCACGCCCGGTGGACACCCAGCGCCTCCGCCAGCGCCTCCCGCTCACGATCTCCGGGCCGGGACCGGCCCGCCGCCCAGTGCCCGATCTGGTGAGCGCCGACGCCGACGTCGCCGCCCAGGCCGACGGCGGTCTTCGCGGCCGCCTCTTGCAGCAGCCGCAGGCGCCGCGCGAAGGGAGCCAGCTCCAGCAGCGCCCACACCGGATGGTCACCACGGGGTTCGACGTACTCCAGATCGTCTTCCCACACCTCATGGAGCTCGTTGTAGGACGTGGCGTGCTCGGCCAACGTCTCGATCACCCACCCGCGCACCGCAGCGTCGTGTGCCCACTGCTCATCGGTAGCCTCACGCGCCGCCGCGTCCGCGTTCTCCTCCAGCACCAGCTCCTCGTGCATCGGGAACACCAACTCCTCGACGGCCAGCAGTGCCCGGGAGGCGACGACACGACGAGCAGGCTCCGGCACCGCGCCGTTCAGCACACCCGACAGCACGTCGACGGCCCGCACCACCAGCCGGTCCTGCTGCTTCCCCCACCTGCTCACCCTGACCCCCTCCCGCGGCCGCCGCGGCCCCGCACGTGCCACATCATCCCGACTACGACACGGACTCGGGCGACAACGACCGAAGTTCACCCACACCAGAGCAGACCCGCCTCACCCCTCGGCCGGCCACCAGCGCCCAGCGTCAGGCCCAGCACAGCCGCTGGCTACGCGGCCACATACGCGGTGCCCGCCGACCGCCTCGGCGCCGTCGCCGAACAGGCCGAACTCGCCCCCGCGCCCGCCCGACCCTGCGCCGTAGCAGCCGGACAACCAGCACGCATGCCGCACCCCAACACACTCGACTACGCTGCGCGTTGTCGTCAGGGCGAAGGAAGGGCGGGCTGTGGCCAAGCGGACGAGCGGCCCCGAGAAGAACCGCAAGGAGCCGATGTCCGGCGTCGCGCGCCGGCTGTGGGCGTTCTCCGGCAACGAGTGCGCCTGGGGCGACCCGCACTGCCCAACGCGGCTGGTCACGGATGAGGGCGCCTGGGTCGGCAAGATCGCCCACATCATCGGCGCTGAGCCCGGCAGCGCCCGGCACGAGGCATGGGACGGCCGGGACGTCGAACAGCTGAGGGACTTCGACAACCTGATGCTGCTGTGCGGGGTGCACCACGACCTGATCGACAGCAGCGTCACCCGGGACAACTACACCGTCGAGTACCTGCGCGCGGTCAAACAGAAGCATGAGGGCACGTACCGGTACACGGTCGACGACATCGAGGCCGAGTTCCGGGACACGGTCAACGGCTTCCTGGTGCGGCCCGCCACCACCATGCGCCGCTTCTTCGCCTGGGAGGACGCCGACCAGGATCCGTCGGACGAACAGGACGTCCTCGAACTGGTCAACCGCTTCGCGGGGCGTGTCGGCGGCCTCACGCGGATGGCCCGACAGGTCCTCGCCCTCGTGGTCCACGAGGAGACCACGGACTTCGAACTGGTGTTGCGGCGCTTCTCGGCGGACCGTACGACGCTGCTCAGCGTCGTACGCGAGCTCCAGAAGGCGGAGATGGTCTACCTCCACGACGAGGAATACGACGAGGACCGCGGGCAACTGTCCCTGCTCGGTGGCGCTCTGGAGGGTGTCTCCGAGATGTGGGACGAGCTTCGGGGCTTCTGCCTCGACGAGAAGGTCGACCTGAAGGAGATCCTGGTGGATCTCGACTTCTCCCGCCTGGACTGAGCCGTCGGCGACTGTACGAACCGCCCCGGGAGTGACGGCCCCGGCCGTACTGCGTCCCGTCACGGGGACCGGGGCCTGTCCCGCACACTCCATTCCGGCACGGGCCACAGCGAGACTAATGGGTGAGCCGAGAGCTCCAATACGGCTCTCTGCGGGCTCGACTCACCGGCCGGGACGAGGTGCCGCGCAACGGCGCGGCACCGGGACTCCCCTGGCGCGTTCATGCAGCCGGCCGCCGTACAGGACAGCTACCACGAGCGGCGCCACCGACTGCACCGTTCTCCCCATCCTGGACTCGGGCCGTGTCCGCCTCAGCGGGCCCAGCAGCGACACCGTAGAAGCCACCGAAAGCCTCGACCCCGCTCTTCCCCTCCAGTTGAGCAAGCAGCGCTGCCGCTGCCACGCCGCGAGCAAGCTCACTCGCCGTCCGGACCACACGGTTCTGCGCGCGTCCCGACCGAGGACGACCATCGCTGAACTGCAGCACGTCACCGTTCTCGCCCAAGCTGCCGCCAGCGCGCTCGGCTTCACCACGGAGCCAGTTCTTGGCCTGCTCGCGAGAATGGCCCCATTGCCTGAGCTTGTACGCGATATCACTGCCGCACAGCGGAACGGCGAAATCCAGAAAGAGCCGCAGCTCCTCAATAGCATCCAGCGGTTCGGGCTGACGCATGAAAATACCCCCTAAAACGACAACGCAAGAATTTGAGAACCCCGAAATCGGCTAGAGAAGCGGTTGCGTTCCGGGCGAAAGCGAGCAAGAAGCATCAGTCGGGAAGACGCCGTCACGATCGGGCCACACGGCCTGCCAGTACGGCACAGCGGTATCCCGGCCATACACCGCCCGTAGCATCGCGAAGGGCTCCAAGGACTCCACGGGGCGCATGAGCAGCCGGAATCCGTTCGCGAGAAGCCCGTCCAGGACCTCACCGGCGACCGGACCAGACGATGCGGCGAACCGCTCGACGACGGAATGGAGCACGCCCTGCATCGCCCTGACGTCCAGGCCGGCCATCACGAACTCCTGTCCCAGAGACTCGTGCAGACCGACGGTGTAGCAATAGGCGGCAGAACCCTCATCAGCAAGAACCGCCTGGACGGCGAACCCGTGCTCCGCGATAATCTCACGCAGTCGAGCAACGTACTCCGTCATGAAATCGGGCAGACACACACGGCAATCCGCGTCCCCGCAGGAATCGTAAGGTCGGCCCTCCCGCAAAACACTGGCCGCGACAGCGGGTGTGAAATCCAGATCGCGAACAACCAACTGGGACAGGTCGTCCTCCTGATGGAACGACTCCAGAGCCGGAAGATCGATCAAACCCCACCGGCCCTGCGACAGGTCACCGCCCAGGCACGACCACCCGTAAGCCTCACCGCTCGCGTCATCGACCTCCACGACGTACCACTCGCCCCAGGCGGAGAAGTACCGGAGGCCGACCACCCTGTGCCCATGCGGCTCCAAGACCGTTGCCCACAGACCCGGGATCTCGGCCAGCACCGCCGGAGCCGGATAGAAGTCGTGGCCGCGCTCCCCGCGCCACACCTCAGGCGGCCGCGTCCCGACCGGAGCACCCCCCTGCACGGAACGCTCGGGCGCGGGCTGGGCACGGAAGACGACCTGCTCCACATCCGGGTGGTAGATCGAGGCTTCGTCGCCGTCCCAGCGCACCGTGTACGTCTCCAGGTCGCCGGGCAAGGCGCACAGTTCGGGGACGGTCTCCATCGCCCGGAGGAAGAGGGCGATGAACACCTCCTCGGGGGTCCCGGAATCGGCAGAAACGGTGGTTCGCTCCCAGGGGTGCCCGAGGAAGCGCATGCGGATGTCCGCCATGATCAGTTCTCCAGTGAATCGTGGGTGGGGGAGGCCGGGGAGTGGCTGGCCGTTGTGCGCGTCGTCGATCCGGGCGATCGCGGAGCGGCGGCGCCGCGCCGCCGCATGCGTCACCGGCCAACCGGCCCCGACGGGGTGAAAGGGGGGAGGAGCCCGGATCAGGAGTCGGACGACTGCTGCGCCCGGTACTCGCCCACCACGGCGAGCACCGCGATGCCGAGAAGGCCGGCCCCCTCGCCCGCCATCCAGTCGCCGAGCGTCGCTCCCGGGCTGTTGCTCAGCCGTTGGATGAGGTCGTGCACGCCGACATGCGGAACGCCCTCGGCATCGCAGCCAGCCTCGAAATGTCCGAACTTCGGGACGTGTGCGTGGTAGTGCCCGTCTGTGCTCCAGTGAGGGTCCTGCCACAGCTCGAACACGGCGTTCGGGGCGTCCTCCTCCAGTCGCGCGGCGACCTCTTCGCAGAGGCCCAGAGCGGCGTCCCGGGAGCGGTAGACCTGCCCTAGCGTGAGGACCTCGGCAGGGCCACGCTCGTACTCGCCGCGGAGGCCGTGCTCCCGCATGAGGTCGAGAAGCGGAACGAGTTCGCCAGCGGGTGCCGAATGGATGCGGAGCTGCAGATCAGCAGACACGTTTCTTCCTAGGTTCGAGCGCCACGACGGGCGCGCACATAGAAGGGGGAGGGGGGAGGGGCAGGGCCGCGCGTTTCGGGAGCGGCAGAGGTGAAGCAGAGGGCCTTCGGCTATTCGGCCAGCGCCCTCGCACCTGCGGAGACCGGCGCGAGGCGGCTCTCCGGCTGTCCGGCGCGACGGGGAGGACCGGTTGACGGTGGCTGTCAGAGCCGCGATGTCTCACGCTGCCAGTCGCGCGTCTCAGCGCGGCGAACCAGACGCCGGAACCAGGGCCCTTTTTCGCCCTCGTCGCTGTACCGACCCGGCAGGATCTTGCTTCCCACGGAGCCGGTCCGAGCGTTCTTGACCTTGCGACGCCTCGCGGGACGCTTCTTTGCCCCGGTTCCCGGGACGGGGGTACTCATGTCGAGATCAACTCCGTATTCGCCCCGATGTCTCACGCGTGGTCGTTCTCGGCGCAGTCGGGGCAGTCGTCGGGACAGCGGTTCAGGGGTTCGGGCACGGCCCGAGAGGGTTAGAAGGTCAGCGACTGAGGCTGTTCAGCTCACGCTTCACTCCTCACTGACCACCACCCGCACGCCGGACATGCGGCACTCCTGGACGCGCACGATGTGGCCGTCGAGCCGGCCACTGATCAGGTCGACAACCGCTCCGCACCCGGCGGACGGACAGCGGACGGCCATCACCCGGCCCTCGTCGTCGAGGAGGGGCATCTCGTGGGCGACAGCCATCGCGGTCTGCTCGCCCTTCAGGCGTACGGAGAAGGTCACCGCTCGCCCGGCCCGTATGTCATCGAGACACGACTGGCACAGGGGCTGCTTGCGGGCTCTGGCTGTGGCCGCTGGTGAAGGGGTCGCACGGTGGCCGTCAGGAGAGACGCCGGGCGGCAAGCCCGTCTCGGGGTCGATCAAGAGGCTCGGGGCGGTGTGGCGTTCCAGCTCGTGAAACATGGTCGGGCGGCCGCAACAGGGGCATTTCATCAAATAGAACAACGCGAGCTCTCAGGATCGTCGGAGTGGGTGGGCGCGGACTGCCCCTGCGGGAAGGGCTGTCCTGCGGTGACTTGGGGCTGTCACGGGGAGATGCAGCCGGTGACCCCGGTCGGGTCGACTTCCTCGACGAGGCCGCGGGCGGCGGCCTGTTGGTCGGGTGGCTTGTCGGCGGGTTCTGCGGGTCCCCCGCCCTCGCGAGAACAACAATACACATGGAAACACTAAGACGCAACATCCGAGATTCTCGACTCCCATGCAAGGCACGGCCAGCCTCAACCTGAACGAGAGCGGGGGGCCGTCCGCCTCGGGACCCGGGCCCCCGGGCATGTGCCGGAGGGCCTCAGGGACCGTCCGGTCGCCGCCGTCCCTATGCCGCGACGCGCGAGTGCCCGTTACCCATGCGGCGCGCCGGGCCTCTGCGCCCCCACATCCGCCTGCCCAGACACCGGAGCGCCAGAGCAGAAAGGGGCGCGCGGAGCCGGCAGATGTGCGCCCTGCCCGAGGCCCGGCCAGGCCCGTACCGTCGCAAGGACGGCCGAAGACCCCGGATGACGCCCGGAACAGCGGTCGAGGAGGACGGTGGCTTAGTGATGGAGCGCAGGAGGGTACTGAGCGCCGGGCTTTGCGCGGCGGCGCTATGGGCGGGCGACACGACACCGGCACTTGCCAGCGGACTCGGCCAGCGCCTGGCGGACGGGGAACTTCCGGCCGCGCAGGGCTTGTTCGCCGCTGGCAGGTACGACCGGCTGCACCAGGTGCTCCCTGGGATGGTGGCCCGCGCGAGCGAGAGCGAACGAACGGGCCCGGTCGGCGCCAGCCGGGCGGCAGGGGTATGGGTGCTCGCCTCTCAGCTGGCGGTCAAGGAAGGGGACGTAGACACGGCGGCCGCCTTCGCAGTCCGGGCCGGAACGGCGGCCCGCCGCTCGGGCCACCCGGTCCTCCTCGCGGCCGCCGCGCGCGCGGCGGCGACGCCGCTGCGCCGTACGGGCCGCCCGGATAGCGCCCTGCAGCTGCTCCAGGAAGCACACGATGAGCTGAACGCCGGCCCCCGACCGTCCGCGGTCGTCCTGGACGCATCCGGAATGGTGGCCCTGACCGCCGCGTACACCGCCGCCCAGGCCCGCATGCCCTCCGCTGCCGAGCAGTTCGCGTCCCTGGCCGAACAGACCACGGCCCGCCTCCTCCACGACCGGGGGCGAGTGCCGGCGGACGGGGAGCTGTCGCCGACGCAGTGCATGCTGTACCGGGTCGGGATCCACCAGAAGCTCGGCGACATCGACCGCGCCCTGGCGTACGCCGCGGGCCTGGAGCCAGCCGTGCTGCCCACGCCGGAGCGCCGAGCCCGCGCGGCGACCGACACCGCCCGCGCCCTGCTGGCCGCTGACGACGTGCCATCCGCATTCGTCCAGCTACAACTCGTGGAGCGTGCCGCACCGCTGGAGGCCCGCCGCCCCTCGGTGCGCGCGCTGACTGCCGAGGTCGCCGCGCGCCGGCCGGACCTACCGGGACTCACCGCCTTCGCCCGCCGCACCGCCCTGCGCGTCGCCCTCTGACCGCTCCGCCGACCGAATCCCCACCGCCCCTTCCTCGTACAGCTTGATCAGGGTCGAGCACACCGTGCACTCTGTTGCCGGGAACTCCTCCAGTTCCGAATGGACGCGGCAGTTGCCAGCCGCATCGACCGGCCACCCGTGGCGGTGTTCCAACCAGTCGTTGTAGTCCATGCCAGTCAGCCCGAGGAACTCGTACTGCTCAGTCGGCTGCGCCTCCCACTGTTCGCGCAGCGAGTCCATGAACTCCTGACGATTCACTGTGCTGCTGTCCTGGAACACCTGTTCTCCTCTCATTCGCTTGCGGACACCACGTCCGCATGGACTCCGAGCCGGAAGCCGAGCCCGGCGTGCTGGGCGTCGTCAGCCCAGGTAGTAGGTGTGTGTCGGGCGAAAGGTCGGGTAGAGCAGCTCGAACCCGCCCGGCCCCCGAGGATCGTCGAAGGCGAGCAACGCCGGGTCTTCCAAGGTGCAGCAGCCACACTTCGGATCCATCCACGTGATCGCGAGGTGGGGAAACTCGACCGACATCTCGCGGATGGCCTCATCCCACGCTCTCTTGTCCTCGTCGCGCCAGTCGTGCTGAGCCCCGTCTATGTAGACCCGGTCCAGGCGCTCGGCCCATTCGTCGAATGTCATTCCTGCGGCCTCTCGGTCTTTGTGGTGCCTTGAGTGGCCCGGTCCAGCCCCGGCTAGAAGGGGTGCGGGAGCCGATGTCGGGCCCGGTGGGTCCGGCAGTTTTGCCCTGGTTATGAGGGCGGTGGTGCTCCTGGGGTGTGAGGGCCAGCCGGGTCAGTTCAGTACGCGGAACTTGCGCCAGTCGGCCCACTCGATCCAGGTCGGCCATTGCGGAACGAGTCCGTCAAGGAGGCGTGTGGCGCCGTTGCGCTGCTCAAAGTCGAGGAGTCGCACACGTCGGGTGGCGGTGTAGAGCACGGTCTGAGAGTCGGCCATGACCGAATCGTCGACCTCGACCAACATTCCGATGTGCTCCGCCGACAGGGCGGCAAGGGTTGTGCCCATCTCAGGTGCTGCTCCTTGGTGTTGGGTCCGGCCCGGGACCCCTGTGGAGGGCCGGGGCCGGGCCGGGGGTGGGCGCCGTCCTGCCCTGGTCTAGGTGTTCTCGCGGGCTCTACGGCGCGTAGGCCGGATGAGGGCCGCGTACTGATCCGGTGGCCCCAGGGGGTTCCCGGGCGGCCCCGGGTGGGGGTGTTGCGGGCCGCCGGTGGTGGGTGGGGGGTCTAGTAGCCGTTCAGCTTCTTGCTCAGGTGGGCCCGCCATCCGCTGCTGCCCCGGGTGCACGCTCCGGCATCCCGGTCTCCCTGAGCCGGACGATGCGGGTGTAGCTGACGGTGGAGCGGTAGTTCTCCATGCCGTCCTTGATCTTGAACTTTCGGCCGTCCGAAGTGTGGATCAGCTCCCGGCCGATCTTGGCCACGGTGACCATCGTGTAGCCCCAGTGGACCTGGCACGTCTCGTACTGGGCGACCTGGTCACCGACCTTGATGCCCTGGAGCCGCGGATCCGGGGCCCGCACTGCCTCGCTGAAGTCCATGTAGGTTTCTCGCTCTTGATCTCGCCCTGGGCCGCCTCGGTGTGGGGGGCCCTGTGGCGGGCCCGTGGGGGTCTGGGGGTCGGGCCGGGCGGCCCCTGTGGGGGGTTGGGGTCGCCCGGCCCTGTCTTGGGGGTTAGGCGGTCTTGTAGCCGTTCAGCTTCTCGACCAGCTCGGCGCGGTAGAGGGCGAGTGCCTGGGCCTTGTCGTCGAGCTTGGTGATCTGGGCCTGGATGGCTTCGGCGCGCTGGGCGTTGAGGAACTTGGTGTAGGTGGCCTCGCGGGCCGGGGTGTTCTTGTCGGCCTGGTAGGTGGTGACCAGGGCGGTGACGAGGTCGCGGACCTTGTCGAAGGTGTCCGGGCTGGCGTTCTCGGCCGGGGAGTTGGTCTCGAAGGCCGAACCGAGCATCTGCTTGCGGAACTTCAGCAGCGGCGCGGCCCCGTTGTCCGTCTCGGCGGTCAGGTCGGCCGGGTTGACCAGGTGGCTGCCGACCACGTACGGCAGCTCCATGTCACCGAGCTTCGGGGCGTCGGTCCGCTCGTGGCGGTTGGTCCCGCTGCCCTTGCCGAACTGGACGTTCAGCAGACCCTCGACCTTGGGGAACAGCTCCCAGTTCGGGTGGACCACGACCGTGCCGATCGGGAAGGTCCCGTCCTGGAGGACGCGGGACAGGTCGTAGACCGACTCGCCGTTCTCGCCCGTCTCGACCGCGTACGAGTAGGTGTGACCGGCCGGGGTGGTGAACGTCTGGGTACCGGACATGAAGATCCCTCCAAGGGAGTCAGTAGGTGGTTTCTCGGCCGGTTCTTCGTTCCCCCGACCTCGTGATAACTACTGTACACATCGAATCGTGAATACGCAACACAGAAACGGGACCACCCCCACACGCTCAACCAAACCAACCCCCAACTAGGAACCTCACACCCCGCCACCCCCACCCCGCGACCGATCACACCCACACCCCCGCACCCGCCCCCGACTCGTCCCGACCCCACCGGAGCCACCGGCGACCACCCGACCCCACCCCCGCACGACCCCGGATCTAACACCCTCACGGGCCCACAACGCGAATCTAACGCCACCCCGGAAACCCGCCCCCGCCCAACCCGCGAATCTAACATCCGCCCCGTACGCGCCGATTGGAGCGGCCCCGGATCTAACACCCCGGGCCACCGGATCTAACACCCCCTCAAACAGCGAACCCCCGAATCTAACGCCACCCCACACGCGCTCCGGAAAGCCGCACAGAATCCCGTGAACGCCACACACCCGGAACCCCTTCCCCAACCGCCAAGAGCCCTGTAGGCTGCTGCTACAGCCCCCAAAGAGGCACCCCGGCCCCGCCGGAGCAGCCCCCGGGCACGGAAAGCGGATACCCCGTCAATTCCCGCCGCGCAACTTGAATTCCAGGGACTCGAACCCCTAGAATGATCTGGCAGCACAGGAAATCAGGACCACCCGCAGAGAAACACCACCGGGACAACCTGAAAACCCGTCGAGAAACCACAGAAAAGGCCCGCCAGGACCACCGAGGGAACCCCCTCCACCTAGCCAGCCATTCGTTAACCCCAACCACAGGAAAGAGAAACCGAATTCGCGGCCGGACCACCCGCCGGCCTCCGGCCCGCCCCGCGGGCCGGCTCCTCGGCCGGCCCCCGGCCGGCCGGTCAGCGCTCTGCGCTGACGGTCTTTCAGAGGGCGCTCTGCGCCCTCTGTACCCGCTCCGCGGG
>NZ_JBIBSY010000010.1:191411-338219 GCF_043078065.1 Streptomyces sp. NPDC015532 | reverse complement strand
GTCGTCACGATCGACGGTCAGGTCATCGGCGAAGTGCCGGTCGCCAGTGGCGTCGGGCACGTACTTCACAGTGACAACGATCCTCAAGCTCACGCCGGCTCTCCTACTGCATCGTCATTTCTGGGCTGCCTTCTTTCAGGCAGCATAGGCGCCTGAAGCGGCCGATCCCGGTCGGGGCGGCCCGCGCTCCGAACGAAATATTACTCACCAGTACACCCACTGGGCGCACACTAAGCAAGCGCTTTGGAATGTGACCTTCGCAACGCTGTGTAACCAGCGAGGTGAACCGGCGAGTACCCGAGCAGCCGCCCGGCCCGCGGGTTCAGTCGCGCAGGCTGTTGAACCGGCCCTGGTGGTACAGGAGGGGGCCGCCCACGCCGGAGTGATCGCCCAGCACGACCTCCGCCAGGACGATGCGGTGGTCGCCCGCCGGGACCCGGGCCACGACGCGGCACACGAGCCAGGCGAGGACGTCGTCGAGCACGGGAACTTCCTCGGGCCCCTTACGCCAACGGGTGGGCGCGCCGAACCGGTCGGCGCCACTGCGGGCGAAGGTGGCGGCCAGCTCCCGCTGGTGTTCGCCGAGCACATGGACGCCGACATGGCCGGCCTCGGATATCGCGGGCCAGCTGGAGGCTCCGGTGCCGATGCCGAACGAGACGACCGGGGGTTCGGCCGACACCGAGGTGAGCGAGGTGGCGGTGAAACCGACGGGACCGCGGGCTCCCGAGGCGGTGATCACGGCCACACCGGCCGCGTGCCGCCGGAACACGGAGCGCAGCAGATCCGGTGAGGCGGGCCGTGGGGTACCGAGGCCGGGCGTGGCCGTCATGGAGCTGTCCTTCTGCGAGAGCCGACGTGAGGTTCCCGCCGCTCGGGCGGAACCGGGGGCGGGAGACGGTCCTTGGCCGGTCAACAGCCCGGACCGCGCGCGCCCGCGGTGCGGGCTGGGTCCATGTCGGCGGACGCGGGAAGGAGGCTGTGCGGTGACATACGGTCAGGCTGACGAGAGGCGGCGGGCGCAGTCAAGGGCGTACGGGCATGTGCGAGATGGCTCACCATGATCACCGCCGGTCAGACGGCCTCGCCGAGCGCGGCGATGACGTCCGCCTTGCGCGGCTGCCCCGTCGCCCGCCGCACGATCCGCCCACCGGCGTCGAGCACGAGCACGGTGGGTGTCTTGAGGATGCCGAGATCGCGTACGAGGTCCAGGTGGTCCTCGGCGTCGATCTCCACGTGCGACACGCCGGGGACCATGTCGGCCACCTCGCCCAGCACCCGCCGGGTCGCCCTGCACGGGGAACAGAAGGCGCTGGAGAACTGCACGAGCGTGGCCCGTTCCCCCAGCGCCTGGCCCAGTTCCCCCGCGCCGAGCCGCTTTCCGCCGTCGCGCCCGCTCACCCGCACCCTCCCGCTCCGCCACCGGTGCAGCACTCCGAAGACGCTCGCCACCGCGAGCACCGCCACGCACACCACAAGTCCGTTCATCACATGCACAAGCATTCATCAGACCGCAAAGAATCCCGGGGTCACCCTCCACCCCGCGTACGGAATGCTTGATTCATGGACATCGACACAAGAGGACCGCGATTCGGGGCGGTGGTCACCACCGTCGTGCTGGCGATCACGCTGATCACGGGAAGCGTCTGGCTGCTGGCGTGGCAGACGCTCGCCTTCGCCCTGGGCGCCGCGGGCGGTGTGGCCCGCTCGCCGTACGGCTGGGTCTTCCGAAAGGCCGTACGGCCGCGGCTCGGCCCGCCGACGGAGTTCGAGGCGCCGGAGCCCCCGCGGTTCGCCCAGGCGGTCGGGCTGGCCTTCGCCGCGGTGGGCCTGATCGGCTGGACCGTGGGGCCCGCGTGGCTGGGCTCGGCGGCAACCGCGTGCGCTCTCGGCGCGGCGTTTCTCAATGCCGCGTTCGGGTACTGCCTCGGGTGTGAGATGTACCTGGTCGTACGACGCGTGACGGTACGCGCAAAGTAAAGGTGGGTTAAAACCCCGAGGTGGATCAAGGGGCGACGTGACGAGGATCTCGCCGTTCCACGGCACCAGGGCTGGCCACCCGTCCGTTCTTCGGGCACGATCTGCGCATTGCCGTAAACCTACGGCAGCGTAACTTTCCCGCCGGGAGACCCCTTCCCAGGCAGAGAGAAGGGTCCACCCCGTCCATGGCAGAGATTGTCTACCGTCCCGTCGTCGGCCTCGCCCAAACGCTCTTCAAGGCGTGGGACCTCAAGATCGACTGCAAGGGATCGGAGAACATTCCGCGCTCGGGCGGCGCCGTGCTGGTCAGCAACCACATCAGCTATCTGGACTTCATCTTCGACGGCCTGGCCGCTCTGCCGCAGAAGCGCCTGGTGCGCTTCATGGCGAAGGAGTCGGTCTTCCGGCACAAGATCTCCGGTCCGCTGATGCGGGGCATGAAGCACATCCCCGTGGACCGCGCCCAGGGTGAAACGGCGTACCAGCACGCGCTGGACTCCCTGCGTTCCGGTGAGATCGTCGGGGTCTTCCCCGAGGCGACCATCTCGCAGTCCTTCACGCTGAAGAGCTTCAAGTCCGGTGCCGCGCGCATGGCCCAGGAGGCCGGCGTTCCGCTCATCCCCATGGCCTTGTGGGGCACCCAGCGGCTGTGGACCAAGGGCCACCCGCGCAACTTCAAGCGCAGCCACACCCCGATCACCATCCGGGTCGGCGAGCCCGTGGAGGCCCCGCAGGACCAGTACGCGGGAGCGATCACCCGGCGGCTGCGCGAGCGGGTCCAGGAGCTGCTCGAAGCGGCACAGCGGGCCTATCCCGTACGCCCCAAGGGGCCGGACGACACCTGGTGGATGCCCGCCCATCTCGGTGGCACCGCCCCGACCCCCGAAGAGGTGCGCGCGGCCGAGGCCCGCTGACCCCTTCCCCGCACCATGAGGGACGCTCCCCCCGCCTCACAGCGCGAGGGGAAGCGTCCTGATCAGGGACTCCCGGCCGGGGGCCGCCCGCATCGCGCCGATGACGGCAGGGTGCGGTTCGGCGTACAGGCCCGGATAGTCCAGCTCGCCGAGGTCCGGGTCGGGCGTGAAGGCGAGCCGTTCGCCGTCGAGCGAGAACCGGGCGTCCACACCGGGCTTGTTGCCTCGGGGATCCTGCCGGTGCCAGGCGCCGTCGAGGCGTACGGCGACGAGACCGTGCAGCACCTCGAACCTCTGGTAGCAGAACGCGGTGGGAATGTCCTCGGCCCGCAGCAGCGCGGCCAGCGCGTGCGCCTTGGCGTGACAGATGCCCGTGCGCTGCTCCAGGACGTCGGAGGCGCGCCAGGTGACCCGCGGATCGCCGGAATCGGCCGAGTGCGGGATGGTGTCCCGCACGAATTCGAACGCCGCTCGCGCATAGGCATACGAGTCGACGGATCCCTTGGCGAGTCGCGCGGCTGTCTCGCGGACGAGGGGATGACCGTGGTCGACCACCTCGTCGGCCGCCAGATAGGCGGACAGGTCCCTGGTTCTCTGGATCAGCTCCATGCCCGTAGAGCATAGGAATGCGACCACCCGAGAGTCAATGACTTTTCAGGTGGCCGCATATCTATGCACGCCATCCTTGCGCGCTGGTGCTCTGCGGCTCCGCTACTGCTGAGCCATCTCCTCCTTGAGCGCCGCCACGAAGCCGTCGACGTCGTCCTCGGTCGTGTCGAAGGAGCACATCCAGCGGACATCGCCGGCGGTCTCGTCCCAGAAGTAGAAGCGGAAGCGCTTCTGCAGCCGCTCGCTCACGTCGTGCGGGAGCCGGGCGAAGACCGCGTTGGCCTGGACCGGGTACAGGATCTCCACCCCGTGCACGGCGCGGACGCCCTCGGCGAGGCGCTGGGCCATCTCGTTGGCGTGCCGGGCGTTGCGCAGCCACAGATCCTTGGCCAGCAGCGCCTCCAACTGCACCGAGACGAAGCGCATCTTCGAGGCGAGCTGCATGGACAGCTTGCGCAGGTGCTTCATGTGGCTGACGGCGTCCTGGTTGAGGACGACGACCGCCTCGCCGAACAGCGCGCCGTTCTTGGTGCCGCCCAGCGACAGGATGTCGACGCCGACCGCGTTGGTGAACGTCCGCATCGGGACGTCCAAGGAGGCGGCCGCGTTGGATATCCGGGACCCGTCCAGGTGCACCTTCATGCCGTGCGCGTGGGCGTGGTCGCAGATCGCGCGGATCTCGCCGGGCGTGTACAGCGTGCCCAGTTCGGTGCTCTGGGTGATCGAGACGACCTGCGGCATCGCACGGTGCTCGTCGTCCCAGCCGTACGCCTGCCTGTCGATCAGTTCGGGCGTGAGCTTGCCGTCGGGCGTGGGCACCGTGAGCAGCTTGAGGCCGCCCATGCGCTCGGGGGCGCCGCCCTCGTCGACGTTGATGTGCGCGCTCTCGGCACAGATCACCGCGCCCCAGCGGTCGGTGACCGCCTGGAGCGCGACCACGTTCGCGCCGGTGCCGTTGAAGACCGGGAAGGCCTCCGCTCCGGCACCGAAGTGACTGCGGATGATCCCCTGGAGGTTCTCCGTGTACGCGTCCTCGCCGTAGGCGACCTGGTGCCCGCCGTTGGCCAGGGCCAGGGCGGCGAGCACCTCGGGGTGGGTCCCCGCGTAGTTGTCGCTGGCGAAACCGCGGACGGCCGGGTCGTGATGACGGCGGGCGTCGGTCTTCGGAGGGTTCACGGCTTCTCGGTCAGCCACAGGCGCTTTCCGTTCACTTCGGCGGCGGGCCGGTCCCAGACTCCGACGATGGCCTCGGCCAGTTCCGTGACGTCCGTGAAGCCCGCGAACTTCGCGTTCGGCCGCTCGGCGCGCATCGCGTCGTGCACCAACGCCTTCACCACCAGGATGGCAGCGGCGGACGTCGCGCCCTCCGCGCCCTCGGCGATGCCGGCCTTGCGGAAGTAGTCCCCCATGGCCAGGGTCCACGCCTCGGCCGCGGCCTTGGCCGCGGAGTAGGCGGCGTTGCCCGCCGTGGGGTTGCTCGCGCCGGCGGCGCTGATCAGGACGTACCGGCCGCGGTCGCTGGACTGCAGCGCCTCGTGGAAGGCCAGCGTGGTGTGCTGCACCGTGCGGATCAGCAGCAGTTCGAGCAGGTCCCAGTCGTCGAGAACCGTCTTGGTGAAGGTCTCGCTGCCGCGCCAGCCGCCGACGAGGTGGACCAGCCCGTCCACCCGGCCGAAGTCCTTCTGGATGCGCGCGGCCCAGTCGCGGGTCGACTGCAGGTCCAGCAGGTCCACGGTGTCGCCGACGACGGTGGAGCCACCGTGCGCGTAGCGGGCCGCGTCCACGGCCTCCGCCAGTCGCTCCGCGTCGTTGTCCGCGCCGATCACGGTCGCGCCCGCCTCGGCGAGCCTGAGCAGTGCCGCGCGGCCGGCGGGTCCACCCGCACCCGCCACCGCGACCACCGCACCGCTGAGAGCCCCGTTCCCCATGGTCTTCGCCTCCTGAGCAATGTTCTCGCTACCGCGGTCGGTCACGCGGCGACCCGCTCGGAGCCGGCCGCGGTGATGCCCTTGGTGGAGGCGATCACGTTCTTCAGTTTCTTGGAGAGCGCCTCATAGAACATGCTCAGGGGAAACTCGTCCGGAAGCACGTCGTCCACGAGCTTGCGCGGCGGCTGCGACAGGTCGAGCGCGTCCGGGCCCTTGGCCCAGCGGGAGCCCGGGTGCGGGGCGAGGTAGGTGGAGACCAGCTCGTAGGCCTTGAACCAGTGGACGAGCTTGGGGCGGTCGATGCCCGCCCGGTAGAGCTCCTCGATCTCGGAGCACAGCTGGTTGGTGACCTGCGGGGCGCGCTGCCAGTCGATGTGCAGCTTGTTGTCGGTCCAGCGGACGACGTCGTGCTTGTGCAGGTAGGCGAAGAGGAGCTGTCCGCCGAGACCGTCGTAGTTGCGGACGCGGTCGCCGGTGACGGGGAAGCGGAACATCCGGTCGAAGAGGACGGCGTACTGCACGTCGCGGCCGTGCTCGTCGCCCTCGGACTCCAGCTTCACGGCCTCCTTGAAGGCGGTGAGGTCACAGCGCAGCTCCTCCAGGCCGTACATCCAGAACGGCTGGCGCTGCTTGATCATGAAGGGGTCGAACGGCAGGTCGCCGTGGCTGTGGGTGCGGTCGTGGACCATGTCCCAGAGCACGAAGGCCTTCTCGCAGCGCTCCTGGTCGTGGACCATGGCGGCGATGTCCTCGGGCAGGTCGAGGCCGAGGATGTCGACGGCGGCGTCGGTGACGGCGCGGAAGCGGGCGGCCTCACGGTCGCAGAAGATTCCGCCCCAGGTGAAGCGCTCGGGCGCCTCGCGCACCGCGATCGTCTCGGGGAAGAGGACGGCGGAGTTGGTGTCGTACCCCGCGGTGAAGTCCTCGAAGGTGATGCCGCAGAACAGCGGGTTGTCGTAGCGCGTGCGCTCCAGCTCGGCGAGCCACTCGGGCCACACCATGCGCAGCACGACCGCTTCGAGGTTGCGGTCCAGGTTGCCGTTCTGGGTGTACATCGGGAAGACGACCAGGTGCTGGAGTCGGTCCTCACGGTTCGCGGCGGGCTGGAAGGCCAGCAGCGAGTCGAGGAAGTCGGGCACCTGGAAGCCGCTGTCGGCCCAGCGGCGCAGGTCCTTCACAAGCGCCTCGTGGTAGGCGACGTCGTGGGGCAGCAGCGGGGAGAGCTCGTCTATCGCCTCCGTCACCCGGCGCACGACGGCTTCGACGTCGGCGGCGGCGGGGGCGCCGTCCGCCTCGAAGTCGATCGAGCCGTCCTTGGACTGCCAGGGCCGGATCTGCTCCACGGCAGCCTTGAGCACGGGCCATGCCGGGTGCTCCACCACCCTGGCCACGGGAGGAACCCGCTCCTCCGAACCCACCTGCACAAGAACTTCCGTCATGTCCCATCCTCCACAGGAAAACCTCGCGTATGGACACCGTATGTATGCGAGGTTCCGTTACGCAAGAGGGAACCCGGGAGATTATCCTGCGCACCCCCCACCTTCACCGCTCTTTTTCCTGTCCGACACCGTCAAGGCGAGACATACACCACAGCGTCCCGCCGGGCGCCGGCTGCCGCCGCCCGGTCCTGCGGCTTCCCTCACCCGGGCGGCGTACGCGTGGCCCTCGTCACGGAGGGGAACGCCGGGCCGCACCGGCACGGCGCCCGGGAACGGCACTCGCGCCGCGCCGTGTGAATCCGACACTCCCATTGCACGGCGTAGGAACGGGTACACGGCACAGCCAGGCCATTAGGCTGCGGCCTGGCGCGTGGCCGCTCCGCCGGAACCACGCGCGAGCCGAGCCGCCGTCGACGGAAGCGAGTCGCATCTTGAACTTCCTCACCATCGGTCATCGCGGAGTGATGGGTATCGAGCCCGAGAACACCCTCCGTTCCTTCATCGCCGCCCAGAACGCGGGCCTCGACCTCATCGAACTCGATCTGCATCTGAGCAAGGACGGCGCTCTCGTCGTCATGCACGACGCCGACGTGGACCGTACGACCGACGGCTCGGGGCCGATCGCCGACAAGACGCTGGCGGAGCTGCGCGCGCTGGACGCGGGACACGGCGAGCGCGTCCCCGTCTTCGAGGAGGTCCTGGAGGCGGTCAGGACTCCGTTGCAGGCCGAGATCAAGGACGTCGCGGCGGCCAGGGCGCTGGCCGAGGTGATGCACCGCAAGGACCTCGTCGGGCGGGTCGAGGTGTCGTCGTTCCACGACGAGGCGATCGCCGAGACCGCCCGGCTGGTGCCGGGGGTCCGCACGGCGCTGATCGCCAGCCGCTACGGCACCGACGTGGTGGACCGCGCGGTCGAGGCGGGCGCCGCGACCGTCTGCCTCAACATCCGCAGGCTGAGCCTGGAGGTCGTCGAACACGCCCGCAAGGCCGACCTGAAGATCATCGGCTGGGTCGTGAACACCCAGGACCACCTGCGGCTGGTGCGCGCTCTGGAGCTGGACGGCGCCACCACCGACTACCCCGAGATCAAGCGGACCGGCCGCTTCACGGCGTAGCCGGACGCGGTGCGCCGCGCCGTCCGCGGCGACACGCACGGGCCGCTCGGTGAGGACACGCCGAGCGGCCCGGCCGACGGCGCCGCGTCCACGCCGAGCGGCCCCGGCCCGGACAGGTCCTAGGCGAGCGGCTTGACCAGGAGTTCGAAGCGCAGGTCGTCGCGCTGGGGGACACCGAAGCGCTCGTCGCCGTACGGGAAGGGCGTCATCCGGCCCGTACGGCGGTAACCGCGCCGCTCGTACCAGGCGATGAGGTCCTCGCGTACGGAGATCACGGTCATGTGCATCTCCGTCGCGCCCCACACCTCGCGGACGGTCCGCTCCGCCTCGGCGATGATCACCTTGCCGAGCCCGCCGCCCTGGAGCGCGGGACTGACCGCGAACATGCCGAAGTAGGCGTGGTCGCCGCGGTGCTCCAGCTGGCAGCAGGCGACGAGGGCGCCGTCGCGCTCCACTGTCAGCAGCCGGCTGTCGGGTGCCCGGACGACGGCGCGGACCGCCTCGGCGTCGGTCCGCTGGCCGGCGAGGATGTCCGCCTCCGTGGTCCAGCCGGCCCGGCTGGAGTCCCCTCGGTACGCCGATTCGACCAGCGCGACCAGCGCGTCCACATCACTGTCGACGGCGTCGCGGAAGGTCAGTCCGGTGGCGGCGGCGGTTTCCATGGCAGCGGTTCTCCGATCGGTGGCGCGGTTGGGCACGCCCGAGCGTAACGCTCCCCCGCGAGCGGCCCGCCGGTCGCGGGGGATGCCGTCGTGCCCCGGCCGGCACGACGGCGATGTGCGCACCCCACACAGGCCGTAGGCTCGGGGCGCATGGTGCACGTACTGAGCAGCCGCACTCTTCTGCGTCCGACTGACCCGGAACGTTCGCGCGTCTTCTACGGCGAACAACTCGGCCTCGCCGTCTACCGCGAGTTCGGTACGGGACCCGAGCGCGGGACCGTGTACTTCCTCGGCGGTGGCTTCCTGGAGGTCGCCGGACGATCCGAGACACCGCCCTCCCCGGCGCTGAAGCTCTGGCTCCAGGTCGCGGACATCGCGGCGGCGCACGCGGAGCTGACGGCCGCCGGCGTCGAGGTGCGACGGGGGCCGGTGCGGGAGCCGTGGGGGCTGATCGAGATGTGGATCGCGGACCCCGACGGGACCGAGATCGTGATCATCGAGATCCCGGCCGATCATCCGCTGCGCCACCGGCCCTGAGGTCCCGGCCGGCCGTACGGGCTGCCGGACTCGCGGATCGTCCCGCACCCCCGTGCACGGCCCCGGAGTGCCCGGCGCGCGCCCGGGGCACGGCGACGGCCACCGGACCGTCACGGAATCCGGAACCGGCGTCCGGATGGCCGGTGCCGCGCGGCAGGCTTAGCGTGCTGAGGGGGCTCGCTGCGGAAGGAACGTCATGAAGCTCGACAGGCCGGTGCCCGGCGGACCCTGCTGGACGGAGCTAGGTACCGACGACCTGGAGGGCGCCAAGGCCTTCTACGCCGATCTGTTCGGCTGGCGCCCGGAGACGGACCCGCGTCAGGAGGCGGGCGGGTACACCGTCGCGCACCTGGGGGACGCGGCCGTCGCGGCGATGACCCCGATCTACCAGGAGTCGCAGCCCGTCGCCTGGAACGTGTCGTTCGCCGTCACCGACGTGGACGCGACCGCGGCGGCCGTGCAGGCCGCCGGCGGTACCCTCGCGCTCGCCCCGATGGAGGTGCTCGACGTGGGCCGCTTCGCGGTCGCCTTCGACCCGGGCGGCGCCGTGTTCCAGATGTGGCAGGCGCGGGCCTTCCCCGGCGCGGGACTGTTCAACGCGCCCGGCTCGCTCGGCTGGGTGGAGCTCCTGACCCGGGCCCCGGACCGGGTGACCGAGTTCTACACGACGGTGTTCGGGTGGACCGTGACGCCCTCGGCGCACTACCCGCAGTGGGGCGTCGACGGCGCCGACTTCGGCGGCATGGTGACGATGGACGAGAACTTCGCGCACGAGGTGCCCTCGCACTGGCTGCCCTACTTCGCCGTCGAGGACGTGGACGCCACGGCGAACGCGGTCCTCATGGCGGACGGCCACCTGCTGATGGAGCCCGTCTCCCAGCCGGGCGGCCACCGCCGCCTGGCCGTCGCCCGGGACAGACAGGGCGCGGCCTTCGGCATCTACTCGGAGGGCGGGAAGCACTGACCCCGGCCGGAACGACGGCCGCCTCCGGTCGGCGTCAGGCGCGCGGCAGTCGCAGCCGACCCTCCAACTGCCCGAGCAACTCACCCAGGAGGCACGCCAGTTCACGCTGGCGCTCCCGGTCGATGCCAGACAGGACCCCGGTCTCGTAGGAGAGTTGATCGGGAAGGACGGAGTCGACCAGATCCCGTCCGGCGTCGGTCAGCCGGACGTGCGCGACGCGGCGGTCCCGGGTGTCGCCGCGCCGCTCGACGAGGCCGCGTTCGGTCAGCTGCTTGAGCCGCTTGGTGACGGCGGCACCCGAGGAGAAGGTCTCGCGGGCGATGTCGCTGGGGGTCAGCTCGTGCCCGGTGCGGCGCAGCGTCCCGAGCACGTCGAACTCGGGTCGGGTGAGTCCGGCCCGGCGCAGCGGCGCGTCCTCGGCCTGCTGAAGCAGCGCGGCGCAGCGGTTGACCCGCCCGATCACCTCCATGGGCCCGGTGTCGAGATCGGGCCGCACGTTCTCCCACTGACGGACGACGGCCGCCACCGTGTCGACCGCGGCCCTGTCCCCGGGCGCCTGCTCGGGGGGCGCGGTGGTCGCGGGAACCTGCTCGGCGGGCACGGTGCTCGCGGGAGCCCCGTCAGCGGGCGCGGTACCGGCGGACCCGGCGTCGGACGTCGTCCTGGCGGCGGAACCGGCGCCGGCGGGCGTGGTGCCGGCGGATCCGGCGGCGGAACCGGCGCCGGCGGGGCTGGTGCCCGTGGGCCCCGTGCCGGACGTCGCGCTGCCGGCGGACCCGGCGTCGGCCGGCGTGCTTTCTGCGGGCGCGGCGTGGGCGGACCCGGTGCCGGAGGACGCGCCGGCGGGCGTGGTGCTGGTGGGCTCCGGGGCGGGCGGGGGACTTTCGGCGGGTTCCGGTCGGTCCGGCGTCGGATCATCGTCCGGCGTGGGATCGCCGTCCACCGCTCTCCGCCCGTCCGCTGTCGTCATGCCTGTGCGCCCTCCCAGCAGTGCAGTCCCTGGCGTCGTACCGTCGCCGCGAGCGTACGGTGTCCGGCCTGTTCGACCCGCATCACCCGCTCCTCCGGCAGGGCGCGCCTCCACCATTCGCCCGACGCGGCGTCGGAGGCGGAGCGCAGGTGGACGACGGCGGCGGACAGACGGCGGCGGGCCGACTCCAGGGCGCCGGGGTCGGGCCGCTCCTCGGCGAGCAGTCCGGCGGCGTGTTCCTGGGCCCGCCCCACCGCCGTGAGCGCCTCCTCGATCCGGTCACCGGCCCGCCGGTTGGTCACGGCGACGGCCGCGAGGAAGCCGACCAGCGCGCCCACGAGGGTGTCCAGGACCCGGTCGGTCATCAGCTCTCCGGGCTGCTGGGAGTGCGCGAACTCGGTGATCAGCAGGGCCATGGGGGTCACGCAGACGCTGCCGAGCCAGTAGTTGCGGCCGATCAGTGCCTCGGCGCCGAAGTTCAGGGCGAGGCAGCACAGCACGAGGGCCGCCGGGCCCGCGTGGGCTAGCGGAAGGAGGACGGCGAAGGCGACGACGCCGAGGAGGTTGCCGGTCACGCGCTGGACACCGCGGCTCCAGGTCAGGGTGACGTTGGCCTGGTAGAGGGAGGCGGCGGTGACCAGGGCCCAGTAGGGACGGCCGACGCCGAGCGCGAGCGAGGCGTATCCGGCGAGGGCGCAGCCGAGGGCGGTGCGCAGGGCGATGGGGGCGAGCGGGCCGAGGCGGGCGAGCAGGGGCGGCTCCCCGAAGGAGAGGGCGGCCTCGACGCCGAGGAGTTCGTCCGCGGCGTCCCCGAGTCCGTCGGGGCGCGGGACGGGGCCGGTGCCGGACAGTTCGCGGGCCCAGCCGCGCAGCCGTTCGGGGTCCGTGTCGGCGGGTGCGGCGAGCGCGACCTCGGCCCGTACGACGAGCCGTTCGAGAGCGCGCCGGGGCGCCGAGCGGGCTCCCGTGGACAGCAGCGACTGCCAGGCGGTGTGCACGGCGGCGGCCGCGGCGGCGCGGGCACGGGCGTCGTCCGGGGCCGCGACGGACACGGCGGCGGCGTTCAGCGCGTGTGCGGTGGCACGCCGTTCCGGGCCGTGCGGGCGTACGAGCCCGGGGGCCATGCCGACGATCCAGGCCCAGGCTCCCGCCGCCGCGCCCAGCGCGAGGTGGCCCGGCACCTGGCCGAGGCTCTGCGGCGCGAACAGGGACGCCGAGGAGATGAAGGCGAGGACGACATGCCCCGGTGGGCCGATGCGCGTGGCGTCGCACAGGGCCTTCTGAGCGGCGGCCAGCAGCGCGCCGACGGTGACCAGGACGACGGCGTTCGTGGTGAGCGAGGCCGTGACGAGCGCGACGCCGAGTCCGCCGAGCATTCCGGCGACCACCCAGGCGAGGACTCGGGCCCGTGCGGCGTACGGGCGGCTGTGGGCGTAGAGCGCGCAGAGGGACCCGGCCATGGTGTACATCGCCAGGTCCAGCCGGCCGAGCGCCAGCAGCGTCAGGTTGGGCGGGGCGACCGCGACGACGACGCTCAGGGCGGGCTTGAACCAGATGTCGGAGGGCCTGCCGAGGCGCAGCGCGGCGGCCAGCGGAAGCCGCCGGGCGCGCGAGGGAGGGAGAGGGGTCGCACTGCTCATGGCGATAACCTTAGCAGGTGTTTTACCTGTAAAACATTCCCGGGAGGCGGCCCCCACCTGCGGTGCACCCCCGCACGCTCCCCCGTGTACACCCCTGCGCTCGTATGCGCACCGGCTGCCCGGGGCATGCCCTGACCGACTGTCCGATGTCCGGCACCGCTGCCCGGCACCCTCCGCCCGGCATCGCGTGTCCCGCGTCGTGCGTCCGACATCGTCTTGCGGGGAGGTACGCGGGTGCACGGACCGGCTTCACCCGGCTGGCTGCTCGTCGCGCTGTGCGCGGCGACGGGGGCCTACTGCCTGCTGCGCATGCGCAGTCCCGTCGAGGAACAGCGCCGCACCGCGGGCGGCGAGGCGCTCATGGGGTTCGGCATGGCCGCGATGGCCGTGCCGGCGGCCGTGGTGACACCGCCGCGCTGGGCCTGGCTCGCCTGCGCAGCCGTCTTCGGCGTGGCCGCGCTGCGCGCGCTGTGGACGGCCCGCGGCGGTGGACACCATCTGCACCATCTGGTGGGCACCCTCGCGATGGTCTACATGGCCGCGGTGATGACCACCGCCCCGGCCCACCACGTCCACGGCGGCACCGGCGCCCCCGTCCTCACCGGAGTGCTCCTGCTGTACTTCACCGGCTACGTACTCCGCTCGGGCGTCCGCCTCCTGCCGACGGCCGTCGCGTCGGGCCCGACGGCACGCGCCGTCGGCTGGGGCGACCGCCCCGAACTCTCCCAGGTCTGCCGCCTGTCGATGGGGATCGCGATGCTGGCGATGCTGGTCACGCTCTGACGTCGCTAACGCTCCGGCCTTCGGAGGCCGGGACCGCGCTCCTGGCGCGCGGTCACGCTCCGAAGCCGGCGGTGGCCCGAGGGAGTCCGGGCGCGGTACGAACCCGTGGCGTACGTCACTTGGGGTCGTTGACCGTATCCAGCGGCGGGCCCCGCTCATAGGCTTCGGCCATGATGGTCCCCGCGGCACTGTTGCTGCTCGGCGCCCTTGCCTCCGTGGTCGCTCCGCGACTGCTCGCACGGGCCGACTGGCCGGACCGGGAACCCGTGGTCGCCCTGTGGGTGTGGCAATGCGTGGTGGCGGCCGTCCTGCTGTGCTGTGTCCTGTCGATGACGCTGAGCGCGTCCGCCGCCTGGGTGGCCGTGCGCGGCCATGTCTTCGGCGGCGCGCCGGCGTCGGTCGTCGACGCCTACGCGCTGAGTGCCGGTAGCCCCTGGGCCGCCGCGACGGCCGTGGCGCTCGCGTGCGGCGGCGCCTGGACCGCGGCGATGCTGGCGCGCGAGATCGTACGGTCGCGGCTGCGCCGTCGGCAGAGCCGGTCCGAACTCCTGGTGCGGGCCCCGCTGTTGCCCGGCGAGGAAGGTGGCGCTGATCGTCTGGTGGTGCTGGAGGGGGAGCGCCCCGACGCCTGGTGGCTGCCCGGCACGGCTCCCCAACTGGTCATCACCACAGCCGCGTTGCGCCGTCTCAAGGGACGTCAGCTCGATGCCGTACTGGCCCATGAGCAGGGACACGCGCGGGCCCGGCACGACTGGCTGCTGCACTGTTCGGCCGCGCTGGCCAACGGGTTCCCGCAGGTTCCCGTGTTCGCCGCGTTTCGTGACGAGATGCACCGGCTGGTCGAGCTCGCCGCCGACGACGTGGCGTCACGTCGCTTCGGCCGGCTCACGATCGCCCTCGCCCTGGTCGAACTCAACGAGGACCGGGGCGTGTTCGGACCCGGATCGGCCCCGGGCGCCCATGTGCCCCAGCGCGTGGACCGGCTCCTCACCCCCCGGCACCGGCTCACGACAGCCCGTCGGCTCCAACTGACGGCGGCAGCCGCGCTGGTGCCGGTCGTCCCGGTCCTCGTGGCCTTCGTACCGGGCCTGCGGGCACTCGGCTAGGTCAGCCCGGTCCCGCCGGATCGTCGGCCCGGTCCCGCGGGGACGCCGGCCGGGTTCCGCGGTGGTGTCGGCCGGGCCGGCGGGGGCGTCGGGCCGGTCGGTGGCACCTCGGACTCCCGCGCGGGTTCTCCGGGACCGGGGTTCCTTGACCACCACGGGACGTGCCGCGAAAAATCTCCCGCATGACCTTCAAGGGTGTGCTCTTCGACTTCTCCGGGACCCTCTTCCGCGTGGAGGACACGGAATCATGGCTGCGCGCGGTGCTCGCGGAGGCCGGTCTCCCCCTCCCGGAGCCGGAGTTGGCCGAGAAGGCGCGCGCCCTGGAGGCGGCGGGCGCGCTCGCGGGCGGAGCCCGTCCGACGCGGCCGGTGCCGGATCACCTCGTCGCCCTGTGGGAGAACCGCGACCGCGGTGCCGAGCAGCACAGAGCGGCGTTCACCGGTCTCTCCCGGCAGGTGTCGCTGCCCGATCCCGCTCTGCACGACGCGCTGTACGAGCGCCAGATGCGGCCCGCCGCCTGGAGGCCCTATCCCGACGCCGCCGAGGTGCTCGGCGTGCTCCGCGAGCGGGGTCTCGCCGTCGGGGTGGTCAGCAACATCGGCTGGGACCTGCGGCCCGTCTTCCGTGAACACGGGCTCGACCCGCTGGTCGGAAGCTACGTCCTGTCGTACGAGCACGGCGTCCAGAAGCCGGATCCGCGGCTCTTCGCGACCGCCTGCGCCGAACTCGGCATCGCCCCGGAGGACACCCTGATGGTCGGCGACGACCGCAGGGCGGACGGCGGCGCGGCGGCCCTCGGCTGCGCGGTGTACTTCGTCGACCACCTGCCGGCGACGGACCGCCCGGACGGACTGCGGCCGGTGCTCGACCTGGTGGGCACGGACTGACGTGCCGGCGCCCCGGGCCTCGGACACCCACCGGTCCAGGCGGCTTCGTCCGGCTGGTGGCTTCGGGCCCCACGCGGGCCGATATGGTCAAGTTCTGGCCAACAAAGGTCAAACGCCTCGTAATTCGGGATCCACGGCTAGGTTGGCGCCTCCGTCATACAGTCCCGAGGTCCGTCATGAAGACAGCGTTCTGGATCCTCCTCGCCGGCTTTCTCACCTATGTCACCGCCGCCGCTCTCCTCAACACGGTTCGCAGCGACGACAGGGAGACCCTTGCCGGCAATCTGCTGCTGAGCCTGGCGGTCGGCTGGTACATGGTCACCAACTGGCGACGCGCCTATCTCTCCGCGCACCGGCGCCCGCCTCAGGGCGACATGGGCGAGATGCCCGAAACGGCGAACCACGGCCCATGAGGCCCAGGGACGGCCGCCGAGCGGACAGCACTCGCCCGGCGCCCGCTGCCGCACGTCCGACCTGAGGCGATCCCCCGCGTCGCCCCAGGTCGGCGGCAGCCCGGAACCAACCCGAGAAGGGCCTGGATCCGGACGCGTTGAGTATAGTTGGCTGGCAGCCAGTCAACGCAGGAGTTACAGCATGTCCCCGCGAAGCGCCTCGGTCAATGAAGAGTTGCGGCGGCGTTCCCGGGAACGTTTGCTGCAAGCCGCGGTCGAGCTGGTGAGCGAGCGCGGTTACGACGCCACGACGCTCGGGGACATCGCGGATCGAGCGGGATCGGCGCGCGGACTCGTCTCGTACTACTTCCCCGGCAAACGCCAGCTCCTCCAGTCCGCGGTGCACCGGCTGATGCATCGCACCCTGGAGGAAGCCCTCGAACGCGCACCGCGCAGCGAGGACGGCCGGGAGCGGATGGCGCGGGTCATCGACGCGATCCTGCGCCTCACCCAGGACCAGCCGGTGCTGATGCGCCAGCACATGGCCGGACTGCTCCAGGCCGAGGGTTTCGTCCAGTGCCCCGAACAGGTACGGCTCTCCGAGCTGCTCGGGGACACCGTGGCGCGCTACGGGTCGCAGCAGGTCTCTGCCGACTACCCGATGCTGCGTGCCCTGCTCATGGGCGCTGTCTACGCGGCACTGGTGCCGGGCGTGCCGATGAAGGCCCCGGTGCTGCGGGCCGAACTCTTCAAGCGCTACCGGCTGGACTGGGAGATGGGGGTGCCGCCGGACGCCGAGGCGTCGGACGGACCCCGCGAGACGGATCTGTCCCGCTTCTTCGCGACCGATCCGGAGCCCGAGGCCGGTCCGTCCCGATAGCCGGGCCGCGGGGCGCCGAGCACGGTGTTCCGCCGGATCCGGACGGGCTCGCGTGACGGAACACGAGCGGGTGTCCGGGCCCGGGGTCAGCGGCGGGCGTGGCGAGGTGTCAGGAACCCCGCGTCCCGCGCCCCGGCGATCAGCCTCAGGGACTTGCGGCGGCTGTGGCCGGTGGCGTCCATGACGGCGAGCACCGGGTCCGCGCCCTCCTTCTGCGCCGCCCGGTACTCCTCCGCCACCAGCTGACGGCCCTCGGCACCGCGCGGCCAGGCGGGACGGGCGCGCCGCGCCTGACTCTCCCGGTCCTGGTCGCCGCCGGGGCCGAGACGGCTGCCGTACACCTCGGACAGCGGTTCCTCGATCCACTCGGCGACCATCGCGAGGTCGTCCAGCGAGAGGGGCGGCTCGGCTCGTACGTCCTCGATCGACAGGGCCTCCTCCGACAGCACGGCGAGCAGATCGACCCGGGCGCCGTCGGTGAAGGCCAGCCGGACGTTGAACCAGGACGTGACGCCCGACGGGGACTCCCGCACTTCCCAGGCGGGCCACACGGACACCTCGCCGTCCGCTCGGCAGCGGTCGGACAGATTAAGGAACGATGCGTCTAGCACATACGGAACGTAACCGCATCATCACATTCCATACGAACGGACACGCGCGCGACCGGCACGCTCCGCACCCTGTCAGCGGAGCACCCGTGGTGAGATCCTGGGAGCACCAGCGATGTCCTGTCAGCGATCTTCCTGATCCCTCGGGTAAGGAGTTCCGCAGTGCTGCGTGTCGCCGTCGTCGGTTCGGGGCCCAGTGGGGTCTACAGCGCACAGGGTCTTGTCCAGCGGAGCGGACCTCCCGACGTCCGCGTCGATGTTCTGGACCGGTTGCCCTGCCCGTACGGGCTCGTGCGCTACGGCGTGGCGCCCGACCACGAGAAGATCAAGTCGCTCCAGAACAATCTGCGGACCGTCCTGGAGGACGAGCGGGTGCGTTTCCTCGGCGGCGTCGAGGTGGGACCCGGCGGAGTGCCGGTGGCGCGGCTGCGGGAGCTGTATCACGCGGTCGTGTACTGCGTCGGAGCGGCCACCGACCGGCATCTCGGCGTGCCCGGCGAGGATCTGCCCGGCAGCTGGTCGGCGACCGAGTTCGTCTCCTGGTACAGCGCGCACCCCGACTCCGCGGCCGAGGGATTCGTGGCCGGCGCCCGCTCGGCCGTCGTCATCGGTGTCGGGAACGTCGCCGTCGACGTGACCCGGATCCTCGCCCGCACCGCGCCCGAGCTGAGCCCCACGGACATACCGGAGGCGGCGCTCGGCGCACTGGCCGCCAGCGCGGTCACCGAGATCAGCATGGTCGGGCGGCGCGGACCGTCGCAGGCCCGCTTCACCACGAAGGAACTGCGCGAGCTCGGCGGCCTGCCGGAGGCCGGCATCAGCGTGGACGAGGCGGAGCTCGCGCTCGATCCGGCCTACCTCGATCCCTCGGGGCTGCCCGCCGCGCAGCGCCGCAACGTGGAGGTCCTGCGGGGCTGGGCGGCGGCCGCGCCGCAGGGCCGGCCGCGGCTCATCCGCCCGCGGTTCTTCCTGCGTCCCGTCGAACTCCTCGCCGACAGCGGCCGGGTGGGCGCGGTGCGTTTCGAGCGGACGGTGCCGGACGGGACGGGCGGGGTGAGGGGAACCGGCCGATTCGAGGACATCGAGGCCCAGTTGGTGCTGCGTTCGGTGGGCTATCGCGGGATCCCGCTGGACGGCATGCCGTTCGACGCCGCCCGTGGCACGGTCCCGCAGCGGGCAGGACGGGTCCTGCGGGACGGCGAGGTCTCGCCGGGCGAGTATGTGGCGGGCTGGATCAAGCGGGGCCCGACCGGTGTCATCGGGACCAATCGCCCGTGCGCGAAGGAGACGGTGACCTCCCTGCTGGAGGACGCCCCCGACCTCGTGAGGCGGGAGGCCGCCGATGATCCGCTCACGGCGCTGCGGGCCGAGGGGATACGGCCGGTCGAATGGGCCGGATGGCAGGCGATCGAGCGCGCCGAGGCGGAGCGGGGAGCACGGCTGGGCCGCGAGGTGGTCAAGCTCCCCGACTGGGACGCACTCCGGACGGCGGCACGAACGGCCGGGTTCTGACGGCCGCGCGGGCGGCCGGCTCCCCCGACCGCACGGACAGCGGACCCTCACGCGCACCCGGCCGACTCCTGGCGGCAGCATGGACGGACCGGCTCCCGGCGGCGGTGGACGGCGGCTCAGGACGAGCGCGGAGGGCCGCGCCTTCACGACCGCGCGAACGGCCGGGTCCGATCGCCGTCGCGGGAGCGTGACGCGTCCCGGTGACGGGTGGGGGCCGCGGGTCATGGCGGCGGCCCCACCCCGCGCTTCCACCGTCGGCGCCGGGCCGAGGCCGCCGGACCCGGCGTCTGTCCGCCGGCGTCAGCTGCTGGTGAGGATGACGAGTCGCTGGGTCGCCCGGGTCATCGCGACGTAGCGGTCGACCGTGCCTTCCACGCCCGTTCCGAACGTCTCCGGGTCGACGAGGACGACCAGATCGAATTCGAGTCCCTTCGACAACTCCGGTGTCAGCGACCGGATCCGGGAGGTCGCCCGGAACGTGGGATCGCCGATGACGCAGGCGGTCCCCTCGTCGTGTTCGAGCAGCCAGGTGTCGAGCACCGACTCCAGGTCCGCGACGCAGCCGTGGATCACGGGGATGCCGGAACTGCGGACCGAGGTGGGCACGTTGGCGTCCGGCAGCGCGGTGCGGATGACGGACTCGGCCTCCGCCATGACCTCTTCCGGCGTCCGGTAGTTGATGGTCAGCGTGGCCACGTCGATCCGGTCGAGTCCGACCCGCCCGAGCCGTTCCTGCCAGGACTCGGCGAAACCGTGCCTGGCCTGGGCGCGGTCCCCGACGATGGTGAAGCTCCGGGAAGGGCAGCGCAGGAGCAGCATCCGCCATTCCGCGTCGGTCAGTTCCTGTGCCTCGTCGACGACGATGTGCGCGAACGGCCCGGCGAGCAGGTCGGGTTCGGCGGCGGGCAGTCCGCCCTCGTCGATCAGGCTGTCCCGCAGGTCCTGTCCGCGCAGCATCGTCACCGCGCCCTCGCCGTCGTCGTCGGCCGCGAGCACGTTGTCGATGACGCCCGCCATGCGCTCGCGTTCCGCGGCCACGGTGACCTCGTGGCGGCGCCTTCGCAGGGACGTCTCGGGGTCGCCGAGCCGCTGCCGTGCCGCGTCCAGGATGGGCAGGTCGGACACCGTCCACGCCTGGGGGTCCGGGCGCTGGAGTCTGCGGACGTCGTCGGGTCCGAGCCACGGAGCGCACAACCGCAGGTAGGCGGGTACGGACCAGAGGTCGGCCACGAGGTCGGCCGCGTCGAGCAGCGGCCACGCCCGGTCGAGGGTGCCGAGGAGTTCCTGGTCGTGCAGCAGCGACCTGCGCAGCGGTTCGGACGGGACGTCGTCGTCGTGCTTGTCCGTCAGGATGGCGAGCAGCGCCTCCCGGACCTGGTCGCGCGCCTCGTTGTGCGGAGTGCCCGGTTCGGCCGCCTCGAACGCCTCGGCCCAGTCCTCGGCACTGAGCCGGACGTCGGCCCACGGGGTCGTGACCGTCATCCCCCGGGCAGGCGGCTCCTCGTAGAACCTGACGGCCGTCTCGATCGCCTTCACCATGTCCGCGGACGACTTCAGGAGGGCCGCGTCCGGGTCGGGCTCGACGCCCGCTCCGGGCCCCTCGGCGACGAGGTCGCGCAGGGTGCAGGTCTGTACGCCCTCTTCTCCGAGGCTGGGCAGGACGTCGGCGACGTACGCCAGGTAGGGCTGGTGCGGACCGACGAACAGCACGCCGCCGCGCCTGTGGCCGAGCCGGGGGTCGGAGTAGAGCAGGTAGGCGGAACGGTGCAGCGCGACGACCGTCTTGCCGGTGCCCGGACCGCCGTCGACGACGAGAGCGCCGCGCGATCCCGCCCGGATGACGGCGTCCTGGTCGGCCTGGATGGTGGCGAGCACGTCCCTCATCCGCGCCGACCGGCTGCCGCCGAGGCCGGCGATGAAGGCGGACTGGTCGTCGAGCGCGGCGTGCCGCTCCAGCCCGTCGGAGGTGAACACCTCGTCCCAGTAGTCGCTGATCCGGCCGCCGGTCCAGCGATACCTGCGGCGGCTCGCCAGACCCATCGGATGGGCGTGGGTCGCGGCGAAGAAGGGCTCGGCGGCGGGAGAGCGCCAGTCGGTGAGCAGCCGGCGGCCCTCGCTGTCGGTGAGGCCGAGACGCCCGATGTACACGGGTCCGGAGCCGTCCGCTGCGACGATGTGTCCCAGGCACAGGTCGAGTCCGAAGCGGCGCAGCGCGCGGAGCCGGCCGGTCAGCCGGTGGATCTCCAGGTCTCGTTCCATCGCCTCGCGGCCGAGGCCGCCGGGCGCCCTGCGTTCGGCGTCGAGGCGGTCGGACAGTTCGCCGATCGCGCGTTCGAGGCTCTCCTCCACGGCCGCGAAGTGCCGCTCGTCTCCGGCGATCAGTGCCGGGTCCGCCTTGGCGGAAAGACTGCCGGGAAGGCGGAACGCACTGGTGGTCAAAGGGCTCATGTCAGCGGCTCCCGTCCGGGGTGTCGCCCGCGGAGGCCGGTCGCGCCGGTCGTACGCCCGCCCGCGCGTCCCCGCCGGGCAGCCACGCGCTCGGCGCGGTCCTCGCCCCGGGTGCGTCTTCGCCGCACACACCGTTGACCGACAAATGCACGCACACGTCGCGACGCTCCGATTTCCGCAGGTTCTGGCTTCGGCCAGTGATTCTGCGGTACGACCGGGGCCTTGCCGCAAGCCCCCTGGTGCGCTATAAGTTGAGAGTGGCAAGGGATGAATTTCCCCCTTGCCCTTTCTTTTTGTCCGGACCCGTACGCGCCCGCGGACCTCCGCACACGGGCGAACCGGTGCCGCCCGGAGACGTCGCCGGCGGCCGCCTCGAAGCGTCACGGCTCCAGGCGCCCGGCCTGCCGTGTGGCCGCCTCCAGGACACGGCCGAGGAGTCCGGGGAAGAGCGCGTCGAGGTCGTCCGCCCGCAGGCCGTTGAGCTTCGCCGTCCCGCGGTAGACCTGGCGGACGACCCCGCTCTCACGGAGCACCCGGAAGTGGTGTGTCGTCGTGGACTTGGTGACCGGCAGGACGAAGTCCGAGCAGGAGAGTTCACGGCCTTCGGCGGCGAGTTCACGGACGATCCGGAGCCGCATGGGGTCGGACAGCGCGTGCAGCACCGACTCCAGCCGGATCTCCTCACGCGCGGGATGCGGCAGATCACGCCCACTGGTGGCGGCGGTCGTCACGGCGGCTCCACTTCGTCGGGGGACCTCGTCCTCGCCCCTTCGCCCTCGGCATCGTCCGGCGGCTTCACCCGACGCCGTCATTGTACGAGAGGCGTCGTAGTTTGACACTCGCCGTACTACGAGGCTTATCGTACGAGGCATCCACCGGTCCCGCCACGAATGGAGTCGGCCGTGAGTGCTCTCTTCGAGCCCTGCGTCCTGCGCGAAGTCACCATCCCCAACCGGGTGTGGATGCCGCCGATGTGCCAGTACTCGGCCGCGCCCGAGGGCCCCTCGGCGGGCGCCCCGCACGACTGGCACTTCGCCCACTACGCGGCCCGCGCCACGGGAGGGACGGGACTGGTCATCGTCGAGGCGACCGCCGTCTCGCCCGAGGGCCGGATCTCCCCGTACGACCTGGGCATCTGGAACGACACCCAGGTCGAGGCCTTCCGTCGCATCACGCGCTTCCTCTCCGCGCAGGGAACGGTGCCCGCCGTGCAGCTCGGGCACGGTGGGCGCAAGGCCTCGACCGACCGCCCCTGGAAGGGCGGCGCCCCCGTCGGCCCGGACGCGTACGGATGGCGGGCGCTCGCCCCGAGCGCGCTCGCGTTCGACGAGAAACACCCGGTTCCCGACGAGCTGACGGCCGACGGAATCCGGGAGATCGTGGGCCAGTTCGCCGACGCGGCGCGCCGCGCCCTGGCGGCCGGCTTCGAGATCGTCGAGATCCACGGCGCCCACGGCTACCTCGTCAACGAGTTCCTCTCCCCTCACTCCAACCACCGCACCGACGCGTACGGCGGCTCGTACGAGAACCGCACCCGGTTCGCCCTCGAAGTCGTCGACGCCGTACGGGAGGTCTGGCCGCAGGACAAGCCGCTCTTCTTCCGCGTCTCCGCGACCGACTGGCTGGAGGGCGCGGGCTGGAACGTGGACGACACCGTCCGCTTCGCCGCCGAACTGCACGCGCACGGCGTGGACCTGCTCGACGTCTCGACGGGCGGGAACGCCTCCGGCGTGCGCATTCCCGTCGGACCGGGTTATCAAGTCCCGTTCGCCGCACGGGTGAAGCGGGAGACCTCGCTGGCCGTCGCCGCCGTCGGTCTCATCACCGAGGTGGAGCAGGCCGAGAAGATCGTCGCCAACGGGGAGGCCGACGCGGTGCTGCTGGGACGGGAGTTGCTGCGCAACCCGTCCTTCGCCCGGCTCGCGGCACGCGAACTCGACGCCGAGGTCCACGTGCCCGATCAGTACCACCGTTCCGTGTAGACGCCGTCCGGCGCGGAGGCCGGAGAGGGGTCGGACTTTCGGTACGGATGGTCGACGTGCCGCACGACCGCCCGTACCGAAAGCCGGACCCCGGTCCCGCCCGGTCAGGCGGCGTTCGGCGCGGCTCTGCCGGCCGTCACCTCGGCCTCCGCTTCGGCGAGCAGCGCGATCAGGGTCGCGCGGGCACGTGCCACTCGGGAGCGGACCGTTCCGACAGGACAGCCGCTGACCAGGGCGGCGTCCGCGTAGGGCAGACCCATCATCTGCGTGAGGACGAACGCCTCGCGCCGCTCGCCCGGAAGCGCGGCCAGGAGTTCGAGCAGGGCGACGCCGTCGTCGAAGCCGGGCAGACCGGTCGGCTGCGCGTGTTCCACCGCGGTCTGCCAGTCCGCGGCGCCGGTCGACCGTGGCCGCGCGGCGGCGTACCGCAGGCTGTCGATCACCGCGCGACGGGCGATGGACAGCAGCCAGGTCCGCGCCGACGAGCGCCCCTCGAACCGGTGCAGACTGCCCAACGCCCGCAGGAACGTGTCCTGGGCGAGGTCCTCGGCGGCCTGCGGATCGGCGGACAGATGGGCGACATAGCGCACGACGTCGCGGTGCAGCGCGCGGACGAAGCGCTCGACCGCGACCGGGTCACCGGCGCGGGCGGCCAGCGCCCACGCGGTCGCCGACTCGTCGGCCGACACCGCTCGGCCGTCTTCGTTCCGCCTCTCGTGTCCAGGACGGGAAACAGGCAGGGCAGAAGTGATCACCAGGTGTCCTTCTCGGGTCATCCGTGATCCGGACGGGCGCGCGGCCCATGGGTCCGGTGGTGGGGGTGCGGCCGTACAGGAGGTACGGCCGATGCCCGAAGCGCACAGGTGGCGCTTCGGGGAGCGGGCTGTCTCAGGCGACAGCGGTCCCCACGGGCGGACCCCGGGAAGTGATCGCGTGAACGAGAAGGAGGAGGCGCGGGGCACGGTCCAAGGAGCGTCGGCGCACCCGGAGCGTCGGCCTGTAGGGCGGCACGGGAAGGGCGAGCAACAGCCGCAGGGGCGCGGCCAGTCGGCCGGCCAGCGCCCGCAGGACGCGGAACGCGGCGCGCTCACCGTGCGCGAGCCAGAGGCCGCACAGCAGGGCCGCGAGCAGGTGCGCGGCGAACATGCCGAACGACGAGGGCGAGCCCGCGTCGGCCCCCCAGGGGAACAGATGCGCCGCGGCTCCTGAACCCATGGTCCCGGAACCCATGGTCATGGAACCCATGGCGCTCGTGCCCATGGGCCCAAGACCCATGACGTCCATCGAGCTCATGTCCATCGAGCCCATGGCACCCATCGCCATGCCGTCCATGGCGCCGCCGGAGCGACCCGGTCCGGCACCCGGGCCCGTGTCCGCGGCGAACGCGAGGGACTGCGCCATCGAGAACGCGCTGTGGAGCACGCCCTGGGCGAGCACCACAGCGGACACGACGAGCGGAAGCCCGCGTTCACGGCCGGCCAGGCACCAACCCGCTCCGGCCGTACCCGTTCCCGCGCCCGCCAGCGCCCACCAGGCCACCGGAGAACCGGACATCATGACGTGGCCGAGGGCGGCGAGCACCACACAGACGGCCGCGAACATCACGGCCCGCAGCATGCGTGTACACCACCCGGCAGTCATGACGGCCTCATCCTCGCATCCGGGGTCCGGACGTCATGAACGGGTACGGAAATCCGCGGGCGCTGGACGGGCGGCGCACCCGTGATCCGGATCACGGGGTCCGGACACCCCTGCGCGGCATGGCGGCGCTCGTCCCGGGTAGTCGCCGCAGGCGGGAAAGCACGGCCAGGACAGCGGAACCCTACGTACTGTAGGGTCCCGGCGGTGACCGTCGTACGGCAGGGGGAGCCCGTGAAGGACCGTGACACCGGGCGCCCGGCCCGCGGACCGGCGTCCGTGCTGGCGCTGCTCGTGCCGAGCCTGGGGATCGCCGCGCTGGGCGTCTACCACCTGTGCGGGTTCGACCTGCACGCCCTGCACGGCCGCCCGCACCTCGGCGACGGGCTGACCATGGCCGGGGTCATCACGGCCCTCGTCTCGGCGGGGGCGGCGCTCGGTGACCTCCTGTGGTGGGCGACCACGCGCGACCGCCCGCTCCCCGACGACGGAAAGCCGCGTCCGGGCGGACCGTTCGGAACGTCCGCCGGCGACCGGGGCGCGTCACACCGCCGCTGAGGGATCCGCGACGGGCGCCGTCGATGAGGGGCGAGCACCTGGAGGCATCCGGCTCACCCGTGCCGGAACCAACTCTCCGCCGCCAGACCGACTCTGCGCCGCCAGGACCGACTCTCAGCCGTCAACATGGGCTTGACCGTCGCCGACGCCGGGCCGGGCCTGCCGGTGCTTATGCGGCCGGACTCCGCCGGCCGGCGGCAGCGAACGACGCCCGCCGGACAGGCCCGACGCGGACGCGTCTCCCGCATTCTCAACACCTCCTTACCTCTTCACCCCGCCTCTCTACTGGCCATAACCCCTCTCTTCCCTACAAGATGTAGTGTTCCGGCCGCTGTTCCCACCGGCTCTCCCGCCCTCTCCCCAAGGTGATGCTCCACGGTGTCCGTACAACAGTCAGCGCTCATCCCGGAACAGCGGAACGCGAGCCCGCGCCGCGGGACCCGGTCCGGACGGGCGGAGGACGGAATCCGGCCACGAGCCGCCGCGTTCACGGTCTGGTATCTGCGACTGCTCGCCGTCCTCAACATCGTCGCCGTGATCTCGCTGCCCTTCCGCGAAGAGGTGCACGAACACAACGGAGGCGAGTTCTTCACTCCCTATCTGGCCACCGCCGGGCTGATCTCGGCGGCGCTGGCCCTGTTTCTCGCGCTCGTGATGCGGCGCCGCAAACGAGCCGCCTGGATCTTCAACCTGCTGCTCGCCGGACCGCTCCTGGCGCTCTACACCGTGGCGCTGACCCAGGACCGCTACCAACGGCACGTCTTCAACTGGATCTCGGCCCTGCTCACCGCTCTGTTCGTCCTCGCCCTCCTGCTGGGGCGCAAGGAGTTCCAGGCTGTCGGGGACCGCTCGAACCCCCGTCTCGCGCTGGCCGTCGGCGCGGGCGGTCTGCTCGTCAGCGCCACGCTCGGCACCCTGCTCGTCAGCGCCACCAACCGCGTCACGGGAACACCGCTGAGCGACCGGATCGCGTACACCCTGCTGCGTGGCATCAGCGTCGGCCCGCTCGCCGACCGGTTCGACAGCGTCGTCGCCCCCCGCTGGGTCGACATCCTCGTCAACGCCTTGATGGCCGTCACGTTCCTGCTGGTGCTCTACGCGTGCTTCCGTTCGCCGCGCGGTCTCGAACTCCTCGGCGAGGAGGACGAGACGAGGCTGCGGGCCCTGCTGGCCCGGCACGGGGAACGCGACTCGCTCGGCTACTTCGCACTGCGCCGCGACAAGGCCGTCATCTGGTCCCCGAGCGGCAAGGCGGCCATCGCGTACGGCGTCGGCGGCGGCGTGAGCCTCGCCTCCGGCGACCCCATCGGCGACCCGGAGGCCTGGCCCGGCGCGATCGAGGCGTGGCTGCGGGAGGCACGGCGGCACGCGTGGACACCCGCCGTGATGGGCGCCGGCGAGGAGGCCGGGACCGTCTACGCCCGGCACGGCCTGGACGCCCTGGAGCTCGGCGACGAAGCCATCGTGGACCGGTCCGACTTCACCCTGGAGGGGCGCGCCATGCGGGGCGTCCGGCAGGCGCACAAGCGGGTCCGGCGCGCCGGCTACACGGTCCGCGTACGACGGCACGAGGACATCCCCGAGGCCGAGATGGCCGCTGTGACCGACAAGGCGGACCAGTGGCGCGACGGAGCGACCGAACGCGGCTTCTCCATGGCGCTCGGCCGGCTGGGAGACCCCGCCGACGGACGGTGCGTGATGCTGGAGTGCCACGACGGCGAAGGCGAGCCCAGGGCCGTGCTGAGCTTCGTGCCGTGGGGTGAGCGGGGGCTTTCCCTGGACCTGATGCGCCGCGACCGGAACTCCGAGAACGGGCTCATGGAGTTCATGGTGATCGAGCTGCTGCTGCGCGCCGAGGAGTTCGGCGTCGAGCGGATCTCCCTGAACTTCGCGATGTTCCGGTCCGTCTTCGAACGTGGCACCCGGCTGGGCGCGGGACCCGTGCTGCGGCTGTGGTGTTCGGTGCTGACGTTCCTCTCGCGCTGGTGGCAGCTCGAATCGCTCTACCGGGCCAACGCCAAGTACCGGCCGGTCTGGGAGCCTCGCTACCTCCTGTTCGAGAAGAGCGCCGACCTTCCGCGGATCGGCATCGCCGCGGCCCGCGCGGAGGGCTTCCTCGCCCCGCCGGCCCTCCCCCGGTTCACCTCCCGGCGACCGGCGCACCCGGACCGGCGGCCCCCCGAACCGCCCCTGGCGACACCCTCGGCCCACTCCGGTCGTCCCCTGTCGTCCGCGCCGCGCGACTAGGCCGTCGGCGCGAGCGGCCGCCGCGCTCCCGTCGGCACACGCGCCGGGCACCCGGAAGGGTGCCCGGCCGCGCTGTCTCCCGGCTCGCTCCTCCCCCGGCCGGGCCCTCAAGTGGACGGCGTCGCTCCGGCCGACCGTCGGAAAACGGCCGTTCACCCCGTAGTTGGCCGGACCGACGCCATCGACGGGACGGCTCCCGGGCGTCACTGTCAGTGCCGTGGTGCACACTCACGATCAATGGCCGTACGCATGGGGAGGACACCGTGTTCAGGGGGATCGACGAGGTCGACTGGGCCTCGATGGAGCATGCCTACGGAAGCGCCGCGGACGTGCCGGAGCTGCTGCGGAGACTCGCCTCGCCGCTTCCCCAGGACCGGGAGACCGCGCTCGACGGGATGTACGGAGCCGTGCACCACCAGGGCGATGTGTACGACTCGACGCTCGCGTCCGTCCCCTTCCTCTTCGCACTCGCCGGGCAGACGGGCCTTCCCGACCGGGGCGGAATCGTGGAACTGCTCACCAGCATCGGGGGATCGGACGACGGAGAGCCCCTCGGGGACGCCTTCGGGGACGGCGAGGACGGGGACAGGGACGGGGACCGGGCCGAAGGCGGACAGAACGCTGAGGATCCCGGGGACGACAACCACGCGATGGCGCGCGCGGCGGTCCGGGCCGGTGCCGCCGTCTTCCTCGGCCTCGTCACGGACGCGGACCCGGAGGTGCGCCGCGCCGCGCCGTCGGCACTCGTACGCTTCCACGACGAACCGCCGCACGTCCTGGCCCTGTTGAGCGAGCGGCTGCGGGACGAGCAGGAGGGCGGTGTCCGGCTGGCGCTGGTCGAGAGCCTGGGGCTCCTCGCCCGGCTCCACGGCGGTTCGACGGCCCCCGCGGTGGACTGTCTGGTGGCGCTGTGCGACGCGCCGCACGACCCGGGACTGCGGCTCGCGGCGCTCGGACAGCTCGCCTCGTGCGCCCCCGACCGGCTGCCCGCCGACCTCGTACCCACGGTCGTCGCACTGCTCCACACCAGGTCACAGCGGATCCGGCCGTCCACGGAGCCCGTCCGGACGTCGACCGACACCCTCATCGGCAGTCTGCGCCGTATGCGCCCCGCGGACGAGGAGGGCGCTCAGCTCCTGCGGACACTCCACAAGGCTCTGGGCGACCGCACCACGGACCGGATCGCCCTGCTCAAGGGACAGCTGAGCAGCCGGAACACGGCCGACCGGTGCAATGCCGTGTGGATGTCGGCGGGGCTGTTCCGTGACTGGCGGGCCGCGTACGAGGAGCCGGTCGCGCTGATCGGCGAGCAACTAGGCTCGGACGAGGAGCGGTTGCGCTGCGCCGCGGTGTCCGTCCTGGAGTTCCTGTTCACTCTGGCGGCTCCGGCGGCCGACCGGCTCGCCGACCTCGTGGAGTCCGGCACGGACTCCCGGAGGCGAGGCACGGCGACGCTGTACCGGCCCTTGAAGGCCCTCGCCCGCTGCGGGGACGCGCGGGCGGTACCGGCCCTCGCCGAGGTGCTGCGGCACCCGGCCGTGCCGAACGAGACCGGTGACGCGATCGGACATCTGGGCCCGGCCGCGGCGCCCCTGGCTCCGCTGCTGCGCGAGCGGCTGGCCGAGGTCCCGCTCGACTCCCCGGACACCTACGACCGCGCCGTGCCGCTGCTCCGCGGTCTCGGCACCCTGCGGTACGCCGCTGCCGTACCGGAAGTGCTGCGGCTGCTGCACGGCACGCCGCGCGACCTGCGGCTCCGGGACGTCCTGGTGAAGGCGCTGGCCAGAACACTCGGTGCGTTCGGTCCACGGGCGCGTGAGGCCGTGCCGGCGCTGCGGGAACTGCTGACGGCCGAGAACGCCGTGGCGGCGGCCGACGCGCTCCGGTCCGTGGAGGGGGACGCGGAGGCCGTCCTTCCGGTGCTGCTCGGGGCACTGGCCCCGGAGGGTGACCAGAGAAGCCGACGGGCGGCGGCCGAGGTCCTCGGCCGTATGGGGGCGGCGGCCGCGCCCGCGCTCGCCGGACTGCGGCACCTGGCGGACTCCGCCGGGGTGTGGGAGCGGACGGCCGCCGCCTGCGCCCTGTGGGAGATCGCCGGAGACCCGGAACCTGTCCTGCCGGTGTTCCGTGAAGCCTGGCGGCACAACCCGTACACCCGGGGCACCATCGCCGCGTGCCTCGTCCGGATGGGCGTCGCGGGCGCGCCCGTCCACGACCTGGTCCGCACGGAACTGGCCTCGCCCCGACGGCACCGGGCCCGCTCCGGCGGTCACGGCAGCCACGACGTGCTCGACGACGAACTGCTCCTGCGGGACTGCCGGACGACGCTGGGGACCACGTGACGAGGCCGCGAACGCGGGATCCGCAGGCGGGGAGTCGGCGTCCGCTCAGCTCGTCGTCCGGCCCCACAGCGGTCCGATCCGGTCCCAGTCCTCGTCCCAACGGTCCACGCGGCGGGGTGCCCGGTGCCGAGGGTGCCGGCCCGGCTCACCGGAGAGTCGGGACCTCCCGACGTCCGACGGCTGGATGCCTTCACAGGCGTCGAGCGCGCTCTGCGCACGCGATCGGGTGCGGAGAGCGGCCGGCGACCGTCCAAGCACCGGAGGCCCCGGCCCCCCTGTGAGGCCAGGCCGGGAACACTCCGCGTGACTGCTGTCAATCGGCATCGGCCGTCTGCGTCCGAGCGACGCCGGCGATCTCGTCGTACTCCTTCTGCAGGTGATCCGGACGCCCCGCCTGGACCGTCAGGAATCCGCCGATCCCGAACAGGCCGCTGTTCTTCCGGGCCGCGAGCTTCTCCTCGAAGACCGGGCGCGGCATCCCTTCGGTGTAGAGGGACTTGCCCATGAGCGGAAGCGGGATCCTCACATTGGCTTCGGGTTCACGCACCGTGCCCGGCGGGTCCTCGCCCTTCTCGACCTGTTGCATCGCCTCGAAATACCTGCGCCGCAACAAGGTGATGCCCTTGTCGCTGCGCCCCAGACTCTCCGTGGTCCGGTCCGCGACGACCCCTTGGCCGACCCATGCGGCGAAGTCCTGGTTCCCGGTGTGCGAGGTGAGGATCTCGCCGGTCACCGGGTCGGTGAGCGGGCCGTACCAGAACGGGATGCTGTCCTGCTCCTGCTTCCCGGCGGGCACGTCGTCCGGCAGCACCGAGTACTGCCACGTGATGTTGAGCGTGCGCCGGTCGTCCATCGGGACGCGGAACTCGATCGTGTTTCCCGAGGCGAGCGTGTAGGGCCAGAGGCAGAGGATGCCACCCTCGGTCACATCGTTCGTGCCCGCGTACGTTCCCTTGGGCGGAACGACGGGAGTCTCCACGACCCGGCCGTTGACGAAGCCGTGCTCGAACTCCAGAAAGTCGATGGACAAGTGACTGGGCACGTACTCGGGGTCATCCGGGTTGCTTCGTACGGCGTTGCCGTTCAGGTGCAGCCACTCGAAGTGCACGGGGTCCATGCCGTTCTCATGGCACTGGAACCAGTTGCAGGGGAGCTCGGTCATGATGATCTCGACGAAGCCGTGACCCCAGCTGAAAGGCTCGAAGTCGGGCAGCAGCGGCGCCTGGTCCGGTCCCATGTAGGCCCAGATCAGACCGCCGAGTGTGGCCGTGGGGTAGGCGGTGACGCCGGCCTTGTCGCGGAACCCTCCTGACGGGCCCGCCTCTTCGAACGGCTGGCTGGCGCACCTTCCTTCCGAGTCGAACGCCCAGCCGTGGTACGGGCACCGCATGACGTCGCCGTCGACCCATCCGACACTCAGGTCGGTGCCCCGGTGAGGGCAGTGGCGGGCGATCAGACCGTGGCTTCCGTCCGGCTTGCGGAACAGCACGAGGTCTTCGCCGAGCAGCTTGACGGGTTTGACTCTCCGCCGGCTCAGTTCCAGGATCGGCGCGACCGGATGCCAGTACCGGCGCAGCAGTTCGCCCATCGGCGTACCGGGCCCCACTTCCGACAGGATCTGGTTCTTCTCGGCTGAGAGCATGTTGGTCCCTTCACCTCACGGAATGCGGTCGTACGGGAACTCCGGACAGTCCATTTGCGCGAATGGACTGTCACACCGAGGAATGTCGTGCCGTCACCACTGCGCCCAGGACGCCGTTCCCGCACGGTCCGGCAGGAGACACCCGGCCGTGGATGACGCCCCCGCCGTCGAGGCGTCCCCCGTTGGGGCGGCCGGCTCCGGAGCCCACGGAATCAGGGTCACGCTCGTGATCCCTGACACAGCCATCATGCTGCGACCGGCACCGCTTTATCCACCCACAGCTTTTTGACCCAAGAACGGCATGCCTTATTGAACTTGCGCTGGTGAGCGGGCATTTGCCGTGGAGCGGGCCAGGAGACGCGCAGGGGCCCGTCGTGGCCACCGACCACGGAAGGCCGGTTACACACGTGCACGCAAAGCGAACCTCAAGTCTCCCTCAAGTGATCACATTGTGAGATCGTTCCGTCGCAAGATGACCACGAACTGGCATCACCATGACTACGCCAACACAGGGGCATGACACCCCCTGCGGATATCGCCAACGGCACCGGACGACGCCTGACCAGCCGTTCCACCAGCCGAGATGGACCTGGACGCCGCACCTCGACGTCCCAGGTCCGAACCACGCACCGAGCACAACCGCACACCACGACTCACGGGGGTCGGTAACACATGTGGAAGTTACGATGAACGCGAAAGCACTGCGGGTGCTCCTGACAAAACGACGAGCCTCGGTGGCACCGGAAGCCCACGGGCTCAGGCGCCCCAGCGGCAAGGGCCGGCGCGCGGCCGGACTCGCCCAGCATCAAGTCGATCTCCTGCTCAACCGCGGCCCGGGAACCTACCAGCGCCTTGAGTCGGGGAAGTACAGGAACCCTCCCGTCGACCTGCTGCACGACCTCGCTCGCCTCTTGGGCCTCTCCGAACTGGAATGGATCACGCTGTGCCGTTACGCCGGCATCGGCGATCCACCCTGTCCTCTCACTCCACAGTCCGGCGAACAGGTTCCCCACCTCTGGAACGACGCCGTCAAGGGCATCTCCCACGCGGCCTGCGTCATGAGCGCCTCGTGGAACATCCTGGCCCACAACCAGCCGTTCGAAGACATCTTCCCTCCCGGGAAATGCCCCACGAACACGATGCAGTGGATGCTGTTCGACGGCCGGCATCTGCTCTCCAACTGGACCACCGCCTGGGCACCACATCTCCTGTCCCGTCTGCGCGCCGACCTGGCCGCCCGCCCCGAGGACGAGGTGCTGCGCCGGCTCGAATCGGCCGTCATCGCGGACCCCACCGCTGGGCAGCTCTACGAATCGGCCGGCGTGGTCGTCCACCCCTATGAGGTGGAGCGCCCCCTGCGGCATGCCCGGCTCGGCCCGGGTTCGATCAACATGTGCGTGGCACAGCCCCTGTCGTCCCCCGGAGCACGTCTGTGCATCCTCATCTTCACGCCCGTCGGCCACTCCCCCGGTCCGGCTCCCAGAAGCCAGGAGTCGGCCATCTCCCTCATTGAGCAGGTGAGGGTACCCGCCTGAGAACGGCGGACGACTTCGACCACCAGGCGCGGCGATACGGTTCTCCCACCACCCGGGAACCGTATCGTCGCGCCTCCTTCTCATTCCTCCGTGAGGCAGCGAATAACCCAGCTGTCTTTTGGGAGTAAAAGACGGCAGTGGATAACACCGCACCAGCCACGTGATGATTACCGGGGTGAGCACGCCGTGCAGTCCCCGACTGGCCGGTGGTCCACCGTTTGTCCTGCCGCAGCCGGTTCCGACGCAACGGCACCTCCATCGAACGGGAGTTGCGGCCACCCCCTCTGTATCGGCAACCCCGATGCAGTCCACCTATCGCCGCCGGCGTTTCCCTAACGGAGGGCTTACTGATGCGAACTTCCGCTGTCAAGAGCGTGCTGTTTGTCGGAGGGAAGCGGACCGAGGCACTCGAGGCAGCCCGGAACTCCGGTCTGCAGGTCATCTATGTGGGCCCCAAGACCGACATGACCGCACGGCATCACGAACTGGTCGACGCGGCGTTCCTCTTCCCCGAGTTCTCTCCCGAACTCGCCCTGCGTGCCGCCATCGCGCTGCGGGAACTCATTCCGTTCGACATCGCGTACACCGCCGGCGACCCGTACCTGGAGACGGCCGCACGGATCAATCATGAACTCGGCCTGAAATCGAATCCGCTGCGCACGGTCTCCGCCGTCAACGACAAGGCTCTTATGCGGGACATCCTGCGGGACACGGGCGTGCACCAGGTTGCGGCCGCGAAAATCCGCAATCGGCTCGACCTCGAGGAATTCGTCACGTCGAACGGCTTCCCGCTCATCCTCAAGCCCACTCGGGGCAGCGCGAGCGAAGACGTCCGCATCATCTCCGACCCCACCGAACTCGCCGACGTGGCCGCCGGGCTGGAGTCCGCCGGGAACGCTTCCTCCGACAGTGCGGCGCCCTGGGTGGCCGAGGAGTTCCTGGAGGGGCGGGAATTCAGCGTCGAGACACACAGTGCCGCCGGTGAGCACCAGATCCTCGCCGTCACCGAGAAGTTCAAGACCGAGAGTTTCGTCGAGATCGGCCACGTGGTGCCCGCGCGGATCACCGCCGAGGAACACACCCTGCTCACCGACGAGACGAAGGCCGTCCTGACCGCCCTCGGCGTGGAGGAAGGGCCGGCCCACACCGAACTGATCCTCACGGCCAAAGGCCCCGGCCTCGTCGAGACGCACACCCGTCCCGGGGGCGACGCGATCGTGGAACTGATCCGGATCGTGGCGGGATACGACATCCACGAGATGACCTTCTCCTGGCTGTCCGGAGAGCGCGCGGACGTGTCGCACGAGCCGCTGGCCGGGGGTGCGGCCATCTGGTTCCTCACGGCCGAGCAGGGCCGGGTGACGACCGCCGGGGGCGAGACGGAGGCCCGGACGTCCGAGGGAGTTCAGTTCGCCTCGCTCTCGGCGGCCGTGGGTGACGTGATCTCCGAGGTCCGCAGCTCCGCCGACCGGCACGGCGAAGCGCTCGCTGTCGGCGAGGACGCGGACAGCGCGCTGCGGAACGCGCGGGAAGCCGTGGCCCGGTTCCTGGTCGAGGTCGAGCCGCTCACCCTCACGGGAGACCCGGTTCAGGGCTGACACCAGGAGTGTCGGCCGGCCCCGCCCGAGTCCCGGCCGACCTCATGACGTCCCTCCGACAGAAGAACCAAGGAAACGAGCAGACATGACGACGAACCCCACACCCGCCGGCGTGCCGACGCCCGAGAAGCCGCTCCTGCTCCTGGTGGGCAGCGGAGGCCGGACATGGCGCGAGTACGTGCTGCGGGCCATCGTGACCAAGTACCGGCTGCACCTCCTGTGCCCCGCGCCGCCCTCCTGGGAGAAGCCGTACATCGACGGGTACACCGTGGTCGACACGCTGGACGCCCCGGCGATGGCCGACATCGCCCGCGCGCGCACCGAGAGCTTCGCCGGCGTGCTGACCTATGAGGAAACGCGCGTCGAGTCCGCCGCCGAGCTGGCCACCGCGCTGGGGCTGCGGACCAGTCCGCGAGCGGCCGTGAACGCCTGCCGCGACAAGTACCTCGGCCGCCAGGCCCTCAAGGCGAGGGGCGTGCCGCAGGCCGAGTCCATCGCCGTCACCGATCTGGCGCAGGCCCAGGAAGCCGCCGAGCGGATCGGCTACCCCGTGGTGGTCAAGCCCCGTGCGCTCTCGGCCAGTTGCGGAGTGACCTTCGTGCCCGGGCCGCAGCAGCTGGAGGAGGCCTACCGGGAGGCGGGCAGGATCTGGTTCGACGAGGTACCTCGTTCCGAAGCGCCCATCCTCGTCGAGGAGTTCCTCGACGGGCCGGAGATCAGCGTGGAGGCCCTCTGCCGCGACGGGCAGGTCACCGCTCTGTTCGTGGCGCGCAAGGAGCTCGGCTACGCCCCCGGCTTCGAGGAGGTCGGCCACACCGTCCGGGCGGACGACCCGCTCCTGCACGACGAGACGCTGCTCAAGGTCCTTCAGGACGCCCACACCGCGGTGGGCCTCACCGACACCGTGACCCACACCGAACTCCGGCTGACCGCGGCCGGACCGAAGGTCGTGGAGATCAACGCCCGGATCGGCGGCGACCGGATCCCCTACCTGGGCGGACTCGTCACCGGGATGGAGATCGGGCTGGTGGCCGCGGACCTCGCCGCCGACGTGGTGCCGGACATCCCGCGGACCACCGGCTCGGCGACGGCCGGCGTCCGCTTCCTCTACCCCGAGCGGGACCTGAAGCTCGAGTCCATCGAGATCGACGAGGCCAAGCTGCCCGCGTCGATCCACGAAGTGACGCCCCTGGCGGACCCGGGCAGGGAGCTCTGGCTCCCGCCCGTGGACAACGCGCGCTCGCGCTACGCCCTGGTCATCGCCGTTGCCGAGACCGAGAACGACTGCGCTGCCGCCCTGGACGAGGCGGCCGCGGCGGTGACGGCCACGGGCGTCCCGCTCTCCTGACACCAGAGAGCGGCAGTTCGCACCACCCACCATCGAATCCTGGGGGAAAGCACAGTGCCGAGAATCATCGCCATCGTGTCCGGTGGCATGGATTCCGTGACCATGGCTCACCAGCTCAAGGAGCAGGGCAACGATGTCCACCTGCTGTCGGTCGACTACGGGCAGCGCCACCGCAAGGAGCACGACTTCGCCGCGGCTGCGGCCGAGCGGCTCGGAGCGGTGCACCAGATCGCGGACCTGAGCGCCGTTGGGGCCATGTTCCGCGGCTCCTCGCTCACCGACCCCACGGTCGATGTGCCCGAGCAGACCTGGGACGGGTACGGCGAGAGCCCCAACATCGTGCCGAACCGCAACGCGCTGCTGCTCGCCGTCGCCTTCGCGATCGCGGTCGTGGAGAAGGCCGAAGCGGTGGCGATCGGCATCATGGCCGGCGACGCCACGTCGGTCCCCGACAGTACCCCCGCCTTCCTCGACTCCTTCATCGCCATGGAGCGACTCGCGACCAAGGGGTACGCACATCCCGAACTCGACCTGCTCGCTCCGCTGGCGGGGCTGCAGAAGAGCGATGTCGTCCTGCTCGGCGAACAGCTCCGCGTCCCGTGGACCCGGACGTGGACGTGTCTGCGCGGCGAAGAGGCGCACTGCGGCCGCTGCGCGGCCTGCTGGGAGCGCCAGGAAGCCTTCACCGACGCCGGAGTCGACGACCCGACCACCTACCAAGGGAACAGAGGATGACTCTCCGTATCACCAAGCAGTTCGCCTTCTCGGCCAGCCACCAGCTGGACGGCCTGCCCGACGGACACCAGTGCGGTCGCCTGCACGGCCACAACTACCAGGTGGAGATCGAGCTGAGCGCCCGGCGGGACCAGCTCACCGCACCCGGATTCGTGCGCGACTACGGCGACCTGGCCGGATTCAAAGGGTGGATGGACGAATTCCTCGACCACCGGCACCTGAACGACGTGGTCAAGGAACAGAATCCGTCGGCCGAGAATCTCGCCGTGTGGATCTATGAGCAGTGGTACACGGTCTATCCGGAACTCACAGCCGTACGCGTCTCCGAGACGCCGAAGACCTGGGCCGAATACCGTCCCTGATTCTCCATCGCGCACGTCACCTGCAACAGAATTCAGTGAAGGGGGTGGTGCCTTGTGGAACCGGAGCTTGTAGTCAATGAGATCTTCGGCCCCACCTAGCGCCTTTCAAGGCGAAGGGCGCTCGATCGGCCGTCGATGTGCATTTGTGCGACTGGGCGGCTGCAATCTCTCCTGCCGGTGGTGCGACACTCCGTACACCTGGGACTGGACAGGATCCAGTGACACGGGAATCAAGTTCGACCCCAAGAAAGAACTCCACCGGATGCCGGTCGGCACGGTCGCGGAGAAACTGCTCGCCTACGGTGTCGAGCTGGTCGTCATTTCCGGCGGAGAGCCTCTCAACCAGCAGAATCGACTCGTTCCGCTCGTCGATGAACTGATGCGGCACGGCGTCGAGATCGAGATCGAGACCAATGGCACACGGGTTCCCGACGAGCGTCTGATCGAAGCCGGCGTACGTTTCAACGTCTCCCCGAAGCTTTCGCACGCGGGAGATCCGGTCGAACAGCGCATCGTTCCCGATGCCCTGCGGAGCCTGGCCCGGCTTCCCTCCAGCACATTCAAGTTCGTCTGCCGGGAATTGGCCGACCTCGACGAAGTGGCCGAGGTGGCGGACGCGTTCGGCATCACCTCGGTCTGGATCATGCCGGAGGGGCAGACCAGCGAAGAGGTAAACGGCCACATGCAAAAGCTGGTATCCACCGTCATCGACCGTGGCTGGAACACCACAACCAGGCTGCACACTCTGGTCTGGGGACAGAAGAGGGGTGTCTGAGGGTGCTCGACAAGATGATCGAGGATGAGGTCCTTACCGTCCGTCCCGGTATCGCCGAAGAGGCCGTGCCGGATCCGCTCGAGGGCCTGGCCCGGGCACTTCTCACGGAGATAGGTGAAGACCCGGACCGGGAGGGTCTCCGGGACACGCCGGCACGCTACGCGCGTTGGTGGCGCGAGTTCACCAGCTACGACCCCGGCACCATCGACACGCTCTTCGAGACGACGTCCTCGGGGCAGATGGTGGTGGTCTCGGACATCAAGGTGTGGTCGCTGTGCGAGCACCACCTGCTGCCCTTCAACTGCTCGCTGACCATTGCCTATCGCTCCGCCAAACAGCTGCTCGGGCTGTCGAAGTTCGCCCGGATCGCTCATCAGCACGCCCACCGGCTGCAGGTCCAGGAGCGTCTGGTGTCGGGCATCGCGGAAGACGTCATGCGCATCACCGAAGCACCGGACGTCGCCGTCATCGGCCAGGGCGAGCACCTGTGCATGACCATGCGCGGGATCAAGACCGTCGGCCTGATGACCTCCACCTCGTTCCACGGGGTGTTCGCCGAGGACAGCTCCGCCCGGTCCGAGCTGCTGTCCCTCGCGCGCGGGGTCTGAAGTCCCGGCAGTGATCGGGCCGCCGTGGGATTCCCGGGCCCGGTCGGTTCCCGCGGACGGCCTGCGCATCGTCAGTTCGTCGTCGCGTCAAGAGAGTGGAACACCTCATGTCAGACACGTTTCCTGTGATCGACCTCCGGGACGCCGAACGCGGCCCTGAGGCACGGGCCGAGTTCCTGGACCGTCTACGACGGGCCGTCCACGACATCGGCTTCTTCCAGCTGGTCGGGCACGGCGTGACCGGTGCGGCCGAACTGCTGGACCTGTCCCGGGAGTTCTTCGCGCTGCCGAATCAGGAGCGCCGCGAGCTGGACATCCTCAACTCCCCTCATTTCCGCGGCTACTCCGAGCTCGGCCGGGAACGGACACGCGGTGTGCCCGATCAGCGCCAACAGCTCGACATCGGGCCCGAACGGCCCGGCGGACGCCCTGCCCCGGGTGAGCCGGCGTATCGCTGGCTGGTCGGCCCCAACCAGTGGCCGGCCGGCCTGCCGGGCCTGCGGCCCGCCGTCATCGACTGGATGGACCAGCTGACGGGCATCTCCCACCGACTGCTCAACCTCATTCTCGAGTCGCTGGAGACGTCCGCGGACTTCCTGGACACGGTCGTCGATCCCGATCCACAGGTCCACTTCAAGCTGCTGCACTACCCGGGTCCCGCCGAGTCGGTGGACATCGACCCCTCGGACCAGGGAGCGGGCATCCACAAGGATCTCGGGCTGCTCACCCTGCTGGTCCAGGACGATGTGGGCGGGCTCCAAGTGGCCGTCGAGGACGACCACTTCGTGGACGTGCCGGTGGTCCCGGACGCGTTCGTGGTGAACCTCGGCGAACTCCTCGAGGTCGCCACGCGCGGCTATCTCAGGGCCACCGTCCACCGGGTCGTCCGCCCGGCGCCGGGGGTCGACCGGTACTCCATGCCGTTCTTCTACAGCCCTCGCCTCGAAGCGTCGATGCGGCCGCTCCCGAGCCGCCACGTCAGCGAGGCGGGCGGTGTGGTCGTCGACCCGGACAATCCGCTGTTCGCCTGCTACGGCGACAACGTGATGAAGGGCCTGACCCGGGGGTTCCCGGAACTGATCGCCCGCCACCACCCCGATCTGCTGACCGCGGCCGGCCAGTGAGGGTCGGACGGACCACGCCCCGGCAGCACTTTCCCGAAGGAGCAAAGCAGTTGAGCAACCGCAAGCCGGCCGTTCTCCTGGTCGACCCTGTGTCGGTCGGAGCGGGCTACAAGCAGGCGGTCCGGGACATGGGCATGGACGTCGTGTCCCTCTTCACCAACGAACCGGCGGACCTGAGGGCGACCTGGCCGGACCACGCCAAGGGCGACGACGCCTCCCTGTACGCCACCGAGGCGGCCGAGGTCCTGACCGCTCTCACGGGGCTCGACCAGGAGATCAAGGCCGTCGTCCCGGGCTCGGAGTCCGGGGTGCACCTCGCGGGTGTCATCGCGCACGAACTGGGCCTGCCCTGCAATGACGTCGAGCTGGCACGGGCCAGGCACGACAAGGCCCTCATGCGCGACCACGCCGCCTCGCAAGGGCTCCGTATCCCGGCCTACCGCCTGGTGCGCGACCCCTCCGAGGTCCGCGAGGCCGCCGAGAGCATCGGCTACCCGGTCATCGTCAAGCAGCGCGAGGGCGCCGGCTCCATCGGCGCCACGCTGGTGCCCGACACCGCGAGCGCCGAGAACTTCGAAGTCGTCGACAGGACCAACTACTTCGGCTGGACGGTCGAGGCCTGGCTGGTCGAGGAGTACATCCGGGGACGCGAGTTCGCGGTCAACGCCTTCAGCAGCGACGGCGACCACCGGGTGATCGACATGTGGGAGTACCGCAGGCCCGACGACCGGGACTACGACTTCCCGCTCTGGGACAACGTCCAGGCCGTGCCGGACGATCCCGACTGGGCGAGGATCGAGGAGTACGTCGTCCGGGTACTCACCGCGTTCGGGGTGCACCGCGGTCCCAGCCACACCGAGGTGAAGGTCAACGCGGACGGCGTCTTCCTGATGGAGGTGGCCGCCCGGCTCCCCGGCGGCCCCGCCACCGACCAGTGGTCGGAGTTCACGGACATCCGTCCGTTCCACGACACCCTGGAGTGCTACCTCGGGCGGCGCCCCGCCGTCATGGACAAGCCGGTCAACAGCCGCGCCATGTTCGGGGCGATCGCCATCCACAACGAGGTCGGCCCCGGCACCCTCGTGGCCATGCACGGCCTGGAGCAGGTCAAGAACCACCCCGGTGTCGACAAGGTCCTGGTCTCCTACCAGCCGGGCGATCATGTGCCGCTCACCCGCGACATCCTGTCGATCCCGCTGGGCGCCTGGGTCTCCGGCCCGGACCAGGAATCGGTCGTACGGGTGCTCGCGGAGATCAGGGCCATGGTCGACCTGGAGATCACGCCGGACACGCCGGCCGTCTGACTGCGTCCGCCCCGTTCCCGGGCGGTTCTCGCGATCCCATCCCATCAGCGCAGGAAGAAGGACTCAGCATGGACATCAGCAAGATCGACGAGACACTCGGCAAGTTCCTGGCCGAGAACTACACCCCTGAGCGCATCGAGCGGCTGGCGGACCGGTTCCACCACAAGGGAGTGGTGAAGTTCGACAAGGACGCGCGGCTCGTGCCCGAGGAGATAATGACCGCCGTCCGCGCGGAGGCCGACCAGCTGATCGGCGAGCACAAGGAGCGCCGGGACCTGCTGCTGCGCACCACGGGCAACACCCCGCGCAAGATGAGTGTGGTCAAGAGCGAGGACATCGAGCAGAGCGAGCTCATCCGCACCATCGCCACGTCGGAGTCGTTCCTCGGCTTCCTCGGGCGCGTGGCCCGTGAGCCCGTCATTCCCCAGGTCTCCGAGGACGAGCGCTACCTGATCACCCACCAGGAGTTCAAGGCGGACACCCACGGATGGCACTGGGGCGACTACAGCTTCGCCCTCATCTGGGCCCTGCGGATGCCTCCCATCTCGTGCGGCGGCATGCTCCAGGCCGTCCCGCACACCCACTGGGACAAGTCCGACCCCCGTATCAACGAGACCCTCTGCGAGCGTCGGATCGACACGCACGGCCTCGTCACCGGGGACCTCTACCTCCAGCGCACCGACACCACGCTGCACCGGACCGTTCCGCTGACCGAGGACGGCGCGGCCCGCACCATCCTCAACATGACCTGGGCCGGCCAGCGTGACCTCGACAAGCCGCTGATCGGCAACGACCGCTGGTGGGAGGACCCGGAGGCGAAGGCCGCGCAGTCGATGATGTAAGGCCGGCTGCCGACCTGGAGGTGCGGATGCGGCGCCGCGCCCCGGCGCCGCTCCCGAAGGGCCAGGCCGCGCGCAGGAACGCGCGCCCGGCCCTCTTCATCTGAATTCGGACGGGACCTGTCTGACGTGTCCAGTAGCCAGATCACAGCTTTCTTCCTCGACGTCGCACTGATCGCCGGGTTGGCATGGGTAGGTGGCACCGTGGCGCGACGGTGCGGCCAGCCCGCCGTCATCGGTGAGATCGTGGCCGGAATCCTCCTCGGGCCCACGCTGCTGCACGCGTCGTTCACCGAGGCCCTCTTCCCGATGGAAGTACGGAGCGAGCTCAGCGCCCTCGCCGACATCGGTCTCGCCCTGTTCATGTTCGCGCTCGGTACGGAGTTCGAGTGGTCCGCCAAACGCTCGGTCCGGCGTACCTCGTTCGCCATCGCCGTCAGCGCGATGGCGGTCCCGTTCACGGTGGGAGCGGGTCTCGCCCTGTGGTGGGGGCCGGGCGAATCCTCGGCGAGCAGGTTGCCGCAGGTCATGTTCATGGGAATCGCGTTGTCGGTGACCGCGTTTCCCGTCCTCGCCCGAATCGTCGAGGACCGTGGCCTCTCCCGAACGCCGCTGGGGCAGTTGGGGGTGGCCAGCGCCGCGCTCTGCGACATCTTCGCGTGGGTGCTGCTGGGCGCGGTCATGCTGCTCTGCGGCAGCGGCGCACCCTGGCGCCTCCTCTGCTTCGTCCCGTACCTGATCCTGATGATCGGCGTCGTACGGCCGGCCCTCCGTGCGCTCATGCGCAGGGCGGGCGGCGAGGCCGATCTGGTCGTCACGTTCGTGGGAGTGCTCGCGTCCTGTGCCGCCACCGAGTGGATGGGGCTGCACTTCATCTTCGGCGCCTTCGTCTTCGGCATCGTGCGGACCAGCGCCCGGCGCGGGTTGCCGGAAAAGGTGGATGTCCGGCTGCGGCAGCGCCTGGGGTCGCTGAGCAGCCGCCTCTTCATGCCGGTCTATTTCGTGGTGGCCGGCTGGAACGTGGACCTGTCCAGCCTGGGTCCGTCCCAACTCCTGGACCTCTCTGTGCTGTTGGCCGCCGCCGTGGCCGCCAAGTTCCTCGCCGCGGCCGGGGCCGCCCGGCTCTGCGGGATGACGGCGAGGGACTCGGCGGCGATCGGTGCCCTGATGAACACGCGCGGGCTGACCGAGCTGATCGTGCTGACTGCGGGCCGTGAGATGGGGTTGCTGGACGGCACCCGCTACACGCTGCTCGTGGCCATGGCCGTGCTCACTACAATGTCCACCGGCCCGGTCCTGAAGCGACTGCTGCCTCCCGGCGACCGGCCCGGACCGGACGCCGCACCTGCCCCGCTGTCCCCGGACTCGGAGCATGCAGGACGGTCTCGGGGCGTCGGGGAACCGGCACACGACGTACCGCGCGAACCCACCGCACGTGACGCCCGAGAGCCGTAACGCCCCACCGGCCCCGCCGTCGGATGCCCGCCGCACCACAGAGCAAGGAGCCCAGAGGATGTCTGCCGAGCCCGAAGTCTTACGGGAGACGACCCCGCGCGGTCCGCTGCACAGTTACCGGGAACTGAGGAAGGTGCCCGGGTTCTGGCGGATCGTGGCGGTCGGCATGGCGTCGAAACTGCCGAACAGCATGGTCGAGTTGAGCCTGCTGCTGATGGTGGGCCGGGCGTACTCGTACACGACGGCCGGCCTTGCCGTGGCCTGCCTCGCGGTCGGCACCTGTGTGACGTCCCCGCTGCGCGGCCGGCTCATCGACCGGCACTCCCCCCGCGTGGTGCTGCTCGGCTGTCTCGCCGGCTACGGGGTGGCGACCGGCCTGCTGATCCTGGTGGTGTCCGACCACGGGCCCACCGCCTGGGTCCTCGTGACATCGACGGCCCTCGGGGCGACGGCGCCACCGATCGCCGTCCTGATGCGGACCGTCTGGTACAACGCCGCCGACCAGGCCAAGCTCAACACCGCGATGGCCCTCGACTCGGCGATGATGGGCACCGCGCTGGTCACCGGCCCCGTGCTGGCCGGCTGGCTCAGCCTGTCGTTCTCGGGTGCCGCGCCGCTGGTGGTCATCGTGGTGCTGACCGCCTTGGTGGTGTGCCTCCTGCTCGACACTCCGGCCTCACCGCAGCCGGACGGGCGACGGCACTGGCTGGGACCGCTGACCTCCGCGCCCCTGCGGCGCCTGCTGATCGCCGACGGGCTCTTCGTCCTGGCCGTGACCGCGACCGACGTGATACTGCCGATCTACGCCAAGGAGTACGACGCCGCGGTGTTCACCGGGGTGTACATCGGGGCCCTGTCCGTCGGCAGCGTGCTGGGTAGCCTCGCCCTGGGCGCCATGCCCAACCTCCTGGTCCGCGGCCCCAAGCTCTCGGTGCTGCTCTGTGTCTTCGCGGCGGGAGTCGGCACACTGGCGCTGGCCGCCCGGCTCTCCCCGCTGGCGGTCCTCTTCCTCTGTCCGGTGGCGGGACTGGTCATCGGTTCTGTCTTCGGCACGCTGCGTACGGTGGGAGGGGACCTCGCGAGGAAGGGCGAGATCACCGAGACGATGTCCTGGCTCACCAGCCTGGACATGGCGGGCGGCGCTGTGGGAGCGGCGGTCTTCGCGCACCTCGCCGTGGTCCAGGGGAGCAGGACGGCAATCGTCCTGGTGCCGTTGGTGATCCTCCTGAGCGCCGTGGTGGGCTGGACAGCGCGGACCCCGGCGGTCAAGCAGGCATGATCCTCCGGCCGCCGCCCCGTGAACCCGCCCTCACCGCGGATGAGTGCGCGTTCGCGCGGTCGGTGGCTTCCAAGTCGGCGGCCGACGCCGCATCCACCGCGGGTGTGCCCCGTCCGACGGCCCTTCCGAGATGTTCGGGCCGATGCCGGGGCTGCCGGGCCGGCTGTACCCGCGCGGGGTCGCACGGACCGCGGTCGCGCCCGAGGGGCACGGGGTGCCGGGGTGTGACGCGGGTGGGCGTCCAGGGCCGGTGCCCGCTCAGCTCGTCGTCCGGCCCCACAGCGGTCCGATCCGGTCCCAGTCCTCGTCCCAACGGTCCACGCGCCGGCGTTCCAGGCGGCCGCGGAGGAGCCGGCCGACGGCGAAGGGGACGCCCGCCACGCCCGCGCCCGCGAAGACGCCGATCAGCCAGGCCCGCAGCCGGGCCACCTCCACCGTGGTGGGCTGGTTGACGAGACGCCCGTCGGGATCGGTCCACACCAGGACCGGGGTGTCCGCCGAGGTACCCGCCGCGACCCTCACCCGACCGGAGCGCAGAGTGCCGTCCGGCGCCGTCCAGCGGACCTTCGTCCACACGACGCGACTGGTGAGCCCGGTGGCGCCCGCGTCCGGCGCGTCCGCGAGGAGCTGAGCGGGGACGGTGAGCGACTCCGCGCGATCCCGCGCGAGACTGTTCTCGACGGCGTCGACGGTCACCAGGCCCGAGACCACACCGCCGAGCACCGTGAACACCCAGGCGGCGAGCATGATCCAGGCCTCCAGGACATCGCTTCGCCGCCGCAGCGGGTTGCGCCGCCACCGCCACAGCCACACCTTCGGACCACGGAACGCCGCCATCAAGGGCATCCTCCTCACGACCGCACGGACACGCCACGTCCCCCTCCCTTACGCGCGCGCTCCGCGCGATGCTCACTCCCCGTGCCCGCCGGCTCGTCGGGCACGGCGTGCCGACGGCCGCGGGACTCCCCCCGCGAGCGGCCCGGAGAGCGGCGCCGCGCTCCCCCGTCGTCCGCCGACACGGCACGTCCGACCTGCGCAAACGCCACTCCGGAAGGTGACTGTCGGTGCCGGGGTGCAGACTGGCCCGTAGCGCAGACAACGACGTCGCGGAGGTGGCCGGTCATGGCCGACGTACTGCTCACGGTAGGCACCCGCAAGGGTCTCTTCATCGGGCGACGGCGCGGCGGCGCCTGGGAGTTCGACGAGAGCCCGTACTTCAACGCGCAGGCCGTGTACTCGGTCGCGATCGACTCCCGGGGCGAGCGGCCGCGGCTGCTGGTCGGCGGGGACAGCGCCCACTGGGGCCCGTCCGTGTTCCACTCCGACGACCTGGGCCGTACGTGGACCGAACCCGAGCGCCCCGCGGTCAGGTTCCCCAAGGAGACGGGTGCCTCGCTGGAGCGGGTGTGGCAGTTGCATCCGGCGGCCGCCGAACCGGATGTCGTGTACGCGGGGACGGAACCGGCCGCGTTGTACCGCTCGGAGGACCGCGGCGAGTCCTTCGAACTCGTCCGCCCCCTGTGGGAACACCCCACCCGCTCGCAGTGGGTCCCCGGAGGCGGCGGGGAGGGACTGCACACCATCCTCACCGACGACCGCGACCCGCGGGCCGTGACCGTGGCCGTGTCCACGGCCGGGGTCTTCCGCACCGCCGACGGCGGCGCGAGCTGGGAGCCCGCCAACTCCGGTGTCTCCGCCGTGTTCCTGCCGGATCCGAACCCCGAGTTCGGCCAGTGCGTGCACAAGGTCGCGCGCGACGCGGCGAACCCGGACCGGCTCTACCTCCAGAACCACTGGGGGGTGTACCGCAGCGACGACGGGGCCGGGCAGTGGACCGACATCGGCGCGGACCTGCCGTCCACCTTCGGATTCGCGGTGGCGGCGCATCCGCACCAGGGGGACACGGCCTACGTCTTCCCGATCAACGCCGACGCGGACCGGGTCCCGGCCGACCGGCGGTGCCGGGTCTTCCGTACGGACGACGCCGGCAGGACCTGGGAACCGCTGACGGCGGGACTCCCCTCCGGGGACCACTACGGCACGGTGCTGCGGGACGCGCTGTGCACGGACGACGCGGACCCGGCGGGCGTGTACTTCGGCAACCGCAACGGCGAGGTGTACGCGTCCGCGGACGACGGCGACAGCTGGCGGCAGCTCGCCTCACATCTCCCGGACGTCCTGTGCGTCCGCGCGGCGGTCATGGCCTGAGCGTGGCCGACCGCGGACCCCAACAGCCCGCGGCGGCAGGTGTCTTGTGTCGGGAGACGACCGATTCGGCGACGAAACGGTCATCCCCGGACGCGGTACGGCCACCAGTTTGATCTCTGCCATGCGTACGGCAGTAGGGTGACGCCCGTGGCACCACGACCGTTGCATGAGATCGTCGAACCGGGCTGGGCGAAAGCCCTCGAACCCGTCGCCGGACGGATCGCCGAGATGGGCGACTTCCTGCGCGCGGAGATCGCCGCGGGACGCACCTACGTACCGTCCGGGGCGAACGTCCTCCGGGCCTTCCAGCAGCCCTTCGACGAGGTACGCGTCCTCATCGTCGGGCAGGACCCCTACCCGACCCCGGGACACGCCGTCGGTTTGTCCTTCTCGGTGGCCCCGGACGTCCGTCCGCTGCCGCCCAGCCTGATCAACATCTTCACCGAGCTGAAGAACGACCTCGGGGCGTCCCAGCCGTCCACCGGTGACCTCACCCCCTGGACGCAGCAGGGCGTGCTCTTGCTCAACAAGACGCTCACCACGGCACCCCGAAGGTCCGCCGCGCACCAGGGCAAGGGCTGGGAGGAAGTCACCGAACAGGCGATACGGGCACTGGCCGCCCGCGGCCGGCCGCTGGTGTCGATCCTGTGGGGCCGCCCCGCGCGCAATCTGCGCCCCCTGCTCGGCAGTCTGCCGGCGGTCGAGTCCGCGCACCCCTCACCCAGATCGGCCGACGGCGGCTTCTTCGGTTCGCGCCCCTTCAGCCGCGCCAACGACCTGCTGGCGAGGCAAGGGGCGGAGCCGGTGGACTGGCGCCTGCCGTGACACCCGACGGTGGGCACGGCGGGCGGCGCGGCGGGCCGAGCCCTGCCGTGGTGCTGGCCGTGGACTCCGGAGGCTCGGGACTGCGGGTGGCTCTCGCCGCGCACGCGGTGCCGGGCGATGACCGCTCCCCCGTACGCCGAGGAGCACCGGCGCACCCGCACCCGGCCCCGCTCGGTGCCCCGCTGACCTCCAGGGAGCCGGTCCGTACCGGGCCGCGCGGGATCTCGGCCGGGCACCTGCTGGATCAACTGCTGCCGATGGCAAGGCGTTTGATGGCCGATGCGGGCGCCGACCGGCTCGGGGCCGTCGCCGTCGGCGCGGCCGGCCTGGCCACGCTCGGCGACGAACTGCGGGACGAGCTCCCGGCCGCACTGGAGCGTGAACTGGGAGTACGGCGGCTCGCCCTGGCCGCGGACGCCGTGACCGCCTACACGGGCGCCCTGGGTGCCCGGGCGGGAGCCGTGATCGCGGCCGGCACCGGCATGATCGCGGTCGGCACCGACCTCACGTCGTGGCGCAGGGCCGACGGATGGGGCCATCTGCTCGGCGACTGCGGCGGCGGCGCGTGGATCGGCCGCGCGGGCCTGGAGGCGGCCCTGCGCGCCTTCGACGGCCGCCCGGGCGGCTCGGCCGCCCTGCTGGCACGGGCCGAGGAGATGTTCGGGCCGATGCCGGGACTGCCCGGCCTGCTGTATCCGCGCACCGACCGGGCCGCCGTGCTCGCCTCCTTCGCCCCCGAGGTGGCCGGCCTGCGTGGGAGCGATCCCGTGTCCTCCGGCATCCTGCGGACCGCCGCACGGCACATGGCCGAGTCGGCCGCCGCGGTGTGCCCCGCCGACGGCGAGCCCCATCTCGCGCTCACCGGGGGCGTGTTCAACATGGGTGCCGCGATCCTCGGGCCCCTGACCGAGGCGTTGGGCGAGCGGCTGCCGCACGCCTGCCGCGTACCGGCCGCGGGCGACCCGCTCGACGGCGCGCTGCGGATCGCGGCCGACCTGGCGGACGGCCGGCTCGCACTGCCCCCGGACGAACGGATGTTGTACGTGGTGGCCGAAAAGCCGCACGGGGAAATCTATGGCCCGAAATCTTCGTAGGAACGACAAGTCGGCGACTACTGATCACTTCTGGCCTGTACGTAACTCATCAGACAAAAGCGGACGGATACCGCTCACCTGCACCCTCCCCGAACAGGGGAACCCGAGAAACCAGTAACATGCGGCGCCATGAGCTCCCCCACTGGGCCCGCGTCCGGCCTGCCAGTACGAATGCCGCGACCCCGCCAAGCCGGGCGGCACCGCCGTCCGGAACCCCTGGCGGCTCCTGAGGGCGCGCCCGCGCTCGTCCTCGCGGTGCCGGGCACCCCCAGCGCCGCCACGCGCAGCCTTGCCGAGGAGGTCGTGAGCATCGCCCGCTCCGAGCTCCCCGGCCTCGATGCCCGCATCGGTTACCTGGACGGGGACAACGAGTTCCCCACGCTGCAGTCCGTGCTGGCCCACGCCGCCGAGGAGCGCACCGCGCGCTTCGAGCAGGCCCGCGCCGCCGGTTCCGACGTCTCCGCGCCCGACGGCCCTGTCGGCATCGTGGTGCCGCTGCTCGCCGGTCCTGACGGCGCCCTGCTGCGCCGGATCCGCCAGGCGGTCATGGAAAGCCGTGTCGCGGCCGAACTGACCGATGTCCTCGGTCCGCACCCGCTGCTCGCCGAGGCGCTGCACGTGCGCCTCTCCGAGGCCGGTCTGGCCCGCGCCGACCGCGCCCGGCTGTTCACCGTGGCGACCGCCGCGGACGGCATCGTGCTCGCCACCGTCGGCGGCGAGGACGCGGTGCAGGCGGCCGGGATCACCGGCATGCTGCTCGCCGCGCGGCTCGCCGTGCCGGTCATGGCGGCGGCCCTCGACGAGGAGGGTTCCATCGCGGCCATCGCCGAGCAGCTGCGTGGCTCCGGTTCGCAGCAGCTCGCGCTCGCCCCGTACCTGATCGGTCCGGAGCTCGACGCGGGTCTGCTCGACGCGGCCGCCAAGGAGGCCGGCTGCAGCGCCGCCGAGGCCCTCGGCCCGTACCCGGCGATCGGCAAGCTCGCGCTCTCCCAGTACACGTCGGCGCTGGGCATCGCTCCGCCGCAGACCCAGGGAGCGCCGGCCTTCTAGTAGGCCGCCGCACACCCGCACCACCCGTACCGCCCGCACATCGAAAGGGCCCGCTCCTGAGTCAGGAGGGGCCCTTTCCCATTGGCGCGGGACGCACCCGGCACGACCCCCGGGGCATGCCCGGGGCCGGCCGGGCCCGGTCCAGGGGTTGCCCGGGTCGGGCCCGGTCCGGTCCGGTCCGGTCTGGTCTGGTCAGCCGAAGACCACGCAGGACGCGGCGGGGGCCCGGACGGAGCCGCCGCGCCGTGGTATGCCGGTGTCCGGTTCGACGGTGAACCAGGTCACGTCGCCGGAGCGCTCGTTGGCCGCGTAGAGGAAGCGCCCCGAGGAGTCGAGGGCCAGCGCACGGGGCCAGACGCCGCCGCAGGGCACCTCGGCGACCAGCGTGAGCCCCTCTCCCCCGGCGTCGACGCGGAGCACCGAGACACTGTCCTGCCCGCGGACGGCGGTCCACACGAAGCGGCCGTCGGGCGAGACGACGACGCCCGAGGGATACGCGTCGCCGTCCGGGACACCGGAGAGGACCGGCGTCTCGCCGACGGGTCGCAGCGAACCCTCGGCGGCGTCCCAGCGGCAGACGGTGACGGTCGGAGCGAGTTCGTTGAGGACGTACGCGTGCCCGCCCCGCGGGTGGAAGGCGAGATGACGCGGCCCGGAGCCGGGGCGCAGGGCGATCTCGCGGTGCAGGATGAGCGTCCCGCCGTCGAGGGCGCACACCCGGACCGAGTCCGTGCCGAGGTCCACGCTGACCGCCCAGCGGCCGGTGGGGTCGGGCTGCACATGGTGGGCGTGCGGGGCCCGCTGTCGCTGTGTGTGCGGACCGGAACCGGCGTGCCGCAGCACGCTGGAGGGGGTGGACGCCAGTCCGCCGCCGGGGCGGACGGGTACCGCGCTGACGGTGCCCGAGCCGTAGTCCGCGGTGAGGACGTGTCCGTCGAAGACACTGAGGTGGGTGGGGCCGCTGCCTCCGGTCCGGGTCGGCGGACCGGTCAGTTCCGGTTTGTCGCCGTGCGCCCGGAAGGCGGCCACCGCGCCCTCGCCGGTCTCGCTGACCGCGTACAGGACGTCGTGCGCGGGCGCGAAGGCGAGATAGGAGGGGTCGGGCACGTCGTCGACGGCGCTCAGCACGGTCAGCGCCCCGGTGTCCGGGTCCACGGCCGCCGTGAGGACACCGAGGCCTCCCGCCGCCGTGAACGACCCGATGAACGCCCGCTGTCGCCGCTCGCCGCCTTGCGCCACTTCTGTCCCCTCTCGATCCCTCACCGTCGGGGCGACGGTAGCAGTGACGGCGCTGCGGTCTAGACCAAAGCCCGCGATCGGTCGGCACGGAAACGCCGTGCGCGCGGAGGGGTTCCGGCCACCCGCGCGTGCGGTCCGGGGCGGGTGCGATCGGGCGGGCGCGGTCCGTGCCACAGAGGGCCCCTGGAGCCTCGGGCCGTCGGGCGCGTGCGGTCGCGTGACCGATCGGGGTGCCGGGAACTCGGGCCGCCGGACGGGAATCCTCGCTTCCGGGCGGGCAGTGGGTCGCGCGGGCGCGTGGAGCCCGCGAGAAGGCCGCCGCGGGCCTCCTCGGGGCCCGCCGGAGGGGTCGGGGTCCGGAGGCCGCCGCGAGGCCGCCCAGCGGGCGCCCACGCCCTCGCTGTGGATCTTGAGGGCGCCTGCGCCCGGCGGGGCTTCACGGCGTCTGGGCGACAGAGAAAAACGGCCCCCCGGGGTGCCGGAGAGCACCCCAGGGGGCCGAGGAAGAGCCGGTCGGCGTCAGGCGCCGACGAGCCGCGAGCCGCGTCGCGGTCCGCGCAGCGGTGTCGCCATCGCGACGAGCGCCCGCTCCAGTCCGTGCAGGTGCACGAGCGCCTGCTCGGCACCGGGGTGGTGGCCCGGGACGCCGTGGTGGGCTGCCGAAGCGCCGCCCGGCACGGCGCCGACCAGGGACTCCATCGCGGTCTCGACCCGTCGGCAGGCAGCCGTGAGGCGGGCGTCGTGCGAGGCGTCCGGGTCGGCGGCGACAGCGGCGAGACCGCGTACCTCGCGGGCGCAGTCGTCCAGCAGGGCGAGGATCGCGCGGGCCCGCTCCTTGCGCCGGCGCATCGGGTTGAGCGGATGCACCAGAGGTGCGAGGGCCATCCGTACACGCCCCAGGAGCACTTCGAGCTCCCCCGCGAGCGGCGCGGGGTCGGCCTGGTCGTCTCCCGCGAGCCGCCGGGCGGCCGCCGAGGTGCAGCCGTGCACGGCGCGCAGGGCGCGCTCGATCCAGCGGTCGGTGACCGTGTGCGTGGTGATCGGCAGGACGAGGGCCACCGCGAGCGCGGCACCGAGCGCGCCGACACCGGTCTCGGCGAGCCGGAGGCCCAGCAGTCCCGGATGCAGGACGCCGAGCAGCCCGTAGAGCAGGCCCGCCATGACCGTCACGAAGAACATCATCCAGCTGTACGAGGGCGCGGCCGTGTAGAAGATCCCGAAGACGCTCACCGCGACGAGGACGGCGGTGGGCGCGGGCGCGCCGTGCAGCGGTACGGCGACCAGGAGGCCGGCCACGATCCCGACGAACGTGCCGACCACGCGCCGGAAGCCGCGGACCAGCGTCTCGCCGCGCGAGGCCGTGTTGACGAAGATCCACCACGCGGTGCCGACGGCCCAGTACCAGCGGTCGTGCGAGAGGAACTGGCCGGCGGCGAGCGCGAAGGCGCAGGCCGCGGTCGCCTGGAAGGCCTGACGGGTGGCCGGGCGCGCCAGCCCGCGGCCGTCCAACGGCAGCGGCGCGGCGGGCAGGGGGCTGCGCCGCTCGATGCACCAGACGCCGAACCGGACGGCCGATGACGCGGCGATCGACAGGGCGACGGCCGCGTACAGCTGCGGGAGCTGGCCGGGCACGGCGTGCAGGAACTGGGTGGTGAAGAACATCATGAACGCGAAGATGCCGAGCGCGTGCCCGCGCGGGCCGAAGCGGCGGGCGTACACCCCGGCGAAGACCACGGCGAGCCAGATCGTGTCCCGCAGCATCGGCGCCCCGTGCAGGGAGGTCGCCACCGCGAGGACCGGGAAACCGGCCACGGGGAGCAGCGCGGTGGTGCCGGCCTGGCCGCGCACGGTCGGGTCGCCGACCGTGAACATCGCGAGGAGCGCCGCGAGCCCGCCGGCGATCGAGGCGGGGAGCGAGAGTCCGGCCACCTGGCACAGCGTGACCGCGAGGCCGATGCCGAGAACCGCCCGGATCGAGACCCTCAGCCGGAACAGTCCCGGATCCGGCGCCATGAACATCTTCTTCACCTTCGGCGTCCCGCCCCCACTTCGCAGTTCAACACAGGTTTCGGCATGCGCGGCGCACATGCGAAAGGCGCCGCGGGTCCGGTACGGCGTCCTTGCCGTCCGGCGCTGCGCAGCGCCATCGATACGGGCAAGGTACGCGGAAGCCGGGAACTGGCTCAACCGGCTCGGTTTCGAATGGGCCATTGGTACAGTCGAGGGAGAACATTGTCGGCCGCGAGGAGGCCAACGGACCATGCCGGTGGACGAGCTCGACACCCGCATCCTGCGGCTGCTCCTGGAGCAGCCGCGCACCAGCGTCCGTGAGTACGCCCGCGTCCTCGGCGTCGCCCGCGGCACGCTCCAGGCCCGCCTCGACCGGCTGGAGCGGGACGGGGTGATCACCGGGACCGGGCCGTCTCTGTCCCCCGCGGCCCTCGGCCATCCCGTGCTCGCGTTCGTGCACATCGAGGTCACGCAGGGCCATCTGGACGACGTGGGCGACGCGCTCGCCGCCGTGCCGGAGATCATCGAGGCGTTCTCGATCACGGGCGGCGGCGATCTGATCACCAGGGTGGCGGCGCGCGACAACGCCCACCTGGAGGATGTGATCCAGGCCCTGATCAGCCTGCCGGGTGTGGTCCGCACCCGGACCGAGGTGGCACTGCGTGAACGGGTCCCATACCGGTTGCTGCCGCTGGTGGAGTCGATCGGCCGGGCGGCACAGGGCTGACCGCTCCGCGGGGGTGGATCGCTCAGCGGCCTGACCTCGGTCGGATCACGCCCGCGCGTCACCACGGCCGAATCACGCCCGCGCGTCACCACGGCCGGATCACTCCCATGCGTCAGCACCGTCGAATCAGCCCCGGGCGTCACCGCGGGGGGGAGCACCCCTGGACGTCGCTCCGGTGGGAGCACCCCAGGGGCCTCACTGCGGTCGGAGCACCCCCGGGCCCAGCGTTCCTGAGCCGGCACCCTTCGCCGGTCATTTCGTCGGTCTGCGGCCGGAATTCCGCCGGGTGCGCCAGAATGCCGGTCGGCGAGAGGTTCCGGACACCGCGCGGAGCGGTTCGGCCGCCGCGGGGCGGGCCGGACGCTTCGGCAGGCCCTGGGCACACGGTGGTCCGCGATCCCCCGCCTCGTGACAGCCGTCCCGTCCCCGAGGGTGCGGTCCGGCCGTGTCACCGGGAGAGATCCGGCTGTCGTTCCGGAAGGAGTAGGCGTGCACCCGGACAAGGACGCACCCGCGGGCTCGGGGGCACCGGCAGAGCAGGACGGACCGCTGCGCTCGGACGCGCGGCGCAATCGCGAGCGCATCCTGGCCGTGGCCCTGGCGGAGCTGAGCCGCTCCGCCGACACGCCGCTGAGCGCGATAGCCAGGAAGGCGGGAGTCGGTCAGGGGACCTTCTACCGCAACTTCCACCATCGCGAGGCCCTCATCCTGGAGATCCACCGCCACGAGGTGCGGCAGGTGACCGACGCGGCGGCGCATCTGCTCGCCACCCGACCGCCGGATCGGGCGCTGCGGGAGTGGACGGACCGTCTCGCCCGGTTCGCCATGGCCAAGGCGGGCCTGGCCGACGCGCTGCGGACGACCACCGGCACACCCCGGAGCCTCCTCACCAGACTCGACCACAAGCCCCTGAGCTCGGCCGTGGCACTCCTGCTGAGGACCAACGAGGAAGCGGGCACCATCCGGCCCGGTGTGACCGCCGACGACTTCCTGCTCGCCGTCGCCGGGCTCTGGCAGCTCGACCGGCACGGGGACTGGCAGGCGCACGCCCACCGCCTGCTGGACCTGGTGACGGACGGCCTGCGCGTCGGCGCGCCCGGACCGGGCAGGCCCGCGCGCAAGGACTGAGCCCCGCCGCTCGCCCCCGGAGGCCGGCCGTGCCGCCCGTCACCGCACCCGGGACCGGGCCCCGGGCCGGAAAGGGCGGGCCCTGGGCCTGGCCCAAGGCCCGGCCCGGAAGGCGGCCAGGTCAGCGGCGGACCAACTGCACGTGCGTCACGGCCGGCGATCCGACCAGCTCGGCCACCCGGTAGCCGTCGACCCCGTCCCCGAGGTTGTCGAACAGGCGCTCTCCCCGGCCCAGGAGCCGCGGGACGACGGCCAGGTGCATTTCGTCGAGGAGTCCCGCGCGCAGGTACTGCTGGACGGTGGACGGTCCGCCGCCGATCCGGACGTCCTTGCCCGCCGCCGCCTCGAAGGCACGGGCCAGAACCGTCTCCACGGGTTCGTCGGTGAAGTGGAAGGTCGTTCCGCCCTCCATGACGACCGAGCGCCGCAGGTGGTGCGTGTGGACGAACACGTCGTTGTGGTAGGGAGGGTTGGGGCCCCACCAGCCCGTCCACGACTCGTCCTCCCACGGTCCGCGATGGGGCCCGAACATGTTGCGGCCCATGATGGTGGCGCCGATGTTCTCCTCGCTGCGCTCCACATACTCGACGTCGATTCCTCCCTTGCCGTCGGCCAGGTCGCGCATCGCGGCGAACATCCACTCGTGCATGCCCGTGAAGCCCTCGCCGAGCGGATGCTCAAGACACTGGCGGGGTCCGGCGGCATAGCCGTCCACCGAGACGGTGATGTTGTGTACGCGCAGCTTGGGCATGGCCGTGCTCCTTGGGTCCGTGGTTTCCCGTTCTCACCGGTACGTCGAACGGGACGCCCCCGGATCGACAGCTCCCCCGAACGGGATCGACCGCTCCCCCCAGGAGTCGCCCGCCCGTGCGCGAGGCGCGCCAGCCGTCAACGAGCCGCCGAAGGGGGCGGCAGGCTCAGCCCGGCGAGGTCCGGGGGGATGGGGGTGTCGGGGCGGAAGAACGGGGCGGGTTCACCGTCGGCGGCCGTGGCCGGTGCGTCCGTGAGGCGGAAGCGGTCGCGCAGCCGGCCGTAGAAGTCGGTGGGGTGCAGGCGGATCAGCCGCACCCGCTGCGGAGCACGGAAGACCCCGATCCAGTCGCCGGGGTCGAGCACCCCGCGCAGCTGGCCGTCGATGCTGACGGCGGCCTGGCCCGAGTGGGGCAGCACCCGCAGGGCGACGGGTTCGTCCGGCGCCGCGACGACACTCCGGTTGAAGGTCATGTGGGGCGCGATCGGGGTGAAGACGACCGCGTCCATGTGCGGCGAGAGCACGGGACCGCCGGCGGCGAAGCTGTAGGCGGTCGATCCGGTGGGGGTGGCGACGGCGAAGGCGTCCGCCGAGTACGAGGCCAGCCGCCGTCCGGCGAGATAGACACCGACGCTGACCTGGCGGTCCCGGGCCAGCTTCTCCAGGACGACGTCGTTCAGGGCCGTGACGTCCAGCGCCACCCCCCAGCCGTCGCCCTCCGTCGTCTCGGCTCGGACCTGCGGCGGCGGCAGGGCGGGTCCCCGCCCGTAGCAGAGCGCGGTCTCCATCGATCCGGGGATCTCCAGGACCCGGGAGGCCCGCAGGGTCAGCGTCATCCGTTCCTCGACGATGGCCTCGCCCTCGTGGACGGCTTGCAGCGCCCGCGTGACGTCGGCCGCCGGCACCTCGGTGAGGAACCCGACCTTGCCGAGGTCGACGCCCAGCACGTTCGCATCGCTCTTGACGGCGATCCGGGCGCCCCGCAGGAAGGTGCCGTCGCCGCCGAGGGTGACGACGAGGTCCGGGTTGCCGGCCGCCTCCGCTTCCGCGCGTCCGCCGCGACGCCGCTGGTCCTTGGCCCAGACGTCGATGTCGGTGCACCGGATTCCTCGCGCGTCGCACCAGTCGTGCACGGCGCGGGCGGCATCGCGGGCCGCTTCCCGCCCCTGGTGGACGACCAGGCCGACACGGTGCACGGACACGGCGACCTCCAGGTCCACGTGGGGCATGAGCACGTGCCGCGGGCCCGGGACCGCCGGCGGAAGAGCTGCGGCGAGCGTGATCCGGGCTCGGCTCCGGGGCACGACTCGATCCTTCCACGAATACGACATTTCGGTACGGGCAGACGGGCAGACGGGCAGACGGGGAGACGGGCGGATGCGTGGGCTGGCTGGCCTCGCGGCCCGGGAGGCGCTGACGACATGGCCGACGCCGACGCCGAGCAGCAGCTGGCGCCCCACGAAGCCGACGAAGCCGTCGAAGCGAGGGAAACCACCGTGCGGGCACGCCTTCGGCGCCGGAGGGGCGAGGGCGTGCCGATCTCCACCGCCCCCGCCCGCCCCACCAGCGCCTCCCGGTCCAGCCCCCAAGAGCGAGGCGCGCGACCCCGCCAGATCCTCAATTCCGCCCGGGGAGAGCCGACTTCGCCATGTCGCGCACCACCGGCGGGAGTCGGCTCCACGAGCCGAGCCAGGTCACTCGTTTCCCCGGGACGGATTCCAGCCGTGTCGACACCATCCGGGTCCGGCAACCCGCTTCCGTTCGCGGCGAGTTCGGGTGTCGTCAGCGGCGGGGCAGTGGGCACGGGAGCCGTTCCGCCGGCCGAACATTTTTGGACACTTGGGCATCCCGCCGAACACTGAACGACTATCGTCTCGAATTGACGTCTCCTGAGCGACCGACATGGCTCGGAGATCCCGTCATGGCCGTTTTCCTCCGCATCACGGACCAGTTCGACAGCCCCCATGAAAGGTTCCTTTCGTGATCAACAGCAATCCCGGGACTGATTACGAGAGCATCCTGCTCGACCGCAAAGGACAGGCCGAAGCGTTCGACGCCATCGGCGACCGCTACGACGAGGCCTTCCCGCACAAGGAGGGCCAGGTCACCGCGGGCGAGTGGCTGATCGGATCGCTGGGCGAGGGGGCTCGGGTCCTGGATCTCGGCTGCGGTACGGGCGTGCCCACCGCGCGCCAGATGGCGGACGCCGGCTTCGAGGTCGTGGGCGTCGACCTCTCCGGCGGCATGGTGAAGCTCGCGAGCGCCTACGTCCCCGACGCGACGTTCCATCAGCTGGACCTGGCCGACCTGCGCCCGGGCGGACCGCGCGACCTCGGCCGCTTCGACGGCGTCGCCGCCTTCTTCTCGCTGCTGATGCTGCCGCGCGCGGAGATTCCCCACGCTCTGCGGACCGTCCGTCATCTGCTGGTGCCCGGCGGCCGGTTCGTCCTGTCCATGGTCGAGGCCGATGTGGACAACTTCGCGATCCCGTTCCTCGGGAACACGATCAGGGTCTCCGGCTATCTGCGGGAGGACCTGCACAGAATCATCGAGGAGGCGGGCTTCGAGATCGTGAAGGAGACCTCGTACACGTACGCCCCCGCGGTGACCGATGTCCCGCCCGAGGAACAGGTCTTCCTGTGCTGCCGGCGGTGTGACTGAGGAGGCGGAGTCCGAGCCGCGGACCCGCGCCACCCACCGGACGGGACAGAACGCGTGACCGAGCATCACACCCACCACGAGGGCACCGCCCCGGCACAGGGTCTCTTCCCACCTGCCGCGCCGACGGACGGCCGTCGACGTGCCACGTCGGCGGACGGCGGCCCGCCCGCCACGGTGGCGGACGGCGGGCCGCCGCAGACCGACCGCCTCCGGTATCTCGACGTGGCGACGCGGCGGATCGCCCGCGGGATGGACCTCGACGAGACGCTCCGGGAACTGCGGCAGGCGGCCGTACCGGCGTTCGCGGACACGGTCTACATCCACCTGGCCGATCCGCTGCCGGTGGACAGGGAGGGGTCGGCGGCACCCGTCGTCCTCCGCCTGCACAGCTCCGAACGGGCGCTGCCGGCGCCGCGGCGCGCGGACGGGGCCTCGCACGCCGACCCGGCCCCGCCACCACCGCCGTTCCCCGAAGTCGCCGAGCGCGTCGAGCCGGCCGGCGGCGGCCGTCTCGCGGAACTGCTGCGGGACGGGCGTCCCGCGTTCGGTGACGCGCCGGGCAACGCGCCCGCCCTCGCCGAACTGCTCATGGCGGGGACCGACGCGCGGTGCACCCTGCCGCCGGGCCACCGTCTGATCATCGCGCCACTGCGCGGCAGCCATCACGTCATGGGCACGGTCGTCCTGCTCCGGGGCGCCGACCGCCCGGTCTTCACCAGCGACGATCTGCTCGTCGCCTCGCAACTGGCCACGCACACCGCACTCGGGGTCCAGAAGGCGGTGATGTACGGCCACGAGGCCGCCGTGGCGGACACCCTCCAGCACACCATGCTCCCGTCGTCGCTGCCCGAACCGACCGGGATCCGGCTGGCCAGCCGCTACCTGCCCGCCTCGAAGACCGCCCAGGTCGGCGGCGACTGGTACGACGCGATCCCGCTTCCCGGCAACCGCGTCGCGCTGATCGTCGGCGACGTCATGGGCCACTCCATGACCTCCGCCGCGATCATGGGCCAGCTGCGCACCATCGTGCAGACCCTGGCGGGTCTCGATCTGCCGCCCGACGAGGTCCTGCACCATCTCGACGAGCAGGCCCAGCGACTGGGCAGCGACCACATCGCGACCTGCCTCTACGCGATCTACGACCCGATCTCGCACCGCCTGCTGATGGCGAACGCCGGCCACCCGCCCGCGGTACTGCTCCACGAGGACGGCCGGGCCGAGGTGCTGGGCGTTCCGCCCGGTGCCCCGATCGGCGTCGGCGGTGTCGTCTTCGAGTCGGTGGAGATGGCCGCGCCCACCGGGGCGACCCTGGTGCTGTACACCGACGGACTCGTCGAGTCCCGGGACACGGACATCGGAAGCGGTGTCGAGGCCCTGCGGGTCCGTCTCCAGAGCACCGCTCAGGGACTCGCCTCGCTGGAAGTGCTCTGCGACCACGTGCTGGGAACCCTGGGCCCGGGATCCCGCGACGACGACATCGCCCTGCTCGCCGCCCGGTTCGACGGCTTCCCGCCGGACAGCGTCGGCTACTGGTACCTGGCTCCCCACCCGATGACCGCCGGCCAGGCACGCCGGCTGACCCGCAGGGCCTTGCGCCGCTGGGGTCTGGAGTCCCTGGTCGACCCGACGGAACTCATGGTCAGCGAGATCGTGACGAACGCCGTGCGGTTCGCCTCGCGGCCCCTCTCGCTGCGGCTGCTGCGCACCGACGTGCTCCGCTGCGAGGTGACCGACGACTCGCCCCAGGTGCCCAGGATGCGGCAGGCCGGTTTCGGGGACGAGAGCGGTCGCGGGCTGTTCCTGGTCAACCAACTCGCCCTGCGCTGGGGCGCGACACGCGTGAGCAGCGGCAAGGTCGTCTGGTTCGAGCAGAAGATCCCGGCGAAGTAGCGGCCGCTCCGGTCCCATTCGGCCGATTCCCGATCGACGGTTCCCGGGCAGGCATACCCGGCGCGGGTATGGTGGCGGTCCTAGGGCCTGCCGTTCGGATCATGCCGCGGGACGCGGGGCCCGATCCGAACAGGCCCTCGCAGGAAGTGCGGACGCCCCTGATGACGGTACGAAGGTTGCCCTGGGCACGGTTCGACGGCGCCGCCCGCCGGGTTCGCGGTCCGGTCGTCGCACCGTGCCCCCTGGCCGCCGTACCGCTCCGTCACGACGTCCCCGGCGCGACCACCGGCACGAGGCGCCCCACTCCCCCGCACGCCCTCGCGGGACCGCTCGCCCGGCCCGCCGTTCCTCTCCCCATCGCGCACATAGGCCACGTCCCCACGGCTCTCCTCGGCGCCTGACGCCGTCCAGCCGTGCGGACCGTCCCCAACGCCTGTCGCGCACCGAGAAGAGGACTCTTCGTGAACAGCATCAACCGTCGCACCGTCCTCGCGGGCCTGGGAGCGGCAGGTACCGGCCTGCTCGCCGCCTGCGGCAAGGACGCCCCCGACACGCCCTCCCTCCTCAGCCCCAACGGATCCCAGGTCGCCCGCGCGGAGAAGAAACGCGGCGCCACGGGCCGGGTCCAGAGCGTCAACGTGACCGCCGCGCCCGCCACGCTCGACCTGGGCGCCGGTGTGCTGGCCAAGTCCTGGGCCTTCAGCGGCCTCGTTCCCGGCAAGGAGATCCGTATCTCCGCCGGTGACACGCTCACCGCCGAGCTGTCCAACCAGCTGCCCGGTGCCACCACGACGTCCCTCCACTGGCACGGCATCTCGCTGCGCAGCGACATGGACGGCGTTCCACCGGTCACGCAGACCCCGGTGCGGGCGGGCTCCAACTTCACGTACCGCTTCGTCGCCGACAAGCCCGGCACGTACTTCTTCCACCCGCACGTGGGCATCCAGGTCGACCGCGCCATGTACGCGCCGCTGATCATCGAGGACCCCAAGGAGCCGCTGGCGTACGACGACGAGTGGGTCGTCGTCCTCGACGACTGGCTCGACGGCGTGACCGGGACGCCCGACGACGTCTTCACCGAGCTCAGCCATCACATGGCCGGTATGGACATGAAGAGCACGGGACCGAGCCGGCCGGCGTCCTCACGGTCCCCGTCCGCGTCCTCCGGTGACCGCCCCTCGACACGGTTCAGGCTCAGTGGCACCGCCAGTCCGCTGCTCGGCCGTGACGCCGGGGACGTGAACTACCCGTACCACCTGATCAACGGACGCGTGGCGACCGACCCGGCGGTCTACTCCGGCACGCCCGGCAGACGGGTCCGCCTCAGGATCATCAACGCGGGCGCGGACACCGCGTACCGCGTGGCGCTCGGCGGCCACAAACTGACCGTCACCCACACCGACGGCTTCCCCGTCGAGCACGAGGAGGTCGACACGCTCCTGGTCGCCATGGGCGAGCGGTACGACGTGCTGGTCACCCTCGACGACGGCGTCTTCCCGCTCGTCGCCCTCGCCGAGGGCAAGGACGTCACCGGCATGGCCCTCGTGCGGACCGGATCGGGAGGCCTGCCGGATCCCGCCGTGCGGCCGCGGGAACTGGACGGCCGCACGGTGACCGCAGGACAGCTGCGCGCGAGCGACGGCGTACGGCTGGAGGCGAAGGATCCGGACCAGGTTCTCCGCGTCAAGCTCACCGGCAGCATGGGCGCGTACGACTGGGCCATCAACGGCAAGCGGTTCGACATGGCCGACCCGACCTCGAACCCCCTGCTCGTCCAGGAGGGCCAGCGGGTCCGGCTCGACTTCGTCAACGCCACGAACATGTGGCACCCGATGCACCTGCACGGCCACACGTACCAGCTCGGCGACACCGGCCCGCGCAAGGACACGACCATCGTGCTGCCCAGGTCGAAGGTGTCCGTCCTCTTCGACGCCGACAACCCCGGGCAGTGGATGCTGCATTGCCACAACGCCTACCACAGCGAGGCCGGAATGATGGCGCTCGTGGCCTACGGGGCCTGAATCCGCGCAGGAGCGCGGGCGTGTGGTCCCCGGCCGGGCACAGCGCCGAAGGCATTCACGCTCCTTGGTCCAACGGGCCACCGGGCACGCCCCGGTGGCCCGTGCACCGTGGCGCCGGCGGCAGGCCGCCCGTCCGCGCCGGCGAAGTTCGCGGCCTTCAACAAAGCTGCCGGATCCTGTCGAAATCGCCTGCGGCCGCGCACGGTTCTGGAAAGATCCGTCCATGCACACCAAGGGGGACGGACTGCGCGCCTGGGTGACCGGACTGGACGACCGCGCACTCCGGGAACTGCTCATGGTTCCGGGCATGTTGGCGCACATTCCGGGCATCGCGACCGCCCTGAACGGGCAGCCGCCGCGGCTGAGGCGCCGCGAGATCCTGGCCGCTCGTACGTGGCTGAGCCGCACCAGTGCGGGCGGCCTCGCGGCGATCGTGCAACACGCGACGGACTGGACCCTGTTCCGCCTGGAGCGGTGTTACGGACATCCGGTGGGACAACTGTCAACACCCGGCACGGAGCATCTGCGCGAGGTGCTGCGAGAGGTCGATTCCGTGCTCGCGCAGATCACCCTGTACGGCCTCTCCGACAGACCCGTCGCGGGTGGCGGATCGGTCGGGGACCATTGGGACGACCTGTGGGCGGCCGCGTCGACCGCCGGGACACCTTGCAGGTGCGAGCGGGGCGAAGGAGCGTGCCGCCCGGCCGCCGCGGCCGAGGACGGATCAGACGCCGCCGAGGAAACCACCGAGCCGGATGCCGTCCCCGCGGGAAAGGGCGAGCCGTTGACCCTGGAGATCACCGACGAGCAACTGCTCGCGTCGCGCGAGGTGCTGAGCGAGCGGTCCGCGGAACTGGGCCGGGTGCTGGAGGAGACGCTGCGGCGGGTCCGGGCGGGGCGGGGCGTTCCCGACCTGCTGGACGGGCAGTTGAAGCAATGGCGGCGGGTACGGTCCGGGATCGCGGACAGGCTCGCGGCCGACGGCCGGGAGTGGTCCGGGGAAGCGGGCTTCGCCGAACTCGACGAGATCGTCCAGGAGTTGCGGGACGCCGCGGCAGAGCGTGCCCGGGAACTGCGCGAACTGAACGAGGACCGCGAGGGACTTCTGCTCCTCCTGGACAGGACCGCCTCCGACGCACCGCACCGCATACCGCTGCAACAGTCGCTGACCGCGCTGGAGACGCGCATCAGCGAACTCGCCGCGGCGGGGGCCCCTGCGGCCCTTCCGCCGGACGGCGCACCGCCCGCCGCGATACCCGGACAGGCAAGGGCCGTCGATCCGGGCGAGGGATCCCGGCCGATGACGGACCCCGACGCGGATCCGCCGGCGGAGCGGAACCACACGCCTGACGACACACCTGACGTCACCCCGGAGCCTTCGGTCGAGCGCATCCCGATCTCGGCGACGACCATCCCCGCGGACGCGGCCCCGGACTTGGACGCGGCCCCGGACGCGGACTCGACCCTGGACTCGGACTCGACCCTGGACGCGGCCCCGGACTCGGACGCGGCCCTGGACTCGGACGCGGCCCCGGGCTCCGACGCGCAGCCGCAGCCGCAGCCGCAGCCCGGAACGGTCCCGGACGCAGTGCCGGCCGCCGTCCGGTCGCCACAGGCCGAACCGGCCACGGCCTCCGCGCCCGTGCCGCCCGCGGAGGAGTCCGTTCCCGCTCCGGAGGTGAAGGCCGACCCGGCGTCCGAGGCCGCGGACGTTCCCGAGCAGGTCGTCACGACCCGGACCAGGCCTCGCGCGACAGGGGCGCAGGCCCCGCTGCCGGAACGGGCCGACCCCGAAGCCTCCGGCGCTCCGGCGGCCACGGACGCCCCCGACGCCCCGGACCTCGATCCGGCGGCCGTGGCGAAGTCGTCCTTCCTGCCCTGGAAGCCGCTGACGGCGCCCGGCGACGGCGAGGCCGCGGTGGCCCGGCTGATCGGCCAGGGCCGTTTCCAGGAGGCCTACTGGACGACGGTGGGCTCGGCCGAACCCCCGCACCGCACCGCCTGCCTCGCCTTCGCCGAGGCCGCCTTCGCCTGCGGCGACGAGGGAGAGGCCGTGGCCGTGATGACCGGCTTCGACCCGGAGATCCGTCTGCTCCAGGCCGACCGGCCCGCTCTCGTGCTAGCCGCCGTGGCCTCCCTACGGGCCGGTCTGCTGGCCGGCTGGCCCAACGACCTCCTGATCCAGACGGACCTCGCGTCCACCGTGCCCGGGAACTGGGGCAAACTCCTGGAGCGGGCCGTCCACGCACTGCGCCGCTATCACCGCCTCGACCTGACCGCGACCCGCCTGACCACCGACAACATGGTGGGACTCACCGCGGACCAACTCGCCTCCGAGGCCGCCGCGCTGCGTGACGCGCTTCGGCGCCAGCGCATCGGCTACACCCGCGCGACCCAGGTCAGAACCCGGCTGATCGGCTCGGACCAGCCCCTGGGGAAGGCCCTGGACGGAGTCAGCGACTGGGCGAACGGCACGGCCGGAGCGGCCGCCCTCGACCAGGTCTGGGAGCTCTTCCGCAAGCGTGGCTCCGCGGAACGCATGATCGAGGAGGCCGACGCCGAGATCCGCACCCCCAAGCAGGCCAAGGAACCGATCGAGGCCGCCGCCAAACGGGCTCTCCTGCGCAGCATCGAGCAGGTGTCCGACCTGCTGTCCCGCGCCCGGGCGCTGGCCGCCCCCGTCGTCGACGAACGAGCCGACAGCACCACCGGCCTCCGCCACGCCTTGGACCAGGTACGTCACGAAGCGCCCCCGCCGGGCGTCGAGGGAGCGGCTCTGCTGCGGCTGCGCACGTGGCTGCTCGAAGGTGACCGGACGCCCGGCACCGCCGTCCCGGCACGTGACCCCGACGCCGTGCGGGTGACGGACCAGCCTCGGACGGAGGCCCTTCTCGCGGCGCCGGAACTCCCGCGGTCGCCCGAAGGGACTCCCCTGCCCGACGAGGAGGGTTTCGGGAAGGCGATGCTCACACTGCTGGAGCCGGTCGACGTGCGCGCGGTCCTCCGGAGCTACCTGGAGCGGGGCGACCTGCATCTCGCCGACGCCCTGGTCTCATCGCTGGAACAGGACCTCGTCCCCGCCGTCCCGGAGGGCCTCGAAGCCGTGCCGCGGGACTGGCGGCAGTTGCGCGACCCCGAGTGGACGCGCTGGAGCGCCGTTCACCGCACGTCGCTCGCCACGGCGAGCGCGCTCCTCGCCGAACTGCGCACCCAGCAGCTCGACATACAGACCGAGCGAGAACTCGTCGGTCGCCTCGAAGAGCTGCGCCGGCCCGCCCCCGAGGGCGCGTTCGGCCGCGCCTGCGTCGGCATCGGCGTCCTCGACGGCGAGATGCGGGCGATGGTCCAGCAGTACGTGGAACGCCTCCGCGAGAGCCTGACCGCGTTGAACCCTCCGGCCGAGGAGCTGCAACGCCTCACCTCGCGGCTCGACGCCGGGGACACGGTCACCGCCGAGGAGTGTCTGGCGCTGCTGCGCGAGGGCAAGCCCCTCCCCGACTGGAGCACCACGGACTCGGGGGCCGAGCTGGAACGCTTCACCGCCGGCATCGAGCTGACCGTGGGGCGCAAGGCCGGCTCCCAGGGCTACTCCGCCCGGCCCTGGGCCGACCACTACCTGGACGGGGAGCCCCTGACCGAGGGCGCGCGGAGCGGACTGGACTCGTGGGAGGCCCTGTGCCGCCCCGCCACCCGGGGCTCGGAGTGGCAACGGCACATCCCGTCGGTCCTGCGCGTGCTCGGGCTGGAGTGCCCTCAGACCCCTGTCCGGGACCAGCGGCACGAGGTGCGCGGTGTTCTGCGGCTCAGCGCCCGGGCGCGGGCGAGCGAGACGGCTCCCGGATACGTGGCCGCCCTGGGGTCGGCCGCGTCCTCGTACACGATCCTCGTGGTCTCCGACGAACAGCGAGGGCGCAGCCCGCTGGAACTGCTGGACAGCAGTGACTCCGGGGCGTGCCTGATCCTCTACCTGTACCCGCTCGGGCTGAACGGGCGCCGGGAGATGGCGGCACGCGCGCGGACCGCCTCCTCCCAGCAGGCGCTCGTGGTGGACCCCGCCGTGTTCGGCTGGGTCGCGGCACGCTCACCGAGGTCCTTCAGGGCCACTCAGCGGGTGACCCTGCCCTGGACGGCGTACAACCCGTACACGCCCTTCGTGGCCGGGCTCGTTCCGCCGGAGATCTTCTACGGCCGGCAGGAGGAGATCGCCGCCGTCACCGACCCGCTCGGCGCCCTGTTCCTCTACGGCGGACGCCAGCTGGGCAAGTCCGCTCTCCTGCGCAAGGTGCAGGCGTCGTTTCCCGGCACCCCGGGCCACAAGGCCATCTACGTCGACCTCAAGGCGCGCGGTGTGGGTGAGGCCGAGCCGGCGGAACGCATCTGGGCCGTGCTCGAGGACGAGTTGAAGCGCGTGGGCGTGCTGAGCGAGTCCGCGGATTCCGGCCACACCCCGGACGCGATGCTCGACAGGGTGGAGCGGTGGCTGGAGGAGAGCCACGACCGGCGGGTGCTGGTGCTCGCCGACGAGGCCGACGCCTTCCTGACCGCGGACTCCAAGGCCGTACGCGGGCGGGGCGGGGACGCCACCTTCTCCAACGTGCTCCGGCTCAAGGGGCTGATGGACCGCACCGACCGCCGCTTCAAGATCGTCTTTGCGGGTCTGCACCAGGTCCAGCGCTTCAGCCATCTCTCCAATGTGCCCCTGACGCACGGCGGCCCCGATGTACTGATCAGTACGCTGAAACCCGCCGAGGCGCAGCGCCTGGTCGTCGAGCCGATGGCGGCCTTCGGGTACAGCTTCGAACGGCCCGAGCTGGTCTGGCGGGTCCTCGCGGCGACGAACTACCAGGCGTGCCTGGTCCAGATCTTCTGCGAACGGCTCGTCGCGACCCTCCGCGGGAAGTCCCTGGCCTCGGCGAAGTGGCCGATCACGGTCACGGACGAGGACGTCCGGTCCGTGACCGGATCCGCGCAGGTCCACCGGCACATCGCCGAACGGCTGCGCATCACCATCAACCTGGAGGACCGCTACCGGGTCCTCGCCCTGGTGATCGCGTTGCGCAGTCAGGAGGACCGTTACCGGGGCGGCTATGACGCCGACGATCTGCTGAGGGCGGCCAAGGAGCGCTGGCGGGAGGGGTTCAGTTCCCTCACCGCGAGCGATGTACGGATCTACCTGGACGAGATGGTCGGCCTGGGCCTGCTCATCCAGCTGGCCGACGCGCGTCGGTACGCCGTCCGCAGCCCGAACGTCGTCAGCATGCTGGGGACCAGGGAGGACCTCGAACTCGAGTTGCGCCAAACCGAGTTCGACCTCCCGTACGACTACAACCCGCGCTTCTCCCGGCGGTTCGTCGGTCCGGACCGCGAGGGAATCGCCCGCTACAGCCCTCTGACGGAACATCAGCTCCACCTGGTGACGGCGCCCGGGGTGGCCGCGGTGTGCCTGACCCAGGCCCACGGTCCCGCGCTCGTGAAGGGCGCGGTGAAGTCGTACTCCACCGCGCGCGGACTGGAATTCCGGGAGGCGGCCCCCGGAGCCGCGCCCCAGTCCCTGACGAAGGACGCGGAGGGACGGCCGTTCCTGATCCTGGCCGACGTCCGGGGCCGCGGATCCGCCGAGGCCGCCGACTGGGCACAGGCCCTGCACGCCCACACCTCCTTGCCGGAGGGCGGAGTGCCCCATCGGACGGCCGTCCTGCTGGTGGACCCGGCCGAGCTCGGACAGAAGGACGACCTCATCACCTGTGTGGTGCGTCCCGAACGATGGACCGCGGACAGTCTCCGCGCCTGGCCCGAGTGTCCCTTCGACACCCCGGACAAGCGGCGGCGGGTCATCGAACTCACCGGCGGCTGGCCCCACTTGCTGGAGCGGACCGTGCACCGCATCACCCGGGAGGGCTCCACGCTGGAAGCGGCCCTGGAGGACGCCCGGTACTTCATCGGGCAGCGTGACTTCGCCCGTGTGCACCTGGAGCGGGTCGGCATCGACACCCGTCTGACGGAGGTGCTGACCGAGTGGAGCCAGTACGTGGAACCGGGCGAGGGATGCGCCTACGCCGACATCGCGGCGGTCACCGGCATGCGGATCGAGGAGGTCGGATCGCTCGTCGGCCGGCTGCTCGAACACGGCGTACTGGACGACGGTCCGGAGGGCTGCTCGCTGGACAGGATCACCTTCCGGGCACTCCAGGTCCTGTCGGAGCCGTCGTGACCCTCGTGTCCCACGCTCTCTCCGGGAACCTGGTGAGCACCCTGCCCGGAGTGCGGTTGTGGACGCGACGGCTGCTGGGCGACCTTCGGTCGGGAAGGAGCTGCCTCTGCCTCTTCCCCCAGGCCCGCCCGACGGGTGTACCGGCCGTCGCCGAAGCCCTGCTGGACGAACTCCTCCACGAACTGGCGGACTTCGTCCTCGTTCCCGGACCCGGCGACGGCGTGGCGCCCGGCAGCCTCGCCCCGCCCCCACCGTCTCCCGTGCCCGCGGACCCCTGGGGCGGGATGGACCCGATCCTGGACTACGACGACGGGCTGTCCGCCTTCTCGGCCGTGGCGACGAAGAACGCGACGGTCGCACCGGCTCGCCCGGCCTCGGCGCGGGACGGCCGGCGGGAGGAACCCGGCCCGCACACCCTGGGGGACCGGATCGTCAAAGAACTCGGCGACTCGGCCTCCGGCACGGCCCCGGGGCACACGGGAATCGACGGACTCCTCGAACGCCTCACCACCGCTTCGGACAACCCCGACGGGACCCGGGTGATCGTGGTGCGTGGCTGGCGGGAACCGGCACCGACCGCGGCGACCGACCTGCTGCGGCGGCTGTCCGCCACGGTCAAGGCGGCCGGCCTGCCTCCGGGCAGCCGCCCGAGGCTGCTGGTGCTGGCCACGTCGCACGGACTGCCCGTGGAACTGCCGGAGCAGATAGCCCGCGAGGACGTCGGGGTGCACTGGTGGTGGGGTGCCCTCGGCCGGCTGGACACCGCCACCGTGGTCGCCATGGCGCGGCCCCGCCCGTCCGGTCCGGCCGCCCGGCACCAACTGCTCGAAGCGGTGGCGCAGGCCACAGTCGTCGAGGTGTGCGGGCCGTTCCTGGATCTGGCCGAACGGCTGGCGGTGGAGTGGGACGGACTCCCCGACGGCCTGCCCGCACAGTTGCTGCGGCTCACCGGCGGACCCGTACCTGACCGGGTCGCCGTACCCGGCCCTCGGAGGAGGGAGCCGACCACGGCCCTGCTCCATCCGAACGCCGCCCTGCGCCCCGAATGGAACCTGGGCACGCTCGACAGGTGGGACGGGCGGCTGCGCCGCCGTCCCGACGGCGGGAGCGAACACGAACACAGCGTGCGCACCCGGATCTGGCTGGCGCAGAATCACGCTCTGCTGCCCCTGCTGGACGAAGCCCGTGAGCAGTTCGCCGAGGTGATCGGGGTCCGGTCACGCGTCTCCCGGAGCGAACTCGCCGCTCTCTACGGTCGGCAGGCCGAGATGGAACTCGGTGCGATGTGGCGGGCTCACCTCCAGGGCCACGTACGGCTCACCCAGCCGGAGGCCGACCGGCTGCGGACCCTGTGGCGGTCCCGCAACAAGCTCGCCCACCGCGACGTACTCGACGACGCAGCCCTGAAGGCGCTTGTGCACGTCCTGTGCTCCTGAGGCCTCCTGACGTCTCCTGAGATCGCCTGCGGTCGCGACGACATGGCCGGGTGACGAGCGCAGCGGCCACAGCCGTCCGGGCAACCGTCCGGGGCAGGCATCAGGAACGGCCGTCAGGACCGACCGCTCAGCCCAGGAAACTCAGCCGCACCTGGCGATTCGGGTTGTCCCGGTTCGTGTCCACGAGGCACACCGACTGCCATGTCCCCAGCTCCAGAGCCCCGTCCACCACCGGCAGGGTCGCGTGCGGCGGGACGATGGCGGGGAGGACGTGGTCACGGCCGTGCCCGGGGCTGCCGTGACGGTGCTGCCAGCGGTCGTCCGCGGGGAGCAGGGCGTGCAGCGCGGTGAGGAGGTCTTCGTCGCTGCCCGCGCCGGTCTCGATGATGGCGATTCCGGCGGTGGCGTGCGGGACGAAGACGTTCAGGAGGCCGTCACGGCCCGCCGCGACCTCGCGGAGGAAGGCCTCGCAGTCGCGGGTGAGGTCGACGACCCTCTCCGACGAACCGGAGGAGATGTTCAGGACCTGCGTGGTGAAGGCATCGGACATGCCTCAATCCTCTCCCATACGGGGGCTCCCGGCTTGCGGCGACAGCGCTCGGCGCCGGACGTGGACGACCGGCCGGCGGTGGCCTGCCACACGCGGCGCGCGGCTCGCGACCTGCGGCTGACGGCTGACGGCTGACGGCAGGGTTCGTTCGTCAGGTGGCTCACAGCGGGGTTCCCGACGGGAAGATCCCGGACCTCGGTCCGGTTCGTACAAGCGTGAACAACACCGGGGTGAGCACGCGTGAGGTCGAAGTGGTCGTCGTCGGGGCCGGTCAGGCCGGTCTGGCGGCCGCCTACCACCTGCGGCGCACGGGCTTCGAGCCCGAGCGTGACTTCGTCGTGCTCGACCACGCGCCGCACCCGGGCGGAGCCTGGCAGTTCCGCTGGCCGTCGCTGACCTACGGCAACGTGCACGGGATGCACTCCCTGCCCGGCATGGACCTCACGGACGCGGACCCGGACCGCCCCTCCTCCGAGGTCGTCTCCGCGTACTTCGCCGCCTACGAACGCGCCTTCGACCTGCGGGTGCGAAGGCCGGTCGACGTCAGGACCGTCAGGGAGGGGACCGGCGGCCGGCTGCTCGTGGAAGCCCGTGACCGTACGTGGTCGACGCGGGCGCTGATCAACGCGACGGGTACCTGGGACCGCCCGTTCTGGCCTCGCTATCCGGGCCAGGAGAGCTTCCGCGGGCGGCAGTTGCACACGGCGCTGTATCCGGGTCCCGAGTGGTTCGCCGGGCGGCGCGTGGTCGTCGTGGGCGGTGGGGCCTCCGGGACCCAGCATCTGATGGAGATCGCCGCCCACGCGGCCGGGACCACCTGGGTCACCCGGCGCCCCCCGGTCTTCCGCGAGGGTCCCTTCACCGAGGAGTTCGGGCGGGCGGCCGTCGCTCTCGTCGAGGAGCGGGTCCGGCAGGGGCTGCCGCCACGGAGCGTGGTCTCGGTCACCGGGCTGCCGCTGAACGACGCGATCCGCCAGGCGCTGGCCGACGGCGTGCTGGACCGGCGGCCGATGTTCGACCGGATCACCCCGGACGGTGTGGAGTGGGCGGACGGTACGCGTGTGGAAGCGGACGTAATCCTGTGGGCGACCGGGTTCCGGGCGGCCATCGATCATCTGGCTCCGCTGCGGCTGCGCGAGCGGGGTGGCGGCATCCGGGTCGAGGGAACGAGCGTGGTCGCCGACCCGCGGATCCACCTGGTCGGCTACGGCCCCTCCGCGAGCACCATCGGCGCCAACCGGGCCGGGCGGGCCGCCGTACGGGACATCAGGCAGCTGCTGGCGACCACGCCGGTCGCCGTGTGATGCCCCGTACGCCGGTCAGTTCGTGGGAATGACCGTGGGAGTCACCGCCGACGTGCCCGCGGGAGAAGCCGCAGGAGGGACTGCTGCGGAGGTCTCGGGCGTGAGCGCGGGAGACGCCACGGGAGGGGCTGCTTCAGAGGTCTCGGGTGTGACCGCGGGAGAGGCCGGGGACGTGACCGCGGGAGAGGCCGCCCGGGGGAGCTTGGACGAGGTGGCCGAAGTGGGCGCGGTGGCTGAGGTGGCCGTGGGGGACGCGCTCTTGCGGTGCCGCCGGTTGAACTCGGCCACGTTGCGCTGGTGTTCCTCGTAGCTGGCCGTGAAGCGCGTGTCGCCCGGCTTGACCGTGACGAAGTACAGCCAGTCGCCCTGCGGCGGGTTGACCGCGACGCGCATCGCCTCCTCGCCGGGGTTGGCGATCGGCGTGGGCGGCAGGCCCATGCGCCGATAGGAGTTGTACGGGCTGTTGAGCCTGGTGTCCGCCTCGCTGGTGTTCAGCGTGGAGCGGTTCAGCGCGTAGTTGATGGTCGAGTCCATCTGCAACGGCATTCCGCGCGCCAGGCGGTTGTAGACGACCCTGGCCACCTTGCCCATGTCCGTCCGGGTCGCCGCCTCCGCCTGCACGATGCTCGCGACGGTGACCGCCTGATACACGTTCATCGCGTTGCGCTGCGCGCCTGCGGCGATCGGCGCCCCGTTGAACCTCTTGTTCGCGGTGTCGACCATGAACGTCAGCAGGGACTCCGGAGTCGCCTTCTCGCCGATCGGATACGTCGCCGGGAAGAGATAGCCCTCGGGGTTGCCCCTGGCGTCGTTCGGAAGTTTGAGGTGGGCTTTCGCCAGGGACTTCTTGGTGGTTCCCGCGGGAACCCGGAGGGCCTTGTCGACGGCGGCGTAGACCTGTCCGGAGCGCCAGCCCTCCGGAACGACGAGCGACGTCGGGCGGGCGTCGTCGTCTCCCATGCTCAGCAGCGGCACCGCCACGGCGGTGGCCGCCACGACGGCGCCGGTCGCGATGAGGGCGACCCGGCCCCGGCGCGTCAGTCGAATCGTGCTCCGTGGCGGAGTGTTCATCTGCATAACGGGCACGGTAACGCGCTATTGGCCACAAACCCGGCATATCGTCATCTTGTCGGCGCCAGTTGGGCGTCCCGGTGGACGAGAGCGGCATAGCGCCCCTCCCCCGCCAGCAACTCCTCGTGCGTGCCACGCTCGACCGCGCGGCCCGAGTCGAGGACGACGATCTGGTCGGCGCCGCGGATCGTGGACAGCCGGTGCGCGATGGCGAGCGTGGTGCGGTTGGCCGACAGGGCGTCGATGGCCTCCTGGACGGCATGTTCCGTGCGGGTGTCCAGGGCGCTGGTCGCCTCGTCGAGGATGAGCACGGGCGGATCGCGCAGGATCGTGCGGGCGATGGCGAGGCGCTGCTTCTCACCGCCGGAGAACCGGTGACCGCGTTCACCGACGACCGTGTCGTACCCGTCGGGCAGCGACGCGATGTGGTCGTGGATCTGGGCCGCCCGCGCCGCCGTGTGCAGCTCCTCGTCGGTGGCGTCCGGCTTGGCGAAGCGCAGGTTCTCGGCGACCGAGGCGTGGAAGAGGTACGTCTCCTGGGAGACGACGCCGACCGCGCGCGCGAGGGTGTCGAAGTCGAGGTCCCGGACGTCGACCCCGTCGAGGGTGACCCGCCCGCCCGTGACGTCGTACAGCCGGGGCACCAGATAGCTGAGCGTCGACTTTCCGGAGCCGGTCGGACCGACGACGGCGAGGCTGCCGCCGGCCGGGACGGTGATGTCGATGCCGTCGAGGATCGGGGTGCCCTTGTCGTCGTAACGGAACTCGACGTCCTCGAAGCGGATCTCGCCCTTGACCTGGTCGAGGTGGACGGGCCGCTCGGGCTCGGTGATGTCGATGGGCAGGTCGAGGTACTCGAAGATGCGCTGGAACAGCGCGAGCGAGGTCTGGATCTGCACACCCGTGGACAGCAGGCTGACCGTCGGCCGGAACAGGCCCTGCTGGAGCGACACGAAGGCGACCAGTGTGCCGATCGATATGGTGGGGCCGCCGAGCTGAAGGGCCACGCCCGCGGTCCAGTAGATGAAGGCGGGCATGGCGGCCATGACGATGCCGATGACGGACATGCGCCAGCGTCCCGCCATGTTCGACCTCACCTCCAGGTCGACGAGGCCCTCGGACTCCTCCGCGAACGACTTCGTCAGCGAGTCGGCCCGGCCCATGGTGCGCCCGAGCAGGATGCCGCTGACGGAGAGCGATTCGGTGACGGTGGCGGCCATCGCCGCCATCTGCTTCTGGCGCTGGGTGGTGATCCTCTTGCGTTCGTCGCCGACGCGGCGGCTGATCCACACGAACACCGGCAGCAGGACCAGCGAGACGACGGTCAGACGCCAGTCCAGGGCCACCATCGCCACGATCGTGGCGACCACACTGGTGAGGTTGGAGACCAGCGACGTGGCGGTGGACGTGACGGTCGCCTGCATGCCGCCGATGTCGTTGGCGATGCGGGACTGGACCTCGCCCGTGCGCGTCCTGGTGAAGAAGGCGAGCGACATGCGCTGGAGGCGGCCGTAGACCGCGGTGCGCAGGTCGTGCATCACACGCTGGCCGACGGTCGTGGAGATCAGCGTCTGCAGGACGCCGAAGACACCGCTCAGGACGGCGCTCGCGATCATGCCGAGGGCGAGCAGGGTCAGCAGACCCGTACGCCCCTGGGGGATCGCGGTGTCCAGGATCGCCTTCAGCAGGAAGGGCGTGGCGACGCCCACGAGGGACGCGGCGCCGACCAGCAGGCCGACGATCGCGAGGCGGCCTCGGTAGGGCCGGAAGAGACTCAGGATGCGGCGCACCTGCCGTGGCTGTTGGCTGTCGGCAGGTGGGGGGCTCCAGGTGGACGGTTCGGGGCGCAATGGACTCCTAGGGAAACGGGACGACAGGGACACCGGTGAGGATCCGACGACTGACGGACCCTAGCTCATTGTTACCTATACTCACAATGAACGGCATCCTGATATTGTTCCCGCATGACCACCCCCGATGCCGACGGCCTGCTCGCCGAGCAGCTGCTGCGTCTGACGCGCCGCGTGCACCGCATCCAGAAGCGCCATCTGGAGCAGCGCGAGCTGGGCATCACCCCGGCCCAGTCCCGGCTCCTGCGTACCCTCGCGCACTACGCGTCGCCTCCCCGTATGGCCGATCTCGCGGAGCGCCTCGAAGTGGTGCCGCGTGCCGTGACCACGCTGGTGGACGGCCTGGAGGCGAGCGGCAAGGTGCGCCGGGCACCCGATCCCACCAACCGTCGGGTGATCCGTATCGAGGTCACGGACGAGGGGCGCAAGGCGCTGCGCGAGCTGCGCGCCGCGCGCCGCGGCGCCGCGGAGGAGATCCTGGCTCCATTGACGGACGAGCAGCGCGAGGTGCTCGGCGGGTTGCTGGACACGCTGGTGGACGGCATGCCGAGGGTGGAACACCGGTGCTGAGCCTGACCGGGGCGGTGCGTCGCCACTGAGGCGGCTCAGCCCGCTTGGGGCGGTGCGTCGCCACTGAGGCGGCTCAGCCCGCTTGGGGCGGTGCGTCGCCACTGAGGCGGCTCAGCCGGCTTGGGGCGGTGCGTCGCCACTGAGGCGGCTCAGCCGGCTTGGGGCGGTGTGCCACCGCTCAGGCGGCCCAGCCGACCCGGGGCGGCGCGTCGCCACTGAGGCGGCTCAGCCGGCTCCGGGCGGAGTGGGCGGTCCCGCGCCGGTCGGGCACGGCATCCCGCGCCGCCGCCGGCCGGCCGAGCGTGTGAGGAGTGGTCCGCGATGCCGCTGCTGGAGCCCGATCCCGACGCCCTTCGCCCCGACGCGCGCCCCGAGGTCCCGGCGGCCGACCGGGTGCCCGACGACCGGGCCGGGGGGACTCCCGAGCCGCTGCGCGGCGACCTGACCGCCCTGCTCGGCCGCGAGAAGGTGCTGACCGGGATCTCCGACCTCGTGCGCTACGCGTCCGACGCCAGCCCCTACCGCTTCGTGCCGCGGGTCGTCGTGGTCCCCGAGGACATCGACGACGTCTCGGCGGTGCTCTCGTACGCCCACGGCGAGGGCCGCGAGGTGGTGTTCCGGGCGGCCGGGACCTCGCTCAACGGCCAGGCACAGGGCGAGGACATCCTCGTCGACGTCCGTCGGCACTGGACGGGCGTCGAGGTTCTCGACGGCGGAGCGCGGGTCCGGATCGCTCCGGGCACGACCGTCGCCCGCGTCAACGCCGCGCTCGCCCGGCACGGGCGCGTGCTCGGCCCCGATCCGGCGAGCGCGGTCGCCTGCACGGTCGGCGGCGTGGTCGCGAACAACGCCTCCGGCATGACCGCGGGCACCACCCGCAACTCCTACGCCACCCTCGCCTCGCTCACGTTCGTCCTGCCGTCCGGCACGGTCGTGGACACGGCCGAACCGGACGCCGACGAGCGGCTGGCGCGGGCGGAACCGGCCCTGTGCGCCGGACTCATGGAGCTCAAGGCGGAGATCGAGGCGGACGCCGGGCTGGTCGGCCGGATCCGCGCCAAGTACACGATCAAGAACACCAACGGCTACCGCCTGGACGCCTTCCTGGACGGCTCGACGCCCGTCGGGATCCTGCGCGGTCTGATGGTCGGATCGCAGGGCACGCTCGGCTTCATCTCGGAGGTCGTCTTCGGCACGCTGCCGCTGGACCGCAGGGTGTCCGCCGGGCTGCTCTTCTTCGGCTCGCTGCCGGCCGCGGCCGCCGCCGTGCCCCTGTTCACCGCGGCGGGCGCCTCGGCCGTCGAGCTGATGGACGGCAACACCCTGCGTGCCTCGGTGGCCGTCGAGGGGGTGCCCGGGGACTGGGCCGGCCTGCCGGGCCCGACGACCGCTCTGCTCGTCGAGTTCCGCGCCCCGGACGAGGCCACCCAGGAGGCGTACGAGGAGCGGGCCCGGGCGGTGCTGGAGGGGATTCCCCTGGTGTCCCCCGTGCCCTCGGTGACGAACACCCTCACCCGGGACCCGCGGACCGTCGCCGGTTACTGGAAGGCCCGCAAGGCGTTCGTGACGGCGGTCGGCGGAGCGCGCCCCTCCGGTACGACGCTGATCACGGAGGACTTCGCGGTACCGCCCGAGCGGCTCGCCGAGGCCTGCGAGGCGCTGCTGGAACTCCAGACCCGGCACGGCTTCGACGCCGCCGTCGCGGGCCACGCCGCCCACGGAAATCTGCACTTTCTGCTGGCCTTCGACGCGTCCAGGCCCGCCGACGTGGAACGGTACGCCGCGTTCATGGACGCGTTCTGCCGGCTCACGGTGGAACGCTTCGACGGCTCGCTCAAGGCCGAACACGCCACCGGGCGCAATATCGCCCCCTTCCTGGAGCTCGAATGGGGGCCCAGGGCGACGGAGTTGATGTGGCGCACGAAACGGCTGGTCGATCCGGACGGCGTGCTCGCGCCGCGCGTCGTGCTCGACCGCGATCCGCGTGCGCACCTACGGGGCCTGAAGACGATCCCGCGGGTCGAGGCGATCGCCGACCCGTGCATCGAGTGCGGCTTCTGCGAACCGACCTGCCCCAGCCAGGACGTGACGACGACACCGCGCCAACGGATCGTGCTGCGCCGCGAGATGATGCGCCAGCCCGAGGGCTCGCCGGTCGAGAACGGGCTCCTGGAGGCGTACGGGTACGACGCCGTGGACACCTGCGCGGGCGACTCGACCTGCAAGCTGGCCTGCCCCGTCGGCATCGACACGGGCGCCCTGATGAAGACGTTCCGGCACACCCGGCACACCCCGCGCGAGGAGAAAGCGGCAGCGCTGGCCGCGCGGCACTTCCGCGTGCTCGAAGCCTCCGCGCGGCTGGCCGTCGCCGTCGCGGACCGGATCGGCGACCGGCGGGTGAACGCCGTGACGCGGGCGGTCCGCAAGGCCGTACGCCCCGATCTCGTGCCCGAGTGGCTGCCGCGGATGCCCGGAGCCGCCCCCTCCGCCTTGCCTCGCACGGCGCGCGTGGGGGCCGCCGCCGTCTACTACCCGGCCTGCGTCAACCGCATCTTCGGTGGTCCGGGGGACGTATCGCTCGCGCGTGCCGTCGTCGCGGTCTCCGCACGCGCGGGAAAGCCGGTGTGGATTCCGGACGACGTGCGGGGGACGTGCTGCGCGACGATCTGGCACTCCAAGGGGTACGACGCGGGCGACGCCGTGATGGCCAACCGCGTCGTCGAGGCGGCCTGGGGCTGGACCGCCGGCGGCAGACTGCCGCTCGTCGTGGACGCCTCGTCGTGCACGCTCGGCATCGCGCGCGAGGTCGTTCCGTATCTGACCCCGGACAACCGGGACTTGCACGCCGAGCTGCTGGTCGTCGACTCACTGGTGTGGGCTGCGGAGGAACTCCTCCCCCACCTCACCGTGGAGCGCACCCTGGGCTCCGCGGTCCTCCACCCGACTTGCTCGATGCGGCACTTGGGCGACGAGGCACACCTGCGCGCCGTGGCCGAGGCGTGCGCGGACGAGGTGGTGGTGCCCGACGACGCCGGGTGCTGCGCCTTCGCGGGCGACCGCGGCATGCTCCACAGGGAACTCACCGAGTCGGCCACCCGGCAGGAGGCTGCGTTCGTGACCTCCCGCGACTTCGACGCGCATCTGTCGGCCAACCGCATGTGCGAGGTGGGCATGGACCATGCGACGGGCCGCGACTACTACTCCGCGCTCCTGGCGCTGGAGCACGCGACGTGCCCCGGCGCCGGACGGGCCGACCGGTCCCCATGACCCGGCCGGCCCGCGTCCGTTCCTCGTGCTCGCCCCTGCGGCCCGAGTTCGTCGCCCCTGCCGTCGGCCCCGCCGCCCGGACTCAGCAGCGGGTGCGGTCCCGCGTGAGCGTGCCCTGCACGGTGACCAGGGAGCGGTCGTAGCAGCCGGCCGAACCGTACCGCCGGTAGCGCTCACTCGTCGTGGCGACCGCGTGACGCTGGTCGCGCGGCACGCCGGCCGTGTACGTGGCGTCGCCCGTGTAGGTGTCGTCGAGCCGTGACCACGTGGTGGGCCGGCCGCCCGACTCCTCGGTCACGGCGGCCCGGTCGCCGAGCGTCAGCACGGTCCGCAGCCGGTCGTCCGCGCCGAGGGTCGTCGTGCCGTCCATCGTGTACGTGCGCCGGGTGCGCGTCGTCGTGGCGGGTCCGCGTCCGTCGACCGTCACCACCTCGTCGTCGGTCCACGTCGCCTCGAGGCCGTCCGTGTTCTCCCCCTCGGTCCAGCGGTGCGTGGAGTCGGTCGCGAGGGTGCGGCCGACCGTCGTCACCACCCTGCCGTGCGAGGTGTCGAGGTACCCGGCGACCGTCAGCCGGTGCCCTCCCGCGGTGTCGACGCGGTGCTCCGAACCGGGTGTGTACGTCGAGGAGTCGGCGAGATCGCCTTCCTCGGCCCGCAGGAGCGCACCGCTCACATGGTCGCGCCGTGTGTCCTGCCGGACCAGCACGTTGACGGGCAGGCTCCAGCCCGGCTGCCCTTCGGGAACGCCGACGACGGAGACGTCGATCCGGTGCGGGAGCCCGTCGTTGAGCAGTCCGGCGAACGGGGTCAGGTCGTACTCGACGGGCCTGACGGCGAAGGCGCGGGGCCCCGGGATCACGTACCAGAGGAAGGGATTGGACCAGCCCCCGGTCCACACGGTGGGGAACGGTTCGGCGATACCGGCGAGTCGGCCGTCGACCTCGATCTGCACCTCGCGGTAGGGACCGTTGTCCGCCTTGCAGGAATACGGTGCCGCGTCGGGGACCGTCAGATACCAGACCTCTTCACAGCCACCGCCGGACCCGGTCGCGTACACCTCGGCGATCACGCGCTCGCTGTTGCGCGGGGTGGTCAGGGTGCCGTCCTTGAGGGTCAGGACACGGTCGGGGGTCACGGCGGGCCTGCCCGTGTAGAACGTCAGCGTGGCCTTGACGTCGAGAACTCCGGTGTACGTGTCGTCGACGACGTTCCCGATCAGCATCTCGACGTCGTGGCTCCGCCGGAACGTGTCGCTGTAGCGCGTCACATCCGTCTCGACGGACCACTCGATCCCGTCGGGCGACGGCTCCGGGGTGGACGTACGGAGAATCTCGACCCCGCCGACGTGCAGATAGCCGAGGCGGTCGAACTGGCGCCCCTTGACCTTGCCTTCGAGCCGGAGCACGACCTTGCTCCAGCGGTCGCCGCAGCCCGACGGCGGGGTGTACGTACCCGTGTAGGGCGTGAAGTCGCGGAACTGTGCCTCGGCGACCGTGACTTCACACGAGGGCGCGGACGGCCTGGCGACGGGCGGGGCGGCGGTGACGGGGTCGTGCCAGTCACTGCCGAACTCGGCGGGCACGTCGGACGATCGGGCGACGGGCGCGGTGGAGGCGGCGGACGCGCGAGCCGCGGCGGACGCGGTGGCCGCCGGTGCCGGGCCCGCCCCGAGGAGGGCGCTCGCCACGAGGATCACGCCGGCGAGCATGGACATGATGACCGGTCTATTCATGTGCGGTGTTCTACGGGGCGGTCGAGCCGGCCGCAATGGCGCACCGACGCCCCCCGGCCACCACCCGTGGGCCCAGAGGCGCGGCCGGGGCACGCCGGACCACCGGACTCCCGAACTCCCGGACAGCCGGACCGTCAGGGCCTGTCGGCCTAGGTCGTGTCCGCAAAGTCGCGTCGTTCGCCCGGACGCCGGGCAGGCGCGACTTTGCGGACACGGCCTAGGCCTTCAGATCCGCCTTGTCCCCCATCACCACCACGGGGTGCTGTTCCGGGTCGAGTGTGCGCAGCAGGTACTTCATGGCCTGCTCGGACAGGCTCACGCACGCCGACGTGCCGCTGCCGTGGTCCATGTGCAGCCAGATACCGCCGCCCTTCTCCTCACCCCAGGGGCGGGTCGGATCGTCCGGCGGATTGCCCTTGAGACGGTTGTAATCGATGGCGATGACGTAGTCGAAGTCGTGCCAGTACGACTTCGCCCAGTCGTGCGGCGCCTGGAACGTCTCCGACTGTGTGTACGGCAGCCGGGAGCCCGGGTCGTCGAGCACGCCGCCGGCGTCGCTGAGCGTGAACACACCGACGGGGCTGCGTTTGTCACCCTCATGATGGTCGGTGGTCCAGCCCTTCGTCCCGTTGTGCGCCGCCCAACTGCGCGTCTTCTCCCAGGCCGTGCCGGACTTCGTGTACAGCACGGCCGTGGATTCCGCGGAGTCCTCGCCCTCGCCGTACACCGCCAGCACCTGGCCGGAGTCCGACGGGATCCGCCGCTGGAGCCGGTCTCCCACGTCGGGGATGCGTGTCGGGTCGACCGCGGGCGCACTCGTACGAGCGACCGCGCCGCGGGTTCCCGCGCGGTCCTTCGCGGCGCTGCCGCTTCCGCCGTCCACGCCGCCGCAGGCCGAGAGAGTGACCGCGACGGCTCCGCAGACCATGACCGCGAGCCCCGTACGCGTCGCACCGTTCTTTCGCATGCCGTCCATCCTCGCACCACGTATCGGGCGAATCGCCCTTCCCTCCCGTTCCGGCCAGTCGCGGTCGCCGCGGTCCCGTTCCCTGCGGCGGGGCGGAAAACCGTTTGCTTTCGACCACGCCGCGACGCGAACCTTTCACGGTTTGCTGTCGGCCCCCGGCCTGACGGCTGCCGAATCCGGAGCACCCTCCATCGCCTGACACGAGCCACTGGGACGTCATGCAGATCCAAGACCTTCCGTATCCCGACCCGGGTGTGCCCGACGCGCGCTCAGGTCCCCGATTCCTGTGGTGGCTCGGGCGGAATCAGCTCGGCGGACAGTTCAAGGCCCTGGCCTGGGGTCTGCTGCACTTCCTGGCCGTCTCCGCGCTGCCGTTCTGCGTCGGTCTGGCCGTCCAGTCCGTCGTCGACCACTCCGGCACCCGGCTCGCCCTGACCGGCGCGCTGATGGCGGTGTGCGGCGTGTGCATCGCCCTCGGCGAACTCATGCTCCACCGCACCGCGGTCACCAACTGGATCACCGCGGCCGCGCGCGTCCAGCAACTGCTGGCCCGCAGAACCGCACTGCTGGGCTCCGCGCTCACGCGGCGCGTCGCGGCGGGTGAGGTGGTCGCGGTCTCCACCGGCGACGTCGAGAAGATCGGCTGGTTCGTGGAGGGCGTGTCGCGGTTCTCGGCCGCCGCCGTGACGGTTGTGGTGGTCTGCGTGGCCCTGGTCGTCTACCAGCCGGCCCTGGGTGTGATCGTCGCCGTGGGCGTGCCCGTGCTGGCGGTGGCCGTACTGCCGCTGCTGCCCCACGCCACCCGGCGCGCCGACTTCCAGCGGGAGAAGGCGGGCCGCGCGACCGAGCTGGCCTCCGACACCGTGGCGGGCTTGCGGGTACTGCGCGGCATCGGCGGCGAGGAGCTCTTCCTCGACCGCTACCGCCGCGCCTCCCAGGAGGTGCGCCGGGCCGCCGTGCGCAGCGCGCGCATGTGGGCGGTGATCTCGGCGATCCAGGTGCTGCTGCCCGGTCTGCTGATGATCGCCGTCGTCTGGCGCGGTGTGCAGCTGGCCCGGGAAGGCCGGATCACGGTCGGTGAACTGGTCACCGTGTACAGCGCCGTCATGCTTCTTACGTACCCTTTGCGGCATTTCGAAGAGATCGCGATGGCCTACTCCTTCTCGCGTCCGTCGGCCAGGCGAGCCGCCCGGGTGCTGTCTCTGGAACGGGCCATGGACAGCGGCGGCTCACGCGCCGCCGAGGTGCCTGGAGGCGATCTGTACGACCCGGTGACCGGTCTGCTCGCTCCCGAGGGCAGGTTCACCGCCGTGGTGTGCGGGGACCCGGACGCGGCGGGGCTGCTGGCCGAGCGTCTCGGGGGCCACGCCTCCCAGCAGGGTGAGGTGGCTCGCGACGAGGGCGTGCCGGGAAGCACCTCGGTGGTCCTCGGGGGCGTCCCGCTGGACGAGTTGCCCCTGGAGTGCGCCCGCACCGCCGTCCTCGTCCAGGACAAGGACCCGGTGCTGCTGTCGGGCTCCTTGCGCGAGCTGCTCGACGTGCCCGCCTCGGGTCTCGTGAGCGCCGAGGCGGCCCTGTCCGCGGCCCAGTGCGGCGACGTGCTGGACGCGCTCACCCAGGGCTCGCTCGACACCGAGGATCCGTTGGACGCCCGCGTCACCGAACGCGGCCGCTCCCTGTCCGGGGGCCAGCGCCAGCGGCTCGCGCTGGCCCGGTCCCTGATCACGGACCCGGAGGTACTCGTCCTGGACGAGCCGACGTCCGCGGTCGACTCACACACCGAGGCCCGGATCGCGGACGGAGTGCGCTCCCTGCGCGCCGGACGCACGACGGTGGTCTTCACCTCCTCACCGCTGCTCCTGGACCACGCGGACCGGGTCGTCCTGGTCCATGAGGGCGAGGTCGTCGCGGTCGGCGTGCACCGCGAACTGGTGCACAGCGAACCGCGGTACCGGGCCGTGGTGACCCGCGAGACCGAGGAGGAGGCCGCCGCGGAAGCGGCGGACCGGACCCCGCTCGGCGCGGTGACCGTGGACGACGAGGCCGTTCTCGACGGCGTACTGGAAGAGATCGAGGAGACCGCATGATCGGCGTGGCGCCACCCGCGTACGACCCGGCCGCCCCGACGACGGCGAACACCTTGCCCGTCGGCGCGCCCGCGACCGTACGCGCCTACGTGACCGAACTGTTCCGACGGCACCGCAGGGCCTTCCTGCTCCTGGTCGCCGTCAACACCGTGGCCGTCGTGGCCTCGATGGCCGGGCCCTATCTGCTGGGCTCGGTCGTCGAACGCGTGACGGACCACGCGGACGACCTCCACCTGGAGACCACCTCCGCCCTCTTCGTCGTCGCGCTCGTCGTCCAGGCCGTGTTCGTCCGGCAGGTGCGGCTGCGTGGTGCCACGCTCGGAGAGCGGATGCTGGCGGATCTGCGCGAGGACTTCCTCGTGCGGTCGGTCGGTCTGCCGCCCGGCGTCCTGGAACGGGCTGGGACGGGCGACCTGCTGTCCCGCATCACCACCGACATCGACCGGCTCGCCAACGCGATGCGCGAGGCCGTCCCACAGCTGGCCATCGGTGTCGTGTGGGCGGCGCTGCTGCTCGGCGGACTCGCCGTGACCGCCCCCGTACTCGCCCCCGCCGTCCTGGTCGCCGTTCCGGTGCTGGTGATGGGCTGCCGCTGGTACTTCAAGCGGGCACCCGCCGCCTACCGCTCGGAGGCGGCCGGCTACGCCGCCGTCGCCGCGGTCCTCGCCGAGACGGTCGACGCCGGGCGCACGATCGAGGCGCACCGTCTGGACAGGAGCCGCATCGAGCTGTCGGACCGCCGGGTCCGGGAATGGACGGCGTGGGAGCGCTACACGCTCTGGCTGCGGTCGGTTCTCTTCCCGGTCGTCAACATCACGCATGTCACGGTGCTCTGCTCGGTCCTGATGATCGGCGGGTGGCTCGCTCTGCAGGGCTGGATCGGGGTGGGCCAGCTGACGACGGGTGCGCTGATCGCCCAGATGCTCGTCGACCCGGTGGGACTGATCCTGCGCTGGTACGACGAGCTCCAGGTCGCCCAGGTCTCGCTGGCGCGGCTGGTCGGTGTCCGGGACATCGAGCCGGACGCGGGCGACCCGGGCGTGAAGCCGGAGGGACGCGACGTCCACGCGGACCGGGTGCACTTCGGCTACCGCGCCGGGGTGGACGTGCTGCGGGAGGTCTCCCTGGCGGTGCCGCCCGGCACGCGGATCGCCCTGGTCGGCCCGTCCGGCGCGGGGAAGTCCACCCTGGGCAGGCTGCTCGCCGGCATCTACGCGCCCCGGGACGGCCGGATCACCCTCGGCGGCGCCGAGCTGTCCCGGATGCCCGCCGAGGAGGTCCGGGCGCACGTGGCTCTGGTCAACCAGGAGCACCATGTGTTCGTGGGCTCCCTGCGCGACAACCTGCTGCTCGCCGTCCCCCACTCCCGGCAGCACCAGGACGACGAGCAGGATCAGGCTCAGAAGCAGGCTCCGGTCGCTGCCGGCACTGGTGCTGGTGCTGGTGCTGGTGCCGAGGCTCCGGGCGACGGCGCCGCCTCCGTGGACGCCCGGCTGTGGGCGGCTCTCGGCGCGGTCGACGCGACCGGCTGGGCACGCGCGCTGGACGACGGTCTGGACACCGAGGTCGGCTCGGGCGGGTTCGCGCTCACGCCGGCCCAGGCCCAGCAGATCGCGCTGGCCCGGCTGGTCCTGGCCGACCCGCACACCCTGGTCCTGGACGAGGCGACCTCGCTGCTGGACCCGCGGGCGGCCCGCCATCTGGAACGCTCGCTGGCCCGCGTCCTCGACGGCCGCACCGTCGTCGCCATCGCCCACCGCCTCCACACCGCTCATGACGCGGACGTCATCGCCGTGGTCGAGAACGGCCGCATCAGCGAACTCGGCAGCCACGAACAACTGGTCGCCGCGGACGGCGCGTACGCGGCGCTGTGGAGGTCCTGGCACGGGTGAGCGGGGTACTCGGCCCGGGCGACCCGCCCGCGCGCACGGGCCGGGTACCGAGCGGTACCACCTGCCCGCGACGCGTGGGACGGGTGGCGGCCCGGGCAGTCGGGGCGGCCCGGTCGGCCGGGCCATGCGACCGGCGTCGCACCGGTCCGTTCCCACGTTCACTGTGCACAGGCCCGCTCCGGCGCGGCTTCCGCCACTCGCGGGGACGAGGGCACGGCCGTCCTCCGAGCGCCCCACGAGGGGCCGCGTGGCGGGGTGCCGGTCCTCGCGACGCCGCTGGTCGGCGCCTGTGGCGTTGCGCGGTGCCGAAGGGGGGTGGAAGGCTGGACGTGGGCACCCGCTCGGGGGACTCCCGTGAACCAACCGGTTCGCGGGGAGCAACGACTGTGTCCTCGGGTCCGCGCGCCCGCCGTCGAACACGGCGGCTCCGGTCCCGTCCGCACCCCCTGGAGGTACCCGTGGACAGCGCCGACGGATGGGGAGACGACGTCTACCAGCCCGACGGATCCGAGGTACAGGACGACGCGGGCCTTCTCGACGCCGAGGACACACTGGTGACGGACGGCGTGAGTGACCCCCTCGACCGCGGCTGGTCCCCACCGGAGCGGCCGTGGGCGGTGGAGCACCGTGGGGTGACCGCCTCGGAGCGCCGGGCGGGCGAGACCCTGGACGAGCGCCTCGCCGACGAGCTACCCGACATCGCCGGATCCGACGGGGACGGCATCGGCGACTGCGAGGGCACCGACGGAGAGCCCCTCGACAACGAGGTGGGTGCCCTGCGCTCCGGCCGGCTGGTGGCCCCGAACGAAGGCGCGCACGAGGACGAGGAGAGCGGGCTCATCGCCACGGACATCGGCATCGACGGCGCCGCGGCCTCGGCGGAGGAAGCCGCGATGCACATCGTCGACGAGGACGCCGTGTCCGGCTGACCGGCCCGCGTCCCGCCTCTCCCCCAAGGAGTCGCCATGCAGCAGGACAAGCAGCCCGACTACCGCCCCGTGGTGTTCCGCGACCGCGCCGCCGGATACGCCTTCCTCACCCGCTCCACCGCCACGAGCGACCGGACCATCGACTGGGACGACGGCGAGACCTACCCGGTCGTGGACGTCGAGATCTCCTCCGAGAGTCATCCCTTCTACACGGGCAAGGCCCGCACGGTGGACTCCGAGGGCCGCATCGCCCAGTTCGAGCGGCGTTTCGGTGGTGACCAGGGGACCGGCGCAGGGGGCGACGGCTGACCGTGACCGGCGCCCCGCGTGCAGCCACGGGCGCCGGTACGGCCGCGAAGGAGTCGCGCGACGGCGGCGCGGTCCGGGCGGCGCTGGACTCAGATGAAGTTCAGCGCGGCCGCGCAGCCCACGGCGCCCAGCAGCATGAACACCGGCGTCAGCACCTTGAGCTCGACCCAGCTGCCCGCGCGGAAGCGCATCACCTTGGGCGGGCCTATCGGGTACCAGCGCTTGCGGCCGACCGGGATGGGCCAAAGGATCGGGCAGCCGGAGACCGTCAGCGCGTCCCCGATGTCGTGCACCAGGGCACCGAGGATGACCGGCAGCCCGAGCCACAAGTACTCCTGGCCCGGCGCCGCGAACAGCCAGTCCGAGCCGTTGCCCGGCTTGTCCAGGGTCTGCGCGAGGATCCACGAGGTCGTCGCGGCGAGCAGCCAGACCAGGACGTTGCTGCTCGAACCGCGGGCGGCCCGCCACAGCAGACCCTCGATGGCGAGCACCATGTGCACGAAGAGGATGCCGAGGACCGCCCAGCGACCGCAGGTGATCGCCAGCACCGCCGTGCCCGATCCGATCGCCACCGCCCACACCCAGGTGTGCGTCAGTGTGCGGTGCCCGCCGCTGCGCCGGGGGTCGCCCGCCTTCCGGGTCCCCTTGTAGGCGGCGTAGGAGAGCTTGTCGACGATCTCGCACATCCTCCGTGACACCGGTCCGAAGGCATTGGAGATCGTGGCGGCCTTGTGGTCCAGGTCCGGGGCGAGAGCGGCGCCCGCGCAGATCAGGGCGCCGACGAGCAGGACCGGCCAAGGCATCGCATGGCCGGCCGCGGCTGCAGCGGCTCCGACGCCGAGCCAGGCCGCGGCCCCCGACAGTGAGTGTGCTGGTCCCATCATGGCCGTTCCCCGCCCCATTCCTCTTGCAACGCTGTCCAGTTGCCCGTGCACGCTGACGCGTCACCGGCGCCACAGCGTAGCGGTCGTGATCTTTCCCCGAACATCCGATTCCCCCATCGCGTGCATCGACAGGCAAGATGGGGGCGTGACCCTTATCGATCAGCTGCCGAAGACCGCAGACCCCGACGCCCTCTACGAAGCCTTCGAGTCGTGGGCCGGGGAACGCGGTCTCACCCTCTACCCCCATCAGGAGGAGGCGCTGATCGAGGTTGTCTCGGGTGCGAACGTGATCGTCTCGACGCCCACCGGCTCGGGCAAGAGCATGATCGCCGCGGGCGCGCACTTCGCCGCGCTCGCCCGGGACGAGGTCACCTTCTACACGGCGCCGATCAAGGCGCTCGTCTCGGAGAAGTTCTTCGAGCTGTGCAAGATGTTCGGCACCGAGAACGTCGGCATGCTCACCGGCGACGCCTCCGTGAACGCCGACGCTCCGGTGATCTGCTGCACCGCCGAGGTCCTGGCGTCCATCGCGCTCAGGGACGGCAAGCACGCCGACGTCGGCCAGGTCGTCATGGACGAGTTCCACTTCTACGCCGAGGGCGACCGGGGCTGGGCTTGGCAGATCCCCATCCTGGAACTTCCCCAGGCGCAGTTCATCCTGATGTCGGCGACCCTCGGCGACGTCTCGATGTTCGAGAAGGACCTCACGCGCCGCACCGGCCGCCCCACGGCCGTGGTCCGCTCCGCGACCCGGCCCGTCCCGCTCTCCTACGAGTACGTGCTCACTCCGCTGACGGAGACCCTCACCGAACTGCTCGCCACCAAGCAGGCCCCGGTCTACATCGTGCACTTCACCCAGGCGCAGGCCGTGGAACGGGCGCAGGCGCTGATGAGCATCAACATGTGCACGCGTGAGGAGAAGGACCGAATCGCCGACCTGATCGGCAATTTCCGGTTCACCACCAAGTTCGGCCAGAACCTCTCGCGCTACGTACGTCATGGGATCGGTGTGCACCACGCCGGCATGCTGCCCAAGTACCGGCGGCTGGTGGAGAAGCTGGCGCAGGCCGGTCTCCTGAAGGTCATCTGCGGTACGGACACCCTCGGTGTCGGTGTCAACGTGCCCATCCGCACCGTGCTGTTCACCGCGCTGACCAAGTACGACGGCACCCGGGTGCGCACGCTGCGCGCCCGCGAGTTCCACCAGATCGCCGGCCGGGCCGGACGCGCGGGCTACGACACGGCGGGCTACGTCGTCGGTCAGGCGCCGGAGCACGTCATCGAGAACGAGAAGTCGCTCGCCAAGGCGGGCGACGACCCGAAGAAGCGCCGCAAGGTGGTGCGCAAGAAGGCTCCCGAGGGCTTCGTGGGCTGGACCGACAACACCTTCGAGAAGCTGATCTCCTCCGATCCCGAGCCGCTGACCTCGCGCTTCCGCGTGACGCACACGATGCTGCTCTCGGTGATCGCACGGCCCGGCAACGCCTTCGAGGCGATGCGGCATCTGCTGGAGGACAATCACGAGCCGCGCAAGCAGCAGCTGCGGCACATCCGCCGGGCCATCGCGATCTACCGCTCGCTGCTCGACGGCGGCATCGTGGAGAAGCTCGACGAGCCCGACCCGACGGGCCGTATCGTGCGGCTCACCGTCGATCTCCAGCAGGACTTCGCGCTCAACCAGCCCCTGTCGACGTTCGCGCTCGCCGCCTTCGACCTGCTGGACCCCGATTCCCCGTCGTACGCCCTGGACATGGTGTCCGTCGTGGAGTCCACGCTGGACGAACCGCGGCAGATCCTCGCGGCCCAGCAGAACAAGGCCCGTGGCGAGGCCGTGGCCGCGATGAAGTCCGACGGCGTCGAGTACGAGGAGCGCATGGAGCGGCTCCAGGACGTGACGTACCCCAAGCCGCTGGAGGAACTGCTCTTCCACGCGTACAACACCTACCGCAAGAGCCATCCGTGGGTCGGCGACCACCCGCTGTCGCCGAAGTCCGTCATCCGTGACATGTACGAACGGGCCATGTCCTTCACGGAGTTCGTCTCCTTCTACGAGCTCGCTCGCACCGAGGGCATCGTCCTGCGCTACCTGGCCAGCGCCTACAAGGCCCTTGAGCACACCGTCCCGGACGACCTCAAGTCCGAGGACCTGGAGGACCTGATCGCCTGGCTGGGCGAAATGGTGCGACAGGTCGACTCCAGCCTGCTCGACGAGTGGGAACAGCTCGCCAACCCCGAGGTGATGACGGCCGAGGAGGCTCAGGAGAAGGCCGACCAGGTCAAGCCGGTCACCTCGAACGCCCGGGCCTTCCGTGTCCTCGTCCGCAACGCGATGTTCCGCAGGGTCGAGCTGGCCGCTCTGGACAACGTCGGCGAACTCGGCGCGCTGGACGGCGACTCCGGATGGGACGCCGACGCGTGGGGCGAGGCGATGGACAAGTACTGGGACGAGTACGAAGACCTCGGGACCGGTCCCGACGCCCGTGGCCCCAAGCTGCTGTCGATCGTGGAGGAGCCGCAGAACGGTCTGTGGCGCGTCCGTCAGACCTTCGCGGACCCGAACGGCGACCACGACTGGGGCATCAGCGCGGAGGTCGACCTCACGGCCTCGGACGCCGAGGGCCGTGCCATCGTCAAGGTCACCGACGTCGGACAGCTGTGAGCACAGGAGAATCCCACCGATGACGAACCCAGCCGAGAGGCTCGTCGACCTGCTCGACCTGGAGCAGATCGAGGTCAACATCTTCCGCGGCCGCAGCCCGCAGGAGTCGCTGCAACGGGTCTTCGGCGGCCAGGTCGCGGGCCAGGCGCTGGTCGCCGCCGGCCGCACCACGGAGGGCGGCCGGCCGGTGCATTCGTTGCACGCGTACTTCCTGCGTCCGGGCCGGCCCGGCGTCCCGATCGTGTACCAGGTCGAACGGGTGCGGGACGGACGGTCGTTCACCACACGGCGCGTCACCGCCGTGCAGCAGGGCCGCACGATCTTCAATCTGACCGCCTCCTTTCACAAGCCCGAGGAAGGGAGCTTCGAGCACCAGTTGCCGCCGGCCCGCGAGGTGCCGGATCCCGAGTCCCTGCCGACGGTGACGCAGGAGATCAAGGAGCATCTGGGCGCTCTGCCCGAAACGCTGGAACGCATGGCGCGGCGCCAGCCGTTCGACATCCGCTATGTGGACCGGCTGCGCTGGACGCCCGAGGAGACCAAGGACGCCGAGCCGCGCAGCGCCGTATGGATGCGTGCTGTCGGGCCGCTGGGTGACGACCCGCTCGTGCACACCTGTGCTCTCACCTACGCGAGCGACATGACGCTGCTGGACGCCGTCCGCATCCCGGTGGAGCCGCTGTGGGGACCGCGCGGGTTCGACATGGCGTCGCTGGACCACGCCATGTGGTTCCACCGGCCGTTCCGCGCGGACGAGTGGTTCCTGTACGACCAGGAGTCGCCGATCGCGACGGGCGGCCGTGGGCTGGCCCGCGGGCGCATCTACGACCTCGAAGGACGCCTGCTCGTCTCGGTCGTGCAGGAGGGACTCTTCAGGGCGCTGTAGGCGGACTCGTCCGGGCTCCTTCGGCGCAGCCACGCGAGCAGCCTCCGCGACCGCGCCGACTCAGGCGGCGTGTGCGGGGCCTCCGTGGCGGTGAGGCGCTCTCGTACGGCGCGCGGAACACCGGTCGGTGAGGGCAGGGCGGCCTTCGGTGGAGCCCCGGTCGGCCGGCTCGGCGACGACGCGTACGCCCGGCCCGGAGCTGGGCCGGTCGAGGGATCCGGTGCCGGGCGGGGCGCGGGGCGGTCTTCCCTGGCGTCCAGAACGCTCTGCCCCAGATCGGCCCTCAGCCAGCCGATCTCGTCCGGGTCGTCCGCCGTCGCGATGCGTTCGGCGATCAGCGCTCCGGGCGAGTCCGGTGCAGCCTGTGAAACAGGCGCGGGCCGCAGGCGGTTGAGATGGGCGCGCTCGTAGGGATCCTTGACGATCTCGGCCACGTGGACGGGGTCGAGCAGCGACGCCACCGCCGCGGCACGGGCCCAGGGGTCCTCCGTCCGCCTCAGCAGGAACCCCAGGTGACGGCCACGCCAGTTGCGGGGACGAAGGTCCAGTCCTTCGCGCAGCTGGTCCCGGAGGACTTCCGGTGTACGACCGCTCAGCAGCGGCGCGTTGTGCTCGTCGGTCGCGAACTGCCGTAGTTCCTCGGCGAGGTAGAGCCAGACGACCACCCTGTACCGGTTGAGGTAGAACTTGACCGGCACCACCAGTCCCAGGCGGGCGAAGCGGGTGAAGCGGGCGTTCGTCACGCCCACGAGGGCGGCGCCCTCCGTGGTGCCGACGGCCTTCACCCGCTCGCGCAGCGCCTCCGGGAAGCCGGCTTCCGCTCGCACTCGGTCGATCTCCGCGCGGGTGATCCGGCGTCCCCCGCCTCCCTCGTCGGGAACCGAGCGAAGACAGCCGAGGTGCAGGGCCAGGTCGAACTCGCCTCGCCTGAGCTCCAGTTCCCGTGCGGCCCGGCTGAGCGAGAGGGTGGCGGACTGGGTGATGGTGGTCGCGGACATGACGGTCTCCCCTGAGGTGTGGGAGGCTCGCGCCGGTGTGCGCTCGCCTCGGGAAAAACCGTATCCGGCTTGTCGGACATCGTGGTGAGCCTGTGGAAAACCTCAGCCGCGGCCCAGTTTCAGCAGGTCAGAGGTCCGAGGCGGGCTGGTCCTCGGGCCGGCGAGCGTCCACGCGAAGGTGTTCGCCGACGCGGTTCACCAGCAACGTCATCTCGTAGGCGACCTGGCCGATGTCCGCCTCCGCCCCGCTGAGGACGGACAGACAGCTCCCCGAACCGGCCGCGGTGACGAAGAGCACCGCGTCGTCGAACTCGACCATCGTCTGCCGTACCTGCCCGGCGCCGAAGTGGCGGCCGGAGCCCTTGGCCAGGCTGTGCAGTCCCGACGAGACCGCGGCGAGGTGTTCCGCGTCCTCGCGTCGGAGCCCTGTGCTCGCGCTCGTCACCAGCCCGTCGTTGGACAGCACCAGCGCATGCCGAACGTGCTCGACGCGCTCGGTGAGGTCGTCCAGCAACCAGCCGAGTCCCGTGTTCTGTTCCATGATCCGGTCTCCCCGTGTGCTGTTCCCCCTGACCGGAGGATTCGACCTGCAAGCCTTCCCCACTGCCGCCTTCCGGGCAAGGCGGACGGATGGCATGGCAGAGAAGATGGCCGACGAGCAGACGCGAGCGTGGCACCACGGGGCAGCCGTGCGACGTGCCGTGGGCAGCCGTGCGAGGTGCCGTGGCGCCGGGTGGCGTCACCGCGGACGGCGGGCAGCCTCAGCTGACGGATTCGAGCAGCCGGGCGGTGTGCGCCCTCCCCGCGTATTCGACGAGCCGGATCAGCACCTCCTTGCCGGACTCCCGGTCGCGGGCGTCACAGAGGACGACCGGCGTACCTCGGTCGAGGTCGAGGGCGCGGGAGACGTCCTGGACGCCGTACGTACGAGCCTCCGGGAAGCAGTTGACCGCCACCACGAAGGGAATCCGGCGGTGCTCGAAGTAGTCCACCGCCGGGAAACAGTCCTCGAGCCGTCGGGTGTCGGCGAGGACGACAGCACCCAGAGCGCCCGTCGACAGTTCGTCCCACAGGAACCAGAAGCGGTCCTGGCCGGGGGTTCCGAAGAGATAGAGCGAGAGCCCGGACCGGATGGTGATGCGTCCGAAATCCATGGCCACGGTCGTGGTGATCTTCTGACCCACGCCGCCGGTGTTGTCGACGGACCGCCCTGCCTCGCTCAGCAGTTCCTCGGTGCGCAGCGGCCGGATCTCACTGACCGCGCCCACCAGCGTGGTCTTCCCCACGCCGAACCCGCCGGCGACCAGTATCTTCAGCGCCATGGCGGTCGGATCGCCACCTGCGGCGTCGGAGTGCTCGGAGACCATGGATCACTTCTCTCGGAAGTGCCGGCGACCGCCGGCATCGGTGCGTCTGGTACGGGAGAGCGAAGCCAGCATCATGACAACTACGGCTCTCTGGGGTGGGCTTGGACCGCACATTGCTCCTTGTGACCGGAACACGCCCGTTCCGTGCCCGGGAGTGAGCGCGAAGGACTGTTGTGCCGACCGGTGTTCATCACCTAGAGCGCCCTCAGCCCCTCGATCACCTCGCGGAGGATGCGTTCGTCGGGCAGGTGCGCGGGCGGCACCGGACGGCTGACGGTGACACAGCCGCGTTCCAGGAGGTCGCCCAGGAGCACCCTGACCACGCCCACGGGAAGACCGGTGCCGGCGGCCAGTTCGGCGACCGACAGGGTCTCGGCACGGCACAGTTCGACCAGGCTCCGGTGCTCCGGGCCGAGGGAGCTGTCCCCATCGGCTCCCGGCGCCGCCCTGTCGAGCGTGACCAGGGCGATCAGATCGAAACGCGCCCCGGCGGGACCGGCTTTGGTGCGCCCGCCCGTCACGGCGTAGGGGCGGACGAGCGGGCCCGCCTCCTGGTCGTACCACTGGCTGCCCGGCAACTGCGGGGCACCCGGTGCGTCCTCGGTCATCTGTTCACGCCGTCCTCGGTCATCCCGCCGCGGGCGGCTGTGCGCCGACCCGGGGCGGGGCGTGGAGATGCTCGCCGACCCGCTTGACCAGGAGCGCCATCTCGTACGCCACGAGTCCGATGTCGGCGGTGACGGTGGTCAGGACGGCGAGACACGATCCGTCGCCCGCCGCGGCCACGAACAGGAAGCCGTCGTCCATCTCCACCATCGTCTGGCGCACCCCGCCCGCGCCGAAGTGGCGGCCTGCTCCTTTGGCCAGGCTGTGGAATCCGGAGGCGACGGCCGCGAGGTGTTCGGCGTCCTCGCGCCGCAGGGCGGTGGACGCGCCCACCGCCAGTCCGTCGTTCGACAGCACGACGGCGTGCCGTACCTCGGACACACGCAGCACCATGTCGTCCAGCAGCCAGTCGAGTTCGCCGGACCGCTGGGCTCTGCCCGTGCTCGGGTCCTGGATCATGAGGGGTCTCCTTCGCTGCTGTCGCCGCCCGCTTCGGGGCCGGCGGTTGCTCCGATACCGGGGGACCGGCCGCCGCCGCGTGCCCATCCGGCCCGGTACGCGGCCATGCGCGTCCGTACGAGTTCGGGTGTGCGCTCGTCGTCCTCCGGGGACACCTGGGGTTCCGTCGGCTCGTCGGAACGCTGTCCGCGCAGTTGGGGGGCCAGGTTCGCCTGGCGCACCCGGCGTGGAAGTGCGTCGGAGGCCGCCGCCGGGTCCTCCTCGGGACGGTGCAGGCGCAGCGGCGCCACTCCCGACAGCGCGGTCTCCTTGGTACCGCTCGCCCGGGGCGGTGCTCCCCGTGATCCGGTCGCCGGTTCCTCGGCAGCCTTCGGTCGCGGTGGGACCAGCGCGGGCCGCTCGGTGACGGCCTGGACGGCGTCGCGCACCGGAGTGACCGGCACGCGCGCGTACTCCCTCTCCGGCGGCCTGTCCGTGTGCGCCTCCTGGAGGGAACGTTCCATCGGGCCGTCCTGCAGCAGTGCCGTGGGCAGCAGCACGACCGCGGTGGTGCCCCCGTAGGGCGAGGTCTGCAGGTGCACCTTGATGCCGTGCCGGGCCGAGAGCCGGCTGACCACGAAGAGGCCCAGCCGGTCGCTGTCGTACAGGTCGAGGGCCTCGGACCGCTCGATCCGCAGATTGGCCTCGGTGATCCGCTCCTTGCTCATTCCCAGTCCCCGGTCCTCGACCTCGATCGCGTAGCCGTTGGCGACCGGTTCACCGGTGATCCGCACCCGGGTGTGCGGGGGCGAGAACTGGGCGGCGTTCTCGACGAGTTCCGCCACGAGATGGGTGAGGTCGGCGACCGCTCCGCCGACCACGGCCGCCTCGGGGAGTTGCCGTACCTCCACGCGCGCGTAGTCCTCGACTTCGGAGACGGCCGCCCGGACGACGTTCGTGAGCGAGACGGGCCTTCGCCACGCCCGTCCGGGCGCGGCTCCGGACAGGATGATGAGGCTCTCCGCGTGACGTCGCATCCGCGTGGTGAGGTGGTCGAGGCGGAACAGGTCGCTCAGCTCGTCCGGGTCATCGGACCTGCGCTCCATGGCGTCCAGGAGATTCAGCTGGCGGTGCACGAGTACCTGACTGCGCCGGGCGAGGTTGACGAAGACCCCGGAGATGCCGCCGGCCAGCTCCGCGCGCTCGACGGCGGCGCTCAGGGCGGCCCTGTGCACGGTGTTCAGCGCCTGGGCGACCTGTCCGGTCTCGTCCTCCGAGGGCCGGGCCGGCGGGGCCTCGTCGTCGACGTCCACCGGCTCTCCCGCGCGCAGCCTGCGCATGGCTTCGGGGAGTTTCCGGCGGGCGATGTCGAGGGCGCTGTCGCGCAGTCCCACGAGTTCGACGACGAGGTCGCGTCCGATGCGTACGGAGATGATCAGTGAGGCGACGACGGCGCCGAGGCCGAAGAGGACCGCGGCGCCGGCCGGGGTGAGCAGGGCGTGCCCGAGCGGGTCGGCCGCGTCCGCGGCACGACGGCCCGCGTCGGCCTCGACCGTACGCATTCCGTCGCTCACCCGCTCCGCAGCGATGCTCCAGGTCGCCTCCGGGGCCGCATCGAGGGCCTTGGGGCCGGGGCGCGCGAGGAGCACCTTGTCCTCGACGGCGCGCACGTCGTCGTAGGCGCTCCCCTCCATGAGGTCGTTCCAGGCGGTTCGTTCGGGACCGCCGAGGTCCGGTGCCGCGGCGTCCGTCAGGGTGCGGCGCGTGTCCACGGCCCCCGTGAACAGCCGTAGCCGTTCACCGTCGAGGGTCCGGGCGAGCCGGGCCCCGCCGAGTACGGCGTCCTCCTGGGCGAGTGCCTCTCCAGCCCGGGAGAATTCGAGGAGCACGCGTGCGTCGGTGCGCAGGCCCGCTCCGGAGACGCCCGTGAGCGCTCCGTCGACGCCGAATGCCGTCGAAATGGTCCTGGTGTACTCGCCGTACGCCTCTTCCCATCCGGTACGGCGCTCCAGCACACCTGCGCGCAGTGACCGCAGCCGCTCCGTGTCGGCGACGAAGGCGGCGAGACGTCCGGCGACACCGGCCGGCAGGTCCGCGCCGTCGGCGACGGTGTTGTGGTCTCCCAGGCGGAGCTTCGCCACGGCGCGGTCGGTGAGTCGTGAGAGGTCCTTGAAGTCGCCCGGCGACAACTCGGTGGGGTCGGTCGCGTAGCGGACGGCTTCCGCCCGTTCGGCCTGGAGCGCGGCGACCGCGGCGTCCACGGGGGCGCGGACCGTCAGGTCCACGCGCTGCGACTGCCGCAGCCGCGCGACGTCCTGCGCCGTGCTCACGGTGGCGTAGGCCCACAGGGCGAGCAAGGAGACGATGGGCACCATCAGCAGGCTGACGATCTTGGCCCGGACGGTACGGGGCCGGACGTGCCATCGTCCCGCGCGCGTGAGCGCTTCGGGCGAGGGTCCGGCGAAGTCGCCGAGGTTCCCCTCGTCCGCCGGTGGGCCCGCGTGCGCGCGACGACCCCGCCGCGGGAGCGGTGGCTGGGCGCCGGCTGTGGTGGTCCTGCGGGGTGTACGCATGGCCTCCTCGATCGGAGAGGTTCGGGGCGTGCCGTCCGGGCCGCGCGGCTCCGGTACCGGCGTCAGCGGGCGGCGCCCTCGACCGGACGTCGGGCCGGCGGGGACGCTTCGGTTCGGCCGGACATCGGCGACAGGGCGACGAAGGCCGCTGTCAGGAAGAGGTAGGAGCCGAGACCGACGGCGAGGGGGAAGATGAACTGCATCGCCGTGGCACCGGACAGCGGTACGCCGGAGGGGGTGACTCGTACGCTCACGGCCATCATTCCGGTGTAGTGCATGCTGCTCACCGCGCCGCCCATGACCAGGGAGGCCGCGGCGACCGCCACGGGGGACCGGATGGAGAGCGCGGCCCACAGTGCGGCGGTCGCCGCCACCACGGCGATCACGACCGAGAGGGCGACGAGTGCGGGGTCGTACCGCACTTGGCCGTGCAGCCGCAGCGCGGCCATTCCCAGGTAGTGCATGCTCGCCACGCCGACCCCTGTGGTGAGCCCGCCGAAGACGAGTGCGCGGTGCCGGTCGCGACCGTAGCCGACGGCGAAGAGGCCCGCGCCGACGACGGCCATGGCGACCAGCAGACTGAGGATCGTCAGGGGCACGTTGTAGCGGATCTCCGTGCCCGTGACGCCGAAGCCCAGCATCGCGACGAAGTGCATCGTCCAGATGCCGGTGCCGATCGCGGAAGCGGCCGCGAGCAGCCAGTTGCGGCGCGACCTTCCGGTGGCGTCGAGCCCGCGGACCGTGCAGCGCAGCCCCAGTGCGGAGCCTGTGCACGCCATCGCGTACGACAGTACGGGGGTCAGCCAGCCGAAGGCGGCGTGGTCCAGGTGTCCCATGGCCCCGGGACGCTAGTGCGCGCGGGGGCGCACAACAGGGGCGCGTTTCGAAAGCTGTTGCAAACTGACGTAGACGTGCGCCCGAGCGATCGCGGCGGGCTCGAACGTGTGCACCGCGTCGTCCTTCGTGTCGGTGAGAGATCATGCGGCACATGAGCGACGACCACACACACGTCCAGGAGTTCTTCGGCGCGCGCGCCGCCGGCTGGGACAGCCGTTTCCCCGACGACGGGCCCGCCTACGCGGCAGCGGTGGCCCGGATGGGGTTGCGCACGGGTGACCGCGTACTCGACGCGGGCTGCGGCACCGGGCGTGCCCTGCCCTCGCTGCGAGCGGCCGTCGGAGGCACCGGGGTGGTGGTGGGAGCCGATCTGACCCCGGCCATGCTGGAGGCCGCGGTCCGGGCCGGACGGGACCGCGACGGAAGGCTGCTGCTGGCCGATGTCACCGCGCTGCCGCTGCGCGACGAGTCGCTGGACGCGGTGTTCGCGGCCGGGCTCGTCGCGCACCTGCCGAACCCCGCCGAGAATCTGGTGGAGTTGGCCCGGGTGGTGCGGCCCGGCGGCGCACTCGCCCTCTTCCACCCCATCGGCCGGGCCGCGCTCGCGGCCCGCCAGGGCCGGCAGATCACTCCGGACGATCTGCGCGCCGAACACAACCTGGGTCCCCTGCTGGCCGCTTCCGGCTGGGACATGACCTCGTACGTGGACGAGGACGCCCGCTTTCTCGCACTGGCCGCACGCCGGGGATGACCGCCGGTCCTTCGCCGGAGGCCGGCGGGCCCTCCACCGGGGACGGCCCGCCGGCCGGATCCCGTGATCAGCCGTCAGGCCGCGTCGGCGACGGCCGCCGCGAACGCGTCGGGATTGTCGAACATGATGTTGTGTCCGGCACCCGGCACGGTCACGACACGCACCCCTGCCGCTTCCAGGTCACCGGCTCCCGGCACTTCGCCACTGAGCTCGCCCTGGAGGAAGACACGCTCGGCCCTCAGTCCCACGAGCATCTGACGCATCGTCGGGGTGGTGCCCCGGGCGAGTCCGGTCGCCGAGCGGTGCAGGGCACGCGGATCGGCGAGTCGCATGGTCGCGGCCCAGAGGGGGCCGATCTTCTCGAGCACGCGCGCGTGACCACCGTTGTCGACGTACTCGTCCTCCTCGTAGGAGGCGATGCCGCTGCTCCCCGCGGTGACCGGAGGACGGGGATCGAGGTTGGCCTCCACCAGGACAAGCCGTGAGACGAGCTCGGGGCGGCGATGGGCGAGCACGACCGCGACGGAGCCTCCCATGCTGTGTGCGACGAGCTCGGCTCCCGCTACACGCGCCGCGTCCAGGGCTGCCGCCAGAGCCGTGGCGTGGTCCTCCAGGGTGTAGCCGAAGTCGGCGGGACGGTCGCTGATGCCGTGGCCGGGCAGGTCGACGAACAGGGTACGCCGGCCCGCCAGTTCGGGCCGGGCCGCGATGTGGGCGTTGTAGACCGTCGAGGCCGACCCCAGGCCGTGCACGTACACGCGCGCGGGTCCACCGCCCGCCGCCTCCGTCCAGCGGATCATGCTTCCCGTGCCGTCGAACTCCGCCTGCCGCATAGCGCTCTCCCCTGTCGCCGTTCCTTCGTTCTCCACAGCTCCAGGAGCATACATCGGTTCCGATGTATTGATGGAACGATGTACAGCGTTGGTGCGGCAGAATGTGGTCATGCTGGAGCTGGCCATCCTCGGATTCCTGTACGACGCCCCCTTGCACGGCTACGAGCTGCGAAAGCGCATCACCGCGCTGACGGGGCACGTGAAGCCGGTGGCGGAGAGCACGCTGTATCCCGCGATCAAGCGGCTGGAGAACGCGCAGCTGCTGGAACGCGCCACCCAGCCCGGCTCCGTCGCCGCCCCTCGTCACGTCCTGACGCTCACCGAGGAGGGCGGACGCGAACTGCGCCGCAGGCTCGCGGAACCACCGCGGCGGGACATCACGGACGAGAACCGCTGGTTCACGGTGCTCGCCTTCCTGAGGCATCTGCCGGAACCCGAGGCACAGGCGGCCGTGCTGCGCCGCAGGCTGGCCTTCCTGGAGGAACCCGCGAGCTTCTTCTACGACGGCGACCGGCCCCTGCGGGCCGAGGAGCTGGACGACCCCTTCCGGCGCGGCATCCTCACCATCGCGCGGGCCACCAGCCAGGCCGAACTTGCCTGGCTGCGGAGCACCCTCGACTCACTCGACGCGGACGGCCGCTGACACGAGATCCGGCTTCACCCGGACCGCCCCTCTTCTGTCGCCGCAGCTCCATCTCTACGTTGAGTAGCAGCAACCGCACGATCGGCGATCACGCAGGGGACGGTGACCGGATGTCCGGCATATTCGGCAGGCTCCGCTCCATCGGGCGCAGGACCGCGGCCGAGCGGCCCGAGGGGTCCGCGAGGGAGACGGCCCGGAAAGAGAGAAAGCGCACATACAACCTGTTCGAGGCGGCCGCGGTGTACGTGGCCGCGTGCGCGGCGGACGACCAGGAGCGGATCGACGAGGCGGCCGCCTGGGTGTCGCCGGAGGCTTTGTCGTTCGGGGTCAACGAGCTGGCCTGCCGGGCCGTTGTCGCTCTCGCCCGCGAACGCGACGAGTCGCCGCAGGCGGTCGCCCGTACCCTGCTCGGACTGCCGGCGGCCTGACCGGGCCGGCCCGCGAGGGCGTTTCGCCCCTGTCCAGCCGGATAGCTGCAGCTCCGCACGGGTTTCGGGCCCGTGACAAGCGCCTTCCCGTCGCTTAGGGTGCGCCGACAGATGGAGCGATCGGGAGGCTGGAATGGTCGGGACGGACGAAGAAGCCGTCGCCACCGGGGACGACGACGCGCTGTATGTGCTCACGGCGGTGCTGCTGACGCCGGCGAAGTTCCCCAGCGTGCTCGGTGACGACTACCCGGAAGCCTGCGCGACGCTCGACCTCGCGCCTCTCGCGGACGGGTACGGGCTGGTGCTCGGCCAGGACGGGGAGGGCGCGCGCTGGACCGTCGTCATCGACGACGTCTCCCTGGTCGCCGTCGCCATCGCGTCCTGGGACTGCGGGATGGAGCACGAGCTGTCGCCGGACGAGCGGACGGTCGTCGCCGCGCTGCCTGGCTGGCCCCTCGATGTCGCCGTCTCGGCCCCCGGGGTGCCGGCTCCGCACGACCCCTCGCCCGAGCTCACGGAGCGGCCTCCGCTCAGCCCGCCGGACACCACCTCCTGGGGGCCGGCCCAGCGGCGCCTCGGCGCCGACGAGATCGCGCTCCAGTGGGCCACGTGGCGCGACCAGATCGACGACAGCGAGTTCGCGCCCTCGGAGGATGCCGAGAGCGCCTCTGACGACGCTCAGGACTCTCAGGGCGGGGACGAGAAGGAGGGCGAGGACAAGAAGGGCGTGAACCGTGCCGGGATCCGCCGCGTCCTCGCCGAGGCCCGCTCGTACGTGGACACACCGCCCCCGCTGGGCCGCGTTCGCTCGTCCTTCGCCACGGGCGACGCTCGCACCCTGCGCGCCGACGGCCCCGGCTGGTCACTGGTCGCCAGGACCGACGACATCGCTTTCGTCCTGCTCGACGAGGAACCCGGCGAGGTTCTGCCCGTCGGTCGCGGGCCGGAGCTGCCCGACCTCCTGGAGGCCCTGGACAAGATGGCGGTGCGCCCCAGCTGAGTGGCCGCGTCACGCGGAACCCCGGTGACGCGGCCCTGCCCGGTCCCCTGAGTCAGTCGCGTCGGCCGCTTCGGCCCTCACCGGCCACGGTGAGCGGAGAGACGGCCGGCGGACGGCTCGGCACCGGCCGGTCGGTCCTCAGCGGCCGATCTCCTTGCGGGTGACACGGCGCAGCCTGCGCCGCTGCGACGGATCCAGCGCCAGATACGCGGCCGCCGGAACTCCCAGCACGATCAGGAAGGCGGCCCACCAGGGCAGCCAGATCAACAGGATCAGGCCGACCGCCACACCTCCTGCGGCGATCTTCGCGTTCTTCGACATGTGTCGCCTCCTCCGCGGCTGCTGCCGCTCTCTGTCCTGAGAACGGGTCCCCGCGTCCCACGGTTCCGGACCGCGACCCTGATACATCCCTGACGCGTGCCCCTACTCACCCCTGAGAGGATCCCGGGTGGCCCCGCGCGGGCGTCGGACCCGGTGCCCTCGGTGCACAGGATCCGGGGCGCGGACCCGGGGCACAAGATCCGGGACACGGATACGGGGCACGGGACCTTCCGGCGGAGCCGCGAGCCCGGCCTCCGCACAAGACACACCCGACTCCGGACAGAGCACGAACGGCGCGCGACGCACCACGCGCAGCCGACGGTGAACGACCCGTCGACCGCCCTCGCGCGATCGGCGGAGACCCGATGACCGGTCGACGCGCGGCATTCACCCTCACGTCACCGTCCGTTCGACACCGAAGCCAACTCTTGCCGTTGTCAACGAAGTTGTGGCTCAGGAGGCCTGATGTCCCCGCATGTCGCCGGCAAGCACCGCGTCAACCGATCCGTCGCCTTGGGCGTGCCGCTCGCCGTGCTGGCCGCCGTCGTGACGGCGGGCACCGCGGACGCCACGTCCGGACCGGCGCAGCCGCGCGTGACGCACACCGCGACACTCGGGAACATCCCGCTCGGCACGTTCAGCAACGCGCTGCTGCCCGGCACGGTGGGCGACGACCGCGGTGTCGACCTCGGCGGCATCGGCAGCGACATCTACCCGGCCGGACGCAAGGGCGAGTTCTGGACGGTCACCGACCGGGGGCCCAACGGCCAGATCAAGGTGGCCGGCACGAAGCGGCGGACGTTCCCGGTTCCTGGCTTCGACCCGGCGATCGTGAAGATCCGGGTATGCGGTGCCACCGTGAAGGTCATCGGCTCGATCCCGATCACCACGTCGTCGGGGAAGCCGGTCACCGGGCTGTCCAACCAGGCGGGACGCGACGAGGCTCCGTACTCCTACGACGCCCAGACCTCCCTCCCGTACAACGCGAACGGTCTGGACACCGAGGGCATCGTGCGGGCGAAGGACGGCTCGTTCTGGCTCGTCGACGAGTACAGCCCGTCACTCGTGCATGTCTCCGCGCGCGGGAAGGTCCTCACGCGCTATGTCCCCGAGGGTCTCAGGCTGACCGGCACGGACTACCCGGTCGTCGAGGCGCTGCCGGCCGTGCTGCTCCACCGCAAGAGCAACCGCGGCCTCGAAGGGCTCGCCCAGCTCCCCGACGGTGATCTCGTGATGGCACTCCAGAGCCCTCTCTCGCTGCCCGACGCGGACGCGGGCAACGCGTCGCGCACGACGCGACTGCTGCGCTTCTCCCCCAGGAAGCACGCCGTGACCGCCGAGTACGCGTACCGCTTCGACCCGGTGAACGTGGTGGACCCGAGCGAGGACGACCCGTCCGAGCTGAAGATCTCCTCCGTGGTGGCCGTCGGCGGCGACCGCCTGCTCGTGGAGGAGCGCACCGACAAGTCGGCCCGTCTGCAGTCGGTGCGGCTCACCCGGGACGCGAACATCCTCGGCGGCCCGTACGACAGCGACACCACGTCTCCGTCGCTGGAGCAGTTGGACGACCCGGAGCCGGCCGGCGTTCCGGTGGCGGCGAAGCGTCTGGTCGTCGACCTCGGGACCGTCGCCGGGGTGCCCGGCAAGATCGAGGGCGTCGCGCGCGTGGACCACGACACGCTCGCCCTCATCAACGACAACGACTTCGGGATGACGGACGGAACGGGTGCCTTCGACGCACAGGGGCGGCTCGTGGACAGCGGTATCGAGACGACCGTCACCTACGTACGGCTGCCGCGCGGTATCTGATCCCGGGAAACCCTCAGCGGGGCACGCGTGGGTGCACGCTGGACGGACACGCGCGCGTGCCGCTCATTCCAGCGGTCCGGTGAGCTTGTGGGTCCCCTTGCCGACGCTTGCGGCCAGGCTGCACGCGACCTTGTCGATGCCGGTCTCGTAGCTCCCGGTGTCCGGGTACTGCACGAGTGTCTCGCGCACCGTACCGGCCGCTTGATACGACGCCTTTCGCTCCAAGGGAGCCTTGCACAGCGCGGAGGCGGCCTTCTTGAGAGCCGCCGCTGTGGTGTAGGTGCCGTTGAGCTCGGAGACCTTCACGACCTCGGCGTCGTGCGGCTGGGTGCACGTGCGTCTGGCGGCCTGTCCGGGCAGGGCGTCGTCCGTGTCGAAACAATCGCCCTTCCGGAGAAGGTAGTAGGGCACCTCGTCGTCCGCGAGCGACGGGAAGAGGGACCGCAGGTCGCTGGGCACCAGCCCGGTGGGCAGGTTCGAGGGAAGCGACGGCACGACGCTGGGCAGGCCCGAGGGAAGCGACGGAAATCCGGACGGGAGGCTCAGCGAGGGACTGGGAGACCGCTCGGTGCTCTCGGTGGGGGACTTCTTGCCTTTGCCGCCGCCACCCATGGCCGTGACGGCCACGGCCACGATGATGCCGACGCCGACGATCACCGCGATGACGAGGAGCAGGCTGTTGCGACGCCGCCCTCCGCGGTGACCGCCGGGCCCGAGTGGCGGTCCGGGCGGCGGAGGTGGCGGGGGTGGCGGCCATCCGCCGCCGCCCTGCCCGGGAGGCAGGCCCCCTCCTTGATCCGGCGAGCCGTAGCCCCCGGTTGGAGGGCCGTCACCCCCGGGAGGAGGGCCGAAGCCACCAGGCGGAGGGCCGTACCCCCCAGAGGGCGGAGGGCCATAGCCACCCGATGGCGGAGGACCGTAACCCCCGGACGACGGAGGACCGTAGCTCCCCGAACGCAGACCTAGGACATCACCCCCGAAAGGGTGCGTGTCTCCCTGCGAACGTGGAGGCTGAGGCGGTTCGGGCGGCATGGCCATACCGCCAAGAGTCGCCTCGAATCCGGTCATCGCGCGACCCCTGTGCGGAAGTTGATACGGACTCATGCCCTGGATCGCATGATTCCGGGACCATCCACGCGAGGATCGCACGCCGAGGCGTGCGGGCCGGACCCGCCTGAGGGCGGGTCCGGCCCATCGGGAGCGGTCCGGTCAGCCGCGCGTGCCCAGGAGGTGGTCCATCGCCAGCTGGTCCAGCTGCTCGAAGGCCATGCCGCGCGCGGCAGCGGCCTCGACGTCGAAGTCCTCGAAGGCGGCACGGTCGGCGAGCAGCCCCGCGAGACCGTCCTCGGCGGTGGGCTGCGCCAGCTCGTGCAGGCGCGAGGCGCGCAGTGCCGCCTGGACCTCGGGGTCGGCACGGAACGCGGCCGCGCGCTCGCGCAGGATCAGGTAGTTGCGCATGCAGCCCTCCGCCGACGCCCACACGCCGTCGAAGTCCTCGGTCCGCGGCGGCTTGAAGTCGAAGTGCTTCGGGCCCGCGTAGCCGGCGGTCTCCAGGAGGTCGACCAGCCAGAAGGCGGACCGCAGATCGCCCGCGCCGAACCGCAGGTCCTGGTCGTACTTGATGCCCGACTGGCCGTTGAGGTCGATGTGGAACAGCTTGCCCGCCCACAGCGCCTGCGCGATGCCGTGCGCGAAGTTCAGTCCGGCCATCTGCTCGTGGCCGACCTCGGGGTTGACGCCGTACAGCTCCGGACGCTCCAGGCGCTCGATGAACGCGAGGGCGTGGCCGACGGTGGGGAGCAGGATGTCGCCTCGGGGCTCGTTCGGCTTGGGCTCGATCGCGAACCTCAGGTCGTAACCCTGCGACGTCACGTACTCACCGAGGAGGTCGAAGGCCTCCTTCATGCGGTCGAGTGCGACGCGTACGTCCTTGGCGGCGCCGGACTCGGCACCCTCGCGGCCACCCCAGGCGACGTACGTCTCGGCCCCGAGCTCGACCGCCAGGTCGATGTTGCGGACGGTCTTGCGCAGCGCGTAGCGGCGCACGTCGCGGTCGTTCGCGGTGAACGCGCCGTCCTTGAAGACGGGGTGCGTGAACAGGTTGGTGGTGGCCATCGGCACCTTGAGGCCGGTGGCGTCCAGGGTCTGCCTGAACCGCTTGATGTGCGACTCGCGCTCGCTGTCCGAGGACCCGAAGGGGATCAGGTCGTCGTCGTGGAAGGTCACTCCGTAGGCGCCGAGCTCGGCCAGTCGCTGTACGGACTCGACCGGGTCCAGGGCACGCCGGGTGGCGTCGCCGAACGGGTCCCGTCCCTGCCAGCCGACGGTCCACAGTCCGAAGGTGAACCTGTCCTCGGGGGTGGGCTGGTAGTTCATGCCGCGGCTCCTTGCTAGCTCCGACTATTTCGTCATGGCAGTTTACAAATTAGTATGCGGACGCATCTCTGGGAAGAGACGAAGTAGGAAACCTGGTCACATCGGTCCGGGGACGAACCGCGGAATCCGGTCCGTGGCGGGTCCGCACACCCCCGTGACCAGCACAGATCCCATGACCAGCACAGATCCCGCGGAGCCGCGGAAGAGGGAGAGTCCGATGTCAGCAGCCGAGGGTCCGCTCGTCATCGGGGTGGATTCGTCCACCCAGTCCACCAAGGCCCTGGTCGTCGACGCGTCGACCGGACAGGTCGTGGCGAGCGGCCAGGCGCCGCATACCGTCTCCACCGGGGCGGGCCGCGAGAGCGACCCCCGCCAGTGGTGGGACGCGCTCTGCGAAGCGCTGCGCCAGTGCGGCGACGCCGCCCACGAAGCGGCGGCCGTGTCGATCGGCGGGCAGCAGCACGGGCTCGTGACGCTCGACGCCCACGGCGAGCCCGTACGCCCCGCCCTGCTGTGGAACGACGTGCGCTCGGCGCCCCAGGCCCGTCGGCTGGTCGAAGAGCTCGGCGGCCCGAAGTCCTGGACCGAGCGGACCGGCAGCGTGCCGGCCGCGTCCTTCACGGCCACGAAGTGGGCCTGGCTGGCCGAGCACGAGCCCGACGCCGTCCGCGCGACGGCAGCGGTGCGACTGCCCCACGACTACCTCACCGAACGGCTCACCGGACAAGGCACCACCGACCGCGGCGACGCCTCGGGCACCGGGTGGTGGGCCTCCGGGAGCGAGGCGTACGACGAGGAGGTCCTGGCCCACATCGGGCTCGACCCCGCCCTGCTCCCCCGCGTTGTCCGGCCGGGCGAGGTGGCCGGAACGGTGCACGCCAGGGGCGAACTGCCGTTCTCCAGGGGCACCCTGGTCGCGGCCGGAACCGGGGACAACGCGGCCGCCGCACTCGGCCTCGGGCTGCGCCCCGGCACCCCTGTGGTCAGCCTCGGCACTTCGGGGACCGTGTACGCCGTCTCGACGCACCGCCCGGCCGATCCGACCGGCACGGTGGCGGGGTTCGCGGACGCCCGCGGCGACTGGCTCCCGCTGGCCTGCACGCTGAACTGCACGCTGGCCGTCGACCGTTTCGCCGCGCTGCTCGGCCTCGACCGCGAGGCCGTCGAGCCGGGCTCCTCGGTGACGTTCCTGCCGTTCCTGGACGGCGAGCGCACACCGAACCTGCCGCACTCCTCGGGGCTGCTGCACGGACTGAGGCACGACACGACGGGCGGGCAGCTGCTCCAAGCCGCGTACGACGGCGCCGTGCACTCCCTGCTGGGCGCCCTCGACCTGGTGCTGGACGCGGACGCCGACCGTTCGGCACCGTTGATCCTGATCGGCGGCGGGGCGCGGGGCAAGGCCTGGCAGCAGACCGTACGACGGCTCTCGGGGCGGCCTGTGCAGATCCCCGAGGCCAGAGAACTGGTCGCGCTCGGCGCCGCCGCCCAGGCGGCCGGTCTGCTGACGGGCGAGGACCCGGCGGCGGTGGCCCGGCGCTGGGACACCGCCCGCGGGCCGGTGCTCGATGCCATGGACCGGGACGAGGAGACGCTGGCGCGGATCACCGGGGTACTCTCCGACGCGGCCCCGCTGCTCGAACGGGAGCCGAACAGGAACTGACCAGGACCAGGCGTGCCGCCCCGGCGTGAACGGCTCTCGCGAGTGGGGTCCCCTCCGGCGGGAGGGGTACCCGGCCTGGGGTGGCGACGGCGCCCCGCTCTGCGCGGGACCGCCCGGTGGGGACCCGCACCGAGACAGGCCGACGGGACGGCCGGACGAGGATTGACGGAAGCATGACCGCACCGCTGCACGAGGCCCATCCGACCGGTTCCGGCCGACGACTGCCCGACACCCAGCAGGGCATGCGCCGCCGCAACCTCTCGCGGGTCATGCACACCGTGAGCGACGAGGGACCGTTGTCGCGTGCCGCCGTCGCCTCCCACATCGGTCTGACCCGGGCGGCCATATCCACCCTGGTGGACGAGCTGATCCGCACGGGGCTCCTCGAAGAACTGGGACCCGAACGGCCGGGCAGAGTGGGGCGTCCGGGCTCGGCGCTCGCCGTCAGCGGGCACGGTCCGGCCGGGATCGGCGCCGAAGTGGGTGTCGACCATCTCGCGGTGTGCGCGGTCGATCTCCGGGGCGCCGTGCGGGCCCGTGCCGTACGGCACGGCACGAACCGCGGCCGGGCGGCCGTGCCGGTGGTCCAGGAACTGACGTCGCTGGTACGGCAGGTCGTCGCCGAGGCCGACCGGGAAGGGCTGTGGCCCGCCGGCCTCGCCGTCGCCGTCCCCGGGCTCGTGGCCCGTGACGCCCGGACCGTGGTCCAGGCGCCGAACCTCGGCTGGCACGACACGGACCTCGGTGAGCTGCTGCCCGCCGAGTGGCCCCTGACCGTCGACAACGAAGCGAACTTCGGCGGCCTCGCGGAGCTCTGGCTCGGCGACACGACCCCGCGTGACTTTCTGCACGTCTCCGCGGAGATCGGCATCGGTGCCGCGGTCCTCGTGGACGGCCGGCTCCTGCGCGGGACCCGTGGTTTCGCGGGCGAGTTGGGGCACGTTCCGGTGCGTCCGGAGGGACCGGAGTGCCCGTGCGGCGGACGCGGTTGCCTCGAACAGTACGCGGGCGAGGAGGCCGTTCTGCGTGCCGCCGGTCTCGAACCGGGCGAGGACCGGGTCGGGCTGCTGTCCCGGCGCGCCGCCGACGGCGATCCGGACGTGCGCCGTGCCCTGCACGACGCCGGCACCGCGCTCGGTATCGCTCTGACCGGGGCGGTCAACCTGCTGGACCCCGAGTCGGTGGTGCTGGGCGGGGCCCTCGCCGGACTGGCGCCCTGGCTGCTTCCCTCGCTGGAGGACGAGCTGGCGCGGCGTACGGCGGGTCCCGCCTGCCCGGTGTCCGTCTCCCGTCTGGGATCCGAGGGGCCGCTGCTCGGTGCGGCGCATTCGGTGGTGCGCGCGGTGCTCGACGACCCGGCGGCGGTGGCGGGGCGGTCATAGGCGGAACGCCGACCGGTCGCAGTCGAAACCCCGGCCGGCCGGCGACGCGGCCCCCACCAGTCCCAGGCGAACCCCGGCCGGCCGGCGTCGAAACCCTCACCAGTCCCAGGCTGAACCCCACCGGCCGTCGTCAGAGCCTCCACGCGTCACAGGCGGAACCCTCGCCGGCCGTCGTCAAAATCCCACCCGTCCCAGGCGGAACCCTCGCCGGCCGTCGTCGGAGACCCCAGCCATCACAGGCGGAACCCCGCCGGCCGTCGCCAGAACCCCCACCGGTCACGCGCGGCACGCCGACCGGTCGGCGATGGGACGCCGCAGCTGCGTTGCGCGGAACATCCGGATGGACACGAGACGCCGACCGAGTGCGTCCCCCTTGCGGGTGATCGTGTTGTCCACAATCCGCGGGCTGTCCACGGAGTCGCGCCCGGCCCTTCCTGCCCAACGGGCAAGCGCCGTACCGTAATTCACGCGAGGCGCAGCCGTCCTGCCGGGGGCTGTGTTCCGGTCGGATCGGGGGGTTCAGATGTCGGAGGAGGCGGTTCCGGGTCTGCGGCGTGAGGCGATCGGCCTGCGCGAGGTCCTGTTCCAGAGCATCACGGCGATGGCGCCTGCGGCTGCCGTCGCCGCGTCCATCCCGTCGGGAGCGGCGTTCGCGGGCGGCAGTCTGCCGCTGTCCGTGCTGATCGCCCTGGTGGCCTGTCTGTTCACCGCGTCGTGCGTGGCCGAACTCGCGCGGGAGATGCCCGCCGCGGGGTCGGTGGCCACCTACACCGCGCAGGGACTGCATCCGTCCGCGGGATTCCTCGTGGGCTGGGGTTATGTGTTCGTCGAGGCCCTGGTGCCGCCTCTGCTCCTTCTTCAGCTCGGGTTCACCACCGCGGGCACACTGCACCAGGAATGGTCCTCGTACCCGGGCGACCTCTGGTGGCCCTGGTCGCTCGCGGGCGCGGCGGTCATCGCGGTGGCGGGCTATTTGGGCGTACGTGCCTCGGCCCGCTTCGGCACCGTCCTCGGCGTCTTCGAGGTGCTGGTCTTCCTCGTCTTCGCGGTGTGGCTGATCGCCAAGGCAGGCGGTGACAACACGCTGTCGGTGTTCGGCACGTCCCACACCGCCAAGGGCTACGACGGGATCAGCGGGGTGTTCGCGGGATCGGTGTACACCGTGCTGGCCTTCGCCGGGTTCGAGGCGGCGGCCCCGCTCGCGGAGGAGACCAAGGACCCGCGCCGCACGATGCACCGGGCCGTCCTCGGCGCGGCGCTCGCCATCGGTCTCGTCTACGTCCTGACGACGTACGCCATGTCGGTGTACTTCGGTCCCGACCGGTTCGCGGGATTCGGGGCGTCCGGCGCCGCCTCGTGGGAAGGGGTGGCTCGCGCCTCGTTCGGGCTGTTCTGGGTGCTCGTGTTCCTCGCGGTGGTCAACTCGACGATCGCCAATGCCAACGCGTGTGCCACCGTCTCCACGCGAACGGCCTTCGCGTTGGCTCGGATCCGGGTCTTTCCCGCGCTCTTCGCGCGCGTGCACCCCCGACACCGCTCCCCCGCTGCCGGAGTGGCCGTACAGTCCGCCGTGAGCGTGGCGGCGATGCTGGGTCTCGGCCTCGCTTACGACCCCGTGACCGCGTTCCTGCTTCTCGCGACCGTGATCGTCACCGTGGTGATCGGCGTGTACATCGTGGTCAATCTCGCCTGTGCGGGCTACTTCCTGCGCCGCAGACGCGAGTTGCTCAAGCCGGTGCGGCACCTGGTGTTCCCGCTGCTCGGCATCATCGCCTTCGTTCCCGCCCTGCTGACGGCCGCGGGTCTGCCGGCCTTCGACTTCGTGACCGAGCTGACCCCGCCCGTGTCGTACGCCGGACCCGTCGTGGGTGTCTGGATGGCGGCCGGTGTCGTGATATTGATCTTCCTGCTGCGCCGCCACCCGGGGCGCATAGCCGAGACCGCCCGTGTCCACCTCGACGAGACTTCGACCCCCGCCCCTTCGCAGAGCGGAGCTGTGCAGTCATGAGCGATCCCCGGATCCTGACCGTGCGCCCCACGCCGGACGAGTTCGCCTGGACGTTCGGCGGGGCACCTCCCGTGGCACGCATCGCACCGGGCACGGTCCTCGATCTCTACACCGAGGACTGCTTCGCGGGACGGGTGCGCTCCGAGAAGGACCTGGTCTCCGAGGTGTGCGAGTTCCCGTTCCTCAATCCGCAGACAGGTCCCTTCCATGTCGAGGGAGCGGAGCCCGGCGACACGGTCGCGGTTCATTTCGTGTCGATCGAGCCGGCCCGTGACTGGGCCGCGTCGACGACGGTCCCGCTCTTCGGCGCCCTGACCTCCACACACACCACCGCGTCCCTTCAGCCACCGCTGCCGGAGACCGTGTGGATCTGGCAGCTCGACCGGGAGCGGCGGACCGCGCTGTTCAGCGCGCGGGACAGCGACATCCAGGTCGAACTTCCGATGGATCCGATGCACGGCACCGTGGGTGTGGCGCCTGCGAACCTGGAGGTCCGCTCCGCCTTGGTGCCCGACGCGCACGGCGGAAACATGGACACGCCGGAGATGCGGGCCGGAGTGACCTGCTATCTCGGGGTGAACGTCGAAGGCGCCCTGCTCAGCCTGGGCGACGGGCACGCGCGCCAGGGTGAGGGCGAGACCTGTGGAGTCGCGGTCGAATGCGCGATGAACACGGTGGTGATCGTCGAGCTTCTCAAGGGAGTCGCCACCGCCTGGCCGCGTATCGAGTCCGACACCCACATCATCTCGACCGGCTCGGCACGCCCGCTGGAGGACGCCTTCCGGATATCCCAGCTCGATCTCGTGCAGTGGCTGGTGCGTGACTACGGGTTCAGCGAACTGGACGCGTACCAGTTCGCGACGCAGACGGTCGAGTCTCCCCTCGCGAACGTCTGCGACACGAACTACACGTGCGTGGCCAAGCTCCGCAAGGAATGGCTGCCGGCGCGTGAGACACATCGCGGACTGCACGCCCGGCTGCGGGAGACAGCCGCGGCTCTCCGGCACTGATCGCGCGGCCGAGCGGTCCGGAACCTGAACCGGCACTCCGCCGCGTCCGGTGTCCACGCCGGCAAGGCCCGACTCCGGACCGTGGTTTCACGGCCCCGACCCCCCACCGACGAAAGGCCAACTCTCCATGGAACGAGCACGGTCGTTCCCGAGCCGACGGCGGCTGCTCAAGGGCGCGGCCCTCGCGGCCTTCCCCTACGCGTTGCTCCCCGATGTGAAGGCGGCCGCGCTGCCGGCGGCCGTCGACTATCCGGACGCCGACTGGAATCCGGCAACCAGCTCCAACTACACGGCGTCCGACCGCCCTTACAGCTACGAACTCGACTACGTGGTCATCCACGTCACCCAGGCCACGTATGCCACGACCCTGTCCATCTTCCAGAATCCGCAGAAGAAGGTGTCCGCGCACTATCTCGTGCGCTCGGCCGACGGCCATGTCACCCAGTGCGTGAGGGAGCGCGACGTCGCCTGGCACGCGGGCAACTGGGACTACAACACCAGAAGCATCGGTATCGAGCACGAGGGCTGGGTGGACCGGCCCGCCTACTTCACCAACGCGCTCTACGAGGAGTCGGCCAAGCTCACCGCCGCGATCTGCGACCAGTACGGGATTCCCAAGGACCGTGCCCACATCCTCGGTCACTACGAGGTGCCGGGCACCGATCACACCGATCCGGGACCGAACTGGGACTGGACGCGCTACATCAGACTCGTCAACTTCGCCTGACCGGGGACGGACCTCGCGGTGATCCGGGCGGACGAGCCGCGAGGCGCCGAGCGGAAGGGGAGCGTCACACGGGTTGTCCAGGCCCGCACCGGGAGTGACGATGGGACCCAGTCGCATCGCCTTCCGGGAGGCCGAGTTGACCGATCCTTGGGTGGCCCTGGAACCGGGCGCCGATCCCGCCGAGCGGGTTCGGCTGATGCGCCGTGCGTACGAGTCGTTCACCGAGGCCGGCACCGTGCCGCGGCCGGTGCGTACCGTGGTCGCCGAGTCGTGGCGGCGTTCGGCGCGGGCGGGCGTCGTGCCGGAGGGCACCGCGAGGGTGGAACTCACGGACGGGGAACTCGGTTCCTACCGGGCGGAGCATCCGCTCGCGCGGGTGATGCCGCTGTTCCGGGAGCTCATGGGAACGTTCGCGGCGGACGGGGAGCATCTGCTGGCGGTGTGCGACGCGCAGGGCAGGCTCCTGTGGGTCGAGGGGCACCCCGGAACGCGACGGCAGGCCGGACGGATGAACTTCGTGCCGGGCGCGCGATGGTCGGAGTCGGCGGTCGGGACGAACGCGCCGGGCACGGCGGTCGCCGTCGACCGGCCGGTGCAGGTGTTCGCCGCCGAGCACTTCATCCGGCGGGTGCAGCCCTGGACCTGTGCGGCAGCGCCCGTCCACGATCCACGCACCGGGCGGGTGCTCGGCGCGGTGGACATCACCGGCGGAGACGGGCTCGCGCATCCGCACAGCCTCGGCTTCGTACAGGCGGTGGCGCGCGCCGCCGAGGCTCATCTGGCGCTGCTCGCACCGCCGCAGACCCTGGCCGACTCCCTCGAACTGACCGCGCTGGGACGCGACGAGGCTCAACTGGTGTCGGACGGGCGGAAGATCAGGCTCAGCCGTAGGCACAGCGAGATCCTGGTGCTGCTGGCCCGGCACCCGGAAGGCATGACGGGCGACGAGTTGCAGTGCGCGCTCTATGAGGACGAGTCGGTGACTCCGGTGACTCTGCGGGCCGAGCTGGCGCGGCTGCGCAGAATTCTGGGGCCCGGGCTGCTGGGCTCACGTCCCTACCGTCTCACCCGGCCGGTCGAGTCCGATGTGGCGGTGCTGGAACGGCGGCTCGGCAGTGGCGCGGTGACGGCGGCCGCGGCGGTGTACGCCGGGCCGCTGCTTCCGGGTTCGACGGCACCGGCGGTGACCCGGTTGCGGCGACGGCTCGCCGACGGGCTGCGCACGGCGATCATCGCCCGGCGGGATCCCGACCTGTTGGCCGACTGGGCGCGTGCGCCCTGGGGCGAGGACGATCTCGACGTCTGGCGGGCGCTGTCCGCGCTGCGCCCGGCGGCGGCCGTGCACGCGCGGGTGGCGGAGCTGGAGTCCGAGCAGTCCGCACCGGCCGGATGGGCGTACTCCCCGCGCGACAGCCGGATGCGACCGCAGCCACGCTGACGAATGGGGACGGGCCCCTTGCCGGGCGGAGGGGCATGTCCGGGGCAGCGTCCGAGACCGGGGCAGAGTCCGAGTCCGAGACCGGGCCCAGGTCAGACATGGGGAGCGGCCGGGCCCAAGTCCGAGGCCGGGCTCAAGATCGGGTCCGGTCAAGGCCCAGGCCTGGTTCCACCAGAGTCCAGATCCAGAGCCGGACTCAAGCCGGGTTCGGTCGCAGAACCTGATCGTGATCCTGCTCCTGGGCCTGGCCTTCGGCCTCCTCCTGGTTCTGGTCCTGGGCCTGGTTCTGGGCACTGGGCTTGGGCACTGGTCCTGGGCCTGGTTCTGGGCACTGGGCTTGGGCACTGGTCCTGGGCCTGGGCCGCGCAACGTCCTTGCAACGTCCGGGTTCCTAGCCTCGTGGCGAGAGCTGCCCAACGGCGGGCAGCGCTTCTCCGGGAGGCAACCAGCATGACCCGTTACGCGGCGCCCGGCACCGAGGGCGCGATCGTCGCCTACCAGGCGCGGTACGACCACTTCATCGGCGGGGAGTACGTGGCACCGGCTCGCGGGCAGTACTTCGAGAACCCGAGCCCGTTGAACGGGCAGCCGTTCACCGAGGTCGCGCGAGGCACGGCCGAGGACGTGGAACGCGCGCTGGACGCGGCCCACGCGGCGGCGCCGGCGTGGGGGCGCACCTCCGTGACCGCGCGCGCCGACATCCTGCTCAAGATCGCCGACCGGATGGAGGCGAACCTGGAGAAGCTGGCGGTCGCCGAGACCTGGGAGAACGGCAAGCCGGTCCGCGAGACGCTGGCGGCGGACATCCCGCTCGCGATCGACCACTTCCGCTATTTCGCGGGGGCGATCCGTGCTCAGGAGGGCGCGCTCAGCGAGGTCGACGACGACACCGTCGCGTATCACTTCCACGAGCCGCTGGGCGTGGTCGCGCAGATCATTCCGTGGAACTTCCCCATCCTGATGGCGGTGTGGAAGCTGGCCCCGGCTCTGGCGGCGGGCAACGCGGTCGTCATCAAGCCGGCCGAGCAGACACCGGCGTCCATCCACTACTGGATGAGCCTGATCGCGGACCTGATCCCGCCGGGTGTCGTGAACATCGTCAACGGCTTCGGCGTGGAGGCGGGCAAGCCGCTGGCGTCCAGCCCGCGGGTGGCGAAGGTCGCGTTCACGGGTGAGACCACCACGGGCCGGCTGATCATGCAGTACGCCTCGGAGAACATCAAGCCGGTCACGCTGGAGCTGGGCGGCAAGTCACCGAACATCTTCTTCGACGACGTGTGGGCGCACAACGACGACTTCCGCGACAAGGCGCTCGAAGGCTTCACGATGTTCGCGCTCAACCAGGGCGAGGTGTGCACCTGCCCCTCGCGCGCCCTCGTCCAGCGGGGCAACTACGGCGAGTTCATGGAGGCGGCGGTCGCCCGCACGGAGCTCATCAAGCCCGGCCACCCGCTCGACACCGACACGATGATCGGCGCCCAGGCGTCCAACGACCAGTTGGAGAAGATCCTCTCCTACCTGGACGTCGGCCGGCAGGAGGGCGCCAAGGTGCTCACCGGCGGTGAGCGCATCGAGCACGACGGTGAGCTGAAGGGCGGCTACTACGTCCAGCCGACGATCTTCGAGGGCGACAACCGGATGCGGATCTTCCAGGAGGAGATCTTCGGCCCGGTCGTCTCGGTTACGTCGTTCGACGACTTCGACGACGCCATCAAGATCGCGAACGACACGTTGTACGGGCTCGGCGCCGGCGTGTGGACGCGGGACATCAACACCGCCTACCGGGCGGGCCGTTCCATCCAGGCCGGGCGCGTCTGGACGAACTGCTACCACGCGTATCCGGCACATGCCGCTTTCGGTGGATACAAGCAGTCCGGCATCGGACGCGAGAACCACAAGATGATGCTGGAGCACTACCAGCAGACGAAGAACCTCCTGGTGTCGTACTCGCCGAAGAAGCTGGGTTTCTTCTAGACACCTGCGAAGGGCGCCTGACCCGGCTTTCGCCCGTCAGGCGCCCTTCGCCCATCCCGCGCTCGACCAAGCCCGGCTCGCACGCTGACTCCCCGTTCCTCGCACGGCCGCACCCCTCCTGACCAGTGCTGACGAACGAGTCACGGACCAAACCCCGGGTTCGCCCTCGGTTCTCCGGAATCGGCGCCGTGCGGCCGGTCTCCGTTCGCATGCTGCGAGAACGGTACGGCGGGGAGAAGGAGTTGCCCCACCGCGGAATCGGTCGCGTGGACCCGGGAGGCCAACCCCCTTGCCGCTCCTGACGGAATGCAGGTAATACGCTTAACCGGATCGGCTGCTGTCCGCAGTTGACTGGTGTACAGGTAATGCGTGGTATCGGGGGGACAGTCATGGGGGACCTGGGCAAGGACTCTGAGTCGATAGCGAAGGCGGCACCACGACTGCGCAAGGCGCCTCAGCACATCGCCAAGCCGCTGCAGGCCTTCAAGGCCGCCTCGCACGACCTCTCGGCAATGGGCGCGCTGGGCTCCCTGACGAGTGCGACCGACGACGTGCGTGAGGGCATGGAGATGCTCGCCGAGGTCGCGGCGGACCTCGTGGACGAGTGGCACGGGGAGGCGAAGCTGATGACCGATCTCTCCGAGGCGTTCGACATCCTCGACGCCCTGCTCGAAGCCGCGGCGCGCGGAAAGAATCAGGGCTGAGCACCATGGTCGACCTCAACCCCTTGCACTACCTCAACACGTTCAACCACATGGCCGGCGACAACATGGCCAGCATGATGGAGTTCCTGGGGATCTCCGACCCGGCGGTGGACCCGGACGGCGTACGGGAGATCGCCAAGAAGTGGCGCACCCTGGCCGAGGCTGTCGATGCCTCCGTCACGGACGCGGAAGCCGCCCTGCGGATCGTGACCTGGGAGGGCAAAGCCGCCACCGCCTTCAGCAAGCGGGCGAAGAAGACCCGTACGCAGGCCACGAAGACGGCCGACTCGCTGCGCGACGGCGCCGACGCTCTGGACACGTACGCCGACGAGGCACACGAGCTGCTCACCGAACTCAACGTCATCATCGTCGAGATCATCGAGGTGGAGATGGCGAGTCTGGCCCTCTCCGTCCTCACGGGCGGCGCCTCCGCCGTGGTCGGCACTCTCGCCGCGGGCGCGCGCTTCGCGAAGGCCATGGCCCTGATCGGCCGGATCGAGCACGCCGGCACGGCGATGGCCCGCGTCATCCGAGCGGTCCTGGAAGTCATCCGCGGCCTACGTCGGACCTTGAAGGCCCTCAAGGAGATCAAGACGGTCGCGCGGGTCGGCAAAATGGCGGGTGAAGGCAGCAAGTTCGCCGCGCTGGACACCCTGCTGAAGGATCCCTCCACCTTCAAGGACCCCGGCAAGCTGGCTGAGACCCTGGCGCTGGGCGCGGCCTTCGGGGTCGGTCTGGGCAGCCTGTCCACGTTGCTGGGCAAGGGACTCGGCAAACTCAAGCCCAGGGATCTGTCCAGACTGCGCAGCGCCTTGAAGCTCAACTGCGCCTCCTTCGAACGGCTTTCGTTGCGGCCGGGCTTCGACAAGCTGCCCGCCTCGGTGCGCAACGCGCTCAAGAAGTTCGTCCGAGACCCCATCGACGTGGCCACCGGCGACGTGGCGCTGACGCGGACGGATGTCCGGCTGCCCGGTGTGCTGCCGCTTCTCCTGGAGCGCACACACGTCTCCTCGTACCGCTTCGGTGGCTGGTTCGGTCCTTCCTGGGCCTCCTCCCTGGACCAGCGGGTCCAGGCCGACGAGGACGGCTTCGTCTACGCGGCCGCCGACGGGGCCCGGCTCTGCTTCCCGGTGCCCGACCCGGAGACCGGCGAGCCCGTCCACCCGGAGACCCCGGGCTCGCGCCTCACCCTGGCCTGGGCCGATGGCTTCGACGGCGCGATATGTGTAACGGATCCCGACAGCGGCCTCGTCCAGGTCTTCCACAGCCCTGTCCCGGCCGCTGCCGGCGAGGCCGTCGATCTGCCGCTGCAATACCTCCAGGACCGTCACGGCAATCGCATCACCATCGAGTACGAAGAGGGCGACATCCCCACGGCGGTAACCCACTCGGGCGGCTACCGCATCGCTCTGGACCGCGACGACGACCTCTCACGCATTACCGGTCTGCGCCTGCAAGACCCCACAGAACCCTCCTCCCCCGGCACCACCCTGCTCACCTTCGGATACGACGAGACCGGCCGTCTCACGGAGGAGGTCAACTCCTCTGGTCTGCCGATGCGTTACACCTACGACGCCGCGGGCCGCCTCACCTCCTGGACCGACCGCAACGACACCACGTACTGGTACGCCTACGACGAGTCGGGCCGGGTCGTGGCCACCGGCGGCACGGGCGATGCCCTGGCCTCCGCCCTCAGCTACGAGGACGCGACGCGCACCACCCGGGTGACGGACTCGCTCGGTCACGTCCGCGTCTACGAGCACAACGAGTCCTTCCGTCTGATCAGAGAGACGGACCCGCTCGGCCATGTCACCGGCCAGGAGTGGGACGAGAACCTGCGCCTGACCGCGCTCGTCGATCCGCTCGGGCACATCACTCGCTATCAGTACGACGAGCGGGGACGAGTGGTGTCGGTGACCCGCCCCGACGGCCTGGGCACGACAGCCACGTACAACGAACTCGGACTGCCGACGACGGTCACGGGCGAGGACGGCACCCAGTGGCACAGGGAGTACGACGAGCGCGGCAACCTCACCCGTGTCACGGCTCCCGACGGAGTCGCGACCCGCTACGAGTACAACGCATCCGGTCATCTGACCAAGGTCACGGACGCCCTGGAGCACACGACCCGCGTTTACTGCGGCCCGGCAGGCCTCCCCGACCGGGTCACCGATCCGCTGGGTGCGTCGACGTGCTTCGAGCGCGACGCGTTCGGACGCCCCGTCCAGCTCACCGACCCGCTCGGCTTCGTGACGCGCATGGAGTGGTCCGTCGAAGGCAACCCGATGCGCCGTATCGCTCCCGACGGCAGCACCGAGGCGTGGACCTATGACAGCGAGGGCAACTGCATCGCCCACGCCGACGCGCTGGGCGCGGTCACCCACTACGAGTACACGCAATTCGACCTGCTCGCCGCACGCACAGGCCCCGACGGCAGGCGCCACACCTTCACCTACGACACTGAACTGCGCCTCACCCAGGTCGCCAACGCCCAGGGTCTGACGTGGAAGTACACCTACGACCCGGCCGGGCGCCCGTTCTCGGAGACCGACTTCGACGATCGCACGATCGGCTACCGGCACGACGCGGCAGGACGACTCGTCTCCCGCACCAACTCCCTCGGCCTGACGACCCACTTCACCCTCGACGAACTCGGGCAGATCGTGCGCCAGACGGCAGGGGCCGTCAGCAACAGCTACACCTACGATCCGTCCGGGCAGGTCACGCGGGCCACCGCACCCGAGGTCCAGGTCGACTTCCGCTACGACGCTCAGGGACGACTCCTCGCGGAGACGGTCAACGGCCGGACCATCTCGTATCGCTATGACCTGCTCGGCCGCCGCATCAGCCGCACCACCCCCAGCGGTGCCACCAGCGGCTACGACTACGACGCCGCGGGCAACCGCACCGCGCTGCACTCCGGCGGGCGGACGATCGACTTCGAGTACGACCTGGCGGGGCAGGAGGCGCTCCGGCGCATCGGCGACGTCATCGGCGTGGCCCATGCCTTCGACGCCCTCGGCCGGCTCACCGTCCAGTCGGTCACGGGCACCGACGGGCGCTCGATACGCCGCCGCGCGTACGACTACCGTGCGGACGGCAACCTCATCGGCCTCGATGACGACGTCGAAGGCGCGTGCCGCTTCGACCTCGACCCGGCCGGGCGCGTCACCCGGGTCCGGGCGGGGAACTGGTCCGAGCACTACCTCTACGACGCGGCAGGCAACCAGACCGACGCCTCATGGCCCGACTCGCACCCAGGATCGGAGGCCACCGGCACGCGCTCGTACGAGGGCACTCGCATCACCCGCGCCGGAGGCGTCCGCTACGAGCACGACGCCCTGGGCCGCATCGTGCTCAGGCAGAAGACCCGGCTGTCGCGCAAGCCCGACACCTGGCGCTACAGCTGGGACGCGGAGGACCGGCTCGCCGCGGTCAGCACGCCCGACGGCACCCTGTGGCGCTACCTCTATGATCCGCTGGGCCGCCGCATCGCCAAGCAGCGCATGGCCACGGACGGCGTCTCGGTGGCGGAACAGGTCGACTTCACCTGGGACGGCACGACGCTCTGCGAGCAGAGCACCACCGGCAACGGCCCGGCGGGCCCGGTCACGCTGACCTGGGACCACCAAGATCTGCACCCCGTCGCGCAGACCGAGCGCATCGGGGCGAGCGACGCCACGGACGACGCCTGCCAGGATGAGATCGACGCCCGGTTCTTCGCGATCATCACGGATCTCGCCGGTTCCCCGACGGAACTCCTCGACGAGGAAGGCGGTGTCGCGTGGCGCGCCCGCTCCACACTGTGGGGCGCTACCGCATGGGCGGAGAACAGTACCGCCTACACACCCTTGAGGTTCCCCGGGCAGTATCACGACTCCGAAACCGCCCTGAACTACAACTACTTCCGCTATTACGACGCCGAGACCGCCCGCTATCTCAGCCCGGACCCTCTGGGCCTTGTCCCGTCACCGAATCCCAACACGTACGTGGACAACCCTCACCGGTGGACGGACCCCCTGGGGCTCGCGCCCGAGGAATGCCGCGAACTGGGACTGCGCGACGACGCGCTGAATGCCATCACCAAGCTTGAGAACATCAAGAAGGACCCGATCGGGTCCATCAACTCCCAGCCGAATCACAACCATTACAGCGCCGCTCGCCGCGAGGCCAGAGGCGAGGTCGTGGCCCGAAAGCCGGACGGCACCCCCTTCGACCACATCAGCGACCTGAAACAGGCCAGGAACGGCCTGGAGGGCATCCGCAGGATCCTGACCAAGGAACTGCAGAAGCCACCGGAGACCATCACCCCGCGCGGCAGGGAAGTGCTGAGCCGGAAGCGGAAGGACGCCATCGTCGAGCTCGAACGGCTGAACCGCTTCCTGAAGTCCATCGGCCACGGGTGAGGGCGGCTGCGGATGACGCCGATCCGTACCCTGAGCAATGCGGACGCAGAGACGCGCTCCAGAAGTGAAGCTTTCGCGCCGACGGCCGCGGAGCACGAGAGGACCCGACAATGCCCGAAGACTTCGACCGCGGTCGCTCTCTCGAGGAGCTGGAAGGCCTGCGCTGGCCGGCTCCTCCCGCGGACACGACCCCCATGGTCCGGAACGTGTACGAGCTGCGGCGTCGACCGGTCGCGAGCCTGAAGCCGCACGAGCTGGCCCGGCTGATCGGACAGGACGTGGGGCTGCCCTGGCTCCTGCCCCCGGCCGTGGAAATCCTGCGGGACACCGCGTCGAAGCAAGCCGAGGGCGGTTGGTTCGAGGATGACCTGCTCTACGCCGTCATCACCAGGAAGCCGGAGGTCTGGGCCACCGCCCCGGAGCTGGCTCACGAACTCAAGGAAGCCGTCGCCGTCCTGACCGACGTCTCACGCTACCTCCGCCAGGACATCGACGCGTTCCTCTCGGCCCTGCCCGGGGACGACGCCTGACAGCGAGTGGACTTCCTGTGAAGCTTCCCCCGCGTCTCGGCTACGGCAATCAGGCGCCCTCGCCGTTGAACCCGGCGGGCTCGGCCCCGACCTTCGTGGTGGACTCATCGTTCACGCCGCCGACCTACCCACGTGTGGTTGACGTATCACCTGCCTGCCCCTACCGCACAAGGTGACAGGTCAATCCCTCGGCCCAAGGCGCCGGTCATGAGGGCCTGCCCGAGCGGCCTGAGGACGACCGGATACAGTGCGCGAGACGGCAGCCCGGTCAGGGAGGGACAGCGTGACCGACACCAGCAACACCCGACCCCCCGACAGCGAAGCGCGAGCGCCGCGGCCGAGCGGACTGCACCGCCTGATGCGCTACATCCCCCTGATCGCCCCCGTCCTGCTGTGGGCCGTGCCCTGCTGGGTGCTCCTGTACACCGGCCAGCACTGGCCGCTGCCCGTCTCCCTGGTCGGCACCGCTCTGTTCGTCCTCGGCCTCGTCGCGATGCCCCTCGCGATGGTGCGCGGCCACGGCAAGCGCCAGCAGGACCGGGCGGCGATCGTCGGTGACACCCTGCTGGGCGCCAGCTGGGTTCTGTTCACCTGGTCCGTTCTGCTCGGCGTCCTCCTGCGGCTCGCCCTGACCCTGGCCGGCGTCGGCGAGAGCCAGGACCGGGCCCGCATCGTCACGTGGGCCGTCCTCGGTGTGACCGCCGTACTACTCGCCTGGGGGTACTCCGAAGCCCGCCGCGTGCCACGCGTGCGCCGGCTCGACGTACAACTCCCGCGGCTGGGCGCAGGGTTGGACGGCCTCCGCGTCGTCCTGATCACCGACACCCACTACGGCCCGCTCGATCGCGCCCGCTGGTCGACACGGGTGTGCGAGACGGTGAACACCCTGGAAGCCGACGTGGTCTGCCACGCCGGCGACATCGCGGACGGCACGGCCGAACGCCGACGCGCCCAGGCCGCTCCGCTCGGTACCGTCCGGGCCACCCGGGCCCGGGTCTACGTCACCGGCAACCACGAGTACTACAGCGAGGCCCAGGGCTGGGTCGACCTGATGGACGAGCTGGGCTGGGAGCCGCTGCGCAACCGCCATGTACTGCTCGAACGCGGAGGCGACACCCTCGTCGTCGCCGGCGTGGACGACGTCACCGCCGAGTCCTCCGGCCTGGCGGGCCACGGCGCCCACCTGGCCGGAGCCTTGAACGGCGCCGACCCCGACCTGCCCGTCCTGCTCCTGGCGCACCAGCCCAAGTTCGTCGACCGAGCGGCAGCGGACGGCATCGACCTCCAGCTCTCCGGCCACACCCACGGCGGCCAGATCTGGCCCTTCCACCACCTGGTCCGCATCGACCAGCCCGCCGTCGCCGGCCTCAGCCGCCACGGCACCCGCACCCTGCTCTACACCAGCCGCGGCACCGGCTTCTGGGGCCCGCCGTTCCGCGTCTTCGCGCCCAGCGAGATCACCCTGCTCGTGCTCCGCTCGCCGCACCTGCCCGCCTCGCCGTAGTCCTGGGCCGGCCGGCACATCCGCCGACTTGGGGGGGGCAGGCGGGGAGCGTGCCTCACCTGAACGAAGGGGTCAACGGCTCCTTAAGTGTTCGGCGTTTCCCGGATCACGGCGAAGAGCGCCCGGTCCGTGGGAAGGCCGCCGGCGTCGAAGGCGCGATGCCGGCCGAGGTGTTCGACCCGCCCGCCTTCGCAGTTCTTCAGCAGATACTCCGTCAGCCAGACATCAGGCGTCGGCACCATGCGCGGCAGTCCGAACGACTCGGGCATCTCGTCCTCGCCGCTGTCGAAGAACATCACCTTGCCGGTCCGGGCCCAGAGCCCGCGCAGCAGGTCGGTGGCGGTGCCGAAACCCAGCTCCCGCACCAGGTGATGCCACAGGGACAGCAGGAGGGTGCAGTCGGTCGCCGGCAGCAGGGCGAGCGTGTCGGGGCGGAACTCGAGGCTCATCACCGCGACGTTGTCCAACTGGTTCCGCCGCACCGCCATCGTCGCCGTCCGGACACACTTCGGGTCCGACTCCAGGGCGACGGAGGGCACCCCGCGCTGGGCAAGCATGATCGGGAAGTAGCCGACGTTCGCGCCCACGTCCAGCGCGCTCTCCACTCCGACCCGCTCGACGACCGGTTCCATCGCCGCCCATCGCGACCCGGTACCGACGGATCGTTTGGCCCTGCGCACACGGATGCCCGGGACCGGCTGGTAGATGCCATCGGGCAGCGCGTCGAGTTTGAGGCGGAGCAGATCGATCCCGTCGTCGAGTTTGCGACGAGCGTCTTCCATCAAACGAGTCGTGGGGAATCGCTGATGAAGGCGCACCATGCGCGTGGAAGTCTGAGTTCCGGTCAACTGGTCCACGGGTACCTCTATCGACTGGCGATATTAGGTCGCTCGCATTGCCACACCGAAGCAATAATACCTTTCGCCCTGATGTTCCACCACGTGGCCCCGAAGAGCCGGACGGCCTGGGCACGCCCCGGGATGCGGCCTGGTGAGCGGCAGAGCACCCTTGACGGGTGAAGGTTCAGAACGCCTACCGTTCGCGACGCGTGAGGAACTGGCGCCATGCGTTTTTCGGGCCCTCGAACCTCGTCGAGCCGGGATTTTCTCGACGTGACGACTCCGGCGCCCCGGGATAATTGGCAGCGCCTGGTCGACAACAGCGACAAGGCACTGATCACCCAGACCCCGGGCTGGCTGGACTGCATTTGCGCGACGGATTCATATGACGACGCCAGCCGCTTTTACGAATTCGGCAATTCGGGCGGGATCGTCGTACCGCTGGCCCGCCGACGCGGCTGGCCCGCCCGTCTGATCGCCCAGGACGCCTGGCCCTCCGAGTGGGGCATCGGAGCTCCTGTCACCGCGGAGGCGCCGGACCCACGGCACGCGCGTGCCGTCTTCGAGGATCTGGCCCGGCTTCCCTCGAATCGCGTGTCCGTGCGGTTCGGGCCTGACACGGACCCCGTGTGGCTGTCGTCGGTTCCGTCCGGCTTCACCCCCTTGCCCCACACGTCGTACATCCTGGACCTCGGCGGTGGCTTCGATGATGTCTGGGGCCACTTCAAAGGATCGGTCAGAACCGCCGTACGCAAGGGTGAGAAGGCGGGGGTCGACGTGGAGGTCGACCGCACCGGACGCCTGGTGCCGGACTTCTACGCGCTCTACCAGCACTCGATCGCCCGCTGGGCGCGGCAGGCGCACGAGCCGCTGGCGCTCGCTCAGTGGCGCAGGAACCGGATCGATCCGCTGCACAAGTTCCAGACCGTCGCCGAGACGTTCGGGGAGTCCTGCGCCGTCTGGCTGGCCTCGTACCAAGGTCAGCCGGTGGCGGCCATCTTGGTGCTCCGCCACGGGCCTCACGCCAAGTACTGGCGCAGTGGCATGGTCAAAGAACTGGCTCATCCGATTCGCGCCACCACACTGCTGCACAAGCTCGCCATCGAGGACGCCTGCGCGGCCGGTTGCCGCTTCTACCACTTCGGCGACTCCGCTCCCGAATCCTCCGTCAGCGTCTTCAAGGAACGGCTCGGCGCCCGCGGCTACCCGTCGTTCGGCTATCGCAGGGAAGTGCTTCCGCTGACGGCGGGCGATCAGCTGCTGCGGAGCGCCGTGAAGCGTCTCATCGGTTTCAAGGACGAGTGACACCCGGTCCCACCGAGATGCCCGGCCCGGGTGCCCCGCCTAGCATCGGTGGTGGGCACGTGGGTCCTCGGTCCGCGAGCGTCGTCCTCGCGGGGCCCCTGCGCCGGGCGGGAGAGGCCCGTGAACGCACCTGCTGAGCTCCTGATCGACACGCCGGCCGGTCTCGCGCACATCACCACACCGGCTCCACGTGACGTCTGGTGGGAGCTGGCGGGCAAGGACCCGGACACCAACCCCAGTCAGACCCCGCTCTGGCTGGACTGCCTGTGTGCCACAGGGCCGTACCGGGACGCGAGCCGCCTCTACGAGTTCGAGCGAGGCGTACGGCTCGTACTCCCCCTGGTCGCCAGAAGGCACCGCCCGCGGATCCTGGGCGTGGAGGAGTCCTGGCCCGCCCAATGGGGCATCGGTGGGCCGGTGTGCCCGGACAGCGTGAGTCCGGCGGAGGCGGGCGCGGTCTTCGCCGACCTCGCGCGGCTGCGCGCGCTCCGGGTCGGTGTGCGGCTGCGGCCGGCGGACCAGAGCGTATGGGCGAACTCCGCGACCGGCTTCGACGTCGAGCCCCACATGACACAGATGGTGAACCTCGACGGCGGCTTCGGCACCGTCTGGGAGCAGCGCTTCGGACGTCGTATGCGACGGGAGATCCGCCGGGCCGAGCGCTCGGACGTCGACGTCGAGGTGGACCGGAGCGGCCGGCTCGTTCCCGCCTTCTACCACCTGTACCGGAAGTCGATCGTGCGCTGGGCCGAACAGCAGCACGAGCCACTGGCGTTGGCGCGCTGGCGCAGAACGCGGGAGTTCCCCGTCCGGCGGCTGGAAGAGGTGGCCGCCCGGCTCGGTGACGGGTGCGCGATCTGGATGGCCTGGCGCGCCGGTGAGCCCGCCGGGGCGTGCATCGTCCTGCGCCACGGCGGTCACGCCAAGATGTGGCGCAGCGCCATGGACCGGGAACTGGCTCATCCGGTCCGCGCCGTCCCCCTGCTCTACCGGCTGGCGATCGAGGACGCGTGCGAGTCGTCCTGCCGGACGTTCGACATGGGCGAGTCCGCCCCGGGGTCCTCCCTCGCCGAGTTCAAGGCGGGGTTCGGCGCGGAGGGCTTCCCCTCCCCCCGTCTTCTGCGGGAACGGCTTCCCGTCTCCGCGGCCGATCGCCGGCTGCGGACGGCCGTCAAGCGCCTGATCCGCTTCCAGGACCCCTGAGGCCGCCTCCTTCCCGTGGTCACCCCACGTCGACGGGTTCGACGTCGTCGCTGTGATGCAGGGATTTCAGGCCGTACGCGTCCAGCATCATGCGCAGCAGTCCGAACTGGTTGTTCGGCTGGGCATGGTTCCCCGGCCGGACATGTTCACCCGCCAGGACGGTGGGGACGTGGTTCGGTCCATTGCCGTCGTCCTCGTCCCAGGTGACGACCAACAGGCTGTTGTGGGTCATCGCCCAGTCGGCGTAGCCGCCGAGGTTGTCGCGCAGCCAGGTGTCCGCCTGCCGCACACCGCCGTCGTGCATGTCGTGTTCGAGGTCCGGGACGACGAACGCGATGGTCGGCAGATCCGTGAAGTCACGAGGGAAGTCGGTCCACGGGCGGTTGACGGACGCGGGAAGGTTGTCGAAGTTCACCCACGGGTTGTGCCGGCGCACGTAGGCACCGTCGGCGCAGCCGGTGAACCCGACGCGCGGCATGCTCTGCGCGTAGCCCACGAAGGTCAGGCCGGACTGGCGGAGTTGCGAGCCGAGATTGCGCGACGTGAGCCGGTGCGGGCAGGAGTCGTCGTCGACCCCCAGGAAGGAGCCCGCGAAGAGCGCCAGGTAGTTGGGCTGGCTGGGGCGGGTGAGGGCGTAGAACTGGGTGAGCGAGGCACCTCGCCGGGCCAGTTGGTTGAGGTACGGGGCCTCGGCGTTTCCGATGACGGCGTCGTACGACTGATTCCCCTCGATCACCACGACGATGTGGTCCGGCCGGGGAAGCCCGGTCCGGGCCGGTGAGTCGTCACAGCCCGCTGTCGTCAGGAGCGTCGCCATCACGGCCGCCCCCGCGAGGAGCCCTCTCGCCAGAAGGCGTCCGTGTCCCCGTCGTACGCCTCTCACGTGTGGCTTCACCGCTCTCTGTCCGGGGGCCGTTTCGACCTGCGCCGCGCGTGACCGCCGCGACCTGCCACTTGCAGCAATCGGAAATACCGTCACAATCGGTATTGATACCTCTTTCTGGTCGACATCCAGCGTTGATGTGGACCGACGAGCGGGAGTGCCGACGGCCGTGTCCCTGATGGCCGCCACGCCGGGGCGGGAGACCGACAGGCCGGAACCGGAAGGTGCCACATGCGTCGAGTCAACGCCCCTGTCACCCGCGGTGGGAGGACGGCCGGTCCCTTCGAGGAGTCGGCGTTCCGCGTCACGCGAGCCGTCGTGGGAGCACCGGTTCCCCGGGAGACGTCTTCATGGGCAAGCTCCAGACGCTGACAGGCGGGCGCGTGGCGTCCTTCACCAACGCCGTGGCCCGGCGGTCAGGTTCCGCCGCCGGTGAGCGGCACCCCTCAAAGCGGACCACGGCGCTCCAGTGGGCGACACGCCTGCTCCTTCCCTCGGCCCTCGTCCTCTGGCTGCTGTCCCTGCGCCATGTGGATCTCGCCGGAATGCGCGACTACGGTCTGCTTCAGGTGCTGCCGGTCCTCTTCTGGGTCGCCGTCGTCCTGCTCACCCTCGGCTTCTGCCTGGCACTGACCGGCCGGCGAAGCGGCGGTGGATGGCCGGCGGGATACGTCCTGGGGCTGATCGCGGTCATCCACGCGACACCCACACTGCTCTACCCGACGCTGCGCTACAGCTGGGCGTGGAAACACGTCGCGGTCGTCGACGCGGTGATCCGCCACCATGGCGAGGTACCCCACGCGGACAAGCTCGCCATCTACAACCAGTGGCCCGGATTCTTCGACCTCAACGCGTTCTTCCTCCAGGCCACCGGCCTGCATTCGGCGCTCGGCTACGCGACGTGGACCCCGCCCGTGTTCAACGCCGTGCTGCTCGCTCCCCTGCTGCTGCTCTACCGGACGGTGACGCGTGACCGCCGGCTGATCTGGGGGGCGGCATGGGTCTACTACTCGTCCTCCTGGGTGGGGCAGGACTACTTCGCCCCCCAGGCCTTCGCGTTCCTGCTCTTCGTGACGGTGATCGCCCTGGTCATGGGGCAGTTGCCCACCTCGGCGCTGTACCGGACGGGCGACACACGCGCCGGCCGATGGCCCGTCGGCCGCTTCGTGGTGGTCATGGTGATCGCCGCCGTCATCATCTCCTCACACCCGCTGACACCGTTCATGCTGGTCAGCGCGCTGGTGGCGCTGGCGCTCCCGCGGCGCAACCGACGGGTCGTTCTGCCCGTCCTGGCCGGCACGGTGGTGCTGGCCGTGCTCTGGGACGCCACCGTCGCCCGCCCCTACCTGTCGGAGAACCTGAGCGACTTCGTGGGCTCCCTGCTGAAACCCGACACCAACGTCGTCTCCGGGCTGGCCGCCCTCGGCGCCGCGGCCCCGGGTCAGGTCGTGGTGTCCTGGGTCGACCGGGGCCTGTCCGCCGCGGTCTTCGTTCTGGCGGCCGTCGCCTTCGTGTCCCACCCCTGGGTCCGCCGCACCGGCCTGCCGCTGCTCGTGGTGGCTCCGCTGCCGCTGCTGGCGGCGAACGCCTACGGCGGAGAGATGATCTTTCGCGCCTACCTCTTCGCCCTGCCCGCGGCCTCGCTCCTGATCGCCGTCCTCCTCCTCAAGCGGAGCGCACGTCCGCGCCTTCGGATGCTGGCCGCCTTTCCGGTGATGCTCGCCCTGCTCGGGGGACTCATGTTCGGCTACTACGGCAAGGAGTCGGCGAACTACTTCACGGAGGACGAGGTGGCGGCCGGCCGGTTCGTCGCGGCCACCGCTCCGCCCGGGTCCACCATCGTCTCCCTGACCTCGGCCGTGCCCGGCCTGTACCTGCGGTACGACGAGAACCCCCAGGTGCAGTTGGACGAGCAGGACATCCGCGACCGGCGGCGCCTGGTGAACGATCCGGTGAAGGGCCTGGAGGGGTTCATCCAGCGGGCAGGCCCGCAACAGCCCGCCTACATCATCCTGAGCCGGGCGCAGGCCGCCGACCTCTACCAGAGGGGGATCCTGCCGGGCGGTACCGTACAGCGCCTGGACTCGGCCCTGTCGAAGACCCCGGGCTACATCCCCGTCTACCGCAGCAAGGACGCGGTGGTGTACCGGTATCAGGGCGCGAAGAGCTGAGCCGGGCCATGACCTACCCGCGCTGGGGACTCGCGCTGTCCGGCTGGGTGGCCCTGGCCGTGGTCACCCTCCTGCCCGACGCCCTGGTCCTGCGTGCCGTGGTGACGACGGCGTTCCTGCTCGTCTGTCCCGGCCTGGCGGCCTCGCGGTGGGCCCGGTCGCGCGTCCGGCGTCTCAGGGACCGCACCGCGGTCCTGGAGACGGGTGTCCTGGCCCTGACGCTCAGCCTGTCGATGGCGGTGCTCGTCGTGGAGCCCCTGTTCCTCGGTGGCGCGTTCACCGTCACCCGGGCGCTGCTCGCGCTCGCCGCCGCCACGTCCGTCCTGGCCCTGCTGCCCCTGCCCGGCGAAGGCCGGCGCCAGAAGCCGCGTGACGTCCCGGACCCGGACCCGCCGACGGCCGACAGCGGCCGATCCGGGCCGCCGGCCTCGGAGTGAGGCGCCGCCGCGGCCTCGCCCGGTCGCCGCTGCGATCCAGGTGAGGGCTTCACAGCGGTCCCCGCACGGCCGGAACACGGCCTGCGCCCCGGCCTGACCGGCACGGACCGATCCGCGCCTCCCGGCGAACTCCGCCCCTCGCTTGACGTCGCTCACAAATCGGGTGAAGGTGTAGATATACGTCGTAAACATATGCCGTATGGGCGCACTCGGAGATGCAGATCATGTACAACGACACGATCACCGGTAACGAGCGTGAAGCCGGGACGCAGGCCACCGTCAGTCTGGTCGTCCCCGCCCTCAACGAGGCGCGCAACATCGCGTGGGTCTTCGATCAGATCCCAGCGTGTGTGGACGAGGTGATCCTCGTCGACGGCAACTCCACCGACGCCACCGTCCCCATGGCGCAGCACTGTCTGCCGACCGTCCGCAACGTGCGGCAGAACGGCCCCGGCAAGGGCAACGCGCTGCGCACCGGCTTCCTGGAGGCCAAGGGGGACTACGTGGTGATGATGGACGCCGACGGCAGCATGTCACCGGCGGAGATCCCCCACTTCGTGCACTTCCTCGACCACGGCTACGACTTCGTCAAGGGCTCACGGTTCGTCGCCGGCGGTGGTTCGCTCGACATCACCCCCATCCGCAAGATGGGCAACCACGTGCTCCTGCTCGCCGCCAACCGGCTGTACGACGCCTGCCTGACCGATCTGTGCTACGGCTACTGCGCCTTCCGGCGCAGCTTCCTCGACCAGCTGGACCTGCATGCCGCCGGTTTCGAGATCGAGGCCGAGATGATCGTGCATGCGCTGCGCTCCGGTCTGCGCATCGCCGAGGTCCCCAGCCTGGAACTGCCCCGGCGCAGCGGCTGCTCGAACCTCCACGCCATATCCGACGGACGCCGGGTGCTGCGCACCCTGTTCTCGGAACGGCCGGGCGCCCGGTCCGCCGCCGCGCGACCCGCGCGGAGCGCGTCGTGAGTTCCGCCCCGGCCCGCTCCCCTGTCATCCGGCCCCCGGTGCCGGTGGTCGACATCGACCTGGCCCGGCCGGGAGAGTTCCGGCTGCCCGGTGACCGCGGGCCCGCCCGGCCCCAAGGACAGGCCCGGGCGCTCGTACGACTGCACGGTCGCCCGCTGGGCATGGTCAGCGCCGCGGACGCCTCGGGGCCCGAGGGCCTGTGGCGGGCGCTGGCCGACACCGCCCACCGGGAACTGGCCGGGCAGCTCGCCCGGCACCGCGCCGTGGACCGCACCGGCCCATCGGACGGTGGCGTCCGGCACCCCGTACTTCAGCAGGCCCCCCTCATCAGCGTGGTCGTGGCCACCCGTGACCGTCCGGAGAAGCTGCGGCACTGCCTGCGCTCGCTGCTGCGCTCGACCTATCCCGACTTCGACATCATCGTGGTCGACAACGCCCCGGCGGACGACACGACCGAAGTCCTCGTCCGCTCGGAGTTCACCGGACGGGTCCTCTACGTCCGCGAACCCGTCGCCGGACTGGCCCGGGCCCACAACGTCGGGCTCGGCCGGGCGCGCGGATCCGTCGTCGCCTTCACGGACGACGACACGCTCGTCGACCCCGGATGGCTTTCGGCGGTGGCCGGGACGTTCGCACACGACCCGCGGATCGGCTGCGTCACCGGGCTGATCGTGCCCGCCGAACTGGAGACTCAGGCCCAGACCGCCCTCGAACGTCAGGGCGGGTTCGCGAAAGGGTACGTACCCCGCACCTGGTCCCTGTTCGATCCGCCCGCGGACCCCCTGTTCCCGTTCACCGCCGGACGCTTCGGCTCGGGCGCCAACATGGCGTTCCGTACCACCGTGCTCCGCGCCCTGGGCGGCTTCGACACGGCGACGGGTGCCGGGACCCCCGGCCGGGGCGGTGACGACCTGCTCGCCTTCTTCGAGATCCTGACGGCCGGTCACACCCTCGCCTACCAGCCGAGCGCCGTCGTCTGGCACTGTCATCGCCGCACGATGGACGCCGTGGCAGCGCAGGCCTTCGGCTACGGCGCCGGTCTCGGCGCCTATCTCACCGGCGCGCTGCTGAGCAACCCGCGTCAACTGCCCGCCCTGCTGAGGCGGCTGCCCCGCGGCATCCAGTACGCCATGACCCGGTCACGCGACCGCGGCGCCGATCCCGAGGCCGACTGGTCCCGGCACCTGGCGCTCCTCGAAGTACGGGGGATGGTCTACGGCCCCTGCGGCTATCTCCGCGGACGCCTCACCGGCGCCGGCGCCGGAACCTGATGACGAGGTGAGCGGCTTGTACACCCGTCGGGTGACCGAATCGGCAGCAGGAGGCGCCGGTATGCGACGACGGCCCCTGGACATGCTGCGCGCCGGTGTCGCCGCCGCGCTCCCGGGTGAGCCCGTACTCCGCACGGGACACGTCCTCGCGGTCAGTTCCCTCGTCAACGCGGGCCTCGGCTTCTTCTTCTGGACCTTCGCGACGCACTGGTACGACGAGCGGACCGTGGGCCTGGGCTACTCGGCACTCATGGCGTCTCTCCTGCTCACGGGCATCGGCCAGCTCAACCTGAACGACTTCCTGGTGCGGTTCGTGCCGACCGCCGGCCGCCGCACCCGCCGTCTGGTCCTCACCTGCTATGCGGCGAGCACGTCCTTCAGCGTGGTGGTGGCTGTGGCATTCCTCGCGCTGGTACCGGTGGTCGAACCGGAGCTCGGCTTCCTGCTGACACCGGTCACCGCGATCTGCTTCGTGGTGGCGACCGCCGGCTACGCCGTATTCGTCCTGCAGGACGGCGCGCTGACCGCGGTCCGCATGCCGGGCTGGGTCGTGGGCGAGAACCTGATATTCGCCGTCGTGAAGATAGTGCTGCTCGCTCTGGCCGCAGCTCTGGGCTTCTTCTCCGGGATACTGCTGTCCTGGGCGGGAGCTCTCGTGGTGTCGCTGGTCGTGGCCAATTACGTCCTGATGCGCAGAGGCGTTCCCCGGCACGAGCGGACGACGACGACCGCGCCGCCACCGCCGCGCATGCTCGGGTACGCCGCGGCCGACTGGGCCGGCTCCCTGTTCCGGGTCGCCGGCTACACCCTGGTCCCGCTCATCGTGCTGAACACCTGCGGTGCCGAGGCGAGCGCCTTCTACTCGGTCGCCTGGGGCGTCGCGTACGTGCCCTACCTGATCGCCCGCAACATGGGAACGTCGCTGCTCGCGGAGTCCGTGCGCGGGCCCGAACGACTCGTGAGGCACTCCCTGCGCGTCCTGCGTCACTCGGGTCTGCTGCTGGGCGGCATCACGGTCGTCCTGGTCGCCGCGGCCCCGCAGATCCTGTCGATCTTCGGTGCCTCGTACGCCGCCGAAGGAACCACGCTGCTGCGGCTGCTGGCCCTGTCCGCGCTGCCGAACCTGCTGCTGAGCGTGGCCATCGACGTGGCCCGGGCGCGGCGGCGTCTGCACTGGGCGGTGTGGCTGCAGGCGGCGATGTGCGTCCTGGTGCTCGGGCTCACCCGGCTGCTGCTGCCGGAGTTCGGCGTCGCGGGCGCGGGCCTCGCCTGGCTCGTCGCGCAATGCGTGATCGCCGCGTTCCTGCTCGTGTCCTGGTCCCGCTGGCTCGTCCCCGTCACTGAAGGGTCATCATGAACAGCGCACTCTCCACCGAGCGCACCGTCCCCACCCTGTCGGTCGTCATCTGCGCCTACACCCTCGACCGTTGGGAGGATCTGCGGGCCGCGATCGGGTCGGTGCTGGTCCAGGATCCGCCCGCCGACGAGGTCGTGCTGGTGGTCGACCACAACCAGGCCCTCCTGGAGCGCGCCGAACGCGAACTGTCCGGCGTCCACGTGGTGCCCAACCAGCGGCGCCGCGGTCTGTCGGGGGGCCGCAACACCGGAGTGTCGGTGTCGCGGACCGACGTGGTCGCCTTCCTCGACGACGACGCCACCGCGGAACCGGGATGGACGGGCCGTCTGCTGGCGCCCTACCGCGACCCTCGCGTGGTGGGCGTCGGCGGGTTCGTCCGGCCGTGGTGGGCGACGGCGCGCCCCGTGTGGTTCCCCCCGGAATTCGACTGGGTGGTGGGCTGCTCCTACCGGGGACAGCCCCGGCAGGCCGCCCGCGTCCGCAACTTCATCGGCGCCAACATGTCCTTCCGCAGAAGCGAACTGCTCGCCGTCGGCGGCTTTCTCGACGCCCTCGGACGCGTGGGCAGCCGTCCGGCGGCGAGCTGCGACGAGACGGACCTGTGTCTGCGGCTCGCCGCCCGCGACCCGGAGGCCGTCCTGCTGTACGAGCCGGCCGCCGAGATACGGCACCGGGTCCCCGAGTCCCGTACCAGCTGGTCCTACTTCCGCAACCGCTGCTACATCGAAGGACTGTCCAAGGCGCTGGTGGCACGGCGCTGCGGCCGCGGGCCGGCCCTGGCCAACGAGCGCGTGTACGTGCGGTCGACCATCTCGCGGGCCCTCGCCCGCAACGTGACCCGGATCCGACGGCCCGGCGCGCTGCGCACGATCGGAGCGCTGTCCGGAGGTGTGTGCGCGACCGTCACCGGTTACCTCGTCGGATCGATCCGGCCGTTGGGCTCCCCGGCCCTCTCCCGGCGTCGCCGCGCAGTGGCGACGCCGACGACGACGGCCCCGTCATGAGCGTCGTACCCGTCTTCCTCTACCACGCGGTGTCGGACGACCCACCGCCGTGGCTGGCCCCGTTCACGGTGAGTCCACGCACGTTCGCGGAACACCTGGACATGATCGCCGACAGCGGACTGCGCGTCGTCCCGTTGCGGCAGTTGGTCGCCGCCCTGCTCGGCGGTCCTCCGGTGCCACCGCGGTCCGCGGTGCTGACCTTCGACGACGGATACGCGGACTTCGCCTCCACGGTGGCTCCGCTGCTCGCCGCACGGGGACTTCCCTCGACCCTGTACGTGACCACGGGCGCCCTGCGCGCCGCCGGCCGGCCGTCGGGCGGCGGGCCGTTCCCGTCCGTGGCGACGCTCGAATGGAACCAGGTCAGGGAGCTGGACACGGCCGGGGTCGAGATCGGCGGACACTCCGTGACTCATCCGCAACTGGACACGCTGCCCCGGACCTCGGTGCGGGAGGAGGTGACCGGGTGCAAGCAGCGGATCGAGGACACGCTCGGGCACCGTGTCGACGCCTTCGCCTACCCGCACGGCTATTCCAGCCGCGCCGTTCGCGCGCTGGTGCGGGAGGCCGGCTGGACCTCGGCCGCCGCCATCCGGGCGGACTCCGCCTTCAGTTCGGAAGGGGACGACCCGCTGCGGTTCGCCCGGCTCATGGTCCGGGCCGACACCGGCCGCGACCGTTTCGCGCTCTGGACCGGCGGCGAGGGGGCACCCGTGGCACCGTTCGCCGAAGGACTGCGGACCAGGGGCTGGCGTGCCTACCGCCGGGCGAGAGCGATGACCGGGCTGCCCTACCGGGCGATACCAGCCTGACCCCGCCGCGGCCAAGTACCAGGAGCGCGCGGGCCGCTGACGGTCCGTCAACGCTGCCAGACCCGGACCCAGTCCACGAGCATGCGCGCCGAGTCGGTGCCCGGGGGCGGGGTGGAGGGGAGGCCGACGGCCAGGTTCAGAATGACTTCCATGGGCACGTGGGGAATGCGCTCGGGGGCGGTCACCCGGAACCGTTCGACCCCGTCGACGTACCAGACGAGTCTGTCCTTCTCCCAGAGCAGCCCGAAGAGGTGGTAGCCGTCGGGGAAACCGGACGCGGTGAAGGTCCCCCGCTCCTTCCTCTCGGCACCCTCGGCGTTCCTCCAGTGCACGAACATCGACAGCCTGCGCGTGGTGCCGAGGAACTCCATGATGTCGACCTCGGGCGGGGTGTAGCGGTTCGCGGGCATCATCCAGAACTCCGGTGCCATCCCGCCCTGTTCCGGGATACGGACCGCCGCCTCGAAGTAGCCGTAGGTGAAGGTCTTTCGGGGCTGGGCGTACCAGTCGTCCCGGCCGGTGGAGATCATGCCGGACACCCAGGGGTAGACCTTTCCGTCGCTGCCGCGGACGGCCCGGCGCTGGGCGGTGAGGCTCAGTTTCCCTCCGCTCACGGTGACCTGACCGGGCTGGTACCACTCCAGTTCGTTGTTGGTGCTGATGGTGCAGCCGCGCTCGTTCCAGTCGTAGCACGTGGTCCAGCGGCCCTTGTCGAGACGCGATCCGTCGAAGTCGTCGTGGAAGACCAGTCGCCAGTCGCCGGGCACCACGGGCCGGGGGACCGCCGTTCCGGGCGGGGATCCGCAGGCACCGCATGCCACCAGCAACAGCATGAGCACGCCGAGCACCGCGCCCCGTGACGTCATGGGCGGGCACGGGTCCCGGCCGCGACCGAGCCGGCCAGACGGCGCGCGGCGAATCCGGTGCCGGCGACGAACCGCAGCACGGGTCCGAAGGTGGGAGCGGCAGCCAGTCCGGTGAAGAACAGTCCGGGCACGGAGGACTCGAACCCGGACGACAGCCCGGGTGCGCCGTGGAACGTCTCGACCTCGCGGCGGAGTTCGGGTGCCAGCAGCTCGAGCCGGTCGACGTCCACCCGGTACCCCGTGGCCAGCAGCAGATGGTCGGCGCGCAAGGTCTCCGTACGTCCGCCGGTGTCCATGCCCCCGAGCTCAAGACGCACCATGCCGTCCTCTACCCCCGCGGAGCGGACCGTGCGGCCGCACAGCACCGGGATCCGGTCGTCGACGCGTTCTTTCAGCCACCAGCCGCCGGAGGGACCGAGCACGTTGTGCAGCAGCCGCAGCCGCAGCCCTTGCGGCAGCCGGCGAATCGCGCGGCCGCCGTGGCTGCACGCCAGCAGCGACCAGCCCGGTCCGAGCGGGGAACCCGGCTTGAGGATCCTTACCGGACGCGGCCGGTCGCAGGGACGGTCGGTGTCGGGCGGGCTGCCGAAGGCGACGGACGCCGCGCGGGCGATCACTGTGGGAAAGGCCCCGGCCTCGTGCAGCAGCGCGGCGCTCTCCAGGGCCGACTGCCCGGCGCCGAGGACAGCGACCCGCTGTCCCGAGAACCGGCCCAGATCGCGGTGCCGGCTGGTGTGGGAGACCCGCTCTGCCGGGAGGAGCCCGGCCAGTTCCGCGGGCTCGTGGGCGAACGGGCCCAGCCCGGTGGCCATCACCACGTTCTCGGCGAGGAACTCTTCCCCGGAGTCCAGGGTGACGCCGAACAGCCCGTCGACAGGCACGACGGTACGGACCCTGCGGCGCTCCAGTTCCGGCACACGGCGCTCCTGGAACCACCGCCCGTAGGCGATCATCTCCTCGACGGGGATGGGGTACCGGTCGCCGACGGGGCCGCGTCCCCGCGCGGTACGGAAGTCCTCCAGACGGTATCCGGACTCCGGCGCGGAGAGGGAGGAAGCGGCGGGGACGGACTTCAGGAACATGCCTTCGGGCATGTTGGCGTGCCAGGACTCCATGGGTTCACCGAACACCCGCCGCGGTGTCCCCGCCGCGCTCAGCCAGGCGGCCGTGGCGAGCCCGTAGGGGCCCGCCCCGATCACGACCGTGGGCAGCCGCTGCGGAGCGTCATGGATGCCCCTGCTCCCGGCCGCTCCGTGCCGGGCGCCGAACCGGGTGTTCATGGGCATGGTCGCTCCCTCTCGTCTCGGGTGGCGCCGCGGCCGTCACGGCCGCGTACCGGCCCAACGCGCGCATTCGTCGAGCACGGGGGCGACCGTGTGGGTGAGCCACCCGTAGCTGTGGCCGAACCTCGGAGACTTGCAGACGTTGTTCACCACGTGCCACAGCCAGCTCAGCAGGGGAACGGCCACCGGATCGGCGACACCGTCCTCCGGGTCCAGCCCGGCCAGCGCGAGCAGGGCGCGGTCGGCGTCCGGTATCCGGCCGGCGCGCAGCGTCTCGGCGACCAGGCGACCCAGCGGGCGGCCGGTGAAGGTACTGCGCAGGGCCAGGACGAAGGAGTAGGCGTCGATCTCGCACGGCCCGTCGGCGCGGCCGCTGCTCCAGTCGAAGACACCGGTCACCCGGAGGGGGACGCGGTCGAGCAGCACGTTGCCGGGGTGGTAGTCGCCATGGGTCCAGCCCTCCGTCAGCACCGCACCGGTCAGGGCCGCGTCCAGCCGGTGGCGCAGGGCCTCGAATTCGACCGCTCGACGGCCGGACCGGTAACGGGGCATTCCTGCGGACAGAGCCGTCAGCTGTGATTCGCACCAGGCGGAGGCCCGGTCGGCCGCCTTGCGGGGCCGCCCGGTGGCGGACCGTATGTCCGCCAGCAGCCGCATGGCGGGCGCCATGGCGGCATACGGGTCCCCGGAGGTGTCCAGGATCAGCCGCTCGGCCGGGACGCCCTGGAGCGCGGTCTGGGCAAAGGTCCCCTCGGGCCCGGGCGAGCCGACGACCCGAGGCAGGAGAGCACGCCATGGGGCGAGCCGGCTGTCGGCGGCGAGCTCCCGCAGGACCTCCCACTCCCGCGCCGCGACGGCGGCGGCGGCCTCGTCCCTGGGGTGTTTGATCACCAGGCTCTCCCCGCCGTGCCGCAGCTCGAACACCAGCAGGCCCGCCTTGGGCAGCGAGGGGCGCCGGACCACGGTGATGTCCCTGGGACCGGCGCCGGGTACGAGCCAGTGAGCCCGGAGGCGGTCGTCGAGACCGGCCAGAGCGCGCGGGAAGTAGAGGGGCAGCAAACCGGAGAGCGAGGACATCTTGGCGGGTGTCTTCATACCAGACCTTGCCGGGCTGTCAGCGGCACGACCCCTGATTGTCGGGGATACTGAATGCGGGCGATTCACCACTGTCGAGTGGATCCGCGAGCTTCGTCCATGTTAGTTCCTTTCAGGAGAAGCGTCCCGGAGTGGTGCGGGTGGTCGTCTTGCTGGACACCGAGGTACCCGTACTCCTCGCCAGAATCGGCAACTATCCGTTGCACCACGGCAGTCTGGGGGTGGTGCGCACGGTCGGACGGCTGGGCGTCCCGGTCCACGCCGTTGTCGAGGACCGCTTCACCCCGGTCGCCCTCTCGCGCCATCTGACGAGCAGATTCGTGTGGCCGACGACCGGTTGCGAGGAACCGGAGCAACTCGCGGACGGTCTGCTGTCCATGGGCCGGGCGATCGGCGCCCGGTGCGTGGCGGTGCCGACCGACGACGAGGCGGCGATCCTGCTCGCGGAGTACGCGCACCGGCTGAAGGATTGTTTCCTGATTCCGCCCGTGCCGGCCCACCTGCCGCGTCTGCTGGCCTGCAAGGCGAGCCTGCACCGGATCTGCGCCGAGGCAGGTGTGCCCTCGCCGTCGTCAAGGGCGCCGGAGAGCCGCGACGAGCTGGTCGACGCAGGCCGCGAGCTCGGCTATCCGCTCGTGCTCAAGAATCTGGCGCCGTTCAGCAGACTCCGCACCCCGGCCGTCAGCGGCACCACCACCGTCGTACCCACCGAACGGGCGCTGCTCGACCGCTTCCCGACGGGCCGTCCGCCGCCCGTCCTCGTGCAGGAGTACATCCCCAGACAGCAGGCGGAGGACTGGATCACCCACATGTACTGCGGTACGGGCGGTGTTCCGCGCGCTCTGTTCACCGGCCTGAAGCTGCGCTCCTGGCCTCCGTACGCGGGGATGACCGCCCGGGCGGTGGGACTGCGCAACCCCGAACTGGCCCGCCTGGCGGAGCGGCTGTGCCGCCGTACCGGTTACAGCGGACTGGCGGATCTCGACTGGCGTTACGACCGCCGGGACGGACAGTACAAACTCGTCGACTTCAACCCGCGCGTCGGCGCCCAGTTCCGCCTCTTCGAGAGCGTCCACGGAGTCGATGTCGTCCGCGCCATGCATCTCGACCTGACCGGCCGGGCCGTGCCGGACGGCGCCCAGGCCGAGGGGCGGGTCTTCGTCGCCGGCCAGCTGGACTTCGCGTCGGCGGTGGCGTGGCTGCGCCATGAGCGCCGGCTGCCGTCCGATCTGCTGCACGTGCGGGCCACCGAGCGGGCCTGGCTCTCCTGGGACGATCCCCTGCCGGCCGCGGCCGAGGCGCTCCGATTCACGGGGCTGGTGACCTGGCGCCTGCTGCGGCCGGAGCGCTCCGGCCCGGCCGGGTGCCGCTGACCGGAGATCTCACCGGCACCCCGTCGGCGCCACGGCCCACGGGGCGTTTCCGTCCGCGACCGGCCGGGCCGTGCGGCCGCCGGGTTCATGGATCCGTCCTCGGCACGCATTGACCTCAGCCCGTCCTGGGGCGACCATGTACGTATACGTCGTAAATATACGGACTGGCGGTCCACGGCTCGGCCGAGCGGAAGGACGAATCTCATGCGTGTGGCGGTGTCCGGTGGCAGCGGCTTTCTGGGGTCCCATCTGTGCGAGGAACTGCTCCGCAGGGGTGACACCGTCTACTGCCTGGACAACTTCTCCTCGGGCCGGAAGGCCAACATCGCCCGCCTGCTGGACCGGCCGGGCTTCCACTGCGTTCCGTGCGACGTCACGGAGCGGTTCCGCTTCGCCCGGACGGTCGACGCCGTCGCACACCTCGCGTCGCCCGCGTCCCCGGCCGACTACCACCGCCATCCGCTCGAAACGCTGGCGGTCGGCAGCCGGGGGACGGAGAACATGCTGCGGCTGGCCGAGAGCCAGGAAGCGCGCTTCGTCCTGGCGTCCACCAGTGAGGTCTACGGGGATCCGGCGGTGCATCCGCAGGACGAGGACTACTGGGGGCACGTCAATCCCATCGGCCCCCGCAGCGTCTACGACGAGGCCAAGCGCTTCGCGGAGGCCCTCTCCATGGCGTACCGGCGCAGCCAAGGGGTCGACGCGGGGATCGTCCGGATCTTCAACACGTACGGCCCTCACATGCGCCCGTACGACGGCCGCGTGATCTCCAGTTTCATCAGGCAGGCACTCGACGAGGAACCTTTGACGATCTTCGGCGACGGCTCCCAGACGCGGAGCTTCTGCTACGTCGACGACCTGGTCCGCGGCCTGGTGGCCATGCTCGACTCCGCCGAGCCGGGACCGATCAATCTGGGCAATCCGGAGGAGCACACGGTGCGGGAACTGGCGGAACTCGTGACGGCGATCACCGGATCCGGCGGCGAGCTGCGCCATCTTCCGCTGCCGGTCGACGACCCGGTCCGCAGGCGCCCTGTCATCGCCAGGGCGCGCGAGGCGCTCGGCTGGCAGCCGCGGGTGTCTCTGGACGAGGGTCTTCGGCACACCGTCGACTGGTTCGCGGCGGAGGCGCGGGCATCCGCCGCGACCGCCGGAGCGGGCCGTGGCGGCCGGACCGTCATGACGTAGGACGACGCGCCTCGAAAGCCGCGCCGCCGCAGGGGTTCGCCTCGAGGCCGCGCTGTCACAGGGGAGTCGGCGGCCCGGGGGCCGACAGCCGAAGGGCGCCGGCCGCATGACGCGGCCGGCGCCCTGGCGCGTCGGTGGGGTCAGTGCTGCCAGGCCCTCACGTAGTCGACCATCATGTCTGCGGGCACGACGTTGGTTCCGCTGTGACTGGGGTTGATGGCGTTGTTGAGGATCAGATACATCGGGGCGGAGGTGATCCCGGAGGTGATCTGACCGACCTGCTTTCCGTCGTAGAAGTACGTGACGGAGCCCTGCTTCCATTCGGCGCCGAACGTGTGCCAGCCGCCGGAGTAGGTGCCGGTAGCGCAGCCTCCCGGACCGCCCGCCGTGGAATGGAAGTGATAGCAGGCGGAGCCGCCCAGGCCTTCGAGGACGTCCAGCTCACCATCGGTCGGCCAGTTCTGCCCGTCCAGCCAGAAGGAGGGCCAGTTGGCCATCTTCGTCCCGGACGAGGGCGTGTAGATGCGCGCCTCGAAAGCGCCGTAGGTGAACTGCGCCTTTCCGTTGCTGGTCACCAGGCCGGAGACGTTGGGATACGTCTTGCCGTCGACGGTGGTCGGCTGCTGGATGAGCTTGAGGTGGAGCGATCCGCCGCCGACCGTGACCTGCGACGGCGAATAGGCGGATCCCTCGGCGGAGTTCACCGGTTTGGTGGCACACCCGGAACAACCGAACCAGTTCGCGTTCCACTTGGAACCGTCGAGACTGGTGCCGTTGAACTCGTCGCTGAACGCCTGGTGCCACGTGCCGGGGATACCGACAGGCGCGGCGCCGGTCGTGGACGGCGCGGAGGACGTCGGTGTCGCGGTCGGCGTCGGCGCCGAAGTCGACGGCGGCGTCGCCGTCGGCGTGGGGGACGCGGGCGGTGTGGTCGTGGCGGCGGGAGTGGAGGCCGTCGGTGCCGGTGCCGCGGTCGCCGTCGGTGCCGCGGTGGGAGTCGGCGTCGCGGTGGTGCCGGTGCCGGATCCAGCGGTGAAGGATTTCACCGGAGAGAGGCTGTGCCAGCGGTCGTGGAACTTGTACGCCACGTAATACGTATAGGCGCCGGCCGGGAATGCGCGGGAGCCCGAGGTGAATGCGGTGGACCGGGTTCCCAGCGTGGTCGCGACGGCTCCGGGGAAGTCGTAGTTTCCGCCCCCGGCGGATCGCACGGCGACCGTCAGTGCCTGCACTTTGATCGTTTTGGCGCTGTGGACCGTGGCGGTGGCTTTGGACTGTCCGTTCGGGGCCGCGGACACGGAAAGGGAATCGACCACGACGCCCGGCGTGGCCGCCTCCGCCTGATCTGTCTGCGTAAGGACGCCTCCGGCGAGCGCGGCGGTGGTGACCGCCAGCACACCCAATTTCGTTCGCATGGCGCGAGGACGGCGGTGTTTCCGATTATCAGTTGTGCAATTCATTGGCATGTACGCGTGACCTTTCGCCCCCATGCGACAGCTGGACCATTCGCAGAACACGTGAGCAATGGCGGACTGAACGGTGATGGACTCTGCGCGAGGCGAACTCGATCCGCAAGTGTCCCGCCGACGACGCATCACGCCCATATCGCCTGGAAATTCTTGTCCCGCAGCCGAGTTGGCCACGGCCGGCGGGGTCCAGTGATGTCCGACACGCCAGGGGGCATTTCGGTCATATGCGTTGAATCACGCGTTACCGGTGGGATCTGACACCCGGTGAGCCCCTCGCGGGGTGGCCGCTCCAGGGCGAGGGCGGCCGCGGCGCATGATCCGCACCTTCCCGCGGGGCACCGAAAGCCCCTGCGCCACCCCTCGGGCGGGCCGCCATCCACCTTTGCCCACAGGGGAGTTGGCGGCTCGGGCGCTGCCGCGGTCTGCCCACGGGCATCTCGGCCCCTCGGTTACGTCCGGAGTATTGACGCCCGATGAAACAACTCAATAGTTTCAGTATCATCGACTCACCCTGGGGGGTGCTCGCTTCGTCGCCCCGACCCGAACGTCAGCAGTCCGCAGATCTGACCGTTCACGCCGCGATTCCGGCAGGAGGGATCCCCATGGGCCGCTACAGCCGGCTCCGCCGCATCCAGCAGATGGATCCGCAGCAGGACTACGAGCAGATCTACCGGTGGGTCGTCCACTACGAGTTCCCCCGCGACTATCTCCACGGGACATCGATCGCGTTCCTGCGCGACTACGGCATCCCGCACATCTCACAACTCCTGGACCGGACGCAGGAGTTCGAACGCGCCGGCCAGAAGCGGTACGACGACACGGTGCTGATCACGTACGAGATGGTCCGCGAGGGGCTGGACTCCGAGCACGGGCGGGCGGCCGCCCGCCATCTGAACCGCATACACGGCCGCTACCGGATCGCCAACGAGGACTTCCTGTACGTCCTGGCCACCACGGTGGTGGGGCCCAAGCGGTGGATCGACCGGTTCGGCTGGCGGCGCCTGTCCGAGCAGGAGACCGAGAGCCTGGCGCTGGTGGGCCGGCGGATGGGCGAGATGATGGGCATCTCCGGCGTACCCGGCACCTACGCCGCGTTCGAACGGCTCCACGACGACTACGAGCGGGAGATGTTCGCCTACGACCCCGCCAACCGCAGGGTCGCCGCCGCCACCCTGCGGATCATGGCCTCGTGGTACCCGGCACCGGCACGGCGCCTGGCGTCCCGGGTCGCCCTCGCCGTCCTCGACGAACCGCTGCTCAAGGCGCTCGGCTTCCCCCCGGAGCCGCGCCGGCTGCGGGCCGCCGTCCATCGCGCGTTCCGCGTCCGGGCCGCGCTGATCAGGCTGCTGCCCGCGCGGCCGGAGCGCTTCCCGCGCAAGCCCAAGGCGCGCACCTACCCCTTCGGCTGGACCCTGGACGACCTGGGTCCGCACTGGGCGCACTCCCGTCCGCCGGCACCGCTCCCGGACGAGCCGCCGCCCGGACAGGCCGCCGCACCGGCGCGGTCGTCCGCTCCCCCCGCTCCCCGTCAGGAGACCCGATGACCGACACCACCCCGGCCGCCGCGCCACGCACGGCGACCTTCACCACGCACTCCCCCGCGACCGGTGAACCGATCGCCTCGCACCCGGTGAAAGGGCCTGAGGAGGTCTCCCGCGCCGTGGCCCGGGCCCGGAGCGTCCAGGCCGGCTGGGCGGCGCTGCCCGGGTCCCGGCGCCGTGACCACCTGCTGCGCTGGAAGAAGGCCCTCGCCGCCGCCCTGGACGACGTGGCCCGGGTCATCGCCGAGGAGACCGGCAAGCCGGCCGGGGACGCCGCGCTGGAGGTCGTCCTCACGCTGGAGCACCTGGGGTGGGCCGCCCGCAACGCCGATCGGGTGCTGCGCCGGCGGAAGGTCGGCACCGGGCTGTTCGCCGTCCACCAGCGGGCCTCGCTGGTGCACCGGCCGCTGGGCGTGGTCGGCGTGATCGGCCCCTGGAACTACCCCCTGTACACCCCGATGGGTTCCATCGGTTACGCCCTGGCCGCGGGGAACGCCGTGGTGTTCAAGCCGTCCGAGCTGACCCCGGGCACCGGCGTCCTGCTGGCGGAGCTCTTCGACGCCGCCGTGCCCGAACACGCGGGGCTGCTCACCACGGTCACCGGCGCGGCCTCCACCGGGGACGCCCTGGCGCGGTCCGGGGTCGACAAACTGGCGTTCACCGGATCACCGGGGACGGCCCGCAAAGTGATGGCGGTGTGCGCCGAGACGCTGACACCGTTCCTCGCCGAGTGCGGCGGGAAGGACGCGGTGATCGTCGCCGCGGACGCGGACCTGGACGCGGCCGCCGACGCGATCGTGTGGGGAGCGCTGAGCAACGCGGGACAGACCTGCGCGGGGGTGGAGCGCGTCTACGCGGTGCGCGAGATCCACGGGGCACTGTGCGAGCGGGTGGTCGAGCGGGCCGGGGCACTGCGCCCGGGTGCCGAGCCGAACGCCCCCTACGGCCCGATGACCCTGCCGGGCCAGATCTCGATCATCGAGCGCCATGTGACCGACGCGGTCTCGGCGGGCGCGCGGGCCCTTCTCGGCGGGCCCGGGTCGGTTCGCGCCCCGTATGTCGCGCCGGTCGTGCTGACCGGGGTTCCGGAGGACGCGGCGGCGATGGCCGAGGAGACCTTCGGGCCGGTCGTGTCGATCAACGAGGTCGCCGACGTGGACGAGGCGGTGGAGCGGGCCAACTCCTCGCGCTACGCCCTGGGGGCGGCGGTGTTCTGCCGCAACGGGCGCGCCGGTGCGGCGATCGCGGCGCGGCTGCGCGCGGGCGCGGTGTCGGTGAACTCGGTGCTGGGCTTCGCCGCGGTGCCGGCGCTGCCGTTCGGCGGTTCGCAGGACTCCGGCTTCGGGCGGATCCACGGCGAGGAAGGGCTGCGCGCCTTCACGTCCGTGCAGTCGACCACGGTGCAGCGGTTCACCCCGCCGGTCGTGCTGACGTCCTTCTCGGTTCCGGCCGCCACGCGGGAGCGCGCGGTGCGGCTGGCCCAGGCACTGCACCGGCGCCGCTGACCGGCCGCTCGCGCACTCCGCCGGGCCCCGGACCCGGGACGCCGGACACCAGGACCGGCCGGTGAGGCAGGTCCAGCCGGTGTGGCGGGTTCGGTTCGCGGTTCGGTCAGGCGTCCAGCAGCGGGGCCAGATAGCGGCGGGCGAAGGCCCGCGCCTGGTCCTCGTCCTCCATCTCGATACAGCTGGCGGGGTTGAGCAGGAAGGACACGGCGACCCGGACCATCAGCTCGGCGACGGGACGCGGGTCGTCGTCGGGACGGCCCTCGACCTGTTGCGCGCGGCACAGATGGACCGTCAGATACTCGACGGTGGCGGAGAGCGAGGAACTGCCCTGCACCGTCAGATACGGCAGCACCACCTCGGGTTCGAGGCGCAGCAGGCCGCCGAAGAGCGGATGGGCGCGGGTGTGGCGCAGCGCGACCACGAAGCCCTCGACGACCCGTTCCCTCATGGTCGGCAGCGCCGCCACCGCCGCGTCCAGCCGCTGGAAGAACCGGCTGAGTTCGCGCAGCAGGGTGTCCTCGACCAGCTTGTCCTTGGTCTGGAAGCGCCGGTAGACGGTGACCCGGGAGACGCCGGCCCGCTTGGCGACGTCGTCCACGGAGGAGCGGCGCAGCCCCAGGAGCGTGAACTGGTCCAGTGCCGCGTCGAGGATCCGGCGCTCCGTACGGTCCTCCGGCTCCGGCTGGGCCATGGCCCGGGCGAGCCACGAGTCGTTCGTGTCAGCTCTCATGGTGCTCCACACGATACCGGCAGGAGGTTCCCCGAGAGTCTCTGATACGTCGCGCATATCTTTGTAGCTCACCTGTGAGGGGGAACGCGTCGGGGGCCCCCCCCGCCCCCCGGGGGGGGGGGGGCCCCCGGGGGGGGGGGGGGGGGGGGCCGGCCGGGGGGGGGGGGGGGGGGGGCGCGCCCGGGGGCGAACCCCGCGAGGCCCCCCAACACCACCG
>NZ_JBIBSY010000010.1:0-191401 GCF_043078065.1 Streptomyces sp. NPDC015532 | reverse complement strand
TGTGTTTTTGTCTTCTTTTCGGTCATGTTTCAGCGCCTGTTTGATCGCGCTCCGGGGGCGCCGGCGGCCCGCCCCCCCCCCCGCCCCCCGGCCCCCCCCCCCCGACCGGGTGCGCGGGAAGCTGCGGGCCGTACGGGAGCGGGGTACGGGGGGACGCGGCCGGGGTCAGTCCTCGTAGAGCCCGGACAGCTCGTCGGCGTACTTGTCCCGGATGACCCGGCGCCGCATCTTCAGTGACGGCGTCAGCTCGCCGGTCGCCGGACCCCACTCCCGCGACAGCAGTTCGTAGCGCTTGACCTGCTCGGTGCGGTTGAGGCGGGTGTTGGCGGCGGCCACCGCGCGGTCCACCTCCGCCCGGACGGCGGGGTGTTCCGCCAGCCCGGCCGGTCCCCCGTCCGCCTCGACGCCGTTGGCCGCGGCCCAGGCGGGGGCGGCTTCCGCGTCGAGCACGAGCAGGGCCACCAGGTAGGAGCGACGGTCGCCGTGCACCATCGCCTGGCCGATCAGGGGGTGTTCCTTGAGCGCGTTCTCCACCAGGGCCGGTGAGACGTTCTTGCCGGTGGAGGTGATGATCATCTCCTTCTTCCGGTCGGTGAGCCAGAGGTAGCCGTCCTCGTCGATCCGGCCGATGTCGCCGGTGGCCAGCCAGCCGTCGGCGTCCACGGCGGACCGCACCGAGCCGTCCGGCCGGAGGTAGCCGGAGAAGACGGACGGGCCCCGCACCAGGATCTCGCCGTCCTCGGCGACGCGGATCTCCACGGACTCCACCGGACGTCCCACCGAGCCGAGCCGGAAGCCGGTCTTCGGGCTGTTGGCGGTGGCCACGCCCGCGGTCTCGGTCAGCCCCCAGGCGTCCATGATCACGATGCCGAAACCGGCCCAGAACCGCACCACGTCGATCGGCATCGGCGCCGAGGCGCTGGCCGACCAGGTCACCCGGTCCAGACCGCCCGCGGCCAGCATCGGCAGCAACACGTCCTCGCGGGCGCGGAGATACCGCTCCTCCAGCTCGGCGGGCGGCGTCTCGCCGCGCTCGCGGTACGCGACATGCTCGCGGGCGACCTCGAAGGCCCGGTCGATGACCGCCCGCTGCTCGGCGGGCATCAGCGAGAGGATGGCCCCTACGGCGGCGGACAGCTTCTCCCAGATTCTCGGCACGCCGAAGAACTGCGCGGGCCGTGCCTTGCGGACCACCTCGCCCACGCGCGTCGGGTCGGCGCAGAGCCGCACGTGCGAGGCGCGGTGGCAGGGCAGATAGATGCCCAGCATCCGCTCGGCGATGTGGGCGAAGGGCAGGTAGCAGATGTGGTCGACGTGCGGGGGCAGCTCCACCACGGCGTCCAGCGCCAGGGCGTTGGCCATCACCTGGCGGTGGGTCAGGACGACCCCCTTGGGCTCGCCGGTGGTGCCCGATGTGTAGACGACGGTCAGCGGGTCCTCGGGGCGGGCGGCGTCCAGTTCCTTGGCGAACTGCTCCGGCACCGGTTCGCGGAGCAGGGCCTCGTACGGGAAGTGGCCGTCCTGCGCGTCCGGCTCGACCACCACCAGACGCTCCAGCGGGGTACCGGCGTCGGCCAGCAACGGCTCCCACACCGCCACCTGGGCCGCCCCCTCCACCACGGCGAGGCGGGCCCGGCAGTTGCGGGCGATGTGGGTGATCTGTTCCGGGGCCGCGGTGCCGTAGACACTGACCGGGACCGCGCCGAGGCGGACCAACGCCAGGTCCGACAGCCAGTGTTCGGGCCGGTTCGCCATCATCATCAGCACGTGGTCGCCGCGGCCGACACCGAGCGCGCGATAGCCGGCGGCGAGACTCCTGGTGCGCTCGTGGATCTCCGCCCAGGTCAGCGTGGCCCATTCACCGTCCGGGGCCGCCGACTGCCAGGAGAGACCCGGGAGCCGGGGGTGGTCCGCCGCGTTTCGGACCAGGAGCTGCGGCAGGGTCCGGTCGGCCGGGTCGTCGGGCAGGTCGCCGGTGGTGCGGGGTGCCGATGTCATCGGGGCCTCCTTGCGGGCCGGAAGGGAGACGTCCGGAACTCTCGCGGCCCGGACGGCCGGTGGGGTGCCGGCTGATGGATTCCTTTCTCGGCGCAGGACGGACTCACTGCCATCGATCGATGGGCTACCGAGCGTTCGCTAAAGAACCTAGGAGTGCGGCATCGGTCGGTCAACTCCGCGTGCAACACTAGTTTTTGGGGATCGATACCAGGGAATGGACATCACGCCGGACGCCGGATGGCAGACTTTCCTGATCGATCGCTAAGCGTCCAGCACCACGCGTTCCGGACGCACGGCCGTACGATGTCGCCGATCGCCGCCTGTCCCGAGGAGAGTCGTTGAACACCGCGCCGAGCCAGGAGAGCACGCCGTCGGCGGAGCACTGGCGCTCGTACGGACCGCTCGGGCTGCACCCGATCCTGACGCATGCGATGGAAGCCTTCAACGAGCACGGCTACCACGGCACTTCGGTCCGGGACATCGCCGGCCGGGTCGGGGTCACCGTGCCCGCGCTGTACTACCACTACGAGAACAAGCAGGCCCTGCTGGCCACGCTGCTGGAGACGTCAATCAAGGACGTCCTGGACCGCTGCCGGGCCGCTGCCGGGGAGGCCGGGGACGATCCGCTGGAGCGGTTCTGCGGCATGGTCGAGTCGATCGTGCTCTCCATGGCCCACCGTCGGCAACTGGCTTTCCTGGACACGGAGATCCGCAGCCTGGAGCCCGCGAACCGGGCGCGCTACGTCGCCCTGCGCGACTATCTCGAACACATGCTGCTGGACACGGTCGAGGCGGGCCGCGCCCAGGGTGTGTTCACCACGCCGATCCCGGCGGACGCGGTCCGTTCGGTACTGGTCATGTGCCAGGGGGTCGCCAACTGGTTCCGTGACGACGGCCCGCTCACCGCGGAGGAGGTCGCCGAACGCCACGTGCTGCTGAGCCTCGGCACCGTGGGCCACCCCGGCGTGGTCACCGGTGATTCTCCGCTGCCGTTCCCCCGGCGCTCCTCCGCCGCCCGGACCTCCCGGTCCCGGGGTTCCGCACCGCGCACCCCGGGGTGACGCGGCGGGACACCCTCCCGACGTTCCGCTTCCCCGGTGCCCGCACCGATGAGAGGACACCCGCATGGACGTGATCGAGGCCCGCGCCCGGTTCCAGGGGCTCCGGAAGCGGGACGGCCTGGTCGCCCCCGCCGAACTCGACGATATCTGGGCGGCGTTGGCCACCGTCCGCCCCGAGGAGATACTCGGCGCGTGGAAGGGCGGCGAGTTCCGCACCGGCCATCCGCTCAACGGCGCCTTGGAGAAGGCCGGTTGGTACGGCAAGACGTTCACCTCCGTGCACGACGCCAAGCCGCTGATCTGCCGTGATGCCACGGGCGCCCTGTACTCGAACCGCGAGCTCGGCAAGGGAGAGGCCGGCCTGTGGACCGTCGAGTTCCGCGGCGAGTCGACAGCCACGATGATCTACGACGGCCAGCCGGTCCTCGACCACTTCAAGCGGGTGGACGACACCACGCTGATGGGGATCATGAACGTCAAGGGAGTCCCGGCCGAGGGCCCCTTCTTCTACTTCTTCCTCGAACGCGCCCCCGAGGCACCGCCCGAGGACCCGCGCCGGGGCCCGGAGGCCGGAGAGGGCTCGTGAGGCGGGTCCGCGCCGCGGTCGCCGAGGCACCGGGCGCCCCGTTCACCGTCCTGGACGCGGAGATCGAGGAACCGCGGCCGTACGAGGTACTGGTGAGGATGACCGCGGTCGGCGTCTGTCACACCGACCTGGCGATGCGGGACACCTGGCCCCGGCGGCTCACCCCGATGGTCTTCGGCCACGAAGGCGCCGGCCGGGTCGAGGCGGTGGGCGCGGAGGTGACCGGTCTCGCGCCCGGGGACCATGTCCTGCTCACCTTCGCCAGCTGCGGCACCTGTGAGCAGTGCGTGGGGAACCATCCCGCCTACTGCCGGGCGGCGCGGGACCGGAACTTCTCCGGTGGCCGCGCCGACGGCACCACTCCCCTCTCCCGCGACGGCACACCCCTCCACGCCGGCTTCTTCGGCCAGTCCAGCTTCGCCACGCATGCCGTCGTCCACGAACGCGGTGTGGTCAAGGTGCCCTCCGAGCCGCCGGCCACGGTCCTCGCGCCGCTGGGGTGCAGCGGACAGACGGGCGCGGGCACCGTGTTCAACCGGCTCCGGCCCGGGCCGGGTTCCTCTCTGGTCGTGTTCGGCGCGGGCGGGGTCGGCCTGAGCGCGCTGATGGCCGCGGTGGCCGTGGGCTGCGACCCGGTGGTGGCCGTCGACCCGGTCGCCTCCCGCCGTGCCCTGGCCACCGAACTCGGCGCGAAGGCCGCTCTGGCCCCCGGGGACGGTCTGGTGGCGGCGCTGCGTGACCTCACCGGCGGTGGCGCGCACCACGTCGTCGAGACGACCGGCCGTCCGGAGATGGCCCGCCGGGCCGTCGACGTCCTGCGCCCTCGCGGCGAACTCGCCCTCCTCGGCCTGGGCGGCGAGGTGACGTTCGACGTGATGGGCCTGCTCGCCAAGGGCGTCCGCGTGCACGGGGTGATCGAGGGGGACTCCGACCCCGGCCGCCTCATTCCCGAGCTGGTCGGCCTGCACGGACGGGGCCTGTTCCCGCTCGAACGGCTGATCACCACGTTCCCGTTCGAGGACATCGGCGCGGCCGTGGCCGCCCTGCGGGACGGCAGTGTCGTCAAACCGGTCCTCACCTTCACCTGACCGGCCGGTCCGGGCCGGGCCAGGGACGCGGTGCCGGACGAGGGGGCCGGGCCGCCCTTCGGGCGCCGACGCCCGTTGCCGGACAAGCCCCCGTGACGGCGTGTGATTGACTGCTCCGCATGGCTCCCGCCTCCCCGTCCGCCCGTTCGGCCGCGACCGCGAGACAGGCCGCGGCGACCCGGCCCCGCAACCGCAAACAGCTCATCATCGACGCGGCCGGGCGGGTCTTCAGCGAGCGTGGTTACCACCACGCGTCCATGGAGGAGGTCGCCGCCGGCGTGGGCATCACGGCGGCCGCCCTGTACCGGCACTTCCCGAACAAGTACGCGCTGTTCGCCGCGTGCGCCCACGTCATGGTGGACGGACTGGTCGCCGCGCTCGACGAGGTGCCGGCCGAGGCCTCCTTGACGGAGGTGCTCAGCGCCGTCACCCGGATCACCGTCGTACATCGCGCGTCGGGAGGCGTGTACCGATGGGAGGCCCGGTACCTCGACCGCGAGGACCGCAGGCGTCTCGCGGTGAAGTTCGGCCGCCTGGTCGAGCGGGTCGAGGAGGCCGTGCAGCGCGAGCACCCGCTGTCCGACCGTCGCCTGCGGGCCATGGCGGCCCTCGGCGCGATCGGGTCCATCACGATGCATCACACCTCCATCGCCGGGCGCCGCGCCGAGGACCTGCTGCTGACGTCCGCGCTGCGCGTGGCCGCGACGGATCCGGCGGCGGGAGCGCCCGGGGCACACCCCGTCGAACTGCCCGCCCGGCCGGTGCCGCGCACGCGGCGCGCGGAGATACTCGCGGCCTCCGTCCCGCTGTTCGCCCGGGACGGGTTCGCCAACGTCACGAACGGACAGATCGCCGAGGCGGTGGGACTGACCCCGTCGGCGCTCTACCGCCATTACCCCGGGAAGATCGACATTCTGGCGGCCGCGTGCCTCCAGGCGGCGGGACTGCTGGCCCAGGGGGTGGAGCGGAGTCTGCACGAGGTGACCGGCCCGCACGAGGCCCTCGTGGCGCTGGCCTCGACGTACGTGGCCTACAGCTTCGAGTGCACGGAGCTCAACAGTGTCGCCGAGGCCGAGCTCGCCGGCTTGCCGACGGACCTGCGGCGGCCCCTCGTTCTCGCACAGCGGGAGCACATCGCCGTCTGGGAGCAGCAGTTGCGGCTCGCCCGTCCGGAGCTTGATCCGCGCCAGGCCCGGGTGCTGGTCCACGCGGGGTTCGGCGTGGTGGTGGAGGCGGGACGCAGACTGCGGTGGCGGGACAGCCCCGCCCATCGCGAGGCCGTCACCGCTCTGGTCGTGGGGGCCCTGGGCCTGTGACACCCGCCCCTCCCCTCGGACCGTCCGCCGCGGGGCGGGTACCGGGCGGGACCCGATCGACGGCTCAGGCCGCCCTGTTCGCGGTGGGGATCGTGATCGGGGTGGTGGTCCCGGAGGCGCCCCTGTTGAGGAACAGCATCGCCAGGGCGCGTATGAACTGGTCGAACACGTAGAAGGTGCCGGGCATGATGGGCGACAGCCCCTCACGGAACAGGACGTACGCCGGCCACGCGGTGCGGATCAGGGCCGCGGACGCGTAGTCGCGGGCCAGGCCCAGCCAGTCGCCGACCTCGTCACTGAGGACGTACCGCACGAACTCGTTCAGGAACCCGCGCGTGACGCCGAGGTCGACCTGCGCGGTCAGGCCGAGGAGGTCCTCGGCCAGGGCGAGGCCCTCGGTCGTCGGGGTGAGGATCGGGGTGAGCACCTGCACCGACTGCTTCTCGGCGGCCGCCCAGGTCTGGGGGATGTGCTCGTCCGGCACACCGAGCAGGTGGACGGCGACCTGCCACGCGTGCAGGAACGCCTCCTGGTCCGCGGCGGGGAACGGGATCTTCCAGTCGAGCAGTTTCCGGTGCACGTAGGTGCCCAGGCTGTGGAAGGTGACCAGGATGTCGGCGGCGCTGATCGGCGTGGTCTCGTCGGTGACCGCCCTCCAGTGCGGCGACTGCGGCAGCAGGTGACGCACCGCCGCGTGCACCACGCGAGTCTTGTTGGCGGTGACGACGAACTGTCCCGTCGGCTCGAAGGCTCCCAGCTGGGACAGGTCGTAGCCGAACGTGAACGTCTTGGCCGCGCGGTCCTGCATGTTGGCGCCACCGGCGGACCAGTAGACACTCCGCGCCTCGCGCGGGATCACGGTGCTCATGATGCCGCTGCCGAGGCCGTACAGCATGAACAGGTACGTGTCCCTGCGCCGGTTGAAGTCGGCGGCACGGGCCAGCTTGGCGGGGTCGGCCCAGGAGGGCAGCACGTTGACCCGCTGAAGGTAGGCCGCGAATTCGGCCGGCACGCCACTGGGCAGCGCGTCGTTGTTGTTCACCCATGACGCCCATGCGGAGTTGATCGACGGCACGTGCCCGTTGTCGAGCATCGAGGCCATCAGAGGGTCCGCCGCGCTGTCCCAGATCCACTCGGGACCGGTCGCCGCGGCGGCTCCGGCCGCCGAGCCCGTCGACGCCCACGCCTGGGCCGGGCTGGCCACGCCCACGAGGCCGAGTGCGACACCGAGCGACAGAGCCTTTCGCCTGCTGAGGTTCTCCATTGACTTACCTGCTTCCCTGAAGGGTCAGACGGTTCCAAGTGCCTTGACGACCTTGCAAGTTGCACGACCGGTGCATGATGATCCTTGTCACACCCATGTGATTTTCGATTAACATAGCGAGGCGCGATGCTGTCGGCAATGGTGGTGACCGAAGGCTCGCCGCCAATGTCGGCCCAGGGCCCGCCGGTTCTCCGCGGCCGTTCCCCGCACAGCCCTGAGCGGCGAAGCGTTGTCAGTGGCGGGTGGCAGCATCGTGTCCATGAGCGAATCCACGGCGTTCGACTGGCGGCCCTTCCTGCTCAAGTTCAGTGGGGAGTGGGCGGACTCCCTGTCCGACGACGAGCCGCGGAGCGAGGACGAGGAGACCGCCCGGCAGGCGCGGTGGCTGGGATTCCCGCCCGCGTCCGAGGAGCGCATCGCCGCCATGGAGGCACGCCTGGGCCGGCGAATGCCCCCTTCGTACCGGGAGTTCCTCAAGGTCAGCGACGGGTGGCGGCACGCGGGCGGATTCGTGTGGCTGCTGGCGGGGACACAGGACGCGAGCTGGCACGACGACGCGTCGGGCCTCGGGGACTCGTTCGAGGAGTATCTGGACGAGGACGCCGGGCCCGAGGAGCGGCGAGAGGTGGACATCTGGCGGCGCGGGCTGCAGCTCGACGTCGAGTCCGACGCCACCTACGTCCTCATGGACCCCGAGGACGTGGACGGGAACGGCGAGTGGGCCGTGTACACATGGGCGGGCTGGCGGGCCGCGCCACCCGAGCGGCACGCCGACTTCCTGGCGTTCATGCGGGAGATGCACCGGGAGTTCCACAGCCTGCGGGCGCGACCGGACGACGGCGAGCCGGCGTTCGTCAACGACACGACGCGCGAGCAGGACTCCCTGGTGGAGGAGGCCCGCCAGGAGGCCCTGCTCGGCGGCTGGCAGCGCGCCGTGGAGATGCTGGACGAGGCCAGGGAGTACGGCAGGCCACGGGCTGCCGGGCTGGGTGACCAGATACGGCGTCTGCTCGGGCAGACCTCCCTGGTGTATTTCGAGGACCTGGTGACGGATCCTCTGTACGCGCCCGATCTGCTGCCGCCCCTGGTCGCCGAACACGCGCACGCGCACCACGACGACTCCACGCTGAAGTTCCACCTCCGGGGCGCCGACGACCACCTGGAGTCCCAGGCGTACGCGACGCTGGAGCAGGTGCGGAACGGTACGTACGGGTACGCGCCGGCCGGACCGTTCGGGGAGGCGGTCGAGCGGGCACGGGAGCTGGCGCGCTGGGGAGACGGCGACGAGGCGTGGCGGACGCTGATGAACGCCGTGCCGCTGTGGGAGCCGCTGGGACCTGACCACCTCGCGCCGCTGGGGTGGGTGGCCGACCCCGTGCTCGGGCCACTGCTGACCCCGGAGCGGGGCCGGGAACTGCTGTCCACGCCGAGGGGCGGGCGGACCGGTGAGGCACCGGGTCCGACACCCGGGCTCGACCCGGGCGGCCTCGCGTGGCTCGCGGAGCCGGACGGGGGCGGCAACCGCGGGTCGTACCGGTTCGTCCTGGTGGAAGGGGTGGAGCCACGGGAACTGCCCGGACGCCTGGCGGACGGGAACACCGACGGGGGCGGGGACGGCGCCGGGGACGGCACCGGGCTGAACGAACCCTTGACCCTCTGGGAGGCGCGCGGGAGATCACGGCGGGACAAGCTGGAGTTCTCCTCCTACGACGACAGAGCCCTGATGGCGGTCGGCCGGGCCGGCGGCGGCTGGAGCTTCGCCTTCGACGGCGATCCGGCCGCGTTCGGCCGGGAGCGCTTCGTCTCCCCCGCCGCGGGCGCCAGTGCGGGCACCCGCGCGGTGGTGGTCTGGAGCGGCCTGAGGGTGGGGCACCGCGAGCCGTTCTTCCATCTCTCGGTGGCGCGGGACGGTGCCGAGGAATACGCGTTCACGTACACGGACGGAGAGGTCCGACGCGGCGGGGAGATACCGGAGGCGCTCGACCCGGGCCGGTTCCTCGGGGCCGTGGAGGACTGCGCCGAGGCGGAACGGCCGCTGCTCGAAGCGGTGGCCGGGGAGTTCGGCGTCGGCCTGCCGCGTCACGCGATCCGGCGCGGGCGGCTGCACACGTTCACCTCCCGCTCCTGGACCCGGCCGCCGGGGAAGGGAGAGGCGTACATGGTGATCCGGATGGAGCCGATGCCCTCAGACCCGGCGGACCGCGAGCGGCGGGAAGCCGACGGCTCCAGGACCGAGTAGGGCAGGCGGGAGCGGCGGACCGGGAACCGACCGGCCAACACGCGGAAGCAACGGGCCGGGAACCGGCTGCCGAGCACGCGAGAACGCCGGACCCTGGACCGACCGGCGAGCGGCCGGGCCGACGGCTCCGGCCGGTGCGGTGGCCCGCCCGACCGGGGCTATGGCTCCGGCCGGTGCGGGGTCCCGTCCACCAGGACGGGACCCCGCGCCCGGCGACCGCTCACGCGGTGCGGCCGGTGCCGTGGCAGGTGATGCCCGGCGTGGCCGGGTGAACGTCACCTGCCACGCCGCTAGCGTCCGGCGGAGCCGTGGCGGGGAGTGGCGAGCGGGTCTCCGGCCTTCTTGACCACGGCGGCGATCCAGGCCATGGCCTCCGGCACGTCGTAGTTGCCGGCGTGCGGCTGATTCCAGGCGAGCCGGTAGTCGACGTTCTTGACCTGCTTGTCCGCCTCCAGCGCCCGGTCCAGGTTGACCGAGATGATGAACGAGGTGTCCCGGTCGCGCGTGCCGTTGCGGACGTACCAGTTGGGCGCTGTGTCCGCGCTCGTGCCGACGAAGTCCATCGGGTCGATCAGGTGGATCTGGTCGTCGAGGTCCGTGCCCTTCGCGCTGGCGTACTGGTCCCAGGTCAGCCCGGTGTCGTCGAGGCCGCTGCCGTCACCGGCGACGTCGTTGTGGTTCCAGCTCCACTCGGTGTAGTTCATGTACGTCTGGGTGTACGGGCCGAAGAGGTTGGTCTCCGTCCGGCTGGTGGTGTTCCCGTGCACGCCCACGGCGTCGAAGGCGGGCGTCGTCTTCAACGTGGCCTGGGTGGCCACGAACTTCAGGTACTTCGCCATGTCGACCGACAGCACCTTGTCCGCCGCGTTGTCGACGTCGATCCAGTCGTTCACGTACGACTTCGTGGTGGACCCGCCGGGCCCGCCGGACGTGATGTCGAAGGTGGCTCCGAGCGCGGGCACCGTGTTGGCCGGGTCCGCCTTCATGTACGACTCGGCGGAGCGGACGACCTCCTTCTTGATGGTGTCCAGCATGGCGTCGGCGGTGAGCTTGGATCCGTCCGGGTTGCGGAGCCTGAGGCTCTTCTCGTACGCCGGGAACTGTGCCGCGATCTCGGCGGCGTCCTCGGGCGTGGCGTTCGAGCCGGTCGCGTCGCGGGTGCCGAGGACGTTGTAAAGCCATTCGTAGGCCGTGTCGGCGTTGCCGAGGTCGGTGATCGGGCAGTACGCGTCGACCGCGAACACGTCGTCGCGCAGGGTGCTGCGGCCCTTGGAGTCGACGCCCGCCGCGCCGATCGCGGCGAGGTAGGAGTCGTACTCGGCGCTGTTGCCCGAGGCGCCCAGGATCGACGAGAGCGCGCCGCCGCCGCTGGTGCCGTTGACGACGATCCGCTCCGCGCTGCCCGGCATGGTGGCGTCGTTGAGGCGGAGGTAGCGGACCGCGGCCTTGGCGTCGACCACCGCGGCGGGGGCCTTGCCCGGCGAGGAGCCGTCGGCGCCGATCAGCCCGCGGCTGCGGTTGGCGACGTCCACGAAGACGAAGCCGGCCTTCAGGGCCGCGCCGACGTTGCTCGTCGCGCTGTTGTAGGCCGCGCCGTCGGAAACGCTCGCCCTGATGTAACTGGCCATCCAGCCCGCGTTGTTCACCGCGAAGTAGACCGGCGCACGCTGGTCGTCGAAGGCGCTCTCGGGCACAAAGACGTTCATGCTCTGGTAGCCGCAGCGGGTGTTGCCGATCGTGGTCGGACCGGACATGCCGGACTGCTGCGCGGCCGCGGCGACCGGGGCGGCGACGTAGCAGAGTTCCTTGTAGGAGCGGACCTTGACCGGTTGGCCGTCGACCGTGACGGTGAGCGTCGTGTAGGCGCCGGCGTCGAAGGCCAGGGCGGCGTCCTCCGGGTCCACGACCTGCGCGTGCGACGCGGCCCGCCCGTGGGCCGCGACCGCGGACGAGGGCACCGCGAGCGCCGTCAGGGCGAGGGAGCCCGCTATCGCCATGCCCCTCACCCGGCGCCCGCGGCCGGGGACGCGTCCTGCCCGTTCACCCGCCGGACGGGCGGAGGCTGCTCGATCGGAGGATTCCGAGAGCCACTGCATGGGGTCTCCTCTTGTTGTGTACCAAGTGATCCACTGACACCTCGGGCCCAAGGCGTCACGCACGCTACAAGATTGTTAACAAAATACCCAGCAATTTTGCGAACGTTTCACGCCATCCCGCCGACGACGACGCCCGCACCCGCACCCGCACCGACAGCCAGGCCCACGCCCACGCCGCGCCCAGGCCCAGGCCCAGGCCCACGGCGCGAGAGTGCGGGGCAGCGATAGGGCCCGTTCGCACTTACCGCCGACGTTCCCGGGCGGTAACCATGGGGAAGGCCGTTTGGCCAGCTATGACCTGAATGAGCTGACTCCAGGAGGGCTCATGGACGCCCCGACCGCGACGACGGCGGGCCCGGCCGCGCAGGACGACGCGCAGGAGGACCCGACCGTCCACATTCTCTGGATCAACGCGGGGCTGAGCTGCGACGGGGACTCGGTCTCGCTGACCGCCGCGACCCAGCCGAGCATCGAGGAACTGGCACTCGGTGCCCTGCCGGGACTGCCCAAGGTGGCGGTGCACTGGCCCCTGATCGACTTCGAGTGCGGGCCCGTGGAGGGCGCCGACAATTTCGTCGAATGGTTCTTCAAGGCCGACCGGGGCGAACTTGAGCCCTTCGTGCTGGTCGTCGAGGGGTCCATTCCGAACGAGCGGGTCAAGCCCGAGGGCTACTGGTGCGGATTCGGGGACGATCCGGAGACGGGTCAGCCGATCACCACCAGCGAGTGGCTGGACCGCCTCACCCCCAAGGCCCTCGCCGTCGTCGCCATCGGGACCTGTGCGACGTACGGCGGTATCCACGCGATGGCGGGCAACCCGACCGGTGCCATGGGAGTGCCGGACTATCTGGGCTGGGAGTGGAAGTCCAAGGCGGGCATTCCGATCGTCTGCATCCCGGGCTGCCCCGTGCACCCGGACAACGCCTCCGAGACCCTGCTCTACCTGCTGTACCAGGCGGCGGGCGCCGCGCCCATGATCCCGCTGGACGAGGAGCTGCGGCCGACCTGGCTGTTCGGCGCGACGGTGCACGAGGGCTGCGACCGGGCCGGCTACTACGAGCAGGGGCAGTTCGCGAGCGAGTACGGATCACCGGAGTGCCTGGTCAAACTCGGCTGCTGGGGCCCGGTGGTCAAGTGCAACGTGCCCAAGCGCGGCTGGATCAACGGCGTGGGCGGCTGCCCGAACGTCGGCGGGATCTGCATCGCCTGCACGATGCCGGGCTTCCCCGACAAGTTCATGCCGTTCATGGACGAGCCGCCGGGCGGCCATGTGTCCGCGACGGCGAGCGGGATCTACGGATCCGTCATCCGACGACTGCGGAACATCACCGCGAAGACCGTCGACAAGGAACCGAAGTGGCGCGGGAGGAGCGAGGAGCTCACGACCGGCTACAAGGCCCCGTGGTGACCACGGTCAGCCGCTGAGCAGGACACTCGACAGGAAGGTGGCGCGGCACCATGGCGACGGCGACGAACAAGCCGGCCGGTGACGGCCTCACGGAGATGTCGTGGGACCCGATCACCCGCATCGTGGGCAGTCTCGGCATCCACACCAAGATCGACTTCAAGGCGAAGCGGGTCGCGGAGTGCTACAGCACCTCGTCCGTCTTCCGCGGGTACAGCGTGTTCATGCGCGGCAAGGACCCGCGCGACGCGCACTTCATCACCAGCCGGATCTGCGGCATCTGCGGCGACAACCACGCGACGTGCTCGGTCTACGCCCAGAACATGGCGTACGGCGTGGCGCCCCCGCACCTCGGCGAGTGGATCATCAACCTCGGCGAGGCCGCGGAGTACATGTTCGACCACAACATCTTCCAGGAGAACCTGGTGGGTGTGGACTACTGCGAGCGGATGGTCCGCGAGACCAACCCCGGCGTGCTCGAACTGGCCGAGCGGACCGAGGCCCCGCACGCGGCCGACCACGGCTATCGCACCATCGCCGACATCATGCGCTCGCTCAACCCGCTGGAGGGCGAGTTCTACCGTGAGGCGCTCCAGGTGAGCCGCTACACACGGGAGATGTTCTGCCTGATGGAGGGCCGCCATGTGCACCCCTCCACGCTCTACCCCGGCGGGGTCGGCACGGTCGCAACCATCCAGCTCTTCACGGACTACCTGACCCGGCTCACCCGCTACGTGGAGTTCATGAAGCGGGTCGTCCCGCTCCACGACGACCTCTTCGACTTCTTCTACGAGGCGCTGCCCGGGTACGAGGAAGTGGGCAGACGCCGGGTGCTGCTGGGCTGCTGGGGGGCGCTGAACGACCCGGAGTACTGCGACTTCCAGTACGCCAACATGGAGAACTGGGGCCGGCGGATGTTCGTCACCCCCGGTGTCATCGTGGACGGCAAGCTGATCACCAACAGCCTCGTCGACATCAACCTCGGCATCCGCATCCTGCTCGGCAGTTCGTACTACGAGGACTGGTCGGGCATGGAGAAGTTCGTCGAGCAGGACCCGCTCGGGAACACCGTCGACGAACGGCACCCGTGGAACCAGCACACCATCCCGGCCCCGCAGAAGCGGGACTTCGACGACAAGTACAGCTGGGTCATGTCGCCGCGCTGGTTCGACGGCACCGACCACCTGGCGCTGGACACCGGCGGCGGCCCGATCGCGAGGCTGTGGTCCACGGCGCTGTCCGGGCTCGTCGACATCGGCTACATCAAGGCCACCGGGCACAGCGTGCAGATCAACCTGCCGCGCACGATGACCAAGCCGGAGATGGCGCTGGAGTGGAAGATCCCGCAGTGGAGCAACGCCCTCGAACGCAACCGGGCCCGCACCTACTTCCAGGCGTACGCCGCCGCGGCCGCCCTCCACTTCGCCGAGCAGGCGATGGAGGAGGTGCGCGCCGGACGCACCCAGACCTGGGAGAAGTTCGACGTGCCGGACGAGTCGATCGGCTGCGGCTTCACCGAGGCGGTCCGGGGTGTGCTCTCCCACCACATGGTGATCAGGGACGGCAAGATCGCCAACTACCACCCGTACCCGCCGACCCCGTGGAACGGCAGCGTGCGCGACTCCTACGGCACACCGGGCCCGTACGAGGACGCGGTGCAGAACACCCCCATCTTCGAGGAGAACCCGCCCGAGAACTTCAAGGGCATCGACATCATGCGGGCCGTCCGCAGCTTCGACCCGTGTCTGCCGTGCGGCGTGCACATGTACGTCGGCGGCGGGAAGACCGTCGAGCAGACACACCTGCCGACGGGGCTGAGCGGACTGGCCGGCTGACCTTCCCGGGATCCGACGTTCATCGCGACCGACCTTCCTCGCGATCGACCTTCCTCAGGAGAGGGGCCTGCCGATGGCCGGACAGGAGACGGGTGAGCGGATAGGCGCACTGCTCGACGAGCTGGCGCGGCAGGCGGGACCGGAGGCGCGCGACGTCGCGGACGAACTGGTGCGCTGCCTCATGGAGTTCTACGGCGAGGGCCTGGCCCGGACCGTACGCCTGCTGCGCTCCGCCCCGGACGGCGCGGATCCCCTCGCCGTCCTCACCGCCGACGAGCTCGTCAGCGATCTGCTGATCCTGCACGATCTGCACCCCGAGGACACCGCGACCCGGGTGGGCCGGGCCCTCGACAAGGTCCGCCCCTATCTCGGCTCGCACGCGGGCGACGTCGAGGTGGCCGGGCTCGACCTGGAGACGGCCGGCGGTCCGACGCTGCGCCTCAGACTGCGCGGCAGCTGCGACGGCTGTCCGTCCTCCACCCAGACCGTGCGCTGGACCATCGAGGAGGCGGTCGCACGGATCGCCCCCGAGGTCGCGCACATCGAGGTCGAGGGCATGGCCGACGGGAGCCCGCAGCCGGCGCTGCTCCAGATCCTGCCGCACCCCCCGGACGACGCTCCGGGCGAGGCGGCACCGTCCGGGGAACCGGGCGAGTCGGCGCGCTGGTACGAACTCGGCCCACGCACGCTGCCGGTGGACGACGGCGCCACCGGGGTCACCGAGGTCGCGGGCCGCACCCTGCTGCTGGTCCGTCTGCCGGGTCAGTTGTACGCCTACCGCGACCGCTGTCCCCTGTGCGCGGCGGGCCTCGCTCCCGCGGTCCTGGAGGGCGAAGTCCTGCGCTGCGCGGGCTGCGGCGCCACGTTCGACGTCCGCCGGGCCGGCCGGGGCGACCGGGGCCACCTGGATCCCGTACCGCTGCTGGAGGAGGACGGGGCGGTACGGGTGGCACTGCCCGGCGAGCTGCTGGGGGCGGGGCCATGACCACCGACGTCCTCAGGCAGTTCGCCCGGAGGCCGCCGCCCGAGGGCGAGCGCTGCGACCTGTGCGGGGAGCCGCTTCCCGCCGAGCACCGGCATCTCGTCGACACCTCCCGGCGATCCCTCAAGTGCTCCTGCCCGCCCTGCCATCTGCTCTTCACCCGGCCGGGCGCGGGGCAGGGACGCTTCCGGGCGGTCCCGGACCGGTACCTCGCCGATCCCGGGTTCGTCCTGGAGGAGGCCGACTGGAACCGGCTCCAGATCCCCGTCGCGCTCGCCTTCTTCTTCCGCAACTCCGAGCTCGGCCGGCTCGCGGCCTTCTATCCGAGCCCGGCGGGCGCCACCGAGAGCGAACTCGACCCGCAGACCTGGGACTCGGTGCTCGGCCGCAGCCGGCTGGCGGAGCTGCTGGAACCCGACGTGGAGGCGCTGCTGCTGCACCGGGGCCGGGACGGCTCGGTGACCTGCACGCTCGTCCCCGTCGACGTCTGCTACGAACTGGTCGGCCGGATGCGGCTGCACTGGAAGGGCTTCGACGGCGGTGCCGAGGCACGCACGGACATCGCGGACTTCCTGGAACGGATCATGGCGGCCGCCCGGCCGCTCGAGAACTCCGGGGGCGCCCCGTGACCGATCTCCGGTTCACCTGCACCGGTGTGCGCCCCGAACCGTACGGAGCCGGGCCCACGCTGCTGTTCGGGCTGCGTATCGAGGAGGCGGACCACCGGCCGGTGCACGCCGTCGCGCTGCGCTGCCAGATCCGTATCGAGCCCGCCGGACGTTCCTACGAGCCGGAGGAGGTCGGCATGCTGGGCGACCTGTTCGGTGAGCCGAGCCGCTGGAACAGCACGCTCAAGCCGCTGCAGTTCGCCCACACCTCCATCACGGTCCCGGGGTTCACCGGGTCGACCGAGGTCGATCTCCCGGTGCCCTGCACCTACGACACCGAGGTCGCGTCCGCCTCGTACTTCCGGGCGCTGACCTGCGGCGAGGTCCCGCTGCTCCTGCTCTTCTCCGGCACGGTGTTCACCGGCGACGACGGCTTCCGGGCCGAGCCCGTGCCCTGGCACAAGGAGACGTCGTACCGGATGCCGGTGGACGTGTGGCGGAACATGATCGAGCAGTATTTCCCCAACTCGGGCTGGCTGCGCCTCCGGCTGGACGTCCTGGACGCGCTGCGCCGCTACCGGTCCGCGCGCGCCCTGCCGTCCTGGGAGCGGGTCTTCGACGAACTGCTCGCCGGCGCCGACGCGAAGAAGGGGGCCGACTGAGATGAGCAACCCCCTGGAGGACCGCTTCGAGCAGGCCCGCGCTGTGGCGGACGCCGTCCTGTTCGAGGGATACGTCCTCTACCCCTACCGCGCCTCCGCCGCGAAGAACCAGCTCCGCTGGCAGTTCGGCGTCCTGGTGCCGCCCGCCTGGACCGCCACGACCGGGGAGCACTCCGTCCAGCGCACCGAGTGTCTGCTGGAACCCCGCAAGGGCGACCGCCTCCACGCCGAACTGCGCTTCCTGCACGTCCGGCGGCGCACGGTCGAACGGCTCGACGCCGACGGCGGATACACGGAGGTTCCCGAACTCGACCTTCCCGACCGGGTGTTGGTGCCGTGGGACGAAGGACACGAGGAACGCGTCCTGATCCATGAGTCTCTCGACGAGCTGACGGGTGATCAGGCGCGCGTCCACGCCGTACGGTTCGACCTGCCCGACACCGTCGAGTACGAGCCGGTGACCGACGCGGAGGGCCGGACGCTGGGCCGGCTCGTACGGCGCAGACAGCGGCTGACCGGCGAACTACGCCCGCGCGTCGAGGAGTTGACAGGACCCTACCGGGTGCTGCGGCTCACGGTGAGCGTGCACAACACCACCGTCGTCCCGGAGGACGCCGACGCCGACCGCGAGACCGCCCTCGCCCACAGCCTGATCGGCGCCCATCTGCTGTTCGGCGTCCCCGGAGGGCGGTTCCTGTCGCTGACGGACCCGCCGGAGTGGGCGCGCCCCGCCGCCGCGAGCTGTCGGAACGACCGCACCTGGCCCGTGCTCGCGGGCCCGCCCGGCACGGACGACGTCATGCTGTCCTCGCCGATCATCCTGGAGGACCATCCCGCCGTCGCCGAGGAGAGCCCGGGGCCCCTCTACGACGCCACGGAGATCGACGAGATCCTCTCGCTGCGCACGGCCGCGCTGACCGACCGCGAGAAGCGTGAGGCCCGCGGCACGGACGCCCGGGCCGCCGGGGTCATCGACCTGGTCGACGACATGCCGGACGCGGTCCGCGAGCGGCTGCACGGGGCGATCCGGGGGCTGCGCGAGATCACCGGCGAGGACGGCGCGGACGAGCCACCCGCCGCCCCCGACACCGGTCTGAGTCTGCCGCGCGGCCCTGGGCATCCCTGGTGGGACCCGCAGCAGGACGCCGGGGCCGCCGAGGTGCCCGCCGCCGTCGTCATCGACGGCGCGACGGTACGGGCGGGCAGCAGGGTCCGGCTCACCCCCGGCGCCCGGCGCTCCGACGCCCAGGACTCCTTCCTCCACGGCCGGCACGCCACGGTCGAGGCCGTGGTCGGCGACCTCGACGGCGAGACGCATCTCGCCGTCGTCGTGGACGACGACCCCGGCGGCGACGTACGCCGGGCTCAGGGCCGCTTCCTCTACTTCAAGCCCGACGAAGTGGCACCCCTGAACGAGCGGGAGGAGGAGGCGACATGACCGGAGCCGTCCACACCGGGCCGTCCCGTCCGGCCGACGAGCGCGGGACCGGCCGGACTCTCGTCGCCGGGGTCGGCAACGTGTTCCTCCAGGACGACGGATTCGGGGTGGAGACCGTACGACGGCTCGCCGCCCGCGCACCCGAACTGCCGCCCGGCGTCGAGCTGATGGACGCCGGCATCCGCGGGGTGCACCTCGCCTACCGGCTGCTGGAGGGCTACCGGACGCTCGTGCTGGTGGACCTCGTCAGCCGCGAAGGCCCGCCGGGCACGCTCTACACGATCGACGTCGGCCCAAGACCCCCCACGGCACGGCCCGCACCGGGCCCGCTGGACACGCACGCCATGGACCCCGCCACCGTGCTGGCCCTGCTGCACGATCTGCACGCCGGCGCGGGCGGCACCCTCCCGGAGGAGGTGTACGTCATCGGCTGCGAACCCCGCGACACCGGTGAGGGCATGGGCCTGACTCCCCCGGTGGCCGCTGCCGTGGACGCCGCCGCCGACCTGGTGCTCGACCTGGTACGCCGCGCTCCCTCCGTAGCCCGGAGGAGCTGACCACGATGGAGGCAAGGATGGAATGGCAATGGGTTGGCCTGGCCGCGGGCCTCGTAGTGGCCTACGGAGTCGCGAGGAACCTGTCGGACATCCGCCGCTACTTGCGCATGCGGCGCATGTGATCCGGGGGACGCGCGTGATCGGGCGGACGCCCGTGATCCGGTGGACGCCCGTCGGCGCGCGGACTCCCGCCGTCGCGCCCCGCGGGGCCACCGACGTCCTCGAGCTGCACGTACCGCTCCAGGAAGAGATGAAGGGCGCCATGGAGTTCACCCAGGCGCACGAACCACAGGGCGAGGTTCATGGCACCCTGCTGGGTGATCGCGTAGACACGTCGCGCGGGGCCGCTCTCCGAGGCACGCCAGTGCGAGGTGACCTCACCGCTGCTCTCCATGCCCCGCAGCAGCCGGTACACATGCGCCTGATCCGCGTCGCCGCAGCCGAAAGCGCCCAGGCGCTGCACCAGTTCATAGCCATGACCTTGGCGTTCGGCCAGCAACAGGAGCAGCACCGGGGTGAGCAGAGCGCGTCGCTCGACCTCTTGCCCGGTCATCGTGCTCTCAGGGTAACCAGCCATGCGCAGGCCTCACATCCGGGCGCGACGGCGCCGGGCCACGGGCCGGCGGCGGGAGGTGAGGGCCGTGCATGAGCTGTCGATCGCCGTGGCGGTCGTCGAACAGGTCGAGGAGGCCGTGCGGGAACAGGGCCGCGCGGTCGCGTCGCTGACCCTTCGGATCGGCGAGCTGGCGGGGGTGGTGCCCGAGGCTCTGGACTTCTCGTTCGGGCTCGCCACGGAGGGCACCGCGCTGGCGGGGGCACGCCTGCTGATCGAGACTGTCGAGGCACGGGGCCGCTGCGAGGGCTGCGGCCGCGAGGCTGCGACCGGGATGCCTCCGGTGCTGTGGTGCGCCGGGTGCGGGCGGCCGCTGACCCTGCTCAGCGGCCGGGAGCTGGAGATCGTCCGGGTGACGCTGGCCGACGGGCCCCTGGACGCGCGGGGGACTCCGGACGGGAAGGGCGCGGACGACGGGCCGCGGCCCGCGCCGTCCGGGCCGCCGGTACGCGACGAGGAGGCGAGCCATGTGCCGCACCGTTGACCTGCATCAGGCCGTGCTCGCCAAGAACGACGAGAACGCGCTGGCGCTGAGGGGCTATCTGGGTGACCGCGGCACGGTGGCGGTGAATCTGCTGTCCAGTCCGGGCAGCGGCAAGACGGCTCTGCTCGAACAACTGCTCGCGCGCGCCGTGGCGGGCGGCACCCCGGCCGCCGCCGTCACCGCCGACCTGGCGACCGAGAACGACGCGACCCGGCTGGCCCGCTCCGGCGCGCCGGTGCAACAGATCCTCACCGACGGCCTGTGTCATCTGGAGGCCGGCATGCTCCAGCGGCGGCTGGAGGGCTGGCTGCCCGAGGGCACCCGGCTGCTGTTCGTCGAGAACGTCGGCAATCTCGTCTGTCCGGCCTCCTACGATCTCGGGGAGACCCTGCGCATCGCGCTCGCCTCGGTCACCGAGGGCGAGGACAAGCCGGTCAAGTACCCGACCGCCTTCGGGCTCGCGCACCTGGTCGTGATCACCAAGACCGACCTCGCGGACGCCGTCGGCTTCGACCGGGAGGCGTTCCTGGCGGGTGTCCGGCAGGTCAACCCCGGGGTGCCGGTCCTGGAGACCTCGGCCCGCACCGGCCAGGGGGTCGACGCCCTGCTCGCGCACGTCCTGCGCTGCGCGGCCGGCGAGGAGGCGCACGTACCGGTCCTGGCCCGGCAGCACGAGCGCTCCCTGCACAGTCACGGGAACGGCCACGAACACCCGCGCGCCGACGTCCACCCGCACCCCGCCGCGCGACAGGCCGGGGCCGGGCCGAGCGGGGAGCGGTGAGCCGGGCCCGGGGGCGCGAGCGCCGGCACGTCACCGTCACGGGTGTCGTCCAGGGAGTGGGGTTCCGGCCCTTCGTGTACACCCTCGCGCAGGAACTGGGGCTGACCGGCTGGGTCACCAACAACGCGCGGGGCGTCGAGGCCGAGGTGGAGGGTCCGGCCGCCGACGTGGCGGAGTTCTGCGCGCGGATCGGGACGCGCCCGCCACCGCTCGCGGTCGTCGAGTCGGTCGAGCACCGGGCCGTGCCTCTGGAGAACGACGGCTCGGTGTTCACCATCCGCCCCTCCTCCGGCGGGCCGGGCCGCACCCTGGTCTCCCCGGACACCGCGACCTGCGACGACTGTCTGCGTGAGCTCGCGGACCCCGCCGACCGGCGGTACCGGCACCCCTTCATCACCTGCACGCACTGCGGTCCGCGGTTCACGATCGTGACGTCGCTGCCGTACGACCGGGACAGCACCACCATGGCGGGCTTCCCGATGTGCGCGGACTGCGCCCGTGAGTACGCGGACCCGGCCGACCGGCGCTTCCACGCCCAGCCGATCGCCTGCCCCGCCTGCGGTCCCCGGCTCACACTGCGCACGGGGGCGGACGATCCGGGCGAGCTGCGCGACGGTGAGGCGCTGGCGGAGGCCCGCCGGCTGCTGGCCGAAGGCGCCGTCGTCGCGGTCAAGGGGATCGGCGGCTACCACCTGGCGTGCGACGCGGGCGATCCCGCGGCCGTGCGCACCCTGCGCAAGCGAAAGAACCGCGGCGGCAAACCCTTCGCGGTGCTCGCCGGCTCGCTGGAGACAGTCCGGCGGCTGGCCCATGTCGGGCCCGAGGAGCGGGAGTTGCTCCTCGGGCCGCGCAAGCCGGTGGTTCTGCTGCGGCGGCGGGCGGGGGCGGGCGACGAGATCGCGGCGGGCGTCGCGCCGGGCAGCCCCGATCTCGGCTTCATGCTCCCGTACACGCCGGTGCACCGGCTGCTGCTCGGTCTGCCCGGTGATCCGCCGGGCCCCGCCGTCCTCGTCATGACCAGCGGGAACCGCTCGGGCGAACCCATCGTCACCGACGACGCCGAGGCGCTGACCCGGCTGGCGGGGCTCGCCGACGCCTGGCTCGGCCACGACCGGCCCGTTCATGTGCCCTGTGACGACTCGGTGGTCCGGGTGTGCGCGGGCGCCGAGCTCCCGGTGCGCCGGTCGCGCGGTTACGCCCCCTTCCCGATCGCGCTGCCGGTGCCGGTGGTCCCGGCGCTGGCGGTGGGCGGGGACCTCAAGAACACCTTCTGCGCCGGGGACGGCCGTTACGCCTGGCTGTCCGCGCACGTCGGGGACATGGACGACCTGGCCACCCTGAACGCCTTCGAGCGGGCCACCGGCCATCTGACGGATCTCACCGCCGTCGCGCCGCGCCTGCTCGTCGCCGACCGGCATCCCGGCTACCGCGCCACCCTGTGGGCGCGGCGCACCGCCGAGGCGCGCGGCCTGACGCTGCTCCAGGTGCAGCATCATCACGCTCATGTCGCCTCGGCGATGGCCGAGCACGGCCTGGACGGTTCGGCGCCGGTGATCGGGGTCGCCTTCGACGGGACCGGCTACGGCGACGACGGTGCCGTGTGGGGCGGTGAGGTGCTGCTCGCCGACTACGACGGATACCGGCGGTTCGCCCATCTGGGCTATGTCCCGCTGCCGGGCGGCGACGCGGCCGTACGCAACCCCTACCGCATGGCGCTGTCGCACCTGCGGGCCGCGGGACTGCCCTGGCGGGACGAACTGCCGTGCGCCGCGGCGGCCACCCCGGAGGAACGGCGGCTGCTCGAACGGCAGCTGGAACGGGGGTTCAACTGCGTTCCCACGTCCAGCATGGGACGCCTCTTCGACGCGGTGTCCTCCCTGGCGGGCGTCTGCCACCGGGTCGAGTACGAGGCCCAGGCCGCCATGGAGCTGGAGAACGCGGCACTGGCGGACCTGGCGGGTCCGCTCGCCGACGACGAGCGGAACGACGCGTACCGGTTCATGCTGAGAGCGGTCCGTCAGGACCCCGGGGCGCCGCTGATCGCCGACCCGGCACCGGTCCTGGCAGCCGCCGTCGCGGACATCAGGGCGGGTGTCACGGCCGGACCGGTGGCCCGTCGGTTCCATCGGGCCGTGACCGGCCTGGTCCTGGAGGTGTGCACGGTGGCACGACAGCGGACCGGCATCGGCACGGTCGCCCTCAGCGGCGGCGTGTTCTGCAACGCCCTGCTCACCGAAGGCTGCGGCGCCGTCCTGGAACGGGACGGGTTCACCGTACTGAGGCACCACAGGGTTCCCCCCAATGACGGCGGCCTGGCCCTCGGCCAGCTGATAGTCGCCGCCCGGTCACGGCACTAGCGCGATCGGGAGAGCACGAGCGAGGCAGGAGCGAGTCATGTGTCTGGCCGTACCCGGCCGAGTGCTGGAGATCGAGGAACGCGACGCCACACGGATGGCCAAGGTGGACTTCGGCGGTGTCGTCAAGGACGTGTGTCTGGAGTACGTGCCGGACATGAAGGTCGGTGACTACGCCATCGTCCATGTGGGATTCGCGTTGCAGCGGCTGGACGAGGAGTCGGCGAAGCAGACCCTGGAACTGTTCGAGAACCTCGGGGTGCTGGAGGAGGAGTTCGGCGACGCCTGGGGCAAGGCCGCCCGGGACGCGGGCGCCGAGCGCCCCGCCGGAACCGGACGTCCGCCCCTGGAGGGCGCCGAGAAGGAGGCGCGGTCATGAAGTACCTGGACGAGTTCAGCGATCCGGTCCTGGCCAAACGGCTCTTCGACGACATCAGGGCGGTCACCACCCGGCCCTGGTCGCTCATGGAGGTCTGCGGCGGCCAGACGCACTCGATCATCCGTCACGGCATCGACCAGCTCCTGCCCGAGGAGATCCAGTTGATCCACGGTCCGGGCTGTCCGGTCTGTGTGACCCCGCTGGAGATCATCGACAAGGCGCTGGAGATCGCCTCCCGCCCGGACGTGATCTTCTGCTCGTTCGGCGACATGCTGCGGGTGCCCGGCAGCGGACGCGACTTGTTCAAGGTCAAGAGCGAGGGCGCGGACGTACGCGTCGTGTACTCGCCGCTGGACGCGCTGAAGATCGCGCAGGAGAACCCCGACCGGCAGGTCGTGTTCTTCGGCATCGGCTTCGAGACCACCGCGCCCCCCAACGCGATGACCGTCTATCAGGCCAAGAAGCTGAACATCCCCAACTTCAGCCTGCTGGTCTCGCACGTCAAGGTGCCCCCGGCCATCGACGCGATCATGAACTCGCCCGACTGCCGCGTGCAGGCGTTCCTCGCCGCCGGGCATGTCTGCACGGTGATGGGCATGGCCGAGTATCCCGAACTCGCCGAACGGCACCGGGTGCCGATCGTCGTGACCGGTTTCGAGCCGCTGGACATCCTGGAGGGCATCCGCCGCGCGGTACGCCAGCTGGAGGCCGGCGAGCACACCGTGGAGAACGCCTATCCGCGCGCGGTGCAGCCCGAGGGGAGCCCCGCGGCCCGCGCCATGCTCTCCGACGTCTTCGAGGTGACCGACCGGGCCTGGCGCGGGATCGGCATGATTCCGCGGAGCGGCTGGCGGCTGTCGCCCAAGTACCGCGAGTTCGACGCCGAGCACCGGTTCGCGGTGACCGGCATCGAGACCGAGGAGTCGACCGTCTGCCGCAGCGGCGAGGTGCTCCAGGGACTGATCAAGCCGCACGAGTGCGCCGCGTTCGGCAAGGAGTGCACCCCGCGCAATCCGCTGGGCGCCACGATGGTCTCCAGCGAGGGCGCGTGCGCCGCCTACTACCTCTACCGGCGTCTCGGGACCCCGGACAAGGAGGCGAGTTCCGTTGGCTGACTCGGCATACGCACCGGTCGACTTCTCCTCCTGGACCTGCCCGGCGCCGCTGCGTGACCACGACAGGATCGTGATGGGGCACGGTGGTGGCGGCACACTCTCCGCCGAACTGGTGGAGCACCTGTTCGCGCCCGCCTTCGGCAGTGACGTGCTCGCCGAGCTCGGCGACTCCGCCCATCTCCTGTTGGGCGGGGCCCGGCTCGCCTTCTCCACCGACTCCTTCGTCGTACGGCCGCTGTTCTTCCCCGGCGGCAGCATCGGGGACCTCGCCGTCAACGGCACGGTCAACGACCTGGCCATGGCGGGGGCCGTACCGGCCTACCTCTCCTGCGGGTTCATCCTGGAGGAGGGCGTCGAACTCTCCGTCGTGGGACGCGTGGCCGAGGCGCTGGGCGAGGCCGCGCGGACGGCCGGGGTGGTGGTCGCGACCGGTGACACCAAGGTCGTCGACGCCGGTCACGGCGACGGCATCTTCATCAACACCGCCGGGATCGGGCTGATCCCGGACGGCGTCGACATCCGCCCGCAGCGCGCGGCCCCCGGTGACGTGGTGCTGGTCAGCGGACCGATCGGCGTGCACGGGGTGGCGATCATGAGCGTGCGGGAGGGGCTGGAGTTCGGTGTCGAGATCCAGAGCGACACCGCGTCGCTGGCCGGTCTGGTCGCGGACATGCTGGCCGTCTGCCCCGACCTGCACGTGCTGCGCGATCCGACCCGCGGCGGTCTGGCCACCTCGCTGAACGAGATCGCCGCGGCGGCCCGGGTCGGCATCACGCTCGACGAGCGGTCCCTGCCCGTCCCGGAGACCGTCGCCAACGCCTGCGCCTTCCTCGGTCTGGACCCGCTGTACGTGGCCAACGAGGGCAAGCTGGTGGCGTTCGTGGCGGCCGAGCACGCCGACGCCGTGCTCGCGGCGATGCGGGCCCACCCGCTGGGCAAGGAGTCCGTGGCGATCGGGCACTGCGTCCCCGACCATCCCGGCATGGTGGTCGCGGCCACCGGTCTGGGCGGCACCCGGGTGGTGGACATGCCGCTCGGCGAACAGCTTCCGCGCATCTGCTGACCCACCGCGTCCGCGCCCACGGCTGACGCCTCGTCCGCCGGCAGAGCGCTCCCGAGGCCGGTCCTCGGTGACAGACCCGCGTCACGCGGGCGTCACCGGGGGCCGGCCTCGTGCGTGTCCGGGGTGTGCAAGCGGGTGTGCCATGGGGTGTGCAACCCTCTCGCAACGTCCGGTCTGGTCGGCTGGTCCGCGACAGCCGTGAGACCCGAGGGGGAGAGCAGATGGACGTCGTCCCGCGCGTGGAGCTGACGCCCGCGGCCGCCGAGCTGCTGCGGCGACTGCGCACCCAGCACGGACCGCTGATGTTCCATCAGTCGGGCGGCTGCTGCGACGGCAGCGCGCCTATGTGCTACCCGGAGGGCGAGTTCCGCACCGGCGGTTCCGACGTCCTGCTGGCCGAGCTGGAGATCGAGGGCGTCGACGAGCCGGTGACGTTCTGGATCTCGAAGAGCCAGTACGCGCTATGGAGCCACACGCGCCTGATCGTGGACGTCGTGCCGGGCCGGGGCAGCGGCTTCTCCCTCGAAGCACCCGAAGGAGTGCGTTTTCTGATCCGTTCCCGCGTCGTCGGCGCCTAGCCCCCCGGCCCGGGTCCCTGCCTCTGGTGCAATTCCCCTGAGTCCTGGCACAGTTGACGAGACATCAGGGGGCACCGTGACGCGTCTTGGCGGACGGTTCAGAACGGCGCTGACGGTCTTCACGGCAACCGGAGCGCTGGCCGGTGCGGGCCTGACGGGGGCGGCACCGGCCGACGGCGCGGAGAGCGCGACCCGTATCGCGCCGGGCGTCGTGTACACGGAGCTGGACATCCCGGCGGCCAGGGGAGTGGCCCACGCTCATGTCCTGACCATCGACCTGCGTCATCCCCGAGTGCGCGTCGACCTCCTCCACCCCGGCACCGTGGCGTCCCGGGAGCCCGTGTCCGAACTGGCCGACTCCCGGGGCGCGGTCGCCGGGGTCAACGGCGACTTCTTCGACATCACGGAGACCCAGCATCCGGGCGTCGAGGCGACGGGCGCGACCGTGGGGCCGGAGATCGCGGGCGGCCGTGGGCTCAAGGCCGCGGTCCCCGACGGCCAGCGGTTCGGACCGGCGCTGCCGCCCGGCACGCACACCGAGGACGTGTTCGGTGTGGGCGTCGACCGCCGGGCCCGGCTGGACGACGTGGCCCTCGACGGATCCGTCCGCGGTGCCGACGGCACCTGGCCGCTCGACGGGTTCAACCAGTACGCGCTCCCGGTCGGCTCCGTCGGCGCGTTCACCGCGGACTGGGGCGGCGTCTCGCGGGTCCGCGCGACCTGCGGGACGGACACGGACCGGGCCGCGCCGTGCAGCGCCGACACCTACGAGGTGACGGTCCGCCGCGGTCGGGTCGTGTCCGCGGCCGACGCTCCCGGCAGCGGAGCCATCGCGCCCGGGACGACCGTGCTGGTCGGCCGCGAGGCGGGCGCCCAGGAGCTGCGGAAGCTGTCCGTGGGCGAGCGGGTCGGGGTCCGGCACCGACTGGTGGCGAAGTCCTCCCGGGTGCCGTACCGGTTCGCGGTCGGGGGCTACCCGATGATGACCGGCGGGGTACCGCTGCCCGGTCTGGACGACAGGACCTCCGCCGTACGGACCGCGGTCGGCTTCTCCGACCACGGGCACCGGATGCAGCTCCTGGCCCTGGACGGCGCCCCGGAGTTCCGCGGCGGGCTCACCATCGCCGAAGTGACGGCGGCCATGAAGCGGTTGGGTTCGCGGGACGCCTTCAGCCTCGACGGCGGCGGCTCCACCACGATGGTCGCCAGGCGGGCGGGGACGGACGCCGTCAGTGTCCTCAACCACCCGAGCGGCGGCGCCGAGCGGCCCGTGCCCAACGGTATCGGGGTGTTCACGGGCCCGTGACGCGGCGGCCGGGGCGGCAGGTCAGGGCACCCCGTCACGGCGCCAGGTCACGGGCCCGGATCACGGGCCCGGATCACGGGGTCAGACTGCCCACGATGTCGGCCGTCGCGGTGAGACCGCTGTGGATGGTCGGGGCCATGCTCGTGCTGGCCAGCAGGAACCCGAGCAGGGCGCAGACCAGGGCGTGGGAGATCTTCAGCCCTCCGTTGCGCAGGAAGATCACCGCCAGCACCAGGAGCAGCAGCACCACCGAGATGGAAATGGCCATGGTCAACCTCCTCCGCCACGTCCACTTCGCGGCGTTCGGCCGTAAGTGTGGCGTAGCGGAGGGATCGTCCGGGCGGCTGACGTGTCCCCCGAACGGGTGGTCTTCCGGCGTCGGTCGCGGGCGTCCGGGAACTCTTCGAGACCGCCCAGGTCATCGGTGTTGACGGGGTCGACGACGGCGGCGAGAAGTTCACGCCGGAGCGCCTCGCGTGTCGGGCCGCCGGCCCCCGATGCGGTGGACGCCCGGCCAGAGCCCGTCCCGGGTGCGGGGCGGGCTCTGGCCGGGACGGTGTCAGGGTGCTTGCAGGTCGACCAGGGCGGCCAGGGCCTCGCGGTGCGCGCCCGCCGTGCCGTAGGCGATCGAGTCGGCCTTGGCGCGCTTGAGGTAGAGGTGCGCCGGGTGCTCCCACGTCATGCCGATGCCGCCGTGCAACTGGAGCGCCTCCTCCGCGGCGTGTACGGCGACGGGTGCCGCGTAGGCCTGGGCGACGGCGACGGCCACGTCGCTGTCCGCGCTGCCGGTGGCGAGCGCGTCGGCGGCGTTGCGCGCGGCGGCGCGGGTGCCCACGACCTCCAGCCACACCTGGGCCAGCCGGTGCTTGAGCGCCTGGAATCCGCCGACCGGCCGGTTGAACTGCTTGCGTTCCTTGAGGTAGCGGACCGTCTCCGTCAGCGACCAGTCGGCGAGCCCGAGCTGCTCGGAGGCGAGCAGTCCGGCGCCGGCCCGCAGCGCACGCCGTACGGCCGTGGGCGCGTCCGAGGTGAGCGGCCGTGCGGGCGCGGAGTCGAAGGTGATCCGGGCGAGCGGCCGGGTCTGGTCGAGGCTGACCTGCGGGACGATCGTGACGGCGTCCGCGTCGACGGCGTACAGTCCGCCGTCCTCGGCCGGGACCAGCAGGACGTCGGCGGCGGCCGCGTCCGCGATGCCCGTCAACTCACCGTGCAGGGAGCCGTTCTCCAGCCGCACGGTTCGGTAGGCGCCGCCGGGTCCGACGTTCAGCGGGACGGTGAGGGCGCCCACCGTCCGGCCGGAGGCGAGCGCCGCGAGCAGTCCGGCCGCGACCGGTCCCTCGCAGGCCAGCAGTGCCTCGGTCGCGACCACGGCGCTCGTCAGGTACGGGACGGGGGCGACCGCGCGGCCCAACTCCTCCAGGACCACGGCGGCTTCGCGGTGCGTGGCGCCCTGGCCGCCCTGGTCCTCGGGCACCAGCAGGCCCGCGAGGCCCATGCCCTGCGAGAGGGCCTTCCACAGCTCGGGGTCGTGCGGAGCGCCCGACTCGCCGCGGGTGATGACGTCCGCCGCGGCGCAGCGGTCGGTGAGGAGGTCGCGGACGGCGGCGCGCAGCGCCTCCTCCTCCTCGGTGTAGAGCAGATCGGGCTCGGTGCTCACCTGGCTCATCGGGCGAGGTCCTTCCATGCGACGTCCTTGTCGGTGCGCGGCTCGGACGGCAGGCCGAGGACGCGTTCGGCGACGATGTTCAGCAGGACCTCGCTGGTCCCGCCCTCGATGCTGTTGCCCTTGGAGCGCAGGTAGCGGTATCCGGCGTCCCGGCCGGTGAAATCGACCAGTTCGGGCCGGCGCATCGTCCAGTCCTCGTACAACAGGCCTTCCTCGCCGAGGAGTTCGACCTCCAGGCCGCTGATCTCCTGGTTGAGCCGGGCGAAGCCGAGCTTCATGCCGGCGCCCTCGTGTCCTGGCTGGCCCTGGGCGAGCTGCTGGCGCAGGCGTTCGCCGGAGAGCCGGGCGACCTCGGACTCGACCCACAGCCTCAGCAGCCGCTGGTGCGTGTCGTGGGTGCGCAGTTCGGGCCGCTCGCGCCAGGTCTTCGAGACCGGGCCGATCATGCCGCCCTCGCGCGGGATGCGCATGCCGCCGATGGAGACGCGCTCGTTCATCAGGGTGGTCTGCGCGACCCGCCAGCCGTCGCCGACCTCACCGAGGCGGTGCGCGTCGGGGATGTGGACGTCGGTGAGGAAGACCTCGTTGAACTCGGCCTCGCCGGTGATCTGGCGCAGGGGCCGTACCTCGACGCCCGGGTCGGTCATGTCGCAGACGAAGTAGGTGATGCCCCGGTGCTTGGGCAGATCCGGGTCGGTGCGGGCGATGAGGATGGCCCAGCGGGCGACATGGGCGCTGGAGGTCCACACCTTCTGCCCGTTGATCACCCAGTCCCCGCCGCCCTCCGGCGTGTCACCGTCGGTGCGGACGGCACGGGTGCCGAGTGCGGCGAGGTCGGAGCCCGCGCCGGGCTCGCTGAAGAGCTGGCACCACACCTCCTCGCCGACCCACAGGGGCCGCAGGAAGCGCCGCTTCTGCTCGTCGGTGCCGAAACCGAGGATGGTCGGGGCGGCCATGCCGAGGCCGATGCCGATCCGCCGCGGGTCGTTGTCGGGTGCGCCCGCGGCCGCCAGTTCGGCGTCCACGACGGCCTGGAGGCGGCGCGGGGCACCGAGTCCGCCGAGGCCCTCGGGGTAGTGCACCCAGGCGAGGCCGGCGTCGAAGCGCGCCTTGAGGAAGTCCAGGCGATCGGTTTCGGCGGGCGGGTGCGCGGCCAGCAACTCCTGGGTGCGGCGGCGCAGTTCGGCTGCGTCGGTCATGCGGCGGCTCCGTTCTCCAGTGTGGGCACCACGGCGATCCGTCCGGTGGTGACTCCGTCGGCGACCCGCTGCACGGCTGCGGCGGCCCCGCTCAGCGGCACCCGCTCGCTCACCAGCGGCTTGATCGCGCCCCGTGCGGCCAGTTCGGTGAGCTGCTCGTGGCAGTGCAGGACGAGCTTCGGGTTCTTGGTGTTGTACAGGCCCCAGTGCAGGCCGAGGATCGCGTAGTTCTTGACGAGGGCGTGGTTCAGGGCGGGGCTCGGGATCGAACCGCTCGCGAACCCGACGACCACGATCCGGCCCTCGAAGGCGACGACCTTGGTGGACTGGGTGTAGGCCTCGCCGCCGACGGGGTCGTAGATCACGTCCGCACCGCGTCCGCCGGTCGCTTCCTTGACGGCGCCTATGACGTTCTCGGTGCGCCGGTCGATGACGACGTCGCAGCCCAGCTCGCGGGCCACGGCGGCCTTGTCGGCGCCGCCCACGACACCGATGACCCGCGCGCCCGCCGCCTTTCCGAGCTGCACGGCCGCGCTGCCGACCCCTCCGGCCGCCGCGTGGACGAGCAGCGTCTCGCCGGCCTCCAGGCGGGCCCGGCGGTGCAGGCCGAACCAGCCGGTCTGGTAGCCGATGTGCAGGGCCGCGGCCTCGGCGTCGTCGAGGGCGTCGGGCGCCGGCAGCAGGGCGGCGGCGTCCGCGACCGCGTACTCGGCGAAGCCGCCGTGCGGCAGCGCGGGGTTGGCGATCACCCGGCGGCCGTCCTCGGTCTCGCCACAGATCTCCACTCCCGGCGTGAACGGCAGCGGGGGCCTGACCTGGTACTGGCCGCGGCACATCAGCGCGTCCGGGAAGTTGATGTTCGCGGCGCGCACCTTGAGCAGGACCTGGCCGTCACCGGGCGTCGGCCGATCCACCTCCAGGAGGCGCATCGCCTCTGCGGGCTCGCCGTTCTGGTGCACTTGCCATGCCTGCATGCGGGGCCTCCAGGGGGCTGCGTCGGCTGACCGGGGTCCATCGCATACTAAGCGGTCGCTTGCCGCCCTGGGAACAGCGGGCGCCCCTCGTCTTCATCGACCGCCCGGGCGCCGGCGCCCGCCGCCCTCCCTCACAGCTCCTTGGACCGGGCCTTGGGCCGCGCCCGTACGTGCATCCGTTCCCCCTGCGGGCCGAACAGGCTCAGGAACTCCGCGGGGCCCTCCCCCGCCGACCCGAACCAGTGCGGCACACGGGTGTCGAACTCCGCCGCCTCCCCCGCCTCGAGCACGACGTCGTGCTCGCCGAGGACCACCCGCAGCCGCCCGGAGAGCACGTACAGCCATTCGTAGCCCTCGTGCGTGCGCGGATCGGGCTCCGTCGTCCGCTTCGGTTCGAGCACCTTGTAGGCCTGGAGTCCGCCGGGCTGGCGGGTCAGCGGCCAGTACGTGCGGCCATGGCGCACGATCGGCTCGGCGCGCACCCGGGGATCGCCGACCGGCGGGGCACCGACCAGTTCGTCCAGCGGAACCTGGTGGGCCCGCGCGATGGGCAGCAACAGCTCCAGGCTGGGCTTGCGCAGCCCCGACTCCAGCCGCGAGAGCGTGCTCACCGAGATACCGGTCGCCTCGGACAGCCCGGCCAGGGTCGCCCCGCGTTCCTTCCTGATCCGGCGCAGCCGCGGACCCACCTCGGCGAGCACCTCGTCCGTCGCCGCGTCGCCGGGCACTCCGCGCCCGCCACCGTCGCTCTCGCCCGCACGGGCCGCCTCGCTCATCCCTCTATTGCAGAATCGGCAAACGCGTTTGTCAATCCGGCGCCTACCGGGCGACCTTCTCCATGGAGGTGGTCACCATGACCGGGACAACGACAGGAACACCGGCCGGGACGTACGAAGCGGTCGTCGTGGGCGGCGGAACGGCGGGGCTCTCCGCGGCGCTCGTCCTCGGCCGGGCGCGGCGCCGGACGCTCGTCGTCGACGAGGGCGCGCCGCGCAACGCGCCCGCCGCGCACATGCACGGCTATCTGACCCGCGACGGCATGCCGCCCGCCGCGTTCCTCGCCGAGGGCCGGCGGGAGGTCGAGGGGTACGGCGTGGAGATCGTCCGGGGCCGGGCGGTGGACGTCGTCCGGGACGGCGCCGGCGAGTTCGACGTCACGCTCGGCTCCGGGGACACCGTCCACGCGCGCCGCCTGATCGTCACGACGGGACTGGCCGACGAGATGCCGTCGGTGCCCGGCGTCGCCGAACGCTTCGGGCGCGATGTGCTGCACTGCCCGTACTGCCACGGCTGGGAGGTCCGCGACGAGGCCTTCGGCGTGCTGGCCACGACGCCGATGAGCGTGCACCAGGCGCTCATGGTCGGCCAGTGGTCGAAGGACGTCACGCTGTTCCTGCACACGGTGGCCGAGGACGAGCTCGCGGACGAGGACCTGCGCCGGCTCGCCGCCGCCGGAGTCGCCGTGGTGCCCGGCGAGGTGGCGGAGCTGGTGGTCGCCGGGGACCGGCTCACCGGCGTACGGCTCACGGACGGGACCGCACACGACCGCTCGGTGCTGTTCGTGGCGCCGCGCCCGGTACCGCGGACCGGCCTGCTCGAACGGCTGGGCGCGGAGCTGCGGGAGACGCCGTTCGGCAGCTACCCGGTCGTCGACCCGACCGGGCTCACGAGCGTGCCCGGCGTCTGGGCGGCCGGCAACGCCGCCGGTTTCGCGGAGCAGGTGGTGAACGCGGCGAGCGGCGGATACCGCGCGGCGGCCACGCTCAACGGCGAACTCCTGTTCGCGGACCTCGACGCGGCGATCGCGCGCGGACAGGGCTGACAGGGCTGAAACCCGGCGGCCGGGGGCGCGTGCCGGATCCCGTACGGGTGTGAACCGGGCGCTCGCGTTGCACGATGGCTGCATGCTGCTGAGCAGGCTCGCCCATGTGTCCCAGGAGGTCGCCGCCACCTCGGCGCGGTCCCGGAAGACCGCTCTGCTCGCGGAGCTGTTCCGGGACGCCGAGGCGGACGACGCGCCGATCGTGATCCCGTATCTGGCGGGCCGGCTGCCGCAGGGCCGCCTCGGCGTCGGCTGGAAGGTGCTGAGCAGACGGGTCACCCCCGCCGCCGAACCCACCCTCACCGTGCGGGAGGTGGACGCCCGGCTCACCGCGCTCGGCCAGCTCTCCGGCACCGGTTCGCAGGCTGAACGGGCCCGCCTGGTGGGCGAGTTGATGGAGGCGGCCACAGAGGAGGAACAACGCTTCCTGTTCGGGCTGCTCACCGGCGAGGTGCGCCAGGGCGCGCTGGACGCGCTCGCGGTGGAGGGGCTCGCGGAGGCGACCGGCGCGCCCGCGGGGGACGTACGGCGGGCGGTGATGCTGGCGGGTTCCCTGCGGGCGGTGGCGCGGGCCCTGCTCGCGGACGGTCCCGGAGCCCTGGACGGCTTCCGGCTCACCGTCGGCCGCCCGGTGCTGCCGATGCTGGCGCACTCCGCCTCCTCCGTCTCCGAGGCGGTCGGCAAGCTCGGCGCCTGTGTGGTCGAGGAGAAGCTCGACGGCATCCGGGTGCAGCTGCACCGGGACGGCGGCGACGTCCGCGTCTACACCCGCACCCTCGACGACATCACCGACCGGCTGCCCGAACTCACCGCGGCCGCCCTGGAGTTGCGGGGCGAGCGGTTCATCCTGGACGGCGAGGTGATCGCGCTGGACGACCGGGGGCGGCCGCGTTCCTTCCAGGAGACGGCCGCGCGGGTGGGGTCCCGTGTGGACGTGGCGGCGGCCGCGCGGACCGTGCCCGTCTCCCCCGTCTTCTTCGACGCCCTGTCGGTCGACGGGCGGGACCTGCTGGATCTGCCGTTCACCGACCGGCACGCGGAGCTGGCACGGCTGGTTCCCGAGCCGATGCGGGTCCGGCGGACGCTCGTGCCGGGGCCCGCCGAGACCGCCGAGGCCGAGAGGTTCCTCGCCGACACGCTGGCCCGGGGGCACGAGGGCGTCGTGGTGAAGGCCCTCGACGCCCCCTACAGCGCGGGCCGGCGCGGTGCCGCCTGGCTCAAGGTCAAACCCGTGCACACCCTCGACCTGGTGGTCCTGGCGGCCGAATGGGGTCACGGGCGGCGCACCGGCAAGCTCTCGAACCTGCACCTGGGCGCCCGTACCGGCGACGGCTCGTTCGCCATGCTCGGCAAGACGTTCAAGGGCATGACCGACGCGATGCTCACCTGGCAGACCGACCGGTTCCAGGAGCTGGCCGTCTCGGACGACGGCCACGTGGTGACCGTACGGCCCGAGCTCGTCGTCGAGATCGCGTACGACGGTGTGCAGCGCTCCACCCGCTACCCGGCCGGCGTCACCCTCCGCTTCGCCCGGGTCGTGCGCTACCGCGAGGACAAGCGGGCGGCCGAGGCCGACACCGTGGACACCCTGCTGGCCGCCCACCCGGAGGTGACGCGATGAGCGCGGGACAGCACGGACGCAGGAGTGCGGGACTCCTGTTGTTCCGGCACACGGACCACGGCATGGAGGTCCTGGTCGGCCATATGGGCGGCCCGTACTTCGCGCGGCGCGACGCCGGGGCCTGGACCCTCCCCAAGGGCGAGTACGAGCCCGACGAGACGGCCTGGGACGCCGCCCGCCGCGAGTTCCGGGAGGAGCTCGGGCTGCCGCCGCCCGACGGCGAGGCGATCGCGCTCGGCGAGGTCACCCAGACGAACGGCAAGGTGGTCACGGCCTGGGCGATCGAGGCGGATCTCGACCCGGCGGCCATGGTCCCCGGCACGTTCACGATGGAGTGGCCGCCGAAGTCGGGGCGGCGGCAGGAGTTCCCCGAACTCGACCGGGTGGAGTGGATGAGCCCGGAGCGGGCCCGGACGCTGATGGTGACGGCGCAGACCGTGTTTCTCGACCGGCTGGCTGAGCACTCGCACTGAGAGCCGGCGTTCGGCCAAGAGCGTCGGCTCACCTCGGGACCCGCCCGCGTTGCGCCGCGCCCCACCGCGCGGGAGGGTCGGGGAACAGCCCGCTTTCAGGAGGTCGGCCATGCCCATCGCGACGGTGAACCCGGCGAACGGCGAGACGCTCAAGACGTACGACGCCCTCGGCGCCGAGGAGATCGAGCGCAGGCTCGCTGCCGCCGAGGCCACGTTCCGTACGTATCGCACCACCCCGTTCGCCGAGCGGGCGCGGCTCATGCACCGCGCGGCCGATCTCCTGGACGAGGACCTCCACGACATCGGCCGGGTGATGACCACGGAGATGGGCAAGCCGGTCAAGCAGGCCCGGGCCGAGGCCGCCAAGTGCGCCAAGGCGATGCGCTGGTACGCCGACCACGCCGAGGATCTGCTCGCCGACGAGCTGGCGGCCCCCGCCGACGCCTCGGACTCGGGGGCCTCCCGGGTCCTCGCGCGCTACCGGCCGATCGGCCCCGTGCTCGCGGTGATGCCCTGGAACTTCCCGCTCTGGCAGGTGGTCCGCTTCGCCGCGCCCGCGCTGATGGCGGGCAATGTGGGCCTGCTCAAACACGCCTCGAACGTTCCGCAGACGGCCCTGTACCTGGAGGACCTGTTCCGTCGCGCGGGCTTCCCCGAGGGCTGCTTCCAGACGCTGCTGATCGGGTCGGGGGCCGTCGAGGGCGTCCTGCGCGACCCGCGGGTCAAGGCGGCCACCCTCACCGGCAGCGAACCCGCCGGCCGGGCGGTCGCCTCGGTCGCCGGGGACGAGGTGAAGAAGACGGTGCTGGAGCTGGGCGGCAGCGACCCCTACGTCGTCATGCCGTCCGCCGATGTGGAGCGCGCCGCGAAGATCGCCGTGACGGCGCGTGCGCAGAACAACGGGCAGTCGTGCATCGCCGCCAAGCGGTTCATCGTGCACACCGACGTGTTCGACGCCTTCGCGGAGCGGTTCACGGCGGGTATGCGGGCTCTCACGGTCGGCGACCCGCTGGAGGAGGACACCGACATCGGGCCGCTGTCCACCGAACAGGGCCGTGCCGACCTGGAGGAACTGGTCGACGACGCGGTCGAGAACGGCGCGACGGTGCTGTGCGGCGGCGAACGCCCCGACGGCTTCGACGGCGGCTGGTACTACGCGCCGACCGTGCTCACCGACATCACGCCCGCGATGCGCATCCACCAGGAGGAGACGTTCGGGCCGGTCGCCACGCTGTACCGGGCCGCCGGTCTGGACGAGGCGGTGGCTCTCGCCAACGACACCCCGTTCGGGCTCAGCTCGAACGTATGGACCCGTGACGAGGCCGAGGTGCAGCGGTTCGTGCGCGATCTGGAGGCGGGCGGGGTGTTCGTCAACGGGATGACGGCCTCGCACCCGGCGTTCCCCTTCGGCGGGGAGAAGCGATCCGGCTACGGGCGTGAACTGTCGGGGCACGGAATCCGCGAGTTCTGCAACATCACCACGGTATGGCACGGAGCGTGAGCGTTCCGCAGCTACGATCCCTGGTGTGAACCGCGAAGTGACCCTCCCCCTGATCGTCGACGACCGCGGCACGTTGCAGGTGTCGGCCGCCGACGTCAGCAAGCTGCTGCGCACGGTGGGCGGCCGGTGGCTGCATCTGGTCGAGGCCGGCCAGGACGGCCTCGACGAGGACACGGTGGCCGCGCTCACGATCGAACTGGCCAAGCTGGCCGACCGGATCGACGTGGCCTGCATCGCGCACAGCAGCGGCCCGACCGGCCGCTGAGCGGGCCGGCGACGACGCCGGAACGGAGCGGCGGCCGGCGTTCCCTCGCCGAACGCCGCTCCCCGCCGGAGGCCGGGCTCCCCGCCGATCCCGCCGGAGACCGACGTCCTCCGCCGGCTGCGGGGCCGGGCAGCGCCCCTTGCCGCGGGCCGGTCCGGCCGAAGGTCCCCTTGCCGAAAGCCCCCCCGGGCGGGACCGGCGGGTGCCGCGCCCTCGGCCCGAGGTCCGGCCGGGGCCGGGTTCAGGCGACCCGCTGGTCCAGTTCCCACAGGGCGTGCCAGAACTTCTCCTCGTAGGCCTGGAGCAGCCGCCCGTGGCGCAGGACGTCGTCGAGTGAGATCCGTTCGGCGTCGAGTCCCGCCTGTACGGCGGCCAGAGCCTTGGTCTCCAGGTCGGGCGCGGGCACGGCGAAGAAGTCGAAGAAGCCGCAGACCTCGTCGTCGAAGCCGTAGTGGTGGCGCAGCGCCTCGGTGATGGTCTCGCAATAGCCGCCCCAGGCCGCGATGTTGGCGCCGAGCGCGAGGACCACGTCGGCCGGCTCCCCGTTCAGGGCGAGCCAGGCGACGTAGGCGGGATAGGCCTGGCAGTCGGCGAGGGGTTCGTACTCCGCCGCCCGCGCCTCGCCGGCTCCGACCGCGGCGGCGAACGCGGGGAGCCGGTCCCCGGCCACCACCTCGCCCTCGGCGAGCATCTCGAAGAACGCGGCGCTCGCCGCGTCGGCGGCCGAGGTTCCCGTACCGGCCGCCGAGCGCCGGGCCAGATGAACGAACGCGCGGTGATCCGCGGCGATCACATGGCGCTGTTCGAGGGCGAGGGCCGCGAGCGTGCCGAGCTGGGCGGCGCCCCGGGCGATCAGCGGCAGCAGCCGGTTGGCATGAGGATCCGGGGCGAGTTTCCCGGTGACGCTCTCCAGCAATTCCCTGGCCGTCCGCGTCATCACGCGCTCCTTCGGTCCGGCAGACTCCGACCCCCCGCGACCAGAGTGCACGCTCCCTCTCACATCCCGGCGCTCCGACGCGAATTCCCAGGTCCGGTGGGGTGACGGGTATCCCGGGCAGCCGACCTCGCGCGCGGGTGGACCGGTCGTCGTCATGGCGCGGCAGCCGCTCGCCCCTCGGCCGGCCCTGTTTCTCCACCGCTCGGGACCGGGGCCACGTAGACCGAGACCCGGGTCGGCCTTCCACCGGTGTAGCGCGCTTCGGCGAGGGTCGCGACCACGTCGCGGAGGATGCTCAGCGCGATCCGGAATTCACCCTGGGCGCTCGCGACCTGTTGGGCGTCGGGCCAGAGGATGACCACGCGGGGAGACCTCAGCGCATGGAGCCCGCCCTGGACCGAGTCCGAGAGGGCGTCCCACACCATGCGGAAGGTCCCGAGGGGCGGGTCCAGGGGAAGCGTCTCCCGCACCGCCAGGAAGAACGCCTCCTTGTCGGTCCGCCCGGCGGTGGAGAGGGTGAACACCGGGAAGCCCTGGCGGGAGGCCTCGTCGAATATCCCAGGAATGTCCGCGCCGGAAACCTCGTGGAATCCCCTGTCGATCACCATGCCCAGAACCGTACCGATGCGTCCTCCCGGCTCGGATCGCGCCCGCTGAGCGGTTCGGGGTGAGGTTCACCGGTTCGAGATGGGCGAACGGTGCTCCCCGGCGCGGCCTCAGGACCGACCGCAAACCCACCGCAGGACGAAGGCCCCGGTCCGTGGGGATCGGGGCCCTGGCGTTTCCGGCCAGCCGAGCGAGGCTGCGAGCTCCCCGGCCTCGGCTTCCCGCGGAGAGCTGCACGGTGCCGCGATGGGACACCTCGACCTTGTAGAACTTCTCGCCCTTGGGGACGTCCTCGACGGCGACCTTGAACGTGCAGGCGAGACCCGAGTCGCTGGGCTTGGAGTCGCCGAGACTTCCGGTAGCGACGACGTCGCCTTTCGCCCCGTACACAGTGACGCTGGTGCCTTCGGCGATGTCTTCGTATCCGCTGTCGACGGAGAGGACTTCGTCGGTGAGCGCGAACTCGCCTTCGAGGGGGAAGGTGGCCGACACGCGTCGCGTCGCTGCGGGAGGTGGTGTGGGTGGGCTCGTTGAGGGTCGTCCGGGAGTGCCGTGAGCCGGGCCCATGTCGCCCGTATGGGGCGTCGAGTGAGAAGCCACCTCCCAAACGTCTCCCGAAGGCGAGTTGATCTCTCGTTTCGCACGCCGAAGTGCCCCCTTCCGGATAAGGCAAGGGGGCACTCTCGTGTCGCCGGTCCATGTGTGTCCTACCGGGGTGACGTCCCTACCGGATCGGCATCCCGGAGAGGGTGCGGGCGATCACCAGGCGCTGGATCTCGCTGGTGCCCTCGAAGATCGTGTAGATGGCCGCGTCGCGGTGCATGCGCTCCACCGGGTACTCCCGGGTGTAGCCGTTGCCGCCGAGGATCTGGATCGCCTGGCCCGTGACCTTCTTCGCCGTCTCGCTGGCGAACAGCTTCGACATCGAGCCCTCGGCCGCCGTGAACTGCTTGCCGTTGACCGCCATCCAGGACGCCCGCCAGACCAGCAGCCGCGCCGCGTCGATCGAGGTGCGCATGTCGGCGAGCTGGAAGGCGACGCCCTGGTTGTCGATGATCGGGCGGCCGAACTGCTCACGCGTCTTGGCGTAGTCGAGGGCCACCTCGTACGCGGCCCGCGCGGTGCCCACCGCCATGGCGCCGACGGCCGGACGGGAGGCCTCGAAGGTGGCCATCGCGGCGTTCTTCACGCGCTCGCCGCCGCCCGCCTTGACACGCTCACGGGCGCGGGCGAGGCGCTCGTCGAGCTTCCCCTTGCCGCCGAGCAGGCAGGAGCCGGGGATGCGGACGTTCTCCAGGACGACCTCGGCGGTGTGCGAGGCGCGGATGCCGTGCTTCTTGAACTTCTGGCCCTGGGACAGGCCGGGCGTGTTCGGCGGGACGATGAAGGAAGCGTGGCCCTTGGAGCCGAGCTCCGCGTCGACGACCGCGACGACGACGTGGACGTTGGCGATGCCGCCGTTCGTCGCCCAGGTCTTCGTGCCGTTCAGGACCCACTCGTCCTTGGCCTCGTCGTAGACGGCACGCGTGCGCAACGAGGCGACGTCGGAGCCGGCGTCGGGCTCGGAGGAGCAGAAGGCGGCGACCTTGACATCGTTGGCATCCCCGTACATCTGGGGGATCCAGGTGCCGATCTGCTCCTCGGTGCCGTTGGCGAGGACGCCCACGGCGGCGAGGCCGGTGCCGACGATGGACAGCGCGATGCCCGCGTCGCCCCAGAACAGCTCCTCCATCGCCATGGGTATGCCGAGCCCGGTGGCGTCAAAATACTGCTGGGCGTAGAAGTCCAGGGAATAGATCCCGACCTTGGCCGCTTCCTGGATGACCGGCCAGGGAGTCTCTTCGCGCTCGTCCCATTCGGCGGCCGCGGGGCGGATGACATCGGCGGCGAAGCCGTGCAGCCAGTCCCGGACCTCCTTCTGTTCGTCGTTGAGCTCCATGGTGAACTCGGCCATGTCCCCTCCAGGGCTGCACTAAACTGTTACTTGCGGTAACTGGAGTCTGTTACCGGCTAGTAGGAAAAGTCAACTCCCGAACTCGGCTCGGGATCCCGTTCGATACCCATACGACGATCAGTGTTAGTTTGCGCAGGCGTCACCGAATCACCACGGGTGGGGAGAGCACATGGACACCACACAGCGGACCGATCAGCAGAGGTCCGCCGACCGCCGCCGGCGCGAACTGCTGGAGGCCGCCGACAGAGTGGTGCTCCGCGACGGCCCCGGGGCCTCCATGAACGCCATCGCCGCCGAGGCCGGCATCACGAAGCCCATTCTGTACCGCCACTTCGGCGACAAGGGCGGCCTCTACGCGGCACTCGCCAAGCGGCACACCGACGCGCTCCTCGAAGCGCTGCGGGCGGCACTGGACGCCCCGGCCGCACGACGTGAGCGCGTGGAGGCGACACTCGACACCTACTTGGCCGCCATCGAGGCACGACCGCAGGTCTACCGCTTCCTGATGCATCCGGCGGAGGGCGGCCAGCCGGGCGACGCCGGGTTCGACGTGGGCAAGTACTCGGCGCCCGTCCTGCGCCGCATGGGCGAGGAACTGGCCGAGGTCATCGAGGAGCGGGTGGACCTCGGACCGGGCAGCCAGCAGTTGGCGCGGGTGTGGGGCCACGGCATCGTCGGCATGATGCACGCCGCCGGGGACTGGTGGCTCGGCGAACGGCCGTGCACGCGCGCCGAGTTGGTGCGAAGCCTGGCCGACCTGCTGTGGGGCCGTCTCGCGGCGGCGGGTGACCGCGTCGGCGGGCCTGGTTTCTGACCGGGGCTCACACGGACATCCCGTCAGAAGGCGTGTCCCCCTGCCTGGGGAGATGTCACCCGCCACGGGAGATGTCGCCTGCCACGGGAGATGTCACCCGCCGCGGAAGACGGCAGGCGGCCCCGGTCGAACCTCAGCCGCCCCAGGAAGCCCGGGCCACCTTGCGCAGCAGACGCCGCCGGCGCCACCCGGTGAGCCGGTCCGCGTACACCCCGCCGTCGAGGTGGTCGCACTCGTGCTGGAGGCACCGCGCGAACCAGCCGGTGCCGTGCACGGTGACCGGCTCACCGGTGACCGTGCGCCCCTCCACGACCGCGTGGTCGAAGCGCTCGGTGCCGGCCTCCAGACCGGGCAGCGAGAGGCAGCCCTCCGGTCCGCGCAGGACCACACCGTCCGCCTCGACAAGACGAGGATTCACCACGTGTCCGACATGACGGACATCGTCGTCGTCCGGGCAGTCGTACACGAAGACCCGCAGTCCGACGCCGATCTGGTTCGCGGCCAGGCCGACGCCCTCGGCGGCGTACATCGTCGCGAACATGTCCTCGACGAGCTCCGAGAGTTGAGGGCCGAACAAGGTGACGTCCTCGCAGGCTGTACGCAGGAGGGGGTCACCCAGCAGGATGAGGGGCCGGACGCGCCCGTGGGTGCCCGGGATGGAACCGTGTCGCATGGCGGCAAGGGTACGGTCCTGGCAGGCGCGCGCATGTCGCGCCGGCACCGAGGTGGTGCCGCGATTCGGGCCCGTGAGTGGATCTCGATAGGCTGACCCCCACATGTGCCGGGGGCAGGGGCGCGGCGCGTACGCAAGGAGGATCGAGAAACGATGTCAGGCAACTCGGACCCGCTGTCGCCGCGGGCCAAGCTGGCCGTGACGGCGGGCAAGGCGGCGGCAGCCGTCTCGCGAGCCGCCGGACGCGGCAGCGGATCGGTGATCGGCGGCCGGGTGGCGCTCAAGCTCGACCCCGACCTGCTGGCGAGACTCGCCACACACCTGGACGTGATCCTGGTGTCGGCGACCAACGGCAAGACCACGACGACCCGGCTGATCGCGGAGGCGCTGCGCGCCGCCGGCCCGGTCGTGTCCAACGCGCTCGGTGCCAACATGCCCGCGGGCATCACCTCGGCGCTGGCCGGCGGCTCGGACGCCAAGTTCGCGGTCATCGAGGTCGACGAGAAGTACCTCGCCGGTGTGGCACGTGACACCGACCCGAAGTGCATCGCGCTGCTGAACCTCTCGCGCGACCAGCTCGACCGGGCAGCCGAGACCCGGATGATGGCCGAGCACTGGCGCGAGGGGCTGGCCGGCTCCAAGGCCGTCGTGGTCGCCAACGCCGACGACCCGCTGGTGGTCTGGGCCGCGTCCTCCTCGCCGAACGTCATGTGGGTGGCGGCGGGCCAGATGTGGAAGGAAGACGCCTGGTCCTGCCCGTCGTGCGGTGGCGTCATGCAGCGCCCCGGCGACGACTGGTTCTGCGGCGACTGCGGCTTCCGCCGTCCCACGCCGACCTGGGCGCTGTCCGGGGACCACGTCCTCGACCCGCACGGTTCCGCGTGGCCGATCCACCTCCAGCTCCCGGGCCGCGCCAACAAGGCGAACGCCGCCTCCTCGGCCGCCGTGGCCGCCGTCTTCGGAGTGCCGCCGCAGGTCGCCCTGGAGCGCATGTACCAGGTGCAGGCGGTGGCCGGACGCTACGACGTGGTCCAGTTCATGGAGCGCGATCTGCGTCTGCTGCTCGCCAAGAACCCCGCGGGCTGGCTGGAGACCTTCTCCCTGATCGACCCGCCGCCGACCCCGGTCATCCTGTCGGTGAACGCGCGCGGCGCCGACGGCACGGACACCTCCTGGCTGTGGGACGTCGACTACACCCGCCTGACCGGACACCCGATCTTCGTTCTCGGCGACCGCAAGCTCGACCTCGCCGTCCGCCTCGAAGTCGCCAACCAGCAGTTCCAGGTCTGCGACACCCTCGACCAGGCCGTGCAGATGGCGCCGCCCGGACGCATCGAGGTCATCGCGAACTACACCGCATTCCAGGACTTGAGGCGTCGTGTCGGCAACTGAGCCACGGAGGACGAAGAGAATGACGGACAACAGCCTGCGCCTGGTGTGGATCTACCCAGACCTGCTCAGCACCTACGGCGACCAGGGCAACGCCCTCGTCGTGGAGCGCCGGGCGCGTCAGCGCGGCCTCGACGTGGCCCGTGTCGACGTGCGCAGCGACCAGCCGGTCCCGACCTCCGGTGACATCTACCTCATCGGCGGCGGCGAGGACCGGCCGCAGCGGCTCGCCGCGGAACGGCTGCGCCGCGACGGCGGTCTGGAGCGCGCGGTCGGCAACGGCGCGATCGTGTTCTCCGTCTGCGCCGGCTACCAGATCCTCGGGCACGAGTTCATCAACGACCTCGGCCAGCGCGAGCCGGGCCTCGGCCTGCTCGACGTGGTCTCGGTGCGCGGTGAGGGCGAGCGGTGCGTCGGCGACGTCCTCGCGGACATCGACCCGCGGCTCGGTCTGCCCCAGCTCACCGGCTTCGAGAACCACCAGGGCGTCACCCACCTCGGACCCACCGCCCGCCCGTTCGCGAACGTGCGGCTCGGCAAGGGCAACGGCACGGGTGACGGCACCGAGGGCGCGTACAACGACACCGTGTTCGGCACGTACATGCACGGTCCCGTCCTCGCCCGCAACCCGCAGATCGCGGACCTGCTGCTGAAGCTGGCCCTCGACGTCAACGCGCTGCCGCCGACCGACGACCGCTGGTACGAGGCGCTGCGCTCCGAGCGCATCGCGTCCGCCCAGCAGCCCGCGTAGCGCCTGCCCGCTCCGGCGGGCCGGAGGAACCGTTTCTCAAGGAGGAACGGTTCCTCTTTGCGTTTCCCGGGAAGAACCGTTTCCGCTTCACGAAACGGGCCCGTCCGGCCCCGCCCGGAGCCCGTCTGAAACCGCATCCGCACAGGTGAGCGGGTGCGTCCAGCAGGCGGACGCACGGTACGGCGCGGGCCCCTCCCGCCGGTAGGGTGGCGGGCATCCTTGCCGGACAACGTGGTCCGGTCCCCGGACCACGTTGAGAAGGTATTTCGGGCTATGCGCATTGGTGTCCTCACGTCCGGCGGCGACTGCCCCGGCCTGAACGCCGTCATCCGGTCGGTCGTACACCGCGCCGTCGTCGACCACGGCGACGAGGTCATCGGCTTCCGGGACGGCTGGAAGGGTCTTCTGGAGTGCGACTACCTCAAGCTCGACCTCGACGCGGTGAGCGGCATCCTGGCCCGCGGCGGCACCATGCTCGGCTCCTCCCGGGTCCAGCCCGCGCATCTGCGTGACGGTGTGGAGCGGGCCAAGGGGCACGTCGCGGACCTCGGACTCGACGCGATCATCCCGATCGGCGGCGAGGGCACGCTGAAGGCGGCCCGCCTGCTGTCGGACGGCGGCCTGCCGATCGTCGGCGTGCCGAAGACCATCGACAACGACATCGCGGTCACGGACGTCACCTTCGGCTTCGACACGGCCGTCGGTGTCGCGACCGAGGCCCTGGACCGGCTGAAGACCACCGCCGAGTCCCACCAGCGCGTCCTGATCGTGGAGGTCATGGGCCGCCACACCGGCTGGATCGCGCTGCACTCCGGCATGGCCGCCGGCGCCCACGCCATCGTCGTGCCGGAGCGGCCCTTCGACATCGAGGAGCTGGCCGCGCGGGTCGGCGAACGGTTCGAGGCGGGCAAGCGGTTCGCCATCGTCGTCGCCGCCGAGGGCGCGAAGCCCCGCGAGGGCAGCTCCATGCGGTACGACGAGGGCGGCAAGGACATCTACGGCCACGAGCGCTTCGCGGGCATCGCCCGGCAGCTCTCCATCGAGCTGGAGGAACGGCTCGGCAAGGAGGCCCGCCCGGTCATCCTCGGCCACGTGCAGCGGGGCGGCACCCCGACGGCGTACGACCGCGTGCTCGCGACCCGGTTCGGGTGGCACGCCGTGGAGGCCGTGCACCGGGGCGAGTTCGGGATGATGACCGCGCTGCGCGGGACCGACATCGTGATGGTGTCGCTCGCGGAGGCCGTCGAGACCCTGAAGACGGTGCCGGACGAGCGCTACGCCGAGGCGGAGTGCGTGCTCTGAGACGGACGCGGCAGAACCGCCCCCGGTCGCAGCCGCGGCCGGGGGCGGTTCTACTCTGGTGCGGACAGACAGCGCACAACCTCCCCCAGTGCCTTAAAAGGGCCGGGGAGGCACCCCCAGAAACAGGAGCCGGCGGATGGATCACAGCGGGCACGGCATGACCATGGATCTGCCGCCGTTCACGCTGGGGCGGGGGCTCGCGTGGTCCACCGACCCGTTCTTCCTCGTCGCGTGCCTGCTCGGGCTCGGGCTGTACGGCTGGGGAGTCGTCCGGCTCGCCCGGCGCGGCGACGCCTGGTCGTGGGGCCGTACGGCCTCCTTCGTGGCCGGCGTGCTCACGGTGATGCTCGTCCTGTGCACCAGACTGAACGACTACGGCATGGTCATGTTCAGCGTGCACATGGTCCAGCACATGGTGATCAGCATGCTGTCCCCGATCCTGATCCTGCTCGGGGCACCGGTCACGCTGGCGCTGCGCGCGCTGCCGGTGGCCGCCAAGCGGGGCAGCAAGGGTCCGCGTGAACTGCTGATGATGTTCCTGCACAGCCGGTACATGCGGGTCGTCACGCACCCGGCGTTCACCATCCCGATGTTCATCGCGAGCCTGTACGCGCTGTACTTCTCCCCCATTTTCGACTTCCTGATGGGCTCCACCACGGGCCACGTGGTGATGATGTGCCACTTCCTCGCGGTCGGCCTCTTCTTCTTCTGGCCGATCATGGGCGTGGACCCGGGCCCGCACCGCCCGGGCTATCTGATGCGGATGCTGGAGCTGTTCGCGGGGATGCCGTTCCACGCGTTCTTCGGCATCGCGCTGATGATGGCCTCGGGGCCGATGGTCGAGTCGTACAAGAACCCGCCGGCCTCCCTCGGCATCGACGCGCTCGCCGACCAGACCGCCGCCGGCGGGATCGCCTGGGCGTTCAGCGAGATCCCCTCCGTCCTCGTCCTGCTCGCCCTGCTCTTCCAGTGGTACAACTCCGAGCAGCGGCAGGCCAAGCGCCTGGACCGCGCCGCCGACCGGGACGGCGACAAGGAACTCGAGGCCTACAACGCCTATCTGGCCTCCCTCAACGCGCGCAGCCGCTGACTTCCGGCTCCGCCCAGGGCCTCGGGAGTCCGCACGGCCCTGGCGAAGCACGTCCCTCCGGGTGAAAATGGCCCCAAAGGCCACGGCCCGCGTCGCGGACCCGCCTGGAGGAGGGTGTTGCGATGCCCGGTTCGACGAAGACGATGGGGGTGCTCACCGTGGGCGGGCTCGTCGTCGTGACGGCCTACACGGTGGCACTGGGCAGCAACGGCTGGCTGTGGTTCGGCTGGGTCGTGCTCGGTCTGATCACCCTGGGGATGGTGGTCTCCCGCAGCGCCTGACCGCGAGCCCGGCGCACCGGCCGGGCCTCTCCCCCGGTCCGCCGGGCCCGGCATCTTTGGCGGGTCCGACCACCGGGCCCTTCACCAGGTCCGGCCATCGGGTCCCTTCGCCAGGTCCGGCCATCGGGCCCCTTCGCCAGGTCCGGCCGCCGGGTCAGGCCGTCACTACCGGGGACGCCGGGCGGCCGAGTGCACGCCGGGCTGGTATTTGGGGAGCCTGGCGGTGATCTTCATTCCCGCTCCCACCGCGGTCTCGATGACCAGCCCGTGATCGTCGCCGTACACCTGGCGCAGCCGTTCGTCGACGTTGGAGAGGCCGATCCCCCCGGAGGGGCTGGCCTCGCCGGACAGGATGCGGCGCAGCCGGTCGGGGTCCATGCCCACGCCGTTGTCCTCGATGACCACGAGCGCCTCCGCGCCGGCGTCCTGCGCCGTGATGCTGATGTGGCTCTTGTCGGTCTTGCCCTCCAGACCGTGTTTGACGGCGTTCTCCACCAGGGGCTGGAGGCAGAGGAAGGGCAGCGCGACCGGCAGCACCTCGGGCGCGATCTGGAGAGTGACGGACAGCCGCTCGCCGAAGCGGGCCCGGACGAGCGCCAGGTAGTGGTCGATGGCGTGCAGCTCGTCGGCGAGCGTGGTGAAGTCGCCGTGCCTGCGGAACGAGTAGCGGGTGAAGTCGGCGAACTCCAGAAGGAGCTCGCGGGCGCGCTCCGGGTCGGTGCGGACGAACGAGGCGATCACGGCGAGCGAGTTGAAGATGAAATGCGGTGATATCTGCGCGCGAAGCGCCTTGATCTCCGCCTCGATCAGCCGGGTCCGGGACCGGTCGAGGTCGGCCAGCTCCAGTTGGACGGAGACCCAGCGCGCGACCTCGCCCGCGGCGCGTACGAGGACCGCGGACTCGCGGGGCGCGCAGGCCACGAGCGCTCCGTGCACCCGTTCGTCGACGGTGAGCGGCGCGACGACGGCCCAGCGCAGCGGGCAGTCGGGCTCGTCGCAGGTCAGCCTGAAGGCCTCGCCCCGGCCGGTCTCCAGCGGGCCGCCGAGACGTTCCATGACCTCGGTGCGGTGGTGGGCGCCGACGCCGTCCCAGGCGAGGACCGTCTCCTGGTCGGTGAGGCACAGGGCGTCCGTGCCGAGCAGGGTGCGCAGCCGCCGGGCTGAGCGGCGGGCCGTCTCCTCGGTGAGTCCGGCGCGGAGCGGGGGCGCGGCGAGCGAGGCGGTGTGCAGGGTCTGGAAGGTGGCGTGCTCGACCGGGGTGCCCAGTCCTCCGAGGTTCTCCGGCCGCGCGGTACGCCTGCCGAGCCAGAATCCGGCCGCCAGCAGGGGGAGCACGGCCACACACAGCCCGGCGATGAACCCGCTCACCGGCTCAGCACCCCCGCCCCGAAGCCGCACGCCGACGTCCGGCCCGGCCCGGACCCGGACCCGGACCCGGACGATCGGCGCGCGACCCGCCGGCACGACGACCACGACCACCGCGCGGACAACCACCACGACCAGCGCCCGGACGATCGGCGCGACCAGCGCCGGGACGACCGGCTCACCCCCCGTTCCAGCGGCCGGCGGGATCGCGGCCACCCGGCCCGGGGCCTCTCACCCCGCAGCCAACCGCCACGCGGCCCCCTGGCCCGCGATCCGTCGCCCGGGTCCCTCATGGCCCGGCCTCCTTCGTGCCCGCCGTCGCGCCCGCCGCAGCGCCCGCTGTCCCGGCGGCCGCCGCGCGGACGTGGCCGTCCGTGAGCTCCTCCGGCAGGTGGAAACGGGCGAGGATCGCGGCCGTCCCGGCCGGTACGCGGGCGGGGGTGGCCAGCGAGACCAGCACCATGGTCACGAAGCCGAGCGGCACCGACCAGAGCGCGGGCCAGGCGAGCAGCGCGCGCAGGGAGCCCGTCGTGCCCGGGGAGCCGGCCATGGTGGCACCGACGGCCACGAGGGCCGCGCCGCCGCCGCCGATCATCCCGGCCGCCGCCCCGGGCGGGGTGAGCCGCCGCCACCAGATGCCGAGGACCAGCAGCGGGCAGAAGGAGGACGCGGACACGGCGAACGCCAGCCCCACCGCGTCGGCGACGGGCAGCCCGCCCACCAGCACGCTCGCGGCGAGCGGTACGGCCATCGCCAGGACGGTGCCGAGCCGGAAGTGCCGGACACCGCGGGAGGGCAGGACGTCCTGGGTGAGCACGCCGGCGACCGCCATGGTGAGCCCGGACGCCGTCGAGAGGAACGCGGCGAAGGCACCGCCCGCGACGAGCGCCCCGAGCAGGTCCGCGCCGACCCCGCCGATCATCCTGTCGGGCAGGAGCAGGACGGCGGCGTCCGCGTCGCCGGTGAGGCTGAGTTCGGGGGCGTACAGCCGGCCCAGCGCTCCGTAGACGGGCGGCAGGAGATAGAAGGCGCCGATCAGGCCGAGTACGGCGACCGTGGTGCGGCGGGCGGCAACGCCGTGCGGGCTGGTGTAGAAGCGGACGACGACGTGCGGGAGGCCCATCGTGCCGAGGAAGGTGGCCAGGATCAGTCCGTACGTGGCGTAGAGCGGGCGTTCCTCGCGGCCGGCGGCCGGGGAGGCCGACAGGGCGTCGTCGCTGCCGCGTTCGGCCGCCGGGACCGGAGTGCCCCGGTCGAAGGTCAGCCGGGTGCCGCTGTCGATGCGGTGGGTGCCCCGCGGGAGCCGGACGCGCGCGCCCTCGTACCGGCGGCCGTCGACGGTGCCCGTGGCGGTGACGGCCAGTGGCCGGGACAGCTTCAGGTCGAGGGTGGAATCGATCTGGACGAGGCGCTGTTCGCGGAAGGCCGGCGGCTCCTCGAAGGCGTCGCGGGGGGCGCCGTGGGACTGCCAGGCGAGGATCAGGAAGAGCGCGGGGACGAGCAGGGCGGTGAGCTTGAGCCAGTACTGGAAGGCCTGGACGAAGGTGATGCTGCGCATGCCGCCCGCGGCGACCGTGGCCACCACGACGACGGCGACCAGTACCCCGCCGAACCAGTCGGGTGCGTCGGTCAGCACCGCCAGCGTCAGCCCCGCTCCCTGGAGTTGGGGCAGGAGATAGAGCCAGCCGACGCCGACGACGAAGGCCCCGGCGAGCCGTCTGACGGCCTGGGACCCGAGCCGGGCCTCCGCGAAGTCGGGCAGGGTGTAGGCGCCGGAGCGGCGCAGGGGTGCCGCGACGAAGAGGAGCAGCACGAGATAGCCGGCGGTGTAACCGACCGGGTACCAGAGCATGTCGGGTCCCTGGACGAGCACCAGGCCGGCGATGCCCAGGAAGGAGGCGGCGGAGAGGTATTCGCCGCTGATCGCGGCCGCGTTGAGCCGGGGGCCCACGGTGCGCGAGGCGACGTAGAAGTCGGAGGTGGTCCGGGAGATGCGCAGCCCGAACGCGCCGACCAGGACGGTCGCGAGGACGACGAGGGCGACGGCGGGAACGGAGTAGTTCTCGTTCACGGTTCAGCGGTCCTCGACCAGGCGCACGAGGTCCCTCTCGTTGCGTTCCGCGCGCCGTACGTACCAGCGGGCGAGCAGCACGAGCGGCGGGTAGAGGCAGAAGCCGAGGACGGCCCATTCCAGGGTGGCTCCTTCCGGCATCGCGGCGAAGACCAGCGGCAGCGGCCCGACGAGGAGGACCAGAACGGCGAACACCACCATCGCCGCGCGGAGTTGACTGCGCATCAGAGATCGTACGTAGGTGTGGCCGAGTGTGGTCTGTTCGTCGATCTCGGTCCTCGGCCGGTAGTAGCCGGAGGTCTGCCGGGTGCGCCGGGGCGCTCCGGTGACCACGACACGGCGTTCGGTGGGGTCCTGCGGCACGCGGTGCTCCTCAGCTCGTGGTCCGGCGCAGCAGCAGATCGCGCAGTTGGCGGGCGTGCCGTCGGCTGACCTGGAGTTCGACGGAGTCGACGAGGACGCTCACCGTGCCCGCGTCCAGGCGGAGTTCGCCGATGTGGCGCAGGGCGACGAGGTGGCGCCGGTGGATGCGGACGAAGCCGCGGGAGCGCCAGCGTTCTTCGAGGGTGGACAGCGGGATGCGGACCAGGTGGCTGCCCTGCGCGGTGTGCAGCCGGGCGTAGTCGCCGTGGGCCTCGACGTGGGTGATGTCCTCGACGGCCACGAAGCGGGTCACGCCGCCGAGTTCGACGGATATGTGGTCGGGGTCGGGCTCGTGGACGGGGATGAGGGGTGCGGTGTCCCGCAGTTGGGCGGCCCGCCGGACCGCCTCGGCGAGCCGCTCGCGGCGCACGGGCTTCAGGACGTAGTCGACGGCCTTGAGTTCGAAGGCCTGCACGGCGAATCCCTCGTGGGCGGTGACGAACACGACAAGCGGCGGCTGGGCGAACCCGCCGAGCAGCCGGGCCAGGTCGAGCCCGTCCAGGCCGGGCATGTGGATGTCGAGGAAGACGACGTCGATCGCCTCGGGGCCGCCGGGGCCCGACTGGAGGGCCCGGTTGATGCGGCGCAGCGCCTCGGTCGCGTCGCTCGCGCCCTCGGCGCTGCCGACCCGGGGATCGGCGTTGAGCAGATACAGCAGCTCTTCGAGGGAGGGTTGTTCGTCGTCGACGGCGAGCGCGCGCAGCATGAGAGTGGAGTGTAGGAGCGATTCGCGCGGCTGGACATGTGCCGGACACGGCCGTCGCCGCCGGCCGGGCAGTGGTCGCCGCTGGATAAAGTGCGCCCATGAACAGCAAGCCCCCGATGTTCGACGAGCTCGACCGCAAGATCGTCACAGCCCTGATGGCCAATGCCCGGACGAGCTTCGCGGAGATCGGCGCGGCGATCGGACTGTCGGCGACGGCGGTCAAGCGCCGCGTCGACCGGCTGCGCGAGACCGGCGTGATCACCGGGTTCACGGCCACGGTGAAACCCGCGGCGCTCGGCTGGCGTACGGAGGCGTACGTGGAGGTGTACTGCGAGGGCGCGGCCCCGCCCAGGCGGCTCGCGGAGGTGATGCGCAACCATCCGGAGATCACCGCGGCGATGACGGTGACCGGGGGCGCGGACGCGCTGCTGCATGTACGGGCCGTCGATGTGGAGCACTTCGAGGAGGTCCTGGAGCGGATCCGGGTGGAGCCGTTCATCCGGAAGACGATCAGCTACATGGTGCTGTCCCATCTGCTGCCCGAGGCCCCGGAGGCCGGGGCGACGCACGCGGCCCCGGACGACGCAGGAAACGTGCGCTGAACCTGCCGATCACGCAGCAATCCTGCGTATACGCGCAGCTCTCGTCGCTTGTCGTGCCCGGCTCTCGCTTCTTACCGTGGAGGCATCCCACCAGCCGACACCGCAGGAAGCGGAGGAACCTCTCTGTGTCCGAAAGCCGTGTGCCGCGCCCCCGGCGCTTTCTCGTCTGCGAACCCAGACACTTCGCCGTTCAGTACGCGATCAACCCCTGGATGCGTCCCGACACCCCCGTGGACGTCGATCTCGCGCGAGATCAGTGGCAGGCGCTGATCAGCGCCTATCGCGCACACGGCCACACCGTCGACTCCGTCGAGCCGGTCCCCGGGCTTCCTGACATGGTCTTCGCCGCGAACTGCGCGCTCGTCCTGGGGGGCCGTGTCTTCGGCTCGTCCTTCCACGCACCCGAGCGCCGCCCCGAGTCCACCGCGTACGAGACCTGGTTCAAGACGGCCGGTTTCGACGTCTACCGCCCGGAGTCGGTGTGCGAGGGCGAGGGCGATCTCGTCCCGACGAGCCGCTGCATCCTCGCCGGAACGGGTTTTCGCACCACGCCCGAGGCCCATCGCGAGGTCCAGGAGTTCTTCGGCGTCCCGGTCATCAGCCTGCGCCTGGTGGACCCGCACTTCTACCACCTGGACACCGCGCTCTTCGTCCTCGACGAGGACAACATCGCGTACTACCCGGAGGCCTTCTCGCCCGGCAGCCGCGAGGTGCTGGGCCGGCTGTTCCCCGACGCGGTGCTCGCCACCCGTGAGGACGCCCTCGCCTTCGGCCTCAACTCCGTCTCGGACGGCCGACACGTGTTCATCGCGCCCCGCGCCGAGGCCCTCGCCGACCGCCTGGTCCACCATGGCTACGTCCCCGTCCCCGTCGACCTGTCGGAGTTCCACAAGGCCGGCGGCGGCATCAAGTGCTGCACACAGGAGATCCGTTCATGACCGCTCCCGCCCGCGCGACCGAGCCCGCCGGCGCAGGTACACGCAGCTCCGAGGAACTGATCCGAGCCGAGGGCCCCGTCCTGGCGCACAACTACCACCCGCTGCCCGTGGTCGTCGCGCACGCCGAGGGCACCTGGGTCGAGGACGTGGAGGGGCGGCGCTATCTCGACATGCTGGCGGGCTACTCCGCGCTCAACTTCGGCCACCGCAACCCGGTGCTGATCGAGGCGGCGCACCGCCAGCTCGACCGGCTCACCCTGACCTCACGTGCCTTCCACAACGACCAGCTGGCCGGATTCGCCGAGTCCCTGGCCGCGTTGACGGGCCTGGACATGGTCCTGCCGATGAACACGGGCGCCGAGGCGGTGGAGAGCGCCATCAAGGTGGCCCGTAAATGGGCGTACGAGGTCAAGGGCGTCGAGCCGGACCGGGCCACCATCGTGGTGGCGGCCGACAACTTCCACGGCCGTACGACCACGATCGTCAGCTTCTCCACCGACGAGGGTGCCCGCGCGGGCTTCGGGCCCTTCACGCCCGGCTTCCGGGTCGTGCCGTACAACGACCTGGCCGCGCTGGAAGCGGCGATCGACGAGACGACGGCCGCGGTGCTGCTCGAACCCGTCCAGGGCGAGGCGGGCGTGATCATCCCGGACGACGGCTATCTCGCCGGCGTCCGCGAGCTCACCCGCCGCACCGGCTGCCTCTTCGTCGCGGACGAGATCCAGTCCGGGCTCGGCCGCACCGGCACCACCCTGGCGGTGGAGCACGAGTCGGTCGTCCCCGACCTGCTGCTGCTGGGCAAGGCACTGGGCGGCGGCATCGTGCCGGTCTCCGCGGTCGTCGGCCGCCGGGACGTGCTGAGTGTGCTGCGTCCGGGTGAACACGGCTCGACGTTCGGCGGCAATCCGCTGGCCGCGGCGGTCGGCTCGGCGGTCGTCGGGCTGCTGGAGACCGGTGAGTACCAGCGCAGGGCGGCCGAGCTGGGCGTCCTCCTGCGGGACGGGCTGACGGCCCTGGTGGGCCGGGGCGTCGAGGGCTTCCGGTCACGGGGGCTGTGGGCGGGCGTCGACATCGATCCCTCCATCGGCACGGGCCGCGAGATCAGCCAGGGCCTGATGAACGAGGGGATTCTGGTCAAGGACACCCACGGCTCCACCATCCGGCTGGCGCCGCCGCTGACCATCACGGCGGCGGAACTCCGGTCGGCTCTGGGGTCTCTTGAGAAAGTCCTGACGCAAGGGGTCTGATACCGGCCAAGAGGCCACAGAGAGTGACACCACGCTGGTTACGCCCGGCGACGGCCGCGCCTACACTGATCGCTCCCGGGGAAAACGAGGAGTGCCCCAGTGTTCTATTACGTGCTCAAGTACGTGCTTCTGGGTCCGTTGTTGCGACTGGTCTTCCGGCCCCGGATCGAGGGCCTTGAGCACGTACCGTCGTCGGGCCGGGCCATCGTGGCCGGCAACCACCTGTCCTTCGCCGACCACTTCCTGATGCCGGCGATCCTGAAGCGCCGGATCACCTTCCTGGCGAAGGCCGAGTACTTCACCGGACCCGGCGTCAAGGGGCGGCTGACGGCGGCGTTCTTCCGCAGCATCGGACAGATTCCGGTGGACCGGTCGGGCAAGGAAGCGGGGCAGGCCGCCATCCGCGAGGGCCTTGGCGTGCTGAACAAGGACGAGCTGCTCGGGATCTACCCCGAGGGCACCCGCTCGCACGACGGACGCCTCTACAAGGGCAAGGTGGGGGTCGCGGTGATGGCCCTGCGGGCTCAGGCCCCGGTCGTGCCCTGCGCGATGATCGGCACCTTCGAGGCCCAGCCCCCGGGCAGGAAACTCCCGCGGATCCATCCCGTGGTCATCCGCTTCGGCAAGCCGCTCGACTTCTCGCGCTATGCCGGGCTGGAGGGCGAGAAGGCCGTCCTGCGCGCCATCACCGACGAGATCATGTACGCCATCCTGGCGCTCTCCGAGCAGGAGTACGTCGACCGGTACGCGGCCGAAGTCAAGGCCGAGGAAGCGGCGGAGCGGGCCGAGGCGGGCCGCAAGTTCCCCCGCATGCCGATGAGTTGAGCTGCCCGGGAACCCACACGTACGTCCTGTACGTTTCTCGCGCATGAGACGTGCTGTGGTGATCGGAGCGACAGGACAGATCGGACGCGCGGCCGTGACGGCGCTCGCCCGGGACGGCTGGGAGGTGACGGCCGCCTCGCGCGGGGGGCGTCGCGACGACGGCTGGCCGGCCGAGGTGCGCACGGCGGCGCTCGACCGGGACGACGACACCGCGCTGGCCGCGGTGATCGGCGACGGCTGCGACGTGCTCGTGGACATCGTCGCGTACGGAGCGGACCACGCGCGGCAGTTGACGGGGCTCGCCGGCCGGGTGGGCTCGGCCGTCGTCATCTCCAGCGTGTCGGTGTACGAGGACGACAAGGGGCGCGGTTTCGACACACAGGCGGAGCCGGACGGTTTCCCCGCGTATCCGGTGCCGATCCCGGAGAGCCAGGGGACCGTGCGGCCCGGTGAGGCCACGTACAGCACGCGCAAGGCGGCCCTGGAGCGTGAACTCCTCGCCGCGGGCGACCGGTTGCCGACGACGCTGTTGCGGGCGGGAGCCGTCCACGGCCCGTACGGCCGCACGCCCCGCGAGCTGTACGTCGTCAAGCGCAATCTGGACGGACGCCGCAGGCGGATCCTCGCGTACGGCGGCGCGAGCCGCTTCCATCCGGTCAGCGTCCACACCCTCGCCGAGCTGATCCGGCTGGCCGCGGCGCGGCCGGGCTCACGCGTGCTGAACGCCTGCGACCCCGACGCGCCGACCGTGGCGGAGATCGCGCGGGCCGTCGACGCGGTGATGGGCGTCCGGACGGAGGACGTTCTCGTCGACGGGCCTCCCCCGGCCCCGGGGGTCGGCGACACCCCCTGGTCGGTCCCCCTGCCCGTGGTCTGCGACATGAGCGCCGCCGAGAGGGAGCTGGGCCACCGCCCGGTGACCCGGTACGCCGACAGGCTCCCGGAGACGATCGCCTCGATCGAGCGGCACCTCGCCGGGCGGGACTGGCGTGCGGCGTATCCCGCGATGGCCAGGAACTACGGGGACCTCTTCGACTACGCGGCGGAGGACGCCTGGCTCGCCTCCTGAGGCGGCGCCGTCACGGGGTACGCCGGAGGGGACGGCCGGTCGGACCGGCCGCCCCCTCGTACGGCGAGGACTACGGCTGCGGAGTGGCGTGCGGCGCGCACGTCACGTCGGCGGCGTCCGTCTTGCCGGTGAGCAGGTAGGAGTCCACCCGCCCGTTGATGCACGGGTTGACCAGTCCGGTCACACCGTGCGAGCCCGCGCCCTGCTCGGTGATCAGGCGGGAGCCCTTGAACCGCTTGTGCAGCTCGACGGCGCCGACGTACGGCGTGGCGGCGTCATTGGTGGACTGCACGATGAGGACGGCGGGCAGGCCCTTGCCGGTCTTCACCTCCACCGGGGACTGCTGCTTGACCGGCCAGGTGGCGCACGGCAGGTTCATCCACGCGTTCGCCCAGGTCATGAACGGATACTGCGCGTGGAGCCGCGTGTTGTCCCGGTCCCACTTCTTCCAGCTGGTGGGCCACTGCGCGTCGGTGCACTCGACGGCCGTGTACACGGCGTTGCCGTTCTCCGAGGAGATGTTGCCCGCCGTGTCCGTGAGGTCGGGGGACGCGGCGTCGACGAGCGCCTGGGTGTCACCGGCCACGTACTTGCTGAACACCGAGGCGGTCGGCACCCACGAGGAGTCGTAGTACGGGGCGCTCTGGAAGAAGGAGATCAGCTCGGCGGGGCCGACGACTCCGCCCAGCGGGCTCTTCTTCGCGGTGGCGCGCAGCTTCAGCCACTGGTCCTGCACCTTGGCGCGGGTGTCACCGAGGTGGAAGGCGGCGTCGTTCTTGGCGACCCAGTCCTCCCAGTCCTTCCAGCGGCCCTCGAAGGCGATGTCCTGCTCCAGGTTGGCCTGGTACCAGATGTTGTCGCGCGACGGGTTGACGACGCTGTCGACGATCATGCGGCGCACATGGCCCGGGAAGAGCGTGCCGTAGACGGCTCCGAGGTAGGTGCCGTAGGAGACGCCCAGGTAGTTGAGCTTCTTCTCGCCGAGCGCGGCGCGGATGACGTCGAGGTCGCGTGCCGTGTTGAGCGTGGTCATCTGCGCCAGCACGGCCTTGCCGCTGCGCTCGGCGCAGCCGTCGGCGTACTCCGCGGCCAGCTTGCGCTGGGCGCGCTTGTCGGCCTCGGAGTCCGGGACCGGGTCCGCCTTGGGCGCCTTGACGAACTCCTGCGGGTCGATGCAGGAGATGGGCGCCGAGTGGCCGACTCCGCGCGGGTCGAAGCCCACGAAGTCGTACGCCTTGGCGGTGTTCGCCCACAGCGGGGCCTTGGTGGTGACACGGCGCGGGAAGCGCATGCCGGAGCCGCCGGGGCCGCCCGGGTTGTAGACGAGCGCGCCCTGGCGCTCCGCCGTGGTGCCGGTGTTCCCGATGCGGTCCACGGCCAGCTTGAGCTGCTTGCCGTAGGGGTGCGCGTAGTCCAGCGGCACGCTCACCCAGCCGCACTGGATCGGCTTCTCGAAGCCCCAGTCGGCCGGGCAGTCCTGCCAGTCGATCCCGGCTTTGGCGGCCCGCTCGGCGGCGACGGCCGCTCCGCGCTGCTCGCGGCTCTGCCCGTAACCGTGGCCGTGCCGCGAGTCGGCGGTGGCCGACGGGGCCGCGACGGCGCCGGCTATCAGGGTCGCGGTGACGAGCACTCCGGCCGAGCCGAGCGCTGCCACCCGTTTCGTCGGTCTCTTGGACCTCAAGTGTGACCTCCCCGTACATGATGGCGATTGGTACGGGGATCCTTTCGGCTGTGAGGTGCCTGAGGACAGACGTGACCGGTGTTCTTTACCAATCCGATAGCCGGTACGGAGTGTTCCGGTGAGCGGTGAACCTGATGTGAACGAGCTTTCCTGGCAACATAGTTGACGTCATGTGAGTTCGCGCAGCGCTTCGTCCAGCACCCGTCGCAGCAGCAGCGCGTCCGGGGCGAGCGCCGTCACGAGCACGGCGGGTCCGGCGAGCGGGGTGAGCGCGGCGTGCTCCCCGAGCGGTCGGGCGGCCGGCGCGTCCCGCTCGAACTCCGGTCGTACGACGACGAGTTGCCCGAGTGCCCGATGTCCGGCGAGGACAGCGGGCCCGTCCCAGCCGCCGGGGGCGCCGGGACCGCAGGCCACCTCCTGGTCGAGCAGGGTCCGTCCGTCGCGTCGCACGGTGAGACGGCTGGTGAGCCGCCCGGGTTCCTCACCGACGCGCCCGAGCACCTGTTCCTCCCGGAAGACGAGCCGGGCGCCGGGTTCGAGGTCGACGCGCGAGGAGACGGAGAGGTCGCTGCCGCCGGCGGAGATCAACTGCTCGGGCAGCCACCACAGTTCACCGTCGTCGGCCACGTTCAGGCGCAGGTCGTAGCGGGCCTCCCCCTTGGCCTGTCCGGGCAGCGCGATGGTGGCGGCGGCCGAGCCGACCCGCAGGCGCGCGCCCTGACCGACTCGGGCCTCGACGGCGAGGTGATCGCCGCCGAGCGGTCCGCTCATCGCTCCGACCAGCATCACGCGCGCCTCGGGACCGCCGCTCCGGACCCGGCGCAGGGCGAGCGGCCCCTCCCCGTCCAGCACCGGCAGCGAGGTTCCGCCCCGGCCGTCGTCCCTGGCCTCGATCCGCGCCGTGGCGCGCACTCCCGCCGTCGTCATGCCGTCCACGCCGCGAGTCGTTCCCGCACCCAGCCGGCGACCTCCGTGACCCCGGCCTCGGTCCGCAACGACTGGAAGACCACGGGCAGTTCGGCCCGCTGCGCCTTGGCGTCGGTGGCCATCCGCCCCAGGTCGGAGCCCACGTACGGCGCCAGGTCGGTCTTGTTCACGACGAGCAGGTCGGCCGTCGCGACACCGGGACCGCCCTTGCGCGGGATGTCGTCCCCGCCCGCGACGTCGATCACGAAGATCTGCGCGTCGACGAGTCCCCTGGAGAAGGTCGCGGTGAGGTTGTCGCCGCCGGACTCCACGAGGATGAGATCCAGCGGGCCGATCTCGTCCTCCAGGTCCTCCACCGCTTCGAGGTTGGCGGAGATGTCGTCCCGGATCGCGGTGTGCGGGCAGGCGCCCGTCTCGACGGCGGTGATCCTCTCGGGGGGCAGGACCGCCTCCCGCAGCAGGAACTCCGCGTCCTCGCGGGTGTAGATGTCGTTGGTGACGACGGCGAGGGACAGTTCGTCGCGCAGGGCACGGCAGAGCGCGGCGACGGTGGCGGTCTTCCCCGAGCCGACGGGGCCACCGAGCCCGATGCGCAGGGCACGGCGCCTTCCGTCGGGGCGTCGGGCGTCGGCACTGACCGCGGACGGCCCGTGGTGGGAGTGGTCGAGATGCACGGTACGGCTCCAGCTTCGTTCGTCGCGTTGGTGGTGGGGTGGGGTGGGGGTGGGGGTGGCAAACGGAGTCGGTGACGCTCCCCCGGAGGCCAGGTGCCCCGACCGGTCGACGGGCACCGACACCTGCGGGGCGCGATACCCCGAGGACGCGGCCCCGTCCGCCTTCGGACCACCGCCGGGCCTCTCGCTTCCTACTCCTGGCTCTTGGCTCCTGGCACTGGCTCTGGCTACCTGCTTCTTGCTCCTTGCTCCTTGCTCCTTGCTCCTTGCTCCTTGGGGATGGAATCCCCCGAACGGCCGCGAAGCGAAGCTGCCGGGGAGCCGGGAGGCCGGAGCCGGCGGCGGGACGGTCGGCGGACTCCGAGGGGTCCGAGAGCCCGCGTCCGCTAGGAGGCGAAGAGCCGCACCGGCCAGGCCGCGTGCGCCTCCGCGCCGATCTCCAGCAGCGGTGCCGACGCCGCGGGAAGCGCCTCGACGCCGTCGTCGAGGACCCGCCGCGCCGCACTCGCCGCCGCGTGGGCGACGACGTCCAGTTCCGGTGCGAGCCGGGCCAGGGCGGCCGTCGCGTCGAACGGGTCGAGGCTCAGCAGCCGCACCGTCGCCGACGCGGGCCCGCTGACGCACTCGTACGCGGAGCAGTACGCGGCGTCCTCGGGCCCGAGACCCGCGGCCCGCGCGGTCACGCCCAGCACGACCGGCTGATGCGCCCCCTTGGGGAACTCCCGCGCCAGCGCGTCGAGTTCGGCCGAGGGCCAGGTCGCCCTGGCCGCCCGCATGAGCTGCCGCCCCAGCCGCCGCGCGGCGACCCGCAGGGCGAGCGAGGGCGTGCGGGCGTCGGCGGCCGCGTCCAGGGCCACCGGATCGACCCCGAGTGCGGCCGCCGCGGCCAGTGCGGCCGAGACGAGTCCGTTCGTGTGCAGCCGGCCCCGGCAGAAGTCCTCCAGGTCCGCGGCTCCGGTGATCCGTCCCGCCCTGACCGCGGCCTCGGCCCCGCCGGAGTGCGCGTGCCCTCCGGCGGGGAAGCGGCCGTCTGCCAGGACGAGGAGCGCTGCCCGGGACATCAGAAGAGGAAGTAACGCTGGGCCATGGGCAGTTCGGCGGCGGGAGTCGCCTCGACGAGCTCCCCGTCGATGTGCACGGCGAAGCTGTCGGGGTCGATCCGCACCTCGGGCCGTGCGTCGTTCTCCCGCATGTCGGCCTTGGTCACCGCCCGCGTCGACTCGATGGCGACGAACCGCTTGCCGAGCGAGAGCCTCTCGGGCAGCCCGTCCTCGATGGCCAGCGGCGCCACGAAGTTGAAGGAGTTCGCGGCCGGGGCCCGCCCGATCGCCCCGAACATCGGCCGGGGCAGGACGGGTTGGGGTGTCGGGATGGAGGCGTTGGCGTCGCCCATCTGCGCGTACGCGATCATTCCGCCCTTGATGACGAGATGCGGCTTGACCCCGAAGAACGCGGGCTCCCACAGGACCAGGTCGGCGAGCTTCCCGGTCTCCACCGAGCCGATCTCGCGGGCGAGTCCCTGTGCGAGCGCCGGGTTGATCGTGTATTTGGCGACATAGCGACGTACACGGTGGTTGTCGGCGCGGCCGTCGCCCGGCAGGGCGCCCCGGCGCCGTTTCATCACATGGGCCGTCTGCCAGGTCCGCATGATCACCTCGCCGACGCGGCCCATGGCCTGGGAGTCGGAGGAGATGATCGAGATGGCGCCGAGGTCGTGGAGTATGTCCTCGGCCCCGATAGTCGACGGCCGGATGCGGGACTCGGCGAAGGCCAGGTCCTCGGGCACCGCCGGGTTCAGGTGATGGCAGACCATCAGCATGTCGAGGTGTTCCTCGGCGGTGTTGACGGTGTAGGGCCGGGTCGGGTTGGTCGAGCTGGGCAGGACGTACGGCTCGGAGACCACGGTCATGATGTCCGGCGCGTGCCCGCCGCCCGCACCCTCCGTGTGGTACGCGTGGATACCGCGCCCGGCGATGGCGGCGAGGGTGTCGGCGACGAACCCGGACTCGTTCAGGGTGTCGGTGTGGATGGCGACCTGGATGCCCGTGCGGTCGGCGACGGTGAGGGCCGCGTCGATCGCGGCGGGCGTCGAGCCCCAGTCCTCGTGGATCTTCAGGCCGAGGGCGCCGCCCCGGATCTGCGAGAGCATCGCCTCGTGCGAGACGGTGTTGCCCTTTCCGAGCAGACCGAAGTTGAGGGGGTATCCCTCCATCGCCTCCAGCATCCGGGCGAGATGCCAGGGTCCGGGGGTGACGGTGGTCGCCTTGGAGCCCTCGGCGGGGCCGGTACCGCCGCCGACGAGCGTCGTGATGCCGGAGGCGAGGGCCTCGTCGGCGATCTGCGGACAGATCAGGTGCACGTGCGCGTCGATGGCGCCCGCGGTCAGGATCCGCCCGTTTCCCGCGATGATCTCGGTCTCGGGGCCGATCACCAGGTCGGGATGGACGCCGTCCATGGTGTCCGGGTTGCCGGCCTTGCCGATGCCGGAGATCCGGCCGTCGCGCATGCCGACGTCGGCCTTCACGATCCCCCAGTGGTCGATGATCACGACCCCGGTGATGACCGTGTCCGGGGTGCCGTCTGCGCGCGTAGCGCGCGATTGGCCCATGGACTCACGGATGACCTTGCCACCGCCGAACACCGCCTCGTCACCGGCGAGACCCGGTCCGCCGGAACGGTCCTCCTCGATCTCGACCAGCAGGTCCGTGTCGGCGAGGCGGATGCGGTCACCGGTGGTCGGACCGAACAGATCGGCGTACGCGGCACGCGAGATCTCAGGCATCGAGGGCACCTCCGGTCTCCCCGCGCAGTCCGGGCACCACGCGGGCGCCGGCGAGCGGGACGAGTTCGACCTCGACGGGGATCCCGGGCTCGAAGCGCACGGCGGTGCCGGCGGCGACGTTGAGCCGCTTGCCGCGCGCGGCGGCGCGGTCGAAGTCCAGACCGGGATTGGCCTCGGCGAAGTGGTAGTGGGAGCCGACCTGGACGGGGCGGTCGGCGGCGTTGAGGACGGTCAGCCGGGTGGCCTCACGGCCCTCGTTGAACACGACGGGTTCGTCGGCGAAGAGGAACTCTCCGGGAATCACGGCGCTTCCCCTCCGTCAGACGATCGGGTCGTGGACGGTGACCAGCTTGGTGCCGTCCGGGAAGGTCGCCTCGACCTGGACGTCGTGGATCATCTCGGGGATGCCCGTCATGACGTCGTCCCGGGTCAGGATCTTGCGTCCGGACGACATCAGCTCGGCGACGGTACGGCCGTCACGAGCGCCTTCGAGGATGTGCGAGGTGATCAGGGCGACGGCCTCGGGGTGGTTCAGTCTCAGTCCGCGGGCCCGGCGCTTCTCGGCCACATCGGCCGCCACATGGATCAGCAGCCTCTCCTGCTCGTGCGGGGTCAATTGCACGGCGTCCCACCTCACATCCTCGCTCCGGACCGTGCGGGCCCGGTGGCCGCGGCCACCGAAACCCCTGGTGGCGTGGATGGGCACGCTAGTTGGCCGGAGTTTCGAGGACGTTAACCAGCCGGTGATCCTTTCCGGGCCGCGCCGGGGGAACGCCTCGGGTCCGTGATGCCGCCCCGCTTGCCCCGTTCGGCCCGGCCGGGCCGCGGCGGCACCCCGGAACGCCGTGAGGCCGTCGGGGACAGGACCGTATACGGCGTACCGGGTGACTCCCGGGGTCTCCCCGCGGACCGGTGGTGACACGGCCGCGGTCACGCCTGCGGCCGGAGCCCCGACAGGTATCCACCGTCGCTACCCCCCGCACGCACCCGGGCGGGCAGAGGGTGCCCGCCCGGGTACCAGGGCCTGTCCGACCATTCCCGTCCGCCCGGCCTAGGAGGCGCTGGGACCCCGGTGCTCCGCCGCGATGCCGAACCGCTGGCGCTCGCGGGGCGCGGACGCCACCTCCCGGACGCTGGACAGGGAACTGACCACCTGGCCGTCCGCGGGCTCCGGGAGTTCTTCGAGGCGCTCCAGGTCGGCGGCGGAGACCAGGGCGACGAGCGGCTTGCCGTGCCGCGTCACGACGACGCGCTCACCGCCGTACACGACGCGGTTGATCAGTTCGGCGAGCTCAGCCCTGGCTTGCGTCACCGGAATCTCGTAGGCCATGACGTCCAGCTTAGACCGGGCCTCCCGCAGACCACGGGGCTCGGGATCCCCCGTCCGACGGGGTACGGCCCTGCCTCACCGGCCTCCGTCCATGGGCAGGGCCGATTCCGCTGTCAGCATGGCCCCCTTCCCCGGAGACGTACGTCCTGTACATTTTTTACAGACGTCGATCTGAGGAGGCGTGCCATGCACAGCCCGTCCGCCCGCCATGTCCTGCCGGAGTTCACCGAACGCACGACCTGGGGGCACCGGACCCTGGATCCGTACGCGAAGCTGCTCAGCGAGCGGATCGTGTTCCTCGGGACACCGATCGACGACACGTCGGCGAACGACGTGATGGCGCAGTTCATGTACCTCGAACACCAGGCGCCCGAGCAGGACATCTCGCTGTACATCAACTCCCCTGGCGGCTCCTTCAGCGCGATGACCGCGATCTACGACACGATGCGGTTCGTCACCTGCGACGTCGAGACGGTCTGCCTCGGCCAGGCGGCGTCGGCCGCGGCGGTGCTGCTGGCCTGCGGGGCTCCGGGCAAGCGGCTCGCGCTGCCGGGGGCCCGCGTCCTCCTTCACCAGCCGTCGGTGACGGAGCCGATCCAGGGGCGGACGAGCGATCTGGCCATTCACGCCGACGAGTTGGTGCGCACCCGCGAGACGCTGGAGGAGATGCTCGTACGGCACACGGGGCAGAACCCGGAGCGGGTCGCCGCGGACATCGAGCGCGACAAGATCCTCGACGCGCCGGCGGCACGGGCCTACGGGCTGATCGACCGGATCGTGCCGAGCCGCAGGGCCTCGCGCGAGACGCCCGGCGCGAGGTGAGCGGCCGATGATCCCGGACCTCCCCCCGCTGCCCGCGCTGACCCGCGCCGAGGCCGAGCTGATCGACCGCTATCTCGACGTAGTCGACCTGGTCGGCCGTATCAACCCGTCCCGCCCCGGAGACACCTATCGCGGCCTGAAGGCGGCTCAGGCGCTGGTCGGCAAGGCGGCGGCCCTGCGGGACGCCCTCGCGCTGATGCACCAGCGGGGCGAGAGCGAGGTGCACGCCCCGACGCTGGCTCAGGCCCTGCGGGTGCTCGACGGGGAGCGGCGGGCGGACCGGGTCACCGTGCCGCCCGAGTCCGGCAGTTGACGGACCCGCACCCGAGGCCGGTACGCGCCGCGGTTCCCCGACGTCCAGACCAGGACTCAAACGGACCGGATGGTGTACCCCCCGATGGCGTATTCATCGGTCCTTTCTACGACCCCTCCGAGTTGCGCAACACGCGGAATCGAGACGCCGGATGAGACCCGTCGTCCCAGGTGCGGGCCTCATCGGTGTCTCCAACACGTGCTCGAACAGAGGGGTGTTCACTCGAACAGCCGAGTGGTGAGTAAGCCCACAAAACGCCGTTTCCACTCGGATTTTCCGACTCTGATGAGTGAAGATCCCTACCGACGACAAGCCCCCGCCACAGCGGCGGGGCGGTCCGGGCGGACGCCGAGTCCTGCCGCCTCCCGGATGCCCGGTCGACAGGAGTGCATCGGCAGGAGTGGAGGACCCAGCTAGACGGGCCGCCGGAACAGTTCCGGGCGGTCCTTGGGGTGAAGCCGCAGCAGCGGCCGGGCAACTTCGCCAGCCCGAATCCGACAGGTCATCCTTCACAGGCGGCTGACGAAGGGTTGCGCATGACTGCGCTGAATCGTGTCCCGTCGCTGTGGACCCGGGCCGGTACGGCCTCGGCCCTCACCCTTGCCGCGGTGGGCGGCAGCCTGGTGGTCCCCGGTGTCGCACCCGCCGCCGAGGCGGCCACCATCGCGACGAAGGCACTCCGGGTCGCGGCGTCGAAGCACGGCTCCCCCTACCAGTGGGGCGCCACCGGACCGCACCGCTTCGACTGCTCCGGGCTCACGCTCTACTCGTACAAGAAGGCGGGCAAGAAGCTGCCTCGTACGGCCGCGGCCCAGTACAACAAGACGCACCACGTCTCGGCCTCGCACCGCAAGGCCGGTGACCTCGTGTTCTTCCACTCCGGCCGAAACGTGTACCACGTCGGTATCTACGCCGGGAAGGGGAAGATCTGGCACTCGCCGAAGACCGGGGAAGTGGTGAAGCTCCAGAAGATCTGGACGCGAAGCGTCTGGTACGGCAGGGTCGGCTGACCTTTCGCCCGGGGCGGCGGCGCATGCCGCCGCCCCGGAGCGGGCCCTCCAGCGGCCGCCCGACGCCCTCTCAGCTCCTCGGTGGCTCCAGCGCCATGACGGCCCCCGGAACGGTGAGAGTGCCGCTCTCGGCCCCGTCACGGCGCGCGCGGCCACCGTCCGGCCCGGTCGACCAGGAACACGAGCGCCGGGAACCACGGCGGTCCCGCCGTCCGCGGGTGTCGAGCCGCTGCTCGTCGAGGAGCCGGCGCCGGTGACCGCTCCCGGCCGCCTCCTCGCGGCCGGTACGGCGCGGCTGCCGCTCACCGGGCCCGCCGGGCAGCCGCTGATCAGCAGGGCCGGTGCCCGAGACGGCGGCGGCTACCGCGGCGACGCCGGTGAGCACACGACGCCTGGAGCCGGGAGACCTGCGCCGCACGATCTCGGTCCCCCTAAGGCCTGTCTGGCAATTCGCGTCGTCGCCCGAAGGGCCGGGCAGGCGCGACTTTGCGGACACGGCCTAGGGCTCTTCGGGCCACCCCGCCGGCACCGGCTGGACAGGGACCGTCCACGGGAGTTCGATGGAGACCGTCTTGCCGCCCTCCCGGGTCGGCACGACAGTGAGCCTGCCACCGCATTCGGCGGCCAGCCAGCGGATGATCACCATCCCGCGGCCGTTGTCCTGCTGGACAGCCGCGGGGAGGCGCTTCGGAAAGCGCGGATGACTGTCCGTGACCCCGATACGGAGGCGCTCCTCCCGGTCGAGACGCACGCCGACCGTGAAGGTGGGTGACTGTCCGAACGTGTGCTGGACGGCGTTGGTGGCCAGTTCGGACACGATCAGGCGGACGGTCTCGGCGACTTCGCAGTCGCCCGGCAGGCCCCATTCGGACAGCACTTCGGCGACGAATTTCCGGGCCACGGAAACCGAGACCGGTTCGCTCGGCAGGGTGACGGATGCTTCCTGATGGTCTGCCATGGCGACGTTCGTCCCTTTCCCACGGGACCGGAGCCCGACACCGAGCGGATGGTTCGAGTACGGTCCCGGACTGGTGCTTGCGCCAGACTGCCATTACCGGGCCGGTCGCGGGTGCGATCCACCGAGTAATGCATATATCTGTCGCTCGATGCGGTGAACTCTGCGTCGGCAGAGCATATTCGGGCGACTTGGAAGGAGTAAGGAGAACAGGCATGCAGCACGGTCCCGCGGTGCGCCGCCGCAAGCTCGGTGCCGAACTGCGCGCGCTCCGCGCGGGTACGGGCCTCACGAGCGGTGAGGCGGCCCGCCTGCTCGGCTGGCACCAGTCGAAGGTGAGCCGCATCGAAACCGGCACCAGCGGGGTGAAACCGGCCGATGTGGAACGCCTGTTACGCGCGTACGGCGTCGATGATCCCGAACTGCGCGAGCTCCTCGTCGTGCTGGCCGGATCCGAGGGCAACGGACGCCACCACTGGTGGCACGCGTACCGCGGTGTGCTTCCGCCCGCCTACCGCGACTTCATCAGCCTGGAGTCGGGCGCCAGCGCCATGCGCACCCTGGAGACCTCTGTCGTACCCGGACTGCTGCAGACGCCCGAGTACGCCCGCGCGGTGACGCGGGCCGCGGTGGACGGTCTGGAGGACAGCAAGCTCGACACCCTGGTCGAGGTGCGCCTGGCCCGTCAGGACGTCCTGCGTTCGAACCCGCCGCTGGAGCTGTCCGCCGTCCTGGACGAGGCGGTGTTGCGGCGGGAGGTCGGCGGCCCCGATGTCATGGCGCGCCAACTGCGGCGGCTGCGGGAGGCCGCGGCCCTGCCCCAAGTACGGCTCCAGGTACTCCCGTTCGCCGCCGGGGCACACATCGGAGTGACCGGGCCTTTCGTTATTTTCTCATTTCCGAACACAACCGATCTGGATGTGGTTGTTCTCGACCACTTGACGAGTAGCCTCTATCTCGAACGGAAAGAAGACCTCCAGGCCTACACCGAGGCCTTCAACACCCTTCAGTTCCACGCCCTTTCGCCCGAGGACTCGTTGGACTACATCGCCGTGATAGGTGACGGCGCGTAAGGAGGCACGTCATGTCTGCAATGCCTCGGTACGTACCTTCCAGCACTTCACTGCACCCTGTGCGATGGCTGCGCAGCAGCCGCAGTACCGGGATGAACAACTGCGTCGAAACAGCGCGCCCGAGCACCGGACCCTGGTCCGGAATGGTCGCGGTGCGCGATTCCAAGAACACGGCGGGACCCGCCCTGCTGTTCACCCCGGACGTCTGGGAGGGGTTCATCACCGGGCTGGACTGACTCCGTACGGTTCACCGCTCCGACAGATCACCGGCCGGCCGCCCCTGCGGATCACCGGCCGATCGCTTCACCGCTTCACCGCTTCACCGGTTCGTCGCTCCACCGGTTCGTCGCTCCACCGGTTCATCGGTTCCGGCTGATCACGTCCACCGCGTGCTCGATCTGCTCCTCGGTGAGGTCCGCGCGGGCCGTCAGCCGCAGCCGCGAAACGCCGTCGGGCACCGACGGGGGACGGAAACAGCCGACGGCGAGGCCCGCCTCGCGGCAGTCGGCCGCCCATCGCACCGCCCGTTCGGGGGACGGTGCCCGCACGGAGACGACCGCGGCGTCCGGTCGTACCGCGGAGAGCCCCTCCGCCGTCAGCCGCGTGTGCAGTGCCCTGGCCACCTCGCGCGCCCGCGCCGCCCGCTCCGGTTCGCGGCGCAGCAGCCGCAGGGCCGCCAGCGCCGCGCCCGCCGCCGCCGGCGCCAGACCTGTGTCGAAGATGAAGGTGCGCGCCGCGTTGATCAGATGGTCGATGACGGCCGCCGGACCGAGGACCGCGCCGCCCTGGCTCCCGAGCGACTTGGAGAGCGTCACGGTCACGACGACGTCCGGGTCCCCCGCGAGCCCCGCGGCGTGCGGAGCGCCCCTGCCTCCGTGGCCCAGGACACCGAGTCCGTGCGCGTCGTCGACGATGAGTCCGGCACCGTACTCGCGGCAGGCCAGGGCGAGTTCGGCCAGCGGGGCCGCGTCGCCGTCCACCGAGAAGACCGTGTCGGAGACCGTGACCGCGGGTCCGTCGTGGGTGCCGAGCGCCTTGCGTACGGCGTCGGGGTCCCCATGGGAGACCACCTGGGTGGTGCCACGGGCGAGCCGGCAGCCGTCGATCAGCGAGGCGTGGTTGCCGGCGTCCGAGACGACCAGCGAGCCGTGCGGCGCGAGCGCGGTGACGGCGGCGAGGTTGGCCGCGTAGCCCGAGGACAGGACGAGCGCGGACTCGAAGCCGCAGAAGTCGGCCAGTTCGCGTTCCAGCTCGCCGTGGAGTTCGGTGGTGCCGGTGACGAGCCGGGAGCCCGTCGCGCCGCCGCCCCACGTGCGCGCGGCACGGGCGGCGCCCTCGGTGACCTCCGGATGGCGGGCGAGCCCGAGGTAGTCGTTGCTCGCGAGGTCGAGGAGCGGTGAGTCCGCCGGACGCGGGCGCAGCGTACGGACGAGTCCGGCTCTGCGGCGTGCCTCGGCCTGCTCGTCGATCCAGCCGAACGCCATGTGTCCTCCGGGTCTCGGCGCCTGTGCGGTGGCGGTGATTTGTAGGCAGTGCACAGACCCTAGCGGGCGCTCCGCGGGCCCATGATGTGGCAATACCCACACGTCGAACCATCTCTGTTGTGCAAACTCTCCTTGGCCGGGAGCGGTCGCATAGGCCAGGATCGGACCTCATGGACCTGCTGAACACGCTGGTGGACAAGGGGCTTCGGCGCGAGCTGCCGACCCGCGACGAGGCGCTGGCCGTACTGGCCACCTCCGACGACGACGTACTCGATGTGGTGGCCGCGGCCGGCAAGGTGCGCCGTCACTGGTTCGGGCGACGGGTGAAACTGAACTATCTCGTCAACCTGAAGTCGGGCCTGTGTCCGGAGGACTGCTCGTACTGCTCGCAGCGTCTCGGTTCCACGGCCGGCATCCTCAAGTACAGCTGGCTCAAGCCCGAGGAGGCCTCCCGGGCCGCGGCGGCCGGGCTGGCCGGTGGCGCCAAACGGGTCTGCCTGGTGGCCAGCGGGCGCGGCCCGACGGACCGTGACGTGGACCGGGTCTCCGACACGATCAAGGCGATCAAGGACCAGAACGAGGGCGTCGAGGTGTGCGCCTGCCTCGGCCTGCTCTCCGACGGTCAGGCCGAGCGGCTGCGCGCGGCGGGCGCCGACGCCTACAACCACAACCTGAACACGTCCGAGGGAACGTACGGGGAGATCACGACCACCCACACGTACGCCGATCGGGTGGAAACCGTCCAGAAGGCGCACGCGGCTGGGCTGTCCGCCTGCTCGGGCCTGATCGCGGGCATGGGCGAGTCGGACGAGGACCTCGTGGACGTCGTGTACGCGCTGCGCGAGCTCGACCCCGACTCCGTTCCGGTGAATTTCCTGATCCCCTTCGAGGGAACCCCGCTCGCCAAGGAGTGGAACCTCACCCCGCAGCGCTGTCTGCGGATCCTCGCCATGGTCCGCTTCGTGTGCCCGGACGTCGAGGTCCGGATCGCCGGCGGCCGAGAGGTGCATCTGCGCACGCTCCAGCCGCTCGCCCTGCACCTCGCCAACTCGATCTTCCTCGGTGACTACCTCACCAGCGAGGGCCAGGCGGGCAAGACCGACCTGGAGATGATCGCGGACGCCGGCTTCGAGGTGGAGAACGCGGGCGAGGTGACGCTGCCCGAGCACCGTGCGCCGTCGGACGGCGGCTGCGGCTCGCACGCGGAGGCCGGGTGCGGATCCGGTGCCGCCGCCGGATGCGGATCGCACGCCGAGGCGGGCTGCGGGTCCCACGAGGGCGGTGGCGTCTGCGGCTCCGCGCCCGCGGCTCCGGCCGAAGCGCCCGCCGACGCCCGTACGGACCTGGTCTCCGTGCGTCGCCGCGGTGCCGGAACGGATCTCGCGCCCAATGCCTGAGCTGTCCGCGCGGGAACTGCTCGACCTCGACCGGCGGCATGTCTGGCATCCGTACGGGCCGATGCCCGGCCGCCAGGAGCCGCTGGTCGTGGAGTCCGCGAGCGGGGTCCGGCTGCGGCTGGCCGGCGGCACGGACGAACTGATCGACGGCATGTCGTCCTGGTGGTCGGCCATCCACGGCTACAACCACCCGGTCCTGAACGACGCGGTACGCGGCCAGCTGGAGCGGATGAGCCATGTGATGTTCGGCGGGCTCACCCACGAGCCCGCCGTCCGGCTGGCGAAGCGGCTGGTCGACATCTCGCCGGAGGGTCTGGAGCACGTCTTCCTCGCCGACTCCGGCTCGGTCTCGGTCGAGGTCGCCGTCAAGATGTGCCTCCAGCACTGGCGCTCGCTCGGCCGTCCGGGCAAGCAGCGGTTGCTGACCTGGCGGGGCGGCTATCACGGGGACACCTGGCAGCCCATGTCGGTGTGCGACCCCGAGGGCGGGATGCACGAGCTGTGGCAGGGCGTGCTCCAGCGCCAGGTCTTCGCCGACGTGCCGCCGGCCGGGTACGAGGAGTCGTACGCGGACCATCTGCGCGAGCTGATCGGGCGGCACGCCGACGAGCTCGCGGCCGTCATCGTGGAGCCGGTGGTGCAGGGCGCGGGCGGGATGCGCTTCCACTCCCCCGCGTATCTGCGGGTGCTGCGCGAGGCCTGCGACGAAAACGACGTCCTGCTGGTGTTCGACGAGATCGCGACGGGTTTCGGCCGTACGGGTGAGCTGTTCGCGGCGGACCACGCGGGTGTGACGCCGGACGTGATGTGTGTCGGCAAGGCACTGACCGGCGGTTATCTGACGATGGCGGCGACGCTGTGCACCTCGCGGGTGGCCGAAGGCATCTCGCGCGGTGAGGTCCCGGTGCTCGCGCACGGCCCGACCTTCATGGGCAATCCGCTCGCCGCCGCGGTGGCGTGCGCCTCGGTCGACCTGCTGCTCGGCCAGGACTGGCGGACCGAGGTGAAGCGGATCGAGGCCGGTCTGCGGGAGGGCCTCGCGGAGGCCGCGTCGCTGCCGGGCGTCCGGGACGTGCGCGTGCTCGGCGCGATCGGAGTCGTCCAGCTCGACCACGAGGTGGACATGCAGGCGGCGACGGCGGCCGCGGTCCGCGAGGGCGTGTGGCTGCGGCCGTTCCGCGACCTCGTCTACACGATGCCGCCGTACGTCACCGGCGACACGGACCTGGCACGGATCGCCCGCGCGGTGTGCGCGGCGGCGCGGGAGGGCTGAGATGACGGTACTGGTGATCACGGGTACGGGCACGGAGGTGGGCAAGACGGTCGTCACCGCCGCCGTCGCCGCCACGGCTCTCGCGGCCGGGCGGTCCGTGGCCGTCCTGAAGCCCGCGCAGACGGGTGTACGACCGGACGAACGCGGCGACGCGGACGAGGTGGCCCGGCTCGCCGGTGCCGTCACGACCCTCGAACTGGGCCGCTATCCCGACCCGTTGGCCCCCGCGACGGCCGCCCGGCGCGCCGGACTGTCGGCCGTGTCCCCGCAGTCGGCGGCGGAGGCCGCGGCCAAGCTCGCCACCGAGCACGATCTGGTGCTGGTCGAGGGCGCGGGCGGTCTGCTCGTCCGGCTGGACCACGAGGACGGGACGCTCGCGGACGTGGCCCGGCTGCTGGACGCACCCGTGCTGGTCGTCGCTTCCGCGGGGCTGGGCACGCTCAACACGACGGAACTGACGGCCCGTGAACTCCGCCTGCGGGAACTGGAGTTCGCGGGGGTGGTGATCGGGAGCTGGCCGGACTCACCCGATCTGGCGATGCGGTGCAATCTCGCGGACCTCCCGGCCGTGTCCGGGGCGCCCCTTCTGGGCGCGGTCCCGGCGGGCGCGGGTGGCCTCGCGCCCGCGGACTTCCGTGCCGGAGCGCCGAGTTGGCTGGATCACCGGCTGGGCGGACGCTGGAACGCCGGGGTCTTCACGGCGGCGCACACACCAGCCTGAGCCGGCCACCGCACGTCCCTGTCCCGGGCGGCAGGTGGCACGTGGAGGCGCCAAGTGCCGGGTGCCGGGCCGCGTGCCGGGCCGCGTGCCGGGTGGCAGGTGATCTGCCACCCGGCACCCGCTAACCCTCCACCCCTGCCACCCCCTCCACCCGTCACCCCGTCACCCCGTCACCCCGTCACCCCGTCACCCCGTCATCTGTACGGCACCGTCCGCGACACGCCGCCCACGGCCCGCGTCCGGCAGCGGTCACCGGTGATCCCGCGACCGCCGCGGGATCGGCCCTGACCGGATCCCGCGCGGGTGAACCCGCCTCGCGCGGGACGCGCGGCGCGTGCGGCGGACGTCCCGGGGGGACAATCCCGGTGAACCCTGTCTCCCGGGAGGTCCGCAATGCCGTTCAAACCGCTCCGGTCGGCCGGCCCCGGCAAGGTCTCCGCGGACGCCGTGCACCATCCGGCGTTCGCCCGCTTCTACGCCCGTTTCAGCACCGGCGCCGAGACCCGGATGGGGATCGGCCGGGTGCGCGAACGGCTGCTCGTCGGACTGTCCGGTCGGGTGATCGAGATCGGCGCGGGCAACGGCCTGAACTTCGCCCACTATCCGGGCACCGTGTCGGAGGTCGTCGCCATCGAACCCGAGCGGCTGCTGCGGCAGCTGGCGGTCGAGGCGGCGCTGCGCTGCGAGGTGCCCGTCGATGTGGCGCCGGGTGCCGCGGAGGCCCTGCCGGTCAAGAGCGAGGCGTACGACGCCGCCGTGCTCTCGCTGGTGCTGTGCAGCGTGCGGGACGTGCCGAGGGCGCTCGCCGAGGTGCGGCGGGTGCTGCGCCCGGGCGGCACGGTGCGGTTCTTCGAGCACGGCCGGGGCGGCGGACGGGTCATGGGGTCCGTCCAGCGGGGTCTGGACGCCACGGTGTGGCCGCGGCTGTGCGGCGGCTGTCACGTGGCCCGGGACCCGATCGCCGCCCTGCGTGAGGCGGGGTTCGAACTGGGCCCGTACCGGCGGCTGTTGATGCCCGAGAAGGGACCACGCCTGCCCACGTCGTACTGCGTCCTGGGCACGGCCCGTCGCCCGCTCGACTGACGAGCGCGCCCCGGCGCCCCGGACCTGTCGTCGGGGACACGCGGCGGGACGCGGGGCAGTGCACCCCGGCGCCACCCGACCTGGACGACAGACCCTCGCGCCGCTGGTGTCACAGACTCCAGCGGCGCAGTTCGTGGGCGATGTCGTGCACGCTGGCCTCGCCGTTCTTCACCAGACGGGCCAGTTCACGCACTTGTTCGGGCGAGGTCACGACCTTCAGGCCGCTGGCGACGAGATAGGCGTAGGCGACGGCCGAGGCGAACATCGCGTTGGAGCGTTCGAGCGCCGGGACGTGCAGCAGGAGTTGGAGGAGAGCGGCGGCGCGGGCGTGCGGGCTGTCGTAGACGGGAATGCCGAGGATCTCCGCCTCGTGCCGGCTGACCGCGGCGACGAGGGATCCCCAATCGGTGACCTGGGGGTCTCCGGGTGTCTTCTGTTCGGCGATCATGAGAAGCCAGGCAAGATCGACTCTGAGGCTGCTCAAGGGATCAACGACGACCTTCGCTGGTGCCTTCGCGGTCCGCGCCGAACTCCTCGACGAAGACGGACTCGTACTGCTTCATGAAATCGGCGGCGGCTTCCACGAAGGTGTGGCCCACCTCCCCGGTGTCCTGCCGGACCAGTTCCTCGATATAGCGGTTCACGCTCATCCCCCGTTCCAGGGCACGCTCCCGGGCGGCTCTCGCGGTGCCTTCGTCCACCCGGACGTTCAGCTGAGTCTTCGCCATCCTTCGAAGCTAGCGCGAAATCGCTAGCACGGGCAAGAGGGCCTGGTCCAGGGTAGGGAGCCAAGGTGCGGGCCCTGACGGAAACCGGGGTGGAGGGCCGCGGTGGAGATTGCCCCTTACATCGATATCAGGGGCACACCTTGGGACGGAGACCATGCGGCACCTAGGGGGGATACCGAGTGTGCCCCCGATCACACTACGCTCGGGCCGGACGAGGAGTCCGGACCATCCATCACAGAGGAGGCGGTCTTGTCCACAGCTGCTGCGGAGCAGATTCCGGGCCGCGCGGAGGGGGACGGGATCGCCGCCCGCGCCCGCGGCCTGACCAAGGCGTACGGTTCCGGCGAGACCACCGTACTGGCCCTCGACTCGGTCGACGTGGACATCGCGCGCGGCCGGTTCACGGCCGTCATGGGCCCCTCGGGCTCCGGGAAGTCCACGCTCATGCACTGCCTGGCGGGCCTGGACACCGTCTCGGCCGGACAGGTGTGGCTGGGCGACACCGAGATCACCGGGCTGAAGGACCGCGAGCTGACCCGGCTGCGACGGGACCGGATCGGCTTCATGTTCCAGTCGTTCAACCTGATCCCCACCCTGAACGCGGCCGAGAACATCACGCTGCCCATGGACATCGCGGGTCAGAAGCCCGACCAGAAGTGGCTCGACCAGGTCATCGACACCCTCGGGCTGCGCGACCGGCTCAAGCACCGGCCCGCCCAGCTCTCCGGAGGACAGCAGCAGCGCGTCGCCTGTGCGCGGGCGCTCGCCTCCCGACCCGAGCTGATCTTCGCCGACGAGCCGACCGGCAACCTGGACTCGCGGGCCGGCCTCGAAGTCCTGGGATTCCTGCGTGAGGCCGTGGACGACCTGGGCCAGACCGTCGTCATGGTCACGCACGACCCCGGTGCCGCCGCCCACTCCGACCTGGTGCTCTTCCTCGCGGACGGGCGGATCGTGGACGAGATGGAGCGGCCCACGGCGGACGCCGTACTGGAGCGGATGAAGCGTTTCGACACGGTTCGGGTGACCTTCGACGGCGAGCGCGGCGGACCCGGTGAAGCCGCGTCCGAGGGCGCCGCGGGTCTTGCGGCAGGCGTCCACGGCGCGGGGGACACGGCTCCCGCCGCAGCCGACACGGCCCACGGCAGCCCCGGCGGCAGCGCTCCCGGCGGTGCCTCCGGTGACGTAACCCCCGACAAGGACTGAGGCGGTCGTGCTCAAGGCGACACTGCGAAGCTTTCTCGCGCACAAAGGTCGACTGCTGCTGTCGGCCCTGGCCATCGTGCTGTCCGTGGCCTTCGTCGCGGGCAGTCTCATCTTCTCGGACACGGTGACCCGTACGTTCGACCGACTCTTCGCCTCCACCTCGGCCGATGTGACCGTGCAGCCGAAGAACGACCTGACGTCCCAACTGCCCACCGGCGCCGCCGAGACCGTTCCCGCCTCCCTCGCGGACCGGCTCGCCGGGGTCGAAGGAGTCGCCGCCACCCATGTGGACGCGTCGGTGGAGAACGCCCCGGTCGTCGACAGCGCGAACAAGTCGGTCGGACCGACGACCGGCGCCCCCACCATCGTCACCAACTGGGAGATCACCGAACGCAGTCCGGTGAAGCTGACCTCCGGACACGCACCGCACGGCAGCCATGAGGCACTGCTCGACGCGGACACCGCCGACAAGAAGCACCTCGGCATCGGCGACACCCTCACGGTGCAGGCACAGCCCGGCTCCTTCAAGGTGGACATCGTCGGGATCGCCACCTTCACCACCACCAACCCCGGTGCCGCGCTGATCTTCCTCGACACCCCGACCGCGCAGTCGAAGCTGCTCGGCCGCTCCGACGCCGCCACGAGCATCTCCGTCGACGCCGCGCCGGGTGTCGGCGACGCGACGCTCAAGCAGCGCGTCTCCGCCGAACTCGGCGGCGGACCCTACGACGTGAAGACCGCCGAGGAGCAGGCGAAGTCCTCCGCGGAGGCGCTCGGCGGATTCCTCGACGTCATCAAGTACGTGATGCTCGGCTTCGCCGGGATCGCGGTGCTCGTCGGCATATTCCTCATCGTCAACACCTTCTCGATGCTGATCGCCCAGCGCACCCGGGAACTCGGGCTGCTGCGGGCTCTGGGAGCCGACCGGCGTCAGGTCCGCCGGTCGGTGCTCACCGAGGCGCTGCTCCTCGGCCTGGTCGGTTCGACCCTCGGCCTCGCGGCCGGGATCGGGCTGGCGATCGGGCTGATCAAGCTGATGACCGCCTTCGGCATGAACCTCAAGTCCACGGAGATGGTGATCGGTTGGCCGACCCCCGTGGCGGCGTACGTGGTCGGGGTCGGCGTCACGTACGTCGCGGCCTATCTGCCGGCCAGGCGTGCGGCGGGCGTCTCCCCCATGGCGGCCCTCTCGGACGCCGAAATCGCGGGCGTGGGAAGGCCGTTGCGGGTACGGGCCGTGGTGGGCGGGGTCGTCGGCGCGGCCGGGGCCGCGGCCCTCGCGGGATGCGCGGCCTCGAACACGACCTCGTCCGCGGCCTCACTGCTGGGACTCGGTGTCGTCCTGACACTGATCGCCACGGTGATCGCCGGGCCGCTGCTCGTCCGCCCGGTGATCCGCGTCCTCGGCGGCGCGTTCCCGGCGATCTTCGGCCCGGTGGGCCGGATGAGCCAGCGCAACGCGCTGCGCAATCCTCGGCGTACCGGTGCCACCGCCGCCGCCCTGATGGTCGGTCTCGCCCTGGTCGGCGGAATGTCCGTGGCCAGCGCGTCCATGAGCAAGTCCTTCGACCAGCAGATCGACAAAACCCTCGGCGCCGACTTCGTGCTCCAGAACGCGAATTTCGTCCCGTTCTCGCACGAGGTCACGGACAAGGTGCGCGCCACCGACGGGGTCGGACTCGTCGTCAGGCAGCGGTTCACCCCGGTCGCGGTCAAGCTGCCCGACGGCAAGCGGGTGGAGACGACCGCCGCGGCCTACGATCCGCGGCTCGACGACGTCGCCCACATCACGTACGCGCGGGGTGACACGGCGGCGGCGCTCGGCGAGGGCCGCATGGCCATGGACGTGCAGTTCGCGAAGGACCACGACGTGCGGGTCGGCAGCACGATCCCCGTCGAGTTCCCCGCCGGCCGCACCACCGAACTGACGGTGGGCGCGCTCACCGACCAGGGAGGCGGAGGGTTCGGGACGCAGGGCGGACTCGTCTTCGGCTTCGGCACGATCGAGAAGTACGTGCCCGGCGGGCAGGACTCGGCGCTGTACGTGAACGCGGCCCCGGGCACCGCCCCGGACCGGCTGCGCCCCCGGCTGGAGAAGACCCTGGAGCCGTATCCCCAGGTCCAGGTCCGCGACCAGGCCGACTACAAGAAGCTCGTCCACGACCAGATCGCCGTCCTGCTGTACCTCGTGTACGCGCTGCTCGGGCTCGCGATCGTCATCGCCGTGCTCGGTGTGGTCAACACCCTCGCCCTGTCCGTCGTGGAGCGCACCCGTGAGATCGGGCTGCTGCGCGCCATCGGACTCGGCCGGCGCCAGCTGCGCCGGATGATCCGTCTGGAGTCCGTGGTGATCGCCGTGTTCGGCGCGATCCTCGGGCTGGCGCTGGGGATCATCTGGGGCGTCTGCGTGCAGCAGGTGCTCGCGCTCCAGGGCATGGAGGCGCTCGCCATCCCCTGGACGACGATCGTCGCGGTCGTGATCGGCTCGGCCGTCGTCGGAATCGTCGCGGCGCTGCTTCCGGCTCTGCGCGCGTCGCGCATGAATGTGCTCGCCGCCATCGCGCACGAGTGACCACGCCCTCTCCCCGGTCCACCAGGACCGGGGCACGACCACCGACCCGCCCCGCTTCCCGGTCCCCCAGGACCGGGGACCAACACCGACTCGCCCTCTCCCCGGTCCACCAGGGCCGATGACCGACCACCCGCTCGCACAGGTCCAGCAGGGTCCGGGGGCGGGCGACCCGCTCACACCGTTTCCCGGTCCGCCAAGGTCCGGGAAGCGGACCATCCACTCACACTGCCTCCCGTCCACCGGGGCCGACGACCGACCCTCCGCTCGCACGGGTCCACCAAGGTCCTGGAGGCGGACCACCCGCTCGCACCGGTTCCCGGTCCACCAAGGTCCCGGAAGCGGACCACCCGCTCGTACCGGTTCCCGGGCCGTCTGATGCCGGGACCGGCCCATGCTCGCCCGGTCCGCACGGCCCGGGCGAGTCCCTCCGAGGAAGGGACGGCTCATGTCGCGCCCGTTCCGTTTCGGTGTCAGCCTCATCGCCCCGGCGACCGCCACCGGGTGGGCCGCCAAGTGCCGTCGCGCCGAGGAACTCGGCTACGACGTGATCACCGTGGCGGACCATCTGGGCATGCCCGCCCCCTTCCCCTCGCTGGTCGCCGCGGCGGCGGTGACCCAACGGCCCCGGCTCGGCACGTTCGTGCTCAACGCGGCCTTCTGGAACCCCGTGCTGCTGGCCCGTGAGGTGGCCACCACGGACGCGCTGACGGGCGGCCGTCTCGAACTCGGCCTCGGCACCGGATACGTACCGGCCGAACACGAGACGGCGGGTCTGCCCTTCGGCACCCCGCGCGAGCGGGTCGATCATCTCCTGCGCACGGTCGAGGAGTTGGAGCACCGACTGGGCGCGGACGGACTCTCCGACGGCACTCCGTGGCCGGGCGGGAAGGCGCCTGAGCAACCGAGCGGCGGGCCGTCGCGGGTACCCCTGCTGATCGGGGCCAACGGCGACCGGATGCTCGGTATCGCCGCGGAACACGCGGACATCGCGGCGTTCACGGGAGCGCGCACCGGACGGAACGGCACGCTGGAACCGCTCACGGCCACCGAGCTCGACGGACGGGTCGCGCTCCACCGGAAGGCGTCCGCCGCCCGCGAGGAACCCGCCGAGCTCAACCTGCTGATCCAGATCGTCGCCGTCACCGACGACCGCGCCGCCGCGGTCCGGCCGTGGCTGCCCCGGCTCCCGCATCTGACCGAGCGGGAGGTGCTGGAGCTGCCCATCGTCCTGATCGGCGCTGTGGACCAGCTCGTCGACCAGGTCCGCGAGCTGCGGGAGCGCTACGGGTTCTCGTATCTGACGGTGCTGGAGCCGAACCTGGAGGCCTTCGCTCCCGTGGTCCGCGAACTGAGCGGCCGATGATCGTCCGCATGACGGAAACGCCGTTCCGGCACCCTGTCGGCGTGATGGGATCGGACCATGACCGACTTGCGGATACGGGCCGCCCGGCCCGAGGACCTCGACGCCGTGCTCGCCTTCTGGAAGGTGGCCGCCGAGGGCACCAGCATCAGTGACGACCTCGGCGGCATGGAGGGGCTCGTCACCCGGGACCCCGGGGCGCTCCTGCTCGCGGAGCACACCGGGGAGCTGGTGGGCACGGTGATCGCCGGCTTCGACGGCTGGCGCTGTCACCTGTACCGGCTGGCGGTCCATCCGGGCCGGCGGCGCCTCGGCATCGGCTCCGCGCTGCTCGCCGCGGCGGAGGAGCGCTTCGTCCGGCTCGGGGGACGGCGCGGGGACGCCATGGTCCTGGAACGGAACGAGACCGCCCACCATGCCTGGCGGGCCGCCGGGTATACGCCGGAGGAACACTGGCGGCGCTGGGTGAAGCCGCTCACCGACTAGCCAGGACTCCTGGTCGTCGTCGGGGGCGGTCGCCCGCCGGGAATTGGTCGCTCCCCCGAACCCGGCGGGGGCGGCCGGCACCGGTCGGGCGTCACCACCCGGGAAGGTCACTTTGCCGATCCTTTACTCTTGTTGGACCAACGTACCTTCGACGAAAGGCGTGAGCGTCCATCCATGGGCGAGCCTCCCCGTACCCGCGGCCGTGATGCGCACGGCGGCCCGGGACATCGCGCGATCCCCCGGTCCCTGGCCGATCATGGGACGGAGGTGACCCGATGACCGAAGTGTTCCTCCTGCTGGTCGCAGTTCTGCTGTCGCTGGCCTGCGGCGGCTTCGTGGCGGCCGAGTTCTCCCTGACCACCGTCGAGCGCAGCGAGCTGGAACGCGCCGTGGAGCGCGGCGAGCGCGGCGCCTCCGGAGCCCTCAAGGCCGTACGGAACCTCACCTTCCAGCTCTCCGGGGCCCAGCTGGGCATCACCGTGACGAACCTTGTGGTCGGCATGCTCTCCGAGTCGTCGATCGCCAAGCTCATCGCGGGCCCCCTGGAGTCACTGGGTGTCCCGCCCTCCGCGTCGAACTCGGTGGCGCTGATCATCGGTACGGCGCTGTCGACCGTCTTCCTGATGGTCGTCGGCGAGCTGGTGCCCAAGAACTGGGCGATCTCCTCGCCGCTGGCCGTGGCCAAGCGGGTGGCGACGCCGCAGCGCTGGTTCAGCGCGGCGTTCCGCCCCTTCATCGCCCATCTCAACAACACCGCGAACCACGTCGTACGCCGCTTCGGCCTCGAACCCGCCGAGGAGCTGGCCTCCGCCCGCGGGCCCCAGGAGCTGGTGGCGCTCGCCCGGCACTCCGCCAAGGAGGGCGCCCTGGAGCCGGACACCGCCGAGCTGTTCGTGCGCACCCTGAACCTCGCCGACCTCACCGCGGAGAACGTGATGACACCGCGCGTCCAGGTCATCGCGCTGGACGTCCAGGCGACCTGCGAGGACGTGGCCAACGCGACCCGGGCGACCGGACTCTCGCGCTTCCCCGTCTACCAGGAAACCCTCGACGAGGTCGTCGGCGTCGCGCACATCAGGGACGTGCTGACCGTGCCCGCCGCGAACCGGACCCAGACTCCCGTCTCGCAGATCATGCGCGAGCCGCTGCTCGTACCGGAGTCGCTGACCGTCGACAGACTCCTGGACCGGCTGGCCGGCAAGCGCACGATGGCCGTCGTCATCGACGAATACGGCGGTACGGCGGGCGTCGCCACCCTGGAGGACATCGTCGAGGAGGTCGTCGGCGAGGTACGCGACGAGCACGACCCGCACGAGACGCCCGACCTCGCCCCGGTCGGCACGGACGCCGAGGGCCGGGCGCTGTACTCGGCCGACGGGTTCGCCCGTACCGACCAGCTCGCCCGGGTCGGACTGCGGGTGCCCGACGGACCGTACGAGACCCTGGCCGGTTTCATCGCGACCGAGCTCGGCCGGATCCCCGCCGAGGGCGACAGCGTCGTGGCCGACGACTGGCGGCTCGATGTCGTGGACGCCTCGGGGCGGCGGGCCTCACGGGTGCTGCTGCACGCCCCGCACGACGCCGAGGAGAGCACGCGATGACCGTCGTACAACTGCTGATCGGACTCGCGACCCTCGTCGTGAACGCCTTCTTCGTCGGTGCCGAGTTCGGGCTGATCTCGGTGCGCCGCAGCCAGATCGAACCGCACGCCGAGCGGGGCGACCGGCGTGCGCGGAGCGTTCTGTGGGGCCTCGAACACGTCTCGGCACTGCTCGCGACCGCGCAGCTCGGCATCACGCTGTGCACCCTGGTGCTCGGCATCGTGGCCGAACCGGCCATCGCCCACCTGCTGGAGCCGGTGTTCCACGCGGTGGGCGTCCCCTCCGGCGCGGGCCACGTGGTCTCCTTCGTCATCGCGCTCACCCTGGCGACGTATCTGCACATGCTGCTCGGTGAGATGGTGCCGAAGAACGTGGCACTCGCGGAGCCCGTCCGCACGGCACTGGTGCTCGGACCGCCGCTGGTCGCGCTCTCCCGCGCGCTGCGCCCGGTGATCTTCGCGGTCAACGCCTTCTCCAACGGGCTGCTGAAGCTGCTGCGGGTCGAGACGAAGGACGAGGTCGCGGCGACCTTCTCCGACGATGAACTCGCCCGCCTGGTCAAGGACTCCAGTGCGGCGGGGCTCATCGACCACCGTGCCCAGGAGCGGCTGCGTGACGCCCTGGAGCTGGGCCGCCGCCCGGTGCACGACGTCGTGCTCCCGGTGGAACGCGTCGTCTACGCGCGCGTGGGCGTCACTCCGGAGGAGCTGGAGCGGTTGTCCGCCGAGTCGGGGTTCTCCCGCTTCCCGGTCGTGGACGAGGGGCGCCGGATCGTCGGTTATCTGCACGTCAAGGACGCGCTGGACGCGGTCCCTCGCGAGGTGCCGTTCCGCGTGGAGGACATGCGGCACATCGCCCGCGTCCGCGAGAGCACCCCGCTGGACGACGTCCTGACCGCGATGCGCCGCAGTCGTACGCATCTCGCGGCGGTCATGGGCAGCGACGGGCGGCTCACGGGACTGGTGACGATGGAGGACGTCCTGAGAGAACTGTTCGGACAGCCGGCGTAGGCGGGACGCCCGGGCTCCGGTGCGGGAGAGCGGCGGGAACCCGGGGCCCGCTCGGCGCCAGGGTCACTCCCGGTCGACGCCGGGGCCACCCCCGGTCCACGCCGAGGTCACCCCGGGTCGACGCCGGGGTCACCCCCGCTCCGGTGGGACGGTCCGACCGACCGACGGGTATGTATTCGGGTTACCATCTTTCTCGCCATGCAGATAAATGCCTCATACACCAGCCTCGTCGCGGTCGGCGACTCCTTCACCGAGGGCATGTCGGACCTGTTGCCCGACGGTTCCTACCGAGGATGGGCCGACCTCCTCGCGGCCCGGATGGCCGCCCGGACGCCCGGTTTCCGCTACGCCAACCTCGCGGTGCGCGGCAAGCTGATCGGGCAGATCGTCGACGAGCAGGTGGCCGTGGCCGCCGCCATGCGCCCCGATGTCATCACGCTGGTGGGCGGTCTCAACGACACCCTGCGGCCCAAGGTCGACATGGGACGCGTCCGCGGTCTCCTGGAGGAGGCCGTGGAGCGGCTCGCCCCGGCCTGCGAGCAGCTCGTCCTGATGCGCAGCCCCGGCCGCAACGGTCCGGTCCTCGAACGCTTCCGGCCCCGCATGGAGGAGCTCTTCACCATCGTCGACGCCCTCGCCGAGCGGCACGGCGCTCTGGTGGTCGACCTCTACGGAGCCCCCTCGCTCGCCGACCCCCGCTCCTGGGACGTCGACCGGCTGCACCTGACCGCGGATGGACACCGCCGGGTCGCGGAAGCCGTGTGGCAGACGCTCGGACACGAAGCCGAGGACCCGGAGTGGCACGTCCCGTCGGCGCCCTCCGCGCCTCCCGGCTGGGCCTCCCGCCGCACCGCCGACGCCCGCTTCGCCCGGCAGCATCTGCTGCCGTGGATCGGGCGACGGCTGACAGGGCGCTCCTCCGGCGACGGACGGCCGGCGAAGCGGCCTGAGCTGCTGCCCTACGAGGATCACGTCACGGGCGGCCACGGCGGCTGAGTCCACGATCCACCGGGACGCCCCGGGCACCGCGACCCCTGTCACCCGCCGGCGGACCCGAACAGGGTGACCGCGAAGGCTGGGCCGAGCGCCGGGCGGGCGGCTTCCGCCGTGCCGCTCTCGCGAGTGACACGGCGGCCCATGCTCCGCATAGGGGAGAACGCTACCGGTTCACCCCGCGACCGCCACAGGGCGCACAGGGGGCGCTCGACAGCGTGGGAGCACCGTGGACGCGCCTGGGACTACGGCCGGGCCCGGCGCGTACGCCGGGCCCCGCCGACGGCCCCTCCAGCTTTGCGGAGCATGGAGAGGAGCCGTCTCGCCACCCTGGAGGGGATGGCAAGTAACAGGCCAGCCGGGAGTTCCCGCTGGAATCAGCATCCAAGCACTCAAGCGTGGGCCTGAGAAGTACGCCCCAGAGCACCGCCCGGCGAACTTGCCGGCACCTGTCCATGGGCGTGGCCGGGGCAAAGGCACGTGCGTACCTTTTGGCACCGACACGCCACCGGTGGACCGATCAGGGCCGATGTGCCCCATCGGCACCCTTGCGACGGACTGTCGGCAGGGTGGGAAACCAGCCATACCGAGCAACCTCGCCTGCAACAGGCCAGGGTCGCTCTGCGCCAGGTGCATTACACGGACGGTGAGCATGTGTGGACGCGTCGCCCCGGTTCGCCTCATGCAGAGGCGCGGTGCACCAGGAGTGAGAAACAGCCAGCCGGAACGGCGCCCCGGCTGCGGTCACGCGATGTCCCCGGCGATTCCGCCGGAGGGCAGGGGGGTCGCCGTCAGCGGGCCGTGCGCCATGACGATGGACGCGAGCGGATAGGGGGGACCGTCCGTACCGCGCAGGACCAGCAGGGGCATCCCCCGTTCGTCCTGGCGCCGGCCGAGCGACAGCCAGATGCGGTCGGCGCGGTCGACCTGCCCCACCCCGAGGTCGTAGATCCGCCCCCAGAGGAAGAAGGGATCGGCGGCCGTGTCGCTCGCCTCCTGGAGGAGTTCGGGGACACCGTGCGCGGTGAGGTGGACGGCGACTCCGTCGAGCGTCCCCGCGGCCACCTGAGCGTGCCCGGCCGTCCTGGTCCGGACGTTTCGGGGAGCACCGATCGCGTCGAGCCAATACTCCCAGTCGTCCAGACAGGTGGCCTTGATCGCCACCGTCACCCGCTCGCCGTCCGCCGTGATCTGCATGGCTTCCAGGCGGGCGAGGTGGTCGGACTGAAGGCTCGCTGCGACGGAGACCGCGCGGGCGGAGGCGCTGCCCCATCCGACCGGGCGCGACCGCGCGGAGGCCGGCCGCACCCGCGGGACCTGGCCCTCGACGCGTTGCGGCACCGATGCCGGCCCGTGCTCCGCCATGGCCCGTCCGGCACCGCGGTCGGCGAGATGCAGGACGATCGCACCCCGTGCGGGCGGCACGAGCGGCGAGGCGACGGAAGCCCGGTCGTGCCGCGGCTCGGGGTCCCCGCCACCGGAAACCGGCTCGCCGCGGTCCGGCACGGACGCGGGAGCGCGATCGTGCCGCGGCTCGGACTCATCGCCCGCGGGAACAGCTTCCCCGACGTCCGGTCCGGGCGCCGGGGCACGGTCGTGCCGTGGCTCGGCACCGTCGGCGACGACCTCTCGCGACTCGCGGTCAGGGACGGACGCCGGCGCACGCTCGTGCCTCGGCTCGACGTCGTCGCCGGGGATCAGTCCCTTGCGGTTGAGCGCGGTGGCGATCCGCATCGCGACCTCGCTCGGGTAGCCGCAGTCCTCGACGATCGTGTCGACGGCCGCGTGATAGGCCTCGGGACAGTTCTGCCCCGCCTCGACCTGCGTCCGCAGCCGTTCGAGAACACCTGCCCCGCCCGCTTCCACCAGACGCCCCTGCGCCTCCAGATCGGCAACGAACTCCCGGGCGAAAGCACTGAGTTGCTCGGCCAGATTGGCTTCGACGGCGGAACGGATCCCAGGCACGGTGGTCATGCCGCCACCCCCAGATACTCGCTGCGCAGCTTGGCCAGAGCCCGGAACTGCAGGGTCTTCACCGCGCCTTCGGACCGTGACATCTGACGTGCCGTCTCCAGCACCGAGAACTCCATGAGGAACCGGCGTGTGAGGACCTCGCGTTGGGGCGGCCGCAGTTGCTCCAGAGCCCGGCGCAGCAACTCCTCGTCCAGACTGATCAATACGGTGTCCTCGGTGCTGACCGTGAGATCCTCGTCGAAGCCGAGCATGTCCTCTACGACGAACTCGCGCCGCTGGGCACTCTTGCAATGGTCGATGACCTTGTTCCGGGCGATGGTGATCAGCCACCCCACGAAGCCGATGCCGCGGTACGTGAAAGTCTCGCGTTTCATCCAGGCGTTGAGAAAGGTCTCGCCGGTGATGTCCTCGGCGACCTGCCGATTGCGTACACGGCGCTGTACGTAGGCCAGGACCGCGGGGTGATGCAGAGCGTAGAGCTCCCCGAACGCGTCCCGGTCACCCGCGAGCGCACGGGCGATAAGGGCCGGTTCTCTGGTGTCGAACCGCGGTGGGGCGGCGTTAGCCTCGGCGATCAAGGCCTACTCCGTTCATGAGTGGATGAACTGTGGTGGGCATGTGCTGCGACGGTCCGCTCCGGCCATGGCCGGGCTCGGGCGCCGGATGACCGGGTCGTCGTGTCCGAAGGTTTCGAGGCGTCCCCCGCAGATGCCTCGCAGCTCCGGAGCCTGGTCGAGCCGATGCCGAGGCGGTGCAATCAGGGTCCCCTCAAAGGGACTTGCATACGTGCGACTAACTCACAGTCATGCAACATATGCAACTTGCGTACACGTGCGCAAGTTGCTTCGCCGGTATCACGACGAGACTTTTTGGTGGGAACTGGAGTGCGAGGCGTCCCCCTTGGCCTGGCATGACACATAAACGCCTACTGACCTGCGAAGATGCACGCATGCAAGTCGCGTGCAACTTGCATACACGCGCGCTACTCTCCGGAACATGCGGAGCATGGAAGAGTCCCCCCACGAGTCCCGCGGTGAGCGACAAGCTCTCGCAAGGAGGGTGGGCGAGTACCTCACAAATGCCGCGACAGCGGCCGGGTACGACGTACGCCCACGAGCCGGTGGCCGGGCTCAGCTGGCCATCGCGATTGGAGTGAGCCTGACGACGATCAGCAGAACACTGGAAGGCAGGACCCTCCCCCTTCCCTCGCAACTGACGACATGGGCGTCAGTACTTGGCCTCGACCAGCGAGAGATGTTGGTGAACAGCGGCATGCTTCCGCCGGAACACGGGCCTCAGCCCGCGGTGCGGAGGGTAGCCTCAGTAACACTCACCCCGGAGGAGGCCATGGACGCATGGGGAATCACTGATCTCAGAATCCGCACATTGCTCAGCGGGAACATCGTCCAAGCTATCGAGCTCCAGAAGGATCTCGACGCCGACGACAGCCGGGGGGCCACTGCAAGGGGGTAACGAAACGTGGCGTACAGACTGGCATCCGCGTCCACCGCCAGCTGCACAGCCGGCTGGGCATTCGTGGGCGCGGGTGTCTGGCACCATACATGGGAGTTGGCGACCGTCGGGATCGGCCTGTTAACCATGGGCGTGGCCGGGGCACTTGCGGCCGTACTCCGTCACACGGTGACGCAGGTCGACGCCCGCACCCGACATGATCTCAGCGTCATGGCTGAGCACAGACGCCGCCTCGAACTGGACATGCACAAGCGCGAGCTGGACCTCGCCCAGCGAGAGAAAGCCATGGCCCGCAGGGCCACCGTCACCGCCATCAGACTCGGCAGTCATGCCAGAGCCCTCGACGAGGCGCGGAACGCGAACACGGCACTCCGCGCCAAGAACTCCCAGCTCATGCAGGAGATCGAGGAAGTCAACGACGAGCGCAACCAGCTGATCACGGCAGAGCTCACCTTCGCCCACGACCGGTTCACCTCAAAGACGTACGGGGGTCTGCGCGCTGTCGTCGGCAGCGAGCAGCCCCACCCCGATCCCCACGCACAGGCCGGTTACGGAAGCCGTCCCCCGCGTTCCGGGTCCTGAGCACCGCCCTGCGAAAACGTTCCACCGAACCATCCACCCATCCATACGGTGAACAACTCCCCTCTGTTCAAAGGAGTTGAGCGTCAATCCGCCGGAGTCACCGGCGGACGCAGGAGCGACGACGTGGTCTGCGATGCGCGCCGAGCGCGACACCTCCGTCCCGTCCCCGCACCTCTCACGCACGCCCCGGTCCGCCGGGGGGTGCCGCTCCGCCGCGACCTGCGCATCCGGGACGCCTCGGACATATCAGGAGTCACGCCGGACAGCCGGTATGCTCCATGCACGTGACTGCCGCGCCTGCAAAGCCCCGAATCCCCAACGTCCTCGCCGGACGTTACGCCTCCGCCGAGCTCGCCACTCTCTGGTCCCCCGAGCAGAAGGTCAAGCTGGAGCGTCAGCTCTGGCTCGCCGTGCTGCGGGCCCAGAAGGACCTCGGGATCGAGGTGCCGGACGCCGCCGTCGCCGACTACGAGCGCGTCCTCGACCAGGTCGACCTCGCCTCCATCGCCGAGCGCGAGAAGGTCACCCGGCACGACGTGAAGGCGCGGATCGAGGAGTTCAACGACCTCGCCGGCCACGAGCACGTGCACAAGGGCATGACGTCCCGCGACCTCACCGAGAACGTCGAACAGCTGCAGATCCGGCTCTCCCTCGAACTGATGCGCGACCGTACGGTGGCGGTCCTCGCCCGGCTGGCCAAGCTCGCCGGCGAGTACGCCGAGCTCGTCATGGCCGGCCGCTCGCACAACGTGGCCGCACAGGCCACCACTCTGGGCAAGCGCTTCGCGACCGCCGCGGACGAGATGCTCGTCGCGTACGGCCGCCTCGAGGAGCTGCTCGCCCGCTACCCGCTGCGCGGCATCAAGGGCCCGGTCGGCACGGCCCAGGACATGCTCGACCTGCTGGGCGGCGACGCGGCCAAGCTCGCGGACCTGGAGCGGCGGATCGCCGGGCACCTCGGCTTCACGCAGGCCTTCACCTCCGTGGGCCAGGTCTACCCGCGCTCCCTGGACTACGACGTCGTGACCGCGCTGGTGCAGCTCGCCGCCGCCCCGTCCTCGACCGCCAAGACGATCCGGCTCATGGCCGGGCACGAGCTGGTCACCGAGGGCTTCAAGCCCGGCCAGGTCGGCTCCTCCGCGATGCCGCACAAGATGAACACCCGCTCCTGCGAGCGCGTCAACGGTCTGATGGTCATCCTGCGCGGCTACGCGTCGATGACCGGCGAACTGGCCGGCGACCAGTGGAACGAGGGCGACGTGTCCTGTTCGGTGGTGCGCCGGGTCGCGCTGCCGGACGCGTTCTTCGCGCTGGACGGTCTGCTGGAGACCTTCCTGACCGTCCTCGACGAGTTCGGCGCCTTCCCGGCCGTCGTCGCCCGCGAGCTGGACCGCTACCTGCCGTTCCTCGCGACGACCAAGGTCCTCATGGGCGCCGTGCGCGCCGGTGTCGGCCGTGAGGTCGCCCACGAGGCGATCAAGGAGAACGCCGTCGCCTCCGCCCTGGCCATGCGCGAGCAGGGCGCCGAGCGCAACGAGCTGCTCGACAAGCTCGCCGCGGACGAGCGGATCCCGCTGGACCGTGCGCGGCTCGACGAGCTGATGGCCGACAAGCTGTCCTTCACGGGAGCGGCGGCCGACCAGGTGGCCGTCGTCGTCGCCCGCGTCGAGGAGATCGTGAAGCAGCACCCGGAGGCCGCGGGCTACACGCCCGGGTCGATCCTCTGACCCACCTCGCTCGAGCGGACCTGGAGGCCGCCCGCGACCGGCTGCTCGTACCGATGCCGTCGCGGTCGGCCTCTCGGCGTTCTCCGGTGATGTGGAGCGGCGAGGAAACAGGTCGCGGACGGAAACGCGCCTCGGCAGAATCCGGGGTATGGAGCGACTGACGGAGATCGCGAACCGGTTGGCCGAGGTCGACGGCGTCGTCGGTGTGTGTCTGGGCGGCAGCCGGGCCGGCGGCACGCACGCTCCTGACTCCGACTTCGATCTGGGCCTCTACTACCGGCCGCCGCTGGACACCGCGGCTCTGCGCCGGCTCGCGGCCCGACTGGCCGGTGGCCCGGTGGAGGTGACCGAGCCGGGCGGCTGGGGGCCGTGGGTGGACGGGGGCGGCTGGCTGACCGTCGACGGTCACCGGGTCGACTGGATCTACCGTGACCTGGACCGCGTCCACCGCGTCTGGCGGCAGTGCCTCGCCGGGCGGTTCGAGATCGGTGCCCAGCCAGGACATCCCCTGGGTGTGTACTCCCACGCCTACGCCGGTGAGCTGGCCGTCGGACAGATCCTCGCCGACCCCCGCAGTGAGCTTCGGAGCCTGCGGGAGCGGACGCGCCACTACCCCGAGCCGCTGCGCGATGCGCTCATGGACAACGCGCGATGGGAGGCACCGTTCATCCTCACGGGCGCCCGCAAGGGGGCTGTGCGCGGCGATGTCTTCTACGTCTCCGGCTGCCTCTTCCGTGCGGTCGGACTGCTCACGCATGCCCTCCATGCCCAGGCCCGGCACTGGGTGCTCAACGAGAAGGGGGCGGTCCGGGCGGCGGGAGAACTCGCGGTCGCCCCACCGGAGTTCGCCGGACGGACCCACACCCTGTTCTCCGCGCTCGGTACCACCCCGGAGACACTGGCCGCCGCGCTCGACGACGCCGACAGCCTGGTCGCCGAGGTGTGCGGTCGCCTCGACACCTGATCGGGTCCCGAACGGGACGGTCTCCGCTTCTCCGTGTCACGCCGGTCACGCCGGTCACGCCGGTCACGCCGACGCGATCACGACCTCGGAGCAGGTCCGCCTCCGCGCTCACCGCGTCAGGGCGGGTCCGTCTCCGTGATCAGCGCCAGCAGCCTGAACTCCTGGCCCTCGCCGAGCCGGGAGATGCCGAGTGCGACCCAGCGGCCGGTGGCGTCCGCCCGCCACACCTGCGCGTTCCTCATGTGCGAACCGAGGGAGGCCCAGGGCTCGGGTATGCGCTCGTCGCCCTGCTGTGCGCGCAGGAACAGCCCGTCGAGACCTATCCAGTGCGGCTCCCCCCACCGGTCCGCGAGCCGCTGCGCGAGAGCCTCCCGTTGCGCCTCGTACTGCTCGGCCGCTTCCCGTTCGCCGTGCGGCTCCCCCGCGAAACCGCCGCTCCGCTCCAACTCGACCACATGGAAACCGGGTTCCCCGGGAGCGCCGTACGACCCGGCCACCGACCCACCGTGCACCGTGGGGAAATCCTCGGCGCACAGCCGGTCGATCGTGGCGAGATGCTGCGCGATGGTCATGACGTCCAGTAAAGCCGCCACCACTGACAATTGGTGAGGCGTCAGGAAGCCAGTGCGCTCATGCGTCCCTGCGCCGGACGCACCACGCCCCCGCGCCCAGGGCCGCGGCGGTCCACAGGGCCGTCACGGCGAGCCCGCTCCAGGGTCCCAGAGCGCCGTCCCACGACGCGTGCAGGACCGTCTGTCCGGCCTTGTCCGGCAGAAAGTCCGCCACGCCCGCCGAGGCTCCCCCCACGACGAAGGACACGATCAGGAGGAACGGGATCAGGATGCTCAGCGTGGCGACCCCGCTGCGCAGGACGGCCGCCAGACCCGCCGCGAACAGGGCCATCAAGCACAGGTAGACGGCGCAGCCGACCACGCCCCTGAGCTCCGCCGTCCAGGTCAGGGCGTCGGCACGGGAACCGAGCACGGACGTCCCGACGACCAGACTGAGAACCCCCGTGACCAGGCCGATCCCCAGGGCCGGTACGGCGATCGCCACCGTCTTCGCCAGGAACCAGCGTCCCCGGTCGGGAACCGCCGCCAGCGAGACGCGGAGCGCGCCGCCCTGGTATTCGGCCGAGACAGCCTGGGCTCCGAAGGTGATGGCCGCGATCTGGCCGAAACTGACACCGAAGAAGGTCGAGAAGAGCGGGTCGAAGTCCGCGTCGCCGGAGTCGTCGAGTCCGGCGAGCGCCGAGAACGCGACCGTGGCCAGGAGGACGGCGAGCAGTCCCCAGGTGAGCGAGCGCAACGTCCGGATCTTGATCCATTCCGCGCGGAGCACGGGTGCGAAGGACATGGTCAGGCCTCCTGGGGCTGGGTCGGGGCGGCGGCGAACTCGGTCTCGGTGGCGGTCAGATTCAGATAGGCCTGCTCCAACGTCCCTTCCTCCGCGGCGAGTTCGAGGACGGGGAGACCCGCGGCCGAGGTGAGGTGGCCGATGTCCTCCAGTCGTGCGTCGTACGCGGTCCAGCGGCCGTCCTCGCCCTCGGCGGCCTCGATGCCGTGTTCCGCGAGCAGGCCCCCCAGGGCACGGCTGTCCGTGCTGCGGACCCGGACGCGAGGCCGCACGCGCCCGTCGATGAACGCGCGCATGGGCATGTCGGCCAGAAGCCTGCCGCGGCCGAGGACGACGAGCTGGTCGGCGAAGGAGGCGGTCTCGTTCATGAGGTGGCTGGAGACGAGGACGGTGCGCCCTTCCCCGGCCAGCCGGCGCAGCAGCTCCCGGATCCAGATGATCCCTTCGGGGTCCAGGCCGTTCGACGGTTCGTCCAGGAGCATCACGGGCGGGTCTCCGAGGAGCGCGGCCGCGATGCCCAGACGCTGACGCATGCCCAGGGAGTACGTCTTCACCCGGTGCCCGGCCACCGGGGCGAGCCCCGTCTCCTCCAGCACCTCGTCGACCCGGCGTTCGGGAATGCGGTTGGTGGCGGCGAGGGCCCGCAGGTGGTTCCGGGCGGTCCGCGATCCGTGCGCCGCTCCCGCGTCGAGAAGGGCGCCCACCTTCCGCAGCGGTTCGTCGAGGGTGGCGTACGCGCGGCCCCCGAAGGTGGCGGTGCCGGAGGTGGGCCGGTCCAGGCCCAGCACGAGCCGCATGGTGGTGGACTTCCCGGCGCCGTTGGGGCCGAGGAATCCGGTGACACGGCCCGGGAGAACGCTGAAGGTCAGGTGGTCCACGGCCCGCTTGCCGCCGTACTCCTTGGTCAGGTCTTGGACGTCGATGCTGGTCATGGCCCCAGCCTGGCCGTCGCCGGCCGGTCCGCGCCTCCCCCGCGGGTGGAGATCCTCTCCCCCGCCCGGGGGAGGTCCGTTGTCAGTGGCGGCTGACACGATGGCGCAATGGCCCGATTTCTGCGCCCGCTGCTGTGGGGGACGACGTACACGCGTTTGCTGCACCTGTGGGTGCCGATGCTGTTCGTCAGCGTGTGGCTGTTCATCGACATGTCGAGGCCGTGGGTGCCCGCGCTGATGCTCATTCCGCTGGGGCTGATTCCGGCCGTGCGACGGGGTGAGGGTGTGCAGGCGCGGTTCATGCTGGCGCCGGGCGAGCGAAGTGGTGAGGACACGGCGTTCTCGGTCGCGCCCTCGGCCGGCCTGAGGGACCGGTGGCGGACCGTGCTCTGGCTGGAAGCGCGCATGCTGCTGAGCGTGGCGACCTCCGTGGTCACCGTCTGGCTGCCCGTGTTCGCCGTCGACCTCACCAGGGCGGCCCTCGGCCACTGGCCGTCCGGCGACCCCGTGATCCGGCTCCTGGACCCGCACTGGAGCTGCGCGCTGCTCATTCCCCTGCCCCTGCTCGCCCTGTACGGCGCGGTGGTCGGCCTCGGCGAGCTGACCACCGCGCTCGCCCGGCGGCTCCTCGGCCCCTCCCCCACCGAGCGGCTGGCCGCGCTGGAGGAACGCACCGAACAACTCCTGGAGCGCAACCGCATCGCCCGTGAGCTCCACGACTCCATCGGCCACGCGCTCACCGTCGCCGTGGTGCAGGCCGGCGCCGCACGCGCGGCCGGCGACCCGGAGTTCACCTCCCGTGCCCTGGCCGCCATCGAGGAGACCGGAAGGTCCGCCCTGGAGGATCTGGAGCGGGTGCTGGGTGTGCTGCGCGAGGCGGAGCGTCCCGTGAGCGGCCGTCCCACGCTGACCGACGCCGACCGGCTGCTGGAGTCGGCGCGCGTCTCGGGGGCCAAGGTGGACGCCGAGGTCTCGGGCCCGTTGGAGACGGTGGCGGGACCGGTGTCCAGAGAGGGGTACCGCATCCTCCAGGAGTCGCTCACCAATGTGATCCGGCATGCCGGGAGTGTCCCGGTGCGCGTCCGTATCGAGGTCGGGGACGGCACGCTCTCCCTGGAGGTCCGCAATCCGCTGCCGGACGGCAGATCCGGTGCCGGGCGGGGCAACGGTCTGCGGGGCATACGGGAGCGGGCCGCGCTGCTCGGCGGCAGCGCCCGGACGGGCCCGCACGAGGGTGACTGGCAGGTGCACGCCGAGCTGCCGTTGCACTGATCTACTCTGGCCGGATGCCGGTCACCGTTCTGCTCGTCGACGACGAACCCCTCGTACGCGCGGGGCTGCGCGCCGTACTGGAGGCGCAGCCCGACATCGAGGTCGTCGGTGAGGCCGCCGACGGCGCCGCCGTGATCCCGCTCGTCCGGCAGTTGCGGCCGGACGTGGTCGCCATGGACGTCCGGATGCCCCTGATGGACGGCATCGAGACGACTCGCGCGGTCCTGCGGACGGTCGCCGACCCGCCCAAGATCCTCGTGGTGACGACGTTCGAGAACGACGAGTACGTCTACGAGGCGCTGCGCGCGGGGGCCGACGGCTTCCTCCTCAAGCGGGCGCGGCCGGCCGAGATCGTGCACGCGGTGCGGCTGGTGGCCGAGGGCGAGTCCCTGCTGTTCCCCGCCTCCGTACGGCAGTTGGCGGCCGAGTACGGGGAGAACGGTGGGAATCCGGCGGCACGGGCGGCCATGGATCGGGCCGGGCTGACCGAGCGCGAGGCGGACGTGCTGCGGTTGATGGCACGGGGGATGTCCAACGCCGAGATCGCCGTGCGGCTCGTCGTCGGCACCGAGACGGTCAAGTCGCACGTCAGCTCCGTACTGGCGAAGCTGGGTGCCCGGGACCGTACTCAGGCGGTCATCGCGGCCTACGAGTCGGGGTTCGTGGCGCCGGGCTGATCGCGGCCCGTGCACGGGAAAGGGTCCCCGGCCCTCGCCGGGGTCCCCCACGACGAGTACGATCCGGCCAACACGCGTACAAGCTGGGAGGACGGACGTTGGGGCGGTTGACCGGCGGGGATCCCTCTCTGCTGCGACGGATCAATTCCGCGGTGGTCCTGCACGCCTTGCGTGCCACGGACTGCGCGACCCTCACCGAGATCACCCGGGTGACCGGATTGTCACGGCCGACGGTCGAAGGGGTCGTCGAGGGGCTGATCGAGAACGGGCTCGTCGTCGAGAAGGCGGCCGAGGAGGGCGCCGCACGGCGCCAGGGGCGTCCGGCGCGCAGGTTCCGGTTCCGGGCCGAGGCGGGGCATCTGCTGGGCCTGGAGATCGGCCCTCACCGCGTCGCGGCGCTGCTCGCGGACCTGGACGGGCGCGTGATGGGCGCGATGGCCAAGGACGTGGACGAGACGGCGTCCGCCGACGAGCGGCTGGAACGGCTGCGGGTCGCGGTCGCCGAGCTGCTGCGCAGGGCGGGTGTCGCCCGCAGCTCCCTGCGCGCGGTCGGTGTGGGAAGCCCCGGCATCGTGGAGGCGGACGGCACCGTGCGCCTGGGCACGGCGCTGCCGGAGTGGACGGGACTGCCGCTGGGCGAGCGGCTGAGCCGCTCCTTCAAATGCCCGGTGCTCGTCGAGAACGACGCCAACGCGGCGGCGGTCGCGGAGCACTGGAAGGGTGCGGCGACCGACTCCGACGACGTCGTGTTCGTCCTGGCCGGACTGAGTCCGGGTGCCGGCTCGCTGATCGGCGGGCGGCTGCACCGGGGGTTCGGCGGGGCGGCCGGTGAGATCGGAGCGCTGCACCTGCTGGGCCGTGACGTGACCCCCGAGACGTTGCTGTCGACGACGGACGAGCCGTTGCACCCGCTCGACGAGCAGGCGGTCGCCAAGGTGTTCGCGCTGGCCAGGGACGGCGACCAGCGGGCGCGTGCCGCGATGGACCGTTTCATCCAGCGGCTGGTGCACGACGTGGCGGCTCTGGTCCTCGCCCTCGATCCGGAGCTGGTCGTCATCGGGGGCTGGGCGGCCGGCCTGGACGGCGTGCTGGAGCCGCTGCGGAGTGAGTTGGCACGCTACTGCCTGCGTCCGCCCAAGGTGGCCCTCTCGATGCTGGGGGAGGCGGCCGTGGCGACCGGTGCGCTGCGCCTGGCCCTCGACCATGTGGAGGAGCAGTTGTTCGCGGTGGAGGGAACCGTGACCGCGCGCCGCTGAAGCGCGCGTGACGCCACGGCGCCGGCCCGGCCACAGCCACAGCCACAGCCACAGCCACAGCCACAGCCACAAAACCCGTCGCGCTCCGAAGTGTTCCGGGGTGCGACGGGTGTGGTCGGACGGGTGGGTCGGCGACGCGGACCGCCGAGCGCGGCGGGCCGGGCCGGACGGCTCAGGAGGCGCGACGCTCCGGGTCGTGGTGGATCTCCACGCGGCCGGAGTCACCGAACGTGAGCCGGCAGGTGTCCGCCCGGTACGTGGCCACGGACACCGCCGCGGTGCGCCCCTCGGTGAAGAAACGGGTCGTGACGACGAGAACGGGCGCGCCGGGAAGGCGGTCCAGCTCCTTGGCGTCGTCCGCGCGGGCCGAGCCCAGCTCGACGGCACGGTCCTGGCCTTCGAGTTCCAGGCGCTGGAGTTCGCGCAGCACGGCACGCGCGCGTGCGGCACCCGAGGGCGCGTCGATCGCCGACAGGTCCGGCACCGAGGACGCCGGGATGTACAGAAGCTCGGCGGCGGCGGGCTGACCGTGTGTCACCAGGGAACGGCGTACGGTGTGAACCGACTCGCCGTCGGCGGTCTCCAGGAAGCCGGCCACCGGCGCGGGCGGGGCCGCCACGGTGCAGTCCGCGGCGTGCCAGGCGTCACCTGCCGCCCCCGGCCACACATGCTGTTCGGTTCCGACGGCCACGCCCACGCGCGGTGGCGCGACCGTGGTGCCCACGCCGCGACGGCGCTGCAGGCGGCCTTCCAGTTCGAGCTGTTCGAGCGCCTGGCGCAAGGTCGCCCGAGCGACACCGAAACGGGCCGCCAGATCACGTTCGTTGGGCAGGATCTCGCCCACGGTGAACTCGGAGTCCAGCGCTTCACTGAGCACGGTCCTCAGGTGCCAGTACTTCGGTTCCGGCACCGATTCCAACTGCGTGGTCCCCACCCTGTCCTCCGCAATCGCCGTGGCCCGGCGGCGTTTTAACGCCCTTGTTTATTAAAGGTTCCTGCACTATCCCTGCGACGATAGGGCCGCCTCCACCCTTGGTCAAGACCAATCCTCGAACCCTTACGGATTGCACAGGCGCCCCGCCGCGGAGCGTTCACGGGGTGTTCTCGCCGGGAGACGTTCGCGACACAACGGCGAAAGCCCCCGTACAAGGACGGGGGCTTTCGGAGGCTTTCGCTCTCCTGCGGCGCTGGGGACGAAGGGGTCGTCGGGGCCTAGTCGGCGGGGATCGACACCAGCTTCTCCGGGTTGCGCACGATGTAGACGCACTGGATACGGCCGTCCGCCACGTCCAGTTGGATGATGCTGTCGGGCTTGCCCCCGGACAGCGCGAGCACCGCGAGACCGCCGTTGACCTCCAGGTAGCGCAGCGACAGCCCGGACACACCCTTCTTGGTGACGCCGACGACGAAGCGGCCGACCTTCTCGGCCGAGTCGAGGATCCGCAGCGGCGCCTGGGCGCGCCCTCCGCTGTCGCCGATGAGCCGGGCCTCCGGTGCCAGCAGGGCCACGAGGCCCTCCAGATCGCCCTCGCCCGCCGCGGCGAGGAACCGCTCGGTGAGGTCACGGCGTTCGGCCGGGTCGACCTCGTAGCGTGGCCGCCGTTCCTCCACGTGTCTGCGTGCCCGCCCGGCGAGTTGGCGCACCGCGGGTTCGCCCCGGTCGAGGACGGCGGCGATGTCGGCGTACGGATAGCCGAACGCCTCTCTCAGGACGAACACCGCCCGCTCCAGCGGTGACAGGGACTCCAGGACGACGAGGACGGCGAGGGAGACGGAGTCCGCGAGGACGGCCCGCTCGGCGCTGTCGGGCGCGGCGTCCCCGAAGTCGGTGACGTACGGTTCCGGGAGCCACGGCCCTACGTAGGCTTCACGGCGCGACTGGACCTGGCGCAGCCGGTCGATGGCGAGCCGGGTCGTGACGCGGACCAGATACCCGCGCGGTTCCCGCACGGCCGACCGGTCCTCGGCGGACCAGCGCAGCCACGCTTCCTGGACGACGTCCTCCGCGTCGGCCACCCGGGCGAGCATGCGGTACGCAACACCCATCAGGAAGGGGCGGTGTTCTTCGAAGACATCGGTCGCCGTGTCGCTTGCCACCGCACCATCCCACCCGACACATTCCCCGGTGTCCAGGCGAATCAGCCTCCCCGGAGCACAATGACCGCGGGCCGCCGGTGGCCGGCGGTCCCGAGAACGGGAGGAACGACGATGCGATACGGGGTACTGGGCACGGGCGACGTGGGGCGCGCTCTGGCCGGCAAGCTGGTCGAACTGGGCCACGAGGTCTCCTTGGGCTCGCGCACCAAGGACAACGCGGCGGCCGTCGAGTGGGCCGACGGCGCGGGTCCCACGGCCCATCACGGCACCTTCGCGGACGCCGCCGCGTTCGGCGAGGTGGTCGTGAACGCGGTGGGCGGGCAGGTCGCGCTCGCCGTGCTGAGGTCGGCCGGGGCGGAACACCTGGACGGCAAAGTGCTGTTGGACGTCTCCAACCCCCTGGCGTTCGAGGGCGGCGAGCTGCGGCTGTCCCCCGTCGAGTCGGACAGTGTGGGCGAGCAGATCCAGCGGGAGTTCCCGCGGGCCCGGGTGGTGAAGAGTCTCAACACCGTCAACTGCCAGGTGATGGTCGACCCTTCCAGAGTGCCGGGCGAGCACCAGATCTTCGTCTCCGGTGACGAGGAGAGCGCCAAGGAGCGGGTGACCGCGCTGCTGGGCGAGTTCGGCTGGCCCGCGGAGCGTGTGTTCGACCTGGGGGACATCCGGACCGCGCGGGTCGTGGAGATGTACGTGCCGCTGTGGGTCAAGCTCATGCAGGGCATCGGGCACGCGGACTTCAACGTGGAGGTGCGCAGGGCGCGTTAGTGCCCCACGGAGGCCCACGACCGGGTCCCGCTGTGTGTGGTGACCGGCGTGTGAAGGCTGCCGCGCGGTTCGTGAAAACTCGGGGCTACCCGTCGGTAGCAGTTGCTGACAAGCTGTCTACAGGATGGTTCGTCACGGCGTTCAGACGAGGAGCAGTCCCATGTCCGACACGGTCACCGTCAGCCTCCCCTCACCGCACGGCCCCAAGGCGGTCACCGTGTCCTACGCGCGCGTGGGCACCGGCGAACCGCTGCTCCTGCTGCACGGCATCGGCCATCACCGGCAGGCCTGGGACCCGGTCATCCCCATCCTCGCCGCCGAACGCGACGTGATCGCCGTCGACCTTCCCGGCTTCGGCGTGTCCCCGGCGCTCCCCGAGGGGATGACCCACGACCTGTCGACGGTGGTGTCCCTGCTCGGCGCGCTGTGCGAGGCGCTGGAGATCGGCCGGCCGCACGTCGCCGGCAACTCGCTCGGCGGCCTGCTGGCCCTGGGACTGGCGCGCGAGAAGCTCGTACGGTCCGTCACCGCGCTCTCGCCCGCCGGTTTCTGGTCACCGGTGGAGCGCCGGTACGCCTTCGGCCTGCTGATCGCCATGCGACAGGCGGCCCGCCGCATGCCCGTCCCGGTCATCGAGCGGCTCTCCCGCTCGGCGGCCGGGCGGACGGTGCTGACCAGCACCATCTACGCCCGGCCCGGCCGCCGTTCACCTGACGCGGTCGTCGCCGAGACTCTCGCCCTGGCCCACGCCGAGGGATTCCACGAGACCCTCCGGGCGGGTACGAACGTCCAGTTCACGGACGACATCCCGACGCTCCCCGTCACCGTGGCCTGGGGTACCCGGGACCGGCTGCTGATCCGGCGCCAGGGCGTCCGGGCCAAGCAGATCATTCCGCGGGCGCGGCTGGTGCGGCTGCCCGGCTGCGGCCACGTCCCGATGAACGACGACCCGGCGCTCGTCGCCCGCGTCATTCTCGACGGAAGCCGCTGAGCCGTCCTCGGCGGCAGCGGTCGAACGCCCCTGGTCGACAGCGGTCGAACCGCCTTGGTCGACGGTGGTCGTACGACTCTCGTCGGCAGCGGTCGTACGACCCCGGGGGGCAAGGCGCGTACGGCCCTGGGCGACGGCTTTCGACCTGCCATGGGCCGCTGTCGTCGAGCGGCCCTCCGCGGCAGCCCGGCGGCCGCGCCCGAGGACGAGGCTCAACGCTCCTGATCCGAGGGCGACTCCGGTGCCCACGAGGGCACTGCCCGCGGCCTGCGCGATACCGTACGTGCCCGTGCCCACGAGCGGCGCGGTGCAGGCGGCCGAGACCGGGATGAGGCCGGAGAAGAGCGTCGCGCGCTCCGCGCCGATGCGCTGCACGCCCATGTACCAGCACACGAAGCCGACGACCGTGACGATCGCCGCCTGCCACACCAGCGCGGTCGCCTCGGTCGCGTCCGGCATCCGCAGCCACCCGCCGCCGCCGCTGATCACCCCGACCACCGCCGACTCGGCCGCGGCGACACCGCACACGGTGGCCGACAACAGCCGCGGCCCGAGCGGACGCAGGACCGGCATGGCCAGGACGGCGAAGCCGGCTTCCCCGGCCAGCGCGCCCAGGGAGTACGCGATCCCGGCCGCGTCCGTGCGGCCCCATCCCTGAACGGCGAACGCGCCGAGAGCGACGAGCAACGCGCCGTACAGGACGAGGCGTTGCGGACGACGCCCCTCCTGAAGCGGCAGGAGCACGGCGACGACGACCGGGGCGCAGCCCACGAAGACGCCGGGGACGGCCGGTTCCGCCGTGCGCTCGGCGGCGAGCACCGCAAGGTTGAAGCCGACCATGCCGACGGCCGCGATCAGCGCGAGGCACCCCCACTGGCGGACCGTGAGCCGCCGGAGCGGGTCGGCGCCACCCCGGCCGACGAGGGGCAGCAGAAGGACACAGGCGAGGCCGTAGCGCAGGAACTGGCCGCCCGCGTACGGGTAGTGGCCCAGGACGCTGTTGGCGGTGAAGGAACCTCCGACGAGGACACAGGCGAGGGCGGCGAGCAACGCGCCCCGGGTGGTGGTGGCGTTCATGACTCCGACGCTATGAACGGACGTGGTCCGGTTTAAGGTCCACTTCCATGACGTCATCGGGGACCAATCGCGACGGGCCGCCGGGTCCCGCTCCGACAGCGCGGCCACCCTCGTGGACGGCCGCGTGGGAGCTGCTCCTGCCGGCGGCGTCGGCGCCGCCCCGCGCGCGGGGACGCACCCTTCAGGCCGCCCTGCGCGAGGCGGTCCGCTCCGGGCGGCTCGCGCCCGGCACCCGGCTGCCGTCCAGCCGTGAGCTGGCCGGTGATCTCGGCGTGTCGCGTGGGCTGGTCACGGAGGCGTACGAGCAGTTGACGGCGGAGGGGTATCTGCGCAGTGACCGCGGGGCCGGTACCTGGGTCGGTGGCGCGGTCCGCGCGGTCGGCCCGCGCGCGCGTGACCACGCCCCGCGGGCGGCAGGGGTGCGGGCCGACTTCGTCGCGGGAACGCCCGACCTGTCCCTCTTTCCGCGCTCCGCGTGGGCCGCGGCGCATCGCGGAGTGCTGGCCGAACTGCCCCACCAGGCACTGGGCTACCCGGATCCGCGTGGTCTGCCGGGACTGCGGACCGCGCTCGCCGAACTCCTCGTACGCCGCCGGGGCGTGGTCGCGGACCCGGAGCGCGTCATCGTGGTCTCCGGGGTCGCCCAGGCGATGACCCTGCTCGGATTCGTGCTCCACGCGCGCGGGACACCCGCCGTGGGCGTCGAGCGGCCGGGCAGCCCGGAACTGGGCTCGCTGTTCGCCTCGGCGGGCGTCGGCAGCGTACGGCTGCCGCTGGACGACGAGGGAATCACGGTCGCTCCGCTCCATGCCTCCGGCCTACGAGCCGTGGTGACGACGCCCGCCCACCAGTTCCCCACGGGGATCGCGTACTCGGCACGGCGCCGCGCCGAACTCCTCGACTGGGCCCGGTCCGTGGACGGGCTGGTGATCGAGGACGACTACGACGGCGATTTCCGCTACGACCGTGCCCCGGTGGGCGCGCTTCAGGGACTCGACCCCGAGCATGTCGCGTACACGGGCTCGGTCAGCAAATCGCTGGCTCCGGGGCTTCGGCTCGGCTGGCTCCTCGTTCCGGCCCGCCATTTCGAGGAGGTCGTCGAGCGCAAACGGACCATGGACCTCGGCAACCCGGTCCTCGACCAGGCGCTGCTGGCCCGTTTCGTCGAGCGCGGCGACTACGACCGTCAACTGCGCCGCTGCCAGCGCGCCTACCGGGAGCGGCGTGACGTCCTGGTCGCGGCCCTGGAGGAGCATTTTCCGGGCACGGAGGTCTCCGGCATCGCGGCGGGTCTGCATGTCGTCGCCGCGCTGCCCGCCCGGTACGGGCCACAGGACCGCTTCGTCGCACGGGGCGCGGCGGCCGGGGTCGTGGTCCGGCCGTCGGCACACTACGGAGCGACGGCCGCGGACGGCGTACGGCTCGTGCTGGGGTACGCCCATCTGGCGCCCGCGCGGATACGGGACGGCGTGCGGCTGATGGCGGAGGCCGTACGCGGCCGGGACGCGCTCGACGAGTCCCCGGCGCTCTGAGGGATCCTGGGGCCGGCTCCGCGGGATCCGCTTCGATTCCGTACCTCTCGGGACCGGTTGTTCACCCGTGGTTCGCGTGCGCGCCGCGGCGTACCAGTAGGTGTGGCTCTGCACACTGGCCGAGTCCGACCCCGGAGGCGTATCCATGGCGCACCGTCCGCTCAGCTCGTTCCCCGGCCGCCGCAGCGTGCTGCGCGGCTCCCTGGCCGCGTCGGCGGCCCTGGCCCTGCCCACCACGCTCGGCTCGGCACCGGCCCTCGCCCTGTCCGGCCGGCCGAAGGCGGGCTGGGGCGTCCAGACCGGTGACGTGACCACCGACTCCGGTCTGGTGTGGGTCCGCTCCGACCGGCCCGCCCGGATGATCGTCGAGACCTCGGCGACCGCGTCGTTCCGCGACTCGCGCAGATGGCACGGTCCGTTGCTCGGCGCGGACACGGACTTCACGGGGACCACCCGGCTGCGCGGACTGCCGTCCGGCGAACAGATCCACTACCGCGTCCTGCTCGCCGACCCCGACGACCCCCGGCGCACCGGGGAGCCGGTGAGCGGTACGTTCCGTACGGCTCCGCACAGCCGGCGCGACGGTGTCCGGTTCCTGTGGTCGGGCGACCTGGCGGGACAGGGCTGGGGCATCAACCCGGACATCGGCGGCTACCGCATCTACGACGCGATGGCCCGGCTCGACCCCGACTTCTTCCTGTGCAGCGGTGACAACATCTACGCGGACGGCCCGATCGCCGCGACGGCCGCTCTCCCCGACGGCAGCACCTGGCGGAACATCACGACCGAGGAGAAGTCCAAGGTCGCCGAGTCGCTGGCGGAGTTCCGCGGCAATTTCCGCTACAACCTGCTCGACGAGAACCTCAGACGCTTCAACGCCCAGGTGCCTTCCGTCATCCAGTGGGACGACCACGAGGTGCGCAACAACTGGTATCCCGGTGAGGTGGTCGCCACCACGGACACGCGCTACAAGGAGAAGAGCGTCGACGTCCTGGCGGCCCGGGCCCGGCGCGCGTTCGGCGAGTACTTCCCCGTGTCGACCCTGCGCCCGGGTGACCGGGACGGACGCGTGCACCGGGTCGTGCGGCACGGTCCGCTCCTGGACGTGTTCGTCCTCGACATGCGCACCTACCGCAACGCCAACTCCCCCGACGACCAGGCGACGGACCCGCAGGGCATCCTCGGCGCCGGGCAGTTGGAGTGGCTGAAGCGCGAACTGTCGCGCTCGCGGGCCGTGTGGAAGGTGATCGCCGCGGACATGCCGCTCGGCCTCGTCGTACCGGACACGACCGAAGGACGGCCGAACATCGAGGCCCTGGCGCAGGGCGACCCCGGCCTGCCCCTCGGACGGGAACTCCAGCTGGCCGAGCTGCTGCGCTTCGTCAAGCACCGCCGGATCACGGGCACCGTATGGCTCACCGCGGATGTGCACCACACCTCGGCGCAGCACTACCAGCCGTCGCGGGCCGCCTTCACCGACTTCGAGCCGTTCTGGGAGTTCGTCTCCGGTCCGCTGAACGCGGGAGCCTTCCCGGCCGGCGTGCTGGACAACACCTTCGGTCCGGAGCGGGTGTTCGTGAAGGCACCCGTCGCCTCGAACGTCTCGCCCGCCGGCGGCTATCAGTTCTTCGGCGAGGTCGACATCGACGGCGACAGCGGGGAGTTGACGGTGCGGCTGCGGGAACAGGACGGAACCGCGCTGTTCACACAGGTGCTCCAGCCGGGGCGCGTAGGCCAGTAAGGGCACCGGTCCGCCGCGCCGGAACCACAGCTGAACGGCTCGCCTCGGTCCTGAAGACTCCTCCGCGGCCTTCGCGGTACCGTCACGGCAGTCGATCACGGGGAGGGGCACGGATGATCAGGCGGTGGCCGATGACGGTGGGCGTGAACCTGCTGCTGGGAATCCCAGGGGTGGTGCCGATCTGGTTGCTGTGGTTCCTGACGGCGAACTGGATCGATCCGGCGCCGACGGAGAACGACGGCATGGCCCTCTGGCTGGTGATCGTCGTACCCGTCGTCGGCCTGTACGCGCTGCTGTGGTCGGTCACCAACCGGGCCCTTGCCCGCAGGACCGCGCTCCCTGCCCGGAGCTACTGGCTGCTCAGCGTGACGGGCGCGTTGGTGCCCACCACCGCACTCGTCCTGATGTACCCCTGATCCGTTCCGCACCGCTGTACCCCTGATCCGTTCCGCGCCGCAACGAGCGGTGGACCGCGGACCGTTGCGGAAAGACGCGGGTGCCTGCCGAAGGATCTCAACCGCGGTTGCCCTTCGGCGGGCGTCGTCGCAGGTCAGAGGTGATTGTCAGTGGTCGCCTCTACGGTTTTTCCATGACGCGATCGTTGCAGGCCGTGGCCTACACCCGACCCTCCGCGCTGGAGTCCGCGCCCGGCGGGCGGCGGCTGGGACTCGAGACCTCGCGGGGCTCGACGCCCACGGGTGTCGAGGACCATCCGCGGTTCTTCGCGGGCTTTCTGACGTCACCCCAAGTGGCCGCAGCGGGGCTGCTGGCGGTGGCCGATGTCGCCGCGGCGCGTTACTACCAGCCCCAACTGCGCGCGTCCCTCGACCCGGTGGTCACGGGCAACGGTGACCGTCTGCGGTTCGAGTCCTTCTCCGGCTGTGGCGGGGTGTACGCGCGTCTGGACGTGCTGGCACCGGGCCTCGACGGCGACGAGATCGGGCACGGGACGACGAACGTCGACGTCAACAACCCCCTGCGCGAGGCTCTTTCGCGCATCGGCACGGACGACCCCCTGCATCTCCGGGTCGGCCCCGACGAGATGGCCGTGACCACGCTGGACGGACCGGTGGTGGAGAAGAAGGTGCCGTTGCCCGACCGCTGGCTGCGCGGATTCGCCGAGGCCCAGGTGACGGCGGCGGGATTCGATCTGCGGGCCGAGCTCCCCGCGGCCGAGGCCGTGCGGTTCCTGCGTTCCCTCCCGCGGGGCACGGGACGCGGCAGGCCGGGAGGCGCACAGTGGGTGGTGCCGACGGGCCGGGGACTGCGTCCGACGACCCGGCCGGTTCCGGGAGCCGTGTGCCTGCCCGGGCCCGACCGGCTGATCGCGCTCCAGCGGGTGCTGCGCCATGCGACGGCCCTGCGGGTGTACGGCCCGCCGGTCACCGGGGACACCGCCCTGGCCGGCGCCTGGGAAGCGGTCCTGCCCGGCATGCGGCTGACGCTCACGCTGTCGCCCGATGCCTCCCGGGGCTTCTCCGGAGAGGGCGGGGTGCTGGACGCCCTCGCCACCGACGAGGCCGCCGAGGACGCGGAGCTGATCGCGGTGCTGCTGGCGTGGGAACCGCGCGTCGACGCGGGCGATCTGGCCGCCGCCTCCGGCCTGCCGGCCGAGCGGGTGAGAGCGGCCCTGGTCCGGCTGGGCACATCGGGGCGCGTGGGCTACGACACCGCGGAAGCCGCGTACTTCCACCGGGAACTGCCCTACGACGCGGGGCGGGCCGAGCGGCACAACCCGCGCCTGCGGTCGGCCCACGCCCTGGTCGGCGCGGGCGCGGTCACCCTGGACGGAGCCATCGGCACGGTGACCGCGGACGACGGACATGTGCACCGCGTCCGCGACGACGCGGGAACGCTGAGCTGTTCCTGCCTGTGGTGGGCGAAGTACCGGGGCGGCCGGGGGCCGTGCAAACACGCTCTCGCGGTACGCATGGTGCGGCGGGGCGCTCGGGCCGAGCACAAGACCCCGGCCGGAAACGGGAACGGAAACGGGAACGGTCAGGCCACGACCGCGGCTCCGGCTCCGGCTCCGGCTCCGGCTCCGGCTCCGGCTCCGGCTCCGGCTCCGGCTCCGGCTCCGGCTCCGGCTCCGGCTCCGGCTCCGGCTGGGGAACGACGTGAGGAATTCCTGGAAGTTCCGTTCGACGGGGGCGATGGGCGATGAGCGGCGAGGCACTGCTGAAGGCGGTACGGGCGGGACGGACGGTCGAGGCCGCCGGGCTCCTGGACGGGATGACCGATGGTGAACGCCGGGCCTGTCTGCCCGCGCTGAGGGAACTCCGCAAGGAGTTGCGGTCGTCGCCGTGGGACGCGGCGTCGCGCGTGGCCTGTCCCGCGCTGCACGCGGCGGGAGCCGCGTGTCACACGGGCGCCGCCGGCGCGGCGACCTGGATCGCCGGCGTCGACATGCGCTGGTCCCAGGCCTCCCCCGGTGTTCTGCTCCACGTGCTGGGCGACCGCGAGACCGACTGGCTCACCGATCTGACGCACCGGCTCGCCGCCCGGCCGGCGACGTCCCGGGTCCCGTTCGCCCTGTTGTCGGGTCTGGTGGCGTTGTCCGGCTGCGAGGTTCCGACGACCGACGCCTATGTGCGGGGCTGGCTGGAGCACATCGGTGCTTCATGGCACGGCGGAGGCACGGTGGCGCAGCGGTTGCGCAAGGAGCCGCACCTGTCCGTGATGATCACCGCGCTCTTCGAGTCGCTGGAGGTCACGGGTCAGATCGCCTGGCTGTTCGGCGACGGACCGGGCAGCTGGTACAGCGCCCTGGCCGAGCTGTCCGCGGAGGGAACCCTCGACCGGAAGGTCGTGCTGGACGCCTGCGTCGCGCGGCTCCTGCGCGGTGGCGCCCCGGCCGACCAGCGGGTCTTCCTGCGCCTGTTGTCGTCCCTGGCTCCGACGCGGGACGAGGAACGCGAGCGCTCCGGCGACTGGACGGTGCTCGCCTGCCAGGCCGTCCCGACCGTCGCCTGGTACGCGCAGTCGGTCCTCGCCTCTCTCGCGCTGGACGGCGAGTTGACGACCCGGCAGCTGGCCGAGATGTCCTCGGGCGTGCTCTTCCGTACGGAGAAGAAGCTGGTACGCGCCCAGCTCGTCCTGCTGGGGAAGGTCCTCAAGCGTGATCCCTCCACGGCTCAGGTGCTGCTGCCCGCGCTGGCGGAGGCCTTCGGGCACGAGGACACGGAGGTGCAGGAGCGTGCGCTCAAGCTGGTGGAGCGGCACGCCACCGCGCTGCCCGACTCGGGCGGCGCGCGGGAACGGCTCGGCGAGCTCACCGCCGACCTGAGCCCTGGGCTGCGGCTCCGGGCAGAGCGAGTCCTCGGCATCGAGTCGCCGGGCTCCGCTTCGGGGGTCCAGGAGGAGGTGCTGCCGCCCGTTCCCGAGCGGGCACGGCTGGCGGCGGCGCCGGCCTCGGTGACCGAACTGGCCGAGGAGGTCAGCGCGATACTGGCTTCCGGTGGCGGCGTCGCGGCGTTCGAGCGCGCTCTGGACGGCCTGGTCCGCCACGCCCACCGTGACCGGGTCGCTCTGGTAGAGGCCCTCGGTCCCGTGGTCGCGCGCTGCTGGTGGAAGGACCGCGATCCGAGCTACCCGGTCGTGGACCGGAGCTTCCGTGAGTCGGCGCAGGGTCTCGAAGTCGTCCTGGCGGCCCTGTTCGAGGGGGTCGGCATGGACACGCTCCATGCGGCGGTGCAGCACGGACCCACGAGCGGGAACTGCCATCACAGCGCGCTCTCCCGTGCCCTCGACGCGCGTCTGTGGGAGGCGGCCTACCGCCTCCGCACCGACCCGATGCCGTTCCTGCTGGCCACTCCCACCTGGGACACCGGGCTGCTGGAGCCGGACGAGCTGGTGGAACGCCTCACCGAGTACCGGCGGCTCGACGCCCGGCCGGGCACGGCCGACTTCGCGCAGGCACTCCTGCGCGTACGGCGCGACGACCGTGCGACGGCGGAGGCGGCCGCGGCGCGCGCCCGCAGGCTCGGCAGCCCCGAGGGGTACCGGCTGGCCCAGTGGCTCACCGCCGAAGGACCGCTGCTCCCGGCGAGCCGCCGACGGACCTCGGGCGCGCGCGTCCTTCTGGAACTGGGCGAACTGGAAGATATACAGGGCTTGTTCCCCAAGGAGTTCCGGCCGCTGGGCCGCCCCCTCACGGTGTTCAAGGGGCACGGGTACTGCCGGCACTGGGGTGTCATGGACCAGCGGCAGTGGCCGGCCGTCGTACCGGGACGCCGGGAACTGGTGGCGGCGCGTCTGCTGCGCGACATCAGCACGGCCGCGATGGAGGACAGCCGCATGGACGCCGCGATGCTGCCGCTGCTCGCCGAGGCCGACGGCACAGCGGGCGAGGCTCTGCACCTGTGCCTCGCGTACGGGCTCGGGGCCAGGTTTCCGGAGGACCGGCTCGCCGCGGTGGACGCCCTGCTGGTCCTCGCCGCCCGGGGACAGCTCGACGCCGGGCGGCTCGGCTCGGACATGGGGCAGCTCGTGCGCAGGGGCGCGCTGAAGAAGTCCCGACTGTCCGAGTCGATCCGCACGGCGGCGTCGACGGGCGCGTACGCCACGGTGTGGTCGGTGCTGCTCGGCCTGTTGCCGGCCCTGCTGACCGGCCTCGCCGCCGACAGGGCGGGCGGCGGCGGCGCGGTGCGGGGCCTCGGTGAGCTGCTGGCCATCGGCGCCGACTGCGCCGAGCGCTCCGGGGCGCGCGGTGATCTGGCCCATCTCGCCGGTACCGCCGAGCGGCAGGGCTCGTCCAAGGTCGTGATCCAGGCCAGACGGCTGCGGACCGCGCTGACGCGGGAGGCCGTCGCCTGACACAGGTCTCGCCGCCCGGCTCGGGGCCGCCGCCCGTGTGTTCTAGGACGATCAAGGGTCCGGCGGCTCTGACCAGGTGAGGCGGCCAGGTCTCGCGTCCGAGGCAAAAGACCCGCAAAAAGAACTGCAAAAAGGACAGAACGACACTTAACCGATCAGTCACAAGCCGTTCGTGATCACGCAACACCATTCCTTCACAGTGACGGTATGACTCCTGACATGTCTGATGTGACGCGTGCGAAGCACGGACGGCCCGTTCACCACTGGCGACGGGACCTCGTGGAACTCGCCGCGCTGTTCACGGCCGTGGCGGTCGCGGACGGCGTGGCCAATCTGATCGGGCACGGGCCCGACGGCCCCGCGCTGCTGGTGATCTCGGCGGTACTCCTGGTCGCCACGGCCGGATTCCACACATGGTGGGCACGGCGCCACGGTCACGCGCCCCCGACGACGGATACCGACGCCCGGCCGCCCTCGGACGGGCGAACGGGCGCGCTGTCCGGGGAGGCCGGGGCAGCCTCAGCGCCGCTGCCCGCCGTGGGGGCGACCGTGCTGCTGCGGATGCGTACGACGGTCCAGGACGCGCCGGGTTCGCTCGCCGCGCTGTGCACCGCGCTCGCACAGCACCAGGTCGACATCCTGAGCCTCCAGACGCACCCGCTGGCGGACGGAACGGTCGACGAGTTCCTGCTGCGCGCGCCCGCCGAGCTGGCCAGTTCCGAGATCACCCACAGCGTGGCGCAGGCCGGCGGCAGCTCGACGTGGATCGAGCGGGCCGATGCCCACGACCTGGTGGACGCACCGACCCGGGTGCTCGGCCTGGCCACCCGTACCGCCCTCGACGCCTCCGAACTGCCGCTCGCACTGAGGCAGTTGCTCGGCCGGTGCACGATCCGTTCACTGCCCGCCGCCTCTCCCCTCTCCGGCCGGGCGACGCAGGGCGCTCCCGTGGAGGGGGCACTTGAGGACACCGTGATGCGGCTGCGCGCTCCGGAGGGCGGGGTGATCACGGTGGAACGGCCGTATCTGCCGTTCACACCGACCGAGTTCGCCCGGGCGCGTGCGCTGGTCGAACTGGACGCGCGGCTCGGCCCCCGCGTTCCGCGCGGGCAGGACATGCTGACGCTGCCCGAGGGCAACGCGATCACGGTGCAGCGCGCGGACGTCTCCGACGTCGAGGCCGCCAAGGAGATGCACGAGCGCTGCTCGCCGCGCACGTTGAGCATGCGGTACCACGGCCCCGTCGGCGACGCGGACCGGTACCTCAACCACCTGCTCAGCCCCAGTTTCGGGCGCACGCTCGCCGTCCGGACGGCATCCGGCCGCATCGTCGGACTCGGTCACCTGCTCTGGGACGGTGACGAGACGGAGGTCGCGCTGCTCGTCGAGGACGACTGGCAGCGGCGGGGAATCGGCGTCGAACTGCTCGGCCGCCTCGTGACGATGGCGGTGGAGGCGGGCTGCGCGAGCGTGTACGCCGTCACGCAGGCGTCGAACACCGGCATGGTCGCCGCCATGCGCGGCCTCGGCCTCCCGCTCGACTACCAGATCGAGGAGGGCACCCTGGTCATCACCGCCCGCCTGGACACGACACCGGTGACGTCGCCGCAGCCGTACGCCCAGCACCACGGTCACAGCCACGCCCCGCAGGGCACGGCGAAGGGAATCGGCCAGGGAAGCAGGGGGACAGGGCGCTCCTAGCCCGAATCCCCGGTCCGCTCCCCCATCCCCGTCCACTCCGGGGCGCGCGCCCGGCACCACCGGGCGAGCGCCGCGGACCCCGGACGCCGGTCCCGCTCATTCCCCGCCGCGGGACCCCAGGGCCGTGTCCAGGTCGGACCACAGGTCGTCCACGTCCTCCAGGCCGACCGACAGGCGCAGCAGGCGGTCGCTGACGCCCGCGTCCTGGCGGTCCGCCGTCGGGACGATGCGGTGGCTTATGGAGGCCGGGTGCTGGATGAGGCTGTCGACGCTGCCGAGGCTCACGGCGGGGGTGATCAGCCGGACTCCGGCGATGACGTCGTGCGGGTCGCCGTGCACCTCGAAGGCGATCATCGCGCCGCCGATGCGCGGATAGTGGACACGGGCGACGCGGGGATCGCCGGCGAGCCGGCGGGCGAGTTCCGCGGCGTTCGAGGAGGCCGCCCGGACCCGGACGGGCAGGGTCGACAGGCCGCGCAGCAGGAGATAGCCGGCCAGCGGGTGCAGGACGCCTCCCGTCGCGAAGCGCACCTGACGCAGCTTGCGGGCGAACTCCTCGTCGCAGGCGACCACGCCGGCCATGACGTCCCCGTGTCCGCCCAGGTACTTGGTGGCGCTGTGCAGGACCAGTCGCGCGCCGTGCTCGGCGGGGCGTTGCAGCACGGGGGTCGCGAAGGTGTTGTCGGCGAGGAGCGGGACGGACCCGCAGGAGTGGGCCACGGCCCGCAGGTCGAGTTCGGCGAGCGTCGGGTTGGCCGGGGACTCGACCATCACGAGACCCGTGTCGGGGCGCAGCGCGTCGGCGATGCCGGCCGGGTCGACCCAGGTGACCTCGCTGCCGAGCAGCCCGGCGGTCAGGAGGTGGTCGCTGCAGCCGTACAGCGGACGCACGGCGACGACATGGCGCAGGCCCATCGCGTTGCGTACGAGGAGGACGGCGCTCAGCGCGGCCATACCGCTCGCGAAGGCGACCGCGCTCTGTGTGCCTTCGAGGCGCGCGAGGGCGGTCTCGAAGCGGGCCACGGTCGGATTGCCGAGGCGCGCGTAGACGGGCGGTCCCTCGGGTTCGGCGCCGTCGGCCGCGAAGGCGTCGATCCGGGCGGCCTCGCCGCGGCTGTCGTACGAGGGATAGGTGGTGGACAGGTCGATCGGGGCCGCGTGCAGCCCGAGGGCGGCCAGGTCCTCCCGGCCGGCGTGCACGGCTTCCGTGGCGAGTGCCCGGGTCGGAGCCGCGATGACCTGGCCGCTTCCGCTCAGGTCGTCCTGCGCGTCCTGCGCGCCCTGCGTGTCGTACACAACGGAGTCCATGCGCCGAAGCCTGAACACCGGGCGGGGTTTCGGCGCCGAATCCCGTGTTACGTTCGCGCCATGGCTGATTCCGTCGTACTCGATCCGGTCGATCTTCATCTGTTGCGGCTGTTGCAGAACGACGCACGGACGACCTACCGGGATCTCGCGGCACAGGTCGGCGTCGCGCCGTCGACCTGCCTCGACCGGGTGACCCGGCTGCGCCGGGCGGGAGTCATTCTCGGCCATCAGCTGCGACTGGACCCGGCGAAGCTCGGACGGGGTCTGGAGGCGCTGCTGTCCGTCCAGGTCCGCCCGCACCGCCGGGAACTGGTGGGACCCTTCGTCGACCGCATCCGGGTGCTCCCGGAGTCGCGGACCGTCTTCCATCTGACCGGCCCCGACGACTACCTCGTGCATGTCGCGGTCGCGGACATGGCGGATCTGCAGCGGCTGGTGCTCGACGAGTTCACCTCGCAGCGTGAAGTGGCCCGGGTCGAGACACGGTTGATATTCCAGCAGTGGGACTGCGGCCCCTTGCTGCCGCCCGCCGCGCCGGGCCCGTCGTCCCCGGCCAAATCCGGCTGATGCGGTGAAAAGCCCGGTTGGGCGGGCTGACGCGGCGCCCGTGCCCGTACGAGGATGTGCGCATGTCAGAGACGAAGAAGCCGCTGCCCCGCGAGGTCGCCGACACGTACGTCGACGAGCTCATCGCCCTCGACCCGGTTCTCGGTACCTACCTCGGCGTGAAGGAGAGCCACGGCAAGCTGCCCGACAACTCGCCCGCCGGTCAGGAGGCCGTCGCCGAGCTGGCGCGGGTGACCCTCGCGCGGCTGGACGAGGCGGAGCGGCTGCCGGACGCGGAACGTGACATCGAGCGCCGTTGTGCCCGGCTGCTGCGTGAGCGGCTGACCGCCGCGCTCGCGGTCCACGAGGCCGGCGAGGGCCTGCGGGCTGTGGGCAACCTGCACACACCGGTGCACTCCGTGCGGCAGGTCTTCACCCTGACGCCGACCGAGACCGACGAGGACTGGGCCACGGTCGCCGAGCGGCTGCGCGCGGTACCGGCCGCGCTCGCGGGCTACCGGGAATCCCTCGCGCTCGGACTCGACCGCAAGCTGTACGCGGGCCCGCGTCCGACCGCGACGTTCGTCGAACAGCTCACGGAGTGGTCGGACACGGACGGAGAGGGCCTCGGCTGGTTCGAGGACTTCGTCTCGGCGGGCCCCGGCTCCGCGCGCGAGGAACTGGACGCGGCGGCGCGTACCGCGACGCGGGCCGTGATCGCCCTGCGGGACTGGATGCGTGACGTGTACGCGCCGACGATTGAGGGTGCTCCGGACACCGTGGGCCACGAGCGGTACGCGCGGCTGGCGCGCTACTTCAACGGTACGGATCTCGACCTCGACGAGGCGTACGCGTACGGCTGGGCCGAGTACCACCGTCTGCTGGCCGAGATGAGGACCGAGGCCGAGAAGATCCTGCCCGGAGCGGCGACCCCCTGGGCGGCCCTCGCGCACCTCGACGAGCACGGCCGTCACATCGAGGGCGTCGAGGAGGTGCAGCGGTGGCTCCAGGGGCTGATGGACGAGGCGATCGCGGCCTTGGACGGCACGCACTTCGAACTCGCCGAGCCGGTGCGGAAGGTGGAGTCCCGCATCGCGCCGCCCGGCGGTGCGGCGGCTCCCTACTACACCGCCCCGTCGCAGGACTTCTCGCGGCCCGGCCGCACCTGGCTGCCCACGATGGGACAGACCCGCTTCCCCGTCTACGATCTCGTCTCGACCTGGTACCACGAGGGCGTGCCCGGCCATCACCTCCAGCTCGCGCAATGGGCGTACGTCGTCGACGACCTGTCCCGTTACCAGGCCACCGTCGGCCAGGTCAGCGCCAACTGCGAGGGCTGGGCGCTGTACGCGGAGCGGCTGATGGACGAGCTCGGCTTCCTCACCGACGCGGAGCAGCGGCTCGGCTACCTCGACGCGCAGATGATGCGTGCCGCCCGGGTCATCGTCGACATCGGCATGCACCTGGAGCTGGAGATCCCGGCGGACTCGCCCTTCCACCCGGGCGAGCGGTGGACCCCGGAGCTGGCGCAGGAGTTCTTCGGCGCGCACAGCAGCCGGCCGGCCGACTTCGTGGAGAGCGAACTGACCCGCTATCTCACGATGCCCGGCCAGGCCATCGGCTACAAGCTCGGCGAGCGTGCCTGGCTCCTCGGCCGTGAGAACGCGAGGAAGCGCCACGGTGACGCGTTCGACGCCAAGGCCTGGCACATGGCCGCCCTGTCCCAGGGTTCGCTGGGCCTGGACGACCTGGTGGACGAGCTCTCCCGGCTCTGACGGCCCCCGCGCGGCGGCCGGATCCCGGCCGCCGCGCGTCTCACGATGCCGGCTCGCCATCAGCGCCCTCGCCGGAACTCCCCCGTCGCCCAAGGCACTCAGCGCCCGGCACCCGGCATCGAAACGCCCGGCGTCAGGGCGTCAAGGCGTCAACCGGCGCAGTTGTACGAGTCCCACCCACGTCTCGGGCCCCGGTTCGACGCGCGCCGCGCGGACCCCGTACCGGCCCGGTTCGAGCGCCACCCTCAGGTGATCCGTACGCCCGGAGGCGGTGCCGGGCCACGCGGCGTCGAAGAGGACGACGGGACCGGGCACCCTCCACTCCACCTCCCGCTCCCACCGGGCCTGCGACAGCGCCGCCGGCACGACGGCGAGCAGTTCGTCCTCGGAATCGGCGGCGCACCAGCGGACGAAGGCGCCGTGCTCGGGGAGGTAGGTCGTCGAGGCGGGATCGTCGCCCAGGACGAGGGCCCTGGTGTCACCCACGGGCAGAAGGCCGACGAAGCCGTCGATGTCACAGGCCCGGTCGTAGTCGCAGGACATGTCGTCGCCGTCGGCCCCCGCCCAGAACGGGAGCACCGTCTCCGGAATCGCTATGAGCGGCCCGCCGCCCGACTCCACCCACTGGACCGCACCGGGGTCCGCGTATCTTGGCATGCGCAGAAGTTACACGGCACGCCTCCGCCCCCGTATGCCAGACGGCCCCAGGACACGGATTCCGGACACCGGCGGCAACGCGGGGGCCGAGAAGGCCGGTTCGGCCCCCTTCCGCAGGTCAGCAGCCGCAGTCCTCCGCGTCCACGGGCGCCGTCAACGGGTCCGCCGCGGGGCGCTCACGCCCCTGCCAGGTCTCGAACTCGAAGCCCTCGCGCACCCAGTACTCGAAGCCGCCGAGCATCTCCTTGACCTGGAAGCCGAGTTCGGCGAGGGCGAGGGCCGCGCGGGTGGCGCCGTTGCATCCGGGTCCCCAGCAATAGGTGACGACCGGAACCGACTTGTCCAGAAGCCGCTCGGCCTGCTCGGCGATGAGCGCGGTGGGCAGGTGGACCGCGCCGGGAACGTGGCCCTGGTCCCACGACGCGGTGGAGCGGGAGTCGAGGACGACGAACCCGGGGTCGCCGCCGGCCGCGAGGACGCCCGCGACGTCGGAGACGTCCGCGTGGAACGCGAGGCTCGCGCCGAAGTAGGCGGTGGCCGCGGCGTGGGACGCCGGCGGCACGCGCAGGACGGGGTTCGTCGCCGCCACGGAACCGGCCGCGGAAGGGGTCACCGCGTCCCCGGCCGTGGCCCGCGGGGAACCGTGCGGCGCGTCCGCTCCCGCGCTCGCCTCGGTCGCCGACGTGAAACCGGTCGCGGTGCCGTTCGTGATGCCTTCGGCAGTCGTAGTCATGACCTGGCCTTTCCTTGAATCCTGGCCCCGCCGGACCGATGCCGCCCTTGCCATCCCGGTGCTTCTTCCGCACCCCGTCCGCGGGACTTCCCGACCAAAAATCTACGGGCGTCGGCCTCCGTCCTGAAGTGACGATTCACGGCAGTGCTGTTGATCGGCAGGGGATTCCCCTGGTATTCATCAGGGATGACCGCGTATTCCCCGGACGCCACCGACTGGCGCATCCTCGACGTCCTCCAGCGCGAGGGCCGGGCCAGCTTCGCCGAGCTGGCACGGGCCGTCTCCATGTCCGCGAGCGCGGTCACCGAGCGGGTGCGCCGCATGGAGGAGGCGGGCGTCATTCAGGGGTACGCGGCCGTCGTCGACCCCGAGAACCTGGGGCTGCCGATCCTGGCGTTCGTCCGGCTCAGATATCCGAACGGCAACTACAAGCCGTTCCACGACCTCGTCGCGGTCACACCCGAGATCCTGGAGGCACACCACGTCACGGGTGACGACTGCTTCGTCATCAAGGTCGCGGCCCGGTCGATGATTCATCTGGAGACGGTGTCGGGCAAGATCGGCACGCTCGGGTCGGTGACGACGAGCGTCGTCTACTCCTCACCGCTGCCGCGCCGGCCGCTGGGTCACTGAGACCGCCACGGCGACGGTCGGGACAGTCCGTTCCCGGAGAGAGACGGGACAGCCGTTCCGGCGAGATCGGGGGGTCCCCCCTGCGAGGTCGGGACAGTCCGTTCCGGCGACGGTCACGCGCCCCGCTGCCGTACGACCGACCCCGTTCTCCCCTTCACGACCTCCAGCTGAGCGTGGATGCGGCGACGCAGGTCACCGACGTGGCTGACGATGCCGACGCTGCGGTCGCGTTCCCGCAGCGAGTCGAGGACGTCGAGCACCTCGTCGAGCGTCTGGTCGTCGAGGCTTCCGAAGCCCTCGTCGATGAAGAGCGTGTCCAGCCGCACACCGCCGGCCTCGTCGGTGACCACGTCGGCGAGACCGAGGGCCAGGGCGAGGGAGGCGAAGAAGGTCTCGCCGCCGGACAGCGTCGCCGTGTCACGCTCCCTTCCGGTCCAGGCGTCCACGACGTGCAGTCCGAGCCCGCTGCGTCCGCGGCCCGCCCGGCCGTCGGAGTGCACCAGGGTGTAGCGCCCCGAGGACATCCGCTGGAGGCGGACCGTGGCGGCGGCGGCGACCTGCTCCAGACGGGCGGCGAGGACGTACGCCTCCAGGCGCATCCTGCGTTCGTTGTCCGCCGAGGTGCCGGCCGCCAGACCGGCGAGGCGGGCCACACGCTCGTACTCCTCGCGCAGCGGGGCGAGCCGGCGGGCTCCGCCGGTCGCGCGGGTCGAGAGCGTGTTCAGCTCGGTGCAGCGCCGGGCCGCCGCGTCCCGCGCCGACGCGGTGTCCCGCAGCCGTCGGGAGGCGGACTCGGCCGCCCGCTCGGCGGCCCGCAGATCGACGGGAGGGCGCCGCGCCGCGGCCGCGGTGTCCGCCTCGGCGAGTACGGCGCGCACCGAGGACTCCTCCAACTGCCAGGCGTCGAGCTGCCGTTGCAGATCGCGGTGGGCCACGTCGTCGAGCATCGCGGCGGCCGCGGCCCGCGGGGTCTCGAAACCGGCGCGGAAGGCAGCGTCGGCGAGACGCGCGTCGGCGTCCTTGAGGCGCCGCGCGATGTCCTCCGCCGCCCGGACGCCGTCCGCGGCCTCGGTGAGCAGCGCGACCTGCCGCTCCAGCTGCGTGGCCCGCTCGGACACACTCGCGGCGGCGCCCCGCGCCTGCTCCAACTCCCCTTCCAGTGAAGCCTTTTCGCGGTCGAGGAAATCCCGGTGCGAGGCCCGTGCGGCGACCCGCCGCGCTGCTTCCTGCTGGGCGTTCAGCCGCCGCTCGTGTTCCCGCTCGGCCTGCTCACGGGCCTCGCGCGCGGCATGCAGCCCGGAGGCCACCGTGCGGGCCTCGCCGTGCAGCCGCTCCAGCTCCTCGGCCTGTTCGGCGAGTTGGCGGGTCGGCGCGTCGCCCGCCTCAGCGGTCGCGGCGGCCAGTGCCTCGCGTACGACGCCGAGCCGTCGCTCCGCCTCGGCGCGGGCCTCGTCGGCGCTGCGATAGGCGGCGAGAGCCCGTTCCTCCGTCTCACGGTCGACGTGGCCGGCGATCTTCCGGGCGGGCGCCGGGTGTTCGGTGGCACCGCACACGGCGCAGGACTCTCCGTCCACCAGACCGGCGGCGAGTTCGGCGGCGATGCCCTGGAGACGCTGTTCCTTCAGGTCGAGCCATTGGGCGTGCGCCTCGGTGGCCCGCTCGCGCGCGGCCAGGCTCCGGGCGTGGGCGGCCTCCGTGTCCTGGGCCAGCTCGTCGCGCAGCCGGGCCGCGGCGAGCCGCTTGGAAGCCGGTTCGCGCTGCACGGCGAGCTGCTCGGCGCGCGCCGCGGCCTCCTGCGCGGTGTCGACCTGTGCCTCGACTCCCGCGCGGGTCTCCTCCCAGTCGGCCAGCCAGCTCTCGGCGTCCTGGAGGACGTCCTCGTCGGCGCGTTCCTGGCGGTCCAAGGAGGCGCGCTCCGTGCCGAGTTCACCGAGGCGTCGCTCGGCGCGGCGGGCCGATTCCAGGCCGCCCAGTTCTTCGGCGGCCTTGCGCGCGGCGACCGCGAGACCGGGCGCTCCGGCACCGGCGAACGTCGCCGGCAGGGCGGCTCGCGTGCGGGTCTCCTCGGCGGCCGCTCGCCGGTGCTCGGCCTCGGCGGCGTCGCGCAGTTCGAGTGCGGGGGCCACGGTCTCGGCCTTGCGGGCTCTCTCCATGCGCGTGCGGGCGTCCCGGTGGGCGTCGGCGCGCTGCTCCAGTCGTGCGGCACGCTCCTGTGCCTCGGTGAACCGGCGCTGGAGCCGGTCGACTTCGCGTACGTCGTCGAGCGCGCGGTCGGCCGCGGCCTGCGCCGATTCCGCGGCGCCGCGGGCGCAGTCGGCGACGGTCACCGCCTCGCGAGCCGTGCTGCGGGCCACCGCGGCCCAGGCGAGCACCGAGCCGGCGAGGCCCGGATCGCCGGGCGCCAGGTCGGGCAGCGGCTCCTCGACGATGTGTCCGGCCGCCTGCTGCATCCGGTGCGCGTCGGCCAGCAACGCGGTGTCGCCGGCCCGCACTTCGGCCTCGGCGGCGCGCCGCCGCTCGGCGAGGCGCTTCTCGACCTCGGCGAAGCGGTGGGTGTCGAAGAGCCTGCCGAGCAGTTTGCCGCGGGCCTCGGCGTCGGCCCGCAGGAAGCGCGCGAAGTCGCCCTGGGGCAGCAGTACGACCTGGCAGAACTGCTCGCGGCTCATGCCGAGCAGCTGCGTGATCTCCTCGCCGATCTCCTGGTGGGAGCGGCTGAGGTCCTTCCAGGAGCCGGCCACCGAGTCGTATTGGCGCAGCCAGCTCTGGGCCTTCTCCGTCGTCGTCCCCGTGCCGCGCTTCTTGGGGCGCTCCCAGGGCGGCTGCCGGGTGACTTCGAGCCGGCGTCCGGCGACGCTGAGTTCGAGGCGGATCTCGGTCCGGACGTCGGGCGTCGCGTGGTCGCTGCGCAGCCCGAGGCCCTGACCGCTCTGCCGGGCGCCGGGAACCGCTCCGTACAGGGCGTAGCAGACGGCGTCGAGGACGGAGGTCTTGCCAGCGCCCGTCGGTCCGTGCAGCAGGAAGAGCCCGGCGGCGGACAGTTCGTCGAAGTCGACCCGCTGGGCGGAGCCGAACGGGCCGAAGGCGGTGATGTCCAGGCGGTGCAGCCTCATCGGGTTCCCTCGGTCTCCGGGCGGGTGGCCCCCTGGGTGTGCGGCGGACGTGATGTCACCGGGCGCTCTCCCGTACGGTCTCGTCGGCCCGGACGGCGTCGAACGCGTCCTGGAGCACGGCCTGTTCCCGGGCGTCGGGACCCACACCGCGGACATGGGCCACGAAGTCCTCGGCGATCTGTTCCTCGCTGCGGCCCGCGATCCGGCGGGCGTACGAGACGCCCGGGTCCTGCGGAGAGCGTTCCGGGTCGAAGACGAGGCTGAGCGTGTGGGGGAAGCGCCCGGCCAGCCGCGCCATGGGGTCGGCGGGCCGCACCGCGTCGGTGAGGGTCGCCTCGACCCAGGCGCCCGCGTGACGGTCGAGGGCCTGGTCGGCGAGCAGGTCCTCCAGGCGCCCGCGGAGGCGGGCGAGCGGGCGGGGCACCGGGCAGTCGATCCGCTCGGCGGCCAGGGAGCCGTCGGGGCCGAGATCCACGAGCCACATGCTCTTGCGGTGGTCGGACTCCGAGAAGGAGTACGGCAGCGGGGATCCGGAGTAACGCACGCGCTCGGTGATGGCCTGGCTGCCGTGCAGGTGTCCGAGGGCGGTGTAGTCGACTCCGTCGAAGACTCCGGCGGGCACGGAGGCGACACCGCCGACGGTGATGTCCCGCTCGCTGTCGCTCGCCTCGCCGCCGGTGACGAAGGCGTGGGCGAGGACGACGGAGCGGGTGCCCGGCGCACGGCCGGCGAGGTCGGCGCGCACCCGGTCCATGGCGGCGGCCAGCACGGTCTCGTGGCCCGCCTTCTCCACCCCGAACTCGTCCTTCACCAGGGCGGGTTCGAGATAGGGCAGGCCGTAGAAGGCGACATCACCGTGGGCGTCGGCCAGCACCACGGGGGTGCCGCAGCCCGCGGGGTCGGTGCGCAGATGAACGCCCGCGCGCCCGATGAGTCCGGCGCCGACGCCGAGCCGGCGCGCCGAGTCGTGGTTCCCGGAGATCATCACGGTGGGCACGCCGAGGTCGGCCAGGCGGTGCAGGGCGTCGTCGAAGAGCTGGACCGCGGCCAGTGGCGGCACGGCACGGTCGTACACGTCTCCCGAGACGACCACCGCGTCGACCTCGCGCTCGCGCGCGGTCGTGACGAGATGGCCGATGAAGCGCGACTGGGCGTCGAGCATGTTCACCCGGTGGAACGCCCGGCCCAGATGCCAGTCGGAAGTGTGCAGGAGCCTCATGATCCCCGAAGGGTAACGGCCGGGTCTGACATCACGGGCGGTTACTCCCGTATCAGCCCACCCTGCCCGTCATCTCAGGATGAAGATTCATCCCTGTTCGCCCGGATTGTCACGCTTCCCCGTAGGCCTCTCCGCCCAGCTCGAAGCCGGCGGTCCCCGCGGTCACGTCGGCCAACCAGGCCCGGAAGGACTCGACATCGGCGTCCGGCAGCCCGATCTCGATGGTGACGGCCTCGCCGTAACGCACATCACGTACCTCGCGGCCGGTGGACCGCAGATCGTTCTGCACCTTGCCGGCCCGCTGGTGGTCGACGGTGACCGTGGCCAGCCGGAAGCGCCGGCGGGTGATCGTGCCCACCGCGTCCAGCGCCTCGCCCACCGAGCCGCCGTACGCCCTGATGAGTCCACCGGCGCCCAGCTTGACCCCGCCGTAGTAGCGGGTGACGACGGCGACGACGTAGCGCATGTCGCGGCGCAGCAGCATCTGGAGCATGGGGACGCCCGCGGTCCCGCCCGGTTCGCCGTCGTCGCTCGCCCTCTGCACGGCGCCGTCGGCTCCGATGACGTACGCGAAGCAGTTGTGCGTGGCGTCCGCGTGTTCCTTCCTGACGGCCGCGACGAAGTCCTGGGCCTCCCGCTCGGTGGCGGCCGGGGCGAGGGCGCACAGGAATCGGGAGCGGTTGACCTCGGTCTCGTGCACGCCCGCGTGGGCCACTGTGCGGTACTCGTCCTGCATCACGCCAGCGTATGCGCTGTACGCGCCCGCGGCCGACGGGCCGGGTCGGCGCCCCCGCGCGAGCAGGTGGTCACCCGGCACGTCCACGCACGGCGGACGGGCCGGGACCGAGGCGACGGACGGCGGGCGGCCCATGAGCCCACGGGCACGCGCCGCACGCGCCGCACGCGCACAGCGGCCGGCCGGACGTGTCCCGGACCCGTCCCGGTTGGCCCGCCGCACGCCACGCGGCCGGCGGGCCAACCGGGACGCCGTCCGGAGCCGCGACGGCGCCACTCGGACACCTGCGGCCGGGTCTCACTCCTTCTTGCCCCTCGGCACGACGAGGTCCGTCAACAACGCGTCGCCGGGGCCGAGTTCGTGCCACGCGCTGCCGTGCCAGACCAGGACCGCGACCGCGGAGGTCGGAAACTTCGTCCGGACCCGTTCCAGTGTGCCCTCGAAGCCGTCCCCGGCGAGTTCCAGGACCAGTTCCTCCAGCCCCGGGTTGTGTCCGATCAGCAGCAAGGTCCGCACGCGTTCGGGGACTTCACGAACGGCCTCCAGCAACTCGGGTACGTCCGCCCCGTGCAGCCGCCCGTCGAACAGCACGGACGGCGGGGTGCCCCACTCCCGTGCCGCAGACTCCCAGGTCTCCCGGGCGCGTACGGCGGTCGAGCACAGAGCGAGGTCCGGCAGCAGGTCGGCGTCCGCCAGGGCGCGTCCGACGGCGGGGGCGTCGCGGCGGCCGCGCGGCGCGAGGGGCCGCTCGTGATCGGGCACCCCGTCGGGCCAGGCGGATTTGGCGTGCCTCAGGACGACCAGTCTTCGCATCGGTCCACCGGCCTTGCGCGAGGTCACAGGGACGTTCCGATCTCGCGGGTGAGTTCGAGGCCGAGCAGCCGGTCGGCGTGGGCGTACGTCTCGAACCGGGCGCCCTCCGCGATGTCGGAGGTCTCCACCGACCGCAGCACGTCGAGCACGGCGAGCACGTCCAGGTCGTCCTCCCAGGCGGCCCGCAACCGCAGGCGTACGTCCTCGGGGACCGGCTTGGAGGGCCGCGTCGCCCATCCGGCGACGGCGGCGCGCCAGCGCGCGAGCGTGCCCTCCGCCTCCGCGAGGGTCTCGGCGTCGAGGCTCAGCGGCAGGTCCCGGCGCCGTGCGAGCAGCGCCAGCCGCAGCGCGGTGGGATCCCCGGGAGCGGGAGCGGAGCCGTGCCCGGTGTCGACCGGGGCCACCTCGACGCGCGGTCCGTCCGTCGCCTCGGCCCCCTGGACGACGACGTCGATGGTCCGCGTCGCCGCCGGGCCCGGTCCCGTGTCCCGGTGATCCTCGAACGGCCGGATCCCGAGGTCGGCGGCGCGCGCCCGGAATCCCGTCCCGTTCCAGGAGGTCTCCCTGTCCCCAGGGTCCGCCGGTTCCTCGGACACCGCCGGGTCAGGCACCGAAGTCAGCGTCGCCCAGGCCGGGTTGCCGCCGATCTCCAGGGCCCGCATCAGGATGTCGGCGACCAGGAGCACACGCAGGCCGGTGACGTCGAACCCCGGCGGATGCGCGTGGACGCGGACCAGACCGCGGCGGGCGAGGGCGGCGTCGACGGTTTCGCCCGTACGGGCGTCGAGGATACGGAGCACGAGGTGAGCCTAGGCGGACGGTCGGGTAGGGGCGGGGAGGTGGAGGCTTTCCGGACACGCGCCCGCGCCCCCTGACCGGCGCCGTATCAGGGCGTGCGATGTCCGTGGACGGGGTGACGGTGACCATGAACAGCGCGTGCCGTACGGTCCGTTCGGGTTCCGGGGTCGCGGCCGGGCGGGCGTCGCACGGGACGAGGGCGCGGCCTTGACAATCCGCTTCCGTCGCCGAGAGGCTGACCGACCAGTCGGTATGAAGGAGTGGGTCGTGAACAGCGTGAGCATCTCCACCGCCGCCGGTGTGTTCGACGCCATCGCGGCGGGTCCGCCCGAGGGCCGCCCGGTGCTGCTGCTGCACGGTTTCCCGCAGACGGGGCTGGCCTGGCGGCGGCAGATCACGGCGCTGGCCGCGCGGGGCTACCGCGTCGTGGCGCCCGACCAGCGCGGCTACTCACCGGGGGTCCGCCCGGAGCGGGCCGAGGACTACCGCGTCAGCGCCCTGGTCGCGGACGTCCTCGCGATCACCGAGGAGCTGGGCTGGCCGACGTTCGACCTGGTCGGTCACGACTGGGGCGGCGCGGTGGCATGGTGGACCGCCGCCGGCCATCCCGGCCGCGTACGCACCCTGACGGTCGTCTCCACCCCGCACCCAGGCGCGCTCGCCGAGGCTCTCCGCTCCGACGACGACCAGCGCGCCCGGTCCCGGTACATGACCGACTGGCGGGACACGCCCGCGACCGAGGATCGCATGCTGGCCGACGACGCCGCGCTCCTTCGGACGCTCTACGCGGGAAAGGCCCCGCAGGCCAGCGCCGACGCCTACGTTCGGCACCTGTCCCGGCCCGGCGCCCTGACCGCGGCACTGAACTGGTACCGGTCGGGCCGCCCCGACGGCGAGATCGGCGCCGTCGAGGTGCCCACGCTCTACGTCTGGAGCACGGAGGACACCGCGTTCGGCCCGGCCCCCGCACAGGACACCGGGCGTTGGGTCGACGGGCCGTACCGGTTCGAGATCCTCGCGGGCCTCAGCCACTGGATCCCGGAGGAGGCACCCGAGACGCTGAACCGTCTGCTGCTCGACCATCTGCGAGCACACGGCGGGCGGAATCATCGCGCTCCGCTCACCGTTGAGGAGAACGGCAGACACTGACCGATTCCCCTGGAGGCCGAGCGTGTACGGCGACTCAGAGACGATCCGCAGGATCCTGACCGAGCAGGGCGACACCTGGGCGATCGTCGGGCTCTCGTCGAACCAGCGCCGCGCGGCCCACGGCGTCGCCGAGGTCCTCCAGCGCTACGGCAAACGGATCGTGCCCGTGCACCCGAAGGCCGAGACCGTCCACGGGGAGCGGGGATACGCCTCCCTCGCGGACATCCCCTTCGAGGTCGATGTGGTCGACGTCTTCGTGAACAGTCACCTCGCCGGGCCGGTCGCGGACGAGGCGGTCGCCATCGGCGCCAAGGCCGTCTGGTTCCAGCTCGACGTGATCGACGAGAGCGCGTACACGCGGACGCGCGCCGCCGGACTCGACATGGTGATGGACCGCTGCCCGGCCATCGAGATTCCGCGACTGGGCTGACACCACGCGGCGGCCCCGCTTCGGCGGGGCCCGGCAGCGGCCCGGGCCGACGCTGTTGACGGGGTGCGGCCCGCACCGGTTTCCTGCTCCGGTGCCCATCCTCCGCATCGAAGCGCCGGACGACGAGGCTCGCCTCGCGGACTGGCAGCACGTCCACAATGTGATCGTCCCGCCCGCCGCGATGTCGCTCGCCGAGGTGCGCGAGCGCGTCCGGCGCTACCGCCTGGAGATCGCCTACCTCGGCGACGTCCTTGTGGGCTGCACGACCGTGCGTCCGCCCACCGGCGACAGCGCGACGGCGACCGTGATCGCGCGCGTGCTGGCCGAGCACCGCGGGCGGGGTTTCGGCGAAGAGCTGTACACGCGCGGCCTGGAGCAGGCCCGTGCTTCGGGGGCCCGGGTGATCGAGACCGTCGTCCTCGCGGCGAACGAGGACGGACTGCGCTTCGCCCGACGGCACGGTTTCGCCGAGATCGAGCGCTACGTCCTCCCCGGCGAGACGGCGGAATGGGTCGACCTGAGACGGGGCTGAGCGCCCCGGGCGAGTCCGGTCCCGTCCGCGGGGAGGAGAGTCGGGGCACCGGTCATCGCCGTCCGCACCTCCGCGGGAACGCAATCTGACTGCTCATCAAACCCGTTGTGAAACAGCACGGTTGACGGTTCCGGGCCCTTACGTACGCGGGCATCACGACTCCGTCTCGCGTCACCTTCGCCTCCGGTTCTCCCGCCGTACGCCTCCGCTTGCTTCCATCGACGGATGGACCCAACACCTCGCTCGTGGCGGTCGCCATCGTTCCTCGGCCGCCCGGCCGTGATGGCCCGGGATCCATCCGATCGTTCCACATGCCCCCGAAACGGCATGAACAGGGTGATCGGCGGACAATCGGAGCACGGGAAGAGGAGGGCCGGATGACGGAACTGCTGACAGGGATGCGGGTGGACTACACCGACCACGACGACCCCGTACTGATCCGGCCGGACGGCAGCCCGGTGGACACCTGGCGGGAGAACTACCCGTACGAGCAGCGTATGGAGCGCAAGGAGTACGAGTGGCACAAGCGGCTCCAGCAGATCGAGCTGCTGAAGCTGCAGAGCTGGATCAAGGAGACCGGCCGACGGCTCGTCGTCGTCTTCGAGGGGCGCGACGCGGCGGGCAAGGGCGGCACGATCAAGCGGTTCACCGAGCATCTCAACCCGCGCGGCGCTCGCGTGGTGGCGCTGGTGAAGCCGACCGAGCGGGAGCGCGGGCAGTGGTACTTCCAGCGGTACGTGGAACATCTGCCGACCGCGGGCGAGATCGTGATGTTCGACCGGTCCTGGTACAACCGGGCGGGCGTGGAGCGCGTGATGGGCTTCTGCACCGACGACGAGTACCGGCGCTTCATGCGGCAGACACCGGCCTTCGAGCGGATGCTCGTCGATGACGGAGTGGACCTGATCAAATTCTGGTTCTCGGTCTCGCAGAGCGAGCAGCGCACCCGCTTCACGATCCGCCAGGTCGACCCGGTGCGGCAGTGGAAACTGAGCCCCATGGACCTGGCCTCGCTGGACCTCTGGGACGACTACACGGCGGCCAAGGTCGCGATGTTCCGCGAGACGGACACCGCGCAGGCGCCCTGGACCGTGGTGAAGAGCAACGACAAGAAGCGGGCCCGCGTCGAGGCCATGCGCAGCGTCCTCGCCCGCTTCACCTACGCCGACAAGGACGAGGAAGTCGTCGGCAGGCCCGACCCGAGCATCGTGGGCGCGGCGGCGAACCTGCTCGAAGAGGGCGAGGAGGGCGACGGCACCGCACCCGTGGTCGGCCACACGGTGACGGGCGACGGCACGCTCACGCGCTGACCACCGCGCCCCCACCCGGACTCGGGCCGCACGTGACCTCAGTCGTGCGCCGGGTGGTCGGAGAGCCGGTGGTCGGCCAGGCTCAGCGCCTCGTCGACCACCCGGCGCAGATGACCGTCACCGAGTGAGTAGATCACCCGGCGCCCTTCCTTCCTCGTGTTCACGAGCCCGGCGAGACGGAGTCGGGCCAGGTGCTGGCTGACGGCCGGGCGGGCCGCACCGCACCGCGCGGTCAGCGTCGTCACATCGGCCTCGCCGCCGGTCAGGGCGTGCAGCAGCGTGAGCCTGGTGCGGTCGGCGAGGAGAGCGAGGAGTTCGGCCGCGAGCGCGAACTGCTCCTCGCCGGGGGTGCGCGGGTGCGCATCGTGCGCAGGTGATAGGTGCATGCGTGCGCTCATACGCACATAATGGCCTCGTGGACACCAGCGCGTCCACTCCCGCACGGAAGGGGACACACGTGAACGAGCGGCACGGCCACGACCATCACGGGGACGGGGGCCACGACCATCACCACGGAGACGGGGCCGGAGACGGCTGCGGCAGCGGCAGCGGCAGCGGCCATGGCGACAGCAACGGCAGTCACGGCCGCGACCACGACAGCGACAGCGACAGCGACAGCGGCAGCGACCACGGCGGCGGCAAAGGCAGTCACGGCCGCGACCACGAGAGCAGCAGCGGCAGCGGCAGCGGCAGCGGCAGCGGCAGCGGCAGCCACGAGGGTGAGGGCACCGGCGGGCGGACACACCGGCACGGCCACACGCACGCGCACACGGACGAGAGCGGGCACGCTCACGGTGACGAGGACGGCCGAGACCCGGGCCACGCCCACGCGCACCCCCCGGGTCGTCCGCACCAGCACTCCCGCACACGCCCGGGGGACCACCGTCACCCGCACGGCCACCGGAGCAGGCTGCGCCATCTCCTCACCCCGCACTCCCACGAAACGGCCGACAAGCTCGACTCCGCGCTGGAGGCGTCGGCCCGGGGCATGCGGGCGCTGTGGGTCTCTCTGGCAGTCCTCGGCACAACGGCCTTGGCTCAAGCGGTCGTTGTCGTGCTGTCGGCGTCGGTCGCGCTGCTCGGCGACACCGTGCACAACGCGGCCGACGCCCTGACCGCCCTGCCGCTCGGAGTCGCCTTCACCCTGGGCCGCCGCGCGGCGACACGACGCTTCACCTACGGCTACGGGCGGGCGGAGGACCTGGCGGGCATCGTGATCGTGCTGACGATCGCGGCCTCCGGCGCCTTCGCGGCCTGGGCGGCGGTCGGCCGGCTGCTCGATCCGCAGCCCGTGCGGCACCTCCCGGCGGTCGCGGTCGCCGCCCTGATCGGCTTCGCCGGCAACGAGTGGGTCGCCCGGTACCGCATCCGCGTGGGGCGCGACATCGGCTCGGCCGCTCTGGTCGCGGACGGACTCCACGCCCGTACCGACGGATTCACCTCACTCGCCGTGCTGGTGGGCGCGGGCGGCGCGGCCCTCGGGTGGCAACTCGCCGACCCGTTGGTGGGGTTGGCGATCACCGCCGCGATCCTGCTGGTGCTGCGCGATGCCGCCAGGGAGGTCTTCCGGCGGGTGATGGACGCCGTGGAGCCGGAGTTGGTGGACCGGGCCGAGGAGGCGCTGCGGCGGGTCGACGGCGTGCGTGACGTGGGGGAACTGCGGCTGCGCTGGATCGGGCACCAGCTGCGCGCCGAGGTGGCGGTCGTGGTGGACGGCGAGGCGACCGTCCGCCACGCCCACGCCATCGCCGTGGACGCCGAACACGCTCTGCTGCACGCCGTCCCGAGGCTGACCGCCGCCCTGGTCCACGCCGATCCGGCCCCGGCACCCGGCGAGGCGGACCCGCACCGGACGCTGGCGCATCACGCCGCCGCGTGAACGGACAGCGGCACCCGGCGGGACCTCGCGCCCGACGGACACGGCCCGCCGACGCACACGGAGCACCGCCGGCCACCGTACGACCGACTCCTCTGCAGCGCGGCCGGAGACCGGACGGCCGACCCTGAGAAGCAGCGCGGGACCGGCCCGCCGGCGATCTCGAAGCGTCACCGCGCACCGGCACGTCTCTCCAGCGACGGAACGGGCCGGACGCGCACGCCTCACGAGCGGACGTGCGTCAACCGGCGACGCCCAAGCCCTCCAGGACCACCGCGTTCGGCAGTTCCGCGAACACCTTGCCCGGTACCAGGAGTTTGCCGCGACGACGGCCGCTGCCCACCAGTACGTACGGCAGCTCGACGACGGCCGAGTCGACCAACACAGGCCAGTCGCCGGGGAGTCCGACGGGGGTGATGCCGCCGTACTCCATGCCGGTCTCGCCCGTCGCGATGTCCATCGGGGCGAACGAGGCCTTCCGGGCGCCCAGTTGGCGACGTACGGCGCCGTTGACATCGACGCGGGTGGCGGACAGGACGACACACGCGGCGAGCGTGGTCTCGCCGCCCCGCTTGCCCGCGACGACCACGCAGTTGGCGGACGTGTCGAGCAGCTCCTTGCCGTAGTGCTCGACGAAGACGGCGGTGTCGGCCCACTCGGGGTTCGTGTCGACGTAGACGATCTGCTCGGCGGGGGTGCCACCGCGCCACCCGCGCACCGCGTCGGCGACGGGACGGATGAGGTCGTCCAGGCAGTCGGGGGCCGGGAAGGCGTGGTCGAAGTGTCCGATGGGTGCGCGCATGACGGCACGCTAACAGCCCCGCGGACCCGCCCGGCGGGAGCCTCCCGTGCTCGCGGGGACCGGCTCACCAAGGGCGGAAGCGGGCCCGGCCTCAGTGCACGAGCGGGACCGACACGGCCATGACCATCTCGACCGGGACCTCGCCCGCGTTGGCGTACGTGTGCGGGGTGTCGGCCTCGAACGACGCGCTCGCCCCCTGGGGGACGCGGTGCTCGACGCCGTCGACGGTGAGGGTCAGGTCGCCCGTGATGACATGCACGAGTTCGACGGTGCCGGAGGGGTGCGGGTCGGAGGGGCTGCCCTCGCCCGGCATGAGCCGCCAGTCCCACATCTCCAGCGGGCCGGGCGCCTCGGTGCCCGCCAGCAGCCGGTTGTAGCTGCCCGCTTCGGTGTGCCACAGCCGTACGGCCTGGTCGGCGGGGACGATCCGGACCCTGGGCCCCTGCTCGTAGTCGAGGAGGGTGGTGATGCTGACGCCGAGCGCGTCACCGATCTTGACGACGGTACCCAGACTGGGGTTGGTCCTGGCCTGCTCGATCTGGATGAGCATGCCGCGGCTGACTCCGGCGCGAGCGGCGAGCGCCTCCAGGGTGAAGCCCCGCTCGGTGCGCCAGCGCTTCACATTGCGCGCCAGGGATTGAGTCAGCAGGTCGAGGTCCGCCACATTCCGTCCAATATTTTGAATGACAGAGTTCAATCCGGTGAACTATCGTAGGGTGCACCTGATCGTTCACCGAACTGTACTGCGAGGCCCTCGTGACAGCACTCTTCGCCCTGGCCACCAGCCTCCTGTGGGGCCTGGCCGACTTCGGCGGAGGTCTGCTGACCCGGCGCAGCCCCGCTCTCACGGTGGTCGTCGTGTCCCAGTCGATCGCCGCGGTGGTCCTCGGCGCGATCGTGCTGGCCACCGGCGCCTGGAGCACGGCGGGCCCGCAGCTCTGGTTCGCGGTCGCCGCGGGCCTGGTGGGCCCCGTCGCGCTGCTCTCCTTCTACAAGGCGCTCGCCCTCGGGCCGATGGGCGTGGTCTCGCCGCTCGGCTCACTGGCCGTGGCCGTCCCCATCGGCGTCGGCCTGTTCCTCGGGGAGCGTCCGGGACTGACACAGATCGCGGGCATCGCGGTCGCCGTCTCGGGAGTCGTGCTCGCGGGCGGACCCCAGCTGCGGGGCGCGCCGGTGCAGCGGCAGGCGATCCTGCTGACCCTGATCGCGGCCGCCGGCTTCGGCACGGTGTTCGCGCTGATCGCGGAAGCCTCGTCGTCGGTCACCGGGCTCTTCCTGGCACTGTTCGTCCAGCGCGTGACCAATGTCGTCACCGGCGGCGCGGCTCTGGCCTTCTCCGTCCGACGCGGCGCCGCGGCCCTTCCCGGGGACGGATTCCCCTGGGCCTCCCTGCCCGCGCTCGCCTTCGTGGGTCTGGCCGACGTCGCGGCCAACGGCACGTACTCGGTCGCCGCCCAGCACGGCCCGGTCACCGTCGCCGCCGTCCTCGCCTCGCTCTACCCGGTGGTCACGGCCCTGGCCGCGCGCGGTGTCCTCAGGGAACGGCTGCGAGGGGTGCAGGCCACCGGAGCGGCGCTGGCACTGGTCGGCACGGTCCTGCTGGCCACCGGCTGAGGCGGCTCGCCGGTCCTGCCGCCGACCGGCCGGCCGGGCCGGTTCCGGCCCTCCGGAGGGCACCACGGGGGCAGCGGGCCGGTCCGCCGCTCCGCGGTCAGGACTCGGCGCGGACGTCCCCCGACTGCGCGTGCACGTCCCCCGCCGCGTCCCGCGGGTCGAGGTCCAGCTCGGCGAGCCGCGCGATGGTCTCCTCGTCCAGTTCCGCGAGCGCCTGGAGCTGCCCGGGAGTCACCCCGTCGGGGATGGGCACCGGCGGCGGTGTGCGCAGCGGCGGCTGCCATCCGGCGACCGGGTCCCAGCGCCGGACGACCTTCGCGGGAGCTCCGGCGACGACGGAGTGGTCCGGCACCGAACCGCGTACCACCGCACCCGCGGCGACCACGACGTTCCGGCCGATCCGCGCCCCGGGAAGGATCACCGCACCGGTCCCGATCCAGCAGCCGGGGCCGATCTCCACGGGCTCCATCCGCGGCCACTGCTTGCCGATGGGCTCGTGCGGATCGTCGTACGAGTGGTTCGTGGAGGTGACGTACACATAGGGCCCGAAGTAGCAGTCGCTGCCGATCGTGACCGTCGTGTCGGCGATGACATGGCTGCCGCGGCCGAGGACCACGCCGTCCCCGATGCGCAGGATCGGGTCGGGGCCGAGGTCCAGGTCGGGCATCAGGCCCGCGGTCAGCGTGACCTGCTCGGCGACGATGCAGTACGAGCCGAGGTGGATCCAGGGTTCGCCGAAGACCGTGCCCAGCGGGAAGGCCAGTCTGGTGTTCTCCCCCAGGGCACCGAAACGGAAGCGGCCCGGCCGCTCGGCCGAGACCGTACCCGCGCGCCGCACCCAGGCCCAGCCCGCGTGGACGGCGCGCTGCGCGAGGCGTCGCCGCCATGATGAGAACGTGTTCTTGCTCCTGGACACCCGCTCACGGTACTCAGCGCGGGACGGGTGGACGCGGCCGGACGCCTGTGATCTTCGCCCTACCGGAGGTACTCGGAGGTACTCGGAGGTGCCCTGAGGCGATGACATACGGTGCCGGTGTACGCAGAGGGCCGGACCACGAGACGACGAGACGGTGACACGGTGACGACGCATCAGGCGCTGATCAAGGGGATCGGCGGCAAGGATCCGCAGGTCGACGAGGAGGCGTTCGTCTCCCCCACCTCCGTGGTCATCGGAGACGTCACGCTGGGGGCGGGCGCGAGTGTCTGGTACGGCGCGGTGCTGCGCGCCGACTGCGGCCCGATCGTCATCGGCGCCGGCAGCAATGTGCAGGACAACTGCAGTCTTCATGTGGACCCCGGGTTCCCCATCACCGTCGGGGAGCGGGTCTCGGTCGGCCACAACGCCGTGCTGCACGGCGCCACCGTGGAGGACGACTGTCTGATCGGCATGGGGGCCACGGTGCTCAACGGGGCCGTGATCGGGGCCGGCTCGCTCGTGGCCGCGCAGGCACTGGTGCCTCAGGGGATGCGGGTCCCGCCGGGCTCACTCGTCGCGGGTGTCCCCGCCAAGGTCAAGCGCCCGCTGACCGACGAGGAACGCGAGGGCCTCTCACTGAACGGTGTCTTCTACGTGGAACTGGCGAAAGCGCACCGCGACATCCACGAGTAGACCCGGGGACGTACGAGGGTACGAGCGCCGCTCTACGCGGCGGCGCGCATCGCGGGAGCCGCGAGAGACCGCTCTACTCGGCGGCGGGGACGGGCTCCGTCTCCGCCGTGGCGTGCTGCGTCGCGGCCTGCTTGGCCTTGCGGCGGACGATCAGCATCGAGGCGAGACCGACGAGGACCGCGGCGACCAGGCCGAGCCACGAGAAGCGCTTGAGCCAGGACTCGGCGACGACGCCCACGTAGTAGATGACGGCGGTGGTGCCGCCGGCCCAGATGATGCCGCCGAGGACGTTGGCGATCAGGAACTTCCAGTACGGCATCCGCAGCACACCGGCGAGCGGTCCCGCGAAGATCCGCAGCAGGGCGATGAAGCGGCCGAAGAAGACGGCCCACATGCCCCACTTCTGGAAGGAACGCTCGGCCGTGGCGACATGGGCCTCGCCGAAGTGTCTGGGGAACTTCGCGCCGAGCCAGGCCAGCAGCGGGCGTCCGCCCTTGCGGCCGATGGCGTAGCCGATGGAGTCGCCGATGATCGCCCCGAGGCTGGCGCACACGCCGAGGATGACGGGGTTGATGCCGCCGTGCTGCGAGGACAGCAGCGCCGCCGAGACCAGGACGATCTCTCCGGGCAGCGGGATACCCAGGCTCTCCAGGCCGATGACCAGGGCCACGAGCGCGTAGATACTGACCGCAGGCACCGTTTCGAGCCAGTCCTGGACGTGCAACGCCGGTTCCTCCCGTTTCGGTGTACGTGACCCGGGCGACCGCGTTTCGCATGATCACCGAGGTGCGCTTCCCCGGAGCGCCCGCCGGAGAGCCTACCTGCTCGTGCTGAACGGCGGCCCGGACGTGGGGCTCGTCACGTCCGCCGCCGCCAGCTCTCGTAGTGGTCGAGCAGGGTCTCCTCGACCGGTCGGTAGCTGATTCCCAGTTCCCGCACGCTGCGGCTGTTGTCCACGCGGAACCGGATGCCGAGGTGCTTGCGGATGTAGTCCTGGGTCAGTCCGAACGCCGGGCCGAGGATGCGGACCGGCCAGTGCGGGAGCGCGGTGCGGGGCAGCCGGAGGGTTCGGGGGTACCGGCCGCGGATGACGCGTGCCATGTCGTGGAAGGACGTCATCGTCTCGGCCGCCACGATGTACCGGCCCTTGGCACCGTCGTGCTCCGCCGCCGCGATGTGCGCGTCCGCCACCTCGCGGACGTCCGCCGTGGTGAAGCTGAAATCGGGTGCGCCGTAGAAGAAGTAGCCCTTGAACAGTTCGTCCAGCAGGAACAGGCTGCCCGATTCGGACGCGGGGGTGAGTGACGGGCCGAGGACCAGACCGGGGTTGACGGACACCAGGCGCCAGCGGTCCTGGGCCGCCTCCGCCTCCCAGGCCGCGCGTTCCGCGAGCGTCTTCGCGTAGTGGTACGGGTTGTTCTCGACCGTGCTCGTGGTGTTGAAGTACCTCTCCGACAGGACACCGCCGTCCATGCTCCGCACGTCGACGTAGTCGCCGAAGATCGCGCCGACGGTGGAGGTGAGGACGAGTTTCCCGACGGTCGGTGTCCGTTCCACTCCGGCCAGTACGTTGCGTGTGCCGAGCAGCGCCGGGTCGACCATGTCGCGGTGGCCGTCCTTGATCCTCTCCGGCATCAGGAACGGCGACGCCACATGGAAGACCACGCCGCAGCCGCTCATCGCCGCGTCGAAGGAGCCGTCGGCCAGCAGATCCGCCTCGAACAGCTCGAGCCTGCCGGGAAAGGCCTCCTGCATCTCCCGGAGCGGCGACACCTTCGCCGCGTTCGCGGTCGTTCGTACGGTGGTGTGGACCCGGTAGCCCCGTTCCAGCAGCCGCCGCACCAGATGACTCCCGACGAACCCGCTGCCACCGGTCACCAGAACGGCACCCCGCCCGCCTGCACCCACGCGCGCACTCCTCTGATCCCGGTCCCCGGCTCAGGCCTTCGGGCGGTGTGCGCACCGCCCGAAGGCCAGAGTCGGGCATGGACGGCCGGAAGGGAACAGGTGCTCGGCGGACCACCGGATCGCACGCGGACTCCGCTCCGCCGGAACACCCGCTGACCGCAAGGGGAGTTGATAGAAAGGATCATCGACTTCCGTCCCACCCCTCCCACAAGGAGTCCGATGTGACCGTCACCGCCGAGGACATCTACGCGATGGCCCCGTACGCCAGGACCCTGGGTGTCCGCTTCACCGCCCTGTCGGCCGAGGGCGTGGACGCCGAACTCGACTTCGTGCACGAACTGTCCACCGCGGGAGGCGGGTTGCACGGGGGCGCGCTGATGGGCCTGGCCGACGTCGCCTCGGCGGTGTGCGCCGGGCTGAACGGCCCCGCGGGCGCCGTTCCCGCCACCACCACCTCCACCACGCATTTCCTGCGGCCCGTGCGCGAGGGGGCCGCGTACGCGAAGGCCCGGGTGCTGCGGGTGGGCCGCGACACGGCGGTCGTGGAGTGCGACATCGAGGACGACCGGCGTCGGCTCTGCACCCGGGTCACCCAGACGGTGAGCATACGGGTGCCGCGCGGCTGAACGGGCCGGTACGGGTCGGCGACGGAGTCCGTGCGCGGGTCGGCACGGCGCGTCCGCGAACACACGTCGGCCCCGGGTCCGCACGCGGGCCGACGCCCGGGTCCCGCACGGCGGCGGTCCCGCCACCCGCGCGAACGGCCACGTGACGGCCCGGGGCCCCGATCGGCTCGCACTCCCCGATCAGGGCCCTGCGGGCGGAGCGGGTCTCAGCCGTTCGGACGGAGCGTCCAGATGACCGTCATCTCGCCGGTCACCGCGCCGTCGGCGCGCCGGATGGCGATGGCGACGGGGAACTCGGGGCGCTGACCGGCGTCGAGCTCGGCGACGACGTCGGCGGCGGGGCGGCCGAGCGTGGCGGTGGCCGTGACGGGGCCCATCGCGAGCTTCTTGTACGCGATCTCGGCGCTGACCGCGAGCGGCACGGCGCGGGAGAGCTGGTCCCCGAAGGCAGCGAGCACGATCGCCCCGCTCGCCGACTCCCCCAGCGTGAACATGGCCCCGGCGTGCGGTCCGCCGACGTGGTTGTGGAAGTCGCCCTGGTCCGGGAGCGCCACGACGGCCTTCTCCGGAGTGGTCTCCACGAACTCGAGGTTCAGGGTCCGGGCCATCGGCACGGTCGCGGCGAGCATCTCGCCGATCGTCATCTGGTCTGCGCTCATACCGCGATGTTACCCATGAGTAGCAACCCTTGGCCAGCCCTCCCGTCCGGCGCGGAAGTCGATCAGCACGGAGGTCGATCAGCACGGCAGACCGAGCCGCACTCCGGTACGGGCCTGACGAGACGCGGTGACGGAAACGTTTCACAGGCGCCGTTGACGTGACCGCCCATGCGGCCAGGACAGGCGAAGAACACCGACGAGGTCGCCATGAATCAGGTCCCCTGGTGGGTGTTCTGCGGCTACACGCGGCCGGACAAGAAGAGCCTGACCTCCGGCAGGAAGGCCGAGCCGTACACCACGGATTCGGGTATCACCGGGAGCGTCGCCCGGGCCCGCTCCGAGAACACTCCCCGGAAGGGGAAGTGCGCGAGCGACGGCAAGGCCGTCACGTTCGGATTCAAGAACTCCGCGGGCGACTTCGTGGCGTGGAACCTCTACGGAGCCACCGGCGTGAGGGACGAGATCCCCGACGCGACCGTCCTGAAGATCCTGAGCACCGTCCGCCTGCACGGCGACCCGACGGGTTCCTGAGCCGGGATCAGTCGGCACGCCAGGACGGGACAGAGGCCCCGGCCGGGATCAGGTGGAGTTCCGAGCCGGGATCAATGGGACAAGTGGCATGCCTGCGCGGTCGTTTCGGGGACCGCCGTGGCACCCGGGTCAGGGGCCCCTCTATCGTTACCAGCCATGTGGCCAGGACAGCAGCCGCCCGGGGGCGAGCAGAATCCGCAGGACCAGAACCCGTACCAGCAGCCGGGGTACCAGCAACCGGGGTACCAGCAGCCCAACCCCTACCAGCAGCCCGGATACCAGCAGTCGGGGTATCCGCAGCCCGGTCCGTACGGACAGCAGCCGGGGCAGCCGCAGTGGGGAGCGCCGTCGGATCCTCTCGGCATGCCCCAGGCGCCCGGGGGCGGCGGCGGTGGCAACAAGACGAAGATCACCGCGATCGTCGCGGCCTCGGCGGTCGTGATCGCGGCCGGAGTCACCGGATTCCTCGTCCTGGGCGGTGGCGACAAGGACGACAAGGCCGGGGGCGACCCGTCCGGGTCCCCGAAGACGTCGGCCTCCACGTTGGCGAGCGCGAGTGCGAGCGCGAGCGCGGCCAACCCGCGCGGCGGCGACGACGAGAAGGCGACGATCGACGGCTGGAAGGTCGTGGTGAACCCGAAGTGGGGCACCGCCTTCGACGTACCGGCGGACTGGAAGGTCGAGACCCCCGGCACCTTCATCTTCTTCGAGGACAAGAAGAAGGGTGACGGTTCCGCCCTGATCGGCATGTCCGCGCCCGCCATCCTCAAGGAGAAGTGGTGCACCTCCGACGACGACAAGGATGGCCGCACGGACGACTCGTCGCTGGCGGCCGCGGGCACCAAGGGGCAGAGCGGCGCCAAGAACACCGACGACGTCGCGCGCAACGACTCGGCCTGGTGGGTCTTCGGCGGATACACGGACCAGAAGACCGCGTCGAAGAAGCTGCTCAGGATCGGCAAGCCCAAGGCGTACACGACGGCTTCGGGCGTCAGCGGCAGCGTCGTGACCACGTACTCGAGCGGCGTTCCCAAGAAGGGCAAGTGCGACTCCGACGGCGCCGCGACCACGTTCGCCTTCAAGAACTCGGCGGGCGACTTCGTCTCCTGGACGCTCTACGAGGCGAAGGGCGTGTCCGGCCAGGTCCCGGGCGCGACGGTGGCGAAGATCTTGAGCACGGTGCGCCTCTCGAAGAACGCACCCACCGAGTGACGGAAGACCAGTCAAATTACTTGCTGGTAACGTTCGTGGCCACCGTCAACTCCATTGCACAGGGGGACACATGCTCATCAAGCGCGCCATGCTCACCGGCGCCGCGGCAGCCATCGCCGTCATTTTTCCTTTGACCGCCTCGCCCGCCTGCGCCGCGGGTTCGCGGGACACCCTGCACGTCGACACGGCCTGGGGCGAGGCCACCGGTTACTACACCTGGACCAGCCCCTGGTCGATCAGCCCCCTCAAGCTGCACCTGCAGGACCAGAAGTCGGACGGCCACAGTGTCGGGGTGCGGGTCATCACGAACAGCCACAACCGGGGCGTCACCTACTGGACCATGCACAAGGTGACCGGGGGCTACCTGTCGTCCGACGGCTGGGACACGTACGTGAAGTTCGAGGATCACGACAACATGTCCTCGGCCAGGATGCAGATGTGCCTCCTGGAGAAGGACGAGATCCTCTCCTGCGGTGAGGACGTGTCGAAAAACCCGGGCAACTGGGACAACAACAGCTGACCGAGTTCAAGCGTCCGGGCCGGTGTCCGCGGACACCGGCCCGGCGTCGTCTCCGGTTTCCGGCGGGCGGTGGTCCGGCAGTGCGGTGAGCGACCGCGCAGAGGCCCGGTCCACCGCTCGGGTTTCCGCACGGCGCCCGGAGCGCGTGCGCCGGGTTTGGCAAGTCGAGCCCACGGCGGCGATAGTCTCCCGGTGACCTCAGCCCCCGGCCTCGCCCGACCCTCCCGCCGCCCCTCCTGGGCGGGCCGGAACTACACCCTCCTGACCGCCGCCGCGGTCGTCACCAACCTGGGCAGCCAGGGCGCGCTGATCGCCGCGGCGTTCGCGGTGCTCGCGGCGGGCGGCGACGGAGGCGATGTCGGCCTGGTGGCCGCGGCGCGCACGCTGCCGCTGGTGCTGTTCCTGCTGATCGGCGGAGCGGTCGCGGACCGGCTGCCGCGGCATCGGGTGATGGTCACGGCCAATGCCCTCAACTGTGTGTCGCAGGCGGCGGTCGCCGTCCTCGTGCTCTCCGGTGATGCGCACCTGTGGCAGATGATGCTGCTGTCCGCGCTCGGCGGCACCGGGCAGGCCTTCTTCAACCCGGCCGCCGAGGGCATGCTCATGTCCTCCGTCCGCGGTGAGCAGGCGAGCCGCGCGTTCGCCATGTTCCGGATGGCGATGCAGGGCGCGGGTCTCGGCGGAGCGGCCCTCGGCGGAGCGCTGGTGGCCGTGATCGGACCGGGCTGGGTGCTCGCCGTGGACGCGGTCGCCTTCGCGGTCGCCGGTGCGCTGCGTGCCTTTCTCGACGTGAGCCACATACCGCCGCGTGAACCGGGCGGCGGCCTGCTCGCCGACCTGCGCGAGGGCTGGCAGGAAGTCGTCGGACGGCCCTGGCTGTGGACGATCGTCGCGCAGTTCTCCGTGGTGGTCGCGGTCGTCGGAGCCGCGGACGCGGTCTACGGTCCGCTGGTCGCCCGGGACAGTCTGGGCGGGCCGGGACCCTGGGGCCTGGCGCTCGGCGCCTTCGGTGCCGGGACCGTGGGCGGCGCGCTGCTCATGACCCGCTGGAAGCCCCGCCGCCTGCTGCTCGCGGGTACCTTGTGCGTCTTCCCGCTCGCGGCACCCGCGGCCGCCCTCGCGGTCCCCCTGCCGGTGGGACCCCTGTACGCCGTGATGTTCGTCAGCGGTCTGGCCATAGAGGTCTTCGGTGTGTCGTGGATGACGGCGCTGCACCAGGAGATCCCCGAGGACAAGCTCTCGCGGGTGTCTGCGTACGACTGGTTCGGCTCGATCGCGATGGTCCCGCTGGCCACGGCACTGGCGGGCCCGGCGGAGCAGACCTTCGGCCGGACGCCCGCGCTGTGGGGCTGCGCGACATTCGTCGTGGTGGTCACGGCGGCGGTGCTGTGCGTCCCGGACGTCCGGAATCTGACACGGCGGTCCCGGGCGGTGGCGCAGGGCGCTCCCGCCGCGGTGTCCGTCACGGAGCACGCCTCAGCCGATGCCGAAGGACCCGCCGGGCGGCTCGGGTGAGGGAACCGCGTCCTCGTCGCGCACCGGAGCGGCCCCGCCGATGAAGTCCCGCAGCGCGGGGCCGTGTTCGACACGGGCCGGGAAGGCGTCGGCGGCGGTACGGCGGGCCAGGGCGGACGTGTCGAGCGGCTGGTGGGAGGCCACGAGCACGGCGTTCCCGAAGCGCCGGCCGCGCAGCACGCCGGGTTCGGCGATGAGGGCGATCTCCTCGAACACCGTGGAGAACGTGGCGAGCTGGGAGCGCAGGAAGGCGAAGGGCGCCGCGTCCGCGAGGTTGGCGAGGTAGACGCCGTCGGGGCGCAGCACGCGCTCGGCGGCGTTCGCGTAGGCGGTGGACGTCAGATGTGCCGGCACGCGCGAGCCGCCGAAGACGTCCGCGATCAGGATGTCCGCGGAGTCGGGGGCGGCGGCCTCGATCCAGGCGCGGGCGTCGGCGCGGTGCAGTGCGATGCCCGTGCCGCCGGGTACCGGCAGACACTCGCCGATCATGGCCAGCAGGCCCCGGTCCGCCTCGATCACGTCCTGGCGTGAACCGGGCCGGGTGGCCGCGACGTAGCGGGGCAGGGTGAGCGCTCCGCCGCCGAGGTGCAGCACGTCCAGGGCGTGACCCGGCCGCGCCACCGTGTCCAGCACGTGCCCGAGGCGCCGGGTGTACTCGAACTCCAGGTGCGTCGGTTCGTCCAGATCGACGTACGACTGGGGCGCGCCGTCCACGGTCAGCAGCCATGCCCGCTCGCGGTCGACGTCGGGCATCAGCTTGGCGGTCCCGTGATCCACGGCCCGCGTCACGGGTATCGGCTCGTCCACGGGTCCATTGTGCGGTACCCACCGCGACGCGAACGGGCGGGCCGCGGCGACGAGAACGGGGCCCGCCATGGTGTGGCGGGCCCCGTGTCCCTGGTCCGGCCGTGCGTCAGCCGACCGACGTCACCGTCCCGGCGCCGACCGTGCGGCCGCCCTCACGGATCGCGAAGCCGAGGCCCGGCTCCAGCGGCACCTCACGGCCGAGCTCGACGGTCATGACGACGGTGTCGCCGGGCCGGGCGACGGCCGCCTCGCCGAGGTCGACGTCGCCGACCACGTCAGCGGTGCGGATGTAGAACTGCGGCCGGTACCCGGTGGAGACCGCTGTCGTACGGCCGCCCTCGCGCGTCGACAGGACGTACACCCGCGCCGTGAAGCGGCTGCTGGGTACGACACTGCCGGGCGCGGCGACGATGTGCCCGCGGCGGACCGCGTCGCGGGGCACACCGCGCAGCAGCAGCGCCACGTTGTCGCCGGCCTGCGCCTCCTCCATGGGCTTGCCGAAGGTCTCCAGGCCGGTGACCACCGTGTCGACGCCGGCGCCGAGCACCTCGACCCGGTCGCCGACACGGATCGTGCCGCGCTCCACGGCACCGGTGACGACCGTTCCGCGTCCGGTGATGGTGAGCACGTTCTCGACCGGCATCAGGAACGGCGCGTCGAGATAGCGCTCGGGCATGGGCACATAGGTGTCCACGGCGTCGAGCAGCGCGTCGATCGCGGCCGTCCACCGGGGGTCCCCCTCCAGAGCCTTGAGACCGGACACCCGTACGACGGGTACGGAGTCGCCGCCGTAGCCCTGCGCGGAGAGCAGCTCGCGGACCTCCAGCTCGACGAGGTCGGCGAGCTCCTCGTCCGCCATGTCGGCCTTGTTGAGGGCGACGACGATGTGGTCGACGCCCACCTGCCGGGCGAGCAGGACGTGCTCGGCGGTCTGCGGCATGATCCCGTCCAGCGCGGACACGACGAGGATCGCCCCGTCGAGCTGGGCCGCGCCGGTGACCATGTTCTTGACGTAGTCGGCGTGGCCCGGCATGTCCACGTGCGCGTAGTGCCGGGTGTCGGTCTCGTACTCGACGTGCGCGATGTTGATGGTGATGCCGCGGGCGGCCTCCTCCGGCGCGCGGTCGATGCGGTCGAACGGGACGAAGGTGCCGGATCCCCGCTCGGCGAGGACCTTGGTGATGGCGGCGGTCAGGGTGGTCTTGCCGTGGTCGACGTGACCCATGGTGCCGATGTTCAGGTGCGGTTTGGTGCGCACGTAAGCCGTCTTGGGCATGGCTGTACCTCGAAGCCTCTTCGGTGTCAGCGGAGCTGAGTGATGGCCCCGGCGCATACGGGCCGGGACGGGGACCCCGAGGACTTCCCGACCCTCCCCCTGCGGGGTCCGCCGGACAATCCGGGAAGGGTCAGCTTCGGGCGCCGTCGACGGCTGCCGTGATGATCTGGACGGCAGCCTTCGGCGCATCCGCGACTGCGGATGCTGCGAGGAGGAAGGCGTACCGGAACATGAGGAGATCATCGCCGACGCGTCTGCCCACGTCGAATGGTTTTCGCCGCCCGCGGCCCGGTGCGGTGCGGGCGGTACGAACGGTGCGGGCGGTACCTCGTGAGCCCTCGGGGTGCGAGGGCACCCGCTGTCTCAGGGACCGATGTTCTTGAGCGCCTCACGCACGGACAGGGGCGCGAGTGCCGCCCGCCGCGCGGCCACGAAGTCCCGTACGGCGCGCGGGTCGGTCTTGGCGTATTCGCGCAGACACCATCCGATGGCCTTGCGGATGAAGAAGTCGGGATGGCCGGACTGCCGCACGCAGTACGCGAAGAGACGCCCGGTGTCGGTGGCCTCCTTGTACCGGAGCTGATGGAGCAGCGCCGTACGGGCGATCCACAGATCGTCGTCCTCGATCCAGGCGTCCATGTCGGTACGCAGTCCCGGGTCGGCGGCCACCAGGCCTCCCACCACGTGCGCGGCGAGCGCGTCGACGGTGTCCCACCAGGAGACGGTGGAGACGAGATGCCGGGCCACCGGCAGGAAGCCCGACGACAGGCGTGTCACATGGCGGCGCAGATAGTCGACGGCGAAGTACTGGTACTCGCGTTCCGGCAACCGCCAGCAGCGCAGGGCGAGCGCGGTGCAGTCCCGCTCGTCGGGCCGGGCGGTGTCCAGGAGCACGGTGCGGGACAGGGCGCGGCGCTCGGGTGTCGTCAGCCCGAGGAAGGGGGCGATGTCCTTCATGTACGCGCGCGTCGACGCAGCCCGTCGAGGGTCGGCCGCCGCCGGATACACGGTCGTGAGCCGTTCCAGGAGCGTGTCCGCGAGGACGCTGTCCGGCACGTCGAACCGCGCTCCCGACGTTCCGGAAGCTGTGACGCCCATGAGACGAACCATACGGCGATCACACACACGCGTCGGCTAGTGTCACCGGAATGCTCGATGCCACCACCCGCTCTGGGGGCACCGCCACGGCCACTCCCCAGGCCGCCGCCACGGAGCTCACCGTCGCCACCGACCTGGTCGTCGGCCCGGAGATCACCGTCGCCGCACCCGCCGTCCCGACCGCCGCACCCGTCGTCCCGACCGCCGTACGCGCCGAACCGGCCTCCCGCTTCCTGAGAGCACTGCTCTCGCCCTGGTCGCGGCTCTCGCTGCTGGTCGTGCTGCTCGCGGCGGCGGCGTCGAGCGTGTTTCTCTTCGACCCGCAGCGGCTGCTGGCCGACGGCTGGCCGCCCCAGCTCGGCGGCGCCGCGGCGGCCGTCGCGTTCGCCGTGGCGTACGGGCTGTGCACGCTCGCCTTCGTGCCCCGGCCACTGCTCAATCTGGCGGCCGGCGCCGTGTTCGGCTCCCAACTGGGGCTGGGGACCGCGCTGGTGGGCACGGTGCTCGGCGCGGGGGCCGCTTTCGGGCTCGGCCGGGTCCTCGGGCAGGACGCCCTGCGACCGCTGCTGCGGGCCCGCTGGCTGAAGGCCGCGGACGGCCAGCTCAGCCGGCACGGCTTCCGCTCCATGATGGTGGCCCGGCTGTTCCCCGGTGTGCCGTTCTGGGCCGCGAACTACTGCGCGGCCGTGTCCCGCATGGGCTGGCTGCCCTTCCTGGCCGCGACGGCGCTCGGCTCGATCCCGAACACCGCCGCGTACGCCGTCGCCGGTGCCCGCGCGTCGTCACCGACCTCCCCGGCGTTCTTGATCGCGATGGCCCTGATCACGGTCCCGGCCCTGGTCGGAACGGTGGTGGCCTGGCGCAAGCGCCACCACCTGCGCGGCCGCCGAGGCCCGCTCGACACCGCTACGGAGGCATGACCCGCGTCCGCTACGGACGTACGGCTTCCAGGATCATCGCGTTCGCCAGTCCGCCCGCCTCGCACATCGTCTGGAGCGCGTAGCGGGCGCCCCGGGCGCGCATCGCGTGGACGAGGGTCGTGGTCAGGCGGGTGCCGCTCGCGCCGAGCGGGTGCCCGATCGCGATCGCTCCGCCGTGCACGTTGACCTTCGACAGGTCGGCACCCGTCTCCTGCTGCCAGGCGAGAACGACGGCGGCGAAAGCCTCGTTCACCTCGAAGAGGTCGATGTCACCGAGGTCGAGACCGGCCTTGCGCAGCACCTTCTCGGTGGCCGGGACGACGCCGGTGAGCATCAGCAGCGGGTCGGAACCGGTGACGGCGAAGCTGTGCAGCCGGGCGACGGGCCGCAGGCCGAGGCGGGCGGCTGTCTCGCCCGACGTGATGAGCACCGCGGAGGCGCCGTCGTTGACCGGGCTCGCGTTCCCGGCCGTGACGGACCAGTCGATCTGCGGAAAGCGCTCGGCGAAGCCCGGGTCGTAGTACGCGGGCTTCAGCCCGGCGAGTGTCTCGGGGGTGCTGCCGGGGCGGACGCTCTCGTCCCGGACCAGGCCCTCCAGGGGCGCGACCTCCGCGTCGAACAGGCCGCCGTCCCACGCCTGTGCCGCCTTCCGGTGCGAGTCGATCGCGAAGGCGTCCATCCGCTCGCGGGCGATGCCCCACTTGGCGGCGATGAGCTCGGCGCTGATGCCCTGGGGCACCAGTCCCTCGGGGTAGCGCTCCGCGACCCCGGGCCCGAAGGGATCCGCGCCCTCCGGCACGTTGGACCACATCGGCACACGGCTCATCGATTCCACGCCGCAGGCCACGACCATGTCGTACGCCCCCGACATGACGCCCTGCGCGGCGAAGTGCACCGCCTGCTGCGACGAGCCGCACTGGCGGTCCACGGTGGTCGCGGGGACCGTCTCGGGGAATCCCGCGGAGAGCATGGCGTAGCGGGTGGTGTTCATGGCCTGCTCGCCGACCTGGTCGACCGTGCCGCCGATGACGTCGTCGATCAGCGCCGGGTCGATCCCGGAGCGCCCGACGAGCGCGCGAAGGGTGTGGGCGAGGAGTTCCACCGGGTGGACGTGGGCGAGCGAACCGTTCGCTCTGCCCTTGCCCACGGGGGTGCGTACGGCTTCGACGATCACGGCGTCACGCATGGGATGCCTCTCAGGTCGGTCGGATCTCTGAGGTCGGGGAACCGGCGACCGGGCGGGACCGGTCACCCGAAGTGAGTGAGTTGGATTTCCAAACCCACTAAGTGACCCAAGAGTAACCCAGTGAGTTGGAACATCCAACCCACCTTCGTAGACTGACGGCATGAAGGAGCCCCGCCCCTGCTCCATCGCCGCGACACTCGCCCTCGTCGGCGAGAAGTACTCCCTGCTGGTCCTGCGCGAGGTGTCGCTCGGCGCCACCCGCTTCGACCAGCTCGCGCGCAACATCGGCGCTCCCCGCGACGTGCTGACCGCCCGGCTGAAGCGCCTCGTCGACGCCGGGCTGCTGGAGAAGGCGGAGTACAGCGACCGTCCCAAGCGCTACGAGTACCGGCCCACGCGGGCGGGCCTCGAACTGGGACCCGTCCTGCTGATGCTGATGTCCTGGGGGGACCGGCACCTCCAGGAGGGCGGCTTCCGGCCCATGGTGCTGGAGCACACCTGCGGCCACGAACTGGTCCCCCAGGTCGTCTGCCGGGAATGCGGCGAGCAGGTCGAACACGAATCCCTCACGTCCCACCCCCAGGTCCCGGGCTGGACGGTGACGGGCCCCGTTCCGGAGTAGCCACCGCACCGGGATCCCGCGGCCGGCGCCGTCCCGGACACATCGGAAGGCCTCCGCGGAAGTCCCCGAAACCCCCCTGGCCGGGCTGTCACCGGCCCCGGTTAGGCTTCCCTCAGCGTCCGCGATCGCCGTTCACCGCGATCGGGCGTGCCCATCTCCCTTTCCACGATCAGCACTTGGACCACGTAACTTCATGTCTTGGTTTCAATCCCTCGTCCTCGGACTCGTCCAGGGGCTGACCGAATTCCTTCCCGTCTCCTCCAGCGCGCATCTGCGGCTGACCGCTGCCTTCGCGGGCTGGGACGACCCCGGTGCGGCGTTCACCGCGATCACGCAGCTCGGCACGGAGGCGGCGGTGCTGATCTACTTCCGCAAGGACGTGGGCAGGATCCTGTCGGCGTGGTTCCGCTCCCTCACCGACAAGGCGATGCGCCGCGACCATGACGCCCAGATGGGGTGGCTGGTGATCGTCGGCTCCATCCCGATCGGGGTGCTCGGGGTCACGCTCAAGGACCAGATCGAGGGGCCGTTCCGCGATCTGCGGGTCACCGCCACGATGCTGATCGTGATGGGCGTCGTCATAGGCATCGCCGACCGGCTCGCGGCCCGCGACGAGACGGGCGGCAGACACCGGGCGGCCAAGCAGCGCAAGGGACTCGAAGACCTCAGCACCCGGGACGGCCTGCTGTACGGCGTCTGCCAGGCGATGGCCCTGGTCCCCGGCGTCTCCCGGTCCGGCGCGACCATCAGTGGCGGCCTGTTCATGGGCTACAGCCGTGCGGCGGCCGCCCGCTACTCCTTCCTCCTCGCCATGCCTGCCGTCCTCGCCTCCGGCGTCTTCGAGCTGAAGGACGCGGCCGCGGAGGGTCATGTCTCCTGGGGGCCCACCGCCTTCGCGACGGTCATCGCCTTCGCCGTCGGATACGCCGTGATCGCGTGGTTCATGAAGTTCATCTCGCACAAGAGCTTCATGCCGTTCGTCTGGTACCGGATCGCTCTCGGCCTCGTCATCATCGGTCTGGTCGGCACCGATGCCCTCAGCCCTCACGCGGCCGAGTCGTCGGGCTGAGGGGATCACCGGTCGCCGCTCCCTGGGGGAGGGTCGAGGTCGTATGCCTGCTGATGACGCGACGGTCGCCGGCGCGGTGATCGTGCACGCCGGGCGCGTGCTGATGATCCGCCGCACTGCGCCCGCGGGCTCGCTTCTCTGGACGTTCCCGTCGGGGAAGGTCGAGGCGGACGAGTCTCCGGCGGACGCGGCGGCCAGGGAGGCCTTGGAGGAGACGGGGGTCACCGTGGAGCCGGGGTCGGTGCTGGGCGAGCGCGTACATCCGCTCACCGGTCGGCGGGTGGTCTACGTCGCCTGCCGTCTGGTGTCCGGTGAAGCGTGGGCGGCCTCTCCCCGGGAGGTGGCCGAGGTCGCCTGGGCACGGCTCGGGGACCTTCACCGGCTGGTTCCGGACGGCGTTTTCGAGCCCGTGCGGACGTACCTCGACAACGTGCTGCCGCACTGACACGGCGCCCCCCGGTACCCGTCCGTGGTGCGGTGACCTGAGCGGTAGGCCGTCTGGCCGAACGCTTCTGCGGTTCGGGTTGCGGCGCCTTAGCGTGGTCTCTCCGACTGGAGGTGGAGCATGCCGAAAGATCCCGCGCTGGGCCGGTTGGGCACGGAAGCGCGCAGTGTGAAGTTCCCGGACGGCAGCCGCGGGGTCATCCTGGTGAGCGCCGGTATTCCTCAGGAGGAGGCGGAGGCGCTCGCGGAGCGGGTCTGGGCGGAGCGGGCGGAGACGGGTGGAGACGGGCGGGCCCAACGGTTGACGTCCTGACAGCCCCGGAAGCATCCCGTCGCGGCACACCCGCCCGTCCCGGCCGTCCCGCCCGTCCCGGGTGGATGCCGCCAGGACGGGCCCGCACGTTTCCCCGGCCGTTTCGCTCCCCCTCCCGGGGGACAGGCCCGAAACGACCAACTCAAGCCACAGGAAAGGGAGTTCGGCCACCGAAGAGGCCCCGCGCGGAAAGACCGTGACGCAGCACATACGACGTGAGTAGCCGCCCGGTAGCGCAGTGTCAGTCCTTGCGCCTAGGCTGGTCCGCATGTCCCCCGATGTCACTCCGCCTGGTTCCGTGCGGTCTGCCGCCGCGTTGAACGAACAGATCCGCGCCCTGTGGACGCGGACAGGCGGCTCCCTGTCCGCACAGGAGCGGGCGGAGTACGAGCTCCTGATCGTGAAGTGGGCCGAGGCGATACGCGGCGAGATCATCGAAGCGGCGTAGATCCCTTCACCCTTCCGCCACGCACGGACTCACCGCCCGCCCACCCTCGACGACGTCCCGATCCCGGGCGCCACTTGCCCCACGGGCCCTCCACGACCGTGCGGGCGACGCCGGCCCAGGACGAGCGGCGCCGAACCGAACTCCACCGGACACGGAATACCCCCGCCCAGCCCCTTGGCGTGGCAGGCGCAGTGGCCAACACTGAGCCGATGACGCAGCGTGTGGAGCTCGCGACCGTGCTGGACCGGTTCTCCGTGGACGAGATCGTCACCGCGTACGCGGTGGCCGTGGACGACGGCGACTGGGAGGGATACCGCGGGCTGTTCGCGCCGAAGGGCCGCGCCGACTACCGATCGGCCGGCGGCATCGAGGGGGACGCGGCCGAGGTCGCCGAGTGGCTGGAGCAGAGCCTGGACCTGTTCGCGATGCGCCAGCATCTGATCGTCAACCGACGGGTGCGGTTCGGCGTCCTGGACCAGGACACCGGCGACACGGCCGAGGTGCGGGCGGAGTACATCAATCCGATGCGGTTCGCGGGGCAGGACGACGACTCCACCGCGCCCGACCTCGTGTGCGGCGGCCGCTACACCTTCGGCCTGCTGCGCACCGGCGACGGCTGGCGGCTGCTCCAGGTGGTCGTCCAGGAGAAGTGGCGCCGGATGGCACAGCCTCCGCACACCCCCAACACCTGAGTCGCCCGCGCTCGGTCCCTGCCCGCGGGTTCCCGCCCGGGCTCCGCGCCCCCGGCGTGCCCGTGGCCACCGGCGTGTCGCCGCCCGGCTCCGCGACCCAGGGACGCCCTCCCGCCGACGCGCCCCCTTCCGATCACCACGCCCCCTGTCGTAGATCGCCGCCGACGCGCACACTGGAGGCACCCCGGGGCAGGGAGGCGAAGGATGAACAGGCCCGACCGTGCGTTCGGCCCATGGCTGGTCTCCCCCTGGCGGCGCGGTGTCGTCGCCTCGCTGGCCGGCGCGCTGCCGATGCTCGCGTTCCCCGCCCCGTCGTGGTGGTGGTTCGCGTACGTGGCCGTGGTGCCCTGGATCCTCCTGGCGCGCTCGGCCCCCACGGGCAGGCAGGCCGCGTACGACGGCTGGTTCGGCGGGTTCGGTTTCATCCTGGCCGTGCACCATTGGCTGCTGCCGAGCCTGCACGTCTTCACGGTGGTCATAGCGGCGCTGCTCGGCGCGCTGTGGGCTCCGTGGAGCTGGCTCGTCCGGCGGTTCCTGGCCGGGGTGCCCTCCCCCGGCCGGGTCGGCGCCGCCCTGCTCGTTCTGCCGTCGGGATGGCTGATGGTCGAACTCGCCCGGTCCTGGCAGGGCCTGGGCGGTCCCTGGGGGCTGCTCGGATCGAGTCAGTGGCAGGTCGAGCCGGCGCTGCGGCTGGCCTCGGTCGGCGGGGTGTGGCTGCTCAGCTTCCTCGTCGTGGCGGTCAACGTCGCGGTCGCCGTGCTGGTCTCGGTGCGTGAGTCGCGTATGCCCGCGGTGGCCGGACTCGTCGCGACGGCCGCCGCGACCTCGGCGGCCTGGGCCTGGTCGCCGCGCCCGGACGTCGACGGCCGGGTGCGGATCGCGGTCGTGCAGCCCGGCGTCGTGGACGGGAGCACGAGCGGCGACAAGCGCTTCGCACGGGAGGTGGCGCTGACGCGTGAACTCGCGGGCCAGGGCGCGGACCTGGTCGTCTGGGGCGAGAGCAGTGTCGGCTTCGACCTGGCCGACCGGCCCGATCTGGCGGTCCGCGTGGCCAGGTTGTCCCGCGAGATCGGCGCCGACATCCTGGTGAACGTCGACGCGCGCCGCTCCGACCGGCCGGGCATCTACAAGAGCTCGGTCCTGGTGGGGCCGCACGGCCCGACCGGCGACCGCTACGACAAGATGCGCCTGGTCCCGTTCGGCGAGTACGTGCCCGCGCGCTCCCTGCTCGGCTGGGCCACCTCCGTCGGCAAGGCCGCGGGCGAGGACCGCAGGCGGGGCACCGAACAGGTGGTGATGAACGTCGGGCACGGGCTGCGCGTCGGTCCCATGATCTGCTTCGAGTCGGCGTTCCCCGACATGAGCCGCCGCCTCGCCCAGGACGGCGCCGAGGTGCTGGTCGCCCAGTCCTCGACGTCGACGTTCCAGCACAGCTGGGCCCCCGAGCAGCACGCCTCCCTCGCGGCGCTGCGGGCCGCCGAGACCGGCCGGACCATGGTGCACGCGACGCTCACCGGCGTCTCCGCCGTCTACGGCCCGGACGGCGAACGCGTCGGCTCCTGGCTCGGCACGGACACGAGCGGCGCGACGGTCTACGACGTGCCGCTGGCCCGGGGCGTCACGCCGTACGTCCGGTTCGGCGACTGGCCGGTGCACGGCGCCCTGCTGGTGATGGCGGCACTGTGCGTGGCGGAAGGCGCCCGCACGTTCAGGCTGCGGCGGGCCGCTCCTGAACCGCTCGTACCACCCGCTCGCACAACTCGTGAGTCGCCAGCGCGTCCCGGGCGCTGAGCACCTTTCCCGAGCGCACGGCGTCGAGGAACGCGAGGACCGCCTGCTCGATGCCGCGCTGCCGGGCCACCGGCACCCAGTCGCCGCGCCGGCGCACGGTCGGCTGCCCCTTGTGGTCGATCACCTCGGCGAGGTTGACCACCTGCCGCTTGGTGTCCTGGCCCGAGACCTCGAGGATCTCCTCGCTCGATCCGCTCAGCCGGTTCATCACGCCGAGTGCCGTGAATCCGTCCCCGGCGAGCTGGAGCACCACATGGTGCAGCAGCCCGTCCTCGGCACGGGCCCGCACCGTCACGTCGTCGACCGGACCCGGCACCAGGAAGCGCAGGGTGTCGACGACGTGGATGAAGTCGTCGAGGACCATGGTGCGCGGCTCCTCGGGCAGCCCCGTGCGGTTCTTCTGCATCAGGATCAGCTCGCGGGGGTGTTCGGCACACTGCGCGTACGCGGGTGCGTGACGCCGGTTGAAACCGACCGCGAGGCTGACGTCGCGCTCCTCGGCGAGCCGCACGAGCCGCTCCGACTCCCCCAGCTCGTACGCCAGCGGCTTGTCGACGTACGTGGGTACGCCCGCCTCCAGCAGCCGGGTGACGATCTCCGGGTGGGCGGCGGTGGGCGCGTGCACGAACGCCGCGTCGAGCTCCTGGGCCAGCAGCGCCTCCAGGTCGCCGTGGCGCTGGGCCGGTGGCAGGTGCAGGCTGTCGGCGACCCGGTCGAGCGTGGCGGGCGTCCGTGTCTGGAGATGCAGTTCGATCCCGGGCTGCACGCCGAGCACCGGCAGATACGCCTTCTGCGCGATGTCGCCGAGTCCGATGCAGCCGACCTTCACAGGAGTCTCCTTCAGTCACCGACGCGGGGTCCGTCGGAAGCATACGGCCGCCGCGTCGGCCGTACGGCCGGTGTTCGCGCGGAAGGTCCGCGGCACGGGCGCGGGCCGTGTTCAGCCTGTCAGCTCGCTGATGCCCGTGCCCGCCGGAGGAGCGGAAGGATCACCCGTGCGGGGCATCCCGCGCCTCTCCGTTCCCTGGAAGCGGTCCGGAACCAGCAGAGTTGGGCGGGTGCATCGAACGACGACGACCGCGACGCTCCTGGTCGCCGTGGCAGTCACCGCCCTCACCGGCTGTGTGACCGTCCAACGGCCGCCCTCCTCCGGACCTCCCGCCGCTCCGGCGGGGCGTACCGCGCCACATCCGGACAGCAAGGGGGGACCCCGGATCGTGCAGGCACCGGCTCGGGAGGCGCTGGAGCGCGTCGGCCCCTCCCCGGAACCCTCGCCCGAGGCGGCGGCCCGGCACCGGGTGGCTCCCCCGCCCCGGGCCGTGGCACCCCCTGCGCCCGAGCGGCATGCCCGCCCGGCCCAGCGTCCCGAGCCACGGCACCCCCGGCGCCGTACGGCCGTGCCGCCCGGCGTTCCCGACCTGGGGAAGCGTCCGGACGTGTGCGCGCTCGGCAGGAAGTACGGGGGCTGGAACGCGAACAGCCCGGAGGCGGTCCTCTGCGCGAAGACGTACGGCAACTGACGGCGCCCGGGCACCGTCGCGGCGAAGGCTCCACTACCGGGGCGCACCGAAGCCGGACTCCGGTAGCGGAGCGCCTGCGTACCGCACCACGACGTCCCCTGAACAGGCGTACCCGTGCTCGGGAGCGGTGCGCGTGCCGGACGGGGGTTGTTCAGGGCCGCTGTCTAGGCGGGCCCAGCGTCTCACCGCCCGGTCCGTCGAAGCGGTCGGATCCGCCGGCCCCCGGCGAGGTGCCGGTGTCCCGAAGCCGCAGCTCCAGGCGGCCGATCGCCGCGCGGACGCCGTCTCCGTACCGGTCGTCCGCGAGGGCGCCGGCCGCGCCGCGGGCCCGGCGCAGATGAGTACGGGCGGCCTCCGAGCGGCCGAGCTTCGCGTAGTCGGCGGCGAGGTTCAGATGCAGCGAGGGGTAGAACGCGCGCACGGCGAGCGACTGGTGGGGCTCGGCGACGCGGACGTCGCTCAGCTCCTCGGCCGCCGACAGGGCCCTCAGGTCCCAGGCGAGTTCGTCGGCGGGGTCGTCCTGGGTGTCGGCCATGTAGTGCGCCAGTGTGCAGCGGTGGAGGGCGTCGCCGCCGTCCCCGATCTCCCCCCACAGAGCCAGGAAACGGCCCCGGGCCTCCTCGCGGTCACCGGCGTGGTGCAGCATGACGGCCTGTCCGATCCGGGTCATCATGGCGTCCGGCGCCGCCTGCTCCTGCTGCTCCGCCACCGCGTCCTCCAGGCTCGTCACTGTCCCCCACGAAGCTAGCCGGAGCCGGTGACAATCCCGCTCAGGCGCCCCCGTACGCCGCTGGGCCAGGCCGGTGACGGTCCTGGCCCGCGGCTCGGCGGTCAGCCCAGGTCGGGGATGCGCCAGTCGATCGCCTCATGGCCCTGGGCGGCCACGGCCTCGTTGATCTGCGTGAAGGGACGCGAGCCGAAGAACTTCTTCGCGGACAGCGGTGAGGGGTGTGCCCCCTTCACCACGACGTGCCGCTCCTCGTCGATCAGCGGGAGCTTCTTCTGCGCGTAGTTGCCCCAGAGGACGAAGACGGCCGGGTCGGGGCGGTCGGCCACCGCGCGGATGACCGCGTCGGTGAACTTCTCCCAGCCCTTGCCCTTGTGCGAGTTCGCCTCACCGGAGCGGACCGTCAGCACCGCGTTGAGCAGCAGCACGCCCTGTTCGGCCCACGGCATCAGATAGCCGTTGTCCGGGATCGGGGTGCCCAGCTCCTCCTTCATCTCCTTGTAGATGTTCCGCAGCGACGGCGGTGTCTTGACTCCGGGACGGACGGAGAAGCACAGGCCGTGTCCCTGGCCCTCGCCGTGATACGGGTCCTGGCCGAGGACCAGCACCTTGACCCGCTCGTACGGAGTGGCGTCGAGCGCGGCGAAGACCTCCTCCCGGGGCGGGTAGACGGGACCCTTCGCGCGCTCCTCCTCGACGAACTCGGTGAGTTCCTGGAAGTAGGGCTGCTGAAGCTCGTCGCCCAGGACGCCGCGCCAGGACTCGGGCAACATGGCGATATCGGTCACGTCAACTTCCTTCGATGTGCGGTGACTTCCAGACCACAGAACCTACCGTCGCCCACTGACAATCGGTCCCGGGCCCATGCCCGGGCCGAACGACGGGTACGGTGTGCTCCCGCAGGCACCGCGGGGGCACGCGGGCAGGTCCCTCCGAAGCCCCCGCGTCACCCGGTCCCCGGGCCCGCTACCAGCTGGTCTTGCGGTCCAGCTCCCACATCATCATGATCGTCGAGGGGTCCAGGGCCCGCTCTCCGCCCGAGATCTCCTCGCTCGCGGCCACGTACTGCCTGCCCTGCCACAGGGGCAGCAGCCGGGCGTCACCGACGAGGATCCGCTGGGCCTCCTCGAACTCCTTGACCACCTCCCCGCGATCGCGCACGGCGCGCGACTGCGGCAGCAGGACGTCGGTGATCCGCGGGATCGGGTAGGGCGTCCCGAGAGCGTTCCGCTCCCCCACGAAGGGCGCGATGAAGTTCTCGGCGTCGGGGAAGTCGGGGAACCAGCCGCGGCCGAACACCGGGTACTCGCCGCTGCGGTAGCCCGCTTCGTACGTCTTCCAGGGGCGGCTCCTGAGCGTGACGCTGAACAGGCCGGAGCCATCGAGCTGGCGCTTGAGCTCGCTGAACTCCGGGGCGGTCTCGGAGCCGTAGCGGTCGGTCGTGTACCAGAGGGTGAGCGGGACGCGTTCGTCGATGCCCGCGTCGTGCAGGATCTTGCGGGCCTTGGACGGACTGGGGCTGCCGTACTGGTCGAAGTAGCCGGTGGTGTGCCCGGTCAGTCCGGCGGGGACCATCGAGTAGAGCGGGTCGACGGTGTCCTGGTAGACCTTGTGCACGATGGCCGGTCTGTCGACGATCTGCGCGATCGCGTGGCGGACGGCGGGCTTCCCCGCCCACGGGTCCCTGGGGTTGAAGACCAGGTAGTTGATCTCGGTGCCCGCCCCGTCGATGAGCTGGAGGCCCTTTCGGTCGCCGTGTCCCTGGAGGGCGACGATGTCCGAGGCGGCGAGGCCGCGGTAGGTGACATCGATCTTCTTGTCCCGCAGAGCTCCGACCAACTGGGCCGAGTCCTGGAAGTAACGGATCGTCACCGCGCTGTTCTTGCGCTTGGCGAAGCCGACGTAGTGGTCGTTCCTGACGAGTTCGGCCCGCTTGCCCTCCGCGTAGGAGCGCAGGGTGTAAGGCCCGGAGCCGGAGACCTTGTCGCCCTCGCGCAGGGCGTCGGCGGGGTAGTCGTCCGGGTCGACGATCGACATCGCCGGCGTGGCCAGCACCAGCGGAAAGGTGGCGTCCGGCTTGGCGAGGTGGAAGACGACGTCACGGCTGCCCAGCACCTGGACCCGTTGGAGACTGCCCAGCAGCCCGGCGGGGCCGCCGCTCACTCCGATCTTCCTGATGCGGTCGATCGAGTACTTGACGGCCGACGCGTCGAGCGGGTCGCCGTCGGAGAACGTCATGCCCGGGCGTAGTTCGCAGCGGTAGGCGGTGTTGGTTCCATCCGTGAACCCGCACGTCGCGGCGGCGTCGGGCCGCGGGGTGAGCGAGCCGGTCGGGTAGCTCAGCAGCGTCTGGTAGATGTTGCGGAACAGTTCCCACGATCCGTCCCAGGAGGCCGCCGGGTCCAGGGTGCTGGGGGCGCTGGTGGTGCCCACCACGATCGGCCCCTTGTCGGCAGGCGAACCCGAGGAGAACGCGCCGCACCCGGCCACCAGGGTTATGGACGTGATCGCCGCCAGCTGTCGCAGGTATCGGTTCCGGTTGAACACGTACACGCTCCTCGATCTGCCGTACCAAGGGTCGGCAGACCATACCGCAGCGCCCCGCCAGGGAACCGTGTTTCCCTGACAGGGCACTTGATCAGCATGTATGTGACTACGTTGTCAGAATCCGGTGAAGGCGTCGGCACTCGGGCACCCGGACTCCGGCCCGCTCGACGCGGGCTGAGTGTTTGTCAATTTTCAACAAGAGGCCGGTCGGACGTCGCCCGCGCGCGGGGAACGTCCGACCGGCCTCGTGTCACTCGACTCCGGCGTTGAGGAACATCCCGCCGTCGACCACGAGCGTCTGGCCGGTGACCCAGTCCGACTGCTGCGAGGTGAGGAACGCGGCCGCGCCTCCGATGTCGGAGGGCACGCCGAGCCGGCCGAGCGGGTAGGCCGCGGCGGCCTCCGCCTCCCGGCCCTCGTAGAGTGCGGCAGCAAACTTCGTCTTCACCACGGCGGGCGCGATCGCGTTGACCCGCACCTTGGGCGCGAACTCGTGCGCGAGCTGCACCGTCAGGTTGATCATCGCCGCCTTGCTGACGCCGTACGCGCCGATGAAGGGCGAGGGCGCGAGACCGGCCACGGAGGCGATGTTGACGATCGCGCCGCCGTTCTCGCTCTGCCAGGCCTTCCAGGTCTGCTGGGCGAAGCCGAGCGCGGAGATGACGTTGGTCTCGAAGACCTTGCGCGCCACGTTGAGGTCCAGCTCGGCGATCGGCCCGAACACCGGGTTCGTACCGGCGTTGTTGACCAGGAAGTCGACGCGCCCGAAGGCTTCCATGGCGCGCTCGACGGCGGTGGCCTGGTGGGCCTCGTCGTGGGCCTTGCCGGCCACACCGATGACGCGGTCGGAACCGAGCGTCTCGACGGCCTCCTTGAGGGCGTCCTCGTTGCGGCCGGTGATGCAGACGCGGTCGCCGCGGGCCACGAGGGCCTCCGCGACGCCGTAGCCGATGCCGCGGCTCGCACCCGTGATGAGCGCGACCTTGCCCGAGAGTTCGGGGAGCGTGGTCATGTGTGTTTCCCCTGCGTCTAGTTGAGCGGTCCGCCGGCCACGTACAGCACCTGGCCGGAGACGAATCCGGCGGCCTCGCCGGTGAAGAAGGCGATGCTGTTGGCGATGTCGTCGGGGTTGCCGACACGCTGCACGGGGATCTGGGTCGCGGCCGCGGCCTGGAAGTCGTCGAAGTCCATCCCGACGCGGGCGGCGGTGGCGGCGGTCATGTCGGTGACGATGAAGCCGGGCGCCACGGCGTTCGCGGTCACGCCGAACTTGCCGAGCTCGATGGCCAGGGTCTTGGTGAAGCCCTGGAGACCGGCCTTGGCCGTGGAGTAGTTGGCCTGGCCGCGGTTGCCCAGCGCCGACGAGGACGACAGGTTGACGATGCGGCCGAACTTGGCCTCCACCATGTACTTCTGGACGGCCTTCGCCATCAGGAACGCACCGCGCAGGTGCACGTTCATGACGGTGTCCCAGTCGGACGCGCCCATCTTGAACAGCAGGTTGTCACGGAGGACACCCGCGTTGTTCACCAGGATGGTCGGCGCGCCGAGCTCCTCGGCGATCCGCGCGACGGCGGCCTCCACCTGGGCCTCGTCGGAAACGTCGCAGCCGACCGCGAGAGCCCTGCCGCCGGCGGCGGTGATCTTCTCGACGGTGTCCTTGCACGCGGCCTCGTCGAGGTCGATCACCGCGACGGCGCGGCCCTCCGCGGCCAGTCGTACGGCGGTCGCGGCACCGATGCCGCGCGCGGCACCGGTGACTACGGCGACGCGCTGCTCAGTGGTGGACATTGCTGGTTCTCCTCGCCCTTGGAAAAGCCGGCCCAAGCCCGGCCAAGCTGTCTCGACAACCTTGCGGCACCTTCGGGAGCCCCGAAGGACCTGCGGCTCACACGGTACGCCCGTCCGGTGAGCGACCGCTTAGTACCTTCAGCAGACGTGACGCTAGAAGCCCTGGCACCCGGTGTCAACGGCGCACCGCGCGCATGTGATCCATTACCTGACCAGGAGCTGGAGCAACCGCTCGGTCTCGGCCTCGGGATCGGCGGTCAGGCCGGTGTGCACGGGACCCGGCTGCACCACCGTCGAACGCGGCGCGATCAGCCAGCGAAAACGCCGTCCGGCATCGTCGCCCGCCGCCTGACCAGCGGCTTTCCCTCCGGCGCAGACGCCTTCGACGGCTCGCAGCGCGGCTCGTACGCCCCGCACGTCCGCGTCCGGGTCGAGCGCGAGCAGCTTGTTCTCGTCCAGATGGGTGCGGGCCGCGACGAAGGAGTGGGCGCGGCAGTACACCAGCACGCCCGCGTTGAAGCACTCGCCGCGCTCGACCCGTGGCACCACGCGCAGCAGCGCGTACTCGAAGACGTTCCGCTCGTTCACTTGTCCCCCTTCGTGCCGTCGATGCCGTCGACGCCCTTGATCCGCTCGTGGATGACCGCGGCGCGCGCCAGCAGCGGCCGCGCGTAGGCGCGTCGCAGCGCGTCCACCGTGTCGAAGCCCGGCTCGTCCGCCAGCCAGGCCTCGGGGATCTCGGCCGTGACCTCGGCTAGCAGGTCCTCGGTGACCAGCGGGGCCAGTTCGGCGGCGGCCGAGGCGATGTCGGGGCCGAAGGGGGCGAGCGCGTGGTCGGAGATGTCGTACGGCTTGGCGGCGGAGGCCTCGGCGCCGGGCCAGTGGTGGTGCCAGATCATCGTGGCGCCGTGGTCGATGAGCCACAGATCGCCGTGCCACATCAGCAGGTTGGGGTTGCGCCAGGAGCGGTCGACGTTGTTGACCAGGGCGTCGAACCAGACGATCCGGCCGGCTTCCTCGGCGCTCACCTCGAAGGCGAGGGGGTCGAAGCCGATGGCGCGGGGAAGGAAGTCCATCCCGAGGTTCGGCCCTCCGCTCGACTTCAGCAGGTCCTGGACCTCCTGGTCCGGTTCGCCGAGCCCGAGGACCGGGTCGAGGCCGATCGTCACCAGTCCGGGCACCCGCAGGCCGAGCCGGCGGGCGAGTTCACCGCAGACGACCTCCGCGACGAGCGTCTTGCGCCCCTGTCCGGCGCCCGTGAATTTCATGACGTACGTCCCGAGGTCGTCGGCCTCGACGAGTCCCGGCAGCGAGCCGCCCTCGCGCAACGGCGTGATGTAGCGGGAGGCGTTCACTTCCTTGAGCATCGCCCCAGGTTACTGGGGTGGTCCCGCCCGGGGGACGCGACCCGGTGACGGTGACCGGAGCGGTGCCCCGTGTCGGGGGCGAGCGGGGATCGTGGCCCCGCACACCCGGCTGTCGGCGCGCTGTGGATCAGGTCAAGAAGTCGCCATTGCCTGAACAGGACGCACGGGTGGACCGTACCTCTGAGCAGATCCAGATCATGTCCGCTGAAGGGAAAGCCAGCATGACCAGCGAATCGCTTCACTCCGCGCAGGCCCCTGCCCGACGCACCGTCGTGGCGGCGGTCGGCGCGGCAGGGCTCGCCGTCGCGCTGACGGCGTGCGGGGCGGACGACAACGCCTCCGACACCGTGGGCTCCGACAACGGCGCCGGCGGGAACGCGGCCGGTACGGAACTGGCCAAGACCAGCGACATCCCGGAGGGCGGCGGCAAGGTCTTCGCCGACAAGGGGGTCGTGGTGACCCAGCCGACGGCGGGCACGTACAAGGCCTTCTCGTCCAAGTGCACCCATCAGGGCTGTGCGGTCAAGGGCATCGCGAACGGTGTCATCACCTGTCCTTGTCACGGCAGCGAGTTCTCCGCCACCGACGGCAGCGTGAAGAAGGGGCCCGCGACGACCGGACTGGCCGCCGCGGACATCACCGTCGACGGGGGCGCCATCAAGCTCGCCTGACCGCCGGTACCGGCCGCGGGGCCACGCGCGGCTCCGGGGCGTCAGCGCCGTCGTCGTTCGAAGCAGGCGAGCACGTCGTCGGTGGTCGTGATGGTGGCGACCAGCGCGAGCGTGTTCCGGACCATCGCGGGGGTGTACTCGGAGGGCACCCCCGCGATGGCGTCCGCGGGAACGACGACGGTGTATCCGCGGTTCACGGCGTCGAACACTGCGTTGGGAACGGCGATGTTGGCCGAGACCCCCGTCACGACGAGGGTGCGGCAGCCCAGGTTGCGCAGCAGCGGGTCGACGTCGGTGCCCGAGATCGGCGACAGACCGTGCAGCCGGCGTACGACGAAGTCCTCCTCGGCGACCTCGACGGGCGGCGCGATCCGCACGGCCGTCGTGCCGGTCAGCTGCCGCACGGGCAGTCGTTCGGCCGCCCGGAACAGCCGGGCGTTGTGGTTGGCGCCGCGGCCGTCCGGGCGGCGCTCGGCGACCGCGTGGATCACCTGCACCCCGCTCTCGTGCGCGGCGGCCACCAGCCGGGCGATCCGGGCGAGCGCTCCGGACGACCGTGCCTCCTGGGCGAGTTCGGGCAGCGCGCTGTCCGGGCCCACGACGCCCTGCTGGCACTCCACGGTGAGCAGTACGGTGCCGGTGGGGTCGAGGAGTTCACTGAGGTGCTCGGACGACGGCATGGCTCTCCTTGTCGTCGCGGTTCGGGACGGCGGAGCGTAACGACCATTGCGCGAGGACGGAAGACGGCTCATGATTTCCTGACGGAACGTCAGAAAGCTTTACCGGAAGCGCCGACGGACAGAACCGGTACACACGACATGATCGGCAGGACCTGGCCGATGCACAGGAACAAGAGACCTGGCCGATGCACAGGACAAGAGGGGACCGTATGACCGTCACGCAGCGCAGGGGCCGGAAGATCATGATGACTCCCGGTGAACTGGACGAGTTTCTCACCACCCAGCGCACCTGCCGTGTCGCCTCCGTGTCGAAGGACGGAGTCCCGCATGTGAGTGCCCTCTGGTTCACCTGGGACGGCACCTCGTTGTGGCTGTACTCGGTGGTGCGCAGCAAGCGCTGGGTGCAGCTGAGGAACGACCCCCGGGTCGCGGTGGTGATCGACTCCGGTGAGGAGTACGGGGAGCTGCGGGGTGTCGAGCTGTCCGGCACGGTGGAGTTCGTCGGCGAGTTCCCGCGCACCGGGGAACTGTGCGCCGAACTCGACGTCCCGGAGACGCTGTTCGCCCGCAAGAACTTCGGCCTGGAGGAGATGCCGCACGACGGCCGGCACGCGTGGATGCGGCTGACCCCGGCGGCGATCGCCTCGTGGGACTTCCGCAAGCTCCCTCCGCTGTAGCCGGGCCGGCCCTTCCGTGCTGTAGCCGGCCGGCCGCTCCGCCGCCATGGCCTGGCCGACCCTCCACGGCTACAGCCGGGCGGCTCCCCGCCGATGACGCGGCCGGACCGACCGGTCCCGCCCAGGCGGCCGGAGTGGGCCAGCCGCCCCACCGGCGCGACCGGAGCCGATTCACCTTCGCCTCCCGCTACTCGACGGCCGCTCCGGCCTTGCGCAAGGCGTCCACCGCCGCCCTGATCGAGGGCCGGCGGTCGGCGTCGGCCCGCCAGACGACGTAGACATGGCGACGCACCCGCTGCCGGACCGGCACCGTGACGACCCCCTCGGGCATCGGACGGCGCCCGAGGAGCGGGGCCACGCACACTCCGAGCCCCGCGGCGACGAGTCCGAGCTGGGTGTGCGTCTCCCCGGCGCGGTGCCCGATGCGCGGCTCGACGCCCTGGGAGCGCAGCGTGAACATCAGCCATTCGTGGCAGAACTCGCCCTCGCCCCAGGTGATCCACTCGTCGTCGGCGAAGTCCCCGAGGTCCACCTCGCCGCGACCGGCGAGCCGATGGCCGGCCGGCATCGCCACATCGGCGGGGTCGTCGAGGATCGACGCCTTCACCAGTCCGTCGGGCAGGGGCATCGGCTTGTTGTACCAGTCGAGCACGACCGCGAGGTCCAGGTCCCCGCGCACCACTCCCGCGACCCCGGCCTCCGGCTCCAGCTCGCTGGAGCGCACCCGCAGCGTCGGGTGCTCGGCGCGCAGTTCCGCGAGCGCCGCCGGGAACAGTCCGCGCGCCGCGGTCGGGAACGCGGACAGTCTCAGCTCACCGGCCACCTGACCGCGCTGTGCCTCCAGGTCGGACTGCGCGAGCTCGACCTGGGACAGGATGCGGGCCGCGTGTTCGGCCAGGAGCCGCCCGGCGTCGGTCAGGCGCACGCCCCGGCCGTTCTTGGCGAGCAGCTGCTGTCCCACCTCGCGCTCCAGCTTCGACATCTGCTGGGAGACGGCGGAGGTGGTCACATGCAGCCCCTCGGCCGCGCCGCTCACCGAGCCGTGCCGGGCGAGGGCGTCGAGGGTGCGCAGTCGCTCCAGATTCAACATGTAAGTAATGCTACGAGATATCGCTTGAGAATTCTCGCTTGTGCTACGAGATCGTTCTGCCTCATTCTTGACGGCATGAGCACCGTCGCCTCCCCCCGCCCCGTCACGCCGAACGGCGTCGCACCCCGCCGCCGCACCGCCCTCGACTGGCGGATCCGCTTCGGCGTCCTGTCGCTGATCTGGGGCTTCAGCTTCCTGCTCATCAAGGTCGGCACCCACGGGTACGCGCCCTTCCAGGTCACCTTCGGCCGACTGCTGTTCGGAAGCGCGGTGCTCGTGGCGGCGATGGCCGTGAAGCGGGAGCGGCTGCCGCGCGGGGCGCGGACATGGGGGCACCTCGCGGTGGCGGCCCTCCTGCTGAACGCGCTGCCGTTCTCGCTCTTCGCCTACTCCGAGCTGACGATCCCGTCCACGCTCGCGGGGATCTGCAACGCGACGTCGCCACTGTGGGGCATGGCCCTGTCCCTGGTCGCCCTCTCCGAGGACCGGCCGACCCGGCGCAGAGTGGCCGGTCTCGGCATCGGCTTCCTCGGCGTCCTGACGGTCCTCGGTGTCTGGCAGGGCTTCCACGGCCTGGACGCCACGGGCACGGCGATGGCCCTGCTGGCGTCGCTGAGCTATCCGGTCGGCTGGATATACGTCCGCCGGACCCTCGCGGGCACCGGCCACTCGCATCTGTCGATGACCGGCGCCCAACTGCTCCTGGCCACCGCCCAACTGGCCTTCGTCACCCCGCTGTTCACCACGTTCCCGAGCCGTGTCGCCTGGGTTCCGCTGCTCGCGATCGCGGCTCTGGGGGCACTCGGCACCGGTCTGGCCATGCTCCTCCAGTACGGCATCGTCGCCGAGGTCGGCCCGACGACGGCCCAGATGGTCACGTACTTCATCCCGGTCATCGCCACCGCGGCCGGTGTGGCGATCCTCGGCGAGTCGCTGGCCTGGTCGACACCGGTCGGCGCGGTGATCGTCCTCGCGGGCGCCGCCCTGACCCAGGCGAAGCCGCGCCACTGACGCCCGGGGCGCCCGGCGCCCCCGCAGCCCGCACCCCCGCGGCCCGGCCCCATGACACCGCCGTCCACGCTCGCCCGGTGACGCGGCTCAGATGTAACGGCGTGCGGGGGCCGGGCCCACGGCGGACGCGACGGCGTCCGCGAGCGGCCCGGCGTCCTCGGGCCGCAGCGTGGAGACGGTGATCCGGATGCCCGGCGGCGAGCTCATCCGGAAACGGGCTCCGGGAGCGACCGCCCATCCGCGGTGCAGCAGCCGGGAGACGGCCCCGGTCTCGTCCGGTACGGGGATCCAGACGTTCATCCCGCTGCGTCCGCGCGCTTCGACACCGCGTTCCCGCAGTGCGTCGATCAGCATGTCGCGGCGCGCCCCGTAGGCCGCCGCGACGACCCCCGCGTCGACCGTGCCGGAGGTCCACAGGTGGACCACGGCCTTCTGGAGCAGCCGGCTCACCCAGCCGGGGCCGAGCCGCTGCCGCCCGTGCACCCGGTCGACCGTGACGGGGTCTCCGGTGAGCACGGCGAGCCGGAGATCGGGCCCGTACGCCTTGGCGACGGAGCGCACGAAGGCCCAGTTGTGGGTGATTCCGGCGAGCGGATGCAAGGGCAGGTCGACGATCCGATGGCCGTGGTCGTCCTCGATGAGCAGGGTCCGCGGGTACGCGCGGAGTACCGAGCGCAGGTCACTCGCGCGGGCGGCGGTGACCGCGGCGCCGGTGGGGTTCTGCGCCCGGTCGGTGACGATCAGGGCCCGTGCCCCGGCCGCCAGCGCGCGCCGCACGTCGGCCGGGAGCGGGCCGTCGTCGTCGACACCGACGCCGGCCGTACGCAGCCCCAGCGCCGGAAGCAGGTCGAACAGGCTGCCCCAGCCGGGGTCCTCGACGGCCACGGTGTCGCCGGGCCTGAGGTGGGCCATCAGCACACGCTCGATCGCGTCGAGTGATCCTGAGGTGACGACGACCGGCCCCGCGGGCACCCCGTCCGCGTCGAGCCCCGCGCGGGCGAGGCGCTCCAGCTCCGGCTCGACGGCGTCCTGCCCGTACTGCACGGGGTGGCGGTCCGACTCCCGGGCCGCCACCGCGAAGGCCTCGGAGAGCGCGGGCAGCAGGGCCGGATCGGGATTGCCCTCGCCCAGGTCCCGCACGCCCTCGGGCGCCTCGACGCGCAGGTGTTCCCGGCCCGTGGTGGCCGGCTTCGGGCGCACCCGGCTGCCCCGGCGGCCGGCGGTCTCGATGACCCCGCGTTCGCGCAGCGTGCGATAGGCCGCCGCGACCGTGTTCGGGTTGACCCCCAGCTCCTCCGCCAGCTCTCTCATCGGGGGCAGGAGTTGCCCCGGCTCCAGATCCCCCGCTCCGACCGCCCGCTCCACGTCGGCGGCAATCTCTGCTGCGCGACGCCCTTCGATCCGATACTCTCCTAGCACAAAAAACATTATGCACTAATGCAATGGAGATGGCGATGTCGGAGACAAGCACCCAGCCGAGCGCGACGGGGCCCGCTGCCTACACCCCGACCGACCGCACTGTCCCCACCCGCTCCAGGGAACGCGCCGCGTACGACCGGGAGCTGGTGCACGCGATACTCGACGAGGGGTACGTCTGCCATCTCGGGTTCGTCCGTGACGGCGCGCCCGTCGTTCTGCCCACGCTGTACGCACGGGTCGGCGAGCGGCTCTACGTGCACGGCTCGACGGGATCGCGTCCGCTGCGGATGACCGGCCGGCCCGACCCCGGGCTGGCCGTCTGCCTGACCGTGACCCACGTCGACGGACTGGTGCTGGCCCGCTCGGCCTTCCATCACTCGATCAACTACCGCTCCGTGGTCGTGCACGGCATCGCCCACGAGGTGACGGACCCCGGGGAGAGGGTCCTGGCACTGGACGCGCTGGTCGACCACATCGTCCCCGGCCGCTCGGCCGACATCCGTCCCGCCAACGCCAAGGAACTCGCCGCCACGGCCGTGATCAGCCTGGATCTCGACGAAGTCTCCGCCAAGCTGCGCACCGGCGACCCGAGCGACGAGCCCGAGGACCTCTCCCTTCCCCACTGGACCGGTGTGGTCCCGCTGGCCAAGGGGTACGGCGCCCCGGTCCCGGCGAACGACCTGGCACCGGGCATCGAACTGCCCGGCTATCTGAAGACCCTGTGAGCGCGGGGCCCTCTCACCCCGTGGGCCGAGAGGGCCCGGGTCAGACGAGAAGGGCCTCCTCGGGCGCCGCGATCCGTTCGGCGCCCGCGGCACGCGCCTCCGCCACCGCGAGTCCGGCGACCGAGCCGAGCATCAGCAGGGTGCCGACGAGTGTCGCCGGGGTGAGCCGCTCGCCGAGCAGCCCGACGGCGAGCACGGCCGCGCAGACCGGCTCCAGGAGCATGATCACGGACACGGCGGCGGAGCGGACGACGGCGGCGCCGGCGAAGAACAGCGCGTAGGCCAGCGCCGTCGGGACGGCGGCGATGTAGGCCAGCAGTGCCGACAGGAGAACAGGCCGGGCGGTGTGCGGGATCAGCCCCTCGGCGAGCCCGAACGGCAGCAGGCACACGGTGGTGACGGCGAACGCCCACACCGTCGTGCTCGACCCGTCGACGCGGCCGTCGCGCCCCCACCACCGGGTGAGCAGCGTCATCGCGGAGTATCCGGCCGCGGAGAGCACCGCGAGCAGGACACCCCAGGGACGCACGGTGGCGTCCCCGCCGCCCAGGACCAGGACGCCGAGTCCGGTCAGCGCCCCGAGCACGGCGGCGCTCCCGCCCCGGCCGAGACGCTCCCCCATGGCCAGCCGGGCGCCGACCGCGATGAGAACGGGCCCCGCGCCCAGGGTGACCACGGTCGCCACCGCCAGGCCGGTCGCCTCGACGGCGGCGAAGTAGGCGGTCTGGAAGAGGGCCAGCCCGAGGCCGGTCAGACCGATACGCAGCACCTTGGTGCCGAGGGGCTCCCGCACGGCGGGGCGGACCACGCGCCGCCCGGGGAGACGGCGCGGGCGAAGGGCCGGACCACGGCGCAGACGTACGGCGAGGAGCAGGGCGAGTCCGCCCGCGCAGCGCCAGAAGGAGAGGGCGACCGGCCCCATGTCACTGGCCCGGTAGACCAGTGACGCGGCGGCACCCGCGGTGCCCCAGGCGGCACCGGCGACGATCAGATAGAGCAGGCCTCGCCCGACGGGCAGGCCGACAGCGGTGTTCGACACGTGTTCTCTCCGCAGTTCCGCAGAAGTTCGGGAAGGGACCGCGTCGCAGCCCGTGCCACGGGGGCAGGGGCGTACGGAAGGTCCTCGGACTTCTTCTGCGGGCAGCGCCGTTCCGCCCGGCACGGGGCCGGGCGGTGTTCCGGTACGCCCGCCTCAGGCGGCCGGAGGCGGAAGAACGAGCGTCGCAGGCATGATCAGCACTTTAGACGGCCGTTCCGTTGGCCGACAACTCTCGTCCGGTCTCGCTCGCCCCCCGCGCGACCGGCTCCTGCGAGGGTTTCGCCGGGGCCGACGACTGCGCGATGAACGCGCCGAGCAGGACCACCGCTCCGCCGACGATCTGGGGCGCCGAGAGGTGTTCACCCAGCAGCACCCATGCCAGGACCGTGGCGATCACCGCTTCGAGACACGCCACCACGCCCGCGACCTGCGGGGAGAGCCTGCGCACGGAGAGGACGCCGGTGGCATAGGCGACGACGGTGGCGACGAGGACGATCCAGCCGAGGAGCAGGGAGGCGGGCACGGACGTCCCGTCCATGTCCGCGCTGCCCCCGAGAACGGACCACCGCATGGTCCAGGGGCGCGCGACCGCGGTCAGCACGAGGGTGCCGACGAGGAGCCCGTACGCGATCACGCCCAGCGGGTCGGGTGCCTCGTCGCCCGCGTCGCTGCCCTGGTCGGACAGGACGAAGTAGCCGACCTGGCAGCAGGCGGCGCCCAGCGCGAGCACCAGTCCGAGGGCATCGAAGCCGAGCCCCGACCACACCTCCACCACACAGGCGAGTCCGCCGGCCGCGAGGACGACTCCGAGAGCCGCGGCACGGGTGACGGGCCGGCGCTGCACGAAGCGCACCCAGCCGAGCACCAGCGCGGGGGCGAGGTACTCCACGAGGAGGGCGACGCCCACGGGGACACGGGAGATCGCGGCGAAATAGCAGGCCTGGACACCGGCCACGCCGAGGAGCCCGAAGCCGGCGAGCAGCGCGGGGCGTCGCTTGACCAGCGCCCGGTGCCGCACGGCGACCGGCAGCATGACGAGCGCGGCGCCGGCGACCCGCAGCCACACCACGTGGAGCGGGTCGAGCCCTGCCTCGATCAGCGGCTTGGCCGCGACACCCGATCCGCCGAAAGCGACCGCCGACACGAGCGCCAGGCCCAGACCGACGCCTCTTCCGTGGTTGCCCTGACTGCCCTGAGACGTATGCACCGGCACATGATGACAGGCGACGACATGACCGTCACCCCCGAAGACACCTGTCTCAGCGACTGGACTCCGGAACGAGCCCACGCCGTCCGCGACGGCCCGGCCCGGTCAGATCTCGCGTCCAGGGTTCAGGCTTCCGGGCGACGCAGCTCCCTCTCGGAAGGGCCGTGGGGTTCCGGACTCTCGCCAGCCGGTGTCTTCCCGGCCGACGCGCTCCTCGCGTCCGCTGCCGCCACGCTCCTCATGGCCACCCTCGACCCGTTCCTCGTGGCCGTTCTCGACGCGCTCAAGCAGCCGCGGGAGGTCGACACCGGCCCGTCCGAGAACCTCGGCGGCACGCGACCGGGGATCGGCGAAAAGCGCCGCGAGCAGGTCGAGACCCCCGGCCCGCACGTCACCGCGCAGCACGGCACGCTCGTACGCCTCCCCCAGGGCATGGGCCGCCACCGGGGACCAGTTGTTGCCTCCGGCCGCCACGGGCCCGGCGCCCGAGTTCTCGACGGCGCTCCGCCAGCGGAGTCCGTATCCGATGCTGCGCTGCACGAGGTAACCGAGGAGCCGGACGAGCTGCGGCCCGCCCTCGAAGACGGCACGTACCTCGGGGTCGCATTCCAGCAGGGAGTGCAGCAGATGAGCCGTGTCGATCTGCCGGTCCCCGTCGCGCAGCGCTCTTCGGCGCGCGCCGGAGACCACCGGGGCCAGCTCCGCGCCGAGTCCGGCCTCGATGCCGACGTGCTTCGGTCCGCTCGCGCCGGCGGACTGCTGGGGAATACGGGGCGGCACAACCTCCACCCCATCAGCCGCGCCACGCCACGTCATCCGCGGCGGGCAGCATCTTCGGGTCCGACACAGGGTGGGCATCCTTGTGCGGACTCTCCTCCTTGCGGATGACTTCGCGCCGATTTCCCCCCGGAGGGCGCGCGCCGCCTTGCCCAAACCCTCCCGGACACCCCCGCCGCCCGCCCCGGTACGGGGCCGAGCATCCCCTCCACAATTCCTGACGGTTCATCAGTATTGAATGTTCCAGGGCCTGGAGCTACGTTCCGCGACACCGTAGCTGCGCCGGGCGCAGCGCCCGACACGAAGAGGTGGTCGCATGGCCGAAGTCAGCGCGGAAGCACGGATCGAGGCGCCCGCCGAGAAGATCTGGTCCCAGCTCACCGACTGGTCCGCCTACGGCGAGTGGAACGCGACGCACACCAACTTCCCGAAGGGCGGCCCGGAAAAGCTCGAGGTGGGCGGCACCTTCGCGGAGAACATGAAGCTCATGGGCTTCCCGGCCGAGGTCACCTGGACCATCGAGGAACTGGAGCCCGGCCGCACCCTGGCCATCCGCGGCAAGGGCCCGATGTCGGTGAACGTGACCACCCGCTACACGCTCACCCCCGACGGCGACGCCACCTCGGTGCGCATCGACGGGGAGTTCACGGGTGCGGCCGTCTCGTTGATGGCCGGCAAGCTCAAGGACTCGGCGACGGCCGCCCTCGACGAGTCGCTGCGCAAACTGGCCGGGCTGGTGGCCTGAGACGCGCGCGTCCGCGCGACGCCCGAAGCGGCGCCCGGCACTCCGTAGACCGACAGGCGCCCCGCGGAAACACTTCCACGGGGCGCCGGCAGGTACCACAACACGCCGTCAGTCCTCGTCGGCGAGGATCAGGTACAGCTTCTTGCGGGCTTCGTTGATGACCGCCAGCGCCTTGTCGCGCTGGCCCTTGCTGCCGGTCTTCCAGACCTGGCCGAAGGCCTCCATGAGACCGAAACCGGCCTGCCGGATCTCGTGCAGCGTCTCCCAGTCGACCCCGCGCCCGGCCTCTTCCCAGGGCGCGTCGGGACCCTCGTCGGCCGCGCTGCGGCCCGACTCGGTGAGCGAGAACAGCTTCTTGCCGCCCTCGGCCTCGCTGATGATCAGGCCTTCGTCCTCCAGCAGCTGAAGGGTCGGGTACACCGAACCCGGGCTGGGCTTCCACGCCCCGCCGCTGCGCTCGGCGATCTCCTGGATCATCTCGTAGCCGTGCATGGACCGGTCCTTGAGCAGGGCGAGGATCGACGCGCGTACGTCGCCGCGCCGCGCCCTCCCCCGCGGTCCGCCCCGGCCGCCGCGCCCGCCCCAGGGGCCCGGCCCGAAGCCGGGTCCGCCGAAGCCGGGGCCTCCGGGACCACCCGGCCCGAAGGGCCCGAAAGCCCCGCGCAGCCCCTCGAAGCCGCCCCGACCCCGATGGCCGGGTCCGCCGTGGTGTCCCTGTCCGTGTCCGTGCTCGTATCCGAAGTCTTCTCCACGGGAACGCATCGCAATCACTCCATTCCATCGTTGATCGGTCGCGATGCGTCAACGATATATCGGTACCACTCGCATGACAACCCCCTTCCCGGAAGGGCGCTTCGCATCGCTGCCTGGAGGCGGGGCCTGACGCGCCCGAGCCGGGCCCTCGCGACCGAGTGGACTTCCGTCGCTTGAGAGGATCGGCCCCATGACGGACTCACCCATGCAGGTCAACGCGCTCATCGTCGATGCGACGGACCCCGAGCGGCTCGCGGCGTTCTGGTCCGAGGTGCTCGGCAGGCCGGTCGTCGGCCGCATGGGTCCGTATGTCTGGCTTCGGCGGGAGAACGGCCTCGGCCTGGGCTTCCAGCGGACCGGCGCACCCAAGGCGGGCAAGAACCGCATGCACTTCGACGTCACCTCACCCGACCCCGCCGCCCAGCAGGAACGGGTGGAGAAGCTCGGCGGACGCAGACTGGAGCAGTACGACGACGGGGGGTTCCTGGTGATGGCGGACCCTGAGGGCAACGAGTTCTGCGTCATCCCCGAGGGCGCGTTCGAGCTCGACGACGAGGGACGCGCGGACTACCTCGCCTGACCCGCCACGGGCCGTACGCCCCCGCGCCGCATACGAAATCCACGGCCGCGCCCGCGTACGTAACCCCGAGGCCACGCCGCGCACGACACCCGGCGCACGACACCTGGTGGCCACGCCGCGTACGACTCCCGTGGCCCGCGCCCGAGACCGGTACCGCCGGAGACGGAAGCTGCACCCGAGTCACCCGCCCGCGCCGCGAGGGGCCAGATCCCGCGGATTGGCCTTGGCCAGTGGCCGGCGGGCGCCGCTAGCTTCGGAGCATGCGGATTCGTATCGTCGACGCCTTCACCGACCGCCCCTTCTCCGGCAACCCGGCAGGGGTCCTCCTCCTCGGCTCCTTCCCCGACGACGCCTGGCTCCAGAGCGTGGCCATGGAGATCAACCACGCGGAGACGGCGTTCACCCACCGTCTCCCGGAGGGCGGCGAGGCCGACTGGGCGCTGCGCTGGTTCACCCCCACCACCGAGGTCGCCCTGTGCGGACACGCGACCCTCGCGACAGCGCACGTCCTGGCCACCACCGGCGCCCACCAGGGCCCTGTGCGCTTCGCCACGCGCAGCGGTGTCCTCATCGCCACCCCGGAAACCGACGGCTCGATCACCCTCGACTTTCCGACCGCGCCCCTCACCCCGGTCGAGACCCCCGAGGGTGTCGCCGGGGCGCTCGGCGCCGAGCCGCTCCGCACCCTCGACACCGGCCCGAACACCGGTGACCTGCTGGTCGAGGTCGCCGACGAGAAGACGGTCCGCGCTCTCGCCCCGGACCACAAGGCGCTCGCCCGCTACTCCGAGCGCGGCATCATCGCGACCGCCCGCGCCGAAGACCCGTCACGGGGCTACGACTTCGTCTCCCGCTGCTTCTTCCCGAACGTCGGCATCGACGAGGACCCGGTCACCGGCAGCGCCCACACGGCCCTGGCCCCCTTCTGGTCGGACCGCCTCGGCCGCCCCGTCCTCACCGGCCTCCAGGCCTCCCCACGCTCCGGCCTGGTCCGCACCGAAGTCCGCGGCGACCGCACGCTGCTCTCGGGCCACGCGGTCACGGTCATCGAGGGCGACCTGCTCGTCTAGCGAGCCCTCGGGAACCGGTACAACGGCCCCCGGGACCCGTGCGACAGGGCCCGCACGCGCGCGACGGCAGACGGGAAGGGGCGTACGAGATGGTCGTACGCCCCTCCCGGAACCGGATCCGCCGCACCCCGTCGGGAACCGGCTCCGCCGCTCAGTGCTCGTGAGCGCGGCTCAAGCCGTCGGGAGCCAGCCCACCTTCCCCGCGAGCAGCGCGTACCCCACGAAGGCACCGATGTCGAGCAGGGAGTGCGCGACCACGAGCGGCCCGACCCGGCCCCAACGCCGGTACAGGTACACGAAGACCACACCCATCACCATGTTGCCGACGAACCCGCCGATGCCCTGGTAGAGGTGGTACGAGCCGCGCAGCACCGCACTCGCCATCAGCGCCGTCCCCGGTGTCCAGCCCAACTGCCCGAGGCGGCGCAGCAGATACCCGACGACGATGACCTCCTCCAGCACGGCGTTCTGCACGGCCGACAGGATCAGCACGGGGAACTTCCACCAGACGTCCGGCAACGCCTCGGGCACCACCGTGAGGTTGGCGCCGAACGCGCGCGCAGCCAGGTAGAAGGCGATTCCCGAGCTGCCGATCACCGCGGCGACCATGGCACCGCGTCCGAGGTCCGGCCAGGGGCGCGTACGGTCGAAGCCGATCACGCGCATGCCCTGGCCCTCGCGCAGCAGCAGGTGCGCGACGAGCGCGACCGGCACCAGCGCGGACGCGATGCCGAAGAGCTGCCAGGCCAGGTCGAGCCAGGGCCGGCCCGGCGCCGCCGAGGCGTTGAGGGTGGCCGCCTGGTCCTTGAGACCTCCGGGTTTCGTCACCGACCCGACGAAACTGATCAGCGCGGACACTCCGCTCGCACCGAGCGACAGCGCCAGGACGAGCAGCGTCTCGTCCCGGAGAATCCGTCGGGTCAGCCTCTCCCCCGGAAAAGAATCGGCCACCGATCCCGCCTCCACCTGCACTCCCGCCTCCAGTTGGGTATTCCCACCGCATCCCCGTCCTCGCCCCGCTAGGGTCTCGAAAGAAGTTACGAAGATCGTGCGCGACAGGCCGTCGGGGGGCGGGCACCGTACGGGGCAACGTCCCCTTTCGCCTGTTCTGCGGCTGTCTCACGGCTCAGGCTCATCTGGGAGGACCTCACCGTCATGGGACGTCACAGCTTGCCCGACGCTCGACGGGCGGGCTCCGCCGACCCCCGGATCCGCGCACGCCGCCGCAATACGGCCCTGGCGACGGCACTCGTCCTCACCGTCGTCGGAGGCACGGCAGCCGCGGTCCGCGGGGGCCTGTTCTCCTTCGGAGGCTCCTGCGGGGACGATGTCATCCACATCGAGGTGGCCGCCTCGCCGGACATCGCGCCGGCGCTCCGGGCCGTCGCGAAGGACGCCCGCGCGAAGAACGTCGCCTCCGACGGCCGCTGTCTCGACGTCGGCGTGAGCGCGCGCGAGTCCTACCAGGTCGCCGCCGCGCTCGGCGCGGGCAAGAAGTCCGACGTGCAGGTGTGGGTGCCGGACTCCGACGCTTGGGTGGAGCGGGTCGCCGACACCGGCTCCGCCACACAGGTCACCAGCCTGGGCAACGTCGCCTCCTCACCCGTCGGCGTCGCCGTCGTCCCGGCGGCCGCCAAGCGGCTGGGCTGGCCCGCGAAGACGTACACCTGGACCGAGCTGGCCGGGGGGACGACACGGGCCGGGAAGCTCGAACTGGGCGCGGTGGATCCCACCCGCAGCTCGACGGGACTGCTCGCGCTGGCGCGGATCAGCGCGGCCACCTCCGGCGTCAAGGACGGTGACGTACGGGCGGCGGCCATGGCCAAGTCGCTCTCGCGGCACACGTCCGACAGCGACACCGACCTCCTGGACACCCTGCCGCACGACGGCTCGGCCACCGGACGGAAGGGCGCCGGCGGCAATCAGGCGCTGATCCTCTCCGAGCAGGCGGCGTTCGCGCACAACAGCGCGGCGGACGGCGGCCAGGACCTCGACCTCTTCTACCCCGAAGACGGCTCGCCGCTGCTCGACTACCCGTACACGCTGGTCGACGAGCCGCGGCTGAGCACCGACGAGGGCCGTGCGGCCCTGCGGTTCATGACCCTGCTCGGAGAGGCGGCACCCCGGCAGTTCCTGCGGACGTTCGGGTTCCGCACGGACGCGGAGAGCCCGTCGGACACCCTCGTCGCCGAGGCCGGCGGAAGGTCCCCGCAGCCGTACACGCGCATCCTGGCCGACTCCGCGTCGAAAGGCGCGGTCCAGGAGGCCCTCGGCATGTGGACGATCACGGTGGAGAGCGCCCGGATCACCACGATCGTCGACGCCTCCTCCTCCATGGGCGTGACGCTGCCGGGCGACGGCCGCTCCCGTATGGATGTCACCAAGGAATCCCTGCTCCAGGCGCTCGCCACCTTCACCGCCGAGGACGAGATCGGGCTGTGGAAGTTCTCCACGAAGCTCGACGGCGACAAGGACTACCGCGTGCTCGTGCCGACCGGGCGGCTCGGGGAGAGCAAGAAGAAGGGCGGCCAACGTGCGAAGCTGACCGCCGCCTTCAAGTCCCTGAAGCCGGTCCCGCACGGAGAGACCGGCCTGTACGACACCACGCTCGCCGCGTACAAGGCGGCCGTCGCCTCCTACGCGAAGGGCCGGTTCAACGCGCTGGTCGTCCTCACGGACGGGGTCAACCGGGACCCCGGCAGCATCTCCCGGTCCGAGCTCGTCTCCGAGCTCCAGAAGCTGGCCGACCCGGAGCACCCGGTACCGCTGATCGCCATCGCGGTGGGCCCCGACAGCGACCGGCGCGAGGTCGACCAGATCGCCAGGGCGACCGGCGGCTCCGGCCAGCGGGTCAACGAGCCCTCACAGATCCACGCGGCGATGCTCAAGGCGATCACAGCGGCCGGCGCCGGCAACCCCGACTGACCGCCCCCACACGAGCGCCCCGGACCCGACCACGTCAACGCGGGCGGCCGGGGCCGACCGAATCCGCGCGAGCGCCCCGGACCCACCACGACCATGCGGGTGCCCGGACTGACCACATCCACGCGGTCGACCCCGACCGACCGCGATCACCTGGATACGCGCAGCACGCGAACGCCCTTCACCGGCCACGACCGCCCGCCCGCGCGGGCCACCGTCCCGTCGCCCACGCCCACGCCGAGCCGTCGGGGACGGGCCTCGACGACAGACCCCGAAGCCCGATGGCCGGCGCCGGGCCCCGCGCACCGTCGCGCGTCACCCCAGCGGAACCGGCTCCGGCAGTCCCACCGGCCAGGTGTGCACGGGCTCCCCGAGATGCATCAGCTCGCCGTAGCGCCGCGTCGTCGCGGCAAGCGCGGCCTCGCGGCCGAGCCCCTTCTCCAGGGCCCGGTGGAAGGTGGCCGCCTGCCAGGTCGCGCCGTTGACGCGCAGCCTGCACCGGTCCTCGATCACGCCCAGATAGAAGTCCCGGTCGGCGGGCTCGACCCCCCAGGCGTCCAGCCCGGCGGCGGCCAGCGGCAGCAGTTCGTCGCGCACCAGGCTCACCGCGTCCACCTGCGCGGTCCCGCCGTAGCGGCCACGCCGCGGCCACTCCAGGCGCGCGTCGATGCCGTGCCGGCAGGCCTCGTCGAAGTTGGCGGCGGCCGCCTCGAAGGACAGCCGGGTCCACACCGGACGCTGCTCCTCGGCGAGCGCGCGGACCAGACCGTAGTAGAAGGCCGCGTTGGCGAGGACGTCGGTGACGGTCGGTCCCGCGGGCAGCACCCGGTTCTCGACCCGCAGATGCGGGACGCCGTCGGCGATGCCGTACACAGGCCGGTTCCAGCGGTACACCGTGCCGTTGTGCAGCACCAGTTCGGCGAGCCTGGGCACGCCCCCGGCATCGAGGACACCGAGCGGGTCCTCGTCGTCGCAGATGGGCAGCAGCGGCGGGAAGAACCGCAGGTTCTCCTCGAACAGCTCGTACGCCGAAGTGACCCACCGTTCGCCGAACCAGGTGCGGGGCCGGACTCCCTGTGCCTGGAGCTCCGGCGGCCGGGTGTCGGTGGACTGCTGGAAGAGCGGGGGCCTCGACTCCCGCCACAGCTCACGCCCGAACAGGAAGGGAGAGTTGGCGCCGATCGCGACCTGTGGGGCCGCGACCGCCTGCGCCGCGTTCCACACGTCCGCGAACCGGCCCGGCGTGACCTGGAGGTGCAACTGCACGGAGGTGCAGGCGGCTTCGGGGGCGATGGACGCCGACCGGCAGACCAGACGCTCCACCCCGTCGATGTCGAGTTCGAAATCCTCACCGCGCGCGGCCACGATCTGATCGTTGAGCAGCGTGTACCGGTCGACGTCCGACAGGTTGGAGGACACCAGATCGTCCTGCCCGAGCGTCGGCAGAATACCGATCATGACGATTCCGGCGTCGACCTCACTGGCTTTCCGGTGGGCGTAGGCGAGCGAGGTGCGGATCTCCTCGGCGAGCCGGTCGAATACCCGGCCACCCAATCGGTGTGGGGCTATGTTGACTTCCAGGTTGAACATGGCGAGTTCTGTCTGGAAGTCGCGGCTCGCAATCCTTTCGAGTACTTGCCCGTTCATCATTCTGGGCATGCCGTCGGGACCTGCGAGATTCAATTCGATCTCCAGGCCCATCAGGTTCTTCGGGCGGTCGAACCGCTTCTCCTCCAGCAGTCGCTCCAGCCCCGCCAGACACTGTCGGAGCTTGTCGCGATGGCGCTGCCGATCGGACAGGCCGAACGTCCCTGCCACGACCTTCTCCCCCATCGAAGTGTCCCTCCTTGGATGGGCAGGCCGTCATCCGGCCCTGGCGTCCCGGGTCACGGGGGATGATGCCCAGGCAACACGATCCATAACGTCCCGCGCGCGCTCTTCGGCCGCTAGTCTGGACATCGGCCCCGGGCACATTCACGAGGCATGGGGCATTCAGCAAGTTTGCCGCCCGAAACGATCTCGTAAAAAACGCCGACGAGAATCGGCCGACCGCTCGGGCGAAGTATTCCGAGGTCACCGCGATTCGATCGCACAGAACCGGGATGAATCCCGCATTTCACCGACCGGATATCGACTTGTTCTTCGAATTCGGGGCGACTAGACGAAACAACGCCTGAACACGCGTCGTATAAACTCCGCTACCGAGGCAGAGAGTTGGCGCTCGCGGTCCTTGGTCCTGTCGTCACGGTGACGGCGGCAGGCGACACCCTGTCGGCAGATCCAGACCCCTCGCCCTCTGACCCGAGAGCTGACAGCGCCGTCCGCCCCCGCCCTCGCGCCACTGTGCCTGTCGAATGAGAGGCGACCCACATGCCGCTGCACGTACCCCCGGCTCCCGCGCCCGCCCTGCGCACCGTACTCACGGCACTCGGTTCCCCCACCGCTGTCCGCGAAGCCCGCACCCCGTCCCTGCGCCTGGCACAGGGACCTGTCACCCCCGAACTCCCGCTGCCCGTCCACGTCCTGGATCGCATCACTCCCGCGGGCGCCTCCGCCACCCGGCTCGCCGGGTGGCGTTTCCTGATCCGCTCCGGCGACCGTGCGGTGGCCGCGGCCGACACCATGCTGACTCCGGACGGCTGGGCCTTCTCGCGCTTCTTCGAGGGCCCTTACGTCACCGCCACCGAGCTCGCCCTGCGGCAGGCCGAGACCATGCAACAGCCCTACCAAGCACGCCTGTTGTCCGTGCCGGAGCTGTACATGCTCACGCTCTGGCTGCACGGCGACTGCACAGCGGACGGCGCCACCGGCCATCCGGCCGCCACCGACCTCCTGGTCCCGCTCGCACCCGCCCCGCCCGGCATCGCCGCGCACCGGCCCTACCTCGTCACCGAACTGCTGCCGGTCCTCACCCACCGGGTCACCCCGGCACCGCTCCTCAGCTCGCCCGCCTGAGTCTCCGCCGCCTCGCGTCCGTGCCCCGCAGCCGTACCCCACACGGGTAAACCTGCAGCGGGGCACGGCGCTGTCACGAACCCCGAGAGCACCTCGCTCGTTAGGGCCGAAGACCGCTCGTACGAGGGGAAACGCGCTGAACGCCCGACCGGACTAGCCCGATCCGGCCCCCTCGAACCACCCGAAAGGACAGCGCGGTTGGGGTGAACCCTCCGCACGGGTGACGCGTCATAAACCTGTGAGAAGCGGTGCCCCCAAATCCCTGCGGATTGGCGCCCGTGGGGCAACACTGGGGTCAGGTCACACATCAACGGGGGGCGGCCATGAGTACCTCAAGCCGCAAGACAGACACCACAGCCAACACTCACGTCTCGACCCAGCGAAAGATCCCATCCATGTGCCAGCACCAGCCACCGTGTCCGTCAGCCGAATCAGCCGACCGGGAGTCCGCCCGCCTCGCGGCGCACCACCCGGAGCAGGGATGGAGCCTGCTGTGCAACGGCGTTCTGCTCTTCGAGGACACCGGTGAGCTCCTGCCGGACGGCCAGATCATCGCCCCGCACCGCCCGCTGGGCGGCGCGCCGGTGATGACGGCCGCCTGAGGCCGCACGACCCCGGGCGGCCGCGCCAGGCCGCCCAGACACACAAGGGGCCGGCCCGGAGACGCACTCTCCGAACCGGCCCCGACGCATGTCCGAGGATGGTCACTCCTCGTAGGCGTCCACGTGCCGAGCGCTGATCAGTCCTCGTAGGCGTCCAGCGGCGGGCAGGAGCAGACGAGGTTCCGGTCGCCGTACGCCTGGTCGATGCGGCGCACCGGCGGCCAGTACTTGTCGGCGGCCGAGACACCGGCCGGGAAGACGGCCACCTCGCGGCTGTAGGGGTGCTCCCAGTCGCCGCCGAGCGCGGCGGCCGTGTGCGGCGCCCCGCGCAGCGGGTTGTCGTCCACGGACCACTCGCCGCCGCCGACCTTCTCGATCTCCGCGCGGATCGCGATCATCGCGTCGCAGAACCGGTCGATCTCGCCCAGGTCCTCGGACTCGGTCGGTTCGATCATCAGCGTGCCGGCCACCGGGAACGACATCGTCGGCGCGTGGAAGCCGTAGTCGATCAGGCGCTTGGCGATGTCGTCGACGCTCACGCCGGTCGCCTTGGTGAGCGGACGCAGGTCGATGATGCACTCGTGCGCGACCAGGCCACCGGGGCCGGTGTAGAGCACCGGGTAGTGCGGCTCCAGGCGCTTGGCGATGTAGTTGGCGGAGAGCACGGCCACCTGCGTGGCGCGCTTGAGGCCCTCGCCGCCCATCAGCCGGACGTAGGACCAGGAGATGGGCAGGATGCCCGCGGAACCCCAGGGAGCGGCCGAGATCGGGCCGACACCGGTCTCGGGACCGGCCTCGGGCTGGAGCGGGTGGTTCGGCAGGTACGGCGCCAGGTGCGCGCGCACACCGACCGGGCCGACGCCGGGGCCGCCGCCGCCGTGCGGGATGCAGAAGGTCTTGTGCAGGTTCAGGTGCGAGACGTCGCCGCCGAAGTGACCCGGCTTGGCGAGACCCACCAGGGCGTTGAGGTTGGCGCCGTCGACGTAGACCTGGCCGCCGGCCTCGTGCACCTGGGCGCAGATGTCGGCGACGTGCTCCTCGAACACACCGTGCGTCGAGGGGTACGTGATCATCAGGACCGACAGCTCGTCGCGGTACTGCTCGATCTTGGCGCGCAGGTCCGCGACGTCGATCTCGCCGTCGTCCGCGGTCTTCACGACGACGACCTTCATACCGGCCATCACGGCGCTGGCGGCGTTGGTGCCGTGCGCGGAGGACGGGATGAGGCAGACGGTGCGCTGGTCGTCGCCGTTGGCACGGTGGTAGCCGCGGACGGCCAGCAGACCGGCCAGCTCGCCCTGCGAACCGGCGTTGGGCTGGAGCGACACCTTGTCGTAGCCGGTGACCTCGGCGAGCTGGTCCTCCAGCTCGTGGATGAGCGTCAGGTAGCCGCGCGCCTGCTCGGCGGGCACGAAGGGGTGCAGCTGCCCGAACTCGGGCCAGGTGACCGGCTCCATCTCGGTGGTCGCGTTGAGCTTCATGGTGCAGGAGCCCAGCGGGATCATGCCGCGGTCGAGCGCGTAGTCGCGGTCGGAGAGCCTGCGCAGGTAGCGCAGCATCGCCGTCTCGGAGCGGTGCTCGTGGAACACGGGGTGCGTCAGGTACGCGTCGGTCCGCTGCAGCGCGGCCGGCAGGGTGTCCTCGGTGCTCGCGTCCAGCGCCTCGACGTCGCCCTCGGCGCCGAACGCGGTCCACACGGCGGCGAGCTGCTCGCGCGTGGTCGTCTCGTCGCACGAGATCGACACCTGGTCGGCGTCGACGAGGTGGAGGTTGACGCCGTGGTCGCGCGCGGCGGCCACGATCGCGGCGGCGCGGCCCGGGACCCGCACGGTGAGCGTGTCGAAGTACGCGCCGTGCACGACCTCGGCGCCGCCGGCGGTGAGACCCGCGGCCAGGACGGTGGCGTAGCGGTGGGTACGCCGTGCGATGGTCCGCAGGCCCTCGGGGCCGTGGTAGACGGCGTACATGCCGGCCATCACGGCGAGCAGCACCTGAGCGGTACAGATGTTGCTGGTCGCCTTCTCACGGCGGATGTGCTGCTCACGCGTCTGGAGGGCGAGGCGGTACGCCTTGTGCCCGTCGGCGTCCACGGACACACCGACCAGCCGGCCGGGGAGGCTGCGCGCGAACTTCTCGCGCACCGCCATGTAACCGGCGTGCGGGCCCCCGAAGCCCATCGGCACACCGAAGCGCTGCGTCGTACCGACCGCGATGTCCGCGTCGAGCTCGCCGGGCGAGGTCAGCAGGGTCAGGGCGAGCAGATCGGCGGCGACGGTGACGACCGCGCCCAGCTCGTGCGCCTGCTGGATGATCGGCTTGATGTCGCGTACGGCACCGGAGGCGCCCGGGTACTGGATCAGCACGCCGTTGATCTCGCGTCCGGCGAGGTCGGCCGGGATGCCGTCGGCGAGGTCGGCGACGACGATCTCGACACCGGTCGGCTCGGCACGTGTCTCTATGACGGCGATGGTCTGCGGCAGCGCGTCCGCGTCGACCAGGAAGAGGCCCTTCTTGTTCTTGCCCATGCGGCGGGACAGCGCCATGGCCTCGGCGGCGGCGGTGCCCTCGTCGAGGAGGGAGGCGCCGGAGGTCGGCAGACCGGTCAGCTCGGCGACGACGGTCTGGAAGTTCAGCAGCGCCTCGAGGCGGCCCTGCGAGATCTCCGGCTGGTACGGCGTGTACGCGGTGTACCAGGCCGGGTTCTCCATGACGTTGCGCAGGATCACCGGCGGCGTGAACGTGCCGTAGTAACCGAGGCCGATCATCGAACCGAGCACCTGGTTGCGGTCCGCGAGGGAGCGGAGCTCGGCCAGGACCTCGGCCTCGGTGCGCGCGGCCGGCAGCTTCAGGGCCTCGACGTTCTTGATCACGTCCGGCACCGCGGCGGCCGTCAGCTCGTCGAGCGAGCCGTATCCGACCTGCGCGAGCATCTTGGCCCGGGCTTCGGAGTCGGGGCCGATGTGGCGCTGCTCGAAGGGGATTCCCTGTTCGAGCTCGGAGAGCGGAATGCGAGGGGCGGTCATGGCGGAGGCCTCCTGGTCTGACGCGACCTTCGAGGGGCACCCCGGCACGGGCACCCCGACGGCCTCCCCCTCTGTCATCTCAACCTGAGAGTTTCACCGGATGGTCCCGTGGACGACCCGGCTTTCACCGTCGGTGAGAGCGGATGCCATAAGCACTCGCTCTGCTTTCCAGAGTGACCTCGTCCGTGCGGTACGTGAGCCTGAGAGATTCCGGGGAGGAGTTGCTCCTTCGGCGCCTCCGCGAAATCCGGAGGACTCTCCCGCACGGGATCAGCAGCCGCTTGCCAGCCTACCAGCGAGGACAAGACGGCAGCCTTCGAGTGGCCACCTTCACAAATGTGCTCTTTCGTAGTACCTACGGATGAGTTTGCGACCAATGGAGGGACCGTGCAGACCGACATCGATCCGCGCAACCTGATCGGCCGCAAGGCGTTCGACAGCAACGGCACCAAGATCGGCACGATCGACGAGGTCTACCTCGACGACGCGACCGGTGTCCCGGAATGGGCGGCCATACGCACCGGGCTGTTCAGCAGGGACGCCTTCGTGCCCCTGGAGCCCAGCGAGATCGTCGAGGGGACCCTGCGCATCCCGTTCGAGCGGGCCCTGATCAAGGACGCCCCCGACTTCGGCGTCGGGCGCCACCTCTCCCCGGAACAGGAGCTCCAGCTCTACCACCACTACGGCCTCGACGTGGCGTCCCCTCCGCCCCCGGACCGGGACTTCGGCCGGCTCGCGGGCTCGGAGGACACCTGATCCCCAGGGCCTGAGCCGTGCGTCCCGACCGCTGACACCGACGGCCCGGCGCCGGCCGGCTGCCCGCCGGCGTCCTCGGGTCTTCGCTCCACCAGGGGCAGCGGGTCGGCCGGCTCCAGCTGCGGATCGTCCGTCCGGAAGGTCCGCACCCGGCCGGGCCCGGAGTACGGCGTCTCGAAGCGCACCGTGACCCGCCCCAGCCCGCTCCCCTGCACCCAGCCGTGCCCGAACTCGCCATGCCGCACGTCGTGCCCGGAAGGCCACCGCCGCTCCGCCGGGGCCGTCTCCCCGTCCGAGGCGGCCGCCTCGGACGGTTCGTCCGCGGCATGCTCCTCGGCCGCCGGCTCCCCAGCGGCCGCGGCCTGCGCCTGAGCGAACAGGTCCTCCTGCGTGTAGTCCGCGAGCCCGGTGACGCCGACCCCCAGCAGACGGACGCCACCGGTCGTGTCCACGCCCTCCAGGAGCCGGGCGGCGGCCTCCCGGACGACTCCGGGGTCGTCCGTGGGCCCCCGCAGCGTCTCGGACCGGGTCAGCGTCGAGAAGTCGTACCGGCGCACCTTCAGCACGATGGTCCGGCCCGACAGCGCGGCCCGGCGCAGCCGCCGCACACACCGGTCCGCGAGCCGCTGCACCTCCAGCTCCACCCTGACCCGCTCGTGGATGTCCACGTCGTACGTGTCCTCGACCGAGACCGACTTGGTCTCCCGCTCGGCCACCACGGGCCGCTCGTCGTGGGCCAGCGCCATCGCGAACAGGGCGTGCCCGTGGGCCTTGCCCAGCAGCCGTACGAGCTCGTCCTCGCCCGCCTCGGCGAGCTCCTCGACGGTGGTGATGCCCGCCCGGCGCAGATGGTCGCCGGTCGCCGGCCCCACGCCCGGCAGCGTCCGCACCGGCAGCGGTCCCAGCAGCGCGCGCTCGGTGCCCGGCTCGATCAGGACGAGACCGTCCGGCTTGGCCTGCTCCGAGGCGATCTTCGCCAGCATCTTGGAGGCGGCGAGCCCCACCGACCCCGTGAGCCCCGTGACGGCCCGGATGTCCGCGCGCAGCTTGGCCCCGGTCAGCCGCGCCGACGCCTCGTCCCACGCCGTCCCGCCCGCCTCCAGGTCCACGAACGCCTCGTCCAGGCTCAGCGGCTCCACCAGCGGCGACAGGGCCCGCAGCAGCCCCATCACCTGCTCGCTGACCTCTCGGTACAGCCCGAAGCGCGGCACGAGATAGGCGGCGTTCGGCGCGCGCCTGCGGGCCTGGGCCATGGGCATCGCGGAGTTCACCCCGAAGACGCGCGCCTCGTACGAGGCGGTGGCGACGACGCCACGGGGCCCGAGCCCGCCCACCACGACGGCCTTCCCGCGCAGGCTCGGCTTGGACGCCTGCTCCGCCGAGGCGAAGAAGGCATCCATGTCGAGATGCAGGATCGTGGGCGTGGTTCTCACATCTCCGATGCTGCCCTACGCCACTGACAATGCCCCGGCACTCCGGGGCATCGCGTCATCGGAGCGGCTCACACCGCGCGGTTGCGTCTGCGCGCCAGTTCGTCGGCGGGATGGTGCGCGAGAAGTGTCTCGCCGGTGTCCACGCGCTCTCCGTGCAACTGGGACAGGGCGCCCTCGACGTCCCGCCACACCACTCCCACGGCGATACCGAAGATGCCCTGGCCGCCCTGGAGCAGGGCGTGGACCTCGTCCGGGGAGGTGCACTCGTAGACCGTCGCGCCATCGCTCATGAGCGTCATGCGCTCCAGGTCCTGGAAGCCGCGCTCCCTCAGGTGCTGGACCGTGGTGCGGATGTTCTGCAACGACACCCCCGTGTCGAGGAACCGCTTGACGATCTTCAGCACCACCACGTCCCGGAAACTGTAGAGACGCTGCGTCCCCGACCCGTAGGCGGGACGCACGCTGGGCTCGACCAGTCCGGTCCGCGCCCAGTAGTCGAGCTGCCGGTAGGTGATGCCCGCGGCGGCACACGCCGTGGGCCCCCGGTAACCGACCTCCTCGGGAACAGTCCCTCCCTCATCGGGCACTGCCGCCGGCCGCACCGGAAGGTGGTCGGCCGCACTGCCATGCTGGGGGCGCCCCCCGCTCGAGCCGAGCCGAGAGCTTGGGGGAGGGTACGGGCCGCTCTCTCCCGGACCGTGTCCGGGAGCACCCCCAGCCGTACCGTCGCCGCTGCTTCTCACGCCGACCTCCGTCCTTGACCTGCCTTCTCGACGGTAGGCAGTCACCAGGGGCGCGTCAACGATCGCCACACTCGGCACGCCGAGTGATAATCACCCTAAGAGTGGTTTCCCGTGCCCTACCGCGGGGAAAGGCTAGCCGAATGCTCTCGGCACGGGCCGCGGCACACCACACGCGCCGCGGGCAAATGCCACCCGGAGAGGCCGTCCGCCCGGCCGGCTCACTGACTGTTGGTGCCGAAGTCCTCGGGCGAGATCTGGTCGAGGAACTCGCGGAACTTCTCCACCTCGTCCTCCTGCTCGTCCGGGATCGCGATGCCCGCGTCGTCGAGCACCCCGTCGCTGCCGTAGATGGGCGTCCCGGTGCGCAGGGCCAGCGCTATGGCGTCCGACGGCCTGGCACTCACCTCGACCCCGCTGGCGAAGACGAGCTCGGCGTAGAAGACGCCCTCGCGCAGGTCGGTGATCCGTACTTCGGTGAGCTCCTGGCCGACGGCCTCCAGCACGTCCTTGAACAGGTCGTGGGTCAGCGGTCGTGCGGGGGCCATGCCCTGCTGAGCGAAGGCGATCGCCGTCGCCTCCCCCGGTCCGATCCAGATGGGGAGGTAGCGGTCGCCTCCCACTTCACGCAGAAGCACGATCGGTTGGTTGGAGGGCATTTCGACCCGGACACCTACGACATCGAGCTCGTTCACACAGCAACCCTAGGCCGTGCCCGGGACGTTTGGGTAGTCGGGCACAGAACGGGTGGACGATCCACGGTCCGCGCCGGTGGCACGGATCAGCGCAGACGCACACCAAGCGCGGTCTGCACGAGCGCCGCGTGCAGCTTCACCGTGAGGCCCGCGAGTTCCTTCGTACGCGCCTCGGCGTGGGCCCGCGTCTGCGGATTGCGATGGAGCCGCAGGGGGGCGACCACCTGGTCCACCAGACCCGCGTCCCGTTCCGCCGCGGCCTTCATCGCCCTCAGATGGCGCGGCTCGATCCCGAAGCGGCCCAGCTCGACGACGAGCGCGGCGACGGTCACCGCCTCCGCGTCGTAGACACCGTCGGGCAACGGACCGATCAGTCCGTACGACTCCCACTCCTGGAGCTGCTGCTCACCGATCTCGGCGGCGGCCAGCAGCTCCTCACGGCCCACCCGGGCCACCGTGGGCCCCTCGGGCTCCCCGTAGAGCTCTCCGGGGTGCTCTCCCTCCCCCGCGCCGCGCTGGCGGCCCACGGAGGGCAGGCGCACCTGCTCGCCGCGCGCCAGGGCGTCCAGATGCTCGCGGATCACCTTCAGCGGGAGGTAGTGGTCACGCTGCATCCTCAGGACGTGGCCGAGACGCTCGACATCGTCCGCGCTGAACTTGCGATACCCCGAAGGGGTCCGCCGCGGCTCGACCAGCCCCTCCGACTCCAAAAACCTGATCTTGGAGATGGTGACTTCGGGGAACTCGTCGCGCAGCAGGCTCAGCACCGCGCCGATGCTCATCAGCCCACTGTCCGCGGCGGCGGTACCGCTGCCGGCACCGCCGGCGGTGCCGGCGGCGGTACCGCTGCCGGCACCGCCGCTCGGTGTTTGAAGCATGGACATTCCCTCGGTGTCCCCCCGGACGGAGTTGGGGGAGGGTCAGATGCCCCGCTGGCTCGCGTAGAACACCAGCCGGTACTTGCCGATCTGCACCTCGTCACCGTTCGACAGAGGCACCTGGTCGATCCGCTCCCGGTTGACGTACGTGCCGTTCAGGCTGCCGACGTCGGCGACCGTGAACGAGCCGTCCGCGACGCGACGGAACTCCACGTGCCGACGCGACACCGTCACGTCGTCGAGGAAGATGTCGCTCTGCGGATGACGCCCGGCCGTGGTCAGCTCACCGTCCAGCAGGAAGCGGCTGCCCGAGTTGGGGCCACGGCGCACCACCAGGAGCGCCGAACCGACCGGCAGCGCGTCGACGGCCGCCTGCGCCTCCGGGGAGAGCATCGGCGACGGCGTCTGGCCCGTCACCTCGGCGTCGTAGGCCTCGATGCCGGAGATGGAGATCGTGGAGGTCGTCTCCGACGGACGCTCCGGTCCACCCCGCAGCGGCGCACCGCAGTTGGAACAGAACCGGCTGTTCTCCGCGTTGCGGTTCCCGCACCTCGTACACACCTGGGCCGACATGGACGGATCCTCCTGCCGCGGCTGCCCACCAGGGGCATGGGACGCATACGGGTCGGAGGCGAACCCTCCACCCGCGCTCGAGGCTGACGGTTCCCCGAAACCTATGCGGCCGGGCTGGCCAGGGTCAACAGACGACGCGCCCTGACCACCGGGACCGGTGACCTGGTCCCGGAACAGCGGGCGGTCGCCGCTCTGGGCCTCCGCGTCTCCCTGGCGCGGTGCGCGATGACGGGCGGACGCGTTGTCGCCGCTGTCCTCTCGCGAGCTCTTGCCGAACAACTTCGCAAACAACTTCACGGGCGATTCCCCTTGACCGAAACAGACCCGCCCGTGGGGCAGGACGAACCCTGATTGAACACACCGGTCGACCCGGACATCCTCACAACGTCCGTATCCACCAGACAGTTTCCACCACGCACCACCCATTCGGTGCGCCGACCCCCCGCAACCTCCTGCCCTCGCCCGACGGCCCTCATCCGACCGCCGTTCACCGGGAGGACGACCGAGCGTAGTCAGGCCGCTCCGCCGGTCGCAAGGCATCTACGATGATCTTCGTGGAGCGGTCCACCGTGACGGTGGCCTGCTCCTTCTCCAGTGTCTGCACCACGCCTCCCGGAATGTTCAGCGCCGGCTCCAGGTCCTGCGGCTTGCCGATGACCTTGAAACGATACGGCTGGGTGATCTTGTTCCCGTCGACCTTCACTCCGCTCCCGGAGTCGGACAGGTAGGTACCGGCGACCACGCGCACGCCGTTCACCTGGATCGCCTCCGCACCGGCGGCGCGCAGCTCCTGGACGGCGTCGAGCAGCATGTCCGCCTTGACCGTCCCCTTCGCGTCGTCGATGGTCAACGTGATGCCGGGCCCCTGAGCGGCCACGGTGCCCGCCAGAATGCCGAGTTGTTTCTCCTTCTCGACCGTCTGCTTGCGGGCCTCCTCGGCCTGGTCCGAGCTGTTCTCCAGCTCGGTGCGCTGGTCCTCGAGACCCTGCTTCTCGTCCTCAAGACGCTGAGTGCGGCTGTCGAGTTCATCGAGAATGCGCACGAGATCCTCCTGGCGCGCGCCGCGCAGCGCGCTGTCACCGTCGCTGTTGGACGCCACCTGGACGGCCAGGCCGAAGCCAAGACCGAACAGCAGCACCGCGACGATGAGTTGGGCACGCGACACCCGCGGCGGCCACAGCCCCTTGACCAGCCTCTGACGGCCGGACAGCGACGGCACGCCACTCTCCTCGGCCGCCTGAGGCTCGGGCTCCTCCACGGCCGGGGGGACCTCTTCCGGCAGCTCCCTGCGCAGCGGGTTCTCGGGGGTCTCGGCTTCGTTCTCGTTGCTCATCGGCCTCACGCCCGGAACACGTGCCGGCGGATGGCCGCGGCGTTGGAGAAGATCCGGATGCCGAGGACGACCACGACACCCGTGGACAGCTGGGCGCCCACGCCCAACTTGTCACCCAGGAAGACGATCAGCGCGGCGACGACCACGTTCGACAGGAACGAGACCACGAAGACCTTGTCGTCGAAGATGCCGTCGAGCATCGCGCGCAGACCGCCGAACACGGCGTCGAGCGCCGCCACGACGGCGATCGGAAGGTAAGGCTCGACGACCGCCGGAACCTCGGGCCGGACCAACAGTCCAGCCACGACTCCCACGACGAGGCCCAGTACGGCGATCACGGTGTGCCCTTCTCTGTTCTCGGCTCTGCTGTACGTACGATCACACTCGGTGCGGCGGACAACCGGACGTCCCCCTCGACGGAGATGCCGGTCCTGATGCCGTAGTTCTCCTGCAGGGCATGCAGATACAGCCCGTCGGCGCTGTTCTGGAACCTGGTGCTGAGCCGCTGGCCGTCCCCCACCGCGAGCACCGTGTACGGCGGCACCAGCGGCTTGTTGTCGACCAGTATCGCGTCACCCGCGGCCCGGATGGCCGACAGAGCGGTCAGCCGCTGTCCGTTGACGGAGACGGCCTCGGCGCCCGACTCCCACAGCCCGTTGACCACGCGCTGCATGTCACGGTCCCGGACCCGTCCGGTGTCGGAGAATCCCGAGGTCTCCCGCGGGTTGGTGCCGTCACCGCCCTTACTGGCTTCCTTGGCGTCGTTGACGACGAGCTTCACACCCGGACCGTGCACGTCGGTGGCGCCGGACAGGACGCTCACCAGATCGGCCTGCTCACCGCCGTCCTTCTTCAGCGCCGCGCGCTGGCGGGCGCTCACATCGGCGCGCAGGGTGTCGACGCCGCTCTCCAGCTTGTCCGCGGCCGTCGTCTCGCGCTCGACGCGGTCGATCAGCTCCTGGCGCTCCTTGGCCACGACAGGGGCCGCGAGCCGGGCGTTCGCCGCCCCGACGGTGACCACGAGCGCGGCGAGCACCAGACCCGCCGCCAGAGCCAGCTTGGCCCGGACCGTCTTCGGCAGGCCACCGGCACCCTCGGCCTCCTTGCGGGCCGCCGCCTCGGCATACCCCTCGTCGAGGCTGTGGTCCATGACGTTGGTGAGCAGCGACATGGAGGCGTCCGGGCGCGAGGGGCGCGGAGCGCTGCTCCGAACGGGGGGCTGCTGCGGCATGCCGCACATCGTCGCACGTCGCGGGTGCTACCTCCGAATGGCCCCACCAACGTGCCGGACAGGCCCCCTTGGGGGCACTTGTCCGACACGTACGGGTGAAGATCGTTTCAGCGGCCTGCGCTGTCCACGACGGCCGCCCACTCGTCGAGCAGAGCCTCCGCGGAGGTGTCGTCCGGCCCCTCCGCCCACAGATGGGTGACAGCCTCGGCCGGGTCCGGCAGCACCATCACCCAGCGTCCGTCCGTCTCCACGACACGGACACCGTCCGTCGTGTCCACGAAGCGGTCTCCCGCCTCCTCCACGACCCGGCGCATCACCAGCCCCTTCACGGCCCACGGAGTCGCGAGATCCCGCTTGAGAACATGCGCCCGCGGAATCCGGGCGTCGATCTGGCTGAGCGTGAGCTGTGTCCGCGCCACCAGACCGATGAGCCGTACGAAGGCGGCCGCACCGTCGAAGACGCCGCTGAACTCGGGAATGATGAACCCGCCGCGCGCGTCGCCGCCGAAGATCGTCGACTCCTCGCGGCCGACCCGGGTCAGGTCGTCCGGCGACGTGGTCGTCCACTCCACCTGCGTGCCGTGGTACGCCGCCACCTGTTCGGCGATCCGTGTGGTCGTCACGGGCAGCGCCACCCGCCCGCTGCGCCGCTCTGCGGCCACCAGGTCGAGCATCACGAGCAGGGCCCGGTCGTCCTCGACGATCCGCCCCTTCTCGTCGACGAGCGAGAGCCGCTCGCCCACCGGGTCGAAGCGCACACCGAACGCGGCCCGCGCGGAGGCGACGATCTCGCCCAGCCGCACCAGGCCGGCCCGACGCGTCTCCACCGTCTCGGTCGGCCTGGACTCGTCAAGACCGGGATTGATCACCAGAGAGTCCACACCGAGCTTGCCCAGCAGGCTGGGCAGCACCAGTCCGGCACTGCCGTTGGAGGCGTCGACGACCACTTTCAGCCCGGAATCCGCGATCCCGGTGGTGTCGACGTTGCGCAGCAGGGATCCCGTGTACGAGTCGAAGACACTCGCGGGGAAGTGCAGGTCCCCGATCTCGCCGGGGAAGGCGCGCCGGTACTCCTGTCGCGCGAACACCCGGTCCAGCTTCCGCTGACCACCCTGCGACAGGTCGGCACCCTGCCCGTCGAAGAACATGATGTCGACGGAGTCGGGCACTCCTGGCGTCGTCCGGATCATGATTCCGCCGGCACTGCCCCGGGCCGTCTGCTGCCGGGCCACGGGCAGGGGTACGTTCTCCAGGTCGCGTACGTCCATGGCGCTGGCCTGCAACGCGGAGATCACCGCCCGTTTCAGCGCACGAGCACCTCGGGAGTGGTCGCGGGCCGTGGTGACGGTGGAACCCTTCTTGAGGGTCGTCGCGTAGGCACCCGCCAGACGCACGGCCAGCTCCGGGGTGATCTCGACGTTCAGGATCCCGGAGACGCCACGAGCGCCGAAAAGGTGGGCCTGGCCCCGCGACTCCCAGATCACCGAGGTGTTGACGAAGGCGCCGGCCTCGATGGTCTTGAACGGGTAGACGCGGACGTTGCCCTGAATGATCGATTCTTCACCGACGAGGCACTCGTCGCCGATCACGGCGCCGTCCTCGATGCGGGCGGCCCGCATGATGTCGGTGTTCTTCCCGACCACACAGCCGCGCAGATTGCTGTGCTGCCCGATGTACACGTTGTCGTGCACGACGGCCCGGTGCAGGAACGCGCCGCTCTTGACGACGACGTTGGAGCCGACGACGGTGTGCTCGCGGATCTCGGCGTTGGCCTCGACCTTGGCGTAGTCACCGATGTAGAGCGGCCCGCGCAGCACGGCGTCGGGGTGCACCTCCGCGCCCTCGGCCACCCAGACGCCCGGGGAGATCTCGAACCCGTCGAGTTCGACGTCGACCTTGCCCTCCAGGACGTCGGCCTGGGCCTTCACATAGCTCTCGTGGGTTCCGACGTCCTCCCAGTAGCCCTCGGCGATATAGCCGTAGACGGGCTTGCCTTCCTTCATCAGCTGGGGGAAGACGTCGCCGGACCAGTCGACGGAGACATCGGCCTCGACGTAGTCGAAGACCTCGGGCTCCATGACGTAGATGCCCGTGTTCACGGTGTCCGAGAAGACCTGGCCCCAGGTCGGCTTCTCCAGGAAGCGTTCGACCTTGCCTTCCTCGTCCACGATGGTGATGCCGAATTCCAGCGGATTGGGAACGCGCGTCAGACAGACGGTGACGAGGGCGCCCTTTTCCTTGTGGAAGGCGATGAGTTCGGTGAGATCGAAGTCGGTAAGGGCGTCACCGGAGATGACGAGGAAGGCGTCGTCTTTCAACGCCTCCTCGGCGTTCTTGACGCTGCCGGCAGTACCGAGTGGCTTCTCCTCATTGGCATAGGTGAGCTCCATGCCGAGCTCTTCGCCGTCACCGAAGTAGTTCTTGACCATGGAGGCCAGGAACTGGACAGTGACGACTGTTTCGTTGAGCCCATGCCTTTTGAGCAGCCTGAGCACGTGCTCCATGATCGGGCGGTTCGCCACGGGCAGGAGCGGCTTGGGCATGCTCGAGGTCATCGGGCGAAGGCGTGTGCCTTCGCCTCCGGCCATCACGACGGCCTTCATGTCGGAAGCGTCCTCCTTGAAGAGACGACGGTACAGCCGACTTCACCCGTCCTGATTGTCCCGCAGATTTCGAGCGGGGGCCATCGGGGCACCAGAGCCGCCCAATCGGGCCGAGCTCAATCGGCCATGGTGTCCGCTCGGATCAACCGGCGGACCTGTACCACGTAGAGGACTCCTGCCCACCAATAGAGGGTTGTACCCCATCCGGCGAACGCCCATCCGAAAATAGCGCCGACTGTCGCGATCCAGCCGCTCGCGTCGCTGAGCAGCAGCAACGGGAACGCGTACATCAGGTTGAAGGTGGCCGCCTTCCCGAGGAAGTTCACCTGCGGTGGCGGATAGCCGTGGCGCCGGAGGATCCACACCATCACCAGCAGAACCAGCTCGCGGGCGAGAAGGGCCGCCGTGAGCCAGATCGGGAGAATCTCGCGCCAGGTGAGTCCGACAAGGGTCGACAGAATGTAGAGCCGGTCGGCCGCGGGATCCAGCAGTCGGCCGAGGCTGCTGATCTGGTTCCAGCGCCGGGCGAGCTTGCCGTCCAGATAGTCGCTGATACCGCTCAGCATGAGGACGAGCAGGGCCCAACCGTCACTGTTGGGACCACCGAACTCCGGCCTGAGGATCAACCACAGGAAGAGGGGCACGCCGGCGAGGCGCGCCATGCTGAGGATGTTCGGGATGGTGAGGACCCGGTTCGTCTGAACGCGGGTCTCCTGGACCTCCACCCGGGGGCCTCCTGTGGGAAACGAGCCAACGATGCCCCCTGACCTTACCCGCAGCCGCGGCGCCCCAGCGCAGAGGGGGAGGCACGAGCGGGGGCGTCATCGGGGAACACTGCTGAAAAGGCTGCTGGAAAACAAAAAAGCTCCGGCTCTCGGGAAGATTCCCGAGAGCCGGAGCTCTAATTTTAGTTCGGCGGCGTCCTACTCTCCCACAGGGTCCCCCCTGCAGTACCATCGGCGCTGTGAGGCTTAGCTTCCGGGTTCGGAATGTAACCGGGCGTTTCCCTCACGCTATGACCACCGAAACACTATGAAACTGTCAACCAGCCACGCTCTGTGACAAACGTGGGGTTGTTCGTGGTTTCAGAACCAACACAGTGGACGCGAGCAACTGAGGACAAGCCCTCGGCCTATTAGTACCAGTCACCTCCACCCGTTGCCGGGCTTCCAGATCTGGCCTATCAACC